>NZ_OX044366.1:2817891-4226837 GCF_943846705.1 uncultured Pseudomonas sp. | reverse complement strand
TCGCCGCGGCTTACGCCGTTGGCGTCGGTGACGCTGATGGCGATGCTGTCGGTGATCGCCGCCCCGGCGCTGTGGGTTAGCACGCTCGGGTCATAGGTGTAGCTGACCACGCCGGTGGCGGCGTTGAATGCGGTGATCTGCAGGCTGCCTTCGCCGGTGTTGATCGGCGTTACCGGGACGCTGGCGAGGTTATTCAGTTGCGCCAGGGTCAGGGTGGTGCCGCCGACCGAGATCGAGGCGATGCCGGCTTCGGCGCTGACGCTGAACGAACCGGCAGTGGCACCGGCGGTTTCCGGCAGGGTGCTGTCAGTGGCGTTGGCCGCACCATCGGTGTCCGGGATGTCCACGCGAGGCGGGCCATCGGTGCGGCCATTGATGGTGATGACCAGGGTCGCCGTGGTGCTGCTGCCGTCACCGTCGGTGAGGGTGTAGGTGAAGCTGTCAGTCAGCGACTGGCCGTCATTCAGGGCGTTGACCGCAGCGTTGCCGTTGTTCAGGGCGTAGCTGTAGCTGCCGTCACTGTTGAGGGTCAGGGTGCCGTAGCCGCTGGCGTTGCTGAACACCCCGGCAGTCACTGGGGTGGCGTTGGCATCGGCACCGACGCTGTCGTTGCCCAGCACGTTACCGGTCACGCTGTTCGGTGCGGCGTCTTCAGTGATGCTGTTGACGTCGTTGACCGCGCTCGGGGTGCTGTCGGTGATGGCGATGTCGAGGTTATCGCCACGGGTCACGCCGTTGGCGTCGGTGACGCTGATGGCGATGCTGTCGGTGATCGCCGCCCCCGCGCTGTGCGTTAGCACGCTCGGGTCGTAGGTGTAGCTGACCACGCCGGTGGCGGCGTTGAACGCGGTGATCTGCAGACTGCCTTCGCCGGTGTTGATCGGCGTTACCGGGACGCTGGCGAGGTTATTCAGTTGCGCCAGGGTCAGGGTGGTGCCGCCGACCGAGATCGAGGCGATGCCGGCTTCGGCGCTGACGCTGAACGAACCGGCAGTGGCGCCGGCGGTTTCCGGCAGGGTGCTGTCAGTGGCGTTGGCCGCACCATCGGTGTCCGGGATGTCCACGCGAGGCGGGCCATCGGTGCGGCCATTGATGGTGATGACCAGGGTCGCCGTGGTGCTGCTGCCGTCACCGTCGGTGAGGGTGTAGGTGAAGCTGTCAGTCAGCGACTGGCCGTCATTCAGGGCGTTGACCGCAGCGTTGCCGTTGTTCAGGGCGTAGCTGTAGCTGCCGTCACTGTTGAGGGTCAGGGTGCCGTAGCCGCTGGCGTTGCTGAACACCCCGGCGGTGACTGGGGTGGCGTTGGCATCGGCGCCGACGCTGTCGTTGCCCAGCACGTTGCCGGTCACGCTGTTCGGTGTGGCGTCTTCAGTGATGCTGTTGACGTCGTTGACCGCGCTCGGGGTGCTGTCGGTGATGGCGATGTCGAGGTTATCGCCACGGGTCACGCCGTTGGCGTCGGTGACGCTGATGGCGATGCTGTCGGTGATCGCCGCCCCGGCGCTGTGGGTTAGCACGCTCGGGTCGTAGGTGTAGCTGACCACGCCGGTGGCGGCGTTGAACGCGGTGATCTGCAGACTGCCTTCGCCGGTGTTGATCGGCGTTACCGGGACGCTGGCGAGGTTATTCAGTTGCGCCAGGGTCAGGGTGGTGCCGCCGACCGAGATCGAGGCGATGCCGGCTTCGGCGCTGACGCTGAACGAACCGGCAGTGGCGCCGGCGGTTTCCGGCAGGGTGCTGTCAGTGGCGTTGGCCGAACCATCGGTGTCCGGGATGTCCACGCGAGGCGGGCCATCGGTGCGGCCATTGATGGTGATGACCAGGGTCGCCGTGGTGCTGCTGCCGTCACCGTCGGTGAGGGTGTAGGTGAAGCTGTCAGTCAGCGACTGGCCGTCATTCAGGGCGTTGACCGCAGCGTTGCCGTTGTTCAGGGCGTAGCTGTAGCTGCCGTCACTGTTGAGGGTCAGGGTGCCGTAGCCGCTGGCGTTGCTGAACACCCCGGCGGTGACTGGGGTGGCGTTGGCATCGGCGCCGACGCTGTCGTTGCCCAGCACGTTACCGGTCACGCTGTTCGGTGCGGCGTCTTCAGTGATGCTGTTGACGTCGTTGACCGCGCTCGGGGTGCTGTCGGTGATGGCGATGTCGAGGTTATCGCCGCGGCTTACGCCGTTGGCGTCGGTGACGCTGATGGCGATGCTGTCGGTGATCGCAGCCCCGGCGCTGTGGGTTAGCACGCTCGGGTCATAGGTGTAGCTGACCACGCCGGTGGCGGCGTTGAACGCGGTGATCTGCAGACTGCCTTCGCCGGTGTTGATCGCCGGCACGGGGTTGGCGGCCAGATCATTCAGTTGCGCCAGGGTCAGGATCGTGCCGCCGACCGAGATCGAGGCGATGCCGGCTTCGGCGCTGACGCTGAACGAGCCGGCAGTGGCGCCGGCGGTTTCCGGCAGGGTGCTGTCAGTGGCGTTGGCCGCACCATCGGTGTCCGGGATGTCCACGCGAGGCGGGCCATCGGTGCGGCCATTGATGGTGATGACCAGGGTCGCCGTGGTGCTGCTGCCGTCACCGTCGGTGAGGGTGTAGGTGAAGCTGTCAGTCAGCGACTGGCCGTCATTCAGGGCGTTGACCGCAGCGTTGCCGTTGTTCAGGGCGTAGCTGTAGCTGCCGTCACTGTTGAGGGTCAGGGTGCCGTAGCCGCTGGCGTTGCTGAACACCCCGGCAGTCACTGGGGTGGCGTTGGCATCGGCACCGACGCTGTCGTTGCCCAGCACGTTACCGGTCACGCTGTTCGGTGCGGCGTCTTCAGTGATGCTGTTGACGTCGTTGACCGCGCTCGGGGTGCTGTCGGTGATGGCGATGTCGAGGTTATCGCCGCGGCTTACGTCGTTGGCGTCGGTGACGCTGATGGCGATGCTGTCGGTGATCGCCGCCCCGGCGCTGTGGGTTAGCACGCTCGGGTCGTAGGTGTAGCTGACCACGCCGGTGGCGGCGTTGAACGCGGTGATCTGCAGACTGCCTTCGCCGGTGTTGATCGGCGTTACCGGGACGCTGGCGAGGTTATTCAGTTGCGCCAGGGTCAGGGTGGTGCCGCCGACCGAGATCGAGGCGATGCCGGCTTCGGCGCTGACGCTGAACGAACCGGCAGTGGCGCCGGCGGTTTCCGGCAGGGTGCTGTCAGTGGCGTTGGCCGAACCATCGGTGTCCGGGATGTCCACGCGAGGCGGGCCATCGGTGCGGCCATTGATGGTGATGACCAGGGTCGCCGTGGTGCTGCTGCCGTCACCGTCGGTGAGGGTGTAGGTGAAGCTGTCAGTCAGCGACTGGCCGTCATTCAGGGCGTTGACCGCAGCGTTGCCGTTGTTCAGGGCGTAGCTGTAGCTGCCGTCACTGTTGAGGGTCAGGGTGCCGTAGCCGCTGGCGTTGCTGAACACCCCGGCAGTCACTGGGGTGGCGTTGGCATCGGCACCGACGCTGTCGTTGCCCAGCACGTTACCGGTCACGCTGTTCGGTGCGGCGTCTTCAGTGATGCTGTTGACGTCGTTGACCGCGCTCGGGGTGCTGTCGGTGATGGCGATGTCGAGGTTATCGCCGCGGCTTACGCCGTTGGCGTCGGTGACGCTGATGGCGATGCTGTCGGTGATCGCCGCCCCGGCGCTGTGGGTTAGCACGCTCGGGTCGTAGGTGTAGCTGACCACGCCGGTGGCGGCGTTGAACGCGGTGATCTGCAGACTGCCTTCGCCGGTGTTGATCGGCGTTACCGGGACGCTGGCGAGGTTATTCAGTTGCGCCAGGGTCAGGGTGGTGCCGCCGACCGAGATCGAGGCGATGCCGGCTTCGGCGCTGACGCTGAACGAACCGGCAGTGGCGCCGGCGGTTTCCGGCAGGGTGCTGTCAGTGGCGTTGGCCGAACCATCGGTGTCCGGGATGTCCACGCGAGGCGGGCCATCGGTGCGGCCATTGATGGTGATGACCAGGGTCGCCGTGGTGCTGCTGCCGTCACCGTCGGTGAGGGTGTAGGTGAAGCTGTCAGTCAGCGACTGGCCGTCATTCAGGGCGTTGACCGCAGCGTTGCCGTTGTTCAGGGCGTAGCTGTAGCTGCCGTCACTGTTGAGGGTCAGGGTGCCGTAGCCGCTGGCGTTGCTGAACACCCCGGCGGTGACTGGGGTGGCGTTGGCATCGGCGCCGACGCTGTCGTTGCCCAGCACGTTACCGGTCACGCTGTTCGGTGCGGCGTCTTCAGTGATGCTGTTGACGTCGTTGACCGCGCTCGGGGTGCTGTCGGTGATGGCGATGTCGAGGTTATCGCCGCGGCTTACGCCGTTGGCGTCGGTGACGCTGATGGCGATGCTGTCGGTGATCGCCGCCCCGGCGCTGTGGGTTAGCACGCTCGGGTCGTAGGTGTAGCTGACCACGCCGGTGGCGGCGTTGAACGCGGTGATCTGCAGACTGCCTTCGCCGGTGTTGATCGGCGTTACCGGGACGCTGGCGAGGTTATTCAGTTGCGCCAGGGTCAGGGTGGTGCCGCCGACCGAGATCGAGGCGATGCCGGCTTCGGCGCTGACGCTGAACGAACCGGCAGTGGCACCGGCGGTTTCCGGCAGGGTGCTGTCAGTGGCGTTGGCCGCACCATCGGTGTCCGGGATGTCCACGCGAGGCGGGCCATCGGTGCGGCCATTGATGGTGATGACCAGGGTCGCCGTGGTGCTGCTGCCGTCACCGTCGGTGAGGGTGTAGGTGAAGCTGTCAGTCAGCGACTGGCCGTCATTCAGGGCGTTGACCGCAGCGTTGCCGTTGTTCAGGGCGTAGCTGTAGCTGCCGTCACTGTTGAGGGTCAGGGTGCCGTAGCCGCTGGCGTTGCTGAACACCCCGGCAGTCACTGGGGTGGCGTTGGCATCGGCACCGACGCTGTCGTTGCCCAGCACGTTACCGGTCACGCTGTTCGGTGCGGCGTCTTCAGTGATGCTGTTGACGTCGTTGACCGCGCTCGGGGTGCTGTCGGTGATGGCGATGTCGAGGTTATCGCCACGGGTCACGCCGTTGGCGTCGGTGACGCTGATGGCGATGCTGTCGGTGATCGCCGCCCCGGCGCTGTGGGTTAGCACGCTCGGGTCGTAGGTGTAGCTGACCACGCCGGTGGCGGCGTTGAACGCGGTGATCTGCAGACTGCCTTCGCCGGTGTTGATCGGCGTTACCGGGACGCTGGCGAGGTTATTCAGTTGCGCCAGGGTCAGGGTGGTGCCGCCGACCGAGATCGAGGCGATGCCGGCTTCGGCGCTGACGCTGAACGAACCGGCAGTGGCGCCGGCGGTTTCCGGCAGGGTGCTGTCAGTGGCGTTGGCCGCACCATCGGTGTCCGGGATGTCCACGCGAGGCGGGCCATCGGTGCGGCCATTGATGGTGATGACCAGGGTCGCCGTGGTGCTGCTGCCGTCACCGTCGGTGAGGGTGTAGGTGAAGCTGTCAGTCAGCGACTGGCCGTCATTCAGGGCGTTGACCGCAGCGTTGCCGTTGTTCAGGGCGTAGCTGTAGCTGCCGTCACTGTTGAGGGTCAGGGTGCCGTAGCCGCTGGCGTTGCTGAACACCCCGGCGGTGACTGGGGTGGCGTTGGCATCGGCGCCGACGCTGTCGTTGCCCAGCACGTTACCGGTCACGCTGTTCGGTGCGGCGTCTTCAGTGATGCTGTTGACGTCGTTGACCGCGCTCGGGGTGCTGTCGGTGATGGCGATGTCGAGGTTATCGCCGCGGCTTACGCCGTTGGCGTCGGTGACGCTGATGGCGATGCTGTCGGTGATCGCCGCCCCGGCGCTGTGGGTTAGCACGCTCGGGTCATAGGTGTAGCTGACCACGCCGGTGGCGGCGTTGAATGCGGTGATCTGCAGGCTGCCTTCGCCGGTGTTGATCGGCGTTACCGGGACGCTGGCGAGGTTATTCAGTTGCGCCAGGGTCAGGGTGGTGCCGCCGACCGAGATCGAGGCGATGCCGGCTTCGGCGCTGACGCTGAACGAACCGGCAGTGGCACCGGCGGTTTCCGGCAGGGTGCTGTCAGTGGCGTTGGCCGCACCATCGGTGTCCGGGATGTCCACGCGAGGCGGGCCATCGGTGCGGCCATTGATGGTGATGACCAGGGTCGCCGTGGTGCTGCTGCCGTCACCGTCGGTGAGGGTGTAGGTGAAGCTGTCAGTCAGCGACTGGCCGTCATTCAGGGCGTTGACCGCAGCGTTGCCGTTGTTCAGGGCGTAGCTGTAGCTGCCGTCACTGTTGAGGGTCAGGGTGCCGTAGCCGCTGGCGTTGCTGAACACCCCGGCAGTCACTGGGGTGGCGTTGGCATCGGCACCGACGCTGTCGTTGCCCAGCACGTTACCGGTCACGCTGTTCGGTGCGGCGTCTTCAGTGATGCTGTTGACGTCGTTGACCGCGCTCGGGGTGCTGTCGGTGATGGCGATGTCGAGGTTATCGCCACGGGTCACGCCGTTGGCGTCGGTGACGCTGATGGCGATGCTGTCGGTGATCGCCGCCCCCGCGCTGTGCGTTAGCACGCTCGGGTCGTAGGTGTAGCTGACCACGCCGGTGGCGGCGTTGAACGCGGTGATCTGCAGACTGCCTTCGCCGGTGTTGATCGGCGTTACCGGGACGCTGGCGAGGTTATTCAGTTGCGCCAGGGTCAGGGTGGTGCCGCCGACCGAGATCGAGGCGATGCCGGCTTCGGCGCTGACGCTGAACGAACCGGCAGTGGCGCCGGCGGTTTCCGGCAGGGTGCTGTCAGTGGCGTTGGCCGCACCATCGGTGTCCGGGATGTCCACGCGAGGCGGGCCATCGGTGCGGCCATTGATGGTGATGACCAGGGTCGCCGTGGTGCTGCTGCCGTCACCGTCGGTGAGGGTGTAGGTGAAGCTGTCAGTCAGCGACTGGCCGTCATTCAGGGCGTTGACCGCAGCGTTGCCGTTGTTCAGGGCGTAGCTGTAGCTGCCGTCACTGTTGAGGGTCAGGGTGCCGTAGCCGCTGGCGTTGCTGAACACCCCGGCGGTGACTGGGGTGGCGTTGGCATCGGCGCCGACGCTGTCGTTGCCCAGCACGTTACCGGTCACGCTGTTCGGTGCGGCGTCTTCAGTGATGCTGTTGACGTCGTTGACCGCGCTCGGGGTGCTGTCGGTGATGGCGATGTCGAGGTTATCGCCGCGGCTTACGCCGTTGGCGTCGGTGACGCTGATGGCGATGCTGTCGGTGATCGCCGCCCCGGCGCTGTGGGTTAGCACGCTCGGGTCATAGGTGTAGCTGACCACGCCGGTGGCGGCGTTGAACGCGGTGATCTGCAGACTGCCTTCGCCGGTGTTGATCGCCGGCACGGGGTTGGCGGCCAGATCATTCAGTTGCGCCAGGGTCAGGATCGTGCCGCCGACCGAGATCGAGGCGATGCCGGCTTCGGCGCTGACGCTGAACGAGCCGGCAGTGGCGCCGGCGGTTTCCGGCAGGGTGCTGTCAGTGGCGTTGGCCGCACCATCGGTGTCCGGGATGTCCACGCGAGGCGGGCCATCGGTGCGGCCATTGATGGTGATGACCAGGGTCGCCGTGGTGCTGCTGCCGTCACCGTCGGTGAGGGTGTAGGTGAAGCTGTCAGTCAGCGACTGGCCGTCATTCAGGGCGTTGACCGCAGCGTTGCCGTTGTTCAGGGCGTAGCTGTAGCTGCCGTCACTGTTGAGGGTCAGGGTGCCGTAGCCGCTGGCGTTGCTGAACACCCCGGCGGTGACTGGGGTGGCGTTGGCATCGGCGCCGACGCTGTCGTTGCCCAGCACGTTACCGGTCACGCTGTTCGGTGCGGCGTCTTCAGTGATGCTGTTGACGTCGTTGACCGCGCTCGGGGTGCTGTCGGTGATGGCGATGTCGAGGTTATCGCCGCGGCTTACGCCGTTGGCGTCGGTGACGCTGATGGCGATGCTGTCGGTGATCGCCGCCCCGGCGCTGTGGGTTAGCACGCTCGGGTCATAGGTGTAGCTGACCACGCCGGTGGCGGCGTTGAACGCGGTGATCTGCAGACTGCCTTCGCCGGTGTTGATCGCCGGCACGGGGTTGGCGGCCAGATCATTCAGTTGCGCCAGGGTCAGGATCGTGCCGCCGACCGAGATCGAGGCGATGCCGGCTTCGGCGCTGACGCTGAACGAGCCGGCAGTGGCGCCGGCGGTTTCCGGCAGGGTGCTGTCAGTGGCGTTGGCCGCACCATCGGTGTCCGGGATGTCCACGCGAGGCGGGCCATCGGTGGCTACAGAGTCTTGCTCTAAGCCTCCGTTGGTTTCTTCATTTATATCTGAGGCGAATGCGAGTCCTTCAGTTTTAAACCCTACAGTCGGGTCAAGCTGTTGCCCGGTTTCATCCAGCAGCACAAAGCTATGTCCGCCACCCGCTGCACCACCGTTACCGCCACCAGTACTTGGGCCAGCAGCGGGGGCTTCTAGGTCAGTTGTAGGGTCTAGACCGGCAGCAAGTGCTTGCTCAAGCTCGGACTCTGGCTCTCGTTCATCGCTCTCGCTAGCGGTAGGCGCAGCTTGCCAACTGCTGTTGGATGCCACTTTAACTTCGCCGCCGCCGGCCAACTGCAAGGTCACTTCGCCGCCCAAGCCAGTGATTACCTGCTCACCTATCAGTAGGCGCTCGCCTTCAAAAATCTGTCGCTTGAGACCGTCGACAGAAACAGCAAACACCTGGCCTACAAGGTTTTTGACGATAGCGGCGATATTGCTCATAGGTGAGGCTCCAGGACTGGGCTTGCAGTGAAATTCGTTGAGCAGGAGTTAAGGCGCAATACTGATGCTGCGCGGCAATGTTTTGACTTTAGCATGTGCCATTTTTTTGGCTTATCACTTAATGGAATTAGCTTTATGCCGAACTATTGACCGACTTGTTTTGATAATAAACAATGCTAAACCTGATGTCACTTTGACATTGATGCGGGACTGTGTCGTGTAGGTCCCCCTCCTGAGCCGGTCGTTTATGTATTCTGGCGGCCAATGCGTCGAGCGTTTAGCGCTTCACGGTTCTAGTCCCCAGCCCAGCCTGAAAGGAAGTCAACTCAATGCGTTATCTTGCTCTCGTCCCCCTTGCTCTGGCGGTATCTCTGGCTGCTCATGGCCAGTCGCTCAATGAAGCCATGCAAAGTGCTCTTGAGGTGCATCCGGAGATTCAGGCGGGGGTTAATGCGCGTTTGTCGGTTGAAGAGCAGATGAAGGCGGCTAAGGGCGGATATCTGCCGCAAGTTGATTTATTGGCTGGCTATGGCCGTGAGTTTACTGACAGCCCAGGGACCCGTGGAACGGGCCACGATACCAAGACGTTAAACCGTGGCGAATCGAGCCTGCGAGTGCAGCAAATGGTTTTTGACGGTTTTGCCACCCGCAGTGAAGTCGGTCGTCAACGCGCCACGGTGAATGCGCGTGCCTATGAACTGATGGGCACCGCTGAGCGCACTGCTCTGGCGGTGGCGCAGGTGTATCTGGATGTGCTGACTCGTCAAGACTTGGTTCGTCTGGCCGAGACCAACTTGGCCAGCCATAAGCGGATCTATGATCAGATCACCCTGCGCAGTCAGAGCGGTGTCGGCCGGATCGTCGATCTCGATCAGGCCGAAGCGCGTTTGGCCCAGGCGCGTAACAATTTGATTACCGAGCAAACCAACCTGGCTGATGCCCGGGTTAATTACTACAGCGTTGTTGGTCGTGAGCCGAGTGGTTTGAGTATGCCTTCAAATCTGGCAGGTCAATTGCCGGATAATCTGACGGCAGCACGTGAGGAAATGCTCGCTAATAATCCTTTGTTGAGCTCAGCCGAAGCAGATATCCAAGCAACCGAGCAGCAGTACGAAGCCGCTAAGTCGGCCTTCTACCCGCGCGTTGATGCGGAGTTGTCGCGCAGTATGGACAACAATCTGGATGGCGTTGAGGGCCACAATAACGATTGGCGAGCAATGCTGGGCATGCGTTACAACCTGTTTGCTGGCGGTAGCAATAAAGCTGACTTGCAATCCAAGGCCTATCAAACCAATCAGGCCATGGATATTCGCAATAACGCCTTGCGCGTATTAAATGAAGAGCTCGGCTTGGCTTGGAATGCGTTGATAAATGCCAATCAGCAATTACCGATTGCTCAGCAATACGTTGACTACAGCAGCCGTGTGCGTGACTCCTACCAGCAACAGTTCAGTTTGGGTGAGCGCACGCTGTTGGACTTGCTCGACAGTGAAAATGAGCTGTTCACTTCCTCGCGCCGTCTTGAAGAAGTCCGTTTCACCGAGCTGTTTACTCAATATCGGATCAAGGCCACCATAGGCACCCTGCTCCAGAGTCAGGGGGTGGTCGCGCCGATGGCTGCCGCGCCATTGGATGAGATCAAGGCCCAGGTCAAACTGCCGGGGTTGAACTGAGGCCACGCGTCAACGGCCCTAACCGAGCATGAGTAAATCTTTGTGGCAGTAGACCCCAGCCAGATGCAAGCCCGTAGTGATCCCCGCGATCGCTACGACGATCCACTGCTAGATAGCCTGTTGTCGTTGTGCAGCTTGCACCAAAAATCGGTCAGTCGCGCCATGCTCACCGCCGGTCTGCCGCTGCCTGATCAGCGTTTGAACGCGGAGTTGATGCCGCGTGCAGCGGCGCGTGCCGGCCTCCAGGGGCGCTGGTTGCGTCGTGGCCTGGAAAAGATTCCAGCGCTTGCCATGCCTGCTCTGTTACTGCTGCATGATGGTCGCAGTGCCATCCTGTTGGGCTGGGATGACCAGGGTCGGGCACGCATCATGCCCAGCGAAAGTGAAGGGGGTGAGGTGCATGTCAGTGCCGAAGCGCTGGCTGAGGAGTACAGCGGGCAGGTGTTCTTTGCCCAGCCGTTGCACAAGTTTGATTTCAACCGGGGTGAGTTGATTCCGCGCGCCACCTCCTGGTTTCGCGACACCCTCAAGCGTTCACGCTGGTTGTATATCGATGCCATTGCGGCGAGTTTTCTGATTAACCTGATTGGCCTGGCCACGCCGCTGTTCGTGATGAACGTCTACGACCGCGTGGTACCGAACCAAGCCGAAGCCACGCTCTGGGTATTGGCGATTGGCATCGCCGGGGTGTTCTGCTTCGATCTACTGCTGAAAACCCTGCGCGGTCTTTGCTTGGATCTGGCGGGCAAGAAGACCGACCTGATTATTTCCGCCACGCTGTTCGAGCGTATTGCCGGCATGGCCATGAAGTTTCGGCCGGCGCGAGTGGGCAGCTTTGCGCAGAATATTCATGAGTTTCAGAGCCTACGCGATTTTCTCGCCTCGCTGACCTTGGCCAGCGTCATCGACCTGCCGTTTACCCTGTTGATTCTCGCGGTGATCGCGATGATCGGTGGGCATCTGGTGTGGGTTCCGGTGCTGGCTTTTCCATTGGTAGCCCTGATCGGCTGGAGCTTGCAGCGCCCGCTGGCGGAAACCATGCAGCGCACCATGGCCCTGGCGGCTGAGCGCCAGTCGAGCCTGATTGAGAGCCTGGCGGGGCTGGATGCAGTCAAGGTCAACAATGCCGAGAGTGAGCGCCAGTACGTTTGGGAGCAAACCATTGGCACCCTCAGTCGTCTGGAGCTGCGCGCGCGCATGCTTTCCAGCCTGGCGATGAACTCGACCATGCTGCTGCAGCAACTCGCCGGGGTGATCGTCATCGTGCTGGGTGTGTACCAGATTATCGACGGCAACCTGAGCATGGGCGGGCTGATTGCCTGCTACATGCTGAGCAGTCGCGCTTTAGGGCCGTTGACGCAGATTTCCGGTTTGCTCACCCGTTATCAGCAGGCCAAGATCACCCTCGATTCCGTCAATCAGATGATGGAGTTGCCGCAGGAGCGTCAGGCCGATGAGCGCCCGCTCAAGCGCCAGTCGCTGCAAGGTGCCATCGAGTTTCGTCAGCTGGACTTTCATTATCCGGATCAGCAGCAGGCTGCCCTGCAGGGCATCAACCTGATCGTTCGCCCTGGCGAGAAGATTGGCATCATTGGCCGTAGCGGCTCGGGTAAAAGCTCGTTGGCCAAGCTGATTGTGGGGCTGTATCAGCCCGATGGCGGCAGTTTGCTGGTCGACGGCATCGACGTACGCCAGCTGGATGTCAGTGACCTGCGGCACAACATCGGTTATGTGCCACAGGACATTCAGCTGTTTAGCGGCACCTTGCGTGACAACCTGGTGTCCGGTGCGCGCTATGTGGAGGACGAGCTGGTGTTGCAGGCCTCCGAGTTGGCGGGTGTGCACGAGTTTGTCCGTCTGCACCCGAAGGGCTATGAGCTGCAGGTCGGTGAGCGTGGCCAGAACCTCTCTGGCGGCCAGCGGCAGAACGTGGCTCTGGCGCGCGCGCTGTTACTCGATCCGCCTATTCTGCTGCTCGATGAGCCGACCAGCTCCATGGATAACACCGGTGAAGAGCGCCTCAAGCAGCGTTTGTCTGCGGTAATCGGCAGCAAGACCCTATTACTGGTCACCCACCGGGCCTCGATGCTCAGCCTGGTCGACCGGCTGATAATTGTTGATCGCGGGCAGATCATCGCCGACGGGCCAAAAAGCAGCGTGATGGAAGCGTTGAAAAAGGGGCAGATCAGTGTCAGCTAAAGTGCCCGAGAAGAAGAGCCTGCGGCAGGCTATTGCCGCCTATTTTGGCAGTGACAATGAGCTTGGCGATGAACCGCTGCCCGAGGTTAACAAAGCCTTGATTGAGGATGCCCCGCGAGTGGTGCGCCTGACCATTTGGGGCTTGATCGCTTTTGTGGTGTTCTGCTTATTGTGGGCCCACTTCGCCGTGGTCGATGAGGTGACCCGCGGTGATGGCAAGGCGATTCCGTCCTCGCGGCTGCAAAAAATCCAGAACCTGGAAGGCGGTATCGTCGCCGAGTTGTTTGTCCGTGAAGGGCAGATTGTCGATGCCGGTGCACCGTTGTTACGCCTGGATGACACCCGATTTGCCTCTAATGTGGGTGAAACCGAGGCTGATCGCCTGGCCATGCTGCTGCGCGTTGAACGGCTAAGTGCCGAAGTGCAGGAGCGCGAGCTGCAGATTACTGATGAAATACGGCAAAAAGCGCCCACCCAGGCGGATAACGAAATTGCCCTGTTCAATAGCCGTAAAGCGCAACTACGCAACGAGTTGGCCGGTTTGCAAGAGCAATTGATCCAGCGTCGGCAAGAGCTGCGTGAGTTCGCCTCCAAGCAGGGGCAATTTCGCAATAGCCTGAGTTTGCTGCGTCAGGAAATTCAGATATCTGAACCCTTGGTGTCCCAAGGCGCGATTTCCCGAGTGGAAGTCTTACGCTTGAAACGCGCTGAAGTTGAGGCGCGTGGCCAGCTAGAGGCAACCACCTTGGCCATGCCGCGAGCCGAGGCGGCGATCAAGGAAGTTGAGCGCAAAATTGACGAAACACGTGGGCGTTTTCGCAGTGAGGCGCTGACTCAGCTTAACGAGACCCGTACTGATTTGAGTAAGGTTCAGTCCACCGGCAAGGCGCTGGAGGATCGGGTCAACCGCACGCTGGTGACCTCGCCGGTGCGCGGTATCGTCAAGCAACTGTTGGTTAACACCATCGGCGGGGTGATCCAGCCGGGTAGCGATTTGGTCGAAATCGTACCGCTGGATGAGAACCTGCTGGTCGAGGCGCGTATCCGCCCGCAGGACATTGCTTTTCTGCATCCGGGGCAGGAGGCGATGGTCAAGTTCACCGCCTATGACTACACCATCTACGGCGGGCTCAAGGCCGAGCTGGAGCAGATTGGTGCCGATACGGTCACCGACGACGATGGCAACAGCTTTTACGTGATCAAGCTGCGCACCAACAAGAGCCATTTGGGCAGCGAGGAACATCCGTTGCTGATTATTCCTGGGATGGTCGCTTCGGTGGACATTATCACCGGCAAGAAGAGCGTGCTCAGCTACCTGCTCAAACCGATTATTCGTGCTCGTGCCGAGGCGTTGCGTGAGCGTTGAGTAAAGGTGATCTCAAAAAAGCCGCAGTTCACTGCGGCTTTTTGCTGTCTGGTGTTGGCTCGGCCATCGAAGCGCCTCGCGGTTACTCGACAAACAGTTGCTGCACCACCGAGAAGTCCTGCTTGCCTTTGCCTTGCTTGAGCAGCAGGCGATACAGCTGCAGGGCCAGTGCGCCCATCGGTGTGCTGCTGCCGCTGGCTTGGGCAGCCTCTTGGGCCAGGCCGAGGTCTTTGGCCATCAGTTCGGCCATAAAACCGCCGCTGTAGCCTTTGGACGCCGGGGCGTTTTCCATCACCCCGGGCCAGGGGTTGTATTTCTCCAGGGTCCAGTTGCCGCCTGAGCTCTGGCGCATAATCTCGGCCAGCACCGCTGGCTCCAGGCCGTTGGCCACGCCCATGGCCATGGCTTCGGCGGTGGCGATCATCTGTACCGCCAGTACCTGGTTGTTGCACACCTTGGCCACTTGGCCGGCACCGGCGGGGCCGGCGTGGAAGATGTTCTTGCCCATGGCGTCGAAAATTGTGCGGGCTTTTTCCAGAGTTGCGGCTGCACCGCCGATCATAAAGGTCAGGGTGCCGGCTGCTGCGCCGGCCGTGCCGCCGGACACTGGCGCATCGAGCAGTTCAATACCGCGCTCGTGGGCGGCCTGATGCACCTTGCGGGCGGATTCCGGAGCGATGGTTGAGCACTCCAGTACCAGGCTGCCGGGCTTGAGTGCCGCCAACAGGCCGTTATCACCCAGGTAGAGGCCTTCGACATGGCGGCTGGCGGGCAGCATGCTCACCACCAAATTGGCTCCCTGTACGGCATCCAGTGCGCTGCTGGCGGGCTGTGCACCTTCCATGGCCAACTCGTCCATGGCGGCCTTCACTAGGTCGAAGACGCTGAGGTTGAAGCCGGCCTTGAGCAGGTTGCGCGCCATGGGCAGACCCATGTGGCCGAGGCCGATAAAGGCAATTTTGTTCATTGTTGTTCTCCTTGCCTGAGGGGGATGTGTAGCAGCGAGTCAGGCTGCTGCTGGTCAATCGGGGGTTATAGCCCCGCCAATGGGTGTTCGCCGTCCCAGGCCGGCGCGAAGTGCGCCTCGATCACTGCGTCGGGGATGTTGGCCACATCCGGCCAGTGCCACTGTGGCGCGTGGTCCTTGTCGATCAGGCGTGAGCGCACACCCTCGGGAAACTCCGGGTGACGGCAGCAGTTCAGGCTCATGGCGTACTCCATGCGGAACACCTCGGCCAGCGACAGCTGCTTGGCTCGCTTGATTTGCTCCCACACCAGGTGCCCGGTCAGCGGGCAGCCGCCAGCCAGAGTCTTGGCCGCGCGGGCCAGCAGCGGGTCGCTATCCTCTTGCAGGGCGCTGATCGCGTGCCAGGCATGCGGCAGGTCGGCGCTGTCGAGCAGCTCGTCGAGGCGTGCCCGCCGCGGCAGCCACTGCGCTTCTGGCAGTTCTCCCTGAGCCTGATCCTCCAGTGCTTTGAGCAGGCTGTGCAGTTGCTGCGCGCTCTGTTCCTGCCAGTTGAGTTGCGCCAGGCTATCGAGCAGATCGTCTTGCTGGCTGTCGAGCAGCACGCGGTCGGCGAGGTCCAGGTCCAGCGCATCGCGGGCGTTGATGCTGCTGGCGGTGAGACCGAGAAACAGGCCGAGCTTGCCGGGGAGGCGGGCGAGGAACCAGCTGCCGCCGACATCCGGGTACAGGCCGATGTTTACTTCCGGCATGCCCAGGCGGCTGGTTGGGGTGACGATGCGAATACCGGCGCCCTGCATCAGGCCCATGCCACCACCTAGCACATGGCCGTGGGCCCAGCAGATAAACGGCTTGGGGTAGGTGTGGATGCGGTGGTCGAGGCGGTATTCATCGGCGAAGAAACGCCGGGCCAAGGGCGGGATTTCGCCTGGATGTTCACGGCACTGGTGCACCAGTTGCACCACATCGCCACCGGCACAGAAGGCTTTCGGACCATTGCCGCGCAGCATGACGCAAGCAATGCCCGGGTCTTCGGCCCAATCTTTGAGCTTGGCATCCAGTGCCTCGATCATCGGCAGCGACAGGGCATTCAGGCTCTTTTCGGCATCCAGGCTGGCGATACCGATGCGGTAGCCGTGTTGCGCGGGGCGCTCTTCAAATTGCACGTTCATCATCGTGTTCCTGATGCTCAGGCGGCTTGTTCAGCTCCGCCGGCTTTATAGGTTTTGTGGGAGCGGCTTTAGCCGCAAGAGGCTGCTATCTCGGCTAAAGCCACTCCCACGGACGATTTATTTATTGCGCCACTGCGGCTCGCGTTTCTCGAGGAAGGCGTTGACTCCCTCGCGGGTGTCGTCGGCGTCGAATAGGTCGACAAACCGCTCCCGTTCTTCTGCCAACCAGGTGTTCGGGCTGCGTTCACGTGCCCCCTGGATCAGTGGCTTGATGGTGCGCACGGCCACCGGGCTTTGCCGTGCGACCTTGGCGGCCAGCAGCAGGGCATGGCCGCGGGCTTCGCCGCTGTCGACCACTTGCTCAACCAGGCCAATGCGCAGGGCGGTCTCGGCATCCAGGCGCTCGCCGCAGAGAATCATGCGTTTTGCCCAGCCTTCGCCGATTAGCCAGCTGAGGTTTTGCGTGCCGCCGGCGCAAGGCAACAGGCCGACCGTGGCTTCTGGCAGGGCCATTTGTGCCTGGCGTTCGGCAATGCGGATGTCGCAGGCCAGGGCGCACTCCAGGCCGCCGCCCATGGCGTAGCCGTTGAGGGCCGCAATCGATACGCCACGGAAATCGCGCAGGGCTTCGAAGGCTTCACCGAAGCGTCGGGCCATTTTCCGGGCACGGGCTTTATCACCATCGGCAAACAGCTTGAGGTCGGCACCGGCGCTGAAGAACTTGCCGCCTTGGCCGGTAATCACCAGGGCATAAATGTCATCGTCGCGGTTGAGGTGCTCAACCAGTTGCTTGAGACCGATTAGCGAGTCGCGGTCCCAGGTGTTGGCGGGCGGGTTGTTGATGGTGATCAGTGCCGTGTGGCCGTGCTTTTCCACGGTGATCTTATGGGTCAGATCAAACATGCCGGGGTTGTAGGGTTCGATGGCGTGGCTCATAAGCGTCCTCGTTTATGCAATGGGCTTAGAACTCGATGGTCCCCACGCTCTGCGTGGGTACTTAGTTCGGGGAACTGAGCGTCCCGCTTGTTCCGATCAACTAAAGTAGGCGATCGAGCATGCCGCCCTGATCCAGCAGGCGGCGAGCGATGATCACCCGCATGATTTCGTTGGTGCCTTCAAGAATCTGATGCACGCGGCTATCGCGCACCCAACGCTCCAGCGGGTAGTCGTTTAGATAACCGTAGCCGCCATGCAGTTGCAGCGCCTCGTTGCACAGGGTGAAGCAGTGGTCGGTGGCAAAGCGCTTGGCCATGGCGCAATACAGGCTGGCCTCGCTATGGCCGTGGTCCAGCTTGTGTGCGGCCAAACGCACCATCTGCCGGCTGGCGGTCAGGTCAGTGAGCATGTCGGCCAGTTTGAACTGCAAAGACTGAAAGTCGCTCAGCGGCTTGCCGAACTGTTTGCGCTCCTCGACATAGCGCAGCGATTGCTCCAGCGCCGCTTGCGCCGCGCCCAGTGAGCAGCTGGCGATATTGATGCGGCCGCCATCCAGGCCCTTCATCGCGTAGACGAAGCCCTGGCCTTCCGGGCCGATGCGGTTGCCTGCCGGGATGCGCACGCCTTCAAAGGTGATGGTGCGGGTGGGTTGCGCGCGCCAGCCCATCTTCAGCTCGTTACGGCCGTACTTCACGCCCTCGGCGTTGGCCGGCACCAGGAAGCAGGACACACCTTTAGCGCCGCTGTCTTCACCGGTGCGCGCCATCACAATCAGCACATCGGTACTGCCTGCACCGGAGATAAAACACTTGCTGCCGTCCAGCACGTACTCGTCGCCATCACGCTTGGCGCGGGTGCGCAGGTGCGCTGCGTCAGAGCCGGCATCCGGTTCGGTCAGGCAGTAGGAGGCGAGCAGTTCGCCGCTGACCAGGCGCGGCAGCCAGGCATCTTTCAGTGCCTGATCGGCGAAGGAGGCGAGCATCCACGAGGCCATATTGTGGATGGTCAGAAACGCCGTGGTGGCGATGCAACCGGCCGACAGTTGCTCGAAAATCAGCGAGGCGGACAGCCTGGAAAGGCCGAGGCCACCGTCGTCTTCTTTTAGATACAACGCCAGGTAGCCCTGCTCGGCGGCGCGCTTGATGACATCAACCGGGAAGTGGTGGTCGCGGTCCCAGTCGGCGGCATACGGGGCCAGTTCACGGCTGGCAAACTGGCGGGCGCTGTCGACCAGCAGGCGTTGCTCTTCAGTCAGTTCGAGATCCATTACACATCCTTACGGGAAGGGTGTTCCCGACAAGTAAAGCCTGGCCGGCACGTGACCGGCCCGGTGTTAGGTTATTTAAGCTGAATGGTCATGTTCGCTCCGCTGACCAGAGCATCGTCATCAAACCAGCGACTGGTGACTGTTTTGGTTTCGGTAAAGAACCGCACCCCTTGTTTACCATAGGCGTGCAGGTCGCCATAGAACGAACCTTTCCAGCCGGTAAAGGAGAAGAACGGCAGCGGCACGGGCACTGGCACGTTGATGCCCACCTGGCCGACTTCCACCGCGTGCTGATAATGTCGCGCCGCGCCGCCGGAGCGGGTGAAGATTGAGGTGCCGTTACCGTAAGGGCTGGCGTTGACCAGTTCGATGGCTTCCTCCAGCGTATCGACCTCCATGCACACCAGCACCGGCCCGAAGATTTCCTCGCGGTACAGGCTCATCTTGCTGGTCACGCCACGAAACAGCGTCGGGCCGACCCAGTTGCCATTGGGGTAACCCTCGACCGTGCAATGCGAGCCATCGAGCAGGCATTCAGCGCCCTCGGCTTTTCCTTCGGCAATCAGGCGAATTACCCGTTGCTTGGCTTGCTGGCTGATTAACGGGCCAAACGCCGCGTGGCCATCGGTCCAGTAGCCGGGTTGCAGGTCGGCCATCTGCGCCTGCAACTCATCAATCCACTGCTTCGAGTCGCCGACGAAAACCGCCACGCTGATCGCCATGCAGCGTTGCCCAGCCGCGCCACAGCTGGCCCCGACCAGGTTGCTCAGCACCTGCTGCTTGTTGGCGTCGGGCATGATCACCATGTGGTTCTTCGCCCCGGCAAACGCCTGTACGCGCTTCAGGTGCGCGGTGCCGGTACGGTAAATATGTTGGCCGACCGGCACCGAACCGACGAAGGAAATAGCGCGAATGTCCGGGTGGGTCAGCAGGCTGTCGACCACTTCGCGTGCGCCGTGCAGCACCTGCAGCACGCCCTTGGGCGCGCCGGCTTCGATAAACAGCTCTGCCAGACGATTAGGCGTCAGCGGGTCCTGCTCGGACGGCTTGAGAATAAAGCTGTTACCGGCGGCAATGGCCAGCGGGAACATCCACAGCGGAATCATCGCCGGGAAGTTGAACGGGGTGACGCCCACGCACACGCCCAACGGCTGAATCCAGCTTGAGGTGTCGATGTCGCGGGCGACGTTCTCCATGGTCTCGCCCATCATCAGGCTGGCAATGTTGCAGGCCTGCTCGACCACCTCGATACCGCGCCAGACATCGCCCTTGGCGTCGGCCAGGGTTTTGCCGGTTTCGCTGGCGAGGATTTCCGCCAGCTCGTCGTGATGCTCCTTGAGCAGGTGCTGGTAACGCAGCATCACCCGCGCACGGTCGGAGACCGGCACTTCACGCCAGGTGAGGAAGGCGGCTTTGGCACTGGCAATCGCTGCTTCGATTTCTTCGGCCGTGGCCTTGGGCACCAGCGCCAGAACGTCTTGCGTCGCCGGGTCGGTGACTTCGATAAACTCGCGGGCGCGGCTTTCGCGCCATTCACCGTCGATCAACTGTGGGATTGCCTTGGCCATCGCTCCTCCGGGTGAGTCTCTGCTGGACTCGATTGTTGTTTTATCCCTGTTATAGCCGCCCAGCGCCCCTTTGTGGATTGACGATCTTGGCTGCTGGATGGACTATCTTGTGATTGAAGTGTGCGCGGATAGCCGAATGTCAGCCTATGTCGATACCTCCAACTGGCCATTGCCAGCCAATGGTGTGCGCTTTATCACGCCACCGCGGCTGCGCCGCTTGCTGGCCCGCAGCCCACTGGCGCAAGGCTGCTATCCGTTGGCGTTGGGGTTCTATCCGCAGGCGCAAGGGCACCGTATGCAGCGCCCGCTGCCGGACGACCATCTGTTGATTTATTGCCGCGCTGGGCAGGGCTGGCTGGACACACCTGATGGACGATTAGCTGTCAGTGGCGGCGACCTGTTAGTGCTGCCAAAAGGCGTCGCCCACACCTATGGCGCAGACGCACAAAAGCCCTGGACCCTGTACTGGGTGCATTTTGACGGTGAGCTGGTGGCGGACTTTCTCAAGCCGCTGGGCAGCGGGCCGCTGTGGCGCATTGGCGTGCAGCCACGGCTGCTGGCGGAGTTCGACGCGCTGCTGAATTTGCGTAAGCAAGGCTTGAATCTGGCGCACTTCATCCATGCGGCGCACCAGTTGCAGGTGCTGCTGACCTCGCTGGCGGTGCTGCCAGCACGCACCACCCTGAAATCCGGACGGGTGCTGGATGTGGATGCGGTGCAGGCGGTGATGCGCAGCCATTTGCACGGTTCACTCAACCTCGATGAGCTGGCCGCGCAGTTCAAACTGTCGCGCTTTCACTTCGCCAAGACCTACCGTGCGCTGACCGGGCATGCGCCGATTCAGGAGTTTATTCAGCTAAAAATGGCCCACGCCTGCCGCCTGCTTGATGAAGGCGAGCAGGGCATTCGCCAAGTGGCGGAGCAACTGGGATATGACGATGTGTATTACTTCTCGCGGCTGTTTCGCAAAGTCGTGGGCATGGCGCCCAGTCATTACCGGGCGCTGCATCAGGGCTAAGTTCGCTGTTAGCCCGCCGCGAGAGTGCGGCTGTCGGCCATCTACAGCGCTGTTAAGCCCTGGCGCCTGGAGTGCCGCGCGCGTTCTTCTTCTGCAGGATCATCGACGCTTCGTCGTAGGCCTTTTGGAAGGCGTCACCGCCGATCCACTCCACCGCAGTGTCTTCGTCTTCATCATGGAATATCCCGCGATAGGTGATCAGCAGGCCCATCATAAAGTCGGTGGCCGCATCTTCCGCTTCCTCCGCCACCACCAGCTCCAACACCGGGTATTGCAGGAACACCACGCACATGGCGAGCAGGCTGATGCCTTCGCCAACTTTCATCGCTTGGAACAAATCGTCGAAGTGCGCCGGGTCGAAACCGTTCTCTTCGATGTCTTTGAAGTCGAAGGTGCTCAGGTCGATGTCGACATCATCGAACGGCTCGTTAATCAACGGATTGGCCAGCACCGGATGCACGACAGTGGCTTTGGGCTTACCTGCGCGGTTTTGCTTGGCCTTGGTTTTGGCTCGCTGGGCGCGTTTGTGCTGTTTGTCTGGGGAAGCCATTCAGGCGAGTTCCTTGTGCGTGCAGCCATGGTTATGGCCCGGGATAATCGGGGGCGTAGTGTATTCAGTCTTGGTGGGGTTAGGTCGTTCAAAGGGGGGTGTATTTAGTTTTTCTGGCCTGAATGTACGGTTTCGTTCAGGCGCAGCCTCTCAGTATCAATTTCGCAGTCTGGCCCGATTTCAGCGCATGCGTAGGATGGATTGAGTGAAACGATACCCATCAGGTTCACAGACGAACCAAGGTGCTGAGCCGGCAGCAGTATGGGTATCGCTGCGCTTAACCCATCCTACGAGCTATTTAGGCGATGTCGCCCCTGGCTTCGTATGCCCCCAGCGCTTAGTCATGCGCATGACCGTGGCTTTCAACATCAGACTGAGTTTCCGGTTCACCGCCGCCACATGCGGACAGTAAGCCCAGCAGGCCAAATAACAGCAGGCAACGACTCAGGGCAGTTGTGGTTGTCATCGTGTAATCCTTTCAATTCCGATCATGGTTGTAGATGCCCCTGCGCCCGATGGCGAAGGGGCATGCGCCTTAGATGACTCGCTTGAGGCTCAGGTACTCGCCCTTGGTCTTTAGCGTGATGGTCACGTCGCTGTTGCTTCGATTACGCCAGAACCAGCCGTGGGTGCCGTCGAAGATGGCGGTGAATTCGCCTTTGTCACCCTTGACCTGCTTGCCCTTGCTGTAGCTGTGAAAATAACCACTCGGGCCGTTGTAGGGCTCACCGTGGGTGTCGTGGTTGACCGGTACGCCATTAGTCGTCCACTCGTAGCTGACCATGGCCTTGTCCAGCATTTCCAGCTTGATTTCACTGGCCTCGCCCGGCTTTAGCGTGACAGTCACCTCATCGGACTTCAGGGCTAGCTGAGGCTCTGCTGCCGGTTCAGCCACGGCTGCTGCCGCAACGTGTTGTTGAGGTGCCGGCTGAGCAGGCGCGGGGGCCTGTACGACGGGGGCCGTCGCTGGCTGAGCAGCTGCATCCGCTGCCGCTTCTTCGGACAGGGTTATTTTCAATTCGCCCATCTGGGTCAGGCCGAGCATGCGGCCAGCTCCGGTTGGGTCGATGGCGTATTCCGCTGGCATCACCACGGTGCCCAATAAGACGGCGGCAACACCCAAGGCGATCACGGTAGAGCGCAGCAGTTGGCGGCTGGTCGGCAATTCGCTGTGGGTTGGAAGCTTGGTATTGAACATGCGGAGAATTCCTTATTGAGACACGATCAGGGCGGTGAGCTGGTAACCCATCAAGAGGAAACCGGCGCTCATCATGGCGACGTTGGCGGTGTAGGCATGACGCCAGAAGCTGGCGGTGCGCCGCCAATAGCCCATAACAATCAGAATGGCGCTCAGGGCCAGCAGCTGGCCGATCTCGACGCCGACGTTGAAGGCAATCAGGTTGGGGATCAGGCCATCTGCCGAAATCTCGTACTCCTGAATTTTGGTCGCCAGACCGAAGCCGTGGAGGAGACCAAAGAGCAGCGTTGCCGCCTTAGTGTTTGGTTGGTAGCCGAACCAGCGCTGGAACGCGCCCAGGTTATCCAGCGCCTTGTACACCACCGAGAAGCCGATAATGGCGTCGATCACGTAAGAGCTGATGCTGATTTCCGCCAATACGCCGAGCAGCAGCGTCACGGTGTGCCCCACGGCGAACAGGGTGACGTAGAGCCCTACGTCTTTCAGGCGGTAGAGAAAGAAGATCACCCCGAAGAGGAACAACAGGTGGTCGTAGCCGGTGATCATGTGCTTTGCGCCCATGTAGATGAACGGCAGCGCCATCACCCCGGAGCTTTCCTGGATAAAGCCCTTGTCGCCCTCGGCAACAGCGTGGGCCAATGCTTCAGGTATGCCGAGAAACAGCAATGCCGTGAACAGCAGCAACAGTAGTAACGAGCGATTCGGGCGCACGGCAGATGCGTCCATTGCGCCCATAGATAGCGAATGCATGGTTGAGTCCTAAATTAAAGGGGTCTTGGGCCGCACGGCGGCCAGTGTCAGAGCACGAATATGGGACGTGGTGGCCGTTCGATCAGAAAGATCGGGCTGGGGGGAATGGAGTAGCGAGGGGCTTCTATCGGCTGCGCACGATCTGGCCGTGTAGTGATACTCAGCAGCGTGGTCAGGTGCGGCGTTTCATGCAGATGATCAGCTGTCAGCGAGGAGTGGTAATGATCCGAGCATACTGCGCAGGCAAATGCGCCGTCGCCGTGCGCATGCGAATGAGCACTGTCATTGCCGCCCCATGCTGGCTGGCTCGATCCCATAAACAGCGCAGATGTATGCCCAGCCCAGGCCAGCAAGATGGCGAGAGCAAGGGCAAAAATCACCTGGGTGCTGATGGGGCTGCTGAGCATGTTTGGGTTCTTTCAATGCCTAGACTGTTGGCTTTTCTGGAGGGGTTACAGGTTTGACCATATCCCCCCAGGGGGGATAGGATGCGAGCGTAATTCATCGACGCATGAGACTCAAGGCATGAGCGATCACGAACACGGCCATCAGCACCAAAGTCATAGCGATATCGTCAAAAGGTTGAAGCGTGCGGAGGGCCATCTGCGCAGCATCGTCACCATGATCGAAGACCATCGGGCCTGCGTCGACATCGCTCAGCAGTTGCATGCTGTGGAAAAAGCCGTCTGCCAGGCCAAGCGTGTGCTTATCCAAGATCACATCGACCACTGTCTGGAGCACACAGTCGAAGCACTCGCGGCAGGCGAGCGCACATCCCTTGAAGACTTCAAGCAAATCACCAAGTACCTCTAGCAAAGAGCACCATCAACAGTGTCCTGGGAGGTACAAGATGACCTGGGTTATCAGCAAATATTTTCTGACTGCAATCGTGGTAGTCGTCGTTTCAGAGGTGGCGAAACGTAGCGATAAATTTGGGGGGTTGATTGCAGCTTTACCACTAATCACCGTTCTGACACTGATCTGGCTAAACGTTGAAAACCAAGCCACAGACAAAATTGCTAATCATGCCTGGTACACCTTTTGGTACGTATTACCCACTCTACCGATGCTGCTCGCGTTCCCCTTTCTTCTACCTCGATTTGGTTTCTGGCCAGCGCTGCTGATCTACATTGTTGCCACCGCGGGTTGTTTCGGTTTGTTTGCCCTGTGCGTCCGCCGGTTCGGTGTTGATTTGCTCTGATCAATAAACGGTGATGGGTCGATATAACTAAACAGCTGCTCTGGGTCGAAAACAGCCCATCACTCAGGTTCGCGGTGGGTGATCTCTGAACGCTAGCTTCGGCGAGATTAATCGCACTGGTCGTTGGGATTTGCCATGCACCGCGTTGCTCGACAAACTCTCGCTCCGCTGCGGCCACAGGTGCCGGATGCCGATGCTGAAAAGGGGCTGGAGTTGAACGAACAGACATTGTCTATGCGCCTAGAGCGTGTGGCTGCGTATGTGCCAGCAGGTGCGCGCTTGGCTGATATTGGCTCGGACCACGGCTATCTGCCGGTGGCGTTGCTGGGTCGTGGTGCCATCGCGGCTGCGGTGGCAGGGGAGGTGGCCTTGACGCCATTCCACGCGGCGCAACGCACTGTGCGCGAGAGTGGCCTGAGCCAACTGGTCAGCGTACGTCTGGCAGATGGTTTGGCGGCGATCGAGCCGGGAGATGCCATCACTGCCATCACTCTCTGCGGCTTGGGTGGCGAGAAGATCCGCGACATCCTCGACAGCGGTAAGGCCCGCCTGAGTGGTCAGGAGCGGCTGATTCTGCAGCCCAACGGCGGTGAGCAGCCGCTGCGCCAATGGCTGATGGACAATGGCTACCGCATCCTCTGTGAGGAAGTGCTACGGGAAAACCGCTTTGCCTACGAAATCATCGTTGCCGAACGCTCCGGGCCGGTGATTTACAGCGCCGAAGAGCTGTACTTTGGCCCGTTGCAGATGCAGAGGCGCAGCCCGGCGTTCCTGGCCAAGTGGCAACGTATGTTACGTTTGAAGCAGCAGACCCTGGCCGACCTCGCTCAGGCGCGACAGGCGGTGCCCGAGGAGAGGGTGCAGAAGGTTACTCGACAGACGCAGTGGATTATTGAACTGCTAGCGTGAGCTTGGTGCAGGCGGCGAGGTGATAGCAGCGCACCAGGCGTATATAACGCTAGGCATCGGTCTGGTGCAGCGCGTGATCAGCGCCAGTGGATGGCTTATGCGAAGCCATGCGGCATGGCCGTTCGCCTTGACTTGCCCGGGCACCTTCCTTAGCGTGCCGTCTCCGTTGGTACAGGCAGGACACAGGCATGAGCGCTGCAGATAACGTCAAACTCGAAGCCGGCTGGAAAGCCGCGCTGCATGATGAGTTCGAGAAGCCCTATATGCGTCAGCTGGGCGACTTTCTGCGGGCGGAGAAGGCGGCGGGCAAGGAGATTTATCCGCCGGGTGCGCTGATCTTCAACGCATTGAACTCCACGCCCTTGGCCGAGGTTAAGGTGGTGGTGATCGGCCAGGACCCTTATCACGGCCCGGGGCAGGCCCATGGCCTGTGCTTCTCGGTGCAGGCGGGCGTGAAGACGCCGCCGTCGCTGCTCAATATCTACAAAGAGCTCAAGCGCGACCTGAATATCGACATCGCCAGCCACGGCAATCTGCAGCACTGGGCGGAGCAGGGTGTGCTGCTGCTCAACACGTCATTAACCGTGGAGCATGGTATTGCCGGCTCCCACGCCAAGATCGGTTGGCAGACGTTTACCGACAAGGTGATCGAAGTGGTCAGCCAGGAGCAGGCGCGGCTGGTGTTTCTGCTGTGGGGCGCGCATGCGCAGAGCAAGGAAAAGCTCATCGATAGCAGCAAGCACCTGGTATTGAAATCCGTGCACCCGTCGCCGCTGTCGGCGCATCGCGGCTTTATCGGCAATGGTCACTTCAGCCGCTGCAACAAGTTTCTCCAGCAGCATGATTTGCCCCCGGTGAGTTGGCGTTTGCCTGAGGCTTAAGTGCTTTTGCGCAGATAAAAAAAGCCCGCACAGGGCGGGCTAAACGTGGTCTTTAACGGGCTTAGCCGTTGCGTTGCCAGAGCCTGAACAACGGCTCAGCGAGAAACATCACCAGAAACAGCCGCAGCACCTGCAGCGCAGTGACCACGGCCACCGACAGTTGCAGGGCTTCGGCCGTTAAACACAGTTCAGTGATGCCACCGGGCATCATGCCGAGCATCAGCGAACGCTGGTTTTCCCCGGCCAGCCAGCCTAAGCCTTGCCCTAGGCCGGCGGCAGCGAGCATGGCGAGCAGGCAGAACAGCAGAATGCGCGCGAGAAAGCCCGGCGCGCTGCGAAAGAACGTGCGGTCGAAGTGACAGCCCAGGGCGCAGCCGATCAGCCACTGGCCGATTTGGCCCAGGCCATTGGGCAAACCCAGGTGCAGGTCGAAGCTGACGCTGGCCACCGCGCACACGGTTAACGGCCCGAGCATCCATGGGTTGGGCTGGCCTAAGCGTCCCCACAACCAGGCCAGCAGCGCGCCAGCGGGCAGCAGCACGGCTAGCCATGGCCAGCTCACCGGTGCCGGCAGCGGTGGCGCGATCGGTGGCATGCTCCAGGTGAAGATGGCTGGGATCAGCAGCACCACCAGCAGCAGGCGCAGGCTGTGCGCAGCGGCCACCTTGGCGGTTTCGGCGTTGTGCCGCTGGGCCAGGTTGACCATCTCACTGGCGCCGCCCGGCATGCTGGCAAAAAATGCGGTGGCGCGGTCGAGGCCCGCGCGGCGCAGCAGGGTGATGCCGATCAGGCTGAGCAGCAGGGTGATCAGCGCGCCAAGCAGAATGATGGTGAAGTGGCTGAGCAGTTCAGTGAACACTTCTTGGGTGAAGTGCAGGCCGATAGCGCTGGCGACCAGCCACTGACCGGTCTTGCGCCCGCCTGGTACTTCGCTGACCAGCCAGCCACTGCAGCGCGCCACAATAACCGCTAGCAGAGAGCCGATGATCCACGGCAAAGGCCAGCCGATCAGGCTGGCCAAGGTGCCGCCGGCCAGGCCGATCAGCGGGGTAGCCCACCAACCGTGCCAGCCGGTGAGCACAGCGTGCTTAGGCACTAGCCAGTTGCGCGGCACGACGGGCGCGCCACCAGCGTAGCCCTGGCATGCCCAGCATCAATGCAGTCAGGGCCCACAGGCACAGGCTGATCGGGCTGCTCCAGAGGATGTTCAGGTCGCCTGCCGAGATCGACAGGGCGCGACGCAGGTTGTCTTCCATCAGTTCACCGAGGACGAAGCCGAGAATCAAGGCCGACAGGGGGAAGTCCAGCTTACGCAAGATATAACCGAATACGCCGAGGCCGACCATCAGCACCAGGTCGAAGGTGGTGCTGTGCACCGCGTAGACGCCGACCATGCTGATCACGGTAATCGCCGGTACCAGCACCCAGTTAGGCACGCTGAGCATGCGCGAGAACAGGCCGACCAGCGGGATGTTCATCACCAGCAGAATCACGTTGCCGATAAACAGCGAGGCGATCAGGCCCCACACCACATCCGGTTGCTGCTCAAACAACAGCGGGCCGGGGGTGATGTTGTACAGGGTCAACGCGCCGATCATCACCGCCGTGGTGCCGGAACCCGGTACGCCGAGGGTTAGCATGGGGATCAGCGAGCCGCAGGCCGAGGCATTGTTGGCGGCTTCTGGAGCGGCGAGGCCGCGCAGGTCGCCGTCACCGAATTTACCGTTGCTGCCGGCCATGCGCTTTTCGGTCATGTAGGTCATGGCACTGGCGATGGTCGCGCCGGCACCCGGCAATACGCCGATAACGAAACCGGCCAGGGCGCTGCGCACCATGGTCCAGAAGGTGAAGCAGAACTCTTTGAAGTTGAACAGCAGGCGGCCGCTGGCTTTCACGGCTTTCTGGCCGTTGTGGGTTTTTTCCAGCATCAGCAGCACTTCACTGACGCTGAAGAAACCGATCACCACGATCACAAACTGGATGCCGTCGGACAGGCTGACGCTGCCGAAGGTAAAGCGGTAGACACCGGTGGTGGAGTCCACGCCGACTGTGGCCAAGGCCAAGCCGATGAGCGCCGCCATCAGGGTTTTTACCGGTTTGTCGCCGACCATGCCGCCGAGGCAGGCGATGGCGAAGATCATCAGCACAAAGTATTCGGCGGGACCAAAGGCCACCGCCCACTTCGCCAGGATCGGCGCAAACAGCACCACCCCGCAGGTGGCGATGATGCTGCCGATAAACGAGCTGACCGCCGACAGTGACAGGGCGATCCCGGCCTTGCCCTGGCGGGCCAGCGGGTAGCCGTCGAGGGTGGTCATTACCGCGGCGGCGTCGCCCGGCACGTTGAGCAAAATGGCGGAAATGCGCCCGCCGTACTCACAACCCAGGTACACCGCAGCCAGCAGAATCAGCGCGGTTTCCGGCGACAGGCCCAGGGCAAAGGCCAGTGGCAGCAGCAGTGCCACGCCATTGATTGGGCCCAGGCCCGGCAACAGGCCGACGATGGTGCCAACAAAGGCGCCGAACAAGGCGACCAACAGGTTTTCCGGTCGGGTGGCGACCTCAAAGCCCTGCATCAAGAAATTCAGCGTTTCCATTTTCAGCTCTCCACAAAGGCTTCGAACAGGCCGAGGGGCAGCGGCACATCCAGCAGGTAGTCAAACAAGCCATACAGCAGCACGCCCATCAGCACGGCGCTGATGGCGCAAGGAATCAGGCGGCCGGTAAACAGCAGGCCAAGGGCAAAGGCGGCGAGGGCGGTGCTGATGACAAAACCGAGGGTTTCAAACAGCAGGGCATAGGCCAGCAGCGTCAGTACACAGAGCGTGGCGCGTAAGGCCGCACGGCTGTTGAGCTGCTGTTCAAGCATGCCGGGCTTGAGCAGCAACCACAGGCTGCCCGCAGCCATCAGCGCCAGCAGCAGCAAAGGGTAAGCGCGTGGACCCACCGGGTCGTAGGCGAAGGGCGCCTGGAAGCCCCAGGCAATAACGGCGAGCACGGCGCAAAACAACAGCCAGCTCGCGGCGAACAGGCGAACGTACATGGCGGGTTACCTAGTCGGAAATCGGGAGGAGCGTGGAGTCGTAGGATGGGTTACACCGCTGCGCGGTTAACCCATCCTACGAATTGCACGTTTGGCGTTACTGAACCAGGCCGAACTCACCAGCCAGCGCCTTGTATTCTTCAACTTGCTTGAAGACCAGGGCTTGCAGTTCATCACCGGTGACGGCGAGTGGCAGCAGGTCACGCTGTTCGCGCAGGGTGGCGAAGTCTTCACGGGCGAGCAGGGTGTCGAATTGCTGCTTCCACCAGTTGTACTGCTCGTCAGTCACCTCTGGGCCCATGTAGAAGCCACGGATCACCGGCCAGCTGATGTCGTAGCCTTGTTCCTTGGCGGTCGGGATGTCGGCCAGTTTGCCCGGCAGGCGCTCATCGGCGAGTACCGCGAGAATGCGTACCTTGTTCGCTGCCAGTTGCGGGGTGACTTCGCCCAGGCCGCTTGAGGTGACCTGTACATGGCCGCCGAGCATGGCGGTGAGGGTTTCGCCGCCGCCTTCGAACGCTACGTAACGCAGGTTTTTCGGGTCGATGCCGGCCAGGCGGGCGATCAGTGCGGTCTGCATCCAGTCCTGGCCACCGATGGTTGCGCCGGCGCCGAAGACGATGCTGCCCGGGTCTTTTTTCAGTGCTTGCACCAGGTCATCCAGGCTCTGGTAAGGCGAGTCAGCCCGCACGGTGATCGCGCCATAGTCGGTGCCGACAGCCGCCAGCCAGCGCACGCCAGTTTCGTCGTAGCGGCCGAACTTGCCTTGCGCCAGGTTGAGCAACGAGCCGCTGGAGAAGGCCGTGATGGTGCCCGCGTCATCGGCGCGCTGGGCAATCACCGCGTTATAGGCCACCGCGCCAACGCCGCCGGGCATGTAGGTCACGCGCATCGGCGCTTTCAGCAGGCCGCTGTCTTTCAGGCCGCTTTGCGCCAGTTTGCAGGTCAGGTCGAAGCCGCCGCCTGGCTTGGCCGGGGCAATACATTCCGGGCGCTTGGGTTCGGCGGCTAACAGCTGGCCGGCAAAGGTCAGGCAGGCGGTGGCAAGGGCAATACGGGTGAGGGCAGTTTTCATTATTGAATCCTCTAAATTGTTATTTTTGATCAAAAAATCGGCAGGGTGTAGCCGATGACTACACGGTATTCGTCCGAGTCGCGGGCGAAATCGGAGCGGAAGTTGGCGTTACGCAGACGCACGAAGAGATTCTTCACCGGGCCGCTTTGCACCACGTACTTGACCTCGAGGTTGGTTTCCTTTTCGTCGCCGCGTTCGTTGCTGCCTATGATTCGCGCGTCACTGCCTTTGATATAGCGAGCGTAGGCCGTCAGGCCAGGCACGCCCAGGGCGGCGAAGTCGTAGTCGTAGCGGACTGACCAGGATTTTTCCTCAGGGTTGGCGTAGTCGTTGGCGGAATCGTTGACCAGATAGGGGTCGCTGCCCGCGATATAGGCATAGCCGGTGTCGCCGCTCATGTCCTGATAGCCCAGGCTCAGCTTGTGGCCGCTGTGGGCGTAACTGAGCACACCGTTCAGTGCGCGGTTGTCCACTTCGCCGGCCTTGGCTGCGCCACTTTCGTCGCTGAGCATCAGGCGCAGATCGGCAGCCATGGTGCCGCCGGCCAGGGGGTAGGAGGCCAGCACATTGAAGAAGTTCTGCCGGTAGACATCCTCAAGTTCGCCATGGAAGTAGCGGCCTTTGAGGTTCTGGTTGAACTCGTAGTCGAAACCCAGCAGGTCGAGGTGGTCGGCGGTGACCCCGGCGTAGCGTCCATTCTTGCTTTCGAGCTGCAAATCCTCGGCGTCGGTCGAGGCGCGGTCGATGGCCTTGCCCAAACGCCCGCCAGTGAAGGTCAGGCCCTTCACCTCGGAGGAAGTCAGCAGGCCACCCTCGAATACCTGCGGCAGCAGGCGGCTGTCGTTGGCCACTACCACCGGCAGGACGGGGCTGTGCGAACCGTAGCGCAGCTCGGTGGCAGAGACCTTGACCTTGGCGGTCAGGCCCAGACGACCAAACGCATCCGGTGCCTTGCCATCGTCATGCCTTGGCAGTAGGCCGGTTCTGGTGCGGTCGGCGCTGGAGTCCAGTTTGATGCCGAGCAGGCCCTGGGCGTCGAGGCCGAGGCCGACTGGGCCTTCGGTGTAACCGGACTGTACGTTAAGCCAGAAACTCTGGCCCCACTCCTCGCGCTTGTTCTGGCCGGTGCCTTCGCGATAGTCACGGTTCAGGTAGATGTTGGTGGTCTTTAGGTTGGCAGAACTGTCGTCGATAAAAGCGGCCTGCGCTGCAGGGGCGAGCAGAGCAGTGGCGATTGCCAGGCTAAGCAGATGAACAGGCGAAAGTGCCCGATTTGATGCAGTCGGCATCTTGTGGTCTCCATTGTTGTTTTTGTCACGGCTGCGCGCCACAGCGTCAGTCGTTCAGGTAGGTGGGTCGAGCCACCTAAAATCGATGCTAGAAGGTCAAACTTTCACCAAGCTTTCAGCTTGAAAGAAAGTGCCTAGAACGTTCGCGGCAGCCTTTGCACCGTTACACTTGGCGCATAACAACAAGTTCGTGGAGTACTACTACCGTGCGAGTCCTATTAGTCGAGGACCATCTGCCCCTGGCTGAAAGCGTGGCCCAGGCCCTGCGTGGCATCGGGCTTAACGTGGACATGCTGCACGACGGTGTGGCCGCTGACCTGGCCTTGAGTAGCGAAGAGTACGCCTTGGCGATTCTCGATATTGGCTTGCCGCGCCTCGATGGTTTTCAGGTATTGGCGCGGTTACGTGAGCGTGGCAAAACCCTGCCGGTGCTGATGCTCACCGCCCGTGGCGAGGTCAAGGATCGGGTGCATGGCCTTAATCTGGGGGCTGACGATTACCTGGCGAAACCTTTTGAGCTGAGCGAGCTGGAAGCGCGGGTCAAGGCGTTGCTGCGCCGCACTGTGCTGGGCGGTGAGCGACAGCAGCGCTGCGGCAATCTGCTGTATGACCTGGATACCCGACGCTTCACCCTGGCCGATGGGCTGCTGGCCCTGACTTCCCGCGAGCAGGCGGTGCTGGAGGCGATGATCGCCCGGCCTGGACGGGTGATGAGCAAGGAGCAACTGGCCGCCCTGGTGTTTGGTTTGGACGAGGAGGCCAGCAGCGACGCCATCGAAATTTACGTGCATCGCCTGCGTAAAAAGCTTGAAGGCGGCGGGGTGAAAATCGTCACCTTCCGCGGTCTGGGCTATTTGCTGGAGGCACTGGGTGACAGCGCACAGTAAGCCCACAGTGGCTGCGCCCGGGAGCTTGCGTGGGCGCTTGATCCGCCGTCTGGCGTTACTGCTGACGTTGATTCTGCTGGTCAGCAGCCTGAGTGCTTACTGGAGTGCACGGCAGGCCGCCGATACCGCCTATGACCGCACCTTGCTGGCCTCGGCGCGGGCGATTGCCGATGGCCTGTACACCACGGCAGGGCGCTTGAATGCCAATGTGCCCTATGTGGCGCTGGACACCTTCGCCTATGACAGCGCCGGGCGCATCTATTACCAGGTGCTGGATGTGCAGGGCGCGCTGGTCTCCGGTTATGAAGGTTTACCGCCAGCCCCGCCTGGCACCAAACGTACCGATGATTACCCGGCCTTGGCGCATTTCTATGACGCGGAGTACCGCAGCCAGGGCGTGCGGGTGGTCAGCCTGTTGCAGCCCGTCAGTGAGCCGGGGCTCAATGGCGTCGCGGAAATTCGCGTGGCGGAAACCCAGGGTGCACGTGAGCGCATGGCCCGCGAGCTGCTGCTCGGCACCCTGTGGCGCATGGGGTTGCTGTCGTTGAGTGCCTTGCTGCTGGTGTGGTTGGCGGTGAGTGCCGCGCTGCGCCCGTTGGATGCCTTGCGTCGCAGTGTGGCGGAGCGTACCAGCGACGATCTGCAGCCATTGTCAGAGCTCGGCATGCCGCGTGAGCTGCGCCCGTTGATCGATGCGCTGAACCAGTTCAATGAACGCCTGCGTAATCTGTTTGAGCGCCAATCGCAGTTTATTGCCGATGCCTCCCATGAACTGCGAACGCCGCTGGCCGCGCTCAAGGCTCGGGTTGAACTGGGGCTGCGTACTGAAGAGCCCGCCGTGTGGCGCAGTACGCTGGAGGACGCCGCGCAGAACACCGATAAGCTGACCCATCTGGCCAATCAGTTGCTCTCATTGGCGCGTATCGAAAGCGGTGCGCGGGCCATTGCCGAAGGAGGTGCGCAGCGTCTGGATTTAAGTCAACTGGCCCGCGAACTGGGGATGGCGCTGGCACCGTTGGCCCACGCAAAAGGCATCGCCCTGGCGTTGGAAGCCGAACAGCCGGTATGGCTTAGCGGTGAGACAACCTTGCTCAACGAACTGCTGTGCAACCTGCTGGATAACGCCCTCGCACACACCCCGGCCGGCGGCAATGTGGTGCTGCGGGTGCTGCCGAATGCGGTGCTGGAGGTCGAGGACGACGGCCCAGGTATTCCGCCGGAGGCGCATGAGCGGGTATTTGCCCGCTTCTATCGGCACAGCAGTAAGGGTTCGGGGGCGGGCTTGGGGCTGGCGATTGTCGGTGAGATTTGTCGCGCTCATCAGGCGCAGATCAGCCTGCATCAGGTGCAACCACAGGGGTTGCGGGTGCGCGTTGAGTTTGCTGCAGCGGCCGAGTGAGTGGGCGCTGCAGCAACCGTGCGGGCTGTGCTGCGCCGTTACTGCAGCATGCTCATGGCCGCTTCCATCGCCGCTGACAGGTCTTCGTCGTCATTGATGTTCTGGCTCGGGTCTAGGCCGAGCTTGCGGAACGCGGGGATCTGGCTCCAGTCCAGCTGAGTGTAGGGGTGCTCGCTGCCCAGGTAGCTCTGCAGGGTGGCGACCTGGACGATATCGACATAGTCGACCTTGGCGCTGTCGCGGGTGAAGTCGAGGTACTGGCTGGGCACCATGGCAATCTGCTCAGGGAAGTCCCAGGCGCGCAGGATCTTGTCACCGATCAGCGGGTGGATCTGCTCAATCACATGGTTGAGGCTGATCGAGTCGGCCAGCAGTTCGCTGTGTTCTTCGGCGTAGGTGAGGATCGGCAGGACGCCGATCTGGTGCACTAAGCCCGCGAGCGTGGCTTGGTCGGGCAGCAGGCGGGTGTAGTGCTTGCACAGTACGTGGCAGATGCCGGCGATTTCCGTGCTTTTATTCCACACTTCGCGCATTTTACGGTCAACCACGTCGCTGGTTGCCTGGAACATCTGCTCCATGGCGAGGCCCGTGGCGAGGTTGCAGGTGTAGTTGATGCCGAGACGACCTACGGCCATTTGCAGGTCGGTGATTTCTTTGTTGGTGCGCAGTAGCGGGCTGTTGACCACCTTGATGATGCGCGCCGTCAGCGCCGCGTCGTTGCCGATGACTTTGCTCAGTTGCGCAATGCCGATATTCGGGTCCTCTGCTGCCTCGCGGACTTTTAGCGCGACCTCCGGCAGGGTCGGCAGTACCAGTTCATCGTTGTCGATGGCCTGGCTCAGTTCCTTCTGGACTTTCTCGGCAAGCTTACTCATGGACAATTCTCTTTAGGCGGTGAGGCAAGTAAAAGTAATAAGAAATGCGCGATGCTCAGCGCTGTATGTCGCGGTCTGAATCCAGGGTATACGGCAAATCAAGCACGCTCAGCGGGCTGCCCTCGGCAGAGCCTAGATGAACCTGGCCATTCAGTGCGGCATCGTCCTGCAGCACGGCCAGCAGTTCGACACCCGTTTCACTGCGGGCCGCCAACACGACCTCACCGACACTGGATGCATGGCTGGGCGAGAACAGCCCAGTAGCCGGCTCTGGCACTTGCTTGTCATGCAGCTCAAGGCGATACAGGCGGCGTTTGAGTTTGCCCAGGTATTGCATGCGCGCGACGATTTCCTGGCCGGTGTAGCAGCCTTTCTTAAAACTGACCCCGCCCACCGCCTGCAGGTTGATCATCTGCGGGATAAACAGCTCGCGGGTACTGCCCATGACCTGACCAATCCCAGCGCGCACCTGCGCCAATAGCCAGTCATTGAGCGGTGCTTCTGGTAGCTGGCTGGCCAGTTGGGCTTGGACGGCTTCGGCCTGGGCAGCGGGTATCCACAGCTCGGCGCGGCCATCGCTCAGGCGCAGGGCCAGCAATTCATTGTAATGCGCCACGCTGTCGGTAGCTGCTGGCAGTTCCAGGCCCAGGCTGTGCAGGGCGTCATCACCACCGCTCAAGCCAAGGCGTAGCCAGTCCTGGCTTTCGTCGGTTAGCTTGGACTTGCTGAAGGCGGCGTATTTCTTTAGATCAGCTAGCTGTGCGTCAAGCAGTTCGCTGGCCATCGCCAGCAAGTAGCCGTCACTCACGCTGACAATGCGAAAGCTCGACTGCATGCGGCCTTTGGGCGTGCAGCGCGCGCCGAGGCTGGATTGGCTGGCGCTCAGGTAGTTGAGGTTGCAGGTGACTTGGCCCTGGAGGAATTTGCTGGCGTCCGGGCCGCGTACGGCGAGGATGCCTTCGTGGCTGAGGGTGCAATAAAACGCGGTGTCGGCCATGGTCGGTTTGGTATCGCTGGATAAAAGAGAGGGGGCTTATCATAGAGCGCGCCTCGCACCTTGTCAGCGCTTGCCGCTGCTTCGTCGTGGCGCATTGCATGCATGCGGTCAACAGGGGCGCTTTTCATCGGTATACTGCGCGCCTTATCCAAGGAGCATACCCATGGTCGACTCGGTTGAACTCAATCGTCTGTTTTGGCACAGCCGCCGCGGCATGCTGGAGTTGGATGTGCTGTTGGTGCCCTTCGTCAGAGAGGTTTATCCGCAGCTCGATGAGGCGGATCGCGAGCGATATCGCAAACTGCTCGAATGTGAAGACCAAGACATGTTTGGTTGGTTTATGCAGCGTGGCGAACCGGAAGATGCCGACCTCAAGCGCATGGTTCGAATGATTCTGGACCGTGTCCAGCCAAAGTGATGGCTTCGAATGCCAGTGGCAGCCTTCGCGCTGGCTGCTGGCGTGCTATGCCCTGATCCAGGGGCTGGCGCTGCTCAGTCTGAGCTGGGTGGACATCCCATTGTGGGCGCGCGGGCTGGGGCTGTTGTGCTGTCTGGTGCACGCTACCTGGGTCGTGCCGCGCCACCTGCTGTTGATGTCGCCCGCTGCCTATCGGGCGCTGCGTTGCACGGCGGATGGTTGGCAGGTGCACAGTGCCGCGCAGGGCTGGCAGTCAATCGAGCTGCATCCAGATAGTCTGGCGTTACCGCTCATGGTATTGCTGCGCTTTCGTCTGCCCGGGCAGCGGCGCGTGCGCTCGCTGTGCGTCGTCCGCGACAGCCTGTCGCGCGATCAGCACCGGCGCTTACGCGTGCGGCTGAAATTCAGTCGTCATAGGTGGGCGGCAGCAAAATAGTGTCTTTGGCTTCGGCCAACTGCTGTGGGTAGTCCAGGGTGTAGTGCAGGCCGCGGCTTTCATGGCGCAGCATGGCCGAGCGAATCATCAGTTCGGCGACCTGAGCCAGGTTGCGCAGCTCGATCAGGTCGCGGCTGACCTTGTAGTTGCTGTAAAATTCGTCAATCTCGTCGAGCAGCAGGCGCACCCGGTGCTCGGCACGCTGTAGGCGTTTGTTGGTGCGCACGATACCGACGTAGTCCCACATAAAACGCCGTAGTTCGTCCCAGTTGTGCGCAATGATCACGTCTTCGTCCGAATCGGTGACCTGGCTGGCATCCCAGCTGGGCAGTGCTGCGGGTGTTTGCACTTGGTCCAGCTGGCTGACGATGTCGGCCGCCGCCGCGCGTGCGTACACGAAGCACTCCAGCAGTGAGTTACTGGCCATGCGGTTGGCCCCGTGCAAGCCGGTAAAACTGGTTTCGCCGATGGCATACAAGCCGGGCACGTCGGTATGGCTGTGCTGATCGACCAGTACGCCGCCGCAGGTGTAGTGCGCGGCGGGCACTACTGGAATGGGCTCTTTGGTGATGTCGATGCCGAAGTCCAGGCAGCGCTCGTATACGGTTGGGAAGTGCGACTTCACAAACTCAGCCGGTTTATGGCTGATATCCAAGAAGACGCAGTCAATCCCTAGGCGCTTCATCTCGTGGTCGATGGCGCGGGCGACGATATCCCGTGGGGCCAGTTCGGCGCGCTCATCGAAGCGCGGCATAAAACGTTCGCCGTTGGGCAGTTTGAGTAGTGCGCCTTCGCCGCGCAGCGCCTCGGTGACTAGAAAGCTTTTTGCCTTCGGGTGGTACAGGCAGGTTGGGTGGAACTGGTTGAATTCCAGGTTGCCAACTCGGCAACCGGCGCGCCAGGCCATGGCAATGCCGTCGCCGCAGGCGCCGTCCGGGTTGCTGGTGTAGAGGTAGACCTTGGCCGCACCGCCGGTGGCGAGAATCACAAAGCGCGCGCTGAAGGTGTCAACTTCGCCGCTGGCGCGGTTGAGCACGTAAGCGCCGAGGCAGCGCTGGCCATCCAGGCCGAGTTTACGTTCGGTGATCAGGTCGACGGCGACGCGTTGCTCCAGCAATTCGATATTGCTGCGCTGTTTGGTTTGTTCGAGCAGGGTGTTAAAAATCGCCGCGCCGGTCGCGTCGGCGGCGTGAATGATGCGCCTATGACTATGGCCACCTTCGCGGGTCAGGTGGAATTCAAAGCCGCCATCTTCGCGAGCAGTCTGGTCGTCACGGGTAAAAGGGACGCCCTGATTAATCAGCCACTGGATGGCTTCGCGACTGTGTTCCACGGTAAAGCGCACGGCATCCTCGCGGCACAGGCCGCCGCCTGCGTTGAGGGTGTCTTCGACATGCGATTCGACTGTGTCGGTGTCATCCAGCACCGCCGCCACGCCGCCTTGCGCCCAGTAAGTGGAACCGTTGGCCAGGTTGCCCTTGCTCAGCACGGCAATGCGTAGATGCGCTGGCAGCGTCAGGGCCAGGGTCAGGCCGGCGGCGCCGCTACCGATAACCAAAACGTCGTGTTGGTAATGTTGGCTCATGTTCGAATTCCGCGAAAAGCGGCCCCTAGTATATAGAGGGGGTGGGCTGCACAATAGCCGGCTTATGACCAAGTGCGTTGCTCGGGAACTTTTTAAGTGTTTCGAGTTCCATAGGCGGTTATTTAGGTGCCAATTCGTCGTGTCAGACGGCTTTACAATGGGCTTGCAGCTTTTGCATGGCCTGCGGGTGGTCGAGACTAAAAGTGCAGCATCGGAGTCCCTTTGCTGCGCTATTCCGTGCAGGGCTTTTAAGTGATCTGCAGGAAGCTTGTTTGAAGGAGAGAACTTTTGCGCAATGCCCAAGTCTACTTTGGCAGACCGATTCACGGGTCGGCTTGCGCTCCTTCAAACCTAATGAGGAGTTTTCATGCTAACCCAGGAAGATGATCAGCAGCTGGTCGAGCGCGTACAGCGCGGCGACAAGCGTGCATTTGATCTATTGGTGCTCAAGTACCAGCACAAGATTCTCGGGTTGATCGTGCGTTTTGTGCATGACACCCATGAGGCACAGGATGTAGCGCAGGAAGCCTTCATTAAGGCCTACCGGGCGTTGGGTAATTTTCGCGGTGACAGTGCGTTTTATACCTGGCTGTATCGCATCGCCATCAACACGGCGAAGAACCATTTGGTGTCGCGTGGCCGCCGGCCGCCAGACAGTGATGTAAGTGCTGAGGATGCCGAGTTCTACGATGGCGATCACGCCCTGAAGAATATCGAGTCGCCGGAACGTGTGTTGTTGCGTGACGAGATCGAGGCCACGGTGCACCGCAGTATTGAGCAATTGCCAGAAGATTTACGCACAGCGCTAACCTTGCGTGAATTTGATGGTCTGAGTTACGAGGACATTGCCAGCGTCATGCAGTGTCCAGTTGGCACCGTGCGTTCGCGAATTTTCCGGGCACGCGAGGCCATTGATCGATCCCTGCAGCCGTTGTTGCAGGAAACCTAAGGCAGCGGCGTCAGCCAAGAGAGGAACCGCCATGAGTCGTGAAACCCTGCAGGAATCGCTGTCCGCGGTGATGGATAACCAAGCGGATGAACTTGAACTAAGGCGAGTGCTGGGGGCCAGTGATGACCCTGCGTTACGTGCAACCTGGTCGCGCTACCAAGTCGCTCGCGCAGTCATGCACAAAGAGTTGCTTGAGCCGCGACTGGATATTGCCGCTGCGGTATCTGCAGCCCTGGCTGATGATGCTGCACCGGTTGCACCGCAAGCGCAGCGCGGTCCGTGGCGCACAGTTGGGCGTTTGGCAGTTGCTGCTTCGGTTACCGTGGCCGTGCTGGCTGGCGTGCGACTGTACAATCAGGATGAGATCGCGGGTACGCAGTTGGCGCAGCAGGCTAATCAGTCGATGCTTGCCATTCCCCAAGTCAGTGGCCCAGCTATGTTGGCAGGTTTTAATACCTCTGAAGAGCAAGCGGCCTCGACGGCTAGCGCTGTAGGTCAAGGTCAGCCTGGCTGGCATGAGCAGCGCCTGCCAGCGTATTTGCGTCAGCATGCGCAGCAAGCAGCCGTTAGCACCGGCGACAGTGCGCTGCCATATGCGCGCGCAGCCAGCCTAGAAAGCCGTTAACGCCCGTTGTTAAGGAGTCGCATGCGCCTTATTGCTTTAAGCGCCCTGTTTCTGGGCAGCTGGCTGGCGTTGCCGGTAATGGCAGCTGAAGGGCCGGCGTTGCTGCAGCGTTTAGTCGATGCTGAGCGCGCTCTGAGCTTTCAGGGCACCTTTGTTTACGAGCGCAATGGCAGCTTTTCAACACACAGCATCTGGCATCGAGTTGACGAGGGCGGCACGCTGCATGAGCGCCTGCTGCAGCAGGATGGCTTGGCGCATGAGGTCGTGCGTGTCGATGGTCAGGTGCAGTGCGCCAGTGGGGCGCTGGCCGACCAATTGATCGACAGCCAGTTGTGGCCCAGCAGGGCGCTGAATGTCGAACAGCTGAGCCAGTGGTACGAGCTGCGTGTGCTCGGCAACTCTCGTGTGGCGGGGCGCACCAGTCGTGTACTGGCGCTGGTGCCGCGAGATCAGCATCGATACGCCATTGAATTGCACCTTGATCAGCAGACGGGCCTGCCGTTGAAGTCGTTGCTGGTCAACGAAAAAGGGCGCTTGCTTGAGCGCTTTCAGTTTACCCAATTACAGGTTGCGGCTCCTGCAGCCACCGATCTCGCGCCTGGTAGCGGATGTCGCTCGGTGCGTTTGTCGCCGGTGCATGCAGGGGCTGCACAGGCATGGCAGTCGGATTGGTTGCCGCAGGGTTTTAGTCTGAACTCGGTTACTCAGCGCCGCAGCCCTGCATCGGATGAGTTGGTTGCCTGTCAGGTGTATGGCGATGGGTTAGCACGGTTTTCGGTTTTTATGGAGCCGTTGCGTGGCGCGCAGGTTGATGATTTACGTACTCAATTGGGGCCAACCGTGGTTGTTTCACGGCGACTAAAGACCGGTGATGGCGATGTCATGGTCACGGTGGTAGGCGAAATACCGTTGGGGACCGCTGAGCGCGTCGCCCTGTCGATGCGAGCGGCTACCGAGGCTGTGCAGTGATTGAGGAGCAGGGGCGGGTCGTCGCTGTCGAGCCAGGCGCTGTCTGGGTTGAGACTCTGCGTAAAAGCACCTGCTCCAGCTGTTCGGTTAAGGCCGGTTGCGGCCAGGGCTTGCTTGACCAGCTTGGTGCCGGTGGGCGGCGCGGTTATGTGCGAGCGCTGTCGGATCTGCAGCTGGCTGTTGGCGATGCGGTGATCATCGGTGTGCGCGAAGACTTGCTGGTACGTGGCTCGTTGTTGGTTTATCTGCTGCCGTTGATCGGGCTTTTTGCAGCGGCAGTGTTGGCTGAACAGCTGGGTTTGAGTGAGCCTTGGGTGATACTCAGTGCGCTGCTCGGTTTTCTGCTTGCCTGCTGCGCTGTACGCTGGCGTAGCCGTATTACCGCCGGTGATCCGGCGTTACAACCTGTGGTGTTGCGTGCATTGCTTGTGGGTACCACGACAGCGCTTTAAGAACTTTGCTGACTTGATGGGGAGTTGTATGTCGAAGCCTGCTCTGAAATCTACCTTTACAGCCATATTTGCCTTGCTGCTGATGGGGCAAGCGTTGCTTGCCCAGGCAAGCCTGCCGGATTTCACCGAGTTGGTTGAGCAGGCGTCACCGGCGGTGGTCAATATCAGTACCCGGCAGAAGCTGCCGGAGCGCCCAGTGGCTGGTGCGGGTCAGCTCAATGTGCCTGATCTGGAAGGCCTGCCGCCGATGTTCCGCGAGTTCTTCGAACGCAACATTCCCCAAGTGCCGCGTACGCCCGGTGGCGGACGCCAGCGTGAGGCTCAGTCGCTAGGCTCAGGCTTTATCATTTCCGCAGATGGCTATGTGCTGACCAACAATCATGTGATTGCCGATGCCGATGAAATCATCGTGCGCCTGGCGGATCGTAGTGAGTTGGAGGCAAAACTGATTGGTACTGATCCGCGCAGCGATGTGGCCTTGCTCAAGGTTGAGGGTAAAGGCCTGCCGACCGTCAAGCTGGGCAAGTCGGAAGAGCTGAAAGTTGGCGAGTGGGTGTTGGCGATTGGCTCGCCATTCGGTTTTGATCACTCGGTGACCGCTGGTATCGTCAGCGCCAAAGGCCGTAGTCTGCCGAACGAAAGCTATGTGCCGTTCATCCAGACCGACGTGGCGATTAATCCGGGTAACTCCGGTGGCCCGCTGTTCAACCTGGCCGGCGAAGTGGTGGGTATCAATTCACAGATTTTCACTCGCTCCGGCGGCTTTATGGGCTTGTCGTTTGCCATTCCAATGAGTGTGGCCATGGATGTGGCTGATCAGCTCAAGGCCGATGGCAAGGTTAGTCGCGGCTGGCTGGGTGTGGTGATTCAGGAAGTGAACAAAGACCTGGCTGAGTCGTTTGGTCTGGATAAGCCGGCCGGTGCGCTCGTGGCGCAGGTGTTGGAACAGGGGCCGGCGGCCAAGGGCGGTTTGCAGGTCGGTGATGTCATCCTCAATCTGGACGGTAAGCCGATCATCATGTCTGCCGATTTGCCGCATCTGGTGGGTGCGCTTAAGCCGGGCACGCGTGCCGAGTTGGACGTGGTGCGCGATGGTGCACGCAAAAAATTGCAGTTGACCATCGGGGCGCTGCCTGAAGATGGCGAGCCCTTGGCGGGTAATACCGCATCCGGAGTCGAGCGCAGCAGCAACCGTCTTGGGGTTAAGGTGGTTGAGTTGACTGCTGAGCAGAAAAAGAGCCTCGATCTTAACGGTGGCGTGGTGATTTCCGAGGTGCTCGAGGGGCCGGCGGCGCTGATTGGCCTGCGCCCAGGCGATGTGATCACTCACCTGAACAATCAGGCGATCAATTCGGCCAAGACCTTTACCGAGGTGGCGCAGGCCCTGCCGAAGAATCGTTCGGTGTCGATGCGCGTGCTGCGTCAGGGGCGTGCGAGCTTTATTACCTTTAAGCTCGCCGACTAACGGTGTTGATAGAGTAAACGGGCGACTTCGGTCGCCCTTTTACATAGAGTCGCTTTGCGGCCTTGGTGACGTGTAAGGTGGCTTTCGGGTACACTTCGCGGCTATTTTCGGCGGGCAGTCGCCTGCGACCTTTTCGAGTGTTGATCCGTGAGTGATTTGAGTCATATCCGCAATTTCTCCATCATCGCCCACATTGACCACGGCAAGTCGACCCTGGCTGACCGTTTTATCCAGATGTGTGGCGGTCTGGCTGACCGTGAAATGGCAGCCCAGGTACTGGACTCCATGGATCTTGAGCGCGAGCGCGGGATCACCATCAAGGCGCACAGCGTCACGCTGTATTACAAAGCGCGTGACGGCATTACCTATCAGCTGAACTTTATTGACACCCCAGGTCACGTCGACTTCACCTACGAGGTCAGCCGTTCCCTGGCAGCTTGCGAAGGTGCGCTGCTGGTGGTCGATGCCGGGCAGGGCGTGGAAGCGCAGTCGGTGGCCAACTGTTACACCGCCATTGAGCAGGGCCTTGAGGTCATGCCAGTGCTGAACAAAATTGACTTGCCGCAGGCCGACCCGGACCGCGTCAAAGAAGAGATTGAGAAGATCATCGGTATTGATGCCACCGACGCTGTGACCTGCAGCGCCAAGACCGGTCTGGGTGTCGATGAGGTGCTCGAGCGTCTGGTGCATACCATCCCTGCGCCGACCGGTAATGTCGAAGATCCGCTGCAAGCCTTGATCATCGATTCCTGGTTCGACAACTATCTTGGGGTTGTGTCCCTGGTACGCGTGCGCCACGGGCGAATCAAGAAGGGTGACAAGGTGCTGGTGAAATCCACCGGCAAGATTCACTTGGTCGACAGTGTCGGTGTGTTCAACCCGAAGCATACTGCTACCGCTGATCTGAAAGCCGGTGAAGTGGGCTTTATCATCGCCGGTATCAAGGATATTCACGGTGCGCCAGTGGGTGACACGCTGACCTTGAGTTCGACGCCTGACGTTGATGTGTTGCCAGGCTTCAAGCGTATCCAGCCGCAGGTTTACGCCGGTCTGTTCCCGGTTAGCTCCGATGACTTTGAGGACTTCCGTGAAGCCCTGCAGAAGCTCACGCTGAACGACTCCTCCTTGCAGTACACCCCGGAAAGCTCTGACGCATTGGGCTTTGGTTTCCGTTGTGGCTTCCTCGGCATGCTGCACATGGAGATCATTCAGGAGCGCTTGGAGCGCGAGTACGACCTGGACCTGATCACCACAGCGCCGACGGTAATTTTCGAGCTACTGCTCAAGACCGGTGAGACGATCTACGTCGATAACCCGTCGAAACTGCCAGACTTGTCGGCAATTGAAGATATGCGCGAGCCGATCGTGCGCGCCAATATCCTCGTGCCGCAGGAGCATTTGGGCAACGTGATTACCCTGTGCATCGAAAAGCGTGGTGTGCAGCACGACATGCTGTTCCTCGGCTCCCAGGTGCAGGTGACTTATGACCTGCCGATGAACGAAGTGGTGTTGGACTTCTTCGACCGCCTGAAGTCAACCAGCCGTGGTTATGCCTCGTTGGATTACCACTTCGATCGCTACCAGTCAGCCAATCTGGTCAAGCTGGATGTGCTGATCAATGGTGAGAAGGTCGATGCCCTGGCGTTGATCGTGCACCGCGACAACGCGCACTACAAAGGTCGTGCGTTGACCGAAAAGATGAAAGAACTGATCCCTCGGCAGATGTTCGATGTGGCGATTCAGGCTGCCATTGGTGGACAGATCGTGGCGCGGACTACGGTCAAGGCGCTGCGCAAGAACGTATTGGCCAAGTGCTACGGTGGTGACGTTAGCCGTAAACGCAAGCTGCTGGAAAAGCAGAAGGCCGGTAAAAAACGCATGAAGCAGGTCGGTAACGTGGAAATTCCACAGGAAGCCTTCCTCGCTGTGCTCAGGCTGGATAGTTAAGGTCCTATGTCGATCAATTTTCCGTTATTGCTGGTTATCGCCGTCGCCGTTTGTGGCGTACTGGCGTTGTTCGACCTGATCTTTCTGGCCCCGCGCCGGCGAGCGGCGATTACCACCTACCATGGTCAGGTCAGCGAACCTGATGAGGTGGTGGTGGCACGCTTGAACAAAGAGCCGCTGCTGATTGAGTACGGTAAGTCGTTCTTTCCGGTGCTGGCGATCGTACTGGTGTTGCGCTCGTTTCTGGTCGAGCCCTTCCAGATTCCGTCCGGCTCGATGAAGCCGACGCTGGAAGTGGGCGATTTCATCTTGGTCAACAAGTTCGCCTACGGCATTCGTCTGCCTGTGCTGGACACCAAGGTGATTGAGGTGGGTGACCCACAGCGTGGTGATGTGATGGTGTTCCGCTACCCCAGCGATCCAAACATCAACTACATCAAACGCGTGGTAGGTCTGGCCGGCGACCGTATTGTCTACAGCAGTGACAAGCGCCTGACCATCAATGGTCAGTCTGTGGCGCAGCAGTTGATCGGCGACGAGCCCGGCAGCCTCGGCAGTGCGACGCTGTATAACGAGAAGCTTGGTGAGGCAGAACACCAGATCCGCAAGGAAATGCAGCGCTATCGCCTGGAGCCCGGTCGCGAGTGGGTGGTGCCGCAAGGGCATTACTTCATGATGGGTGACAACCGCGACAACTCCAATGACAGTCGCTATTGGAATGACCCAGCCATCCCCAAGCCGCTGCTGGGCATGGTGCCGGATCAGAATATCGTCGGCAAAGCCTTCGCTATCTGGATGAGTTGGCCGGATCCGAAGTCGCGCAACCTGCCCAATTTTACCCGCGTAGGTCTGATCCACTGACCTGCTGACGGATTTGCGACGCTGTTAAACGCAGCGTTGCAGGCTATATATAGTCTTGCCTCCAGCCGTAATGGCTTTTACAACACTCGAATTTGGGGACAAATATGAAATCAGCGCATTCGCAAAAAGGAATGTCGATTCTCAGTTGGTTGATGGTGCTCGCGGTTGTCGCCTTTTTGGCCAGTGCTGCCTTTAAAGTGCTGCCGCACTACTTCGACAACATGGCACTGGAGAAAATGATTACTTCAGTTGAAACCGATAAAGCCGTCGATGTGCGTAGCGTTAGCGATTTCTACAGCCATATCAGCAAAGGTATGCAGGTCAACAGCATTCGTGATTTGAATATGCAGGACGCGTTGAAGATAAAAGTGGAAAACAACGAATTTCGGGTGCACCTGAAATACGAGAAGCGTGAGCCATTGATCGAGAATATCGATCTGGTGGTGCGCTTCGATAAAGAATTCCGCGTGCGTATGCCGTGAGTGCGTCGTTAGCCCGCCTCGAGCGGCAGCTCGGATATACCTTCAAGGACCAGGAGCTGATGATCCTGGCGCTGACCCACCGCAGCTTCGCTGGGCGCAATAACGAGCGCCTGGAGTTTCTCGGCGATGCGATCCTCAACTTTGTCGCTGGCGAAGCGTTGTTTCAGCGCTTTCCCTTGGCGCGCGAGGGGCAGCTGTCACGCCTGCGCGCCCGCTTGGTTAAGGGTGAAACGCTGGCAATAATGGCTCGCGGCTTTGACCTGGGTGAGTACTTACGCCTGGGTTCGGGCGAATTGAAAAGCGGTGGCTTTCGCCGTGAGTCGATTCTGGCCGATGCCCTGGAAGCACTGATTGGTGCCATCTACCTGGACGCCGGAATGGACGCGGCCCGCGAGCGGGTTCTGGCCTGGCTGACCAGCGAGATTGAAAGCTTGACCTTGGTCGACACCAACAAAGACCCGAAAACCCGCCTGCAGGAGTTTTTGCAGTCGCGCGGCTGTGAGCTGCCACGTTACGAAGTGGTGGATATCCAGGGCGAGCCGCACTGTCGGACGTTCGTTGTCGAGTGCCAGATTACCTTACTGAATGATAAAACCCTGGGGCAGGGGGCGAGCCGGCGGATAGCCGAGCAGGTGGCAGCCGCTGCCGCGTTGATTGCCCTGGGTGTGGAGAATGGCAATGACTGATTTACCTGTTACACGCTGTGGCTATGTCGCCATCGTCGGCCGGCCCAACGTGGGTAAGTCGACCTTGCTTAACCACATTCTCGGGCAGAAGCTGGCGATTACCTCGCGCAAGCCGCAGACCACGCGCCACAACATGCTCGGGATTAAGACCGAAGGTGAAGTGCAGGCGATCTATGTGGATACGCCTGGCCTGCACAAGAACAACGAGAAAGCGCTAAACCGCTACATGAACAAAAACGCCTCGTCGGCGCTGAAAGATGTCGACGTGGTGATCTTCGTGGTCGATCGCACCCGCTGGACCGATGAAGACCAGATGGTCCTGGAGCGTATTCAATACGTTGAAGGTCCGGTGATTCTGGCAATCAACAAAACCGATCGCCTCGAAGATAAGGCCGATCTGATGCCGCATGTGGAGTGGCTGGCTACTCAGTTGCCGAATGCCGAGATCGTGCCGGTATCGGCCCAGCATGGGCACAACCTCGAGACCCTGGAAAAACTCGTGGGTGAGCGCTTGCCGGAAGGTGTGCACTTCTTCCCGGAAGATCAGGTGACCGATCGCTCCAGCCGCTTCTTCGCTGCTGAGTTGGTACGTGAGAAAGTCATGCGTCAGCTGGGTGCCGAGCTGCCGTATCAGGTCACCGTGGAAATCGAGGAGTTCAAGCGCGACGGGCGCATCCTGCATATCCATGCGCTGATTCTGGTCGAGCGTGACGGGCAGAAGAAAATCATCATTGGCGACAAGGGTGAGCGGATCAAGCGCATTGGCCAGGAAGCGCGCAAGGACATGGAGGTGATGTTCGACTCCAAGGTCATGCTCAACCTTTGGGTCAAGGTCAAAAGTGGCTGGTCCGATGATGAGCGCGCCTTGCGTTCACTGGGCTACGACAATATTTGATGCGCCTGCGGGCACCCCGTGTGCCCGCCATTTCGAGTAAGCCCTGATGCTTGCCCCTAGCCAGTCAGCCTTTGTGCTGCACAGCCGTGCTTACCGTGAAAGCAGTGCGCTAGTGGATTTCCTCACGCCGCAGGGGCGGTTGCGCGCGGTGTTACGTGGCGCGCGCGGTAAAGCCGGCAGCTTGGCGCGACCGTTTATTCCGTTAGACGTTGAGTTTCGTGGACGCGGCGAGCTGAAAAACGTTGGCCGCCTTGATCCTGCGGGTATCCCCAACCTGTTGGTCGGTGAGGCCCTGTTCAGTGGCATCTACCTCAATGAGTTGCTGATTCGCTTGCTCCCTGCTGAAGCGCCGCATCCGGCCGTCTTCGAACATTACGCCATGACGGTATTGGCCTTGGCCGAGGGGCGCGCCTTGGAGCCGTTGCTGCGTTCTTTTGAGTGGCGTTTGCTGGATGAGCTGGGCTATGGTTTTGCCCTGAATCTGGACAGCGAAGGCCAACCCATCGCCGAAGCAGGCCTGTATCGACTGCAAACCGAAGCCGGCCTGGTGCCGGTTGGGCATTTGCAGCCTGGGGTTTTTCATGGGCTAGAGTTGCTGGCCATGGCCGAGGCCGACTGGACCACGCCGGGTGCTTTGGCGGCTGCCAAGCGTCTGATGCGCCAGGCCTTGGCCCCCCATTTAGGCGGCCGACCGCTGGTTAGCCGCGAACTTTTTATGACGTTCAAGGAGCCAAACCGTGACTGATGCCAATCGTATCCTGCTGGGTGTAAACATCGACCATGTGGCGACCTTGCGTCAGGCCCGTGGCACCCGCTACCCAGACCCGGTCAAGGCCGCGCTGGACGCTGAAGAGGCCGGGGCTGACGGCATTACCGTGCACCTGCGCGAAGACCGTCGACATATCCAGGAGCGTGATGTACGGCTGCTCAAGGAGGTTATGCAGACGCGGATGAACTTCGAAATGGGCGTTACCGAAGAGATGCTCGCGTTTGCCGAAAGCATTCGTCCCGAGCACGTCTGCCTGGTGCCGGAAACCCGTCAAGAGCTGACCACTGAAGGAGGCCTGGACGTGGCGGGCCAGGAAGCGCGCATTCGTGCGGCGGTCGAGCGCCTGAGCAAGATCGGTTGTGAGGTGTCGCTGTTTATCGACCCGGACCCGCAGCAGATTGAAGCGTCCAGGCGCGTCGGGGCGCCGGCTATTGAGCTGCACACTGGCCGTTATGCTGATGCGCACAGCCCTGAAGAGGCGGCGCGTGAGTTGGCGCGGATTCGCGACGGTGTAGCCTGTGGTTTAGCCCATGGTTTGATCGTCAATGCCGGCCATGGCCTGCATTACCACAATGTCGAGCCAGTGGCGGCGATCGCCGGGATCAATGAGCTGAACATCGGCCACGCGTTGGTGGCGCACGCGTTGTTTGTCGGTCTTAAGCAGGCGGTGGTGGAGATGAAGCAGCTGATCACCGCCGCGGCCGCTCGCGGCTGATCAGGAAACGAGTTGTAGGATGGGTTGAGCGCAGCGATACCCATCTCTACGTGTGATGGGTTACGCCGCTGCGCGTCTAACCCATCCTACGGCTTACGCGCGATCAGTACCGCGCGGCACGGCGCCGGCAAACCTTCGACCGTGCGACTGTGGTCGGCCGGATCAAGGAACTCGGGCAGCGACTGGAAGCGCATCCACTCGGTTGAGCGCTGTTCGTCGACGCTGGTGGTGCTGACATCCACGCAGCGCACATCGACAAAGCCGGCACGGCGCAGCCACAACTCCAGTGCCGGCACCGACGGCAAGAACCAGACGTTGCGCATCTGCGCGTAGCGATCCTCGGGCACCAGTACCTGCTGCGCATCGCCTTCCACCACCAAGGTTTCCAGCACCAGCTCACCATTCTTGATCAGGCAATCCTTGAGGTCGAGCAAATGATCGATAGGTGAGCGGCGGTGATACAGCACGCCCATGGAGAACACCGTGTCGAAGCCTTGCAGCTTGCCGGGCAGCTCTTCGAAGGCCAGCGGTAGGTGCCAGGCGGGCAGGTCGGGCAGGTAGTTCTTCATGGCCAGGAACTGGCAAAGGAACAGCCAGTTGGGGTCGATGCCCACCACGCTGTCCGCGCCGGCGCCGAGCATGCGCCACATGTAATAACCGTTGCCGCAGCCGACATCCAGTACGCGTTTGCCCTTCAGCTCCAGATAGGGGGCAACCCGCTGCCATTTCCAGTCTGAGCGCCATTCGGTGTCGACGTGCACGTCAAATAGATGAAACGGCCCCTTGCGCCAGGGAATCAGGCCCTGCAGGGCGCTTTTCAGCGCAGCGCGCGTCGGTTCATCGCAGCGGCCGTTGAAACTGAAATTGTGCAGTAACTCCAGCTGTTCGACGTTCAGCTCGGGCAGCGCCTGGACCGCGCCGTACCAGCGCGCCAGGTCGCCATGACCGATGGCCAGTTTCGCATCGATCTGCCCAGGCAAGCCCGCGGACCAGTCTTGCAGTGGCGTGCCGGCAAGAGCCGCTTGTAGAGCGTCGAGGTCGAGGCGGCTGATCATGGCAGGGCAATCATCGAGGCAAAGTTAAGGCACTGGAACCACGGCACCACCTGGCTAAAGCCGGCGGCGAGCAGGCGCTCACGATGTTGCTCGAGGCTGTCGGGGAGCATGACTTTTTCGATGGCGCTGCGCTTCTGGGCGATTTCCAACTCGCTGTAGCCGTTGGCGCGCTTGAAGGCGACATGCAGGTTGCTGAGCAGGGTGTGCTGCGCGGCGTCTTCGAACTGCAATTTTTCCGAGAGGATCAGCGCGCCGCCGGGCAGTAGGGCCTGACGGATCCGTGTGAGCAAGGCGAGGCGCTGTTCGGGCTGGATAAATTGCAGGGTGAAGTTCAGCGCGACCAGTGAAGTGGGCTGGAAGTCGAGGCTGAGAATATCGGCTTCGATCACCTCGACCGGCAATAACTCCTGAAACATCGAGTCTTGCGCGTGCAGGTATTCGCGGCAGCGCTCGACCATGGCGCTGGAATTGTCCACGGCAATCACCCGGCAGTCGGCGATTTGCACATGCCGGCGCAGCGCTTGGGTGACAGCGCCCAGCGAGCTGCCGAGGTCATACAGCACGCTGTGGGGCTGGGCGAATTGGCCAGCCAGTACGCCGATGTTCTCGACAATAGTCGGATAACCCGGCACCGAGCGTTTGATCATGTCGGGAAACACCCGCACCACATCCTCGTTGAAGGCGAAGTCGGGCACCTGAGCCAGGGGCTGGGCGAAGAGGCGATCGGGTTGTTTGCTCACGTTGGCTGCGCACTGGTCGATAAAGCCGGGCATTTTAGCCAAGAGTTGGCCATAGCCAAACGTTGATTACATCTTTTGGTCGGAAATCAACGCGGCAGGTTATGTGTGGCGGTAACGGGAGTCTTGTTGATGCGCTTGAATGCCGACGCTGCAATAGCCCACTGGCCCACCCAGTAACTGAGCATGGTGGCTACAGGCGCAGCATTGAAGTGCACGCCAAAGCGCTTGAGGCCGACTCTATCTGTCGGATAGCACGGCCAAGGGCACCAGCGGCGGTCAGGCGCGTTGTGCTGGTTATCGACTGCGGCTGCCACGGCAATCTTTCGCGCCAGTACTAGCGGGCGTTTATCCTGCAGTCAAAACGTTGCGCGGGCACCACGCCAACCTCCCAGGGGCGTTCATAGGTCAGGGCCAGCTGGCCTTCACCCGCCGTGGCTACACGGAAGCGCCAGGTGGAAATGCCAGCGCTGCCGACCAATCCGGCGTCTTCAGGGTTGCTGTAGACCTCTGGGCCGAGGCTTTGCAGTACCTGTGGCGCGGAGTCGCGCAGCAGCCAGCGAAAGCCAGTGGTGGGGTTGCTCGGCAAACGCAGAATAAATTGCTGGCCTACCTGTAGCGACAGTGGACATTTGCTCTGCTGCTTCTGCTCCAGGGTTACGCTGCTGGGTGTTTGCGCGCAGGCGGTGAGCAGTGCAAGGCCGAGCGCGAGTGTCAGGCGGGGAACAAACATGGTGAGCTCCTGGCGAAAGTCGAGGCGGCCAGCATAGCCGTTACGGCCGCCTGCGGAAATCAGCCCCCAGTACTTGGCTCCGCTAGAGGGAGGCGCAGGCGCTCGGTGCATTCGTCGATTAGGGGCGTGAGCAGGGCAAAACATTCGTGGGGTGCCAGGCGCACTGGGTCGCTATTAGTCAGCTCATGCGTTAGGCGCTGGAGTACCTGTTGCAGCGGCGGGTCGATGGCGGGTTTTTCCAGTTCAAGGCAGAGCTGCAGAATCTGCTGTTTCAGGCGTTGCGGGCATTGCCTGTAATTGGCCGCACGCACACTCAGGCCGCGCAGGCGAGCGAGGCGCTCTAGGCCATGACAGGCTTTTGCGATGCCTGGCACGTGCAGACTGTCAGCCTGGCAGAGGCGTGTTTCGAGGGTTTCGATGACCTCCAGCAAACCGTCGATAACCAGGCAGTGCGCGGCGAAATCCGCCGGGTTGCGGCGCAGCTGTGGCCAATCTTGTTGCAGTGGCGCGAGCCCCAGGCTGGGGCCGGGCCAGTTCAGCCAGAGCTGGTCGAGTTGACGGGCCAAGGTATTGCGTTGGCTGGTGCTCAGTAGATCTTGCTGAGCACCCAGGCCGCGGTGTTTTTGCAGTGTCTGTAGCAGCTCGATAGCACGTTGTAACAGCGCACCTTGTAGCGCGTTGAGGTGTTGCTGATGGCGCTTTGCCGCGAGCTGACTGAGGCAGTGGCCAGTGACTAACAGCGCCAATGCCAGGGCGAGAGCAATGCTGAGGGCCATAAATTGGTTTCCTGAACCCGTACGGTATGCCGGGGGCAGGTGAGTTGAGCAAATCCCTTGCCAGGCACCGCAAGGCCCGCAATCAGGCGTTAGTCATGCATGGGGAGTTGAATCTGTGCTCCATATTTGGGCGGGTCTAATCGGGTCGCCCATTTGTCGTGCAGGCTGCAGTTTTACTGATCAAACGGTTAGAGTTGCACCTCTGTAATTCCGGGTTGCACTTTTAATGCTCAACGCGCGCTTGATACGTCTTGATGACCAGGCCCACGAACACACTCATGATCACCACCAGTTGGTGCTGTCGCTGGCTGGGCGCGCTGAATTTGAGGTCAATGGCCGTGGTGGTGAGGTGTGCCGGATGCGCGCCTGCCTGGTGCCAGGCGATGCCGACCACCAGTTTGCCGGTATGGGCGACAACCGCATGCTGATTGTCGATCTGGATGAGCAGGGCATCTCTAGCGAAGACCGGCAGCTGCTGACGGGCCTGTTCGAAACGCCGCGTTACCCTCAATTGGATGCCGATTTTCAGCATCTGCTGAGTTACGCCGGTGCTGAACTTGAGCGCTACGGTGCTGATCCGCTGCTGGCGCGAGCGCTCGGTGGCGTCCTGCTGCGGGCTTTGCACCTGCGGCTGTTTGGCGAGCCGCCTGCACGGGCTGCTGGTGCCTTGAATGTGGAGCGCCTCGACAGTTATATCGTCGAGCATCTGGCGCGGCGTATCAGTGTGGCGGAGCTGGCTCAGGTGGCCTGCCTGAGCCCCAGTCATTTTCATGCGCAGTTCAAGGACTGTGTCGGCATGACACCGCACCAATACTTGCTAAAAACCCGTCTTGATCGTGCAGTGCGGCTATTGCGCGAGAGCGGGCTGCCGCTGATCCGCATCGCTGAAGAGTGCGGGTTCTCCAGCCAGAGCGCCCTCACCACGGCCATGCGCCGTTACCTTGGCCTGACCCCCAAGCGTTTGCGCAGCGCCGAATAGGCGCCAGCGGCCAATCACTGCGTGAACTTACCCACATGGCCGGCTAAGCTGTGGCTCACAGAGGCATCACTGTGCCAGGCAGGATGCTGTTCATAATCAAGTGAGCCCCTCGAGTAGTTTGGATGAGCCAATACCTGCATATATCGTTCGCGCGCTCACTGCTGAGCATGTTGCTGTTGAGCGCACCGCTGCATGCCGCCAGCTTGCAAGCCGAGTTGCGCGATAGCCAAGGGCAGCCCCTGGCCAATGCCGTGCTCAGCTTACGGAGTACCGTGAGTGCGCCGACGGTGCCGGCTACAGCCATCATGGATCAACGTTCACAACAGTTCGCACCGAATGTACTGGCGGTGCGTAGCGGTACGTCGGTGGCGTTTCCCAACAGCGACAACATTCGCCACCACGTCTATTCCTTCTCCCCGGCCAAGCGTTTTGAGCTGCGTCTGTACCAGGGCACGCCAAGTGAACCCGTGATCTTCGATACACCCGGCGTGGTGGTGCTTGGCTGCAATATCCATGACTGGATGCTGGGCTATGTCTATGTCACTGACGACCCCTGGTTTGCGGTTAGTGATGAGCGCGGGCGGTTGAACCTGGAGCAACTGCCGGCGGGTGCTTACACGGCCAGCCTCTGGCATCCACAAGCACCGGACATGCTGCCGCAGGCTTTGGGCGAACTGCAGTTGGCTGAGGGCGGTAATCAGCAACGTTTTACCCTGGCGATGCAGGCCCCAGTCATTCAGGCTAGGCCGAGTGCACCGATCAGCGCTTTTGGCGATGCGTTTAAGAAGGCTCGCGATGCTGCGCAATAGTTTCCAGGCTCGGATTGCTGGGGTACTGGTCCTGCTGCTGTTGGTGGTGGTCGGCGCGCTCTATGTAGCCGTGCAAGCGGCCACCAATACGGCCGTGCGCAGCCAGGCGCGCGAGCAACTGGATGTCGGCAGCCTGGTGTTTCAACAGCTGCTCGAAGTGCGTGGCCGGCAGTTGCACGATGCGGTGCAGGTGCTGGCCGCTGATTTTGGTTTTAAGGATGCCGTGGCCAGTGGTGATACCGAAACCATTCGCTCGGCGCTGACCAATCATGGGGCGCGGATCAATGCCAGCGCCGTGATGATGCTGAGCCTGGACGGCAGCCTGGAGATCAGCAGCGACCGTCAGATCAGTGGCGAGACGGCGCAACGCCTTAGTGCTCAGGTGATGCAGCGCCAGCGCGAGGGTGTCCAGATTTTCCTCATGCCGATTGCCGATAAAATCTACCTGTTGGTACAGGCCACGGTCACCGCGCCGCTGCCGATTGCCCGCGTGATGATGGGTTTTCAGGTGGATGATGCATTCGCCGCCGAATTGCGTGAATTGACGCACCTGGACTTGACCCTGCTGGCGACCCAGGACGGTGCGGCCGATATCTGGATCAGCACCCTGCAGCCGCCACAGCTTGAGCAGTTGCAAGACGATATGGCCGAGCCGGCGAATGAGGCCGTCAGCCTGATCGGCACTGAGTCCTACCTTAATCAAACCCTGCTGCTGGCCAGTGGTGACGGCTTTGCGGTGCGCGCGCTGTTGCATAAATCCTTGAGTCAGGCGCAGCAAGCGTTTGCCCCGCTTGATCAGGATATTCTGCTGATTGCGCTGGTGGCATTGGCCGCTTCCCTGGGCGGTGCATTGCTGTTGGCGCGCTCCGTGTCGCAACCGGTGCAGCAACTGGCGGCGCTTGCCGAACGGGTGCGTCAGGGCGATTACCAGGTCAGCCTGGATCTGCAACGCAGCGATGAGTTGGGGCGTTTGGCCACGGCCTTTAAGGCCATGCAGCAAGGTATTGCCGAGCGTGAGCGGCAACTGGCGCACAACGCCCTGCACGATCCGCTAACCGGCTTGCCCAATCGCGCCCTGGCGCTGGAGCGTTTAGGCAGCGCGATTATGGCGCAGCGTCCTACGGCATTGTTGTACCTGGGGGTGGCGGATTTTCGTGCAGTCAATCAAAGCGTCGGGCCGCAAGGTGGTGACGTGGCGCTGCAGCAGCTGAGCCAGCGCCTGCAGGGGACGCTGCGCCCAGGTGACAGTGTGGCGCGGATTATTGGCGATGAATTTCTCATGCTCCTGGAAAATACCGACAGCGACAGTGCAGTGGGCATTGCTGACAGGGTTCAGCAGCTGCTGATCACGCCTTTGCGCGTAGCCAACCATGAATTCGCCATGGCGTGTCGCATCGGCATTGCGTGCTACCCGGCGGATGGCAATGCCCCTGAAGAGCTGCTGCGCCGGGCGACCATTGCGATGCAGGATGCTGCGAGCATGGCCAGCCATCTGCAGGTTTACCAGCGCGGCCGCGATGATGCCCAGCAGCGGCAGATTCGTCTGATTCGCGACCTGCGCCATGCCCCGGATAAGGCCGAGTTGCAGTTGCACTATCAGCCAAAGCTGAACATTGCCGACAGTCAGGTAGGCCAGGCCGAAGCCTTGCTGCGTTGGCAACATCCTGAGTTGGGCATGGTTTCGCCAGGTGAGTTTATCCCGCTGGCCGAACGCACCGGCAGCATCAAGCTGTTGACCGCCTGGGTGATCGAGGACGTCATGCGCCAGTTGCGGGAGTGGGCCGGGCGCGGTCTGCGCGTGCAGGTGTCGTTGAATATTTCCACCGAAGACCTGATCGACCCGCAGTTGCCGGAGCGGGTCAGGGCACTCTTGGCCGAGTATCAGGTGCCGGCCGAGCAGCTTGTTTTTGAAATTACCGAAAGCGGGGTGATGCTTAATCCCGAGCTGGCTCTGCAGGTGTTGCATGGCCTGCGTGAGTGCGGCATTAGCCTGTCGGTGGATGACTTCGGCACGGGGTACTCGTCCCTGGCTCAGCTCAAGCGTATGCCGGTGCAGGAACTGAAGATCGACCAATCGTTTATCCGTGACCTGGACGATGGCAGCGAAGACTCGGTGATCGTGCGCTCAACCATTGAGATGAGCCATAGCCTGGGCCTCAAGGTGGTTGCCGAGGGGGTCGAGTTTGAGCGCAGCCTGCAGCTGCTGGCGCGCTGGAATTGCGACACCGCTCAGGGGTATCTGATCAGCCGGCCATTGGCGGCGCAAGCCTTTGAAGCCTGGATGGTGCAGCACATGCACGGTGCTTCGAGCGTGGCGCCTTGAGCATGCTAAACCTGCCGCGTGGCATCGTGCTGTTACTCACCTTGCTGGCCAATCTGACCTGGGCCGATGGGCGCATGCTGGCCACTGGTGGTGCCAGTAGCCTCGAAGGCGCGGCCGGCGGCGGCATCACGCCCTGGGCGGTGCTGTCCGGTTATGGTGAGCGTGGCGAATGGGGCGCTGACGTCTTCGCCACACGGGTGCAAACCGGCGATTACCGTCTGGATGTGGCGGGTGTTGGCGTAGCATTCGATAACCGGATTGAGCTGTCCTATGCCCGCCAGCGCTTTGATCTGGGTAACTTGGCGCGCAACCTGAATTTGCCGGAAAACAGCCTGAGTCAGGATGTTTTCGGCCTTAAGGTACGTCTGTTCGGTGACCTGATCTACGACCAGCTGCCACAGGTGGCAATCGGCCTTCAGCACAAACGGCAGAAGGACTTTCTGATCCCTCGTTTGGTGGGCGCGCAGCGCAGTGAGGACACCGAAGCTTATCTCAACGCCAGCCGGTTGATCCTCGGCGGTGCCTTTGGCTACAACCTGCTGCTCAACGGCGGCATCCGCTACAGTCGGGCCAACGAGCTGGGCCTGCTGGGCTTTGGTGGTGATCGGCGTGATCGTCACTCGGTGCTTAAAGAGGGCTCCATCGCCGTGCTGTTCAATCCGCGTTGGGCGCTGGGGCTGGAGTATCGAGAGAAGCCGGATAACCTCAGCTTTGCTGGAGAGAGTGACTGGGCCGATCTGTTTCTCGGCTACTTCCCCAACAAGAACCTGGCGCTGGTGCTGGCCTATGCGCGCCTCGGTGAAATCGCCACGCTGGATAATCAGAACGGCGTTTACCTCTCCGTACAGGGGAGTTTTTAAACATGCGCAGCCTGCTGATACTATTTTTTTTGCTCCTGAGTGGCTGTGCTCAGCAGTCAGCTAGAGACGACAGCCTCTACAGTGACCTCGGCGAGCAAGCCGGAATTACCCGTATCGTCGAAGGCATGCTGTTGAATATCGCCGCTGACCCACGCATCGTTCGGCACTTCGAGAACATCGACATCGTGCGCTTGCGCGACAAACTGGTGGAACAGATCTGCGTTGAAGCCGGTGGCCCCTGCACCTATACCGGCGATAGCATGGCGGAAAGCCATAAGGGCCAAAATCTTACCCCGAGCGATTTCAATGCTCTGGTCGAGAACCTGCAAACGGCCATGAGCAGCCAGGGCGTCGCCATGCCCGCGCAGAATCGCTTATTGGCCCGTCTCGCGCCGATGCGGGCGCAGGTAATTGATCGTTAGAGGAGTGGCTCAGCGCAAGGTTTGCGCAATCGCCAGGATCTCGGCGCGGTGACTGCTCAGTAGGCTGAGTGCACCGTTCTCGTCGATCATGTCTTGTGGTGGCAGCAGTTTCTGATACGCCGCCAGTTCCTCTAATGGCGGTAAGTCGGCATTCGGCTCGCGCGCTTTAATCGTGTGATAACGCGCTAGGTTGACCAGATCCAACAATTGCAGCGTGTCTTCCGGGCTGAACTGCCAATTGCCGGTGTTGCGGATAAGCTCGATATAGTCGTCATCTACCGACCATTTTTTCAGCACGATGATGCCGAGTGACTGGCTGTATTCGTTGCACAGCTTGTCATACAGCTCGGTAGAGGGTGTGATGGTCTCGCTGCGAAAGGCTGAGAGCACGGCCAGGGTGCCCACCTCACTGAGTAGGCTGGCCAGCAGGGCGTGCTCCGCCGTCACCCGGCCCAGCAGGCGCGCCAGCATGGCGCAGGTACTGGCCTTGATCACCAGGCGCTCCCACGCTTCGATAAATAGTCGTTTATGCCCAGGGCTATGCAGGGTGAACAGGCTTTTGATGCTGTGCGCCATGGTAATCCGGTCGACTTCGCTCATGCCGAGGCGGTTGATGACCTCAAGCAGCGATTTAGGCGGGGTGGTATGGCGATACAGCGCGCTGGAGGCATGCTTCATCAGCAGAGCGCTGAGCGCAGGATCGTGACTGACTAAACGCGCCAAGGCATTAAGAGAGATATTAGGATCGCCCAGGGCCCGGCGGATCTCCATGGTGATGGTCGGCAGGCTGGGCAATTGCTCTTCACCCTGCATCAGTTGCGAGACTAAACGCCGGTAGATTGAGTAATCGGATGTTTCGCTCTGCAATGTACACCTCCATGTTTATGCAGGCAGTCTAGAACGGCACTGTGCGGGTATGCTAGCGCGCTAGGTGGGAAGACTCGCTTTAAACAAACGTTTGCCAGAAGTTCCCGGCCTGGAGGATTTTGCAAAAACTCCAGAGCTTTTTGTAAGAAGCGCTTATGCCTCTGCCACTAAATTCCGTTCCCGGCTTATGCCGTGCACAGATGTCTGCCACAAGATGTCCCGCCAAGTTGCTGCAATTGGGCTAGACCTAATACAGGTAGCGTGCCACTAAAGGACATTCGTCTGGTCGCGTGCGAGGCTGATCTTGCGCAGGCTCTGTATGCCTGTGATGTTAAGTTGTTAGCAGTGCGCAGTATTTATCAGCGGTTTAAGCGCGTGCTGAGTCTGGCTGGGTGTAAGGCTCTAGCAGGCAATTAAAGGAGTTTTACGGGCGACTGTTTTTGCGGCATGCGCGCGTTTTTGGAGTGGGGCCTTGCGCTCCGACTGCGGTAACCGGCTTTACCTGCACCGCAGGTATGAAATGCCACGTTGGCAATGGGGCTACTCCCTGTTGCCGCAATAACAACAATCAAGAGGTAATCCCCTAATGACTGCAAGTACTCCGATGCTTGTCACCTTCGTGGTGTACATCGCGCTCATGGTGCTGATCGGCCTGTTCGCTTATATGCGCACCAAGAACCTTTCTGACTACATCCTCGGTGGTCGTAGCCTCGGTAGCTTTGTCACCGCCTTGTCGGCGGGTGCATCGGACATGAGCGGCTGGCTGCTTATGGGCTTGCCGGGTGCGGTATACCTGTCCGGTCTGTCTGAAGGCTGGATTGCCATCGGCCTGGTGGTCGGGGCTTACCTGAACTGGTTGTTTGTCGCTGGCCGCCTGCGCGTGCAGACCGAGCACAATGGCAATGCCTTGACCCTGCCGGATTACTTCACCAACCGCTTCGAAGACAGCAGCCGCCTGCTGCGTATCTTCTCCGCGCTGGTGATTCTGGTGTTCTTCACCATCTACTGCGCCTCGGGTGTGGTAGCGGGTGCTCGACTATTCGAAAGCACCTTCGGCATGTCCTACGAGACCGCCTTGTGGGCCGGCGCTGCGGCGACCATTGCCTACACCTTCATTGGTGGTTTCCTCGCGGTAAGCTGGACTGACACCGTACAAGCCACGCTGATGATCTTTGCCCTGATCCTCACTCCTGTTGTGGTGATGCTTGCCACAGGGGGGGCTGATACCACCTTCGCGGCTATCGAACTGCAGGACGCGACCAACTTTGACATGCTCAAAGGTGCGACCTTCGTGGGTGTTATTTCACTAATGGCGTGGGGCCTGGGCTACTTCGGCCAGCCGCATATTCTGGCGCGTTTTATGGCGGCTGATTCGGTTAAGTCGATCCCTGCGGCCCGTCGCATCTCCATGACCTGGATGGTGCTGACCCTGAGCGGCGCTGTGGCCGTCGGCTTCTTCGGTATTGCCTACTTTGCGGCTCACCCGGACCTTGCAGGCCCCGTGACCGAGAACCCGGAGCGGGTGTTTATTGAACTGGCCAAGCTGCTGTTCAACCCATGGATCGCCGGTATTCTGTTGTCTGCCATCCTGGCGGCAGTGATGAGTACCCTGAGCTGCCAGCTGCTGGTGTGCTCCAGCGCCCTAACCGAAGACTTCTACAAAGCCTTCCTGCGTAAAGGTGCCTCGCAGACTGAGCTGGTATGGGTCGGACGTAGCATGGTGCTGCTGATTGCCATTGTCGCCATCATGCTGGCCTCCAATCCGGAAAACCGCGTGCTGGGCTTGGTGTCCTATGCGTGGGCAGGCTTCGGTGCGGCGTTTGGTCCGGTCGTGATCCTGTCGCTGGTATGGAAGCAGATGACCCGCAATGGTGCCCTGGCTGGCATGGTGGTCGGTGCCCTGACCGTGATCCTGTGGAAGAATCTGCTCGGCCATCTGGGGCTGTACGAAATCATCCCAGGCTTTATCCTCGCCACTCTGGCCATCGTCGTGTTCAGCAAAGTCGGCAATGGTCCTTCGGTCAGCATGGTCAAGCGCTTCGACGAAGCGGAGAAGGAATACCAGGACGCCCATCGCGCCTGAGAAGACCTATCCAGTCGCTGCAGATTACTGCGGCAGGCTGAGTGATTGAAGAAACTGCGCCGGCCATACCTTCGGGTATTGGGCCGGCTTTTTTATGCCTGAAAAATTCCAGCGGCTACAGCGTGTCACGCCCCAAGGCTGCTCGAGTGTATGCGCGGGGCGCGGAGCCGCACCTGGCTGTCATTCCTATACTCGCCGACTATCCTTGTGCTAACCGCTTGGCTTCCCTATTGAGTGGCGCTGCGCTTTGCGCAAGGAGGTGTGCAGTGAAACCCGGCGCATTTATAGGGTTGGGCGAGCCAGCCCCCTGGTTCACCTGCCGCACGCTGAACAAGGACCGTTTCGTCTTCGATACGGTGGCTGGGCGTTACATCGTGTTGTGTTTCTTCGGTTCTGCGGCCGAGCCGGGTAGCGCTCGACTACTTAGGCGGCTTGCCAAGTTGCGCCCGCGTTTTGATGACCAGAGCCTGTCCTTCTTCGGGGTCTCGGTCGACCCAGCGGATGAACGTCAACAGCGGGTGGCCAGTTCACTGCCCGGCGTTCGCTATTTTTTGGATTTCGAACGCAAGGTCAGTGCCTTATATGGGGGTTGGCAGGAATCTGGGGATTATCAGCGCGTGACTTATGTGCTCGACCCTTTGCTGCGGGTGGCGGCCGTCTTGCCGTTTCAGGGCGAGGAAGAGGCTCACATGACCGCTCTGTTGGCAGTGTTGCAGCGTTTACCGCCGATCGCTCCTGCGTACCCGGCCAGTGGTGAGGCTCCGGTGTTGGTTCTGCCGCGGGTGTTTGAGCCGGCGCTGTGTCAGGCCTTGATCGACTACTACGGCACCCAGGGCGGCACTGCTTCGGGTTTTATGCAGGAGGTCGATGGTAAGACTGTGCAGGTGTTTGGCCGTGACCATAAGGTTAGGCGCGACTGCACGCTAGAAGAGCCGTTGTTGCGAGCAGCGTGTCAGCGTCGTATTCAGGAGCGGGTGGTACCACTGTTGCAGCGGGCGTTTCAGTTCAAGGCAAGCTGTATGGAGCGTTATCTGATCGGCTGTTATGACGCCCAAGAGGGAGGGCACTTTCGCGCGCACCGCGACAACACCACCAAAGGTACGGCACACCGGGGGTTTGCAGTGTCACTGTTTCTCAACAGTGGCGAGTACGAGGGCGGTTATCTGCGCTTCCCTGAGTTTGGTTCAGGCCTGTACGCCGCGCCTACGGGAGGCGTAGTGGTGTTTTCCTGTGGCTTGCTGCATGAGGCAACGCCGGTCACCGCCGGGCGGCGCTATATGTTTCTACCTTTTCTCTATGATGAGGCCGGCCGGCGTGTCAGGGAGGAGAATCTGGTGTTTCTAGAGGACACGCCCCCACCAGCCGTAACGGGGTGAGTAGGGCGGCAGCTATCATCCGCGTCAGCTCGCGCATTTGCGCGGCTGGAGCTTTCGCTTATCGCGCTGCGCGGCTAAGGTGGCGCACTTTCACGCATCCCCGTACAGGTTCCGCATGGCTAACACTGCAAAAGATCCGCTGCATGGCGTCACCCTTGAAACTGTCCTCAGCGCTTTGGTGGCTCAGTACGGCTGGGACGGTCTGGCGCAACGGATCGACATTCGTTGTTTCAAGAGCGACCCGAGCATCAAGTCCAGCTTGACCTTTTTGCGCAAGACGCCTTGGGCGCGCGAGAAGGTTGAGGCGCTGTATATCCGCTCGCAGGCACGTAAATAGGCGCTGAGCGCTCACGCGATAACCTGGCACCCTTGTTGCAATACCTCTGCAAACGCCGCAAAGCGTCAAAAAACTGCGGCCAGTGGAGGTAGAGATGAGCCAGGGTGTTGAATTCAATCGTTTGATGCTGGAAATGCGTTCCATGCAGGCCGACGCCATGGTGCGTCAGAAGCCTGTCGCCAGCACGCCTGAACCTGGTGCGCCGAGCTTTTCCGAGATGCTCGGGCAGGCGGTGGGCAAGGTCAACGAAACCCAGCAGGCCTCCAATAAACTGGCCACTGCCTTTGAAATGGGCACCAGTGGTGTCGATTTGACTGACGTGATGATCGCCTCGCAGAAAGCCAGCGTTTCCTTCCAGGCCATGACCCAGGTCCGCAATAAACTGGTTCAGGCTTATCAAGACATTATGCAGATGCCGGTTTAAGGGTAGGGCTGAATCATGGCTGAAGCTGTCGCCGCAAACGTACCTGCCACCACCGCTGGTGAGCCGAAAAAACCATTGTTCGGCCTGGCCTTTCTGGAAAACCTCGCCGATATGTCGATGTTGCGGCAGATCGGGCTGCTGGTCGGCCTGGCCGCCAGCGTGGCTATCGGTTTTGCCGTGGTGTTGTGGTCGCAACAGCCTGATTACCGTCCGCTGTATGGCAGCCTTGATGGTATGGACGCCTCGCAAGTGATGGAGACGTTATCCGCTGCCGATATCAAATACACCGTGGAGCCCAGCTCCGGTGCATTGCTGGTTAAGGCTGATGACCTGGCGCGGGCGCGTATGCGTTTGGCTGCGGCAGGGGTGTCGCCGAAAGACAACAGTGTCGGCTTTGAGATTCTTGACCAGGAGCAAGGCCTGGGCACTAGCCAGTTTATGGAAGCTACCCGCTATCGTCGCGGCCTGGAAGGCGAGCTGGCGCGCACCGTCTCCAGCCTGAACAACGTCAAAGCTGCGCGCGTGCATCTGGCAATCCCGAAAAGCTCGGTGTTCGTGCGCGATGAGCGCAAGCCCAGCGCCTCAGTGCTGGTCGAGTTATATTCCGGGCGCGGTCTGGAGCCGAGCCAGGTGATGGCCATCGTTAACCTGGTTGCCAGCAGCGTGCCGGAAATGGACAAGGCCCAGGTCACCGTGGTCGACCAGAAAGGCAATCTGCTCTCGGACATTCAGGAAATGTCCGAGCTGACCATGGCCGGCAAACAGTTCGACTACAGCCGCCGCATGGAAAGCCTGTTCACTCAGCGCGTGCACAATATTCTGCAGCCGGTACTGGGCTCCGGTCGCTACAAGGCCGAAGTGTCTGCGGATGTGGATTTCAGTGCAGTGGAATCCACCTCGGAAATGTTCAACCCGGATCAGCCGGCGCTGCGCAGCGAACAACAAGTCAACGAGCAGCGCACCAGCAGCCTGCCGCCGCAAGGCGTGCCCGGTGCCCTGAGTAATCAGCCGCCAGGTGCCGCTGCCGCGCCGCAGCAGGCGGGTGCGGGTGCAGCGGCTGCGCCGGCAGCGATTGCCCCGGGGCAGCCGCTGCTCGACGCCAACGGCGCGCAGATCATCGACCCAGCAACCGGCCTGGCCATGCTAGCGCCTTACCCGGCGGACAAGCGTGAGCAGTCCACGCGTAACTTTGAACTGGACCGTTCTATCAGCTACACCAAGCAACAGCAGGGGCGTCTGCGCCGCTTGTCGGTGGCTGTGGTGGTGGATGATCAGGCCAAGGTCGATGCGGCGACCGGCGAGGTCACTCGTGTGCCGTGGAGCAGTGATGACCTGGCGCGTTTTACCCGTCTGGTGCAGGACTCGGTGGGCTTCGACGCCAGCCGTGGTGACAGCGTCAGCGTGATCAATACGCCGTTCTCCATCGAGCAGGGCGAGGAAATAATCGACATTCCGTTCTACACCCAGCCGTGGTTCTGGGATGTGGTCAAGCAAGTGCTTGGCGTGCTGTTTATTCTGGTGTTGGTATTCGGTGTGCTGCGCCCTGTGCTGAATAACATCACCGGTGCCGGCCGCGCACTAGGCGATGGCCGTGGCCGCGATGTCGAACTCGGTGAAATGGGTGGCCTGGGCGGTGATTTGGCCGAAGACCGGGTCAGCCTAGGCGGGCCGCAAAGCATCCTCCTGCCTAGCCCGAGTGAAGGGTATGATGCCCAGCTAAACGCCATCAAGAGCCTGGTCGCGGAAGATCCGGGCCGCGTCGCCCAGGTTGTCAAAGAGTGGATTAACGCCGATGAGTGAGAATCGAACCGCTGCTAAATTGAACAAGGTCGACAAGGCCGCGATTCTCCTGCTATCCCTTGGCGAAACCGATGCGGCCCAGGTCTTGCGTCACCTTGGGCCCAAGGAAGTGCAGCGCGTTGGCGTGGCCATGGCCGGTATGCGCAATATCCAGCGCGAGCAGGTCGAGCAGGTGATGGGTGAGTTTGTCGACATTGTCGGCGACCAGACCAGTCTGGGCGTTGGTGCCGATGGCTATATCCGCAAGATGCTGACGGCGGCGCTGGGCGAAGACAAGGCTGGCAACCTGATCGACCGCATTCTTCTGGGTGGCAGTACCAGTGGTCTGGACAGCCTGAAATGGATGGAGCCGCGTGCCGTGGCGGATGTGATTCGTTACGAGCACCCGCAGATTCAGGCTATCGTCGTCGCCTACCTCGACCCGGATCAGGCCGGTGAAGTGCTCGGTCACTTCGATCATAAGGTGCGCTTGGATATCGTGCTGCGCGTGTCCTCGCTGAATACCGTACAACCAGCCGCGCTGAAAGAGCTCAATCAGATTCTCGAAAAACAGTTTTCTGGCAGCTCTAACAGCACCCGTGCGGCACTCGGCGGAGTCAAGCGTGCCGCCGATATCATGAACTTCCTCGACAGCTCGGTTGAAGGCCAGCTGATGGACTCGATCCGCGAAGTCGACGAGGACCTGTCCAGCCAGATCGAAGACCTGATGTTTGTCTTCGACAACCTGGCCGATGTCGATGATCGTGGTATCCAGGCGCTGATGCGCGAGGTGTCCTCGGACGTGCTGGTGCTGGCGCTCAAGGGCGCTGACGAAGCGATCAAGGAAAAGGTCTTCAAGAACATGTCCAAACGTGCCGCCGAACTGCTGCGCGACGACTTGGAGGCCAAAGGCCCGGTGCGCGTCAGCGACGTGGAAACTGCGCAGAAGGAAATTCTCACCATCGCCAGGCGTATGGCCGAAGCCGGGGAAATTGTCCTGGGCGGCAAGGGTGGCGAGGAAATGGTGTAAGCCATGTCGAGTAAAGAGCCGGCGAGTGAGCTGATTCGCGCCAAGGATCTAAAAGGCGTTGACGTCTGGGCGCTGCCCAGTTTTGACCCGCATGCGCCAACGCCTGAACCTAGCGCAGCAGAACAGGCCGCTGCGGCCAGCGAGCAGGCGCAAGCCGACAGTGAAGAGGTGGCCCTAGAAGACGTCAAGCCCTTGACGTTGGATGAGTTGGAAGCGATCCGCGAAGACGCCTACAACGAAGGCTTTGCCACTGGTGAGAAAGACGGCTTCCATGCGGGGCAGCTGAAAGCCAAACAGGAAGCTGATACGGCTTTGGCGGCAAAAATCGCTGGGCTGGAGCAGCTGATGACGCAGCTGTTTGAGCCGATTGCCGAGCAGGATCAGCAGGTCGAAGAGGCGATGATCAAGCTGCTTGAGCACATGGTGCGTCAGGTGGTTCAGCGTGAGCTGAACAGTGACTCCAGCCAGATTCGCCAGGTGCTCAGTGAGGCGCTCAAGCTGCTGCCGATGGGGGCGGGCAATATCCGTATTCATCTCAACCCGCAAGATTTCGAGATGGTCAAAGCCTTGCGCGAGCGCCATGAAGAGAGTTGGCGAATTCTCGAAGACGCTGCCTTGCTGCCTGGCGGCTGTCGGGTGGAAAGCGAGCTGAGCCGCATCGATGCAACCATGGAAACGCGCCTGAGTCTGGCCGTCAAACAGTTGTTCGAGCAGCAGCGTGAGCAGGCCATGCATCCGCTGGAGGCCGACCTGCAGACCGAGCTGGATGCCCCTGAGGCAATTGCTGAGGCGATGCAGGATGCGCCTTGATCGGGTCAGCTTTGCCAAGCGCTTGGCCGGTTACAACGATGTCATAGCGCTGCCGGCCCAGCCGCAGGTAGAGGGGCGTTTATTGCGCATGGTCGGCCTGACCCTCGAAGCTGAAGGTTTGCGCGCCGCACTGGGCAGCCGCTGTCTGGTGATCAATGACGACAGCCATCACCCGGTGCAGGTTGAGGCCGAAGTGATGGGTTTTTCCAACGGCAAAATTTTTCTAATGCCGGTCGGCAGCCTGGCGGGTATCGCCCCGGGTGCGCGCGTGGTGCCGTTGCCGGATACCGGCCGTTTGCCCATGGGCATGTCGATGCTTGGCCGGGTGCTCGATGGCACTGGCCGCGCCCTCGATGGCAAAGGCGGGATGAAGGCCGAAGACTGGGTGCCGATGGATGGCCCGACGATCAACCCGCTCAAGCGCCACCCCATCAGTGAGCCGCTGGATGTGGGGATTCGCTCAATCAACGGTCTGTTGACGGTAGGCCGCGGCCAGCGACTTGGTCTGTTTGCCGGTACAGGGGTGGGTAAATCGGTGCTGCTGGGCATGATGACGCGCTTTACCGAGGCCGACATTATCGTGGTTGGGCTGATCGGTGAGCGGGGCCGGGAAGTAAAAGAATTTATCGACGAAATTCTCGGCCACGAAGGCCTCAAGCGCTCGGTGGTGGTGGCCTCGCCGGCCGATGATGCGCCGCTGATGCGCCTGCGTGCAGCGATGTATTGCACGCGAATAGCCGAATACTTCCGCGATAAAGGCAAGAACGTCTTGCTGCTTATGGACTCGCTAACCCGTTTTGCCCAGGCCCAGCGTGAGATCGCCCTGGCCATTGGTGAGCCGCCGGCAACCAAGGGTTATCCGCCGTCAGTATTTGCGCGCCTGCCAAAACTGGTGGAGCGTGCTGGTAATGCGGAAGAGGGCGGCGGTTCGATTACTGCGTTTTACACCGTGCTCAGTGAGGGCGATGACCAGCAGGACCCGATTGCTGACGCCGCGCGTGGTGTGCTCGATGGGCATATCGTGCTGTCGCGGCGCTTGGCTGAGGAGGGGCATTACCCGGCCATCGATATCGAAGCCTCAATCAGTCGAGTGATGCCCCAGGTGGTCAGTGCCGAGCATCTGCGTCTGTCACAGCGCTTCAAGCAGTTGTGGTCGCGCTATCAGCAGAGTCGTGACCTGATCAGCGTGGGTGCCTATGTGCCCGGTGGCGACCCTGATACTGACCTGGCCATCGCCCGTCAGCCGGCCATGGTCAAGTACCTGCGGCAGGGGCTGCAGGATAATGAAAGCCTTGAACATAGCAGTGCGCAGCTGGCCGCGACCTTCAATCCTGCTGCGACTGGAGCGTAAGCCATGGCGCAAAGCCGCGCCGCGCGGCTGGCTCCTGTCGTGCTCATGGCCGAGCGCGCCGAGCGCGAAGCGGCGTTGCAGTTGGGCCATTGTCAGGGGCTGCTGCGCCAGGCCGAAGTGCAACTGGGGGACCTGGAGCGTTACCGTGGTGATTACCAGCAACAATGGATCAGTGAAGGCCAGCGTGGTGTTTCCGGGCAATGGCTGATGAACTACCAGCGCTTTCTTAGCCAGCTGGAAGGCGCCATCGGCCAGCAGCGCAACAGTGTCGATTGGCACCGCGCGAATATGGACAAGGTGCGCGAGGTCTGGCAGCAGCGCTACGCGCGCATGGAAGGCTTGCGCAAGCTGGTCAAACGCTATCAGGACGAAGCGCGTATGGCCGAAGACAAACGCGAGCAAAAACTGCTCGATGAGCTCTCGCAGCGTCTGGTGGCGCGTGAGTCCCAGTATTAAGCGCCGCTAAACCACCTTCAATGACCACTCAATAGCGCCTAAACAGTTGCTGCGTGGGCATTGCGGTGCTACATCTTGACTATGCATAACCTGCAGCTTGGCTCACTGGAACGTGCGGCCTGGTCTTTTCGTTAAAAGGAGTAATGCATGGCTATCACCTCGCAGCCCTCAGCTGATGGGCAAGAGCTGACCATTGTGATTCAGGGACGCTTCGATTTCGGTGCGCATCAGGAGTTTCGTAATGCCTATGAGCGCGTCAGCAGCCCGCCGCAGTGCTATGTCGTAGACCTTCAGGGCACCACCTATCTGGACAGTTCGGCGCTCGGCATGCTGCTGTTGCTGCGTGATCACGCCGGTGGCGACAGTGCGCAGATCAGCCTGCTTAACTGCAACCCGGATGTACGCAAAATCCTCGCCATCTCGAATTTCGAGCAGCTGTTCAAAATTACCTGACTGGGGCGCGTGCTATGCCAGAGCGCCTGTCCATACTGATCGCCGAGGACAACGCCGCCGATCGCATGCTGTTGTCGACCATCGTTAGCCGTCAGGGGCACCGGGTGCTGACGGCCAGCAATGGCATGGAGGCGGTGGCTTTGTTCGAGTTGGAACGCCCACAGCTGGTGCTGATGGACGCCTTGATGCCGGTAATGGACGGCTTCGACGCCGCACGGCGAATCAAACAGGCAGCTGGCGAAGAGCTGGTGCCGATCATCTTTCTCACCTCCCTGACCGAAGGCGAAGCGCTGGTGCGTTGCCTGGAGGCCGGTGGTGATGACTTTCTCGCCAAACCGTATAACCGGGTCATTCTCGAAGCCAAAATCAAGGCCATGGACCGCTTGCGCCGCCTGCAAGACACGGTGTTGCAGCAACGCGACCTGATTGCCATGCACAACGAACACCTGCTCAACGAGCAGCGTGTGGCTAAGGCGGTATTCGACAAGGTGACCCACTCCGGTTGCCTGGATGCCCCGAACATTCGCTACCTGCAATCGCCCTATGCGGTGTTTAACGGTGATCTGCTGCTGGCTGCGTTCAAGCCTTCGGGCGGCATGCATGTGCTGCTGGGCGATTTCACCGGTCACGGCTTGCCTGCCGCGATAGGCGCGATGCCACTGGCCGAGGTGTTTTATGGCATGACGGCCAAAGGCTATTCGCTGGTCGAGGTGCTGCGTGAGATCAACGCCAAGCTCAAGCACATCCTTCCGGTCGGGGTATTTTGCTGCGCTACCGTGCTCAACATCAGCTTCCAGCGCCAGGTGGTCGAGGTGTGGAACGGTGGTTTGCCGGATGGCTATTTGTTACGCGGCAATGGCCAGCGTATACCGCTGGTGTCGCGGCACTTGCCGCTGGGGGTGTTGGAGCCAAGCGCGTTCAATGACAAGTACGAGGTCTATCCGCTGGCGCTCGGTGATCGGGTTTTCCTGCTCTCAGATGGCGTGCTGGAGGCTTGCAGCAAGCAGGGGGAGTTGTTCGGTGAAGGGCGTTTGCTTGAGGTGTTCAACGCCAACCGACAACAGGCGACGCTGTTTTCTGAGATCCAGCAGGCGCTGACCCACTTCAGCGGCGAGCAGCAGGATGATGTCAGCCTGGTTGAGGTTAGCCTGGTCGATCAGGCAACGTTGAGCCGGCCGCCACTGGCCTTTGCCGACAATGGACAGAGCCATTCACTGGATTGGTCGGCAAGCTTCGAGTTTCGCGGTGAAACCCTGCGGCATTTCAATCCGCTGCCATTTCTCTTGCAGTTGTTGCTCGAGGTGCAAGGGCTGCGGCCCCAGGGTGGTGCCTTGTTCAGTGTGTTGGCCGAGCTGTATTCGAATGCCCTGGAGCATGGCGTGTTGGGGCTGGATTCGGCGCTCAAGGCGAATGCCGAGGGATTTGCCGAGTATTACCGTCAGCGCAGCGTGCGCCTGGCGGCGCTAACCAACGGGTTTGTGCGTTTTCATCTGCAGTTACTGCCCGAGGGGGCGGGCGGGCGTTTGATTGTGCGGGTCGAGGACAGCGGCTCTGGTTTTGATGCGCAGCGATTGCCGACGTCCCCCCGAAATGTCCATAGCTTAAGTGGTCGTGGGCTGGCTCTGGTCAGGCATCTGAGTGAGCGTTGCAGTTGGGGCGATGGTGAGCCTGGGGTGCGCGTGGAGTTTTCCTGGTCGCCTGGGGCATAATCGGCAGCATAACGCCCAGGGAGTGAGCCGTTGTCCGATATTCACCTTGATAGCACAGTGTTGTTGGCCTTGCAGGACGTCATGGAAGATGAATATCCGGTGCTACTGGATACTTTTCTGATCGACTCTGAAGAGCGCCTGCTGGTGCTGCGGCAGGCTGAGCAGGTGGCGGATGCGCAGGGTTTGCGTCTGGCGGCGCACAGCTTTAAGGGCAGTTGCAGCAATATGGGCGCACTGATGCTGGTTGGGTTGTGCAAACAACTGGAGGAGGCCGGGCGGCGCGAGCAGTTGGAGCCAGCCGCTGAGTTGGTTGAGCAGATTGAACGTGAATTTGCCATCGTGCGCATCCTGCTTAAGTCCGAGCGTCAACGTTATCGGCGCTAGTGTTACTGCGCTCGGCGCGCTTCTGCGGCATTGCGCCATCGCGGATGCTTGCGTCAACAAGTTGGCCCGCACCTTGCAAAAACCTCTGCACGACCAACCCCGAGCGGAGAGTATCCATGTCCGTTGCCCCCGATTTGTTGCTCAAGTCGGCACCTGAAGTAAAGCCCAGGGCTGCTGCATCAAAACCGCCGGAAAAAACCGCGCAGACCAATAAGAACGAGGCCTCCAGCTTCTCCCAGGTGTATGCCAAGGAGCGACAGGCTAAGGCCGCAGAGCGTAACGACGCATCTGCCAAACCGGCGCGCGAAAGCAAAACCACAGAAAAGCCAGACGATGATCCGCAGGTCGTTGCCGCCACCGGGCAGAGTGAGGTTGCCGATAGCGGCAAGCCTTTGCCGAGTGAGCCGGAAAACCAGGGGGCTGCGCTTGATCCGCTGTTATTGCTCGGTATCACCGGCGAGTTGCCGGCGGAAGAGGCGCAAGAGCTCACCCTCGATAGCCAGCCGGCGCCCTTGTTGGTGACTAGCGGGTTGACCAGCTCGGGGCCGGCGAGCCTGACCGAGGCCAGCTTCGATGCTGAACTGGATGCGCTCAACCAATTGCCAGCGGTGCGCATGGCGTTGGAAATAGGCGCGAAGGAAAAAGCCCTGGCGGAGCAAGCGGCTTCACCGCTGGGTCAGGCCAGCCTGGCGAGCCAAAGTGCCAGCCAGAACATGCTGGCCAGTCAGGTGGTGCAAGACGAGATGCCCATAGGGGGAGATGCGCTTGAGTTGCCGGAGCTAGAGCTTGAAGTCCTCACAGGCAAAAGCCTTGAGGCCCTGAAGGAAGGCACGGCGAACAATACCCCAGAGAACTTCGTCAGCAAGCTCAATGCGTTGACTCAGGCCATTGGCCAACAGAATTCGCTGTCTGCACGAGCGCCGGTGGTTGGGCAGCCGGTGCCAATGCAGCAGGGCGGTTGGAGTGAGGCGGTGGTGGATCGCGTGATGGTGATGTCCAGCCAGAACCTTAAGTCCGCCGAGATTCAGCTCGACCCCGCTGAGCTGGGGCGTCTGGAAGTGCGTATCAGCGTCAGCCAAGAACAAAGCCAAGTGACCTTCGCCAGCCCGCATGCAGGGGTGCGTGAGGCGCTGGATGCGCAGATGCATCGCCTGCGTGAGCTGTTTGCCCAGCAAGGCATGAACCAGCTGGACGTAAGCGTCTCCGATCAGTCGCTCAGCCGTGGCTGGCAAGGGCAGGGTGGTGGCGATGAGCGAGGGCGTGGAGGTGCCTCCGGTGAGTCGCTTGGCGGGGATGAGGAGCTGCATTTGAGCGCAGTTGAATCAACCCGCGCGACCTCTGGCGGTGTTCGTGGCTTGGTTGATTACTACGCCTGAGGTGCTTGCCGCTGTAGTTGCGTGACGCACTGATCTAAACTGCATTTCGCCCGACGCCCACTGTGTGGGAGTCGGGCGATTTTGTTTGGGGCGTGCGCTTACCCGATGCCTTGGCCGAACACCCTCAGGTGCTGGCCACCCGTATTGAGCAGGTTTGTTGACAGACTGGCATAACACTTGCTCTTAACCCTTTGATAACGGATCAAACTCCGAATAACGACGGATTATTGGCATGGCTAAGAATGAAGCAGCGCAAACGCCAGCAGATGGTGAGGCGAAACCAGCCGGTAAAATGAAGCTGATCATCATCATCGCGCTCGCCGTGCTGCTGGCTGTTGGCCTTTCAGTGGGCGGCACGTGGTTCTTCTTGAGCAAGAAGGACGCAGGCGCTGAAGAAGCCAAAGCCGGCGCCAATGCCGAGCCTGCGGTACCCGTCAAGCTGGCGGCGATCTATGAAGAGCTGTCGCCGGCATTCGTGGTGAATTTCAACTATCAGGGGCGCGCCCGCTATATGCAGGTCAGTGTGGCCCTGATGACCCGCGATCAGGCGGCGCTGGATGCCCTGAAAGTGCATATGCCGGTGTTGCGTAACCGTTTGGTGATGCTGTTTTCCGGCCAGGATTTTGCCTCCTTGATCACCCCGGTGGGCAAGGAAATGCTGCGCCAGCAGGCGACCGCTAGCGTGCAGGAACTGGCTGAGAAAGAGACCGGCAAGGTCACGGTCGAGCAAGTGTTGTTCACCAACCTCGTATTGCAGTAACCAGGAGCGGCATATGGCTGTGCAAGACCTGCTTTCCCAAGATGAAATCGATGCCCTGCTGCATGGTGTTGATGACGGCTTGGTTGAAACCGAGGACGAGGCCGAACCGGGAAGCGTCAAGCAATATGACCTGACCAGCCAGGACCGGATTGTCCGTGGGCGTATGCCGACGCTGGAGATGATCAACGAGCGCTTCGCCCGGTATACCCGCATTAGCATGTTTAACCTACTGCGCCGTTCCGCCGATGTGGCGGTGGGCGGCGTGCAGGTGATGAAGTTCGGTGAATACGTGCACTCGCTGTATGTGCCGACCAGCCTCAACCTGGTGAAGATGAAGCCGCTGCGCGGCACCGGCTTGTTTATTCTGGACGCCAAGCTGGTGTTCAAACTGGTGGACAACTTCTTTGGCGGCGACGGCCGTCACGCCAAGATTGAGGGGCGTGAGTTCACTCCGACCGAGCTGCGTGTGGTGCGCATGGTGCTGGATCAGGCGTTTATCGACCTGAAAGAAGCCTGGCACGCGGTGATGGATATCAACTTCGAGTACGTCAATTCGGAAGTCAATCCGGCGCTGGCCAACATCGTCAGCCCCAGTGAAGTGATTGTGGTGTCGACCTTTCATATCGAACTGGATGGCGGCGGCGGCGACCTGCATATCACCATGCCGTACTCAATGATTGAGCCGATTCGCGAGATGCTCGACGCTGGCTTCCAGTCCGATGTCGACGATCAGGATGAGCGTTGGATCAAGGCCCTGCGTGAAGACATCCTCGGCGTCAGTGTGCCGTTGAGTGCCACCGTGGCCCGGCGCCAGCTTAAATTACGCGACATTTTGCATATGCAGCCGGGGGATGTGATTCCCGTTGAGCTGCCAGACCATATGGTGCTCTGTGCCAATGGTGTGCCTTCGTTCAAGGTCAAGTTAGGTGCCCATAAAGGCAACCTGGCGTTGCAGGTGATCGACCCGATCGAGCGTCTGCGTTAACTGCTAACCCTATTCACGCCAGCCGAGGAAGAACCATGGCAGACGCAAACGAAAATATAGAAGACGGCGAAGAAGCCAGCTCCCCTGAAGAACAGGCGCTGGCGGATGAGTGGGCAGCTGCATTGTCCGAGGCCGGCGATGCCGGGCAGGATGATATCGACGCCATGCTCGCCGCGAGCAATTCCGCGCCGGCGGTTCCGCGCGCCCCCATGGAGGAGTTTGGTAGTGCGCCGAAGATGAATCTGCCAGTGAACCTAGATGGGCCGAATCTGGATGTGATTCTGGATATCCCGGTGTCGATTTCCATGGAAGTCGGCAATACCGATATCACCATTCGCAACTTGCTGCAGTTGAACCAGGGCTCGGTGATTGAGCTGGATCGTCTGGCCGGTGAGCCACTGGATGTTCTGGTCAACGGCACCCTGATTGCTCACGGCGAGGTGGTGGTGGTGAATGAGAAGTTTGGCATTCGCCTGACCGACGTGATCAGCCCCAGCGAACGCATCAAGAAGTTGCGCTAAGCATGTATAGAACCCTTCTGCTGGGCCTGGCTTTGCCCTTGACGGCAATGGCTGCTGAACCCGCCGCACAAACGGCTACACCGCTTGCCAGTGCCGGGATGGGTGGACAGTTGGTGCAGCTATTGCTGGGCTTGCTGCTGGTGATTGGGTTGATCTTTCTGCTGGCCTGGCTGATGCGCCGGGTGCAGCAGATTGTGCCGCGTGGTGGCCAGGTGATTAAAATCGTGGCCACCCAGTCCCTGGGGCCGCGTGATCGCTTGGTGCTGGTGCAGGTGGGTGATGAGCAGGTGTTGCTGGGGCTGACACCAGGCAACATCACCTCGCTTCATGTTATGCAGGAACCGGTGCATTTGCCGGATGCCGAGCCAGCTTCGACCGAGTTCGCCCAGCGTCTGATGGAGCTGTTGGGCAAGGACCAGAAGGACAAGTTGTGATGCTGCGTGTGTTGCTGGTACTGATTTTTAGCTTTGGGGCTTCGCTTGCGCTCGCCGCCGATCCGCCGACTGCCAGCACGTTGATTCAGTCGGGCAGCAGCCCCCTGTCAATTCCGGCGATCACCCTGAGTACCGATACCGAAGGGCAGCAGGAATACTCGGTTAGCCTGCAGATTCTGCTGATCATGACGGCGCTGAGTTTTATCCCGGCGTTTGTCATGCTGATGACCAGCTTTACTCGGATCATCATCGTCTTCTCGATTTTGCGTCAGGCTCTAGGGCTGCAGCAGACGCCGTCGAACCAGATACTGGTTGGCCTGGCGCTGTTTCTGACCATGTTTATCATGGCCCCGGTATTCGAGCAGATTAACCGCGAAGCCCTGCAGCCCTACCTGAGCGAGCAGATGCCGGCGCAGGATGCGATTCTCAAGGCCGAAGGGCCGATCAAGAACTTTATGCTGTCGCAGACCCGCGAAAGCGATCTGGAGCTGTTTGTACGCCTGTCGAAACGTACCGATATCGCCACGCCAGAAGATGCGCCGCTGACCATTCTGGTGCCGGCCTTCGTCACCTCCGAGCTGAAAACCGCCTTCCAGATCGGCTTTATGATCTTTATCCCGTTCCTGATTATCGACATGGTGGTGGCCAGTATCCTCATGGCGATGGGCATGATGATGCTCTCACCGCTGATCATTTCCCTGCCATTCAAGATCATGCTGTTTGTGCTGATTGATGGCTGGGCGCTGATCATGGGCACCCTGGCCGCCAGCTTCGGAGGCACCTAGCCATGACGCCTGAAGTCGCAGTGGATATTGTGCGCGGTGCCTTGTGGCTGACCGCTAGCATTGTCGCGATCCTGGTTGTACCCAGCTTGATTGTGGGGCTGCTGGTGGCAATGTTTCAGGCGGCCACGCAGATCAACGAACAGACCCTGAGCTTTTTGCCGAGGCTGCTGGTTATTTTATTGGTGCTGATCTTCGCCGGCCCTTGGCTGGTGCGTGAGCTGATGGAATACACCGAGAACCTGATCATGAACATTCCGCAGCTGATCGGCTGACATGCTTGAGCTAAGCAACGAGCAGGTCGGTGCCTGGGTGGGCAGCTTTCTGCTGCCGCTGTTTCGCATTGCTGGGCTGTTGATGTTTATGCCAATCATCGGCACCCAGCTGGTGTCGACGCGGGTGCGTCTGTATTTAGCTGTGGCTATTTGCCTGGCCATCATGCCGACGCTGCCGCCGATGCCGGTGGTCGATGCCATCAGCGTGCAGGCGGTTATCTGGATCGCTCAAGAGATCCTGATTGGCGTGATGCTGGGCTTTGTCTTGCAGTTGTTTTTCCAGATTTTTGCCATCGCCGGGCAAATTGTGGCCATGCAAATGGGCCTGGGCTTCGCCTCTATGGTTGACCCAGCCAACGGCATTTCAGTGCCGGTCATCGGTCAGGTATTTATGATCCTGGTGACGCTGCTGTTCCTCGCCATGAACGCTCACCTGGTGGTGTTCGAAGTGCTCACCGAAAGCTTTTTTACCTTGCCGGTCGGCGGCGGGTTTTTGGTGGACAGCTACTGGGAAATTGCCAATAAATTGAGCTGGGTCATCGGGGCTGCCTTGTTGTTGGTACTGCCGGCGATTACGGCGCTGCTGGTGGTCAACTTAGCATTTGGGGTCATGACCCGCGCCGCGCCGCAACTCAACATCTTCTCCATCGGTTTTCCGCTGACCCTGGTGCTGGGGTTGGTGATCGTGTGGATTGGCATGAGCGATATTCTTGCCCAGTACCAAGTGTTCGCCAGCGAGGCTTTGCGGTTTCTCCGTGAAATGGCGAGGTCGGGTTAATCCATGGCCGAATCCGAGAGCGGTGCCGATAAAAGCGAGGAACCCACGGAGAAACGCTTACGCGAATCCCGTGAGAAGGGCCAAATCGCCCGCTCCAAAGAGCTTAATACTCTCGCCGTAACCCTTGGCGGCTTTGGCGGCCTGCTGGCGTTTGGCGGCAGCATGGGTAACTCCATGCTGGAAATTATGCATGGCAATTTCTCCCTGCCCCGCGAGGTCATCATGGATGAGCGCAGCATGGGGTTGTGGCTTGCCGCTTCCGGGCAAATTGCCCTTGAGGCACTGTTCCCGTTGTTTATCCTGCTGCTGATTGCCTCGATTGTCGGGCCGATCTCCCTGGGTGGCTGGCTGTTTTCTGCCAGTGCCATGGCCCCTAAAGCCAGCCGGATGAATCCGTTGGCGGGGCTTAAGCGCATGTTTTCCACCCAGGCGCTGGTTGAGTTGCTCAAGGCCCTGGCCAAGTTCGTGCTGATTCTGCTGGTAGGAGTTACGGTGTTGTCGGCTTGGCAGGATGACCTGCTGGCGATTGTCCATGAACCGATCGAGTCGGCGATTATGCACTCGATGACAGTGGTGGGCTGGAGCGCGCTGTGGATGTCCTGCGGGTTGATTCTGATTGCGGCTGTAGACGTGCCGTTCCAGCTCTGGAGCAGCAAGCAGAAGCTGATGATGACCAAGCAGGAAGTGCGCGACGAGTACAAGGACAGCGAGGGTAAGCCGGAGGTCAAGCAGCGTATTCGTCAGTTGCAACGGGAAATGGCCGAGCGGCGCATGATGCAGTCGGTGCCAGACGCCGACGTGGTGATCACCAACCCAACGCACTTTGCCGTGGCCTTGAAGTACGATCCGGCCAAGGGCAATGCGCCGATGTTGCTGGCCAAGGGTGGCGACTTCACCGCATTGAAGATTCGCGAAATCGCCAATGAGCACAAGGTCATGGTGCTGGAGTCTCCGGCGCTGGCGCGGGCGGTGTTTTACTCCACCGAGCTGGATCAGGAGATCCCCGCCGGGCTGTATCTGGCGATTGCCCAAGTGCTGGCCTATGTCTACCAACTGCGCCAGTACCAGGCGGGTAAAGGCAAGCGTCCGGGCCCTCTGCCAGATATGCCTATCCCGCCGGATCTACGCCGCGACGAGTGATCGTTCAGCGCAATCACCGCATTTACCTATTGTTTGCCTGCGTCAGGCAAAGTTGGACAGCTTCTTGCAATTCCCTCCCCAGAGGCGCGCACAGCGTCAAAAGATTGAACTGGCTGGGGTAGTGGTGTGGCAATAGATCGCTCACAAATGATCGGTGATGTGCGCAGCAACCTGTCGGGGTTAAAGCAGGGCAACCTGGGTATACCGCTGATGCTGCTGGTCATGCTCGGCATGGTCATGCTGCCGATCCCGCCCTTCCTGCTCGACGTGCTGTTTACCTTCAGTATTGCCCTGTCGATCGTGGTGTTGCTGGTGGCGATCTATGCCTTGCGCCCGCTGGATTTCGCCGTTTTCCCAACCATTTTGCTGGCGGCAACTCTGCTGCGACTGGCGCTCAACGTCGCTTCCACGCGGGTGGTGCTGCTTAACGGTCAGGATGGTCATGATGCCGCCGGTAAGGTGATTCAAGCCTTCGGTGAGGTGGTGATTGGCGGCAACTACGTGGTTGGTATCGTGGTGTTCGCCATCCTCATGATCATCAACTTCGTGGTGGTCACCAAGGGTGCGGGGCGCATCTCCGAAGTCAGCGCGCGCTTCACCCTGGACGCCATGCCCGGTAAGCAGATGGCCATCGACGCCGACCTCAATGCCGGCCTGATCGATCAGGAAACGGCCAAGCTGCGGCGCAGTGAGGTTTCCCAGGAGGCCGACTTCTACGGCTCCATGGACGGTGCCAGCAAGTTCGTGCGCGGCGATGCGATTGCCGGCCTGCTGATTCTGTTTATCAACCTGATCGGCGGTATCGCCATCGGGATCTTCCAGCATGACCTGAGTTTTGTTGACGCCGGGCGTATCTACACCTTGCTGACCATTGGTGATGGCCTGGTCGCACAGATCCCCTCGCTGCTGCTGTCCACGGCTGCGGCGATCATGGTGACCCGCGTTTCCAGCTCGGAAGACATGGGCGCGCAGGTCAACCGGCAGATGTTTGCCTCGCCGCGCGCGCTGGCGGTGACCGGTGCGGTGATGATCGCCATGGGCCTGGTGCCGGGCATGCCGCACTTCTCCTTTATCAGCTTGGGCCTGGTGGCCGCTGGCGCTGCGTACTGGATCGCCAACAAGCAGCGCACGACTAAAGAAAATGAAGTCAAGGAAGTGCAGCGCCAACAGGAGCTGCTGCCAGCGCAGAAGGCTCAAGAGGTCAAGGAACTGGGTTGGGACGATGTCACCCCGGTGGACATGGTTGGCCTGGAGGTGGGCTATCGCCTGATTCCCCTGGTTGACCGTAACCAGGGCGGGCAGTTGCTGGCGCGGATCAAGGGCGTACGCAAAAAGCTTTCCCAGGAAATGGGCTTTCTCATGCCCTCGGTGCATATCCGCGACAACCTCGATCTGCAGCCCTCGGCCTACCGCTTGACCCTGATGGGCGTCAGCGTGGCCGAGGCCGAGGTCTATCCGGATCGCGAGCTGGCGATTAACCCAGGCCAGGTATTTGGTCCACTCAACGGGATTGCGGGTAAGGACCCGGCATTTGGCCTGGAGGCCGTGTGGATCGACCCGAATCAGCGTGACCAGGCGCAATCGCTTGGTTACACCGTGGTTGATGCCAGTACCGTGGTCGCCACCCACCTTAATCAGGTCCTGCATAAGCATGCCCATGAGCTGCTTGGTCATGAAGAGGTGCAGCAATTGATGCAGCTGCTGGCCAAGAGCTCGCCCAAGCTGGCCGAGGAGTTGGTGCCGGGGATGATTTCCCTGTCGACCTTGCTCAAGGTGCTGCAAAGCTTGCTGCAGGAACAGGTGCCGGTGCGCGATATCCGCACCATTGCCGAGGCCATCGCCAATGTCTCGGTGAAGAGTCAAGATCCCGCCGTGATGGTGTCTGCAGTGCGCGTCGCGTTGGCCCGCGCCATTGTGCAAAGCATTGTGGGACTAGAGCCGGAGCTGCCTGTGATCACCCTTGAGCCAAGGTTGGAACAGATATTGCTAAATAGTATTCAGAAGGCTGGTCAAGGCTCCGAGGATGGGATTCTCCTGGAGCCGGGCATGGCCGAGAAGCTGCAGCGATCCCTAGTGGAGGCGGCGCAGCGTCAGGAGATGCTCGGCAAGCCAGTGATCCTGCTGGTGGCCGGTCCGGTCCGGGCGATGCTCTCGCGATTCGCGCGGCTGGCGGTTCCGAGTATCCATGTACTGGCATACCAGGAAATTCCGGATAACAAGCAGGTCACCATCGTTGCGACGGTGGGGCAGAACTAACCGAGGTTACAGGCCATGCAGGTCAAACGCTTTTTCGCCGCCGATATGCGCACTGCCATGAAGTTGGTTCGTGATGAGCTGGGTGCCGATGCCTCGATTATTGGCAATCGCCGGGTTGCCGGCGGTGTCGAGCTGACTGCCGCGCTGGATTATCAAGTGCCTGCTGCCCCCGCTCGCCAGCCGAATCCTGCACTGGAAGCCGAATTGCGCAAGACCCAGGCGAAAATCGCCACCGCCCAGGCCGAGCTGACCACGCGTACTGAGGTTGATGCCAGTAAGGATCGCCAGTTGTTTGGCGCGGCGGCCAGCGCGCCAGGCGATAGCTTGGCTGACGCTCTGCTGCCAGCGCGCTCATCGTCCGCCGCCGCCGATCAGGGGGCTCTGGACGCGATGCGCTTTGAGCTGCATGGCCTGCGTGAACTGATTGAAATGCAGCTGGGCTCGATTGCCTGGGGCCAGCTGCAGAACCGCCAGCCGCAGCAAGCCAATCTGTGGCGTCGTCTGCAACGCATGGGCCTCTCTGCCGATCTGTCGAAAGCGCTGCTTGAGCGCGTCGCGAATATTGCCGAGCCGCGTCAGGCCTGGCGCATGCTATTGGCGCATCTGGCTCATGCGATCAAGACCCCGCAGCAAGAACCCATGGAAGACGGCGGGGTGATTGCCCTAGTGGGCCCCGCCGGCATGGGCAAGACCACCACCCTAGCCAAGTTGGCCGCTCGCTACGTGCTGAAGTACGGCGCACAGCATATCGCCCTGGTCAGCCTCGACAGCTACCGCATCGGCGCGCAGGAGCAGATCAAAACCTTGGGTCGTATTCTTAACGTGCCGGTCACCCTGGTCGACCCTGGCCAGTCGTTGACTCAGGCCCTGGCGCCGCTGGCGCGCAAACGTGTGGTGTTGATCGATACCGCCGGCCTGCCAGCCAATGATCCGGCGCTGCGCATGCAACTGGAAGCTTTGGCCAGCCGTGGCGTCAACGCAAAAAACTATCTGGTGATGGCCGCAACCAGCCAAGGTCAAGTGCTCAAAGCCGCCTACCATAGTTACAAGCGTTGCGGTCTGGCCGGCTGTATTGTCACCAAGGCCGATGAAGCCACCAGCTTGGGTGAGGTTTTAGGACTGGCTATTAGCCAACGTCTACCGGTAGCCTATCTAACTGATGGGCCACGCATTCCCGATGATTTGCAGATTCCGCGCAGTCATCAGTTGGTCAGCCGGGCCGTTGGGCTGCAGGCGACCCAAGAACCGAGTGAGGATACGATGGCGGAGATGTTTTCCGGCCTTTACCAGCAGCCCGCACGGCACGTTAGTTAAGCGAAATGTAGTTGGAATTGAGCGCTGCTTAGCCGACCAAGTGGCTCCAGTCGAAGTTAGACAAGGTGTTAGAAATTATGGGTATGCATCCCGTACAGGTGATTGCGGTGACCGGCGGCAAAGGTGGCGTCGGCAAGACCAACGTCTCGGTAAACCTTGCATTGGCCTTGGCCGAGCTGGGACGCCGGGTCATGTTGATGGACGCCGACCTGGGATTGGCCAACGTCGACGTGTTGTTGGGGCTTAGTGCCAAACGCACTCTGGAAGACGTTATCAGTGGCGAATGCGAGCTGCGCGATGTGCTGCTGCAGGGCCCTGGCGGTATTCGCATCGTACCCGCCGCATCAGGCATTCAGAGCATGGTGCAGCTGTCGCCCATGCAACATGCCGGGTTGATCCAGGCATTCAGTGATATCAGCGATAACCTCGATGTGCTGATTGTCGACACCGCCGCAGGTATTGGTGATGGCGTGGTCAGCTTCGTCCGTGCCGCGCAGGAAGTACTGGTGGTGGTGTGCGACGAGCCGACCTCGATCACCGATGCTTATGCGTTGATCAAATTGCTCAACCGCGATCACGGCATGAATCGTTTTCGGGTCTTGGCCAACATGGCCCATACCCCGCAGGAGGGTCGTAACCTCTTTGCTAAGTTGACCAAAGTCACTGATCGTTTTCTCGACGTTGCCCTGCAGTATGTCGGTGCCGTGCCGTACGACGAATCAGTGCGCAAGGCCGTGCAGAAGCAACGCGCGGTCTACGAAGCCTTCCCTCGTTCGAAGTGCGCACTGGCGTTCAAGGCGATAGCCCAGAAAGTCGACGCCTGGCCGTTACCGGCCAACCCGCGTGGCCATTTGGAGTTTTTCGTTGAGCGTCTGGTGCAGCAACCGATTGCAGACCCGGCCATATGACAGCAGCCTCTGGACTTCGTATGTATAGCAAAGCGCAGGCGCAGGATTCCCAGCACCAGCTGATCGAGCGCTATGCGCCTCTGGTCAAACGCATTGCCTATCACCTGTTGGCGCGCTTACCGGCCAGTGTGCAGGTTGACGATTTGATTCAGGCCGGAATGATCGGCTTGCTCGAAGCGTCAAAAAAATACGATTCCAGTAAAGGTGCCAGCTTCGAGACATTCGTCGGTATCCGCATTCGCGGTTCCATGCTCGATGAGGTGCGCAAAGGCGACTGGGCACCGCGTTCGGTGCATCGCAATAGCCGCATGGTCAGTGATGCAATTCGAAAAGTTGAGGCCAGAACCGGCCGAGACGCTAAAGATCAAGAGGTTGCGGCCGAACTCCAATTGAGTCTCGAAGATTACTACGGCATTCTTGGCGACACTTTAGGCAGCCGCCTGTTTAGCTTCGACGACCTGTTACAGGACGGCGAGCATGGCGAGCTGGGTGAAGACGCTGGCAGCCACCACCTCGAACCTTCTCGTGATCTGGAAGATGAACGCTTTCAGGCGGCCTTGGCGGATGCCATCGGCAACCTGCCGGAGCGCGAGCGCTTGGTGTTAGCACTGTATTACGATGAAGAATTGAACCTTAAAGAGATCGGCGCAGTGTTGGGGGTGAGCGAATCACGCGTAAGCCAACTGCACAGTCAGTGTGCCGCTCGTCTGCGCGCCCGCCTGGGTGAGTGGCGCGCACGCTGAGTTGCTTCGCTAACGCTGCTGGTTTCACGATTAAAGGCGCATGCAGGTTGCTGGGTGCGCTGGGACTGTACGGAGGTCGACTTGGACAAGAACATGAAAATCCTCATCGTTGATGACTTTTCAACGATGCGACGGATCATCAAGAACCTCCTGCGTGACTTGGGGTTCACCAACACCGCAGAGGCCGATGATGGCACTACGGCGTTGCCAATGCTGCAAAGCGGTAGCTTCGACTTTCTGGTGACGGACTGGAACATGCCAGGCATGACCGGTATCGATTTGCTGCGCGCCGTGCGTGCAGATGAGCGCCTGAAAAGCCTACCGGTACTGATGGTTACTGCTGAAGCCAAGCGCGATCAGATCATCGAAGCCGCTCAGGCTGGGGTTAACGGTTATGTGGTCAAACCGTTCACGGCCCAGGTACTGAAAGAAAAGATTGAGAAGATATTCGAGCGGGTCAACGGCTGATGTCTGCCATGAGGTTCTATGGAACGTAAAGATTCCGTTCAGGGTGAGCTTGAGACGTCCCTGAAGCACAACGCTCGCCAACTGGTTGACAGCCTCGAGCAAGGCAACTTTGGTGAAGCGGTGCAGCTCATACATGAGCTGAACAAGGCGCGAGACCGTGGTCTGTATCACGAGGTTGGCAAGCTAACCCGTGAGCTGCATAACGCCATCGTCAACTTTCAGCTTGACCCCCGTGTGCCGCATGCCACTGAAGTGTCGCAAATCACCGATGCCACCGAACGTCTGAATTATGTGGTGACGATGACCGAGAAAGCGGCCAATCGCACCATGGATTTGGTCGAGTTGAGCGCACCGCTGGTGAATGGCCTCAGTGATGAGGCGCACAGCCTGAGTGCCGACTGGGGGCGCTTTATGCGCCGCGAGATGAGCGCCGATGGTTTTCGTGAGTTGGCCAAGCGCGTTGAGTTGTTTCTGGCCAGCAGTGAGCGCGACGGGGCGAAAATCTCCGGGCACCTCAACGACATTCTCTTGGCTCAGGACTATCAGGACCTCACCGGACAGGTGATCAAGCGCGTGACCCAGTTGGTCACCGAGGTCGAGAGCAACCTGCTGAAATTGGTGTTGATGGCCAGCCAGGTGGATCAGTTCGCCGGCATTGAGCACAACCACGAGTTGCTTCGCGCCGAACAAGAAAAACAAAAAGAGCCTTCCCACGGTGAAGGTCCGCAGATTCATGCCGATAAGCGTGAAGACGTCGCATCCAGTCAGGATGATGTAGACGATCTGCTTTCCAGCCTAGGATTTTAGGAGCACGTCTTATGAGCTTCGGCGCCGATGAAGAAATCCTCCAGGACTTCCTGGTAGAGGCCGGCGAGATTCTTGATTTATTGTCCGAACAGCTTGTAGAGCTGGAAAGTCGTCCGGACGATATGAATCTGCTCAACGCTATTTTTCGCGGGTTTCATACCGTCAAAGGTGGTGCCGGTTTTCTCCAGCTCAATGAGCTGGTGGAATGTTGCCATATTGCAGAAAACGTCTTCGACATCCTGCGTAAGGGTGAGCGGCGCGTCGACTCCGCATTGATGGATGTGGTGCTGGAAGCACTGGATGCCGTCAACAGTATGTTTACCGAGGTGCGTGAGCGTACCGATCTAACCCCGGCCACCCCTGCGTTGCTGGCCGCCTTGGCGCGCCTGGCCGAGCCAGCGGGGGCTGAACAGGCTGCGCCAGTTGAGGCTCCGGCGGAGCCCGTGCTGGCCTCTGGGGATATCACCGACAGTGAGTTCGAAGCACTGCTTGGTGCTCTGGATGAGCCTGCAGCGCCAGTCTCCAGCGCTGCCGGTAACGATGAAATCACCGATGATGAATTCGAATCCCTGCTTGACCAGCTGCACGGTAAAGGTCAGTTCGTAGCGCCTGAAATTAGCGCGACACCTGCAGCGCCTGCTGTTTCATCGCCAGCATCTTCGGCTGGCGATGAAATCACCGATGATGAGTTCGAGTCGCTGCTCGACCAGTTGCACGGCAAGGGGCAGTTCGTGACCCCGGCTGTGTCGGCGCCGGTCGCGCCGGCAGCCCAGGTTGAGCCTGCTGCAGATGCGAGTGGTGAGATCACCGACGATGAGTTCGAAGCACTGCTCGATCAGCTGCATGGCAAAGGTAAATTTGTCGAGCCTGAGGCGATCAAGCCCGTTGTGCCTGCGCCCGTCGCCAAGCCTGCGGAGCCCTCCAGCGTGGCTGCAAAACCGGCGGCAAAGCCTGTATCGGTTGCCGCGCCCGTAGCAGAAAAAGCCGCGCCGCCGAGCGAGGCGGAAACCACTGTGCGGGTCGATACCGCACGGCTGGATGAGATCATGAACATGGTCGGCGAGCTGGTGCTGGTGCGTAACCGCCTGGTGCGCCTGGGTTCCAGCAGTGGCGATGAAGCCATGTCCAAGGCCGTATCCAATCTGGATGTGGTGACGGCCGACCTGCAGACCGCGGTGATGAAAACCCGTATGCAGCCGATCAAAAAGGTCTTCGGGCGCTTCCCGCGCCTGGTTCGTGATCTGGCGCGTAGCCTGAAAAAAGAGATCAATCTGGAGTTGGTCGGTGAAGAAACTGACCTCGACAAGAACCTGGTCGAGGCGCTTGCCGATCCGCTGGTGCACTTGGTGCGCAACGCGGTTGACCACGGTATTGAAACCCCGGAAGAGCGCGAGGCCTCAGGTAAGTCGCGGGGCGGCAAGGTGGTGCTGTCCGCTGAGCAGGAGGGCGATCATATCCTCTTGTCGATCTCCGATGACGGTAAGGGCATGGATGCTGACGTACTGCGCGCCAAGGCGGTGGAGAAAGGTCTGCTGGATAAAGACGCCGCTGACCGTCTCAACGAGTTCGAATGCTACAACCTGATTTTCGCCCCAGGCTTCTCGACCAAGACCGAGATATCCGATGTCTCGGGTCGCGGTGTGGGCATGGACGTGGTGAAAACCAAAATTAACCAGCTCAACGGCACGGTCAACGTGTTCTCGGTCAAAGGCCAGGGCTCGAAGATTGTTATCAAAGTGCCGCTGACTCTGGCGATCATGCCGACGTTGATGGTGATGCTGGCCAATCAGGCATTTGCCTTTCCGCTGGTCAACGTTAATGAAATCTTCCACCTCGACCTGTCGCGCACCAATGTCGTTGATGGTCAGGAAGTGGTGATTGTGCGTGACAAAGCCTTGCCGCTGTTCTACCTCAAGCGTTGGTTGATCGGTAATGCCGCCCACGTGGAGCAGGGCGAGGGGCATGTGGTGATTCTGACGGTTGGCAGCCAGCGTATTGGTTTTGTGGTCGATCAGCTGGTGGGCCAGGAAGAAGTGGTGATCAAGCCGCTGGGCAAGATGCTGCAAGGCACGCCAGGCATGTCAGGCGCGACCATCACTGGTGATGGGCGTATTGCGCTGATTCTTGACGTGCCAAGCATGCTCAAACACTACGCGCGGCGTATCTGATTGTTCGCGGCGCGGGCATTGCTCGCGTCGCTTAGGAGTTGTTTATGGCTGTTAAGGTGTTGGTGGTTGATGACTCCGGTTTTTTTCGTCGGCGCGTGTCGGAAATTCTTTCAGCCGATCCGAATATTCAGGTCATCGGTACCGCCACTAACGGCCGTGAAGCTATCGAGCAGGCGCAGGCGCTTAAGCCCGATGTGATTACCATGGATTACGAGATGCCGATGATGGATGGCATCACGGCCGTGCGTAACATCATGCAGCGCTGCCCAACGCCGGTATTGATGTTCTCCTCGCTGACGCATGAGGGCGCGCGCGTCACCCTGGATGCCCTTGAAGCAGGGGCTGTGGACTTTCTGCCGAAGAACTTCGAGGACATTTCGCGCAACCCCGAGCGGGTCAAGCAGCTGCTCTGCGAGAAAATTCACACCATTGCTCGCAGTAACCGCCGCAGCCTGAGCGCGCAACCCGTGGCCGCGCCTGCGCCAACAGCGGTTGCGCAACCTCGGCCGGCCGTGCGTTCCACTCCGGCAGCCAGCTCGCTGGCGCGTCCGCCAGCTGCATCTACGCCAGCGGTTACCAGCGCTGCGCCCAAACGCAAACTCTACAAGCTCGTCGCGATCGGCACCTCGACGGGTGGCCCAGTGGCGCTACAGCGTGTGTTGACCCAGTTGCCGGCTAACTTTCCGGCGCCGATCGTGCTGATCCAGCACATGCCTGCTGCATTTACCAAGGCCTTTGCCGAGCGTCTCGACAAGCTATGCCGCATCAGCGTCAAAGAGGCCGAGGACGGTGATGTTGTGCGTCCTGGGCTGGCGCTCCTGGCCCCTGGTGGCAAGCAGATGATGGTTGATGCCCGTGGCGTGGTGAAGATTCTTCCGGGCGATGAACGCCTCAATTACAAGCCTTGTGTCGACATCACTTTCGGCTCTGTGGCCAAGTCCTATGCGGATAAAGTGCTGGCCGTGGTGCTCACCGGGATGGGTGCGGATGGCCGTGAAGGTGCGCGCCTGCTCAAGCAGACGGGCAGCCAAGTGTGGGCGCAGGATGAAGCCAGCTGTGTGATTTATGGCATGCCTATGGCCATCGTCAAAGCCAATCTGGCCGATGCCATCTACCCGTTGGACGCTATCGGCAGGCATCTGGTGGAGGCCTGCATTTAATGGATGTACTGAGCCTGATTGGGGTCATTCTGGCCTTTGTCGCGATCCTTGGCGGTAACTACCTCGAGGGCGGCCATGTTACCGCTTTGCTCAACGGGCCGGCGGCGCTGATCGTGATCGGCGGCACCTTGGGTGCCGCATTCCTGCAGGCGCCGGTACATGTGTTCAAACGCTCGCTGGCAATCATCAGCTGGATTTTTTTCCCACCGCGCATCGACCTGGTTGGCGGTATCAACCGGGTGGTTGGCTGGAGCATGACCGCGCGCAAGGAAGGCTTGTTGGGGCTTGAGGCGGTGGCCGATGTCGAGGTAGATCCCTTCGCCCGTAAAGGTTTACAGCTGCTGGTCGACGGTGCCGAACCTGAGGCTATTCGCACCATTCTCGAAGTCGATCTGTACACCCAGGAAGGCCGTGATATTCAGGCCGCCAAGGTCTTTGAAAGCATGGGTGGTTACGCGCCCACCATCGGCATTATCGGTGCCGTTATGGGTTTGATCCATGTGATGGGCAACCTGGCCGACCCGAGCATGCTCGGCAGTGGAATTGCTGTGGCCTTTGTGGCCACCATCTACGGGGTAGGTTTTGCCAACCTGTTGCTGTTGCCCATCGGCAATAAGCTCAAAGCCATTGCCCAGCGTCAGTCGCGTTACCGCGAGATGCTGCTCGAAGGCATATTGTCGATTGCCGAGGGTGAGAACCCGCGCTCCATCGAGTTGAAGCTGCAAGGCTTTATGGACTGATGGAGGCACCGCATGGCCCGCAGGCGTCATCAAGAAGAACATGAAAATCATGAGCGTTGGCTGGTGTCCTATGCCGACTTCATCACGTTGTTGTTCGCGTTTTTCGTGGTGATGTACTCGATTTCCTCGATTAACGAAGGCAAGTACAAAATCCTTTCAGACAGCCTGACCGGGGTGTTCAATCAGCCTGATCGGGCGATCAAGCCGATTCCGGTGGGGGATGAGCGGCCGCGTACTACCGAGCCGGATCGCGCCTTGGTGGATGAAGAGAGTGCGCTGTCGGCTGCCGATTCGCTGGAAAGCATTGCCGAAAGCATACGGACAGCATTTGGTGACTTGATTCAGTCCGAACAGCTCAAGGTCAGTGGCAATGAGTTATGGATCGAGATTGAGCTCAGCTCCAGCCTGCTGTTTGTCAGTGGCGATGCGGTACCCAACAATGCGGCTTTCGCTATTATCGAGAAGGTAGCCAAAATTCTGGCACCTTACGAAAATCCGGTTCATGTCGAAGGCTTCACCGATAACCTGCCGATTCAAACCGCGCAGTTCCCCACCAACTGGGAGCTTTCTACCGCCCGGGCCGCCAGCATCGTGCGGATGCTGGCGATGGATGGGGTAAAACCGAGCCGTTTGGCCGCCGTGGGCTACGGTGAGTTTCAGCCCGTAGCCGATAACAGCACGGCCGAGGGGCGAGGGCGTAATCGGCGGGTGGTGTTGGTAATATCGCGCAATCTCGATGTGCGCCGTAGCGTGAGTGGTGTCGGCAGCGCCAATGCCAAGCCCGATGCGGCCTTGAAGCGGGCTGGCACGCAACCTGCAGAAACACCGGCAGCGCCGGCCCCGCAAGCGGGTGCCGTCAATCCCCCGTCGCCGGCCTCATAAGGGTGGCCCCGTTCTCGGTCAGGTATCAACTGCACCGGGAGGATGATAACGATGAGAGTCTGGGCAGTAGCCAATCAAAAAGGTGGCGTCGGCAAAACCACCACATCAATCGCCTTGGCGGGCCTGCTGGCCGATGCCGGTAAACGCGTGGTGGTGGTCGACCTCGATCCCCATGGGTCGATGACCAGTTATTTCGGGCATGACCCGGACAGTCTGGAACACAGTAGCTTCGACTTGTTTCAACACAAGGGCAGCGTGCCGCGCGGCTTGCCGCAGCAATTGCTGTTGCCGACCAGTCATGAGCGTATTTCCTTGCTGCCTTCGAGCACCGCCCTGGCCACGCTGGAACGTCAGTCACCAGGGCAGAGTGGCTTGGGCTTGGTGATTGCCAAGAGCCTGGCGCAGCTTTGGGAGGATTTCGATCATGCGGTGATCGACAGTCCGCCCTTGCTTGGCGTATTGATGGTCAATGCCCTGGCGGCCAGCCAGCAGTTGGTGATTCCAGTGCAGACTGAGTTTCTCGCGGTTAAAGGCCTTGAGCGAATGGTTAATACCCTGGCGATGATCAACCGCTCGCGTCAGCAGGCGCTGCCTTACACCATCGTGCCGACCCTGTTCGATCGCCGCACGCAGGCGTCCATGAGCACCTTGCGGGTATTGCGCGACAATTACCTTGAGCATCTGTGGCAGGCGTATATTCCGGTCGATACGCGTTTGCGCGATGCCAGTCGGGCAGGCCTTACGCCGTCGCAATTCGACAAAAATAGCCGCGGAGTGATTGCCTACCGGGCGCTGCTCAAGCACATGTTGGCGCAGCAGCTTGCCGCGCAGGTCGCCTGACGTGAGCGGCTATGTTGAAGATATCGGCTCAAGTCTGGCGCTAGCGCGGCCGATAGTCTGTACAGATTGTTATTACGGGTTGTATTGATGAATCGTCCCCTCGCCACCGCATCACGTCCGCAACTGGCCTTGCAGTCCTATCTGGACAGCTTGCTGCAGGAGGCTGCGGTTGAGTTGGCCGATAGTATTACGCTGGATGAATTCGAGGCGGCGGTGCTGGAAGAGCAGGTCCGCGATGCTCGGGCAGTGCCGCAGGTACAAGCTGTGGCCGCCAAGCCGTTGGCCGAACTGGCTGCGCGTCCGTTAGTCCTGCCCACCGTCGAGATTGCCACGCCGCCAGTTGAACTGCGAGTTGAGATACCGCCGCCAGTGGTTGAGGCGGCAGCAGTGCTTCAGGTCGAGCAAGCTCCGCTCCAGCAGCTGATGGTGCCCGAGACGGAGTTGCAAGGGCGGCCGGAGTGGGCTCAGGGGCCTTTCGAATGCCTGCTGTTCGACGTTGCCGGCTTGACGCTGGCGGTGCCACTGGTGTGCCTGGGCTCGATTTATCCGCTGCAAGACCAAGAACTCACGCCATTATTTGGCCAACCCGACTGGTTTCTCGGCATACTGCCGAGCCAGGCAGGCAACTTGAAGGTGCTGGATACTGCGCGCTGGGTGATGCCTGACCGTTACCGTGATGATTTTCGCGAAGGTTTGCAGTACGTAATTTCGGTTCAGGGCTATGAGTGGGGGCTGGCCGTGCATCAAGTCAGCCGCTCGATTCGTCTCGACCCGAATGAGGTCAAATGGCGCAGCCAGCGAACTCAGCGTCCGTGGCTGGCCGGTACGGTTATCGAACACATGTGTGCCCTGTTGGATATCGCCTCCCTGGCCGAGTTGATCGCCAGTGGCGGTGCCAAGCGTATGGCGGCCAACCAGGGCCACTGATTAACGCCGGGCTGTGCGCTGTGTACGGCTTTGCAATTTATAGTAACGACAGCCGGGCAGACACCCGCGCTCGCCGCCACAAGCGGTTCATGACGAGGTTAGGCACATGAATAAAAGTTCGGCACAAGGTTCTGAAGATCCGATCCTGCAGTGGGTAACGTTCCGCCTGGACAACGAAACCTATGGCATCAATGTGATGCAGGTGCAGGAAGTCCTGCGTTACAGCGAAATTGCCCCTGTGCCGGGTGCGCCGAGCTATGTCCTGGGCATCATCAACCTGCGCGGTAATGTGGTCACTGTGATTGATACGCGTCAGCGCTTCGGCCTGGCCTCCAGCGAGATCACCGACAACACCCGCGTGGTGATTATCGAGGCCGACAAGCAGGTGGTTGGGATCTTGGTCGACAGCGTGGCTGAGGTGGTTTATCTGCGCCAATCCGAAGTGGAAACCGCGCCGAACGTCGGCAATGACGAGTCCGCCAAGTTTATCCAGGGTGTGTGCAACAAGAACGGCGAACTGCTGATTCTGGTTGAGCTGGACAAGATGATGAGCGAAGAAGAGTGGTCCGAGCTGGAGAGCATCTAGCTCATGCTTGAAGCGCTGCTGGTCGCCCTTGCCTTGGTTTGCCTGGGGCTGGTCGGTGCCTGCATGTGGCTGGCCCGGCAGCTGCGTGACGCGGTCAAACTGCAAGGCGAGCGTGATGCCGTGCGTGACCGGCGGCTCAAGGAGCTCAGCCGGCGTCTGGATACTTACCTGACCGGTAGTGTGCAGATGGGCGAGGAGTTGCATGAGTTGCGCCGGGTGGTCGCGCCGCTGCCGGACAAACTTAGCCAGATTGAGCAGCGTGATCCCAGTAGCCTGTCGTTTACCCAGGCCGCGCGTTTGGCCGGCATGGGCGCCAGCGTGGATGATCTGACCCAGTCCTGCGGCTTAAGCCAGGCTGAAGCTGAGTTGGTCAGCAAGATGCAGCAGGCCCGCCAGCAGCGCTCCTGATTGACCCCCTTCTTGATTCGCAATCAGTGCGCTGGGCCTTCCAGTAGGCGCAGCGGCGGTGTGATATCGCCGTCGTGCTGACTGCCTGCCGGTGATTTGCCCTGCAGATACCAGGCAAAAGCGATGATTTCCGCGATGCAGCGGTACAGCTGCTCGGGTATCGCATCGCCTAGCTCCAGGCGCGCCAGCAGGCGCACCAGTTCGGCATTTTCGTAAATCGGTACTTCGTATTCGCGGGCGATGGCGAGGATGGCTTCGGCGAGCTCGTCATCGCCTTTGGCGCTGAGTACAGGGGCATTTTTGCCATCGTAGGTGAGGGCGATGGCTTGGCGCGGCGCAGTCTTGCTCATGCGGTTTCATCCACCCAGCGTTGTTCCAGGGTTGTACGTGGGCCGCGCGGCGGTATGCCCTGGCTGCACGCCAGTTCACCGACCTGAACGCCGGCGGCATTAAGGCGTTGGCGCAGGTTGTCCAGTTCAGCATCAATCAGGCTGACAGTGCTGCTGCGTTCGGCCCAGAGCTGGCTGGACAGGCGGCCGTGGGCCAGTTGCGCGAGGATCTGCACGGGGCCCAGTGGATCAAGGTCGAAGGCCAGCTCGACTTTCCACAGGGTTTCCTTTTTCTCGGACTTGTCTTGCGGGTTGCCTTCATCGCGTTGGATTTTGACCTGCAGCGGCACCAGTTCCTGCTGATTACGCATGGGCAGCTCCAGCTGCCAGGTGGTCAGCAGGTTACCGTCCGGGCCGACCTGACTCTGCGCCAGGCTGGAGAGCTGATGAGTTTGTAGGCGCGAGATGGCCGCCGCCGCCAGCTTGAGCAAGGTTTCCAGGTCGGCCTCGCCGTCCATGTTCTGCAGCAGGCGCGAGGGCAGGGGGAAGTTCAGTGCTTGTTGGCGGCTGCTGGCTTTACCCAGGCTGCCGAGTAGGTCGCGGGCCAGGGCGGGCATGGCCTGGGCCAGTGCAGTGCTGGCATTGGCGGCGGCCAATGGGTTGCCGGTTGAAAGGTTGGGCAGTAATTGGGTAATCAGGCGCAACAGGTTGGCTTTAAGGTCGGTTGGTAGTGCCTGGCCTTGGCCGCCCAATAGCTTGCTTTCAAGGAGAATGCCGCTGTTCTCCAAGGCCATGGCCAGCCCCTTGGGGCTGCTCAGTTGGGCCGCGTCGGGCAGCGTGGCGAACAGTTTGTCGATGCTGGTACGCAGGCCCTCGCTCATCTCTGCGCTACCGCGCAGGCCCTGCAGGGCACTAAAAAGGCCTTCCAGCGAACCTTGGCGATTACTTTGCGTACCCAGTTGCTGGCTCAGCGCGAGTTGATCCAGGCGGCTGCTCAGCGGCAGGAAGCTCAAGGACTGGTTGCCCTGAACCTGCGCGCTGAGCAGGCTGCCCACCGGCAGCGCCAGCGGGGTTTCCAGGGCGAGCTTGCTGCCGGCCAGCGGTGTGTTGAGCAGGTTGACCAATACCTTGTAGGCCACCTGCTGTGAGCGGCCTTGCAGCAGCTGCTCGCGGGCCACGACCTTGCCTTGCAGCAGGGTGCCGATGGGCAGTTTTTCGAGGTCCAGGCTGGTCAGCGCCTTGTCGCCACCTGCCAGTACCGCGAGGGCCAGGCGGGTTTCCGAGAGTGCAGTCACCGCCAGTGATGTGCCTTGGGCGATAGGTCGCGGACTGTTGGCTTCAAGGGTGGTCTGGCGGCCGTTGTCTAATGTCAGCTTGAGCAGCAGCTGAAAGCTTTGCGCCATTTCCTTCAGGGCAATGACTTCGGCTTTGGCGGTTTCACCGCTGGCCAGCAAGCCTTGCAGAGGTTGCAGCAGTTTCACCGCCAGGTCAGCCGCTACGGCGTTGGGGCGGCTGCTGGGAAGCGGCGGCGGAAGGGGCCGCGAACTGCTGATTTCGCTCATTGGCAGGTTACACCCTGTCGAAAATGGCCACTGCGGAAGGCGGGGGCTGGCATGTATAATCGCGCCCCGTCTGGGTCGGCTACGCGTTGCACTGCGTCAGTATAGCGGCCAAGACTCCGCCGACTTGAGTCGCTTTTGCCATCCCTTTTAGGTGCCGATGCCTTGACCAGTCCTCTTCTCGAAGCCGTGGCGCTCGCCTGTGAGCGAGACTGGCGCATGCTCTTCGAGCGGCTGGAGGTGCGTCTGGTTCCCAGCGAAATGCTGCAGGTGGCCGGGCCAAATGGCAGTGGCAAGACCAGCCTGTTGCGCTTGCTCGCCGGCTTGATGCAACCGACGGCCGGTGAGATTCGCCTCAACGGCCGTCCCTTGCTGGCGCAGCGTGCCGAACTGGCGCGTAATTTGTTATGGATTGGCCATGCCGCCGGCATCAAGGGGTTGCTGACGGCCGAAGAAAACCTCATTTGGCTCTGTGCCCTGCATCAGCCGGCCGAGCGTGAGGCGATCTGGCAGGCGCTGGCTGCGGTGGGCTTGCGCGGTTTCGAGGATGTGCCTTGCCACACCCTGTCCGCCGGGCAGCAGCGCCGTGTAGCGTTGGCCCGTTTGTATTTGCCGGGGCCGAAATTATGGGTGCTGGATGAGCCCTTTACCGCGCTGGATAAGGCCGCTGTGACGCAGTTGGAGCATCATCTGGCCGCGCATTGTCAGCAAGGCGGTTTGGTGGTGCTGACCACACACCACGAGTTAAAGGTTAAACCGGCCGGTTATCGCCAGCTTGATCTGGGGCAGCGCACAGCATGAGCAATGTTTTTACCCTGCTGCTGGCCCGCGAAGCGCGCTTGCTGTTTCGTCGCCCGGCCGAACTGGCTAATCCGCTGGTGTTCTTCGCCATTGTGATCGCCCTGTTCCCCTTGGCGGTGGGGCCGCAGACGCAGTTGTTACAAAGCCTTTCGCCCGGGCTGATCTGGGTAGCGGCGCTGTTGGCCGTGCTGCTCTCGCTAGACGGGCTGTTTCGCAGTGATTTCGAGGACGGCTCACTCGAGCAGTGGGTCCTTTCGCCGCACCCCCTGGCTCTTCTGGTTCTGGCCAAGGTGCTGGCACACTGGCTGTTTTCCGGCCTAGCACTGGTGCTGTTGGCACCGTTGTTGGCGCTGATGCTGGGGTTGCCTGAGCGCTGCTTGCCGGTGCTGCTGATTTCCCTGCTGCTGGGCACGCCGGTATTGAGCCTGTTGGGGGCCGTCGGTGCAGCGTTGACCGTAGGCCTCAAGCGTGGCGGCCTGTTGCTCGCCTTGCTGATTTTGCCGCTGTACATCCCGGTGCTGATCCTTGGCAGCGGCGCGTTACAAGCCAGCCTGCAAGGATTGCCGGCGGTCGGCCACCTGTTGTGGTTGGCCAGCCTCACCGCATTGGCGGTGACCTTGACACCTTTTGCCATCGCCGCTGGTCTGACGATCAGTGTGGCTGAGTAAACAATACGCCTGAATGGCCGGCTGCTCTGGCGCTTACTAGCGCGGCGATCAGCCCTAGCACTGATGAGTAACCTGATGAACTGGACGTGGTTTCACAAGCTCGGCTCGCCCAAGTGGTTTTATGAAATCAGCAGCCGTTGGCTGCCTTGGTTAGCCTTGGCGGCGGCCGTGTTGTTGCTGGTGGGCCTCGTCTGGGGGCTGGCGTTTGCGCCGCCGGATTATCAGCAAGGTAATAGCTTTCGCATCATCTACATCCATGTGCCGGCTGCCTTTCTCGCCCAATCGATCTACGTGATGCTGGCTGTTGCCGGCACGGTTGGCCTGGTGTGGAAGATGAAGCTCGCCGATGTGGCCTTGCAGCAAGCCGCGCCCATCGGTGCCTGGATGACCGTGATTGCCCTGGTGACGGGCGCGGTGTGGGGCAAGCCGACCTGGGGTACTTACTGGGTCTGGGATGCACGCCTGACCTCGATGCTGATTTTGTTGTTCCTGTATTTCGGCGTAATCGCCCTCGGCAATGCCATCAGCAATCGTGACAGCGCGGCCAAGGCCTGTGCGGTGCTGGCGATTGTCGGGGTGGTGAATATCCCGATCATCAAATACTCGGTGGAGTGGTGGAACACCCTGCACCAGCCCGCCACGTTTAGCGTGATCGAAAAACCAGCCATGCCGTTCGAAATGTGGATGCCGCTGCTGATCATGGTGCTGGGTTTCTATTGCTTCTTCGGCGCGGTGCTGCTGCTGCGCATGCGTTTGGAAGTGCTCAAACGCGAGGCGCGCAGCAACTGGGCTAAAGCGGAAGTGAAAGCGCTGGTGGAGAAGGGCCGATGAGTTTTGCCAGTTTCAGCGAGTTTCTCGCCATGGGCACCCATGGGCCTTATGTCTGGTTCTGTTACGCCATCAGCCTGGCTGTGCTGGGGCTGAATGTGGCGCTGCCAATCCTGGCGCGTCGCCGTTATCTGCAAGACGAGGCGCGTCGTTTGCGTCGGGAGGAGTCGAAGTGAATCCGCTGCGTAAGAAACGCCTGTTTATTGTCCTGGCGATCATCGCCGGTGTGGGCATCGCTGTGGCCCTGGCCCTGAGCGCGTTGCAGCAGAACATCAACCTGTTCTACACCCCCACGCAGATCGCCAATGGCGAAGCCCCGCAAGGCACGCGTATCCGTGCCGGTGGCCTGGTCGAGGAAGGCTCGGTGCAGCGCTCCCGTGATTCGCTGGAAACTGATTTTGTGGTCAGCGACGGCGCGAAGCGCGTGACCATCCGCTACAGCGGCATCCTCCCGGACCTGTTCCGTGAAGGGCAGGGCATTGTCGCCATGGGCAAGCTTGATGCCAGTGGCGTGCTGATTGCCGATGAAGTGCTGGCCAAGCACGATGAAAACTACATGCCGCCAGAGGTGATGCAGGCACTGGAGCAGAGCGGCATGAAACAGCAGCACGACGCCGCCCAAGCGGCTAAAGCAGGTAAGCAGGAGTACACGCAATGATCCCCGAACTTGGCCATCTGGCGATGATTCTGGCGCTGTGCATGGCGCTGGTGCAGGCGACACTGCCAATGATTGGTGCCTGGCGTGGTGATCGCCAGTGGATGAGCCTAGCGCAGCCGGCTGCCTGGGGGCAGTTTGCCTTCCTGTTGTTTTCTTTTATCTGCCTGACCTACGCCTTTATGGTCGACGACTTCAGCGTCGCCTATGTGGCCAACAACTCCAACAGCGCGTTGCCCTGGTATTTCAAGTTCAGCGCCGTGTGGGGCGCGCACGAAGGCTCGCTGCTGTTGTGGGGGCTGATCCTCGCCGGCTGGACCTTTGCCGTGTCGATCTGCTCGCGGCAGTTGCCGGAAGAAATGCTCGCCCGCGTGCTGGCGGTGATGGGGATTATCAGCATCGGTTTTCTGCTGTTCCTGATCATCACCTCCAACCCGTTCGAGCGTCTGTTGTTCGATACGCCGACCAACGGCCGTGACCTCAACCCGTTATTGCAGGACTTCGGCCTGATCGTGCACCCGCCGATGCTCTATATGGGTTACGTCGGTTTTTCCGTGGCCTTTGCTTTCGCCATCGCCGCCTTGCTCGGCGGCAAGCTGGATGCCGCCTGGGCGCGTTGGTCGCGCCCATGGACCATCGTCGCCTGGGCCTTCCTCGGCATTGGCATCGCGCTGGGCTCCTGGTGGGCCTATTACGAGCTCGGCTGGGGCGGCTGGTGGTTCTGGGACCCGGTGGAAAATGCCTCGTTTATGCCTTGGCTGGTCGGCACAGCGCTGATCCACTCCCTGGCGGTGACGGAAAAACGCGGCGTGTTCAAAAGCTGGACCGTGCTGCTGGCCATCGCCGCATTCTCGCTTAGCTTGCTCGGTACCTTCCTGGTGCGTTCCGGGGTGCTGACCTCGGTGCATGCCTTCGCCAGCGACCCTGAGCGCGGTGTGTTTATCCTGGCTTTCCTGCTGATCGTGGTGGGCAGTTCGCTGGCGCTGTTTGCCATTCGTGCGCCGGTGGTCAAGAGCCAGGTTGGCTTTGCCCTGTGGTCGCGGGAAACCTTGTTGCTGGTAAATAACCTGATTCTGGTGGTCGCCGCGGCGATGATTTTGCTCGGCACGCTTTACCCGCTGGTATTGGACGCCATGACCGGCGCCAAGCTGTCGGTTGGGCCGCCGTACTTCAACGCGTTGTTCGTGCCGCTGATGGGCCTGCTGATGGCGATGATCGCCGTGGGCGTGGTCGTACGCTGGAAGGACACACCGCTGAAGTGGCTGCTGAACATGCTCGCGCCGGTGCTGATCGGCAGCGTGGTATTGGCCGTGGTGGCGACCTTGCTGGTCGGTGACTTCAACTGGGCCGTGCTTGGTGTTTGCCTGCTGGCGGCCTGGGTGGTGCTGGCTGGGGTGCGCGATATCCTCGAAAAAACCCGGCACAAGGGTCTGCTCAGAGGGTTGCCGAGCCTGACCCGCAGTTATTGGGGCATGCAAACAGCGCACTTGGGTATGGCGATCTGCGCCTTGGGCGTGGTGCTGACCAGCATGGGCAGCTTCGAGCGTGACATGCGCATGGCACCGGGAGAGTCGGTGGAGATCGGCGGTTACCAGTTTGTCTTTGAAGGTGCCGAGCACTTTGAGGGGCCAAACTTTACCTCGGATAAAGGCACCGTGCGCATCCTCGAAGACGGCAAGCAGATTGCTGTGCTGCACCCGGAGAAACGCCTGTATACCGTGCAGCAGTCAGTGATGACCGAGGCAGGTATTGATGCCGGAATCACCCGCGACCTGTTCGTGGCCCTGGGTGAGCCGCTGGAAAACGGCGCTTGGGCGGTGCGAGTGCACATCAAGCCGTTTGTGCGCTGGATCTGGTTCGGTGCGCTGTTGATGGGCTTCGGCGGTTTCCTCTCCGCTTCCGATAAGCGTTACCGGATGAAGGTGCGCACCCGCGTGCGTGATGCATTGGGTATGGCGGGGGCGCAGGCATGAGACGTTTACTATTGTTGCTACCGCTGGCGCTGTTTCTCGGCATGGCGGCGTTTCTTTACCGCGGCTTGTGGCTTGATCCGGCCGAATTGCCTTCGGCGCTGATCGGTAAGCCATTCCCGGCCTTTAGCCTGCCGGCGGTGCAGAACGGTCAGGCGCTGAGTGAAGCCGATTTGATCGGTAAGCCGGCGCTGGTCAATGTCTGGGCCACCTGGTGTGTGGCCTGCCGGGTAGAGCATCCGGTGTTGAACAAACTGGCCAAGCTGGGTGTGAACATTTATGGGGTCAACTACAAGGACGACAACGCCGCCGCGCAGAAGTGGCTGGTGGAGTTCCATGACCCTTATCAGCTGAATATCAATGACGCTCGCGGCACCCTTGGCCTGGACTTGGGCGTGTATGGCGCGCCTGAGACCTTCCTGATCGACAAGGCCGGGATCATCCGCCACAAGTTTGTCGGCGTAATTGATGAGCGGGTCTGGCGTGAGCAATTGGCTGCGCTTTACCAAGAATTGGTCGATGAGGCTCAGCCATGAGGCGTTTACTCACTGCCGCCGTGCTGGGGCTGGCGTTGCTGGGCACCGCCCAGGCCGCCATCGATACCTACGAGTTTGCTAACGAGGCCGAGCGCCAGCGTTATCGCACCTTGGTGCAAGAGCTGCGCTGCCCCAAGTGCCAGAACCAGAACATCGCCGACTCTGATGCACCGATTGCCATGGACCTGCGAGCACAGGTTCATCGCCAGCTGGGAGAGGGCAAGACTGATGAGCAGATTATTGATTATCTAGTCAGTCGCTATGGCGATTTTGTCCTCTACAAGCCGCCTGTCACCGCGCGCACGCTGCTGCTGTGGTACGGCCCGGCTGGTTTGCTGGTGGGTGGTTTCGTCCTGCTTGGGGTCATTCTGTTGCGTCGTCGCCGTCAATCGGCTGAGGTGAAGAGTGACCTGTCTGCGGATGAACAGCAGCGTCTAGCTGCTCTGCTTAGCCAGCAGTCCGCCAGCCAACAGCCCGCTAATCAACCGCCTGTGGATAAGAAAGACTGATGATTGAATTTTGGTTATGCGCCGGCCTGCTGTTGCTGACAGCCCTGGCGTTTTTGCTGATTCCTGTGGTGCGTGGGCGCAAGCTCCAAGCCGAAGAAGACCGTACTGCACTTAACGTCACCCTGTACCAGGAACGCTTGCAGGACTTGCAGGCGCAACATGCCGCCGGCGCACTGAATGCTGAACAGCTTGCCGCTGGCCGTGATGAGGCCGCCCGTGAGCTGCTGGCGGATACCGAAGGCGTGCTGGCGCAGCCGGTTCAGCGCTCGCTAGGTGGCAAGATTCCACTGATTGCCGCGCTGTTGATGCCGCTGTTGGGCTATGGCCTGTATCAGCACTGGGGCGCGATCGACGATGTTGAACGTGCGCGTACCTTTGCCGAGCAGCCGAAAACCATCGAGGAAATGACCGCGCGCCTGGAAGCCGCGGTGAAGAACGACCCGAAGTCCGGCGAAAGCTGGTACTTCCTCGGGCGTACCTATATGGCCCAGGAGCGCGCCGCTGATGCCGCCGCCGCCTTTGAACAGGCCATTGAAGTGGCAGGGCGCGCGCCTGAGTTACTCGGCCAGTGGGCGCAGGCACTGTATTTTGCCGGTGACAAGCAATGGACGCCGCAGTTGCAGGCGCTGACCGATGAAGCGCTTAAAGCCGACCCGGCGGAAGTCACCAGTCTAGGCCTGCTCGGTATTGCCGCGTATGAAGGCGGTCAATACCAGCAGGCGATTGGCCACTGGCAGCAGTTGGTGGCGCTTTTGCCCAGCGAAGACCCTTCGCGTCAGGCGATTCAGGGCGGCATCGACCGTGCCCGCGAGCAGCTGGGTGAGCCTGCAACCGACGCTGTGCCTGCCACTGGCCCAGGGTTGACGGTAAAGGTAATGCTGGCGGCCGAGTTGCAAGCCAAGGTGCAACCGGGCGATGCGGTGTTTATCTTCGCCCGCGCGGTGTCTGGGCCGTCGATGCCATTGGCGGTTAAGCGCCTCACGGTGGCGGACCTGCCGGCTGAAGTCAGCCTGTCCGACAGCGATGCGATGATGCCGCAGCTGAAAATCTCCGGCTTCGAACAGGTGCAACTGGTCGCCCGGATCTCCCGCAGTGGCAATGCCACGGCGGGCGAGTGGGTGGGTAGCAGCCAGCCGTTGGCCAGCAAGAGCACAGAGTTGCAGCAGCTGTTGATCGACAGCGCGGACAGTAAAGCGCCATGAGTCCGCTCTGGCGTGGTGTTGTGCTCGTCAGCCTGCTGGGGCTCGGTGCTTGCGTGCAGGCCCCGCTGAACAGCACACCGGTGAAAAGTCCGAGCGCTAGCGGCAACCACCCACGGTTTGCTCCGCCACCTGGGGTGGCCAGCCAGTGGGATGCGCGGCTGGGGGTGTATGTGGTCGGTGGGGCTTCTCACCTGTACTACCGTGAGCGCACCTATTACCGCTGGAACTCCGGTTGGAGCTGGGCCAGTAGTCCGCAGGGCCCTTGGTTACCGACCGACAGCAGCGGCGTGCCGCCGGGGTTGTCTCGCCGCTACGCCCAATAAGTCATCTTCAATGCGCAGGGCAGGGCGTCGCTGGGCGGCGCTCGATATCCGGCTCGAACTCTTCGATTAAGCGACAGATGGCGTGACCGTCCGGGGCGCAGTCGCCTTTGTCGGCCCAGTTGGCAAAGGCGTTCTGCATCACCAGTGCCAGGCGCTGACACTCGTCGATATGAGCGTGCAGGGCGGTCAGGCGTTCGTTGAGGAGATCACGCACCTCGGCGCAGGGCGCCTGGCCATTGTCGGCGCTGGCGAGTATCTGTTGGCTGTCTTTCAGGCTAAAGCCCAGGCGCCGGGCGCGGGCGATAAAGCGCAAGCGTTGCAGGTCTTCGCTTGAGTACTGCTGATAGCCGTTATCCGGGTTGCGCGAGGGTTTGAGCAAGCCGAGATCGGTGTAGTGGCGAACCGTCTCGCTGCTGACCGCGGCGGCTTTAGCCAGTTGGGCGACGCGCATAGCTACTCTCCAGAATTGATAAGGGCCGCGTCAGGTTAAAACCTGTGGGCGGCCCTTGGGTCAAACGCGGCGGTTTATTCGGCGATCTGCAGCTTGCGCGCCTCATGGTAGAAGAAGCGGATTTTCTCGTACTCGAACGGCGAGTTGAGCTGGCCGTAGCGGAAATTCACGGTGGAGCGTTGGTCGACAACTTCCAGTAGGGTGATTTCCGGGTGGCTGACGCTAGCTTCGGCGACATTCAGCCAGTTGACCTGACTTTTTGCCGTGAAGTCCGCCACTAAACCACCGGTGTCGCGCAGGTTTGACGGGCCCAGTATGGGCAAAATCAGGTAAGGCCCGGCAGGGGTGCCGTAATAGCCGAGGGTCTGACCGAAGTCTTCCTTCTGCTTAAGTAAGCCCATGCGCGTGGCCGGATCCCACAGGCCGGCAACGCCGAGCGTGGTGTTGAGCAGCAGGCGGGCGGTGGTGTGCATGGTCCGCTTGCCTTTGAGTTGCAGTGCACTGTTGAGAAGGCTGGGCACATCACCTAAGTTGCTGAAGAAGTTGCTGACGCCGCGCTGCACCAGAGTGGGGGTGACGTAGCGGTAGCCATCGACAATCGGCAGGAACACCCACTCATCGAAGCGATAGTTGAAGTGGTAAACGCGGCGGTTCCATGACTCCAGTGGGTCATAGACATTCAGTGCATTGAGTGTCGAGCGCTCAAATTCGCGCTGATCCAGCCCCGGGTTGAACTGCAGATGCTGCATGGGCTGTTTAAAGCCATCGTCATGGGCCGCGTGCTGAGCATAGGTGAGGCTACTGCCGAGCAGCAGGGAGATAAATACAGCAATGGAAATGGGCTTAGCCACGGAAGAACTCCAGCATGGCGTCGCTGTTGACGCGGTAGTTGAGGTTGCCGCAATGGCCACCCAGCGGATAAACGGTTAGGCGCTCACCCAGGGTGCGGCGCAAAAAGCCGAGGTCACCGGGACCCAGGATCACGTCATCGGCGTTGTGCATGACGGCGATCTTGTTGCTGTTCTTCAGGTAATCAGCCACGCCATACAGGCTGACCTGGTCGATTAGCTGCGCGATGCTGCCGCCGTCAGTGCGTGCCCGCCACATGGGGATCAGTTGTTCCGTCAAATAGCAGTCAAAGTCGCATTGCAGCGCACGCTTGAAGAACCGAGTGAGGCTGGTGCCTTCACTGATGGGGTAGTCGATCGGGGTGATCAAGCCGCGGCGATTGATCAGGTCCGAGGTAAAGGCAATGTCGGCCGAGGAGAAGCGGAAGGCGGCGCCAATCAGCATGGCCAGTTGTTCGTCACTGAGTTGCTCGCCCGAGTTCTGAAAGTCATAGAGCAGTGCGTCGTTAATATCGATGTAGCCCTTGGTTTGGAAGTAGCGGGTCAGTTTGCCCAGTACCAGTTCGTAGAAGGTGGTGCTGTTGTTGATGCCCTCAACCTGGGTTTGCACCATGCGGTCGAGATTGGTCACTGAGGTGTAGAGGTTGACCGGCGGGTTGAGCAGCAGCACACGTTTGAAGTTGAAGCTGCGGCGGGTTTCATCCAGCTCACTGACAAAGGCTGCCTGCAGCGCGCCCAGGCTGTAGCCGGTGAGGTGAAACTCGCTGACTTTCAGGCGCGGGTGCTGCGCTCGCACGGCCTGCATGGCGCGGTACAGGTCGTCGGCGTCGTCACGGGTGATGCCGGGCGTGGCAAAGCGCGAAGCCGAGGTCATAAAGTCATAGCTGGTCGGCGACGACAGTTGCACCACGTGATAGCCCGCACCGTAAAACAGCTTCTTCAGGTATTCCGGGGTGCTGCTGGCGTAATGTGCGCCGGTGCCGGCGATGATAAAGATCAGCGGTGCTTCGCCGGACTGCTCGGCCAGGCGATAGCGCATCTTGGTGACTGACCAGAAGTTTTCCGGCAATTCGAACTCGCGCTCCGGGCGCAGTTTGATTTTGTAGTCACTCTGGTTGATATCGGCGTCGGCCGGCAACTCCGGGCGCAGCTCTGGCGGTGTGGTTGTCAACGTGGCTACGAATGGGTTGCTGATTGGGTAGCCATAGCTGCTGGCGTCGATATCGGCCGCGCTGACGGGGGTAATCAAGGCCAGGCAACTGAGAAGGGCAAGCAGGCGAGGGAAGTGCGACATGGCTATATCTCATGAGAGCAGGGCGGTTGCTGCGGAGCAATGCGCGTCGATTATGACCACATAAGCTCGATTACGTACGGTATTCGTTCTAGGTCCGCATTTTTCAGACGTTAGCGTCATTTCGAAGTTCGACTTGTTAAGGCAATACAACTAATTGTTCGACCCATATCAGCTCGCAGGCACCGTTGCCGGTGTCTTCGCGGCTGAGCGAGCTGACCCAGTTAAAGCCATCGTCGGCGTCGACGCGCACCAGTTGGCCTGCGAGGCGAATCTGCTGGCCCGCTTTGAGCTGCGCCAGGGTGCCGGCCACGGCAGGGTTGGCGGGTATCAGATGCATATTGGCGCTGTGAGTTTCAATCTGCCGGCGGGCAATCGGCATTTGCTTGGCCCGCCAGAAGTACCAGCGGTTGCCCTGGCTGATGCTGATATGGCGCAGCACCTCGGGGTTGGCCATCGGCCCCCAGCCGAGTGCTAGGTCGGTCGGCGAGAGCTTTGCACCCCGGTCAAGGTAATAGTCTTCACGCGCGAGGATGCGCGCGTCCAGCTGAAAGCCTTGCAGCGGGCTGATGGTGTACTCATCCACGCGCCAGCTGCCACTGGTTAATGGCATGCTCGGCGGTAAGCTGCTGGGTGTGGGCAGCACGATGACCGACAGCAACCAGAGGCCGAGCAGGCTGGCGGTGAGCAGTATCAGGCGACGTATAAGCATGGCTGGATTTTAGTCGCAGAGGCTATAAGTAGGCGATCTCTGGGTGTTATCTGGGACGTGGCGGCATATTCTACGCAGCCCTCAATTGCTCAGAGTTCTCTATGCAACGCTACGTGCCCCTGGCCTTGGTAATAATTGTTGCGACCCTGTGTCTGGCCGGCAGTTTGCTGCTGCGTTACTCGTTGATGGAGAGCGATCGCTGGGTGGGGTTGTGCGTGGCAGAACCGCAGCGCTTAGGTTGCCAGCTGCGTGCCGTGGTTGGTTGGCTGGTTCACTTCCGGGTCTTGGCCTGGGGTTCGTTGCTTTGTGCCGTGCTGGCGTTTGTCTGGCCGGGCGTGTGGGGCAAGCGCCTGGCGGTTCCGGCATTACTACTCGGTCTGCCGGCGCTGGTGTTGTACAGCGCCAGCCTGGGCGTGTTCGCCGTGGTGCTGGCGCTGCTGCGTTGGGTGCGTGCGCCGCAAACTGTTTGCTCAGGCGCTGTGTGCTTTGGCCCGCAAGCTGCGCCACAGGGCCGCGACCAGTAACGCGCTGATCAACGCCCAGCCCAGGGCCTGCCCGTTGCCCAGGGTTTCCTGGTACAGCTGCGGGGCAATGCCCGCGCCGATCAGCAGGGCCAGCAAGGCGATTTCACGGCGGTAGCCGCTCACCGGATGGCACAGATAAACCAGTGCCGGCAGTAATAGTGCGGCGCTGGGGAAGCTGCGGTAGCGAGCATCCACCAGCAGCGCGAGCATCATCACCGCGCCGGCAAAGCCACTCAGCAGCAGCCACACTGCTGCCTTGCCGTGCAGCCAGTTGAATAGCCGCAAGCGCCAGCCTGTTTGCTGACCGAGTAACAACACGGCGTAGGCCATCACCGTCAGGTTCAGCGCAATCAGTGCGCCGGCCCAGAGCCATTCGCCGAGGTAGCGGCTGGTGATCAGCATCAGCTCGGCAAACAGACCAATGCAGCCAGCAGCCAATGCCGCAAGCATTGGTAGCAGCAGCGCGGCGCGGGTTGCATGTGGACGCCCAGCCAGTAACAGCGCCGCGGCAAACAGGCTCAGGCTAACAGCCAGCCAGGCTGGCCAATGCGGAAGGTTGGACACGGGGCCGGAGAGGATCGATTTGTCCTGGCGGTCAGCGTCATACAGACCCCAGTAACCGCCCACCGCCCCTTCACTGATGCGTTTCCAGGGTTGGTCGAAGGCCTCGATCAGGTTGTAGCGCCAGCCATTCTGCTCGGCCATGGCGACGAAGCCACGGATGAATTTCGCTTGGTTCACCCGGCTCGGCACCGCAGTTTCGCGCTGGCGGCCTTCGCTGGGCCAGCCGGTTTCGCCAATCATGATGTCCTTTGGCGCATAGGCGATGCCGAACGTCTGGCGCACCTCGGCGACGTCATGCAGGGCGGTTTCAATACCGGCTGGATTGTCTTCCCAGTAAGGCAGCAAATGAATAGTGATGAAGTCCACCGCTGGCGCGACTTCTGGATGTTTGAGCCAGAACTCCCAGACATCGGCGTAGGTGACCGGCTGTTTGATCTGCGCCTTGACCTGTTCAATCAGCGCCACAAGTTGTTGCGGGGTGACCTCTTTGCGCAGCAGCGCCTCGTTGCCGACTATTACCGCCTGGATCACATCCGGGTGGGCGTTGGCGATCTTTACCAGACCGGCAATCTCAATGGCGGTATCAGCTGGGTTACGGCTGACCCAGGCGCCGACGATCAATTTCAAGCCATGCTTGCGCGCCATGTTCGGCAGCTCTTCCAGGCCGGTCACCGAATAGGTGCGCAGGCACTCGAAGCGCTCGGCCAGGATCGCCAGGTCCGCGTCCATGCGTTCGGGGCGCAGCTGGGTCGGCTGGTCGAAGGGCGACTGGTCTTTGGCAAACGGCGTGTAGGACGCACACTGCAGCTTGTGCGTGGGCGTGGCCGCATCGGCCAACTCAACCGGTTGGCCAATGGCAAACCAAAGGCCGAACAGCATCATCAGGCCGAGCAGGCAGGCAAACACGTAAGGTGCTGTAGGGAAGCGACAAGTGGCAGGCATGATCGGGCGCGTATGGTGGCTGAGGCGCGCATAGTAGCGGATTGACTCAGGGCTTGGCGGGCTGTTTTTAGCGCCAAGGTCAAGTGCTTGGCGCTGCTCTCAAGCCGTCATGCAGAGTGGTGCAACCAGGCATGTTTAGGGCGGTTGTCGGTGGCAGTCGAGCGACCTTCGATGCGCTGCCAGAGCTTCTCATGGAAGTAGAACCCCACCGAATTGCATAGCGGCTCTATGGTGGCAACCAGGCCGCTGGCGGCGATGCTGCCGGTCAAAGCGTAAGTGACAGCGAAGGCAATGCAAAAGTGCATCAAGGTAAACGTCACGGTCTTGAGCATGCTGCACCTCGAGTGAAAATTGTTGTTCGTTGAGGTGTAGCCTAATGGCTCAAGTGTGATTGTTAAAATGTTGCGTATGAATGGCTTTGATAGTTTTTTATGATTGAGGCGCTGGTCGGCCCATGCACCGGTTAGCAGGAAAATAAGCAATAAAAAACCCGCACTAGGCGGGTTTTTTATTTTCAAGCAGGCTTGAAATGTTGGCTGTTGCGAGGTTTAAACCACCGAGCAATTGGCGAAACGCCAACTGCGCTAACAACCCAAATATGGTCGGGGTAGGGGGATTCGAACTCCCGACATCCTGCTCCCAAAGCAGGCGCGCTACCGGACTGCGCTATACCCCGATGAACTACTGGCTCCGCGACCAGGACTCGAACCTGGGACCCAATGATTAACAGTCATTTGCTCTACCGACTGAGCTATCGCGGAACAACTGCGCGTATCCTACTGATTAGAAAGGGGAAGTCAATACTTGAATGACTTCCCCTGTGCTTTAGAGAACCGCTGCAATCGCCTGGGTGACGGCGGGCAGGTTGCGCTGGTTGAGTGCCGCGACGCAGATGCGCCCCGTACCGACAGCGTAGATGCCGAATTCGCCGCGCAGACGCTCGACCTGTTCGGTGGTGAGACCGGAGTAGGAGAACATGCCACGTTGCTCGGCGACAAAGCTGAAGTCACGTTTGGCACCCAGTGCCGCCAGCTGCTCAACCATGGCCATGCGCATGCTGCGAATGCGCTCGCGCATCTCGCCCAGCTCGGTTTCCCACATGCTACGCAGCTCTGGGCTGTTGAGTACGGTGGCCACCACGCTGGCGCCGTGGGTCGGCGGGTTGGAGTAGTTGGTGCGGATCACCCGCTTGACCTGCGATAGTACGCGGCCGGTTTCTTCTTGCGAGCCAGTGACGATGGACAGTGCACCGACACGCTCGCCGTACAAGGAGAACGACTTGGAGAACGAGCTGGAGACGAAGAACGTCAGGTCGGACTCGGCAAACAGGCGCACGGCTTCGGCGTCTTGTTCGATGCCATCGCCAAAGCCCTGATAGGCGATGTCGAGGAAGGGCACGTGCTCACGCTCGCGAAGAATTTCCAGCACGGCTTTCCAATCGTCCAGAGTCAGGTCGACACCGGTTGGGTTATGGCAGCAGGCATGCAGCACCACGATGGAGCGAGCGGGCAGATTCTTCAGGTCTTCGAGCAGGCCGCCACGGTTAACGCCGTTGCTGAATGCATCGTAGTAGCGGTAGTTGCGCACCGGAAAGCCAGCGGATTCGAACAGTGCGCGGTGGTTTTCCCAGCTTGGGTCGCTGATCGCTACGGTGGCGTCTGGCAGCAAGCGCTTGAGGAAGTCGGCGCCGATTTTCAGTGCGCCCGTACCGCCAATGGCCTGGGTGGTGATCACGCGGCCTTGTTGAATCAGAGTTGAATCTTGGCCAAACAGCAGTTTCTGCACGGCTTGGTCATAGGCGGCGATGCCTTCGATCGGCAGGTAGCCACGTGGCGCCTGGGCCGCGGTGAGAATGGTTTCCGCTTCGGCCACGGCGCGGAGCAGGGGAATACGCCCCTCTTCGGTGGTGTAAACACCGACGCCTAGGTTGACCTTAGTAGTGCGAGGGTCAGCGTTGAATGCTTCGTTAAGGCCCAGGATTGGGTCGCGCGGCGCCATTTCGACGGCAGAGAACAGGCTCATGGGATGCGGCAACTCGAAGAGGAAGGTGAGAATCAAGCAACACCCCGCTACGACAGATGCTAGGGGTTGCGTAAGTGGCCCGGTAGTATACCGAGCCATAACGTGTGCCGCGACAGCGTGCACACGCAATTCAACTGTTATGACGTAGGCTTTCAAGCTAGGTCACAGTGGTTTTATCGAGGTCAGTCATGTCCGAGTTTCAATTGGTCACCCGCTTCCAGCCTGCCGGCGATCAGCCCGAGGCGATTCGGCAGATGGTTGAGGGTCTGGAGGCAGGGCTTTCGCACCAGACCTTGCTCGGCGTAACCGGCTCGGGCAAGACCTTCTCTATCGCCAATGTGATCGCGCAAATTCAGCGCCCGACCCTGGTGCTAGCGCCTAACAAGACCCTGGCGGCGCAGCTGTATGGCGAGTTCAAGAGCTTCTTTCCGAATAACGCGGTGGAGTATTTCGTTTCCTACTACGACTACTACCAGCCGGAAGCCTATGTGCCGTCCTCGGATACCTTTATCGAGAAAGACGCCTCGATCAATGACCATATCGAGCAGATGCGTTTGTCGGCGACCAAGGCGTTGTTGGAGCGGTCGGACGCAATCATCGTCACCACCGTGTCGTGCATCTATGGCCTGGGTAGTCCTGAGTCGTACCTGAAAATGGTGTTGCACGTCGACCGTGGCGACAAGATGGATCAGCGCGCGCTGCTGCGCCGCCTGGCCGACTTGCAATACACCCGTAATGACATGGACTTCGCTCGCGCGACCTTCCGCGTGCGCGGTGATGTGATTGACATCTTTCCGGCGGAATCCGATCTGGAAGCCATCCGTATCGAGCTGTTCGACGATGAAGTCGAAAGCCTCTCGGCGTTTGATCCGCTGACCGGTGAGGTGATTCGCAAGCTGCCGCGTTTCACCTTTTACCCCAAGAGCCACTACGTCACCCCGCGTGAGGTGCTGTTGGAGGCCGTGGAGAAGATCAAGGTCGAGTTGGTCGAGCGCCTGGAATATCTGCGCAGCAATAACAAACTGGTCGAGGCGCAGCGCCTGGAGCAGCGCACCCGCTTCGACCTGGAGATGATCATCGAACTGGGTTACTGCAACGGCATCGAAAACTATTCGCGCTACCTCTCTGGGCGCGATTCCGGCCAGCCGCCGCCCACCTTGTACGACTACCTGCCGGATCAGGCGCTGCTGGTAATCGACGAATCCCACGTGTCGGTGCCGCAAGTCGGGGCGATGTATAAGGGCGACCGCTCGCGCAAGGAAACCCTGGTCGAGTACGGCTTCCGCTTACCTTCGGCGCTGGACAACCGGCCGATGAAGTTCGAAGAGTGGGAGGCGGCCAGCCCGCAAACCATCTTTGTCTCGGCGACGCCGGGTAACTACGAAGCCGAGCATGCTGGGCGGGTGATTGAGCAAGTGGTGCGGCCCACCGGCCTGGTTGATCCGCAGATCGAAGTGCGCCCGGCGCTGACTCAGGTCGATGACCTGCTCTCGGAAATCCACAAGCGTGTGGCCATCGAAGAGCGCGTGCTGGTGACCACCCTGACCAAGCGCATGGCCGAGGATTTGACCGACTATTTAGCCGATCACGGGGTTCGGGTGCGTTACCTGCACTCGGATATCGACACCGTGGAGCGGGTCGAAATCATTCGCGACCTGCGTATCGGGGTTTTTGATGTGTTGGTGGGGATCAACCTGTTGCGCGAAGGCTTGGACATGCCGGAAGTGTCATTGGTGGCGATTCTCGATGCTGACAAGGAAGGCTTCCTGCGCTCCGAGCGTTCGCTGATCCAGACCATCGGTCGCGCCGCGCGTAACCTCAATGGCCGGGCGATTCTCTATGCCGACCGCATGACCGGCTCCATGGAGCGCGCCATCGGTGAAACCGAGCGGCGCCGTGACAAGCAGATCGCCTTCAACGAAGCCAATGGCATTACCCCCAAAGGGGTGTTCAGGGACGTTAAGGACATCCTTGAGGGTGCTAACGTGCCCGGATCGCGTAGCAAGAAACGCAAAGGCATGGCCCAGGCAGCGGAGGAAAGCGCACGTTATGAGAACGAGCTGCGCTCGCCGAGCGAGATCAGCAAGCGCATTCGTCAGCTCGAAGAAAAAATGTATGCGCTGGCCCGCGACCTGGAATTCGAAGCCGCCGCGCAGATGCGTGATGAAATTCAGAAGCTGCGGGATCGACTCTTGCAGGTTTAGCAAGGGCTTTTAGGACGTAGGATGGGTTGAGGCGCGTGGCGCCGATACCCATCATTGGCGCTTGATGGGTATCGCTGTGCTCTACCCACCCTACGCAGGTCGCTTAGCGCCGGCCGAAGATAATCAGCATTACACCGCCCAGGGTGATGCCGCAGGCGAGCATGGCCAGCAGGCTGAGGTGCTCGTCCAGCACCAGGTAACCGAGCAGCAGGGCCACCACCGGGTTGACGAAGGCGAACGTCGACACCAGGCTGGGGCGCACTTCGCGCAGTAGCCAGAAGTACGCGGGATACACCCCCAGGCTCACCGGCAAGACCAGGTATGCCAGCCAGAGCCAGGCGTTGCTGCTGATGCTGCGCAAATCGAGGCTTTGCCAATCGCCATGCCACAGGCCGAACAAGCCGAGCAGCAGGGCGCCGATCAGCATTTGCAGGCTCAGCCCCAGCCAACTGGAGCGAAACGGCGGGCGTTGGCGCAACAGCCAGGCTCCGCACGCCCACAGCAGGGTGGCGCCGACCACCAGCAGGCCGGCGAGCCATTGTTCGGCTGAGGCGCTCTGGTCCAGGCCGTTATTCATCAGCAGGACAATCCCGCTGCAGGCCAGTGCCAGGCCGCACATCACCCACAATGGCGGGCGTTCACCGAGCAGCCACTCCAGTGCCACGCTCCATAACGGCAGGGTGGTGTAGAGCATGGCCAGCATGCCGGTTGGCAAAAACTGGTTGGCGTAGATCAGTGCGCCCTGGCCGACTGCGATCAGGCTTAAACCGCCCAGCAATACCCCGCCCCAATCGCTGCGTTGAATACGCAGTTGGCCGCTGAGGATTACCCACGCCAGGGCCAATAGCCCGGCAAAGGAAAAGCGCAGGCTGCCGATGACGAAGGGTGGCACTTCCAGCAGCAGGAAGTGGTTTGCCAGGTAGGTGGTGCCCCAGCCCAGATAAATAATGGCGAAAGCGCCTATCAGCAACAATGTGCGGGCGCGTGCAGCGGACTCAGGCATGGGCAACCTAGAAACAACAGTGCGCCGAGGATCGGCGCAGGCTGTGGATTAGTGTGCGGCACCACCAGTGGCACCGGGCGGCAGCTGACGGGTCAGCAGCACGGCGAGCATGCTGATAGCCAGGGCGATGCCAATACAATGGAAGGCGTCATTGTAGGCCATGATCGCCGCCTGTTGATGGGTGATTTCGCTGAGTTTGGCCAGGGCGGCCTGCTCGCTGCCCAGTTTCTCGGTCAGCAGTGCCAGGCGCTCGGCGACCTGCGGATTGCTCGGCACCAGGGATTCGCGCAGGTAGTCGAAATAGGTCTTGGCGCGGCTGTCGAGCAGGGTCGCCAGCAGGGCAATGCCGATGGCGCCGCCAAGGTTGCGCAGGATGTTGAACAGGCTCGACGCCGAACCGGCGTCTTGCGGCATTACGTAGGCGGTGGCGATCAGCGAGATGGTCACCATCACCAGCGGTTGGCCGAGCGCGCGAATGATCTGAATGTGGTTGAACTGCTCGCCGGCAAAATCCGGGTTGAGCACCCCGGAGGCGAAGCTGGCCGCCCCGAACAGGCCGAAGCCAATCGCGCAGAGCCATTTGGGCGAGACCTTTTTCATCATCAGTGGCACCAGTGGAATGATGAAGAGCTGCGGCACACCCATCCACATGATCACTTCGCCGATTTGCAGGGCGTTGTAGCCTTGGATTTGCGCCAGATACAGCGGCAGCACATAAATCGAGCCATACAGGCCCATGCCCAAGCCGACACTGGAAATACTCGACAGGCCGAAGTTGCGCTCACGCAGCACGCCCAGATTGATCAGTGGGTTGGCTCTTGAGGTCTGCAGGATGAAAAACAACACCAGGCTGATCGCGGCAACGCTGCCCAGACCGCTGATTAGGCTGGACTCCAGCCAGTCCTTGCGATGGCCCTCCTCAAGAAATACCTGCAGGCAGCCAAGCCCCAGGCCGAGGGTGAGAATGCCGGCGTAATCGGTGTTCTTCAGCAGCTCCCAATGTGGCGCTTTTTTCTCCAGGCCGTAGAGAATCCCGGCAATCATCAGCAGGCCGGGCGGTACGTTGATGTAGAAGATGTATTCCCAGCCGAAGTTCTCGGTCAGCCAGCCGCCGAGTGTAGGGCCGATTGAGGGGGCAAAGGTCGCGGTCAGGGCGAACAGCGCCATGCCTTTGGCGCGGTGGTGTTCGGGCAGCTTGATCAGGGTCAGGGTAAACGCCAGCGGGATCAGTGCGCCGCCGGTAAAACCCTGCATGGCGCGGAACACGATCATGCTCTCCAGGCTCCAGGCCATTGAGCAGAGCAGTGATGAAAACAAAAAGCCGATGGATACCCACACGGCCAGGCGGCGCGCCGAGAGCAACTGCACCAGCCAAGCGGTGAGCGGGATCATGATGATTTCCGCGACCAGGTAGGAGGTGGAAATCCACGAGCCTTCTTCCAGGGTGGCTGACAGTGCGCCCTGGATATCTTTGAGGGATGAGTTGGTGATCTGAATATCCAGCACGGCCATAAATGCGCCGAGCATCACGCTCATCACCGCAATCCAGTCGCGTCGGCTCGGTTCGCCGGTGGGGCGAGTCAGTGCATCAGCCGCCATGGCGAGCGTCGGCGCTGATATCGACTTTTACTTCGACCGACATGCCGGGGCGGATCAGGCCTTTGAGTGGGTTGTCGGCGGCGAAGGTCAGTTTCACCGGAATGCGTTGCACCACCTTGGTGAAGTTGCCGGTGGCGTTGTCTGGCGGCAACAGGCTGAACTGTGCCCCCGAGGCGGCGAACAGGCTGTCTACCTGGGCATCGATAGGGGTGTCGGGGTAGCTGTCGAAGGTCAGTTCGGCGCTCTGGCCGGGGAGCATGCGGCCGATCTGGGTTTCCTTGAAGTTGGCCTGAATCCAGACGTCCTGGTCGGGAACCAGCGACAGCAGGTAGGCGCCCGGCTGCACAACGTGGCCATTGCGTGCGGCACGTTGGCCGACAAAACCGCTGATGGGGGCGTGGATTTGTGTACGTGTGAGGTTTAGCTCGGCTTGCGCCAGGTCGCTACGGGCGCTGTTGATCTGCGCTTGCAGGCGTTTGATTTGCGCGTTGAGGGTGTTGATTTGCTGGCGCTGGGCTTGCAGGTCGGCCTGCGCCTTGCTGACGTGCGAGCGGGCAATACGGCTGTCAGTCGCCAGGCTGGTGACGCGCTCTTCGGAGACGAAACCTGGCTTGCGCAGGGCCTGGGCGCGCGAAAGGTCGACCTGGGTGCGGCCCAGGGTTGCTTCGCTGGCGGCTACATCTGCCTGGCTGGCGGCAATCAGGCTGGCTTGTTGCTCCAGGATGCTGCGCGCTTGGCTCAGCTCGGCCTCGCGGGTGGCGAGTGTGGCCTCGGCACGCTGTTTGGCCAGTTCAAAGTCGGCACTTTCCAATACCAGCAACAACTGGCCTTTCTCTACATGCTGGTTGTCCTGTACCAGGACCTGCTCAATGCGCGCGCCCAGCTGGCTGGATACGCGGGTGATCTCGCCTTGTACGTAAGCGTTGTCGGTCGTTTCAAGGTAGCGGCCGACCAGCAACCAGTGGCCGAGGAGGGCGGCGGCAATCAGGCCTAGAGCCGTCAGGAAGATAAACAGGCGGCGTTTCAGCTGGGTGGGCATGGCGGGCGCTCGTGGCTCTGGCAAAAGTGTAAGCAAATTTACCAGTGTTCCTTTCGCGCCTGTAGTCGCTAGACTTCATAAACTTTGTTGCTTATAGGGAACAATCATGGGGCTGGATGATGCGTTGATTTTCACGCGGGTGGTGGAGTGCCACAGCTTTACCTTGGCGGCGCAGGGGTTGGGCATGCAAAAGTCGACGGTGAGCCGGCGGATTGCCTTGCTGGAGGAGCGCCTTGGCGTGCGTTTGCTCAATCGCACCACGCGCAAGCTACGCCTTACCGAAGTCGGTCAGGCGTATTACGAGCGTTGCCGGCAGATCATGCTCGATTTTGCCGAGGCCGAGCAGGCCGTCATGCAACTGCAACAGGAGCCTTCCGGGTTGCTGCGGATTACCGCGCCGATTGAGTTTGGGCAGTTATTTCTCGGCCGCGTCCTGGGCGATTTTATGCGCCTGTATCCGCATATCAGTGCTGAAGTTGAGCTGACCTCGCGGCACGTTGATCCGGTGGAAGAGGGCGTGGACATCGCCATTTTGGTTGGCCAGCCGCAGGACTCAACCCTGATCGCACGCAAGGTGTTTGAAACCAGCCGCCGTCTATACGCCAGCCCTGGCTACCTGGCTTTGCATGGTACGCCGCAGCATGTAGGCGAGTTGCAGGCGCACCGGGCGATAGTGCTGCCGAATGACTCATCACGTTACTGGCCGTTGCTGGGTGAGAGTATCGCCTGTCAGCGTATTTTGGCCTGCAATAACATCACCTTTGCCCGCGAGGCGGCGCTGGCGGGAGCGGGAATTGCCGGCTTGCCCATCATGATCAGTGCGCTGGCGGTGGCTGAGGGGCGCTTGGTCGAGTTGCTGCCAGACGCCAGCCTGCCAGCGGGTGAGTTGTACGCGGTTTATCCTTCGCGGCGTTTCCAGGCCATGAAGGTGAAAACCTTTCTGGATTTTCTGATGACCAGTCTGCCGCTATCGGATGGTCGGTTGCTGGAGCCGGCGGCGGCCAGCCTGTTAATATCGCGGCCTTGAAACGATTGCCCGTTGCACATTCCTCTGAGAGCTGCCATGACCACCGTTCGTACCCGTATCGCGCCGTCGCCCACTGGTGATCCGCACGTAGGCACCGCCTATATCGCCCTGTTCAACCTGTGCTTTGCTCGTCAGCACGGTGGCGAATTTATCCTGCGTATCGAAGACACCGACCAGGTGCGCTCGACCCGTGAGTCGGAACAGCAGATTTATGACGCCCTGCGCTGGCTGGGTATTGAGTGGAGTGAAGGCCCGGATGTTGGTGGCCCGCACGGCCCGTATCGGCAGAGCGAGCGCGGTCACATTTACCAGAAGTACAGCGCCGAGCTGGTCGAGAAAGGCCATGCCTTCCACTGCTTCTGCAGCGCCGAGCGCCTGGATAAAGTGCGTGCCGAGCAGATGGAAGCCAAGCAGACGCCGCGTTATGACGGTCACTGCATGAGCCTGCCGGCCGCCGAGGTGCAGCAGCGCCTGGCGGCGGGTGAGCCGAACGTAGTACGCATGAAGGTACCGAGCAACGGCGTTTGCGTGGTGCCGGACATGCTGCGTGGCGAGGTCGAAATTCCGTGGGACCGTATGGACATGCAGGTGCTGATGAAGACCGACGGCCTGCCAACGTACTTCCTGGCCAACGTGGTTGATGACCACCTGATGGGTATCACCCACGTATTGCGCGGCGAAGAGTGGCTGCCGTCGGCGCCCAAACTGATTCTGCTCTATGAGTACTTTGGTTGGGACAAGCCGCAGTTGTGCTACATGCCGCTGCTGCGCAACCCGGACAAGAGCAAGCTGTCCAAGCGCAAGAACCCGACCTCGATCACCTTCTACGAGCGCATGGGTTATCTGCCCCAGGCCATGCTCAACTACCTCGGCCGTATGGGCTGGTCGATGCCGGACGAGCGCGAGAAGTTCAGCCTCGACGAGATGGTCGAGCACTTCGACATCAATCGCGTATCGCTGGGTGGTCCGATCTTCGATCTGGAGAAGCTGTCCTGGCTCAATGGTCAGTGGATGCGTGAGTTGAGCGTCGAGGATTTCGCTGCCGGTGCACAGAAGTGGGCGTTCAATAGCAATTACCTGATGCAGATAGCCCCGCACGTGCAGGGCCGAGTGGAAACCTTCAGTCAGATTGCCCCGCTGGCCAGTTTCTTCTTCGCCGGTGGCGTGACAGCAGATGCTGCGCTGTTCGCGCACAAGAAGCTTTCGGCCGACCAGGTGCGTCAGGTCATGCAGTTGATCCTGTGGAAGCTCGAAGCACTGCGTCAGTGGGAGAAAGAGCAGATCACCGGCTGCATTCAGGCGGTGGTCGAACACCTTGAGCTGAAATTGCGTGATGCCATGCCGTTGATGTTCGCGGCGATTACCGGTCAGGCCAGCTCGGTGTCGGTGCTCGATGCCATGGAGATCCTCGGCCCGGATCTGACACGCTTCCGTCTGCGCCAGGCCATTGAGCTGCTCGGTGGCGTATCGAAGAAAGAAAACAAAGAGTGGGAAAAGCTGCTGGCGGCCATTGCCTAAGCCGCTGATTGCCTCGTCCGGTCGTCGTTTTAGGTCGACGGGATGGGGTAAGTGGTTGTTCTGCCAGCATAAAGATTACGCTTGTCGGTAAAAATAATGTTGACAGGAGTGGGGCGCGCTTTTAACATGCGCCCCGTCCTTGAGATGGGGCTATAGCTCAGCTGGGAGAGCGCTTGCATGGCATGCAAGAGGTCAACGGTTCGATCCCGTTTAGCTCCACCATCTTCAAAGCCGAAAGGCTTGCCACAATCAGCTCTTGTAGCTGGTTGCGTTGTAGAAGGGTTACGTCCCCTTCGTCTAGTGGCCTAGGACACCGCCCTTTCACGGCGGTAACAGGGGTTCGAGTCCCCTAGGGGACGCCAGTTTCAAAAAGCAGTGCTGGTTTGGGCTGTGAGCCGAGAGGCGATAAATCTGGGGGTATAGCTCAGCTGGGAGAGCGCTTGCATGGCATGCAAGAGGTCAACGGTTCGATCCCGTTTATCTCCACCAATTTTGCAGTAGCAGTAACTGCCACGGGCCAGCGTTAAGCTGGCCTTGTTTTTCGAAGGTTTCGTCCCCTTCGTCTAGTGGCCTAGGACACCGCCCTTTCACGGCGGTAACAGGGGTTCGAGTCCCCTAGGGGACGCCATTTTTGCCCGCTCTGCGGGATTTTGAAGGGTCATTCTTAACTGAATGGCCCTTTTGTTTTTTTGCCTTGGGTGTTTTGCGCCGTAAGTGGCGTGCTTGGCCCAGGTAGGGGCTTTGGCGGCGTCCCATCGCGCACGGCCTTAGGCTCTTCGGTGCTGACTGCGTGAGCAGGGTGGCGGGTCAGGCTTCGTCTAGGGCGCTTGCGTCGTAGCTAAGGACCCGATTACGACCTGCGGCCTTGGCCCGATAGAGCGTCTCGTCGGCATGGCGTAACAGTTGTTCGCGGTTACTCACCTCATCTGGGATCAGCGCATAGACGCCAATGCTCAGGCTCATGCTGATGCTCAGTCCTTGATGCTGGCACGGATGGGTGGCCAGATCGTCACGTAACTGTTCGGCCAGGCGCATCGCTCCTGCCTGGTCGGTGTCGCAGAGCACGGCGGCAAACTCTTCGCCGCCAAAGCGAACCAGTAGATCGTGGCTGCGCATGCGCTGCTGCATACGTTGGGCGGCGTGCTGCAGGCAGGCGTCGCCAGTCAAATGGCCATATTGATCGTTGACCTGTTTGAAGTGATCCAAATCCATCATCAGCATGGCAATGGGTTGGCGGCTGCGTTTGGCTTGGGCGAGCAGGCGCTCTAATTCTTCGTTAAGTACCTGGCGGTTGAATAACCCGGTCAGGTTGTCGCGGCGGCTGAGCTCGGCCAGCTGCTGGTTGGCAGTTGAGAGCTCTTGCAGCGCGTACTCCAGTGAGGCTGTGCGCTGCTGTACCCGAGCTTCCAGTCCTTCATTGATCTGGTGCTGCAAGTTCAGGCTTTTGGCCTGCTCCATGCGCAACTGATGTTCCTTGGCAAACAACCGTGCCTGAGCCATGTGGTGATCGCTTTGCGCCTGACGAATGCGTGAGCCAAGGGCAATCGAGAAAATCACCAGCTCGAACAGGCTGCCGATTTGTTGGGCATGTAGGGTCAGCAGAGAGTTGGCGATCAGGCCTGTACCGCTGATGACGCTGAATAGGCTGGCGATAATCAGGACTGACCAGCCGAGGGCAAATAGTTTGGCCTGCACGTAACCTGCGCGCCAGCGCAGTGCCGTGATGATGCAGCCGGCAACCGCGCAAACTATCAACAGCGCAAAGCTACCGAGCAACGCCACCTGGTAAGGCGCCGTCAGGGCTAGCCCCATCACCAGCAGGCTGCCGCCCAGCAGGGCGCGACTGACCCAGGTGTAGGCGCGGTGTTGGCTCTTGAGGTCGAGAATGCCGTAGGTGAAAAAAATTCCGAACAGGGTCGCCAAGGCTGAGCTGAAGGGAAAGCTCAGTTGATGCCATGTCAGTGAGTTCGGCCAAAGCCACTGCAAGGCGAATCCCTGCTGAATGAACTGATAAAAACTGAAGCTGGCGACAAACAGGCTGTACCAGAGGTAGTTGCGATCATGGGTGATGCTAAAGATCGACAGGTTGTAGATCAGCATCACCAGCAGGGCGCCGAAAAACAGCCCTTGCAGCATGAGCATGCGCTGCTCGTTATGGTTGAAGGCTTGTGCGCTCATCAGGCTGGCGCTGAGGTTGGCCGAGCCTTCGGTCTGCATGCGCAGGATCAGCTCGCGTTCTTCGCCTGCCGCCAGGTTGAATGGCAGCACCAGTTGGCGGTGATCGATCCAGCGCTGGTGAAAAGGGCGTTGATCGCCGGCCTTATAAACGCGGTCGCCGTCTAGGCCGTAAGCATCCAGGGTATCAAGCAGTGGATTGCCAATCACTAGGGCCCAGTCGATCGCCGCATTACTGGGGTTGTGCAGGGAGATGCGCAGCCAGTAGGCGTGTTGGCTGTAACCGAAGCTGGCATCGCGGCGCGCCACCGGTTGCCAGGCGGACTCTGGTAGTTGGCGAACGCTGTGGATGTCAGCCAGGCCCGCGGGGTCTTCCCAGACTTGCATGCTAGGGCCTGCGAGCAGCGGCGAGTTGCTGGCGATCAGGGGCAGGCTTGTGGCCTGAGCCAGCGTCGGCAGCAATAACAATATGAGTACACGCAGCAACACATTCAAAGCAGGTTACTCATTGTAAGAACGTTGGCTATTACGGCAAAAGGTGCATTATTGCGCGGTCTGATGACAGATCGATAGCTTAGGTGAGGTTGCTTATGGGCTGTAATTTGTTGCATTGCTATGCCGGGCGTAACGCTTGTCTGCATGCGCTGGCCAGCGAGCTTCTGGCGCACATTCAGGCCACGTTGGCGCTACAGTCACGCGCCGGGCTGGTGCTGCCGGGTGGCAGCAGTCCACAGGCGCTGTTGCCTTTGCTGGCTGAGCAACTGCAGGTTCAGCGTATTGATCTTAGCCCCAGTGATGAGCGCTGGGTGCCAGCTGATGATGCTGCAAGTAATTGGCAGCTGTTAAGTCAGGGGCTGCCGCAGGCGCATTGTCTCGACCCGCGACAGGGCGCGAGCCGTGAGCAGTCTGCGTTAGCCTGGGCTGAGCAGTTGCGCCAGTGGCAGCCATTCAGTGCTGTTTTGCTGGGGATGGGCGAGGACGGCCATATAGCTTCGTTGTTTCCCGGCATGCCGGGCCTGGCGGCGGCGCTCGACCCTAATGCCGAGCCAGCGGCTTTGCCGGCGCAGGCACCAGAAGAACCTCGTGAGCGCCTGTCGCTGAACTTGGCCATGCTGCAACGAGGGCGGTGGCTGGGCTTGCTGGCGTTTGGCGAGCGCAAGCGCGCATTGATTGATGCCGTGCTGGCTGACGAGCCTGGGGCGCGAGACCTGCCCTTGTATGCCTGGCTGCAGCGCAGCCCGTTACCGGTAAACATCTACTGGGCGCCCTGAGCCGTTACACTGTAAGTCTGTACCGCGCGGATAAAAGGAGCCGTCATGTTGCATCCGGTTGTTGAGCAGGTCACCGCCGCCCTAGAGCAGCGCTCGGCTAAACGCCGCGAACGCTACTTGCAGCGCCTGGCACAAGCATCGGTGCGTACCGCGCATCAGGCCTTGGGTTGCTCCAATTTGGCCCATGCCCTGGCTGCGCAACCCGATGACGCGCGGTTGATCATCAAGCAGGGTGGCTCGCCGCATGTGGCGATCATTTCCAGTTACAACGATCTGCTCTCGGCCCATGCGCCGCTGCGCGATTATCCCGAGCGGCTGAAGGTGGCATTGGCCAGGGCTGGGGCGACCTCGCAGTTTGCCGCCGGGGTGCCGGCCATGTGCGACGGCATCACCCAGGGCGAGGGTGGCATGCAGCTGTCGCTGTTCTCCCGCGACTTGATTGCCCAAGCGGCTGCTATTGGCCTTACCCATGGCATTTTCGACGGCGCGCTGTACCTTGGGGTGTGCGACAAGATTGTCCCCGGCTTGTTGATCGGCGCGCTGCATTTCGGCCATCTGCCCGCCGTGTTCGTACCGGCCGGCCCCATGCAGTCGGGCCTGCCAAACAAGGAAAAAGCCGCGGTGCGCCAGCGCTTTGCCCGCGGAGAAGCCAGTCGTGACGAGCTGCTCGCCGCGGAGCTGGCGGCTTACCACCAAGCGGGGACCTGCACGTTCTATGGCACGGCCAATACCAATCAGCTGCTGATGGAAGCTTTGGGCCTGCATGTGCCGGGTAGCGCCTTTGTCCATCCTTACACGCCACTGCGCGATGCGCTGACCGATGAGGCCGCGCGCCTGGTGGCGCATAACAGCCGCAAAGGCGAACGCTATCTGCCGGTCGGCCAGCAGATTAATGCACGGGCACTGATCAACGCCGTGGTGGCCCTGCTCGCCAGCGGTGGCTCGACCAATCATACCCTGCACTTGCCGGCCATCGCCCGTGCTGCCGGCTACGAGCTGAACTGGGATGATTTTGCTGCGCTGTCCAAGGTGGTGCCGCTGCTGGCGCGGGTGTATCCCAATGGCGCGGCGGACGTCAATCAGTTCCAGGCCGCTGGCGGCCCGGCCTGGCTGTTGCGTGAGTTACTCGGCGCAGGCTTGTTGCATGACGATGTGGCCACCGCCGCCGGGCATGGCTTGGGTGCTTATACCCGCGAAGCGTGGCTGGATGGCGAGCGCCTGGCCTGGCGCGAGTTGCCGCAGCAGAGCCCGGCGCGCGATATTGTTCGGCCAGCGGCCGAGCCCTTTGTCGAGGAGGGCGGGCTGGTGCTGCTCACCGGTAACCTGGGGCGCGCCATCCTGAAAACCTCGGCGGTGGATCCGGCGTACTGGCAGATTCGCGCCCAGGCACGCATTTTTGATTCAGAAGCGGCCGTGCAGGCGGCTTACAGCGCCGGCGAGCTACAAGGTGACCTGGTACTGGTGGTGCGCTTCCAAGGTCCACAAGCCAACGGCATGCCCGAGTTGCATAAACTGATGCCCTTGCTGGCCAATCTGCAGCAAGCCGGGCAGCGGGTTGCGTTGGTCACCGATGGGCGCATGTCCGGGGCTTCCGGGCAGGTTTCCACGGCGTTGCACGTGACCCCGGAAGCAGCTGCTGGCGGCGCTTTGGCGCGGTTGCAGGATGGCGACTGGTTGGTGTTGGATGCGCAGCACGGGCTGCTGCAGGTGGAGCTGAGTGAGCAGCAGCTTGCCGCACGGCCCTTGGCGGCGGCCAGTGTTGAAATGGAATTGGGTTATGGTCTGGAAATGTTCGGCGCGCAGCGCCGCCTGGTCGGTTCGGCTGAGCAGGGTGCCAGCAGCCTATTTGAAGATTGAGTTTAGAGCGGGGAACAACGCATGAGCCTGACGATAGATGCAGTGCTGCAACAGGCCCGTCCGGTGTTACCGGTATTGGTGGTCGAAGACGTCAGCTTGGCGGTGGACCTGGCCCGTGCGCTGCACGCCGGTGGTATCCGTGTGCTGGAAGTGACCCTGCGTACACCACAGGCCCTGGATGCGCTGGCTACCATGCGCAAGGAACTGCCGGAGTTGCTGATCGGTGCGGGTACGGTGATTCATGCCGAACAATTTCGCGAAGCCCGTGAGGCCGGCGCGCAGTTCGCGGTTAGCCCCGGTTGTACCGAGCGTCTGGCGGCAGCGGCCGAGGCTTCCGGCCTGCCCTATTTGCCGGGGGTGATGACGCCGTCCGAAGTGCTGCAGGCGCTGGAATACGGCTACCGCTCGCTCAAGCTGTTCCCGGCTGACGGCGCGACCAGCATCAAGATGCTCAAAAGTTTTAAAGGCCCGTTCACCGGCATTCGCTTTTGCCCGACTGGCGGGGTGACCCCGGATAATTTGCTGGGTTTCCTGCGGCTGCCCAACGTGGCGTGCGTGGGCGGCACCTGGATCGCCCCCAGCAACCTGGTGCGGGCCCGCGCCTGGGATCAGATCACTCAGTTGGCCGCCGAAGCTCGGGCGTTGGCGGGTAGCCTGGAGCAGCCGGCATGATGTGGGATTTAACTAACCCGTTCGTGATTGATATCGAGGTCACGACGGACGATATCGACGGTCTTGGCCATGCCAATAACGCCGTGTACGTCAGCTGGCTGGAGCGCTGCGCCTGGCGACATTCGCAGTTTCTTGGGCTGGATCTGAGCGAATACCGTCGCCTCGATCGCGCCATGGCTGTGCTACGCCATGAAATCGACTACCTGGCCAGCGCCTATGAAGAGCAACAACTGCAGATGGCCACCTGGATTGTTGAGTCCGATCAACGTCTGAAAATGGACCGCTGCTTCCAGCTGATTCGTCCAGAAGACGGCATGACGCTGTTGCGGGCGAAAACCACCTTTGTCTGCATCGAGCTGTCCAGCGGTAAGCCCAAGCGCATGCCGGCAGAGTTTGTTGAAGGCTACGGCGCGGCGCTGCAGCCGGCTTTTCCCATGGAGCTTTGAGCTGTCGTTGGGCTAAAGCCTGGCCGTTGATTTGCTACGCCGCGTACACTACGCGGCGTTTTTTATGGTCCGCCATTAATGGCTGCCAGCCTGCCGGGCCGTTGCTGCGCAGCGGCCTAGACAATTTTGAGAGCTGAGCTTATGCAAATCGCCCTGGCCCCGATGGAGGGGTTGGTCGACGAAATCCTTCGTGATGTGCTGACCCGGGTCGGCGGCATCGACTGGTGCGTGACCGAGTTTATTCGGGTCACTGAGCGGGTGTTGCCGGCCAGCACCTACCAGAAGCTGGCCCCGGAATTGTTCAGTGGCGCGCAAACGGCTGCCGGTACGCCGCTGCGCGTGCAGTTCCTCGGCTCCGACCCCAGCTGTTTGGCCGATAACGCGGCGTTTGCCTGCACCCTCGGCGCCCCTGTAATTGATCTCAACTTTGGCTGCCCGGCCAAGACGGTAAACAAATCCCGCGGTGGTGCGGTGCTGCTCAAAGAGCCCGAGTTGTTGCACGCCATCGTCCGCGAGGTGCGTCGCGCGGTGCCTGCGGCTATCCCGGTAACCGCGAAGATGCGCTTGGGTTTTGACCACAAGGACTATGCCCTGGAGTGTGCCCAGGCCCTGGCTGAAGGCGGTGCGGCGCAGATCGTGGTGCACGCGCGGACCAAGGTCGAAGGCTACAAGCCGCCGGCGCATTGGGAGTGGGTGGCGCGGGTGCAGGACGCGGTCAAGGTGCCGGTGTTCGCCAATGGCGAGATCTGGAGCCTGGATGACTGGCGACGTTGCCGTGAGGTCAGCGGTGTCGAGGACATCATGCTTGGTCGCGGCCTGGTGGCGCGCCCGGATCTGGCTCGGCAAATTGCCGCCGCCAAGGCCGGAAAGGCGCTGGATGCCATGAGTTGGGTTGAGTTGCAGCCGCTGCTGGCGGATTTCTGGCTGCAGGCGCGGCGCAAAATCTCGCCACGCTATGCGCCAGGGCGACTCAAGCAATGGCTGGCGATGCTGACCCGCAGCTACCCCGAGGCGACCGAGCTGTTCGGCGTGCTGCGCCGCGAAAGCGACTGCCTAAGTATCGATGCCTTGCTCGGCATCAACTTTGCCGAAGCGCAGCGCCAGCAGCAGGCGAGGGCGTGTTCTTAGCGCCGCAGGGCATCGGCATGCGCTCCGGGCTGCGATGGATGCCGTTGATTGGCATGGCGTTACTCATCGCATGGCCGCTCTGTAAGAAAATTTTTCAGAGGCTTGAAATCTACTTGAACAGCCACATTATTAGTCGTGTGGGATGCCGAATTCGGGTCCTGCATTGACTACTCGCTGATTTCAGGAGATTTAAATTATGAGCACTGCATTTTCCATGACCCCGCTGCTGCGCCAGTCCGTTGGCTTTGACCGTTTCAATGACCTGTTCGAGTCCGCCATGCGCAATGAAGCGGGGAGCAGCTATCCACCCTACAACGTGGAAAAGTATGCCGACGACCAGTACCGCATTGTGGTCGCGGCGGCCGGTTTTGAGGAAGAAGACCTGGAGCTGCAAGTCGAGCGTGACGTACTGACAGTCACCGGCGGCAAGCGTGACAGCAACACCGAGAACGTCACTTACCTGTATCAGGGCATTGCCCAGCGGGCGTTCAAGCTGTCGTTCCGCCTGGCTGACCATATCGAAGTTAAGGCTGCCAGTCTGGTCAATGGCCTGCTGAATATCGACCTGGTGCGTATCGTGCCGGAAGAAGCCAAGGCCAAGCGCATCCCGATTGGGGCGAGCCGTCCCGTGCTTAACAGCTAACTGTCAGGCCGCTGCAAGCCAAGGGCACCTTCGGGTGCCCTTGGCGTTTTACCGCGGGGCAGGTGTGCGGTTGTCGTGCAGCAATTGGCGGAATTGCGCCAACGGCAGCGCTTTGCTGAACAGGTAACCCTGGTAATGGTGGCAACCCTGTTGTTGCAGGAACGCCAACTGCTCGAGCTGCTCAACCCCTTCGGCAATAATCGCCAACCCTAAGCTTTGCGCCATGGCGATGATGGCGCGGATGATTTCCGCGTCGTTGGCATCCAGGGTGGCTTCGCGCACGAAGGACTGGTCGATCTTCAACACATCCACCGGCAAGCGTTTGAGGTAGGTCAGTGAGCTGTAACCGGTGCCGAAGTCGTCCATGGCAAAGCTTACGCCGAGGCGCTTGAGGCGGTTCATCTTGGCAACCGTGTCTTCGATGTTCTGGATCACGATGCCTTCAGTGATTTCCAGCTTAAGCATGTTGGGTGACAGCTGGCTGCTGGCCAGGCTGCTTTCTACGCGATCGATAAAGTCATGCTGACGGAACTGCCGAGGGCTGATATTTACGCACAGGCTGAACTGCTCGGCATCGACCATGCCTTGCTGGAGTAACTGCGCGCAGGCGTGACAGGCTTCGGCGAGTACCCAGCCGCCGACGTCGAGAATCAACCCGCTTTCTTCTAGAACCGGGATAAACAGCGCCGGCGACTGCGCTCCCAGTGTTGGGTGTGCCCAGCGCAGCAAGGCTTCGGCGCCGATGATCTGGTTGTTGCGGGCATCCACCTGCGGTTGGAAGTGCAGCTCAAACTCGCCGTGCGCCAATGCCAGGCGTAGGTCGTTTTCCAAACGCAGGCGTTCGCTGGCGGCTTTCTGCATGGTGCTACGGAACAGCTGGATGGTATTGCGCCCCGAGTCCTTGGCTCGGTAGAGGGCGATATCAGCACGCTTGAGCAAGTCAGAGGGGTTGTCGCCATGGTCGGGAATCATCGCGATGCCGACGCTCGGGGTGACCTGCAATTGGTGGCCGTCGAGTAGCATGGGCTCGGCCAGTAACTGGCGCAGTTTTTCCGCCAGTGCACGGATCTGCTGAACGACTTTTGAGCGTTTGCCTTCCAGGCCGGTAATCAGTACGACAAATTCGTCACCGCCCAGGCGGGCCACCGTGTCTTCCTGGCGCACGCTGGCTTCCAGGCGTGCGGTGACCAGCTTGAGCACGGCATCGCCGACCTGATGGCCGAGCGAGTCGTTGATGTGTTTGAAGTGATCGAGGTCGAGAAACAGCAGGGCGCCGCGCAGTTGGTGGCGTTTTAACAAAGCGATTTGCTGTGTCAGGCGGTCGAGCAATAGGGCGCGGTTAGGCAGGTTGGTTAGCGAATCATGGTAAGCCAGGTGCTGCACCTGGGCCTGGGCTTCTTTCAGCTCAGTCATGTCGCGGGCGGTCAGCAGTAGGCAAGGGATGGCGTTGAGTTCAATCGACTCGACCGACACTTCGACCAGCATGACTGTGCCATTGCGATGCTTGCCATGCATCTCCATGTGATAGACACGGCCGTCACGCTTGAGTGTCTCCACCATCAGCTCGCGCTCAGACAGGTCGGCCCAGACGTTGAGCTCTATGGAGCTGCGGCCGATCACCTCTTCGGGGGTATAACCGGTCAGGCGGCTGAAGCCTTCATTGACTTCTATATAGCGGCCGCTGTCGCGCTCGGTGATGGTGATGGCGTCCGGACTTGAGTGGAACGCCAGGGCGAATTTCTCCTGGCTGGCCTGCAGCGCGGCCTGGGCTTTCTGCCGCTCACTGATGTTGCGGAAGGTGGTGAGAATGCAGCGCTGGTTATTCAGCACGATCGGTCTTGAGGAGAGCACGCAGGTGATCAATCGGCCTTGCTTGTCGAGGAGGTCCGCCACTTCGTTGTGCAGGCTGTGGTCGCGTAAGAGTTTGTTGAGCAGCGTAACGCGGGCGTTGATATCGACCCAGAAGTTCAGGTCGGTCATCTTCTGCCCGATCACCTCGTCTGGTTGCCAGCCGAAGGTCTGACTGAAGCTTGAGTTGATTTCCAGGACCGCGCCGTCCGGCAAAGTCGTCAGGGCAATTGGGTCGGGGCTGGCCTGGAACAAACTGGCGAATTTGGCTTCCGAGGCGGCGAGGCTTTGTTCGCGGCGCACCCGCTCGCTGATATCGATAAGGATGCCCGCCATGCGCTCTGGCTTGCCGTCGGCATCACGGTAAAGCTTGGCGGTGCTCTCCAGGTAATGCACTTCTTGGTTGGCATAGATCGCCCGATAAGTAACCTGGTAGTCCTCGCCGGTGCCTTGCGCAAGGCTCTGATAGTGCAGGCGCATGGCGTGACGGTCGGCCAGTGGAACGCAGCTGTAAAATTTGCGGAAATCGTCGTGGAACGACTCCTCATTGAGACCGTGAAGTTTCGCCGCGCGGGCCGAGCCGAACAGCATGTTGCTGGGGATATGCCAGTCCCAAGTGCCGAGGGCGGCCGAGTCCAGGGCCAGGTCAAGGCGCTCCTGGCTGTTGATTAGGGCCTGTTCCTGAGTACGTTGCTGGGTGATGTCACGCAGTGATAGCACCAGGCATGGGTTGTCTTGCAGGCGTATTTCACCGCCGAACAGGCGGTTTATACGGAGGCTGCCGTCACGGTGGTAAAGCGAAACCTCCAGGCCGTTGAGGCTGTTGTTGCTGATTGCCTCAAGCATTCGCTGACGATCGGCCAAGCATGCCCATATGCCTATCTCCAGGGAGGTGCGGCCCAGGGTCTGCGCGCTGGTCCAGCCGAACTGGCGCTCGAAGCCCGCGTTGACTTCGATAAAACGGCCGCTGGCTTTATCGGTGATCACCACGGCGTCGGGGCTGTAGTTGAAGGCCTGGGCGAACTTTTCTTCACTGCTGCGCAACGCCTGCTCGCGCGCCTGCTGCTTGCTGATGTCGCGGATTACGCCCATTACCCGTGGCTTGCCGTCGGCATCCTGTTGCAGGCGGCCGCTGATTTCCAACCAGTGCAGGCTGCCGTCAGGCCAGTAAATGCGGTGGCGGACGGTGTGCTTGCTCGGGGTTTCCGTGAGCAGCTGTTGGAACAGTTGCAGGACTTCGGCGCGGTCTTCGTCAGGGATCAGCTCGATGTAGTCGAGCTGCTTTTGCAGCGGCTGTTTGGGGTCGAAACCGAACAGCGCCTGGGCGCCACGCGACCAGTTGACCCGGCCGCTTTCGATGTCCCAGTACCAGGCCCCGAGCTTGGCCCCGTTGAGGGCGCTTAGCAGGTGCGGCGCATCGTTCCAGGTGCTTTCAAATTCGGCAGGATCCAGGGCTGGCACAAACGGCAGAGGCAGGTGGTGAACATTGGAGTTAGCCACGGCCAGCGCTACCTCCGCCTAGGTGGGTTCCCTGGATTTTGACTAAACGGATGGGCTGAGTCATGCGGGGGCCTTTTTTGTTGTTATAAGTCACGTTAGCCCTTAGCCGGTGACCTGTGCAAGATCATCGCGCTGAGCGTCGAGCAGATCCATAAAGGCCCGAGCGGCATTCGACAGGGTGCGCTCGGTGTGCGAAATGTAACCGAGTTGGCGCGTCAGTTGGATGCCGGGTAACGGCAAACGCGCCACCTGTTCATCCAGCATGGTGCGCGGTAGCACGCTCCAGGCCAGGCCGATAGAGACCATCATCTTGATGGTTTCCAGGTAGTTGGTGCTCATGGCGATGTTGGGTGTCAGCCCCTGGGCTTCGAACAGGCGCCGCACGATATGGTGAGTAAAGGTGTTGCCGCCGGGGAATACCGCAGGATGGTGCGCCACATCGGCCAGGCTGATCGCGCCATTACGCGCCAGTGGATGTTCGGGTGCCGCGACAAAATCCAGCGGGTCGTCCCACACCGGCACTGCATGCACCGGCTCGCGGGTTTCCGGGGCAAGGGTGATCACCGCCAGCTCGGCGCGACCATGCAGGACCTCTTCATAGGCCACTTCCGAGTCGAGAAACTGGATGTCCAATGCTACCTGCGGGTGCGCGCGGGTAAAGGCGCGCAGCAGCGGCGGCAAGCGGTGCAGGCCAATGTGGTGGCTAGTGGCTAAGGTCAAGCGGCCGCTGATCTCGCCATTCAGGTTGGTCAGCGCGCGGCGTGTATCGTCCAGCACGTTGAGGATCTGGTAGGCCCGCGGCAATAGCGCGCGACCGGCCTCGGTCAGGCTCACTTCGCGGCCCAGGCGATCGAATAGGCGCACATTGAGCTGCTGTTCCAGGCTGGCGATGCGTTTGCTCACCGCCGGTTGGGTCAGGTGCAAGCGCTCGGCCGCTTCGGAGAAGCTGCCCAGCTCGGCAATCGCAATAAAGGCATTGAGGGTGGCGAGATCCATTTAAGTGCCCTTGGTGGTGTGCTGAGGGTATGCAGTGCAGTGCGCTAATCTATCTGTATTCCTGTAGGGAATCCATAAGATGAAAAATATGAATTTGAGTAATTTGTGTTAAGTCCATAGGATTACCCCATAAGCCAAAGGGCTATTTGCCCGGGCACAGAAACACGCTAACGAGGGAATCGCTGATGGCTGGCAAAACGCTCTACGACAAGCTCTGGGAAATGCACGAAGTGAAGCGCCGTGACGATGGTTCGTCGCTGATCTACATCGACCGCCATATCCTCCACGAAGTGACCTCGCCGCAGGCCTTCGAAGGGTTGCGTCTGGCCAGCCGCAAGCCGTGGCGCATCGACGCCAACATCGCCACCCCCGACCACAACGTGCCGACCACCAAGGCCGAGCGTCAGGGCGGCCTGGAAGCCATCGCCGATGAAGTGTCGCGGATTCAGGTGCAAACCCTGGACGAGAACTGCGATGACTTTGGCATTCTCGAATTCAAGATGAATGACATCCGCCAGGGTATTGTCCACGTGGTCGGCCCGGAGCAGGGCGCGACTTTGCCGGGTATGACCGTGGTCTGCGGCGACTCGCACACCTCGACCCACGGCGCGTTCGGCGCATTGGCCCACGGCATCGGCACCTCGGAGGTCGAGCATGTGCTGGCGACCCAGTGCCTGGTGGCGAAAAAAATGAAGAACATGCAGGTGCGCGTCGAAGGCCAGTTGCCGTTCGGCGTGACTGCCAAGGACATCGTCCTTGCGGTGATTGGCAAGATTGGTACCGCGGGCGGTAATGGCCATGCGCTGGAGTTCGCCGGTAGCGCGATTCGCGACTTGTCGCTGGAAGGGCGCATGACCATCTGCAATATGTCGATCGAAGCGGGTGCGCGCGTTGGTCTGGTGGCGGTGGATGAAAAGACCATCGCTTATGTCGAAGGCCGCCCGTTTGCACCTAAGGGTGAGGACTGGGCCAAGGCTGTGGCGCAGTGGCAGGATTTGGTGTCCGACGCCGATGCGCATTTCGACACTGTCGTGGAGTTGCGCGCCGAAGACATCAAGCCACAGGTCAGCTGGGGTACTTCGCCGGAGATGGTCTTGGCCGTCGATCAGAAGGTGCCGGACCCGGCGGTTGAGAGCGATCCGGTGAAGAAGGATTCAATCACCCGCGCCCTGAAGTACATGGGCCTGCAGGCCAACCAGGCGATCACCGACATTCAGTTGGATCGGGTGTTTATCGGCTCTTGCACCAACTCGCGCATTGAAGACCTGCGCGCTGCTGCCGAGGTGGCCAAGGGCCGCAAAGTGGCGGCGACTATTAAGCAGGCCATGGTGGTGCCGGGTTCCGGCCTGGTAAAAGCCCAGGCGGAACAAGAAGGCCTGGACAAGATCTTTATCGAAGCAGGCTTTGAATGGCGCGAGCCGGGTTGCTCGATGTGCCTGGCGATGAACCCGGACAAGCTCGGCAATGGTGAGCATTGCGCGTCTACCTCTAACCGCAACTTCGAAGGCCGTCAGGGCGCAGGTGGGCGTACTCACCTGGTTAGCCCGGCCATGGCCGCCGCTGCCGCCGTGACTGGCCGCTTTATCGATGTGCGCGAATTGATCCAGGCCTGAGGACTCGACTATGAAAGCTTTTACTCAACATACCGGCCTGGTCGCTCCATTGGATCGCGCCAACGTCGACACCGACCAGATCATCCCCAAGCAATTTTTGAAGTCGATCAAGCGCACGGGCTTTGGCCCTAACCTGTTCGATGAGTGGCGTTATCTGGATGTCGGGCAGCCCAATCAGGACAACTCCAAGCGTCCGCTGAATCCTGAGTTCGTGCTGAACGCGGCGCGCTATCAGGGCGCTAGCGTGCTGCTGGCGCGGGAAAACTTCGGTTGTGGTTCGAGCCGTGAGCACGCGCCTTGGGCGCTGGAAGAGTACGGTTTCCGCGCCATTATCGCGCCGAGCTTTGCCGATATTTTCTTCAACAACAGCTTCAAGAACGGCTTGTTGCCGATCATCCTCAAAGAGGACGAAGTCGACGCCCTGTTTCAGCAAGCCGAAGCCACTGACGGTTATCAGTTGACCGTCGATTTGGCTGCACAAACCGTGACCCGCCCGGATGGCGTGCAATACCGCTTCGAGGTCGATGCTTTCCGTAAGCACTGCCTGCTCAATGGTCTGGACGATATCGGCCTGACCTTGAACGACAGCGACGTGATCAAAGCCTTTGAAAGCACTTACCAGCAGCGCAGCCCTTGGCTGTTCGGCGCAATCAAGTAATCACTGGGCGAATGCCTCGGTCATTCGCCGCTTAATGAGTTGAGAAGAACATGTCCAAGCAGATTCTGATTCTCCCCGGTGACGGTATTGGCCCGGAAATCATGGCCGAAGCGGTTAAGGTGCTGAACCTGGCCAATGACAAATACAACCTGGGTTTCGAGCTGAGCTTCGATGACCTCGGTGGCGCGGCTATCGATCGTTATGGTGTGCCGTTGGCCGACGAAACCCTGGCCCGTGCCCGCGCTGTTGATGCCATTCTGCTCGGTGCCGTGGGCGGGCCGAAGTGGGACGCCATCGACCCGAGCATTCGTCCGGAGCGCGGACTGCTGAAGATTCGTTCGCAACTGGGCCTGTTCGGCAACCTGCGTCCGGCGATTCTCTATCCCCAGTTGGCCGATGCCTCCAGCCTCAAGCGCGAGATCGTCGCCGGCCTGAACATCCTCATCGTCCGCGAGCTGACCGGCGGTATCTACTTCGGCAGCCCGCGTGAGAGCAAGGTGCTGGAGAATGGTGAGCGTATGGCCTACGACACCCTGCCATACAGCGAAAGTGAAATTCGCCGTATTGCCCGCGTTGGCTTCGACATGGCGCGCGTGCGTGGCAAGAAACTCTGCTCGGTGGACAAGGCCAACGTGCTGGCTTCCAGCCAGCTCTGGCGCGCCGTGGTTGAGGAAGTGGCCAAGGATTACCCGGATATCGAGCTGAGCCACATGTACGTCGATAACGCTGCCATGCAGCTGGTGCGTGCGCCCAAGCAGTTTGATGTAATGGTTACCGACAACATGTTTGGTGACATTCTGTCGGATGAGGCTTCCATGCTTACCGGTTCCATCGGCATGCTGCCGTCCGCTTCGCTGGATGCCAATAACAAAGGCATGTATGAGCCATGCCACGGCAGCGCACCGGATATCGCCGGGCAGGGCATTGCTAACCCGCTGGCGACCATTCTGTCGGTGTCGATGATGTTGCGTTACAGCTTCAATCAGACGGTTGCCGCCGATGCCATCGAGCTGGCCGTGAGCAACGTGCTGGATCAGGGCTTGCGCACCGGTGATATTTATAGCGCCGGTACGACCAAAGTCGGCACGGTAGCAATGGGCGATGCAGTAGTCGAAGCGTTACGCAGTCTGTAATCTTCCTGGCCCGTCGGACGGTCTCCGGCGGTCAGCTTATATAGGTGTAGTGGTTATGAAACGTGTAGGTCTGATCGGTTGGCGTGGCATGGTGGGTTCCGTGCTCATGCAGCGCATGCTGGAGGAGCAGGATTTCGATTTGATCGAGCCGGTATTCTTCACCACCTCCAATGTTGGCGGCCAAGGCCCGGCAATTGGCAAGGAAACGGCGCCCTTGAAGGACGCCTACAGCATTGACGAGCTGAAAAGCCTCGACGTGATCCTGACCTGTCAGGGTGGCGACTACACCAATGAAGTCTTCCCCAAGCTGCGCGAAGCCGGCTGGCAGGGTTACTGGATTGATGCGGCCTCGTCGCTGCGCATGAGCGACAGCTCGGTGATCGTGCTCGATCCGGTCAACCGTAAGGTGATCGATCAACAGCTGGATGCTGGCACCAAGGATTACATTGGCGGAAACTGCACTGTCAGCCTGATGCTGATGGCGCTGGGCGGTCTGTACGAAGCCGGTCTGGTCGAGTGGATGAGCGCCATGACCTATCAGGCGGCGAGCGGCGCCGGCGCGCAGAATATGCGTGAGCTGATCAAGCAAATGGGCGCGATTAACGGCGCAGTGGCGGATGAGCTGGCTGACCCGGCCAGTGCCATTCTCGACATCGACCGTAAAGTAGCTGAAGCCATGCGCGCTGATGCCTTCCCGGTGGATAACTTTGGCGTGCCATTGGCCGGCAGCTTGATTCCTTATATCGACAAGGAACTGCCGAATGGGCAGAGCCGTGAAGAGTGGAAGGCGCAGGCAGAAACCAACAAGATCCTTGGTCGCTTCAAGAACCCGATCCCGGTCGATGGGCTGTGCGTGCGCGTCGGCGCGATGCGTTGCCACAGTCAGGCGCTGACCATCAAGCTGAACAAGGATGTGCCGCTGTCGGACATCGAAGGCTTGATCAGTCAGCACAACCCGTGGGTCAAGCTGGTGCCGAACCAGCGCGAGGCGAGCATCCGCGAGCTGGGCCCGACGGCTGTGACTGGCACCTTGAGCGTTCCGGTTGGGCGTTTGCGTAAACTCAATATGGGTTCGCAGTACCTGGGCGCGTTCACCGTTGGCGACCAGCTGTTGTGGGGTGCGGCCGAGCCGCTGCGGCGCATGCTGCGTATCCTGCTGGAGCGTTAATCGCGCAGCGCTGAGGCGTTTGTTGCGGAGTAAATGAGGGGCGGGCTGTGGGGTGTTCGAGTCAAATCGAATGCTCAGCAGTCCGCTCCTTTGCATTTATCGGGCCCGGCTATACAGTGCTGGGCTTATTTCCTCTGAAGTACTGTCATGACCCGGACGTTTGAGATTGCCGTGATTGGTGCCACCGGCAGCGTTGGCGAAGCCTTGGTGCAACTGCTGGAAGAGCGCGAGTTCCCTGTGGCTAATTTGCACGTGGTCGCCAGTGGCGAGTCTGCGGGGAGTTCTGTGTCTTACAAGGGTAAGAACCTGCGGGTAAAAGACCTCGAGACGTTTGATTTTTCCAGTGTGCGCCTGGCGTTTTTTGCCGCTGGTAGCAAGGTGACGCAGAAGTATGCGCAGCAGGCGGGGGCGGCGGGCTGTGCGGTGATTGATTTGGCCAGTGGCTTGCCGAGCGCACAAGCGCCGCGGGTGGTGCCCGAGGCCAATCCGCAGGTGTTGGCGGCAGTGGCTGCGCCTTATTTGTTGACCAGCCCAAGTGCGCCGGGTGTTGCTCTGGCAACTGTGCTGGCGGCTTTGCCTGAACAGATCAACATTCGCCGTATTACGGTGACTGCGTGCCTAGCCGTTTCCAGTCGAGGTCGTGAGGGTGTCGCGGAGTTAGCGCGGCAAACCGCTGAATTACTCAATGGGCGTTCTTTTGAACCGCGCCTGTTTGATCGGCAAATGGCGTTCAATGTGCTGGCACAAGTTGAACACACTGACAGTGAGGGGCACTCCGCACTAGAGCGGCAGGTGGCCGCTGAACTCAAAGAGTTGCTGAACTTGCCAGCGTTGCAGGTTGTTGTGACCTGCATTCAGGTCCCAGTGTTCTTTGGTGATAGTTTGAGTGTATCGCTGCAGACTGAGTCGAGTGTCGATCTCGCGCAGGTCTATACCGCGCTGGATGTCGCGTCGGCTGTGGAGTTGGTGGAGTTGGATGATTATCCAACAGTGGTTGGCGATGCAGTGGGTCAGGATGTTGTCTATGTTGGTCGAGTGCGTGTCGGTTTGGATGATCCGGCTGAACTCAATTTGTGGATTGCGTCTGATAATGTGAGAAAAGGTGCGGCTCTGAATGCTGTGCAATTAGCCGAGTTGTTGATAAAACACTATCTGTAAAAGATACTTACCTAGAAATTTGAAGAATCTTTCGAGCTTGGCAATACTGGCTGAGTTGATTGCTGAATGGGGTCATGTCTTCGGGTGTGATAGGCAGCAATTTTCAAGATCCTCTCGCTAGTCGAGAAAAAAGATAAAACAAGGGATATCGCTATGGTTCGGGTTCGCAAACTGGTGCTGGCAATCGCAGCCGCTTCGGCGCTGTCATCCGGTATGGCGCACGCATTGGGGCTGGGTGAGGTCACTCTGCAGTCAGCGCTCAATCAACCCTTAGTAGCTGAGATTGAATTGCTGGAAGTGCGTGACCTGGCTTCGAGCGAACTATTGCCGACCCTAGCGTCCCCGGAAGCCTTCACCAAGGCGGGTGTGGATCGTCAGTATTTCCTGACGGACCTGAAGTTCACACCCGTGCTCAAGCCCAACGGCAAAAGTGTTATTCGGGTGACCTCCAGCAAACCCATGCGTGAGCCCTACCTGAACTTCCTGGTTGAAGTGCTTTGGCCCAATGGTCGCTTGCTGCGTGAGTACACCTTGCTGCTTGATCCGCCGCTTTATACCCCGCAAAGCGTTACCCCGGCGGCTGCACGGTTGCCTGTGGCTGCAGCGGCACCTGCGACTCGAGTGCTGGCTCCGGCGCCGCGTCCAGCGACTGCCGTGGCTAAACCGGTCTCTCCGGCTGCGCCTACAGCAGCTAGCGCGCCAGCTGCCAAGCCGCTGGAAGGCAATCAATACAAAACCACTGCCAATGACACGCTCTGGGAAATTGCTCAGCGAGCCCGTGCAGGTGGCAGCGTGCATCAAACCATGCTGGCGATTCAGGACTTGAACCCGGATGCCTTTATCGGCGGCAACATCAACCGCCTGAAAAGCGGTCAGGTATTGCGCCTACCGAATGAGCAGCAGATCCAGGCGCGCGCTCATAGCGAGGCCATTGCGCAGGTGACCGAGCAAAATACAGCCTGGCGTGAAGGCCGCAGTGTTAGCGCCCGTCAGTTGGATGCTACCAAGCGCACCAGCGCCGCAGCGGCGCCGGCCAAGGTTGCAGCAGGCGATAGCCTGAAACTGGTTGCTGCGGACAGCGGCAAGGCGACTGCTGGCAGCGACAAAGGTGAGGCGGACAGTAAGGCGCTGAATGACAAGTTGGCCGTGACCCAGGAAAGCCTGGACTCCAGTCGTCGTGAGAACGACGAACTGAAAGGTCGCATGACTGACCTGCAGAGCCAGCTCGATAAGCTGCAACGCCTGATCCAATTGAAAGATAGTCAGATGGCTAAGTTGCAGGCGGATTTGGCCGCACAAGGGCAAGCTCCCGCTGTTGCGCCTGTTGCGCCTGTTGCGCCTGTTGCCCCCGAGTCGGCAGTAGCAGTTGCAACACCGGTGGCTCCAGTAGAGCCTGCTCCGGAGGTCGCACCACAAGAGCCGGCTGCTGCGACTCCCGTAGCGTCTGCTGCCACAGGTGAAACAGATTTTAATTACAGTGAAGAGCCAGCAGCACAGGCCGAGGCTGCTGCACCAGTAGCGGTGCCTGAGCCTGTTGCCGCGCCCGAGCCAGCTCCGGTAGTGCCCGTAGTACCAGTTGTTGAAGTGCCGGCTGTTACCGAGCCAGTTGCCGAAGCACAGGCTGAAAGCACCCTTGATGAGCTGCTGGCCAATCCAATGCTGCTGGGCGCCGCTGGCGGCGGTGCACTGCTGGTGTTGCTGATGGCGTTGATGATGCTGTCGCGCCGCAACGCACTGAAAGAAGCTGAATTGCAGGAAGGTCTGGCTGCTGGTTACACCCCGTCCGATTTGGATGCGGGGTTGGAGCTTCAGGATGACAGTTTTGCGGACTTGGTTAATGACCTTGATGGTCAGAAAAGCGAACTGGCGAACGAAGATCGTGTTACCGCGCAAACCGGTGATGCGTTGGGTGAGGCGGACATCTACATCGCCTATGGCCGCTTCCCGCAGGCCGCAGAGTTGCTGCAAGGGGCTGTCAATGACGAGCCACAGCGTAGTGATCTGCGCCTTAAGTTGATGGAAGTCTATGCCGAAATGGGTGACCGTAATGGTTTCGCCCGACAGGACAATGAATTGCGTGAAATTGGCGGTAGTGCTGCTGAGCTTGATCAGATCAATGCGCGTTACCCAGCAATGGCTGTTGCTGCGGGTGTGGGGGTTGCAGCAGCTGCAACTGCAACTGCGGCTACTGGGCTGGACGGCTTTAGCCTGAATGATCTGGCGTTCGACGAACAGAACCCGAAAGCCGCTGCTGCTGATCAAGACGATGCGTTCGACCTGAGTCTGGATGATCTTGAATCAGAGCTGGATCGTGATCTGCAGGCGGCGGGAAATAATGCTGAGTTAGATGGTCTGGATAGCTTGTCGTTCGATAGCGACTTGGATTTCAGTTCGCCGGTTGAGCAGGCTGATAGCAAGGCTGATAACCTGGATTTCGATCTGAACCTTACTGATAGCAGTGATAGCGCTCTGGATTTAGGTGATGAGCTGGCTGATTTTGGCTTGGATCTGGATGCGCCGACCAAGCCAGTGGCCGCTGCGGATGATGATTTCCTGCTCAGTCTGGATGACGAGCCAAATGCTGCGGCAGCCGTTACTGAACCAAGCTTTGATCTACCAGCGGAAGAGGAAGAGGCAGGTGGTGATTTTGATCTGCCGGCAGACTTTGACTTGTCGCTGAGTGAAGAGGCGCCCGTGCCACCGTCGAGCGAGAGTTTTGCTGCTCAACTGGACGAGGTCAGCGCTGAGTTGGATTTGCTGTCTGATGATTTGGAGCAGTCTGCTGATATGGATGTGCCGGCAAGTGCTGCCTCTGCCAGCGACGCGCTGGATAATGACGATGACTTCGATTTCCTCTCGGGTACCGATGAAACGGCAACCAAGCTCGATCTGGCCCGCGCCTATATCGACATGGGTGATACCGAAGGTGCCCGCGACATCCTTGATGAAGTCATCACCGAAGGTAACGAAGGTCAGCAACAGGAAGCCCGTGAGCTGATCGCTAATTTGGTTTGATACATGTCTGATGGTCTTACTACAACGGCAGCCGACTCGGCTGCCGTTGGCGTTTTCAAGATAGCCCTGGGTGTTGAGTACAACGGTTCGCGCTATCGCGGTTTTCAGCGCCAGCGTGCCGGCGTGCCTTCAATTCAGGAGTCGCTGGAAAAAGCACTGACGAAAGTGGCCGGCGGTGCTGCAGTTACGCTGAGTTGTGCTGGGCGAACCGATGCGCTGGTGCATGCCAGTGCTCAGGTGGTGCATTTCAATACGCCGGTTGAGCGCTCCATGCATGCCTGGGTCATGGGGGCGAACATGAACTTGCCCGGTGATATCAGTGTGACGTGGGCCAAGTCGATGCCGGCGCATTTTGATGCGCGCTTTTGCGCCCAGGCGCGGCGCTACCGTTATGTGATTTATAACGACCAGATCCGTCCAGCACATATGGCTGAAGAGGTGACCTGGAACCATCGTCCGCTGGATATTGAGCGTATGCGTCAGGCTGCTCGAGTGTTTCTAGGCACCCATGACTTCAGTGCATTCCGTGCGCGTCAGTGTCAGGCCAAGTCGCCGATCAAAACGGTGCATCACTTTGAAGTGCTCCAGTACGGACGGTTTATCGTGCTGGATATCCGCGCCAATGCCTTCTTGCACCATATGGTGCGCAATCTCGCCGGGGTTTTGATGACCATAGGGGCAGGTGAGCGACCGATTGAGTGGGCGCAGGAAGTGCTGGAAACCCGTGTGCGTCGTACCGGTGGAGTAACTGCACATCCCTACGGGCTGTATTTAGTTCAGGTCGACTACCCTGAGGAATTTGACTTACCCAAGCGCTATCTTGGGCCGCACTTTCTCTCCGGCTTGCCGGATGTTGCGGCTGACGCCTGAATGGCTATTTGCTAGCATCGGGCATTCACTGAACTCACTGAGGTCATCCTGTTGGCAGTCGTTCGCAGCAAGATTTGTGGCATTACCCGCATAGAGGATGCATTGGCGGCTGTCGAAGCCGGCGTTGATGCTATTGGCTTGGTGTTTTATGCCAAGAGCCCGCGTGCTGTTACGCTGCAGCAGGCGCGCGCAATCATCGCAGCCTTGCCACCTTTTGTGACCACGGTGGGCTTGTTTGTCGATGCCAGCCGCTGCGAGCTAGGTGAAATCCTCGATGCCGTACCGCTTGATCTATTGCAGTTCCATGGTGATGAGGCTCCGGCTGCTTGTGAGGGTTATCACCGCCCTTATATCAAGGCGTTGCGGGTCAAGCCGGGTGACGATATCGCGGCCCAGGTTGCGCTCTACCAGAATGCCAGTGGCGTATTGCTGGATACCTACGTGCCAGGTATTCCGGGCGGTACGGGCGAGGCATTCGATTGGTCGCTGGTGCCTGAGGGCTTAAGCAAGCCGATTGTTCTGGCTGGCGGCCTAACGGCTGAGAACGTTGCGCAGGCCATCGCTCGAGTGCGGCCTTATGCGGTGGATGTCAGTGGCGGCGTAGAGATGGCCAAAGGCATTAAGGACGCTGAGAAGATTCACTCTTTTATGCAGGCGGTAAGGGCGGTTTGAGGTGTGTTGGTTGATGTGACGGCGTTGCGGGCTTGGCCGTCCATAACCCTGTTGCAGGTTATATGAACGCTGCAGGCGGTCGTTTGGGGATGGCGGGTGTGTAAGTGCTGGCGTAATGGCTATGCACCGGCCCCTGAAACGGCGGTACTCATGAATTTTCCCGGGTAGGCTTGGTCGCATATAGCGCAGCCCGCCCGGTTAACAGCTTTGGAGAATCAAGAGCATGAGCAACTGGTTGGTAGACAAACTCATCCCATCGATCATGCGTTCCGAGATCAAGAAGAGCTCGGTGCCCGAAGGCCTGTGGCATAAGTGCCCATCCTGCGATGCCGTGCTGTACAAGCCCGAGCTGGAAAAGACCCTGGATGTTTGCCCCAAGTGCAATCACCACATGCGTATTGGAGCCCGCGCCCGCCTAGATATCTTCCTCGATGCAGAGGGGCGTGAGGAATTGGGTGCGGAGCTTGAGCCGGTTGATCGGCTGAAATTTCGCGACAGCAAAAAATACAAAGATCGCCTTGTCGGCGCACAGAAGCAGACCGGCGAGAAAGATGCCTTGGTGGCCATTCGTGGCACCCTGGAAGGCATGCCGGTTGTGACCTGTGCCTTCGAGTTTTCCTTTATGGGCGGCTCGATGGGGGCAATTGTTGGTGAGCGCTTTGTTCGCGCCGCCAATATTGCTCTGGAGCAGCGTTGCCCGTTGGTATGTTTCTCCGCGTCCGGCGGCGCGCGTATGCAGGAAGCCCTGATCTCGCTGATGCAGATGGCCAAGACCTCGGCCGTGCTGGCGCGCCTGCGTGAAGAGGGTATTCCCTTCGTGTCGGTGCTGACCGATCCGGTGTATGGCGGCGTGTCTGCCAGCTTGGCCATGCTCGGCGATGTGATCGTCGCTGAGCCGCGTGCCCTGATCGGCTTTGCCGGCCCGCGGGTGATTGAGCAAACCGTGCGCGAGAAACTGCCGGAAGGTTTCCAGCGCAGTGAGTTCCTGCTGGAGCACGGCGCCATCGACATGATCATTTCACGCGCTGAACTTCGTCCGCGTCTAGCGCGTTTGCTGGCACAATTCATGGGCCTGCCTTCACCTGTCTCGTTGCCGGCGACTGCATGACTGAGCGCTCCCTTGCCGAATGGCTGAGTTATCTGGAACAGCTGCATCCCAGCGCCATTGATATGGGGCTGGAGCGTTCCCGGGTAGTGTTGCAACGGCTTGGCCTGTCCACGCTTGCGCCGCGGGTAATTACCGTCACTGGCACCAATGGCAAGGGTTCAACCTGTGCATTTGTCGCCGCGTTGCTGCAGGCGCAGGGGCTTAAAGTCGGCGTGTACAGCTCGCCGCACCTGCTGCGCTACAACGAGCGCGTGCAGATTGCCGGTGCTGAAGTCAGCGATGCGCTGCTTTGTGAAGCCTTCGCTGCGGTCGAGGCCGCTCGCGCTGAGGTCTCGCTGACCTATTTTGAAATGGGCACTCTGGCTGCATTCTGGTTGTTCAACCGGGCTGGGTTGGATGCGCTGGTGCTGGAAGTCGGCCTGGGTGGCCGGCTGGATGCGGTGAATCTGCTGGATGCCGATATCGCCGTGGTCACCAGTATTGGCATCGACCATAGCGACTGGTTGGGCGATAGCCGCGAGTCGGTTGCCTTTGAAAAGGCCGGCATCTTCCGTGCGGGCAAGCCCGCATTGTGTGGTGATCGTGAGCCTCCACAGCCCTTGCTTGATCAGGTGGCGCTGCTCGACTCGCCGTTCTTCCTGCGTGGCCGTGACTATGACTTGAGCTGCAATGCGCAGGACTGGTCTTGGTACGGTCTCGACCATCAAGGTGAAGCGCTAAGCCTGCGGCACTTACCGGTGCTTGATTTGCCCATGGAAAACGCTGCGCTGGCCTTGCAGGTTTATGCGCTTATGCAGTTGCCTTGGCAGCCTGAGGTCATACGTCAGACATTGCAGCAGACGCGGGTGGTCGGGCGGCTGGATCGCAGACTGCTTAATTGGCAAGGCAAGTCGCTCACGCTATTGCTCGATGTTGGGCATAATCCTCACGCTGCTGGGTATCTCGCTCAGCGACTGGCCACTCGGTCGGTGCCAGGTAAGCGCTTAGCTGTGTTTGGTTTGCTAGCTGACAAAGACCTGCCCGGTGTAGTGGCACCTTTGTTAAGTGAAGTGGATAGTTGGGCGGTGGCGGCTTTGCCGGTCAGTCGCACACGTGCAGCCGCTGAATTGCATGCGCATTTGCACAGCAGCGGGGCGCGAGTAACGGCTTATGCCAGCGTGCAGGCTGCGCTCGAGGCTCAGTGTGAGCAGGCGGCGGATGGCGATGAAGTGCTGCTGTTTGGATCTTTTTACTGCGTGGCCGAGGCCTTGGATTGGCTAGGCCGCCAAGCCAATGGGGGCGTGCAGGATGGCTTTGCTGGATAAGGGATTGAAGCAGCGCATGGTCGGTGCGCTGGTTTTGCTGGCGCTGGCAGTGATTTTCCTGCCCATGCTGCTGTCGCGTGAAGATGAATCGCAGCGGGTTCAGGTTGATGCGCCGGCAATGCCAGTGGCCCCGGCGGCCCCTGAGGTCGAATTGCAGCCGGTGATCGTGCCGCAGCCGCAATTATTGCCGGATGAGCCGATTGGTGCTGACGCAGCGCAGAGCTTGGAGCCAGTCGATGCGCCGGTGGTTGAGTCGCCGGCTACTCCTGTTGTGCCTGCGCCGCCAGTTGCAGCGCCTAAACCTGCAGCCGTGCCACCTCAAGCAGCGACCAGCAAGCTGGATGCTAACAGCCTGCCGATCAGCTGGTCGGTGCAGCTGGCGAGCTTGTCCAGTGGTGATGGCGCGCAAAAGCTGCAGAAAACCCTGCGCAGTCAGGGTTATAACGCCTATATCCGTACGTTTGATGGTATGAATCGGGTGTTCGTTGGGCCATTGATCGAGCGCGCCGAGGCGGATCGCCTCCGTGATCAGCTTAATCGTCAGCACAAGCTCAATGGCTTTGTGGTGCGCTTTCAGCCTGAGGCGAACTGATCCACTGGTTTAGTGGTTTTCACCTAGCCTAGGTGCCGGGCCTGTCGAGAGGCTGGCTGGGCATTTCGGCAGTTGGCGAATCCTTTGCTTACTCCCCGCACGGCTGCTCTGCTAAAATGCAGCGCCTTTCTCGTTGGTAACCTGCATCGTGGCATTCACCTGGGTCGATTGGGCGATCATCGCCGTTGTCGTCGTTTCAAGTCTGATCAGTCTGAGCCGAGGCTTCGTCAAAGAAGCGCTGTCGCTGCTCACCTGGATCATTGCTGGCGTGGTCGCCTGGATGTTTGGCGGCGCACTGTCGCAGCACTTGGCGGGCTTTATCGAGACACCCTCTGCGCGGGTCATTGCAGGTTGCGCCATTCTGTTCGTCGTCACGCTGCTGGTCGGCGCGTTGATCAATTACCTGATAGGTGAATTGATCCGCGTTACCGGGCTGTCGGGCACTGATCGTTTTCTCGGCATGGTCTTCGGCGCGGCGCGCGGCGGCTTGTTGGTGGTGGTCCTGGTTGGCTTGATCAGCCTGGCTCCGGTTCAACAAGACAGCTGGTGGCAGGAGTCAGCGCTTCTGCCGCATTTCTTGATGGTTGCCGATTGGTCGAAAAATCTGATTCTAGGTCTGTCCAGTCAGTGGCTGGCCAGCGGCGTGAGCACGCCGGTGGAGTTACCGTTTAAAGAGGCACTGCTGCAGCCGAAGCTGCCGTAGTGCATTCGAAATTATCCTGTTTCATAGCGTAGAGGTTGGGTCACATGTGCGGCATTGTCGGTATCGTCGGTAAATCGAACGTCAATCAGGCGCTGTATGACGGGCTGACCGTCCTCCAGCACCGCGGCCAGGATGCTGCCGGTATTGTCACCAGTCATGAGGGCCGTCTGTTCCTGCGCAAGGACAACGGCCTGGTCCGTGACGTGTTTCAGCAGCGCCACATGCAGCGCTTGGTCGGCCATATGGGCATCGGCCATGTGCGCTACCCGACAGCGGGCAGTTCCAGCTCGGCTGAGGCGCAGCCGTTCTATGTCAACTCGCCCTACGGCATCACCCTGGCGCACAACGGCAACCTGACCAATGTCGAGCAGCTGGCCAAGGAGATTTACGAATCTGACCTGCGCCACGTAAACACCAATTCCGATTCGGAAGTGCTGCTCAACGTGTTCGCTCACGAACTGGCCCAGCGCGGCAAGTTGCAGCCTACCGAGGAAGACGTGTTCGCTGCCGTGACTGACGTGCACGAGCGCTGCGTGGGCGGTTACGCCGTGGTGGCGATGATCACTGGCTACGGTATTGTCGGTTTCCGCGATCCTCACGGTATCCGCCCGATCGTCTTCGGTCAGCGCCACACCGATGAAGGCGTGGAATACATGATCGCCTCGGAAAGTGTCTCACTGGATGTGCTGGGCTTCACCCTGATACGCGACCTCGCGCCGGGCGAGGCGGTCTACATCACCGAAGACGGCAGCCTCCACACCCGTCAGTGTGCGAGCAACCCGCAGTACGCGCCGTGCATCTTCGAGCATGTCTATCTGGCGCGCCCGGATTCGATCATGGATGGTATTTCCGTGTACAAGGCGCGTCTGCGCATGGGCGAGAAACTTGCCGAGAAGATTTTGCGCGAGCGCCCGGAACATGACATCGATGTGGTGATCCCTATTCCGGATACCAGCCGTACCGCTGCGCTAGAGTTGGCCAACCACCTGGGTGTGAAGTTCCGCGAAGGTTTTGTGAAGAACCGCTATATCGGTCGCACCTTCATCATGCCGGGTCAGGCTGCACGCAAGAAATCCGTGCGGCAGAAGCTTAATGCCATCGAGCTGGAGTTCCGCGGCAAAAACGTGATGCTGGTCGATGACTCCATTGTCCGCGGCACCACCTGCAAGCAAATCATCCAGATGGCTCGCGAAGCCGGCGCGAAGAATGTCTATTTCTGTTCAGCCGCACCGGCGGTGCGCTACCCGAACGTGTATGGCATCGACATGCCCAGCGCCCACGAGCTGATTGCGCACAATCGTACCACCGAAGAAGTCTGCGAGCTGATCGGTGCCGATTGGCTGGTCTACCAAGACCTGCCGGACCTGATCGAAGCGGTCAGTGGCAGCAAGAAGATCAAGATCGAGAGCTTCGACTGCGCGGTGTTTGATGGCAAATATGTCACGGGCGATGTTGACGAGGCCTACCTGAACAAGATCGAGCAGGCCCGCAACGACATGTCGAAGGCCAAGAGCCAGGCGGTTAGCGCGGTTATCGGCCTGTACAACGACTAATTACGCTGTGCAGCCTGCGCTGGCGGGCTGGCTAGGGGATGGTAATGACGATTGAATGGCAGGCTGGGCGTCTGGACAGCGATCTTGAAGGTGTGGGTTTCGACACCCTAGCGGTGCGTGCCGGGCAACACCGCTCGCCGGAAGGTGAGCACAGCGAGGCGATCTATCCAACCTCCAGCTATGTCTTCCGTACCGCCGCCGATGCCGCTGCGCGGTTTGCCGGTGAAGTGCCGGGTAACGTCTATTCGCGCTACACCAATCCGACGGTACGGGCGTTTGAAGAGCGCATCGCGGCGCTGGAAGGTGCTGAGCAGGCGGTGGCCACTTCGTCGGGTATGTCGGCGATTTTGGCCATGGTCATGAGCCTGTGCAGCGCCGGTGATCATGTGCTGGTATCGCGCAGCGTGTTCGGCTCGACCATTAGCCTGTTCGAGAAATACCTCAAGCGCTTTGGTGTGCAGGTCGATTATGTGCCGCTGGCGGATCTCGATGCTTGGGCCGCTGCCTGCAAGCTCAACACCAAACTGTTGTTTGTCGAGTCGCCGTCCAACCCGTTGGCTGAGCTGGTGGATATTGCTGCGCTGGCCGATATTGCCCATGGCAAAGGTGCATTGCTGGCGGTGGATAACTGCTTCTGTACGCCGGCGTTGCAGCAACCGCTCAAGCTCGGTGCTGATATCGTCATGCACTCGGCCACCAAGTACATCGACGGCCAAGGTCGCAGCATGGGCGGTGTGTTGGCCGGCAGCAGCAAGCTGATGACTGAAGCGGTCGGTTTTCTGCGTACCGCCGGGCCGACGCTCAGCCCGTTCAACGCCTGGATCTTCCTCAAGGGCTTGGAAACGCTACGTATCCGTATGCAGGCCCATTGCGCCAGCGCGCTGCACTTGGCGCAGTGGTTGCAGCAACAGTCGGGCATTGAGCGGGTGCATTACGCCGGCCTGACCAGTCATCCGCAACATGAGTTGGCCAAGCGGCAGCAGAGTGCCTTCGGGGCAGTGGTCAGTTTTGAGGTCAAGGGCGGTAAAGAAGCGGCGTGGCGGTTTATCGATGCCACGCGGGTGATTTCCATCACCACCAACCTTGGTGATACCAAGACCACCATCGCGCATCCGGCGACCACTTCCCATGGTCGTCTAAGTCCAGCTGAGCGGGCCAACGCGGGTATTCGCGACAACCTGATCCGCGTCGCGGTCGGCCTCGAAGATTTGGCTGACTTGCAGGCTGACTTGGCCCGCGGTTTGGCGGCGCTCTAGACACCTAGCCGCCCGTGCCGAATTAGGCGATGGCGCGCGCTGGAGGGTTATCAGCGTTGCTGGGGGCTGCTGACAACGCTACGCCACTCCACACGGCCGCTGCAGGCAAAGTCTGCAGCGGCTTTTTGTTGTGCGCAGGGGTTATTCGCGCAGATCGATGGCCGCTGCTTCAGCCTTGTCAAACAGCTGCACCGCATCACGTGGCAGCACGCCAGGGCGGTAGTCCTCACGGGTATCACCGAGCACGCGGATATCGCTGTATTTCTTTCCGGACAGCGCGGCCATGCCGGCGGCATCACGAATCACGGTGGGGCGCAGAAACACCATCAGGTTGCGTTTGATCCGGGTTTCCTTGCTCGAGCGGAACAGTCGGCCGAGCAACGGAATATCACCCAGCAGCGGCACCTTGGAGTCGGCCTGGGTGACGTCATCCTGAATCAACCCGCCGAGCACAATGACCTGACCATTTTCGGCAAGGATGGTGCTTTTGATCGAGCGCTTATTGGTGATCAGGTCGACGGCATTGACCCCCTGGCTCGTGGGCGCGATGGAGGAGATTTCCTGTTCGACTTCCAGGCGCAGACTTGCACCATCATTGATGTGTGGGGTGACTTTCAGGGTCACGCCGATGTCCTGACGCTCGATGGTGGTGAAGGGGTTGTCGGCACCCGACGCGCTGGTGGTAAATGAGCCGGTCTGGAAGGGCACGTTCTGCCCGACCAGAATTTCCGCTTTTTGGTGATCCAGGGTCAGCAGGCTTGGCGTCGACAGCAGGTTACTCTTGCTGTTGGCCGATAGCGCGGTGACCAGTACGCCGAAGCTGTCGGTACCCAAACCGATGATCGCGCCGTCCGGCAGGTTGCTCAGGGTGTTGTTGTCGGTGCCGCTCTTGTTGTCCTGAATGGCCTGCAACACCCGGCCAACCGACAGGCCGGTGCCGCTGAAGTTAGTCCCGCCTAGGCCGCCGCTGCCGCCACGGGCATCCACGGCCCACTGCACGCCGAGCGCGTCGCTGATATCACCAGAGACTTCGACAATCGCTGCTTCGACCATCACTTGCGCGCGCGGTACATCCAGTTGGCGCACGATGTCTTCCAGGGTGGCCACCACATCCGGCTCGGCCAGCAGGACCAGAGCGTTAAGGCTTTCATCGGCGCGGATCAGCACGGTTTGCGGTTTACCGCCGGCTTCTCCGCCGGCTTCCGGTTTGAGCTTTTCAGAAATTTCTCCCAGGGTTTCCGCCAGGCTCTTGGCATCGCCATGGCGCAGGCGGATGACGCGGGTATTGGCCGAGCGGCTGGTTGGGCTGTCCAGCGATTGCGCCAACGCCATCAGCTTGGCGCGCGCGCCAGGTGGGCCGAGCAGGATCAGGCGGTTGGTGCGGCCGTCGGCGATCACCTGGGTGCCAGACGCCCCCTTGGTCTGGCCGCGATCCACGGCGCTGCGCAGCACTTCAGCGGTGTCCATGACCCAGGCATGCTGCAGGTTGAACACGCTGTAGTCATGCTGGCCTTTCTGGTCGAGTTGGCGCAGCAGGTCTTCAATGCGTTCGATATTCGCCGTGCGGTCGCTGATGATGATCGCGTTGGCGCTGCTGATCGCGGCCAAATGGCCGTATTGCGGCACCAGGGGGCGGATCAGCGGGATCAGCTCGGTCGCCGAACCGTGCTGGACTTGGATTAGGCGAGTTTCCAGACGATCGGGGGCATTGCGTCCGGCATCTGCGTCCGCTTTGGCCTCGGCGTTGGGCACGATGCGTGCCTGGTCGCCCTGAGTGATCACGCTGAAGCCATGCGTGGCCATTACTGAGAGAAACAGCTGATAGACCTCCGTCAGTGTCAACGGGCTGTTGGACACCACGTTGACCTGGCCTTTTACCCGCGGGTCGACGACAAAGGTTTGCCCGCTGATCTGCGCCACCTGATCGATAAACTCGCGGATATCGGCGCCCTTAAGGTTGATGGTCCAGCTTTCTTCCTGCTGGCTGGCGCTTGGCGTGACGGCTGTAACGGCGGCGCTCAGTGGCAGCGGGCTGCAAACCAGGCCGGCGGCCAGCAAAGCGAAGGTGAGGCGTGAGAGAGTCGGGGTCATCGTGTCAGTTGTTTTCCGTGGGCTGTTCGGTGGGATCGACAGTGTCGGGCAGGCTGCCGGAGTCCTGCATCTGCTGGCGCAGCGCTTCCATACGCTCGCGTAGCTGGCTGAGGTCAGCGGATTGCAGCTCGCTGAGCTGATCAACCGGGTCGGCCATGACGTCTTGGGTGTGGCTTTGCAGGTTGCCGGCGGCCGAACTGTGCAGGGGGAAACTAAGCCTCTCGCGGCGGCCATTGCGTATCAGCTCGACGTGATCGGCGGCCACCGAGTGCAGGCGCACGCCGCTGCTGACCTCACTGTTGATGCCGTAGCGCTGAGCGCTGCTGCCTTCGCTGCGGATGATCGCGCTGGAGCGTTGCGGGTCGGCATGCACAAAGCTGCCGAGTAGGGTGAGACGCAAATTGGTGTTGGGGGCGGGGCTGTCACTGGCCACGTTGCTGTTGCCGAACAGTTGATCGATTTCGGGGTTTTGCGCCGCAATCGGTAGTGCGTTTTTGCTGTTGTAACTTGCTGGCACTGGCGCACGTAACAAGCGCCACCAGTCGGCGCTTTGCCAGGCCAGGCTAACGCTCATGGCGGTTACCAGCGCGAGCCCCAGCAAAGTGGCGGCGTGGCGCTGTAACCAGCGTTGGGGGGCCGAAAAGGGCAAGGGCGTCACTCCGGGATTTATTATTATGTGGCGTGGCTTGCGCGCTGATCATAGACATTTGTCAGGCATTTGGCAGCCCCCGCCTGGGGTAGTGTGTCGATTGGCTCAATGTGCTAAAGATAGCGCATTGTTTTCATGTTATTTCCGGCTACTTACAACAATTAATTCACAGATTCCTGGCCTCCTGTCCTGCGCTTAGCGGGCTTCGGTGCAAGCTAGGGTTGCTGTGCAAAGGCCTGTTATCAATGAATGCGCTGCTAATAGAAGTGCCCTCAAAGCGTTTGCCATTCAGCTTTGCCAAGCGACATGGTGTGGTGCTGTTGATGGCTGATGGTGTGCCGAGCCTCGCCTGTCGCCCGGGTGCCGACTTGGTTGCGTTGGCCGAAGCCCAGCGTTTCGCTGGTGCGCAGATGCAGTTGCAAGCCGTTTCGCTGGAAGCCTTTGAGCGGGTGCTGGCCAAGGTTTATCAGCATGACTCGGCATCCATGCAGCTGGCCGAGGATATTGGCGGTAGCCTCGATTTAGCTACCCTTGCCGAACAGGTTCCAGAAACCGAGGATCTGCTAGAGCAAGAAGACAACGCGCCGATTATCCGCTTGATCAACGCCATCCTCGGCGAAGCGATCAAGGAAAATGCTTCGGATATCCACCTGGAAACCTTTGAGAAACGCCTTGTCGTGCGTTTCCGGGTGGACGGCATCCTGCGTGAAGTGCTTGAACCCAAGCGTGAATTGGCGGCCTTGCTGGTGTCACGGATAAAGGTGATGGCGCGCTTGGATATCGCCGAGAAACGCATCCCGCAGGATGGGCGGATTTCCCTGAAAGTCGGCGGCCGTGAGGTGGATGTGCGGGTGTCCACTTTGCCTTCGGCCAATGGCGAGCGGGTGGTGCTGCGTTTGCTCGATAAGCAGGCTGGACGCCTGAATCTGCAGCATCTGGGCATGAGCGCGCGCGACCGTGACCTGATGGAGGCCACCGTGCGTAAACCCCACGGTATTCTGCTGGTCACCGGTCCCACCGGCTCGGGTAAGACCACCACGCTGTACGCCAGCCTGGTCAGTTTGAATGACCGCACGCGCAATATTCTGACTGTCGAAGATCCGATCGAATACCACCTTGAAGGCATCGGCCAGACCCAGGTCAACACCAAGGTCGACATGACCTTTGCCCGTGGCCTGCGCGCCATCTTGCGCCAGGATCCGGACGTGGTGATGGTCGGTGAAATTCGCGACAAGGAAACCGCCGAAATCGCCGTACAGGCCTCGTTGACCGGTCACTTGGTGCTGTCGACCCTGCACACCAACAGTGCGATTGGCGCGATTACCCGCCTGGTGGACATGGGTATCGAGCCATTCCTGTTGTCGTCATCGTTGTTGGGTGTATTGGCCCAGCGTCTGGTGCGGGTGCTTTGCCCGCACTGCAAGCAGGCTTACCAGGCTGATGAGGCCGAGTGCGCGCTGCTTGGCGTCGCTGCCGAATGTGCGCCGACCCTGTATCACTCGCGCGGTTGTGCCGAGTGCCATCAGCAGGGCTATCGCGGGCGTACCGGTATCTATGAGTTGGTGGTGTTTGATGACCACCTGCGTACGCTGATTCATAACGCCGCTTCCGAGCAGGAGATGACCCGCCACGCCCGCAGCCTGGGTCCGAGCATTCGTGAGGATGGTCGGCGCAAGGTATTGGAAGGCGTGACCACGGTCGCGGAAGTGCTGCGCGTAACGCGCGAAGAATGAGCGGGGAAGAATAATGGCCGCCTTCGAATATCTCGCCCTCGACGGCAAAGGTCGCCAGCAGAAAGGTGTACTGGAAGCCGACAGCGCTCGCCAGGTCAGGCAGATCCTCCGTGATCGGCAACTTGCTCCTTTGGATGTTAAAGCCACCCGTACCCGGGAAAACGCCGGCGCAGGTGCGCATTTCAGTGTGTCGCGCGGCATGTCGGCCCGCGACCTGGCGTTGATTACGCGCCAGTTGGCGACCTTGGTACAGGCCGCTTTACCGATTGAAGAGGCCTTGCGTGCGGCGGCGGCGCAGGCCATTTCGCCGCGCATCCAGAGCATGTTGCTGGCGGTGCGGGCGCGGGTGCTGGAGGGGCACGACCTGGCCAGCAGCCTAAAAGAGTTCCCGTCTGCGTTTCCCGAGCTGTACCGCGCCACGGTGGCGGCGGGCGAGCATGCCGGCCATCTTGGGCCAGTGTTGGAACAGCTGGCCGATTACACCGAGCAGCGTCAGCAGTCGCGGCAAAAAATTCAGCTGGCGCTGCTCTATCCGTTGATTCTGATGGGTGCCTCCTTGCTGATCGTCGGCTTTCTGCTTGGTTATGTGGTGCCGGACGTGGTGCGGGTGTTTATCGACTCCGGGCAAACCCTGCCGGCGCTGACCCGTGGCCTGATTGTGTTGAGCGACTGGGTCAAAGGCTGGGGCTGGCTGGCGGTGATTATCCTGCTGCTGGCTGTATTCGCCCTGCGCTGGGCCTTGCGGGATGAAGCGGTTAAGGCGCGCTGGCATGGTTTTCTGTTGCGTATTCCGCTGGTGCGGCGCTTGATTCGTGCAACCGACTGCGCACGTTTTGCCTCAACGCTGGCGATTCTGACCCGCAGCGGTGTGCCCTTGGTCGAAGCGCTGGGGATTGGTGCGCAGGTGATCGCCAATCGAGTGATTCGTGCGGATGTGGTCATCGCTGCGCAAAAAGTGCGTGAAGGCGGCAGCCTGACCCGCGCACTTGAGGCCAGCGGACAGTTTCCTCCGATGATGCTGCACATGATTGCCAGCGGTGAGCGCTCCGGTGAGCTGGATCAGATGCTGGCGCGTACGGCGCGTAATCAGGAAAGCGATCTGAGTGCCCAGGTGGCACTGTTAGTGGGCCTGTTCGAGCCCTTTATGCTGGTCTTTATGGGGGCGGTGGTGCTGGTGATCGTGCTGGCCATTCTGCTGCCGATTCTGTCTCTCAATCAGTTGGTGGGGTAAGCAGTGAATAAGCGTCAATCCGGTTTTACGCTGATCGAAATCATGGTGGTGGTAGTCATTCTGGGGATTTTGGCGGCCTTGGTCGTGCCGCAGGTCATGAGCCGGCCCGACCAAGCCAAAGTCACGGTGGTCAAGGGTGATATCAAGGCGGTGGCGGCTGCTCTGGATATGTACAAGTTGGACAACCACGCTTATCCGAGCACCCAGCAGGGCTTGGAAGCTTTGGTGAGGAAGCCATCAGGCAGCCCGCAGCCGAAGAACTGGAACCGCGACGGCTACCTCAAGCGTCTGCCGATCGACCCCTGGGGCAATGTTTATCAGTACCTGGCACCGGGCACCAAGGGGGCATTCGACCTGTATTCACTGGGTGCTGATGGCAAGGACGGTGGTAGTGATCAGGATGCCGATATCGGTAACTGGGACCTCTGAGCCGTATGCGCCAGCGCGTGAATCAGGCCGGGGGCTTTACCCTGATCGAACTGCTGGTGGTGCTGGTGATTCTCGGCAGCCTGATCGGTTTAGCGGTGTTCAGCGTGGGCATCGCCGGCCCCGGTCGCGAGCTGCACAACGAAGCCGAGCGGCTGGCTGGGCTGATTGGCGTGCTGGCTGAAGAAGCCGTGCTGGATAACCAGGAGTACGGCCTGCTGCTGGGTCGCGAGACCTATCAGGTGCTGCGCTATGAGCCAACCCAGCAGGCCTGGCAGCCACTGGGCAATAAACCGCATCAACTGCCTGCCTGGACCGAGTTGAGCATTGAGTTGGAGGGTGCTGCGTTGCAGTTGCCATCGGCTGAAGGTGATGCGCCTAGCAGTGGTGTACTGCTGCCGCAGTTGCTGTTGTTATCGAGCGGTGAGATCAGCCCATTTCGTCTGCGTTTGGCTGAACGTCGCGCCGATGGCTTGCGTCTGCAACTGGTCAGCGATGGCTTTAAATTGCCCACGGTTGAGGTCGAGCAGCCGGCAGGGCGCAGCCGATGAGACGTGCCGCCGGGTTTACCTTGCTTGAAGTGCTGGTCGCCTTGGCGATTTTTGCGCTGGTGGCAGCCAGTGTGTTGACGGCCACCACACGCAGCCTGCAAACCGCTGCTCGCCTAGAGGACAAAACCCTGGCGATGTGGATTGCCGATAACCGGCTGAGCGAAATGCAGCTGGCGCAGGGCGCTGTGCTTGATGGGCGTGATCAGGGTGAGCTGGAGTTCGCTGGGCGGCGCTGGCAGTGGCAAAGTGAGGTGCAGGTCACCCGCGAAGCGGATATGCGCCGTGTCACCCTATGGGTGGCGCCAATGGCGCAGGAGCGCTCCGGCGGTGATGCCCGCGAGCGTGCCGTGGTCAGCCTCAGCGGCTTTGTTGGGGCGATGCCATGAAGGCTGCGCGCGGTTTCACTTTGCTTGAGCTGCTGATCGCCATCGCCATTTTTGCGCTGTTGGGCTTGGCCACCTACCGCATGCTCGACAGCGTGCTGCAAACCGATAAGGTCACGCGTAACCACGAACTGCAGTTGCGTGAGCTGGTGCGGGCCATGGCCGCGTTCGAGCGCGATCTACTGCAGGTGCAGGCCAGGCCTGTACGTGATGCCTTTGGTGATCCGCGCGCCGCTTTAATAGGGGATGATCTGCAAAACCCAGTCTTGGAACTGACGCGCAATGGTTGGCGCAACCCTCTGGGGCAGCCCCGTTCCAGCCTACAGCGGGTGCGCTGGCAGCTCAGTGGCGAGCAATGGCAGCGGCGTTACTGGACGGTGCTCGATCAGGCGCAGGACAGTCAGCCGCAGGTGCAGCAGGCGCTGGACGGTGTCACCCAGTTGCAGTTGCGTTATATGGATCAAGAAGGCGGCTGGCAAAGCAGTTGGCCGCCGTTAGACAAAAGCCCCGATGAGGCGCTCACGCTGTTGCCGCAAGCCATTGAGTTGGTGCTGCAGCATCGGCGTTATGGTGAGTTGCGCCGCTTGCTGCGGCTGCCCGAAGGTTTGCCTGCGCGCTTAGCACAGGCGCCAGGAGAGAATCCTGATGAGCCGACTGATGCCGACAGTGCCCAGCCAGCGGAGTCGCAGCCATGAGTCGGCAGCGCGGTATGGCGCTGATCACCGTGCTGCTGGTGGTGGCCGTAGTCACGGTGGTCAGTGCCGGGATTATCGCCCGCCAGCAGCTGTCGATCCGCAGCAGCGCCAATCAGTTACACGTTCGCCAGGCCTGGCATTACGCCTTGGGCGGCGAGACCTTGGCTAAGGCCATGCTGCAGCGCGATTTGCGTCAGGGTGATCCGCGAGCGCCAATCGATCATCTGGGCGAGGTGTGGGCCATACCGCGTGCGCCTTTTACCTTGGATGAAGGCGGTGCGTTGCGCGTACAGATCATCGACCCGAGCGGGCGGTTTAATCTCAACAGCCTGCTGCGTCAGGGGCAACCGAATGAAGCAGCTGTGGCGCAACTGCGTCGCCTATTGCTGGGGTTGCAGATTAATGCGCCCTACGCCGAGCGCCTGCTCGATTGGTTAGACGCAGATGACCAGCCCTCTGGCGGCTATGGCGCAGAGGACAATCAATATCTGTTAGCGCAGCCTGCCTATCGCGCCGCTAACCGTGAATTGACTGATGTATCGGAGCTACGCCTGTTATTGGACATGACCGAGGCGGATTATCAACGCTTGCAGCCTTATGTCAGCGCGTTGCCAGCGGATGCCTTCCTTAATGTGAATACTGCCAGCGCGCAGGTGTTGGCTAGCTTGGCTGAAGGGCTGTCGCTGAGTGCCGCCCAAGGCTTGGTCGCTGCTCGGGATGGCGAAGGCTATCGCGATGTGCCGAGTTTTTTGGCGCAGCTCAATGGCCTGCAGGTACAGAGTCAGGGGCTTGCCGTGGGCAGTCAGTATTTTCAGGTGCTCAGCGAAGTCAGCGTGGGTGAGCGCCGGCAGATCTTGCGCAGCACCTTGCAGCGCGCCAGTGATGGTCAGGTATATGTTTTAGCCCGTGATTTGGGGCAGGGCGGCATGCTGCCGGTGCCCGTTGAGGAAGTCCAACCATGAGTCAGACCTATGTGTTTCTGCCGCCTGCGGCCTGCGTTGGTGCGCAGGCGGATCTACCGGTGCAGCGGGTTGTCGATGGGCTGAGCGATAGCCTGATGTTCAGTGAGGCGCAGGCGCAGCTTAGCGGCCACTGGACGCTGGTTTTGCCGGTCGAGGCCGTGACCGCCTGTGCGGTCAACCTGCCCACCCGCAAGGCGCGCTGGCTGCGTCAGGCATTGCCGTTCGCGGTGGAGGAGCTGCTTGCCGAGGACGTAGAGCTGATGCACCTGGCCCTGGGTGAGCAGTTGGCCGATGGCCGTCACCGGGTATTCGCCGTGCGCCGCAGCTGGCTGGCCGGCTGGTTGGCGCTATGTACTACGCCGCCACAGGCGATTGCGGTGGATGCTGACTTGTTACCAGGGCCGGGCACGGCGTTATTAGCGGCGCACGGTCGCTGGTTGTTGGGCGGTGAAAATGTCGCGCGCATGGCCGTGCAAGCGCAAGACTGGCCGCAGCTGAGTCCCTTGTGTGCGCAGCCGCAGATGGCGTGGTGTGGTCCTGAACGCGCGTCCCTGCAACCCGTGGATGACAGCCAGGTGGTGGCTGACCCCTTCGTTTGGCTGGCTCAGCAACCGCTGCGCAATAACTTGGCGCAGGGTGAGTTCGCCGTGCAAGTCGGAGCTGGTCACTGGCAACGCTGGCGGCCGTTATTGGCGGTCGTGGGGCTGTGGTTGGTGCTGCAGTGGGGCTTTAATCTGGCTCAGGGCTGGCATCTGCAGCGTCAGGCCGAGGCGTACGCCACAGACAGCGCCGCGTTGTATAAGGAGCTGTTCCCGCAAGACCGCAAGCTGGTCAACCTGCGTGCGCAGTTTGATCAGCACCTGCTAGCCAGTGCGGGTGGCGGACAAACCCGCCTGCTTGGCTTGCTGGCTCAGGTCAGTGGGGCGCTAGCGGCAGGCGGCGGGCAGGTACAGATCAGTCAGGTGGATTTCAGTGAGGCGCGAGGTGATCTGGCCATGCAGGTACAAGCCCCGGGGTTCGCCGAGTTGGAGCGTTTGCGCGAGCGCTTACAAGGCAGTGGTTTGCTGGTGCAGCTGGGGTCTGCCAGCCGTGAAGGTACGGGCGTCAGTGCGCGTGTGGTGATAGGAGGATGAGCATGGCAGCGCAAGGCAAGGGCTTCACCGTGCAATTGGATAATTCACTGCTGCTCCAGCGTTGGCGTGCTTTAGCCCCGCGCGAGCAGTTTTCTCTCGCCAGTCTTGGCTTGTTTTTGTTGTTGGTGCTGTTGTACCTAACGCTTTGGCAGCCTGCCCAGCAGCGCTTGGTCAATGCACGTAGCGCATTCGAAACGCAGCGCGCGTTAAATGCCTACCTGCATAGTCAGGCCCCTGTGGCACGTAACCTGGCCAGCCATCCGCAGCGGGCGCTTGATCCGGCTCGGCTGCAAGGTACGGTCACCGCCACGGCGGCGACTCACGGGCTAACGATCGAGCGCTTGGACAACGCCGGTGACGGTGCTCTACAGCTCAACCTGCAACCCGCTGCATTTGCGCAATTGCTGGGTTGGTTCAGTGAGCTGCAAGAGCAGGGCGTGCAAATCGCCGAAGCAGGGCTGGATCGGGCTGAGGGCAACAAGGTTGCCGCTCGGCTAAGCCTGCGCGTTACACAGTAGCGGGTCGGTCAGCTGCATATTGATGCAGGCGTTATTGGGTGGATCAGGGAAAGGCCATGTTTTTCCCGCTTTTTTAGAAAAACTTGAAGCGGGGTATTGACTTAGGTTCGGCCCTTGCGTAAATTTCGCCACCTCGCAAGGCCAAGGGTGATTAGCTCAGCTGGGAGAGCAGCTGCCTTACAAGCAGCGGGTCGGCGGTTCGATCCCGTCATCACCCACCACTTGCCGAGAAGTTTACCGGACGAAAGTCCACCGACGCGCAGCGGTAGTTCAGTCGGTTAGAATACCGGCCTGTCACGCCGGGGGTCGCGGGTTCGAGTCCCGTCCGCTGCGCCATATTTTCCATGTTGAGTTCGCTCGGCATGAGACGGAAAAGCAGGAATGCTGTTCAGTCAGATGAAGCAAGAGTTCCATGGACGAAAGTCCACCGACATGCAGCGGTAGTTCAGTCGGTTAGAATACCGGCCTGTCACGCCGGGGGTCGCGGGTTCGAGTCCCGTCCGCTGCGCCATATAGGAAGCCCGCTGATAGCGATATCAGCGGGTTTTTTATTGCCTGCAGTTTTTGCTCGCCACTCTGGTGCGAGCAACTGTCATCGTCTGTTCATCTGTTTCCTTTAGCTTGTTTGGCATGCTCTATCTAGTGAGCGCTGATGTATCGAGTAGGAGCAGCAGGTAATGGATGATTATCAAGAAGAGCTGCTGGAAGCTCGCGCCGCCGAGCCGGATATGCCGGAGCGTGATGAAGACGCCACCGAGCTTTAGCCGTGCAGAGCGGCTTGTTAGCGGGCGCGGCGTTGTTCGCGGCGGTATTCACCCGGGGTTTGCCGGTTCCAGCGCTTGAACGCGCGCTGGAACGCCTCGGCTGAGGCAAAGCCGAGCAGGTAGGCGATTTCGCCGAAGGCCAGTTCGGTGTCGCGGATGTAGGCCATGGCCAGGTCGCGGCGGGTGTCGTTAAGGATGCTACGAAACTGTGTGCCTTCATCGGCCAGCTTGCGCCGTAGTGTCCAGGTGGGTAATTGCAGGCGCGTGGCGACTTCTGTGAGATCCGGCTCGTGGCCGTGCAGCAGTGGGCCAAGCAGCTGAGTGATGCGTTCGCGCAGGCTGCGGGTGCGCGTCAGCTGCTGCAGTTCCCCTTCGCAGATTTCCAGCAGGTGCCGCCAGGTGCTTGGGCAGTGCTCAGGATTGCGCAGGTTCAGGCTCTGCTGGTTCAGGCGCAGCTGATTGTGCTCGCTGGCAAACTCCACCGGGCAGGCAAACAACTCCGCGTACTGCGCTGCGTAATCAGGGGCGGGAAACTCGATCTGCACTTTCTCCACGGGCAGGGCTTGTTGCGCCAGCTTACTCAGTTGCTGCGCCCAGCTGGCCAGCACCGAGTCGACGACAAAGCGGTTGTAGGTGTTATACGGGCTGATCGAATAGAAACGCAGCCAGGCACCCTGGCGATCTTCATGCAGGCTAGACTGGCCGCGATAATTGGCAGCGTACAAGGGTTCGAAGCGAATCAGTGCGCGTGCCGCTTCGCGAACAGTCGGCGCCTGGGCTGCGGTTACACCGGCCAGGCCTAGTTGACTGAGGCGGCTGGTTTGCCCCATCAGTAGCCCAAGGCCGGGCTGCGAGCATTGCTGAATTGCGGCATGGCCTAAGCGCATATAACGCGGGATCGATAGTCGCGCGCGGGGCTCAGCCAGTCGCGCCGCATCCAGGCCGTAGCTGTCGAGCAGCGGCTTGGGATCTTGGGCGCAATGGCGCATGGCATCCGCCAGGCTGCCGACAAAGCCAACCGAGAGGTCGCCGAGTTTGACCCGCGTGTTTTTGATCATTCTTACGCTATCCAGCCTGCCCTAGGCGCTGTTGGGTGTTCAGGAGAGGCGTCAGGGTAGGCAAGCGTTTTGGCTTTGCCAAGCTTCGCTGCACTTTTTGATCAGTAGGTTGTAATTTTCGGTCATTGAGCCGTTCACCTCGGCTGATTATTGTCTAGACCATATCGACCGCGACCCGCCAAGAGGTTGCGGCATCCGTGTAATGCCTCTGTTCGATGTGGAGATTTTCATGACTGCTCACTACCCGCACCTGCTGGCCCCGCTCGACCTGGGCTTTACCACCCTGAAGAACCGCACCCTGATGGGCTCGATGCACACAGGTCTGGAAGAAAAGCCGAACGGCTTTGAGCGCATGGCTGCCTATTTCGCCGAGCGCGCCCGCGGCGGCGTCGGCCTGATGGTCACGGGCGGTATTGGTCCGAACGTAGAAGGCGGCGTGTATTCCGGTGCCGCCAAGCTGACCACCGTGGAAGAAGCCGAGAAGCACAAGATTGTGACCAAGGCGGTGCATGAGGCGGGCGGTAAAATTTGCATGCAGATCCTGCATGCCGGCCGTTATGCCTACAGCCCGAAGTCAGTCGCGCCGAGTGCGATTCAGGCGCCGATCAACCCATTCAAGCCCAAAGAGCTGGATGAGGAAGGCATCGAGAAGCAGATTCAGGATTTCATCAATTGCTCCGTATTGGCCCAGCAGGCCGAATACGATGGTGTTGAGATCATGGGTTCGGAAGGTTATTTCATTAACCAGTTCCTCGTTGCCCACACCAACCATCGTACCGACCGCTGGGGTGGCAGCTACGAGAACCGCATGCGTTTGCCGGTGGAGATTGTCACCCGCGTGCGTGAAGCTGTAGGCCCGAACTTCATCATCATCTATCGCCTGTCGATGCTTGATCTGGTCGAAGGTGGCAGCACCTGGGATGAGATTGTCTTGCTGGCCAAGGCCATCGAGAAGGCTGGTGCGACCATCATCAACACCGGTATCGGCTGGCACGAAGCGCGTATCCCGACCATCGCCACCAAGGTGCCACGCGCGGCTTTCACTAAAGTCACCGCTAAGCTACGTGGTGAAGTCAGTATTCCGCTGATCACCACTAACCGTATTAACACCCCGGAAATTGCCGAGCAGGTGCTGGCCGAAGGTGATGCCGATATGGTGTCGATGGCGCGGCCGTTTCTCGCCGACCCGGACTTCGTCAACAAGGCCGCCGAAGGCCGCAGTGATGAAATCAATACCTGCATCGGTTGCAACCAGGCCTGCCTGGATCACACTTTCGGCGGCAAGCTGACCAGTTGCCTGGTTAACCCGCGGGCCTGTCACGAGACTGAGCTGAATTACATTGCGACCAGCGCGGTGAAGAAGATCGCCGTAGTCGGTGCCGGTCCTGCTGGCTTGTCCGCCGCCACCGTAGCCGCCGAGCGTGGCCACAGCGTGACCCTGTTCGACTCGGCCAGCGAAATCGGCGGCCAGTTCAACGTGGCCAAGCGCGTGCCAGGCAAGGAAGAGTTCGTTGAAACCCTGCGCTACTTCAAGCGCAAGCTGGAAACCACCGGCGTCGACTTGCGTTTGAATACCCGTGTGTCGGCTGATGAGTTGGCCAAGGGTGGCTATGACGAAATCATTTTGGCCACTGGTATTGCCCCGCGTACCCCGGCCATCGAAGGTATCGACAACGCCAAAGTGATCAGCTATCTGGACGCCATTTTGCAGCGCAAGCCGGTTGGCCAGAAAGTCGCGGTGATCGGTGCGGGCGGGATCGGCTTCGACGTGTCCGAGTTCATCACCCATGCCGGTGAGACGACCAGCCTGAACCGCGAGGCTTTCTGGAAGGAGTGGGGTATCGATGCTGCTCTTGAGGCTCGCGGCGGTGTTGCCGGGATCAAGGCGGATGTGCACCCCGCGGCCCGTGAAGTGTTCTTGCTGCAACGCAAGAAAACCAAGGTTGGCGATGGGTTGGGCAAGACTACCGGTTGGATCCATCGCACCGGTTTGAAGAATAAAAATGTGCAGATGCTCAACTCGGTCGAATACCTCAAGGTCGACGATGCCGGCCTGCATATCAGCATTGCCGGTGGTGAGCCGCAGGTGCTGCCGGTGGACACGGTGATTATCTGTGCGGGTCAGGATCCATTGCGCGAGCTGCAGGATGGCCTGGTGGCCGCCGGGCATAGCGTGCACCTGATCGGTGGGGCTGACGTGGCCAGTGAGCTGGATGCCAAGCGGGCAATCAACCAGGGCTCGCGACTCGCCGCCGAGCTCTAAGTGACCAACGCCCCGCTCTATGCGGGGCGTTTGCTATGTGGCTTACAACAATAAGGAACAGCATGATGAGTAGCACCCAACTGCAACCCGTTGCCGCGGCCACGCTTGCCCAGTGGCATGCTCTGATGCAAAAAAATGACCTGAGCGGCTTGCCGGCGCTGCTTCATCCGCAGGCGGTGTTCCGTTCGCCAATGGCCTTCAAACCCTATGCCGGCGCGCCCATGGTTTCGCTGATACTCAATACCGTGAGTCAGGTATTTGTCGACTTTGCCTACCACCGTGAGCTGGCCAGCGCCGATGGTCTCAATGTGGTGCTGGAGTTCAGTGCCAAGGTGGGCGAGCGCGAACTCAAGGGCATCGACATGATCCGCTTCGATGAAACCGGCAAGATCGTTGAGTTCGAGGTAATGATTCGCCCTATGAGTGGTCTGCAAGCTCTGGGTGACGAGATGGGGCGGCGACTGGCGCCTTTTCTGGCGGCGGCCAAAGCCTGAGGCGTTGCACCAAACCCATCACAGTTTCGCCCTGTCGGCCGGTTTTTCACGGTTTGCTGGCAGGGTGACTGCCAACCCTGTCACATTGCTGGGCTTGGTTTTTCCCCTAGACTTGCCTGAGCAAGGGTATAGCGCCTGAAAATGTGGGCTTTGCTTAACCCGTCAGAATGTTGGCAGCCTTGCTATGTGCGCTGGTTTTTGCGCAGCATAAGCAGGATGTGCCATACACCGAGCGGAGCGCCCGATTCGGCTTAGAGGAAAACCGATGAGCATGCAGAGCAAGCCGCAGATGGTTGAGGCCGTGATGTTCTTCAGTGAACGCGGCGGTATCTGCAAGCAAATGTTTTTCGCCGAATTCGAGGCGTTGCTCGATGGCGTAGTGAATATGCCGGAGTTCGCCGATCAGCAAATGCGTGTGGCGTTCATGCTGATCAACCCGCGCCTGCAGATCAAAGCGCTGGTGTTCTTCTATCTGGATTTTGATGAGAAGGGTGCGCCCGACTCCGGCTGGAATATTCCCCTACAGGCGCTGGCTGAGCGAGCCGGACGTGGCCCTGATCTGGGCGGCGGGCCGATTCGTCTGGCCTGCCGCAGTCAATGCCCGGTGTCCTGGCACCAGATGCACCTCTGGGACCCGAGCCTGAGCCCTGGCAATAATGACTTGGCACTGCTGCGCGATGTGGTCAAACGCAACACCCTGGGTTTGCTGGCTGAAGATGAGTCGCTTCAGGCGGTCGCGCCAGAGCGCCTGCAAATGGCCTCGGAGGATAAGTGGTACGCGGCGGATCCGGCTCAGGAAGCAGTCGCCAAGGACAATCAAAAACTTGATCAGGAGCAACGCCTGAAAGCCGCGCAACTGATCAAGCAGCAGCGCTTACGCATCAGCAGCCTGACCCAGCAGCATGAGGAAGAACTGGCCAAGTTCAAATTAGCCAGTGAGGAGCAGAGCAGGAACCTGCAGGCGCAAATTCATGGCTTGCATCAGGCGCTGCGTCAGCAGGAAGAACACAATGCGGCGCTCAAGGCGCAATTGGCGGCTCAGGCGGCGAACTTCCAGACCTCCCGTGAGAAAATCACCGAGCAACTGCGCGCGCTGGAGCGTGATGGCCGCAGTGAGAGTGACAGCCTGCGTGCGCAATTCGAGGCCGAGATGCAGGCCAAGGTCGCCTCGGCAGTGGCTGAATACAAAGAGCAGATTGCCATTCGTGATGTTGAGCTGGCTTATCGTGCTGAGCAGGACACCCAGGCGCAGCAGGAAATCAGTCGCTTGAAAAGCGCATATGCGGACTTGGCTAGCCAGGGCGGCGATCAGATACTCGAGCGTTTGGCCAGGCGCGGTGTGGTCTTTGTGGTATATCACCCCGGTGCCGGCCATTTGACCATTCCACTGCAGGACATCGCCGCTTATCAGGACAACCCACTGGCCTACGCCGCCGCCAAATGCTTTGTCAGTGAAGTGCAGTACCGCCATTGGCTGGCGCATTACCAGCAGCCAAGCTGCGAGGCCGCGCTACCGAGTGGTGAGCGCTGCGCTATCCCAATCGACCGGATCGACACGCCCAGCCGCTTTACCCTCTCTGAGTCCAACTGCTGCGCGCGGCACAAGGCCAGTAGCCGTATGCGGACTGTCAGCTAGCCTTGCCTGTTGTCCTGCCTAACTGGACGCCATGCGCGCCCTTGCAACCCTTGCGTCTTGATTGGTCGGTTGCTGCCGGGGTTGAGCTGGCGGTGTTACGCCTGGACCTGCTTGATCCGCTGATCAGCGGCAATAAATGGTTCAAGCTCATCGAGCATCTGCGTGCAGCACAAACCAGTGGTGCTAGTGGCGTAATCAGTCTCGGCGGCGCGCACTCCAATCACTTGCATGCTCTGGCTGCGGCCGGCAAGCGCTTTGGTTTCAACACGGTGGGCTTGTTGCGTGGCCATCCGCAGCAGACGCCGACTGTGAGCGATCTGCAGGCCTTCGGCATGCACTTGCACTGGTTGGGGTATGCGGGTTATCGGGCCCGGCATGCCCCCGAATTCTGGCGGCCTTGGCTGGCGGATTATCCAGGCTTTTATCCGCTGCCAGAGGGTGGTGGTGGCTTGCCGGGCGCCTTGGGTTGTATGAGCTTGGTGCAACAGGTGCGCGAGCAACTACCTGGCCTGGGGTGGAGCGATTACGACGCGTGGTGGCTGGCGGCCGGCACCGGTACCACCTTGGCGGGTCTGTTATTGGCTGAAGCTGCTGCGCGCCCGGTGCATGCGGCGCTGGCTGTGCCGGCCAATCATGGTGTCGAGCAACAGGTGCAGGCGATCGTGCAGGCTGCCGGAGTGCCCGTTGGGCGTTACCAGTTGCATTCCGCCAGCCGAGGTGGCTTTGCCAAGGTCGACGCCGAGCTGCTCAGCTTTATGCAGGCCGCAGAGATAGCAAGCGGCGTACCGCTGGAGCCGCTGTATACCGCCAAGGCATTAATGGCGTTGCGCCAGCAGGTGGTGGCCGGTTACTTTGCTCGCGGCAGTCGCCTGGTGTTTGTTCATACCGGTGGTCTGCAGGGGCGTGCTGCTGCGCTGTTGCAGCACGCCGCCGGCGTAACGCAGCTACTCTGAATTTCACCAGCGGAGTCTGGATATCCCATGAACGAACCCCTTAACCCCGAACAGCTTCGCAGCCTGACGCCACTCAATGTGCTGTCTGAGCAGCAATGGCGCGAGTTACGTGGGCAATTGGTTCCGCAACCATTGCTGATGGGGCAGTTGTTGTTTCGTCTTGGGGATCAGGCGCGCTTGACCTACTACCTGCTGGCTGGCGAATTGCTGCTGCAATCGGCTGATGGCCAGGAGCAGCGCTTGCAAGCGGGCAGTGAGGCCAGTTGCCACCCGCTGTCGCCGAGCTTGCCGCGCTTGCATGAGGCGCGGGCGTTGACCGATGCCAGCGTGCTGGCTGTGGATACTGCCACCCTCAATCGTTTGCTTACCTGGCGCCTGGCCTATCAGGATCTGCTGTTGGAGTTGGGCCAGAGTGAAGAGGAGGTTGAGTGGCTGGAGTGCTTGCTGGAAAACCCGTTGTTCGCCAAAGTGCCGCCGTCCAATGTGCGTGCCATGCTCGCGCGCCTGCAGCGTATCGAGTTAGCTGCCGGCAGTACTGTGCTGCAGGAAGGTGATGTCGGCGACTGCTGCTACTTTCTGAAAAGTGGTCGGGCCGAGGTGATTCGCGGTGCCGGCAGCGCGCAGCAGGTATTGGCCGAGCTGGAGATTGGCGCCTGCTTTGGTGAGGAAGCCCTGCTGGCTGACAGTCCGCGCAATGCCACGGTCACCATGCTGGAAGAGAGTGTGGTGCTGCGTCTGGATCGCCAGGATTTCTTCGCCTTGCTTAAGGCGCCGGTGGTGAATGAGGTGTCGCTCGGCGAAGCCTCGCGGTTGTTGGCTGCCGGGGCGCAGTGGCTGGATGTGCGCTTGCAAGCAGAGTACGAGCGTGCCCACGCCTTGCAGTCTTTGCACATGCCACTGCAGCTGCTGCGCCTAAAGGCCCGCCTGCTGGATAAAACACGTACCTACCTGTGTTATTGCGACAGTGGTAAGCGCAGTGCCAGTGCGGTGTTTCTGCTTTCGCAGCTGGGCTATAGCGCCTACGCCTTGCGTAATGGCGTGGATGCTTTGCCGGCGGTGCAGCGTGATGCGCTGTTGTGTGAGCGTGGCTCGGGCTACCTGGCGCGTTCGGGTGGGCGCACCGAGCGCAGTCGCTGAGGTGTGCTCAGCTAGCTGCGGGTTCGCTGACTAGTCGGTGGCCTGCAGCGGCCAGCTGTCATTCACCAGAAACACCCGCTCGGCCTCCAGCCAGGCGTGCTGTGGGCCTTCAAACACGCGTACGAGCAACTGAGCGTTGGCATCCTCCGGCAGTGCCGCAAGCCATTGAGTGAGTCGTTCGCCTGCCCATAACTGCTGCTCATCAAGGCGCGCCGGTGCTAGCCAGGCGTGCCGTGGCAATGGCTGCCAGCACCCTGGGTTGTGCGCGGCAAAACTCTCCCAGTTTGCGCGATGCAGCCAGCGCCCACGCAAGTGGATCAGGTTGCTTCTCCGCGGAGCGGCATAGGTTTGCTGCCAGGGGTAGAACAGATAGCCGGCCAGCCACATTGCCGCTTGGGGTTGATGAATATCCAGTTCAGCCAACCGCTGCTGCGCTTGCGTGCTTGAAGAGAGCGGCAGCTGGTGCTGGCCCATATGTGCCAGCTTGATATCCAGGCGATCGTGGCTGCCCGGGCCGAGCCAGTGCGCCAGATCAGTGCCGCTGCAGGTTGGCTGGCCCAGGTACAGCTTGATGGCCAGTTCCAGGTGATGCACGCCTTCGTCATCACGCAGCAGCATATCCAGCTCGCCCAGGGTATGGCCTTGCTGGCGGATCGGCAGGTTGGCGACCAGCACCTCGATATCCGGCGCGGCATGCAGGGCAAACTGCCAGAGGCGTTCGTAGTAGAGGCCAAGCCGGCGTACCGAGCTTTGGCTGAGCCACTGGGTCAGCGCTTGGCTGTGCGCATCCAGGGCCAGTAACCAGTCAGCCAGCGCTGCGGGCTGCTGGCCCCAGCGGCTGGCCTTGAGTGGGTGGCGCTGTGGCCACGATACCTGCGCCAACAGCGGCGGTGAAAGCAGCGCCCAGGCCAGGTCGCGAACGGCGGGTTGGCGCAGTTGCGAGGGCAGATCGGTGAGTGAAGGGAAGGGCGTCATGTTGCGAGCATAGCGCAGAGCGGTCAGCGGTTTGCTGCTGCCATGGCCTTTCGCCCATAATCCGAGCCATTAGATAGAGCCTGGCGGGAGTCCCATGGAGCAATTTCGTAATATCGGCATCATCGGTCGACTGGGCAGTACCCAGGTGCTCGACACCATTCGCCGGCTGAAGAAGTTTCTGATCGCTCGTCACCTGCATGTGATTCTCGAAGACACCATTGCCGAAGTGTTGCCAGGCCATGGTCTGCAGACCTCCTCGCGGAAAATTCTTGGGGAAATCTGTGATCTGGTGATCGTGGTCGGCGGTGACGGCAGCATGCTCGGCGCCGCTCGCGCGCTGGCGCGGCACAAGGTACCGGTGCTGGGTGTGAACCGGGGCAGCCTGGGCTTTCTCACCGATATTCGTCCCGACGAGCTGGAAGTGAAGGTCGCGCAGGTGCTCGAAGGGCACTACCTGACGGAAAATCGCTTTCTGCTTGAAGCCGAAGTGCGCCGTCATGGCGAGGCCATCGGTCAGGGCGATGCGCTCAATGATGTGGTGCTGCACCCAGGCAAATCCACGCGCATGATTGAGTTCGAACTGTATATCGACGGCCAGTTTGTCCTTAGCCAGAAAGCTGACGGTCTGATTGTCGCGACGCCAACCGGCTCGACAGCCTATGCGCTATCCGCCGGCGGGCCGATCATGCACCCCAAGCTGGATGCCATCGTGATTGTGCCGATGTACCCGCATACGCTGTCCAGCCGGCCTATCGTGGTGGATGGCAATAGCGAGTTGAAAATCGTCGTGTCCAAAGATATGCAGATTTACCCACTGGTGTCCTGTGATGGGCAAAATCACTTCACCTGCGCGCCTGGCGACACCATTACCGTAGCCAAACGGCCGCAAAAGCTGCGTCTGATTCATCCTCTGGACCACAACTTCTATGAGGTCTGCCGCAACAAACTGGGCTGGGGCAGCCGGCTCGGCGGGGGTGCTTAATGCCTCTCGACCCTGCTCGTGGTTATGACCTGATCGGCGATATCCATGGTTGTGCGAAAACCCTGGAGCATCTGCTGGCCACCCTGGGCTATCGCCAGCAGGCGGGTGTATGGCGTCACCCGCGGCGTATGGTGATTTTTCTCGGGGATTTGGTTGACCGTGGCCCGCGTATCCGCGAGGCCCTGCACCTGGTACGGGACATGGTCGTCGCCGGTCAGGCGCTGTGCATCATGGGTAACCATGAATTCAATGCGCTGGCCTGGAGTACGCCGGCAGCCCCTGGCAGCGGCCGGCAGTTCGTGCGTGAGCACACGCCGCGGCATGCCCGGTTGATCAAGGAAACCCTCGAGCAGTTCCAGGCCTACCCGGCAGAGTGGCAAGAGTTTCTCGGCTGGTTCTACGAGCTGCCGCTGTTTATCGATGCCGGGCGTTTTCGCGTGGTGCATGCCTGCTGGGATGACAGCCTGATCGAGCCACTGCGCGCGCAGTTTGCCGATGGTTGTATTGATGAGCCTTTTCTGCAGGCGGCGGCGGTGCACGGCAGCTTTGCCAACACCGCGCTGGACCGCTTGTTGCGCGGCACCGATATGCGCCTGCCGCACGGCATGACCCTGACCAGCGATGACGGTTTTACCCGTGCGCACTTTCGCACCAAGTTCTGGGAAGAAGACCCGCAAACCTACGGCGATATTGTCTTTCAGCCTGATGCCTTGCCAGAGCTGGCGGCGCAGATGCCGCTGAGTGAGTTGCAGAAGACTGAATTACTTAAATACCCAGCCGATCAACCGCTGTTGTTTGTCGGCCACTACTGGCGCAGCGGCAAGCCCGCACCAATTCGCAGCAACCTGGCCTGCCTGGATTACAGCGCGGTGCTAAACGGCAAAATGGTCGCGTACCGGCTCGATCAGGAGGTGCGCCTGGATGCCAGCAAGTTCGTCTGGGTCGATGTCGATAGCCCGGAGGCGCGCCCATGAGTCCAGTGGCAGCGATGCGCTTGCCCGAGTACGTTGACTTGAGCGGCTTTATTGCACTGTTACAGCGCTTGCAGGTGCCGCACCGGGTAGCGGAAGAGGCCGGGGAGCAAGTGCTCTGGGTACCCGAGGAGTCGTTGGCTGAACAGGTGCGCACGCTCTATGCGCGTTATCCGCAGGGTGACGCTGTGGCCGCGCTTGAGTCGCCGCCGCGTGCTGCAAATCATTCGCCGAGCTTTAGCCAGCAACTGCGCGCCTGCCGTGTGACCGCGGGTGTGTTGCTGCTGACCTTTATCGTCGCGGCTATCACCTTGCTCGGCGATAACCTGGCCAGCGTAAGCGGGCTGAGTTTTGTCGATTACCGCGTGCAGGGCGACTACATCTACTTTGATTACCTCAACGGCACCTTGGCCAGCGGCCAGTGGTGGCGGCTGCTGACGCCGATGCTGATTCACTTCGGCTTCCTTCATCTGGCGATGAACACGCTGTGGTATTGGGAACTGGGGCGGCGTATCGAGGTGCGTCAGGGCCCATGGATGCTGCTCGGGATGACGCTGTTGTTCAGCCTGGCGGCCAACTTTGCCCAGTACCTGCATGCCGGCCCTTCACTGTTTGGTGGTCTCTCCGGGGTGCTTTACGGTTTGCTTGGGCATTGCTGGATTTTCCAGCGCCTGGCGCCCTGCAATGCCTATCGGCTACCGCCCGGCGTACTGGTGATGATGCTGGCCTGGCTGCTGATCTGCATGACCGGTATTTTCGAGTTGCTGCAGTTCGGCGCCATTGCCAATGCTGCGCACGTCGGTGGCCTGCTGGCAGGTTGTTTGAGTGGGCTGGTTGGCGGTTTGCTGGCGCGCCGGCAACGCAGTTAGCTGGCCGCTAAAAACTGCCTGGGTTGGCAATACTGCGTTGAAAACGGCCTCAAAAGGCGCATTTACAGCAGGTAAGCTCCGCATTTTTGGCCGTATTCGCCTTGTCTTGCCTGCCCCACCTAGGTTTTCAACGGCCTGCTTAGTTGTGCAGCAGGCTGGTAAACTGCCACTTTGTATTTGGAGGCGTTATGTCGTCCTTTATCGAAGCAATTGAAAACATCACCCCTGAGATTTATCTGAACCTCAAGCTGGCTGTGGAAATCGGCAAATGGCCGGATGGCCGCAAGTTGACTCAAGAACAGAAAGAGTTGACGTTGCAGGCGCTGATTGCCTGGGAAACCCATAACCTGCCGGAAGAAGAACGTATCGGCTATATGGGCCCGCAGGAATGCAGTTCGAAGTCCGCACCGGTAGCCAATCTGCTGTTCAAATCCTCGGATACCCTGCACTGATGAGTGAGTTAGCGCGTGGCGCCCTGAGCAAAATGGCGGCGCAGCTGGATGCGCCGGTGCAGTACAGCTTTCGCCTGGGGGATGAGCTGCTGCCGGTCAATCCGCTGATCGGTAAAACCCTGCGCCTGGAGTTTCTCGGCGCCATCCATTGCAGCCATTGCGGGCGCAAGACTAAGAGCAGCTACAGCCAAGGTTACTGCTACCCGTGCATGCAGAAGCTGGCGCAGTGCGACATCTGCATCATGAGCCCCGAGCGTTGCCACTATGACGCAGGAACCTGCCGCGAGCCGAGTTGGGGCGAGCAGTTTTGCATGACCGATCACGTGGTCTATCTGGCCAACTCTTCTGGAGTGAAAGTCGGGATTACCCGCGCCACGCAAATCCCCACCCGCTGGATCGATCAGGGCGCTAGCCAAGCGCTGCCGATCCTGCGCGTCGCCACTCGCCAGCAGTCCGGCTTTGTGGAAGACCTGTTGCGCAGTCAGGTGGCGGATAAAACCAACTGGCGCGCGCTGCTCAAGGGCGATGCTACGCCGGTAGACCTTACGGCCGTGCGTGAGCAGCTGTTCGCCAGTTGCAGCAGCGGCTTGACCGAATTGCAGCAGCGCTTCGGTATTCAGGCCATTCAGCCGCTGAACGATCAATCAGTGGTGCAGATTGCCTACCCGATTGAGGCTTACCCGGCCAAGATCACCAGCTTCAACCTGGATAAAAATCCGCTGGCCGAGGGCACGTTGCTGGGCATCAAGGGCCAGTACCTGATGTTCGACACCGGCGTGATCAATATCCGCAAGTACACCGCTTATCAGCTGGCCATCCACGAACTGGCCGTCTGAGTTTCCCATTTGCCAAGCCGGCGCCCGCGCGCCGTAGATAAAGGGCCACAAGCCATGCGCACCGAACAGCCGAAGATGATCTACCTCAAGGACTACCAGGCCCCGGATTATCTGATCGATGAAACGCACCTGACCTTCGAGTTGTTCGAGGACCACACTCTGGTGCATGCGCAACTGGTGATGCGGCGCAACCCGGCGGCCGGCAGCGGTCTGCCGCCACTGGTGCTGGATGGCCAGCAGCTGGAACTGCTCTCGGTCACGCTGAATGATCGTCCGCTCAGCGCCGCCGATTACCAACTAACCGACAGTCATCTGACCCTGCAGCCCGACAGCGCTAGCTTCGTGATCGACAGCAGCGTGCGCATCCATCCGGAAAGCAACACCGCGCTGGAAGGCCTGTACAAGTCCAGTGGCATGTTCTGCACCCAATGTGAGGCCGAAGGCTTCCGCAAGATCACTTACTACCTCGATCGTCCGGATGTGATGAGTAAGTTCACCACCACCCTGAGCGCCGAACAGCACAGCTACCCCGTGCTGCTGTCCAACGGCAACCCGATTGCCAGCGGTCAGGAAGAGGGCGGTCGGCATTGGGCGACTTGGCAAGACCCGTTTATGAAACCGGCTTACCTGTTCGCGCTGGTGGCGGGCGATCTCTGGTGTGTGGAAGACAGCTTCACCACCATGAGCCAGCGTGAGGTGGCGCTGCGTATTTATGTCGAGCCAGAGAATATCGACAAATGCCAGCACGCCATGAACAGCCTGAAGAAGTCGATGAAGTGGGACGAAGAAGTCTATGGCCGTGAGTACGACCTGGACATCTTTATGATCGTCGCGGTCAACGACTTCAATATGGGCGCCATGGAAAACAAGGGCCTGAATATCTTCAACTCCAGTTGCGTGCTGGCCAAGGCTGAAACCGCTACCGATGCGGCGCACCAGCGCGTCGAAGCGGTGGTCGCCCACGAGTACTTCCATAACTGGTCGGGCAACCGCGTGACCTGCCGCGACTGGTTCCAGCTGTCGCTCAAGGAAGGCTTTACCGTATTCCGTGATGCCGAGTTCAGTGCCGACATGCATTCGCGCACGGTCAAACGCATTGAAGACGTGGCTTACCTGCGCACCCACCAGTTCGCCGAAGATGCCGGCCCGATGGCCCATCCGGTGCGCCCGGATGCCTTTATGGAAATTTCCAACTTCTACACCCTGACGGTATATGAGAAGGGTTCGGAAGTGGTGCGCATGATCCGCACTCTGGTCGGCGCCGAAGGCTTCCGCAAAGGCAGCGACCTGTATTTTGCACGCCACGACGGCCAGGCCGTGACCTGCGACGATTTTATCCGCGCGATGGAAGAGGCCAACGGTATCGACCTGACTCAGTTCAAGCGCTGGTACAGTCAGGCCGGTACGCCACGCCTGGAAGTGAGCGAGAGCTATGATGCGGCCGCCAACAGTTATCGGCTGGCGTTCCATCAGAGTTGCCCGGCGACGCCGGGGCAGACGGAGAAGCTGCCTTTTGTGATCCCTGTTGAGCTGGCGCTGCTCGATGCCCAGGGGCGCGAACTGCCACTGCAGCTGGTGGGCGAAGATACCGCCGTGGCGGGTGCACGTGTGCTGCAGGTGAGTGAGGCCGAGCAGGCATTCACCTTTATTAATCTGCCGGAAAAGCCGCTGCCTTCACTGCTGCGCGGCTTTTCCGCACCGATCAAGCTGAGCTTCCCCTACAACCGTGATCAGCTGATGTTCCTGATGCAGCACGACAGTGATGGCTTTAACCGCTGGGAAGCGGGGCAGCAACTGTCGGTGCAGGTGCTCCAGGATTTGATCGGTCAGCATCAACGTGGCGAACCGCTGGTGCTTGATCAGCGTCTGGTCGAGGCCTTCCGTACGCTGCTGGCGGACGAGTCGCTGGATCAAGCCATGGTCGCCGAAATGCTGTCGCTGCCGGGCGAGGCGTATCTGACCCAAATCAGTGAAGTGGCCGATGTTGAGGCTATCCACTCCGCGCGAGAGTTTGCCCGTCAGCAGCTCGCGGATGCGCTGTTTGCTCTGCTGTGGCAGCGTTATCAGGCAAACCGCGAGGTTTCCCGCAATAGCGCCTATGTGGCCGAAGCTGAGCACTTTGCCCGGCGTAGCCTGCAGAATATTGCCCTGTCTTACCTGATGCTGAGTGGTAAGGCTGAGGTGCTGGCGGTGTGCCTGGAGCAGTTTGAGAACGCCGACAACATGACCGAGCGCTTGGCGGCCTTGGCTGTATTGGTCAATTCGCCGTTCGAGACCGAGAAAGCCGTTGCGCTGACCAGTTTCGCTGATTTCTTCAAGGACAACCCACTGGTCATGGATCAGTGGTTCAGCGTGCAGGCTGCTTGCGCACTGCCGGGCGCGCTACAGCGAGTCGAGCAGTTGATGCAGCACCCGGCCTTTACCCTGAAGAATCCGAACAAGGTGCGTGCCTTGATCGGGGCCTTTGCTGGGCAGAACTTGCTAGGGTTTCATCAGGCAGACGGCAGTGGCTACCGCTTCCTGGCCGATCAGGTGATCACCCTGAACGCGCTTAATCCGCAGATCGCTTCGCGCCTGCTGGCCCCGCTGACCCGCTGGGCCAAATATGGCGATGCCCGTCAGGCGCAGATGAAAGCCGAATTGCAGCGCATTTTGGCCTCGGGGGAGTTGTCCAGTGATGTCTATGAGGTGGTCAGCAAAAGCCTGGTTGATTAAACACTGTGCTGTAACCACCTCGCTGGTAACACCGGTACGCATAAAGCGCTGTTACAGCTGTCCGGCTGCTTTTTAGTCGTCCTCATTAATACTAAAGGTCTACTCTGCGGCTCCATGTGCAATGCATGGGGTTGTGGGGTGTTTGTCTGGGCCTCAACAATGGCATAAATGTGTTACCAGTCTCGCGCAGGTAACACATTGTGTTACCTCTTCTCGAGTGGAAACCAAGCGTGCGCAAATCTGCGCGGGCTATTTGGCTTGACCTTGGCTGAGTTGTTTGAGGCGTCTGAGCGCGTTATTGGCTGTCCGGGTGACGGAACGCGCCAGATGGTAGGACAAAAAAAGCTAAACACATTCCGGCTGTCTGTCATTTGGCTGGTGAATGATCAGTCACGTTGTGGGTGTAGAGTTCTGTATTTTGCGTGCAGCTATTTTTTATACGCTTGTTTGAATTGGCACCATGGTTGCAAGTGCAGAAGCTGATTTTGCCTCGTAATGGTGCATGCCAAACAATGAGGTGCGTGTGAGCGCGTTGGGGGATGCCTCCCAATCAGCAATTAAGGTCGTCGTCAGTACGGCCATAACGTGCCCCGGTGGTGGGTACAAAATAGATGATCTGTACACGGAGTAATATTTCAATGGAAATTAAGTCGCGTAAGCCTGTTTTGCATTTTGCACCTGCCAAGGCAGGTTTTGCTTTTGTTGGCATCCTTCCTCTGCTGGTAGCGGCGCATGCCCAGGCGGTTGAATTCAGCTTCGCCGACAATGAAATCACCGGTTCCATCGACTCTACCGTGTCCTACGGTCAACTCTGGCGTGTACAGGGTCAGGACAAGAGCAATGACGATATCAATACCAACGACGGCAATCGCAATTTTGATACCGGCTTGGTTTCTGAAGTATTCAAAATCACCACTGATATGGAAGCGCGCTATCAGAATTATGGTGTGTTTGTCCGCGGGACGGCGTTCTATGACACTCAGATCATGGATAAACGCAACGACTACATGAGTCAGAACAACCCTTCGCAGCCGAGCCAAAACACGCCGGACGACTCGAGTTTCACCTACGAGACTCGTCACAAGGCCGGCCGCGGTGCTCAAATTCTCGATGCCTACGTTTATGGCAATTGGGATGTTGGTGATATGCCACTTAGCGCTCGCTTTGGTAAGCAAGTTTTCAACTGGGGTGAAGGCTTGTTTTATCGTGGTGGCGTCAATACGACCAACCCGGTTGACGCCGCTAAGTTTCGCCTGCCAGGCGCTGAGTTAAAAGAAGTGCTGGTGCCGGTTGAGGCCCTGAGCTTTAACGTAGGCCTGACGGATAACCTATCGATGGAAACTTTCTACCAGTTCAACTGGAAAGAAAGCGCTATTGACCCAGTAGGTACTTACTTCTCTGAGACTGACTTGTTTGCTGATGGTGGTAATACTGCTTATTCGACGCAGGCGGCGCTCATTCCTGCAGGTGCTGCATACCCAAGGCTAAGTGCGCAAGGTATTGGTGGCTTGGCGGGTGGTCGTAACGTGGATTCCAATGGCAACATCCAAGTTGCGAAAATTGGTTCTGATATCAATGCAAAAAACGATGGCCAATATGGTGTTAATTTTAAGTATATCGCTGAGGAGCTTAACTCCACTGAGTTCGGTGCTTACTTTGTTAACTATCACTCAAAAGAGCCTACGATCGCGGCAGACCTTGGCGACTATACAGGTGTCAATGTAGTTGGTGTTGCACAAACGCTTTGTGCTCTGGCAGGTGGTGGAGTAGGTTGCGGGTCTCAAGCTAATTACGCACCGTTTCTTGATTCTGCCGGTGGGTTAACAACTATCGACGTAGCCAATCAGGTAAACGCGCGTCGTGAGTACGCTGAAGATATTCGTATGTACGGCCTTAGTTTCAATACTACTGTAGCTAGTGCCTCAGTCTTCGGTGAACTGTCCTACCGTCCGAACCTGCCGATTGGTGTTGCCACTACCAATGACCTGCTTGGTGATTTGCTGTTGCAAGCACCGCAGTTGGCTTCAAAAAAGCTGGTTAATATTGGCGGTCAGCAAGTTCAGTTGGGTGACGAAATCCACAACGTAAAGCGTGTTGAAGCATTCAATACCTCGCTGGGTACCATCTATAATTTTGGTCCTACGTTGGGCTTTGACTCTTTGTTTGGTATCGCTGAGTTAGCGTCGGAACACTTGCGTGGTGATGACCTTCAATACACTGATTTTAATGGTAAAAATCGTTATTACTCAGGTCGCGGCAATAACTCTTATGTGAGCGGCGGTGATCGTGATGATCAGGTCAATAAGAACGCTTATGGCTATACCTTGGTGTTGAGCGGTACTTGGAACGACGTCTATGCCGGGGTAAACGTTTCACCGTACGCCGTATATAAGGATGACTTCGAAGGTAACTCTTACCAGACCGGTAACTTTATCGAAGGCCGCAAGGCTTATACCCTCGGTGTTAAAGCCAGCTACCTGAACAGCTTGGAAGGCGAGCTGGCTTACACCGAGTTCTTCGGTGGCGGTCAGAACAACGGCAGCCGCGATCGCGACAATATCGGCGTCAACGTTAAGTATTCCTTCTAAACATAACTAGAAAATACCGAGTGCCTGCGGGCGCTCGGTTGATGACTTATTTTCACGGAGAATCAAGATGCTGAAAAAGCACACGCTGATGGGTGTTGCCATTGCGCTGACCCTGTCCGCTGGCGGCGCGTTCGCTGCAGTTTCGCCTACGGAGGCGGCCAAGTTGGGTGCAAGCCTCACCCCATTTGGTGCCGAGAAAGCCGGTAACGCAGCGGGCACTATTCCTGAGTGGACCGGCGGTATTACCACGGCTCCAGCTGGTTACACCACACCAGGCCAGCACCACGTTGACCCTTTTGCCGGTGACAAGCCATTGTTCACCATCACCAAGGCCAATCTGGATCAGTACAAAGACAACCTGACCCCAGGTCAGATTGCCATGTTTAATACTTACCCGAACAGCTACCAGATGCCGGTCTATCAGACCCGTCGTTCCGGCTCTGCGCCAAAGTGGGTGTACGACAACACCTTGAAGAACGCCACCACTGCCAAGCTGCTCGATGGCGGTAACGGCTTCTCCGATGCCTACGGTGGTATCCCATTCCCGATCCCGCAGAATGGTGTCGAGGCGCTGTGGAACCACGTTGCCCGCTACCGTGGTACATACATCGTGCGCCGCGCTTCGGAAGTGGCTGTGCAGCGTAACGGGGCTTATTCCTTGGTGACCTCGCAGCAGGAGGCCATGTTCAAATTCTACAACCCGAAAGGCACGGCTGCTGACCTGAACAACATCATGTTCTACTACCTGTCCTTCACCAAGAGTCCGGCGCGCCTGGCTGGTGGCGCGGTACTGCTACACGAAACCCTGGATCAAGTTAAAGAGCCACGTCAGGCGTGGGGTTATAACGCCGGTCAGCGCCGCGTACGTCGCGCGCCGAACCTGGCGTATGACACCCCGATCGCGGCGGCTGACGGCCTGCGCACTGCAGACGACACCGACATGATCAACGGCTCGCCAGATCGTTATGACTGGAAGCTGGTGGGCAAGAAGGAAATTTACATCCCGTACAACAGCTACAAAGTCACCAGCCCGGACGTCAAGTACAAGGACCTGCTGCAAGTCGGTCACTTGAATCCGGCGTTGACGCGTAACGAGCTGCACCGTGTATGGGTGGTTGAGGGCACGCTGAAATCAGGCGCTCGCCACATCTATTCCAAGCGCACCCTGTTCCTCGATGAGGACAGCTGGCAAGCCGCAGTGGTTGATCAGTACGACGGTCGCGGCGAGCTGTGGCGCGTGTCGATTGCCTACCTGAAGAACTACTACGATCTGCCGACCACCTGGTCTGCGCTGGATACCTTCCACGATCTGCAGGCGCGTCGTTACCACGTACAAAACCTGGATAACGAAGAGCCAAGCACCATCGATTTCAGCCAGCCAGTGCCGGATGATGGTTACTTCAAACCTGCTGCGCTGCGTCGTCGCGGTACGCGTTAATCTGCATGTGGGTTTTGCAAAAGGCCGCTACCGTTGTAGCGGCCTTTTGCTATTTATCTGTCGAACAGGGCATGGTAGACGGCCGGGTTTAACAAAACATAACGTCGCGCCGATTGTCAGGCCTTTTGAAAGCTCAGTAGGATAGGCGCACTGCTATAAGGGTAGTGCGACCTATAAGAATAAGGGGGGAAGGTATATGAGTGAGCCCGTTATGCGGCGCACCCAGGCCGGTCATGTTGTGGGGGCTTCCCGCACGCCGGGGTTCCGCCACTCACCGATAGCCAAAGCGCTGTCGCTGTGCAGTGTGCTATCCATGCTGATGCTGGCCAGTGCACCACTGCAAGCTGCCAGCGATGAAGGCAGTAAATTCTCGATCATGTCTGCCAAGGCCGAGCATAGCTTGCTGCTGGATGTTGCCAGCCTGGGCAAGCGCTTGGTCACCGTCGGTGATCGTGGACATATCCTCCTCTCCGATGACAACGGCGCGAGCTGGGTGCAGGCCAAAGTGCCGACCAAGCAAATGCTTACTGCCGTGTTCTTTATCGACGATAGCCATGGCTGGGCCGTCGGTCACGATGCGCAGATTTTAGCTAGCACCGATGGTGGTGCTACCTGGGTCAAGCAGTTCGAAGACCTCGAGCGTGAAGAGGGTGCTCCGTTCCTTGATGTCTGGTTTAAGGATCGTAATAACGGTTTTGTTGTGGGTGCCTATGGCGCTCTGCTGGAAACCACCGATGGTGGTGCCAATTGGGTTGATATTGGCGAGCGTATGGGCAACGAAGACCTTTATCACCTCAACGCTATCGTCGAGGTTAAAGACTCCGGCCTGTTTGTCGTCGGCGAGCAAGGCGTGATGTTCCGCTCACCCGATTGGGGGCAAACCTGGGAAACGCTAGAGGGCCCTTATGAGGGCTCACTGTTTGGTGCCTTGGGTACTGATGAAGCCGGAGCGTTACTGGTTTATGGCCTGCGTGGGCACTTGTTCCGCTCGGCTGACTTCGGTACGACCTGGCAAGCGATCAGCTTGAATACCGCCCACAATGGCCCTCTGGAGTTTGGTCTGGCTGACGGTAATCGTCTGGCCGACGGCTCCATTGTGGTGGTTGGGCATGGCGGTACCGTACTCAAGAGCACCGACAACGGCCGCAATTTCAGTGTGACCAATCGTGCCGACCGGCTTTCGCTGGCAGGCGTTGCAGCAATGGAAAACGGCAATCTGATTCTGGTAGGGCAGGGTGGCGTTCACGCTGCTGCGCCTACGGGCGCCGATCTGGGCCAACAACAATAAGCCGGGAGCCTTTGCATGAGTAAGCATCAACAACAACCTGCCTCCTTCTTGGAGCGGTTGATCTTCAATAATCGTCCGGCCGTGATTCTGCTGTGTTTGTTGATCAGTGTGTTTCTGTTCTTCCAAGCGTCGCAAGTGCGTCCACAGACCAGCTTCGAGAAGATGATTCCGCTGGGGCATCCTTATATTCAGAAGATGCTCGAGCATCGCAATGACCTGGCCAACCTCGGCAACACCGTGCGTATTTCGGTGGAAGCGGTGGATGGCGATATCTTCTCCAAGGAATACATGGAGACGCTGCGTCTGATCAACGACGAAGCCTTCTACATTCCAGGTGTCGACCGTTCTGGTCTTAAGTCACTGTGGAGCCCCAGCGTGCGCTGGACCGAAGTGACCGAGGAAGGTTTTGCCGGCGGTGAAGTGATTCCGCAAACCTATGACGGCTCCTCGGATAGCCTGGAAGAGCTGCGCAGTAATATTCTCAAGTCTGGGCAGATTGGCCGATTGGTCGCCAACAACTTCAAGTCGAGCATCGTCGACTTGCCGCTGCTGGAAACCTATGCCGACCCTGATGACATGAGTAAACAGATCCCTCTCGATTACCAGAAGTTCTCTCATGAACTGGAAGAGAAGATCCGCGACAAGTACCAGGCGCAGAATCCTAACGTCAAAATCCATATCATTGGTTTCGCTAAAAAAGTTGGCGACCTGATCGATGGTTTGATGGGCGTAGCACTGTTTTTTGCCGTGGCAATCGCGATCACTTTTGTGCTGCTGCTGTGGTTCACCCACTGTTTCAAAAGCACCCTGGCCGTGGTGGTCACTACGCTGATCGCAGTGGTCTGGCAGCTGGGCTTGCTGCATACCCTGGGCTTCGGGCTTGATCCCTATTCGATGCTGGTACCGTTTCTGGTCTTCGCCATTGGTATTTCCCATGGCGTGCAGAAGATCAACGGTATTGCCATGGCCTCGGGTGAGGCGACAGATCCCTTGTCTGCGGCACGTATGGCCTTCCGTCAGCTGTTTATTCCAGGTTTGGTTGCGTTGCTGTCGGATGCCGTGGGCTTTATCACCCTGCTGCTGATCGATATCGGCGTGATCCGTGAACTGGCCATCGGCGCATCCATGGGTGTGGCGGTGATTATCCTGACCAACCTGATTCTGCTGCCAGTGATGATTTCCTATATCGGCATCAGCAAGAAGGCAGTGAGGATCAGCCGCGAGGACGCGGCCAAGGAGCACCCGTTCTGGCGCTTTCTGTCCAAGTGTGCGCACCCGATGGTGGCGCCGATTTCCGTGGTGGTTGCTGTCGCAGCCTTGGCTGGCGGCGTGTGGTACGGGCAGAACCTGAAGATCGGTGACCTCGATCAAGGCGCGCCTGAGCTGCATCCGGACTCGCGCTACAACCTGGATAACGATTTCGTCATCCGCAACTACTCCACCAGTTCCGATGTGCTGGTGATCATGGTCAAGACGGCATCTGAAGGGTGTTCGACCTATCAGACACTGTCGGCCATGGACGAGTTGATGTGGAAGATGGAGAACACTGAAGGCGTGCAGTCGGCCATCTCCATGGTCACCGTGTCGCGTCAGGTGATCAAAGGCATGAACGAGGGCAACCTGAAGTGGGAAACCCTGTCGCGCAATCAGGACATGCTGAACAACTCCATTGCCCGGGCCGATGGCCTGTACAACAGTGATTGTTCGGTGGCCCCGGTGTTGGTGTTCCTTACCGATCACAAGGCAGAAACCTTGTCCCGTGCGGTTGATGTCGCCGAAGACTTTGCCAAGGAGAACAACCAGGAAGGTCTTGAGTTCGTCTTGGCAGCGGGTAACGCAGGCATCGAGGCGGCCACCAACGAGGTGATCGCAGCATCGGAAACCACCATGCTGATCGCGGTGTATGCGGCCGTGAGCATCATGTGCCTGCTGACCTTCCGTTCGCTGGCAGCCACCCTTTGCGTAATCCTGCCGCTGGTACTCACTTCGGTACTGGGCAACGCGTTGATGGCCTATATGGGCATCGGTGTGAAGGTGGCGACTCTGCCGGTAATCGCCTTGGGTGTTGGTATTGGTGTCGACTACGGCATCTATATTTACAGCCGCCTGGAAACCTACTTGCGTCAAGGTTTGTCGTTGCAGGACGCTTACTACGAAACGCTCAAGTCGACGGGTAAAGCGGTGCTGTTCACCGGCGTCTGTCTGGCAATCGGCGTGGCCACCTGGATCTTCTCGACGATCAAGTTCCAGGCTGACATGGGCTTGATGCTGACCTTTATGTTCCTCTGGAACATGATCGGTGCGATCTGGCTGCTGCCTGCCCTGGCACGCTTCCTGATCAATCCAGAGAAGCTGCGCAACAAGGCCTAAGCCTGATACCTGGCAACACTAAAAACCGCGGCCCTAGGGTCGCGGTTTTTTATTGCGGGTCTACTCGCTAAGGCTTGAGCCAGGCAGCCGCTAGACGATGTAGGGCGGAGCGCATAGGCATGAGCTATGTGCTGATGTTCCTATGTGCAGTCAGTTGCGCCATGACCCAGCCAGCGCTTGGCGGGCTATGTGGGCCCGCCGTTTTGCAGGTCAGGCGACTCCACACACACCGCTCTAGAACAAGCGTACGCCCGATCACTTCGGCTTGTTGGCTGGCCTCGCCATGCAGCCGGTTAGCGTGGGTAGAGTGGAGGCAGCGTGCTGGTGTCTGTATTGGCGGTGCTTTCCAGGTCTTCAGTGGCGGGCAGGCTGCGGATTGCCAGCCATAGATTACGACCCTGCCAATGCTGACCGCTTTCGCTGTAGAGCGCGCCATTCAGGCCGTCGAGGGCGTCGGACAGCGGGGTAAAGCGCGCTGCCATATCCGCCAGGGTTTCCGGTTGTTGGCGCGCCCAGGCATCGAGCGCATGGCGGGTGGCTTGCGAATCGTTTGCCAGGCAGGTGCGTTTGAGGTCATCGAGCAGGTTGCGCGGGCTCGGGCCTGTTTGCTGGCTGGGCAGTACAGCAGGCTGACGGCGGGCGCGCCACCATAGCGTAAAGCCGAGTAGGGTGGTCAGCCCCAACAGCCCAGTGCTCAACTGCCAGGGCCATAGCTGTACGTCGGCAGCTTGGCTGACGGCAGGGCGCTCGGCTGCAACAGGCAGGGCTTCTAGGTTTGGATTGGCGGCCACTTGTAGGTTGCGTGCTGGCAAGCTGCTGTGTTCCAGCTGATCGGTCTGGGTGTTCCACCACCGCACTTCAACAGCCGGCAGGGCAATCATGCCTTCACGATTGGCCACCAGGGCTTCACGTTCTTCGCGGCTACCCGTCAAGCCATTTTCGCTGACCTGATTGGCCAGCTGTGGTTGGTCCGGGTAGCGCCGCAAGCCGGCAGCTTGGGTGGCCGGCAGTGGCGGCAATTGTGCACTGGCCAGGCCTTCGGCCTTGAGCAGCAGGCTGCGGGTCAGCGAGTCGCCGACGCGAGCGTCTTCCGGTTGTGGGCTCCACACTTCACTGAGGCTCAGCGCGCGTGCCGGTAGCCAGGGGGCATCGGCGGGGTAGCTGGCTGGTTTGGCTTTCACCATCAGCGGGATTTCTGGCGATTTAACCCGCACAACCTTGCCGGGGCGTGGGCCGAACGGGTTGTAAGTGTTACTGGCCGAGCGATCAACTGCTGTGGCGGTAAAGGCTTGCGCGGGGATCAGCAGCTCGCCACTTTCCTGGGGAAAGATGGCATAGCGCAATTCGATGACACCATGACGCACACCATTGATGTCTTTCTCATAGGTGCGCGGCTCACCCAAGGCTTCAACGCGTGCCTGGGGCATCTCCAGTGGGGTCAGGTTGCTGTCGTCGTAAAGCGAAACGGAATGGTAGATGCGCAGCGTCAACACGCTTTGTGCCTGCACGTAAACGCTTTCCTGATCCAGGCTGGCATCGATAAATACCGGGGCCAGGCGGTTGTCAGCGGCGCTAGTGGTTTCTTGCACGTGCAGGGTAATGGGTGCGCTTTGCAGTTGAGCGAGGCTCAGTGGCGGGATCACTACATAACCGCTGTGCTTGGGTTGCAGGGTGATGATCCAGCGGGTACTGGCCTGTGCGCCACCGCTGCCGTTGCTCAGGCGATTGACCTGGCGGGTGCCGAGCACGTCGAACAGCTGATTGAGCGGTTGCAGGTCGGGTTTGCCAAATAGCGTGGCGTCCTCTGATTCCAGGGTCAGCTCTACGCTTTCACCGGCGTTCAGGCGGGTGCGGTCAACTGTGGCGTTCAGGCTTAGCGCGTAGGCGTTGATGGCCAGCAGGCTAAGTAAAAGGGTACAGAGCAGTCGGCTCATTGCAGTTGTTCCTGGCGCAGTTGTTGTTCCAGCCTGAATTTACGTCGCAGCAATTCACCCGGGTCATCGGGGATCTGCCGCAACCATTGTTCCAACGCCTGGCGACGCTCGCCGTCGAGGGCCGGTTCGGCGTTGGCGCGCTGCTCTTCAGGGCTGTCGCTGTGGTCTTCTTGCGGTTGCTGTGGCGTGCTATGCGCTGCTTCGTCTGAGTCGGGTTGAGCGGGTTTTTGGCCCTGATTATCAGGCTCTGCTTGCGACTCTGCCTGGGTCGCAGGCGCTTGCTCGGCCTGTTGCGGGGCTTGCTGATTGGGCTGCCCGGCTTGTGCCTGGGCTCCGGGTTGATTCTGCTGCTCGCTGGGTTCTTCTGCGGTGTCCGGCTGGTCCTGTTGTTGCTGGGCTTGCTGCAACAATGCTTCGACCAAGGTTTTATTTTTTTCTGCCTGGGCCAAGTCAGGCTGCAACTCCAGCGCCTGGGTATAAGCGTCTATGGCGGCTTCCAGTTCATTGCTGCGCGCCAGGGCGTTGCCACGGTTGTAGTGGTCGCTGGCCGTTTCACCATTGGCGAAACGTTCGGCAGCAGCGGCGTATTCGCCGGCTTGGTAGAGGGCTTGGCCTTGCCAGCGCAGGTCATTAAAGCGCTGCGCCGCCGCCGCCGGTTGCTGCGCGTCGAGCAGGCGCTGGCCTTGTTGATCGGCGCGTAGCCAGAGGTCTTCAAAGCTGAAGGCGTAGCTGTTCTGCGGTAGCCCCAACAGCAACAACGGCAGGCACAGTAGCCAGCCGCGCCGCGCCGCGCAGGCCGCCAGTAACAGCAGCGGCAGCAGTAACCAGTGGCTTTGATCGGCCCAGGCTTGCAGGCGGGTCATCTCGCCGTCACGGCGCACCTGTAGGGGGGCGTCCAGCAGGCCCAGGGTACGCAAGTCGTGCTCATCCAGGGTTGCGCCCTGGTATTGGCCGCCGAGTTGATTGGCAAAGCGTTTGAGGCCGTTGCTGTCCAGGCGTGGTAGCAGAATGGCACCTTGTGCATCCTTGAGGAACGCGCCGTCCTCCTGAATGATCGGTGCGCCCTGGGTGCTGCCGATACCGAGTATGTGTAAGCGATCGCCACGACGGCCGAGTGCTTGGCCAATGGCCTGGCGCTCAATTTCGCTCAGGGCGCTGGTCAGCAGCAGTAAGCGACCGTTGCCTTGGGCACCCTGCTCAAGCAGCTGCAGGGCCTTGGCCACGGCCAGGTCGGCGCGTGTGCCGGGCTCCGGCATGATCCCTGGGTTGAGGGCGTCGAGCAGGTTGCGGCTGGTGGACAGGTCGTCGGACAGCGGTACCACGGTGTGCGCGCTGCCGGCATACACGACGATGGCGGTTTGTGCGTCCTGGCGGGCTTGCAGCAGGTCGAGCAGTTTGTGTTTAGCCTGGGCCAGGCGATTGGGTGAGGCGTCGCTGGCAAGCATCTGCGGAGTCAGCTCAAGCAGCACCACCAGCGGATCCGCAGGCTTTGGGTTGTGTTGTTCGACCCGCTGCCAGCTCGGCCCGAGTAGTGCCAGCAGTGCCAGTAACCAAGCCAGGCCAAGGGCCAGCCAGGGCAGGCGACTGTTACGCCCGCTGCCAGTCGTTAGCAACGCGGCATGGAAGGCGCTTGGCAACAACGCTTGCCAGCGTCCGCTGCGCTTTTCCCGGTGCCAGAGTTTCCACAGCAGCACGCCCGCTAGCGGTATCAGTAGCAGCCAGAAGGGCCGTTGCCAGTGCGGCCAGAGGCTGGCTAGTTCGCTCATGGCGCTTTACCCCAAGTGGTCAGCCAGGTGCGCCAGCGTGGTTGCCGGGTTGGCCAGAGTGTTTGGCTGACCAGCAGCAGGCTAAGCAGGAGGGCGAGGCCCAGCGGCCAGGGGTAGAGTGGCAGGGTCGGCCGCGTCAGGGTAGGTTTCTGCGCCACCGGCTGCAGGCGATCCAGAGTGGCTTCGATGGCCTGCAGCTCCTTGCTGTCACGGGCGCGGAAGTATTCACCGCCGGTGGCATCGGCAATCGCGCGCAGGCCCGGCTCATCCAGGTCGATACCGGGGTTGAAGCCGAGCATGCCGAGTACACCGCCTTGTTCGGGGTCGGCACCGATGCCGATCGGGTAGATCGTTATGCCTTCCGCGGCGGCGAGGCGAGCGGCAGTCATCGGGTCGATCTCACCGCCGTTGTTGGCCCCATCTGTGACCAGAACCAGCACCCGACTTTGCGCCGGACGTTCGCGTAGGCGTTTCACCGCCAGACCAATGGCATCACCAATGGCGGTTTGCGGTCCGGCAATATTCTTTTGTGCTTCATCCAGCCAGGTGTGCACGGTCTGCCGGTCGAAGGTCAGCGGCGACTGCAGGTAGGCGCGGCTGCCAAACAGGATCAGACCGACGCGATCGCCCTGGCGGCCGTCGATAAACTCGCCCAGCAAGTGTTTGACCAGGGTCAGGCGGCTGACCTCCTGATCCTCCCATGTCATGTCGGCGTAATCCATCGAGCCGGATACATCCACGGCTAGCAACAGGTCGCGACCACTGGCGGGCAACGGCAATGGCTCGCCAAGCCATTGCGGGCGCGCGCACGCGAGCAGCAGCAAGAACCAGATCAGCGCAAACGGCACCTGTTGGCGCATGGCTGGCAGGCGTGGGCGGGCGCGGCGGCCGCTGAGGTTTTCCAGTTCAGCCAGAAAACTGACTTTCAGGGCCGCTTCGCCGCTGTCCGCCGGCGGTAGCCAGGCGCGTAGCAGCCAGGGCAGGGGCGCGAGAAGGAATATCCACAGCCAGGCAAACTCAAACATGTTTACGAATCCAGATCGACACGGCCTGATTAAGGCCAGCGATGGCTTTGTCATCCAGGCTGCAGTGCGCTCGGTAGGCCCCTTCGACCAGAATCATCCAGCGCGTCAGGCCGGCGGCTGGGCAGCGGCTGTCGAGAAAGGCCAGCCAGGCTCGGCTGCTGAGGACGTGGCTGTGGCTTTGTGGATAACGCTCGCGACACAGGCGTTTGAGGATGGCGTTGAGCTGTTGCAGCCAGGGCCCGGCATCGACACCGTCGTAGGGTTTTTTCAGCTGTTCGAGTTCGATCAATGCGGCCTGGCGCAAGGGATCGAGTGGTGCATCGCTCGAGGAGTCGGTGGCTTTGCGCGGCAGGCGTTTGAGCAACGTGAAGCCGCCCCACAGCAGCAACGGCAGTAGCAGCGCGAGCAACCACCAGCCCGGTGCCGGCGGCCACCAGCTGATGGCCGCCGGGGCGATCAGCGGTTCGAGTTGGTCGAGCGGGTTCACAATGCTTTCCTCGAGCGCTGGGCGTTCAGGTGCTCACGCAATTGCTCGAGCATTTCGCTTTGCGTGCTCAGTGGCAGCAGGGGCACGCCAAGTTTCTGCGCCAGGCGCTGCCAGCGCGCTTGGCGGGCGTCGGCCAGGCTGCGGTAAGCCTGACGCAGCTCGGGGTTCTGGGTGTCGAGTTCCAGTTGCGCGCCCTGTTCGGTAAAGCGCAGCAGGCCGGCATTGGGCAGCGCATGGTCGAGTGGGTCGGAGAGCGGCAGTAGCAGCAAGTCAGTATGCCGTGCGAGCAGCTGCAATTGCTGTTCACTGCTGTCGTTGAGTGTGCGCTCATCACATAGCACCACCACCAGGCTGCCGGGGCGCAACACTTCGCGCGCACGGCGCAGGGCCAGGCCAAAGCTGTCGCGCTCACCCTGGCTGTCGGTATTCAAGGCCTGGTTGGCTTTGGTCAGCCGGCTGAGCAATTGCAACAGGCTCTGCTTACTGCGCCGTGGTTTGATCTCGTGGTGTTCCAGGTCGCCGAAGACCAGGCCGCCAATACGGTCATTGTGCTCAAGTGCCGCCCAGCCGATCAGGCTGGCAGCCTGGGCAGCGAGTACCGACTTGAACATCAGGCCGGAGCCAAAGAACAGCCGCTTGCTCTGTTCAACCATGATGTAGATCGGCCGTTCGCGTTCTTCGTGGAACAGCTTGGTATGCGGTTCCTGAGTGCGCGCGGTAACCCGCCAGTCGATGGTGCGGACATCGTCGCCCGCCTGGTAAACCCGCACTTGGTCGAAGTCCACACCACGCCCGCGCAGTTTTGAATGGTGCAGGCCAATCAGTGGGCTGCGCTGCGCGGGAGTGGAAAACAGATGCACTTCACGCACACGGTGACGCATCTCGATCAGTTCACCGAGGCTGACGCGAATGCCGGGCTGCGAGGGTTGGTCGTGCATGGCGTTTAGGCGACCGCCACGACGTCGAGAATACGTTGCACCACGCGGTCCTGATCGATGCCGGCGGCTTCCGCCTCGAACGACAGGATGATGCGGTGACGCAGTACATCGAACAGCACCGCTTGAATGTCTTCCGGGCTGACGAAGTCACGCCCGGCCAGCCAGGCATGCGCACGGGCGCAGCGGTCCAGGGCGATCGAGCCGCGTGGGCTGGCGCCGTAGGCGATCCACTCGGCCAGTTCCGGGTCGAACTTGGCCGGCGTGCGCGAGGCCATCACCAGCTGCACCAGGTATTCCTCCACCGCGTCGGCCATGTACAGACCGAGGATTTCCTGGCGGGCGGCAAAGATCGCCTGCTGGCTGACCAGCTGCTCAGGCTTGGTTTCGCCGTTAAGCGCTTCGCCACGGGCCTGGGCGAGAATCTTGCGTTCTACGCTGGCGTCCGGGAAGCCGATCTTTACGTGCATCAGGAAGCGGTCGAGCTGGGCTTCGGGCAGCGGGTAAGTGCCTTCCTGCTCAATCGGGTTCTGCGTGGCCATCACTAAAAACAGTGGCGACAGGTGATAGGTGCTACGGCCCACGCTGACCTGGCGCTCGGCCATGGCTTCGAGCAGCGCGGACTGCACTTTGGCCGGCGCGCGGTTGATCTCATCGGCCAGTACCAAATTGTGGAAGATCGGCCCCTGCTGAAACACGAAACTGCCGGTTTCCGGACGGTAAATCTCGGTGCCGGTGATGTCGGCCGGGAGCAGATCCGGGGTGAACTGGATGCGGTGAAACTCGGCTTCGATGCCTTCCGCCAACTCCTTGATCGCCTTGGTCTTGGCCAGGCCGGGAGCGCCCTCAACCAGCATGTGGCCATCAGCGAGCAAGGCAATCAGCAGCCTTTCGATGAGTTTTTCCTGGCCGAGGATCTGGCTTGAAAGAAAATGTCGCAGCGCGATAAGCGCTTCACGGTGTTCCATCGTTAAGCTCATCCGGCAAATGTGACCAGCGGGTCGTGAGACTCGCCAGAGTTAAGAGGCAGCCACTTTAATGCAATCGCTACCTCCTAGACTAACGTTGAACAACAAGGTTGTGGCGAAGGTCCTTTTCGCGGCTGCCCCTAGTCGAATCACAAGCCAAATGGAGCACACCCATGGCGTTCTTTACGGCGGCCAGCAAAGCCGATTTTCAGCATCACCTGCAAACGGCGCTGGCGCAGCACGTCAGCGAACAGGCCTTGCCACAAGTAGCCCTGTTCGCCGAGCAATTCTTCGGCATCATCGCCCTTGAGGAGCTGACCCAGCGTCGCCTCTCTGATCTGGTCGGCTGCACCTTGTCGTCCTGGCGGGTGCTGGAGCGTTTTGAACCGAGCAAGCCTGAGGTGCGGGTCTTCAACCCCGATTATGAGAAGCACGGCTGGCAGTCCACCCACACCGCCGTGGAAGTTCTGCACAGCGATATCCCCTTCCTGGTCGACTCGGTGCGCATGGAGCTAAACCGGCGTGGTTACAGCATCCACACCTTGCAGAACAGCGTGTTCAGCGTGCGCCGTAACAAAAGCGGCGAGCTGCAGGAAATCCTGCCCAAAGGTGCCCAGGGCGAAGGCGTCCAGCAAGAAGCGCTGATGTTCCTGGAGATCGATCGCTGCTCCAGCGCCGGCGAACTGAAGACGCTGAGCAAAGCCCTGCAAGACGTCTTTAGCGATGTACGCCTGAGTGTGGCGGATTTCCAGCCAATGAAGGCCAAGGCCAAGGAGCTGCGGGCCTGGCTGGATAAGGCCAAGCTCAAGGTTGAGGGCGCCGAGCTGGAAGAGGTCAAGGTGTTTATGAGCTGGTTGCTCGATGACCACTTCACCTTCCTCGGCTATGAAGAGTTCACCGTGGCCGACAGCGCCGCTGGTGGCACTGTAGTGTATGACGAGAAATCCCTGCTGGGCCTGTCTAAAAGCCTGCGTGCGGGGCTGAAGGCGGATGACACGCACATCGAGCCGGAGGCGGTCAGTTACCTGCGTGAGGCGCAGTTGCTGTCGTTTGCCAAGGCCGCTGTGCCGAGCCGTGTTCACCGTCCGGCCTATCCTGATCTGGTGTCGATTCGTGAACTGGACAGCACCGGCAAGGTCATCAAGGAATGCCGCTTTATGGGCCTGTACACCTCATCGGTGTATGCCGAGAGCGTGTGGAACATCCCCTATATCCGCCGCAAGATTGCCGTCATTGAGCAGCGCTCGGGTTTTGATAGCAGCGCGCACTTGGGCAAAGAACTGGCTCAGGTGCTGGAAGTACTGCCGCGTGACGACCTGTTCCAGACCTCGGTGGATGAGTTGTTCAACACCACCATGGCCATCGTGCAGATTCAGGAGCGCAACAAGATTCGCGTGTTCCTGCGCCGCGATCCTTATGGGCGCTTCTGCTATTGCCTGGCCTATGTGCCGCGAGATGTGTATTCCACCGAGACCCGCCTGAAAATCCAGCAGGTACTGATGGAGCGTCTGCAGGGGATTGATTGCGAGTTCTGGACCTTTTTCTCCGAGTCGGTACTGGCGCGGGTGCAGTTCATTCTCAAGGTCGACCCGAAGAATCGCGTGCAGATCGACCCCGCGCGCCTGGAAAAAGAAGTGATCCAGGCCTGCCGCTCGTGGAAGGATGATTACACCAGTTTGATGGTGGAAAGCCTCGGCGAGGCGCAAGGCACTGAAGTGTTGAGTGAGTACCTGGACGGTTTTCCGGCGGGCTACCGCGAGCGTTTTGCCCCGCATTCGGCGGTGGTGGACATGCAGCACCTGCTCAGCCTGAACACTGAGCGGCAACTGGTGATGAGCTTTTATCAGCCACTGACCCAGGGGCAGCAGCAGTTGCACTGCAAGCTCTACCACGCTGACACGCCGCTGCCGCTGTCAGACGTGCTGCCGATCCTGGAAAACCTCGGTCTGCGCGTGCTTGGCGAGTTCCCCTACAAGCTGCGCCGCGCCGATGGTCGCGAGTTCTGGATCCATGACTTTGCCTTCACCTATGCCGAAGGCCTAGATGTCGACATCCAGCAGCTCAACGACACCTTGCAGGACGCCTTCGTCAATATCGTCGGCGGCGCGGCAGAGAATGATGGCTTCAACCGTCTGGTGCTGATGGCCGCCATGCCGTGGCGCGATGTGGCGTTGCTGCGTGCCTATGCGCGCTACCTCAAGCAGATTCGTCTGGGCTTCGACTTGAGTTACATCGCCGGCACCCTGGTCAATCACGCGAATATCGCCAAGGAACTGGTGCGTCTGTTCAAGACGCGCTTCTATTTGGCCCGCAAGCTCACCGCCGATGACCTGGAAGACAAGCAGCAGAAGCTTGAACAGGCGATTCTGGCGGCCCTGGATAACGTCGCCGTACTCAACGAAGACCGCATCCTGCGCCGCTACCTCGACCTGATCAAAGCCACCCTGCGCACCAACTTCTACCAGACCGATGCGGCCGGGCAGCACAAAGCCTACTTCAGCTTCAAGCTCAACCCGCGCGCCATTCCGGATATTCCACGACCGACGCCGAAGTTTGAAATTTTCGTATATTCGCCGCGGGTTGAAGGTGTGCACCTGCGCTTCGGTGACGTCGCCCGTGGCGGCCTGCGTTGGTCGGACCGCGAGGAAGACTTCCGTACCGAAGTACTCGGCCTGGTTAAAGCCCAGCAGGTGAAGAACGCCGTCATCGTGCCGATGGGTGCGAAGGGCGGCTTTGTGCCGCGCCGTCTGCCGCTCGCAGGCACCCGCGATGACGTGCTGGCGGAAGGCATCGCCTGCTACCGCATCTTTATCAGTGGCTTGCTGGATATCACCGACAACCTCAAAGAGGGCGTCGTGGTGCCGCCGCAGAATGTCGTGCGCCACGACGGCGACGATCCTTATCTGGTGGTGGCCGCCGACAAAGGCACCGCGACCTTCTCCGACATCGCCAACGGCATTGCCGCCGACTACGGCTTCTGGCTAGACGATGCGTTCGCTTCGGGCGGCTCGGCCGGTTACGACCACAAAGGCATGGGCATTACCGCCAAGGGCGCGTGGGTGTCGGTGCAGCGCCACTTCCGCGAGCGCGGTATCGATGTGCAGAAGGACAACGTTACGGTGATCGGTATCGGCGATATGGCCGGTGACGTGTTTGGTAACGGCCTGTTGCTCTCGGAAAGCCTGCAGCTGGTGGCAGCCTTCAACCACATGCACATCTTTATCGACCCTAACCCGGACGCCGCCAAGAGCTTTGTCGAGCGTCAGCGCCTATTCGATCTGCCGCGCTCCAGCTGGACCGATTACGACGCCAAGCTGATTTCGGCCGGCGGTGGGATCTTCCTGCGCAGCGCCAAGAGCATTCCGATCAGCGCACAGATGAAAGAGCGCTTTGATATCAGCGCCGACAAGCTGGCGCCGAATGAGCTGCTCAATGCCTTGCTCAAAGCGCCGGTCGACCTGCTGTGGAACGGCGGCATTGGCACCTACGTTAAATCCAGCAAGGAAAGCCACGCCGATGTCGGCGACAAGGCCAACGATTTGCTGCGTGTAGACGGCCGCGAACTGCGTGCCAAAGTGCTGGGTGAGGGCGGTAACCTCGGCATGACCCAGCTGGGGCGCGTCGAATACGGTCTTAATGGCGGCAAGAGCAACACCGACTTTATCGACAACGCCGGTGGTGTTGACTGCTCTGACCACGAAGTGAATATCAAGATCCTGCTCGGGGAAATCGTTGCCGCGGGTGATATGACCGGCAAGCAGCGTAACAAGCTGATGGTGGACATGACCGACGCCGTCAGCGGCCTGGTGTTGGGCAACAACTACAAACAAACCCAGGCGCTGTCACTGGCCGAGCGCCGTGCGCGCGAGCGGGGCGGTGAGTACAAGCGGCTGATGTCGGCGCTGGAAACTGCTGGCAAGTTGGACCGTGCTCTGGAGTTTCTACCCACCGACGACGAGCTCAATGAGCGTGCGGCTAAAGGGCAAGGTTTGACCCGTCCTGAGCTGTCGGTGTTGATTTCCTACAGCAAGATCGACCTGAAAGAGTCACTGCTCAAATCGCGGGTGCCGGATGACGAGTACCTGGCGCGGGAGATGGAAACCGCCTTCCCGCCGCTGCTGGCGGAGAAGTTCGGTGAGCCGATGCGTCGCCATCGACTCAAGCGCGAAATCGTCAGCACGCAGATCGCCAACGATCTGGTCAACCACATGGGCATTACCTTCGTGCAACGCTTGAAGGAGTCCACCGGTATGAGCGCGGCGAATGTCGCGGGTGCTTATGTGATCGTGCGTGACCTGTTCCGTCTGCCGCATTGGTGGCAGCAGATTGAGGCGCTGGACTCCAAGGTGCCGGCTGAGTTGCAGCTGCAACTGATGGATGAGTTGATGCGTCTGGGGCGCCGGGCTACTCGCTGGTTCCTGCGCAGTCGGCGCAATGATCTGGATGCGGCCCGCGATGTGGCGCACTTTGCACCGCGTATCGAAGCCCTGGTTGGGTGCCTGGATGAGCTGCTCGAAGGCCCTGCTCGCGAGCAGTGGCTGGCGCGATTCCAGGGGTATGTCGAGGCCGGTGTGCCGGAAGAGTTGGCGCGGGTGGTGGCTGGCACTAGCCACCTGTACACCCTGTTGCCGATTATCGAAGCGTCGGATGTGACTGGGCAGGAGCCTGCTCGTGTGGCGGCTGCCTACTTCACGATGGGCGGTTCTCTGGAGTTGTCCTGGTACCTGCAGCAGATCAGTGGTCTGCCGGTGGAAAACAACTGGCAAGCGCTGGCCCGTGAAGCCTTCCGCGATGACTTGGACTGGCAGCAGCGGGCGATTACCGTATCAGTGCTGCAAATGGCCGAAGGGCCGGCGGATATCGAAGAGCGGGTCGGCGTGTGGCTGGATCAGCATCGTCGCTTGGTAGATCGCTGGAAGCTTATGCTCGGTGAGTTGCGTGCTGCCACGGCGACCGATTACGCCATGTATGCGGTGGCCAATCGTGAGCTGATGGACCTGGCGCAAAGCGCTTAAGAGGGATCGGCGCAGGCCTGGCCTGCGCCGGCTTAACGCATAAAAAAGCCCCGCAGATGCGGGGCTTTTTTATGCGGCTCGCTAATCAGCGAATGCTAATCGTCGAAGTCCATCCAGCCGCCCATCTCCTTCCAGCGATTGACGATGCCGCAGTACAGCTCGGCAGTCTTCTCGGTGTCGTAACGGGCGGAGTGTGCTTCCTTGCCGTCGAAATCGATGCCGGCCGCCTGGCAGGCCTTGGCCAGCACGGTCTGGCCATAGGCAAGGCCGGCCAGGGTAGCGGTGTCGAAGCTGGAGAACGGGTGGAACGGATTACGCTTGATGCCGGTGCGGGCCACGGCAGCATTGAGGAAGCCGAGGTCGAAGCTGCTGTTATGGCCGACCAAGATTGCCCGTTTGCAGCTGTTGGCTTTCAGCGACTTGCGCAGGCTGCGGAAAATTTCCGTCAGGGCGTGCTCTTCGCTCACGGCCATGCGCAAAGGGTGATCAAGTTTGATCCCGGTGAAGTCCAGCGCGGCCTGCTCAATATTGGCGCCGGCAAACGGCTCAACACGGAAAAACTGGGTGTGCTCCGGATAGAGGAAGCCGCCTTCGTCCATGCCAATGGTGGTGGCAGCAATTTCCAGCAGGGCGTCGGTGGCGCAGTTAAAACCACCGGTTTCCACATCCACGACTACCGGCAGGTAGCCACGAAAGCGTGCGGCCATTGGGTGGCGCGGGCCTGAGTGGCTGTTGCTCTCGGGCTCGTCGTCATACAGGTCTTCACTCACGCTTGATTCTCCAGCAGACGCCAGCGCATGGTTTCACCGGCGCGCAGGGGGATAACGATTTGCTCGCCTAGGGGCAAGCTGGCAGGGGCTGTCCAGTCTTCACGGACCAGGGTGATGCGGTCGCTGTTACGCGGCAAGCCGTAGAAATCCGGGCCGTTGAGGCTGGCAAAGGCTTCCAGTTTATCCAGCGCATTGCGCTGCTCGAAGGCTTCGGCATACAGCTCAATCGCCGCATAGGCGCTGTAGCAACCAGCGCAGCCGCAGGCGGCTTCCTTGGCGTGCTTGGCGTGCGGGGCCGAGTCGGTGCCGAGGAAGAACTTGGCGTTGCCGCTGGTGGCCGCATCCAGCAAGGCTTCCTGATGGATGTTGCGCTTGAGGACTGGCAGGCAAAAGAGGTGCGGACGAATACCGCCAACCAGCATGTGGTTGCGGTTGTACAGCAAGTGGTGGGCGGTGATGGTCGCACCAACGTTGGCCGGAGCACTCTGCACGAACTCCACTGCATCGCGGGTGGTGATGTGCTCGAAGACCACTTTAAGGCTCGGGAAACGCTCAACCACACGGGTCAGGTGTTCGTCGATAAAGGCCTTCTCGCGATCGAATATATCGATCTCGCTGCGCGTTACTTCACCGTGCACCAGCAACGGCATGCCCACTTCGGCCATGGTTTCGAGCACCGGGAAAATCTTGTCGATACTGGTTACGCCGGAATCCGAGTTGGTGGTGGCGCCCGCCGGATAGAGCTTGGCTGCATGTACGAAACCTGAAGCCATGGCGTTGCGAATATCGTCTGGCTGGGTCAAATCGGTGAGGTACAGCACCATTAACGGCTGAAAATGGCTGCCGGCTGGGCGAGCGCTGAGAATGCGCTGGCGGTAAGCGTCGGCTTCACTGGCGTTGCGCACGGGCGGCACCAGGTTAGGCATGATGATGGCGCGGCCAAAGGTGCGGGCTACATCAGCGACGGTGTGCGGTAGCACGTTACCGTCACGCAGGTGGATGTGCCAGTCGTCAGGACGCAGCAGGGTAAGGCGGTCGGTCATGGAAGCTTCCAGGCGGGCAAAACGTGACGAGAATGCTACCGGAAAAGGCCCTTGGCAGCACGTTGAAAGCGGCTCAATCGGGCAAAGCTGACTGGAGTTTGGGCTGTGCGGCGTCGATGCGTGGGCAATAGGCATAACCCTGTTCTCAAGTTTTCCAGGTTGTCACCGATAGAAAAGAGGTAAGCCGTATCCACTGGAGTCTGTCGTGCGACCCTATCCACTCGCAGTGCTGTGCCTGCTGGCAAGCCAGTCTGTTCTTGCCATCAGCTTCCAGACCCGTCTGGAGAAGATCGAGTGGCAGGTCGAAGGCGATCAGTTCGAGTGCCGTCTGTCGCAGCCCATCACCGACTTCGGTTCCGGGGTATTTGTGCGCCGTGCTGGCGAGCAGGTGACGTTCAGTCTGAAAGCCCGCGAGCGCTGGCTGGGGAGCGGCAGTGCGACCTTGCTGGCGGCGGCTGCGCCTTGGCAGCCGGGACGCGGCGATATCAACCTCGGCTCGGTCAGCGTGGTACCGGCCGAAGTGTTGTTTAACAGCTCCCAACAGCAGGGCGTGCGTTTGCTCAGCGGTTTGCTTGAAGGACGCAGCCCTCTTGTGCGGCATCGCGCGGCAATGGGCGGTGAGACGGTTGAAGTGCGCTTGCTGCCGGCCAAGTTTAAAAAAGCCTACAGCGACTATTTGGGGTGCACGAGCAAGTTGCTGCCGGTGAACTTTGATCAGGTGCGCAAAAGCCTGGTGGGCTTTCCGGGTGGCGGCGTCGATCTTGAACCATTGGCCCAAGCCAAGCTGGATATCATTCTGGACTTTCTCAAGGCCGACCCCAGTGTCAATCGCATCCAGCTCGATGGGCATGCCGATAACAGCGGCAATCGCCTGACCAACCGTGACCTGTCGCGCCGCCGGGCGCTGGCGGTGATGGAGTATTTCAAGGCCAGGGGAGTTCCGGCCGAGCAGATCACCCTGCGTTTTCATGGTGAGCGTTACCCGCTGGTACCCAATAACAAGGAAGCCAACCGGGCAAAAAATCGCCGGGTAAGCATCCTCCTTGAGCGCGTACCTGAGGCCGCCGTGCCGCCGGCTCCTGCGGCTGCAGCGGCTGATCCTGGCGCGACTTCTTAGCGCCTGTCGTTCGTCCGTTGCCCAACAATAAACCGTCGCGTGGTCGTCACAAGCTGTCGCGCCTCTGTAAATCAGACGGCATGGGCAGTAGAATCACGGGTTTCCCGCACAACCCCGTGGAGTTGATGGCATGGCCGACGTAAACAAGGTAGTCCTGGCATATTCCGGTGGCCTGGACACTTCCGTGATCCTCAAGTGGCTGCAAGATACCTATAACTGCGAAGTGGTGACCTTCACCGCTGACCTCGGCCAAGGTGAGGAAGTCGAGCCGGCCCGCGCCAAGGCTCAGGCCATGGGCGTCAAGGAAATCTACATCGACGACCTGCGCGAAGAGTTCGTCCGTGATTTCGTTTACCCGATGTTCCGCGCCAACACCGTCTATGAAGGCGAGTACCTGCTGGGCACGTCCATCGCGCGTCCACTGATCGCCAAGCGCTTGATCGAAATCGCCAACGAGACCGGCGCTGACGCCATCTCCCACGGTGCCACCGGTAAAGGTAACGACCAGGTGCGTTTCGAACTCGGTGCCTACGCACTCAAGCCGGGGGTAAAAGTGATTGCGCCATGGCGCGAGTGGGACCTGCTGTCGCGCGAGAAGCTGATGGACTACGCCGAGAAGCATGCGATCCCGATCGAGCGTCATGGCAAGAAGAAGTCGCCGTACTCGATGGATGCCAACCTGCTGCACATCTCCTATGAAGGCGGCGTGCTGGAAGACACCTGGACCGAGCACGAAGAAGACATGTGGAAGTGGACGGTCTCCCCTGAGGCCGCGCCGGACACTGCAACCTATATCGAGCTGACCTACCGCGCCGGTGACATCGTCGCCATCGACGGCAAGGCAATGAGCCCCGCCACCGTATTGGCTGAGCTGAACCGCATCGGCGGCGAGAACGGCATCGGTCGTCTGGACATCGTCGAGAACCGCTTTGTCGGCATGAAGTCCCGTGGCTGCTACGAGACCCCCGGCGGCACGATCATGCTCAAAGGCCACCGCGCCATCGAGTCGATCACCCTCGACCGCGAAGTCGCGCACCTGAAAGACGAGCTGATGCCTAAGTACGCCAGCCTGATCTACAACGGTTTCTGGTGGAGCCCAGAGCGTCTGATGCTGCAGCAGATGATCGACGCGTCCCAGGCCAACGTGAACGGTGTGGTGCGTATGAAGCTGTACAAAGGCAACGTGATCATCACCGGGCGCAAGTCCGATGATTCGTTGTTCGACGCCAATATCGCCACCTTTGAAGAAGACGGCGGTGCTTACAACCAGCAGGACGCTGCGGGCTTTATCAAGCTCAATGCCCTGCGTATGCGTATTGCCGCCGGCAAAGGGCGCAAGATGCTCTGATAGACTTGAGCAGCTGAGCCACCCCAAACCCCGGCCATAAGCCGGGGTTTGCATTTATAAGCCCGGCATAGCGGGCACGATGAGGAGACACTGAATGAGACTGCTGCATACCATGCTGCGCGTCGGCGATATGGATAAATCCATCGCGTTCTACACCGAAGTGCTGGGCATGACCCTGTTGCGCCGCAAGGACTACCCGGAGGGGCAGTTCACCCTGGCATTCGTCGGTTATGGTGACGAAGCACATAACAGCGTGATCGAACTGACGCATAACTGGGGTGTGGAGAGTTACGAGTTGGGCAGCGGCTATGGCCACATCGCCCTGGAAGTGGCTGATGTGTACAAGGCCTGCGATGACATTCGCCAGCGTGGCGGCAAGATCACCCGCGAGCCCGGCCCGATGAAGCATGGCAGCAGCATCTTGGCCTTTGTTGAAGACCCCGATGGCTACAAGATTGAACTGCTGTCGCCGTCGCGCGCCGACTAATACCTAGGTGTTAGCCACAAAAAAGCCCCGCATCATTGCGGGGCTTTTTGGTTTGGCTGGCTTACAGGTCAAAGTCGTATTCGGACAGTTGCCTGTTCAGACGACGTTCATCCAGCAGGTTATCGATGATGCGGCGCTTGGTCAGGTTGGTCTTGGCAATCTCAACCGGTGCCTCGACGTCATCGGCATCATCGGCCACAAAATCTTCGTCGAGCTCAAGATCTTCTTTATCAGTGCTCATTAGTCTCACTCCAGGCTACAAGGGCCATTTGCGCACCTTATAGCCGCAAAAGCGGAGCGGGTAAAAAAGTTTTTTTCAATCGCCTCATTGAGTCGCTGAATAGCTGCTCAATCGTCAGAAGTTTTCTGCTTGTATTCACACAGGTCTTCGATGCGGCAACTGCCACAGCGCGGCTTGCGCGCCTGGCACACGTAGCGCCCGTGCAGGATCAGCCAGTGGTGTGAGTCGAGAAGATATTGCTTGGGCACGAACTTCATCAGCTTGTTTTCCACCTCGACGACATTCTTGCCAGGGGCGATGCCGGTGCGGTTGCTGACGCGGAAGATATGCGTGTCCACTGCCATGGCCAGCTGCCGGAACGCCGTGTTAAGCACCACGTTGGCGGTCTTACGGCCTACTCCGGGCAAGGCTTCCAGCTCCTCGCGGGTTTCTGGCACCTGGCTGCCGTGGCGCTCAATCAATAAGCGGCAGGTTTCGATGACGTTCTTGGCTTTGCTGTTGTACAGGCCGATGGTCTTGATGTACTCGCTCAAGCCTTCAACGCCCAGGGCATAGATGGCCTCTGGTGTATTGGCCACCGGGAACAGCTTGGCCGTGGCCTTGTTGACGCTGACATCGGTGGCCTGGGCCGAGAGCGTGACGGCAATCAGCAGTTCGAACGGCGAGTTGTAGGCCAGCTCGGTCTTGGGTTCCGGGTTGTCTTCGTGCAGGCGACGGAAGATTTCCAGGCGCTTGGCAGCGTTCACTCGATCACTCCAGTCACCCGTACGCGACGGCTCTGCACCGGTGCGGCCACCTGCTGGGCTTTGGCTCGCTCGGCTAAGACTTCGTCCACGCGGTTTTTGCAGGCAATCAGCAAGCCCAGCACGATAAACGCGCCAGGCGGCAGGATGGCCAGCAGAAAGCCTTTGTATTCGGCAATCAGGGTGAGCTGCCAGTCGGCGGCCATGGGGCCGAACAGCAGGTGCATGTTGGCAAACACCGCACCGGTGCCGAGCAGCTCACGCAATGCGCCGATCATCACCAGTACAGCGCCGAAGCCCAGACCCATCATCAGGCCGTCGTAGGCAGCGCGCGCCGGGTCGTGTTTGGCGGCGAAGCCATCGGCGCGGCCGAGGATCACGCAGTTGGTGGTGATCAGCGGGATAAAGATGCCGAGTATCTGGTACAGCTCGTATGTGAAGGCCTGCATCAGCAGTTCGATGCAGGTGGTCAGGGCGGCAATGATCATCACAAAGGCGGGCAGGCGAACGGCGGTGTTAACCACGCCGCGCACCAGGGAAACCGCTGTGCCGGAACAGATCAGTACCACGGCGCTGGCCAGCGACAGCCCCAGGGCGTTAACCGCCGAGTTACTCACCCCCAGCAGCGGACAAAGACCGAGCAGTTGCACCAGGGCCGGGTTGTTCTTCCACAGGCCGTTAACTGTGATTTCGCGGTAGCTGGGACTAGCCATTGGACTTCACCTGGGCTGCGAACAGCTGCTCTTGATGGGCATCGAAATACTGCAAGGCTTTGTGCACGGCTTTGACCACTGCGCGCGGGGTAATGGTGGCGCCGGCAAACTGATCGAATTCGCCGCGATCCTTCTTCACCGCCCAGCCATCGCTGCTAGGCGCGCTCAGGGATTTACCGTCAAAGCTGCGAATCCAGGCGCTCTTGGCCAGCTCGATCTTGTCGCCCAGGCCTGGGGTTTCCCGGTGATTAAGCACGCGTACACCGGCGAGGCGGCCATCGACCCGAATGCCGACCAGCAGCTGGATCGCGCCGCTGTAACCGTCGGCTGCGGTGGCGCGCAGGATGATCGCGCTGGGTTTACCGTCTTTCAGGGCGATATAGGCTGCTTGCGGCGATTTGTTGCCCAGCAGCGGATCGTGCAGCTCGATGCTGTTGTCCAGCAAATGGTTGTCATAGCTGCCGTGCGGCAGGATCTCACTGAGGGCGCGCACTTGGGCTTCGCGCTCGGCGGTGGCGATGCGCCCGGCAGTGAATTGCTGCAGTACCGCCACTAGGCCGACGGTGGCAATCGCAAACAGGCCCAGTACCAGGCTGTTTTTCAGCATTGAACGACTAATTTCAGGTAGGGCCACAGTTACTCTCCCAGCTTGAAGCCGCGTGTCGGCTTGCGATGGCCGTAGGTACGGGGGCGCGTGTAGTAGTCGATGGTAGGGGCTGCGAGGTTCATCAACAGCACGGCGAACGCCACGGCGTCCGGGTAGCCGCCCCAGGCGCGAATGACATACACCAGCACGCCGACACCAACGCCGAAAATCAGCCGGCCGAGGTTGCTGGTGGCACCGCTAACCGGGTCGGTAACGATAAAGAAGGCACCGAGCATGGTCGCGCCGGTCAGCAGGTGAAACAGCGGCGAACCATGCGAGTCCGAGCCCGAGCCATTCCAGAACAGCAGGCTCATAATGCCCAGCGCCGCGAGCATGCCGACCGGCGCATGCCAGGTGAACAGGCGTTTGTGCAGCAGGTACAGGCCGCCGGCCAGGAAGGCCAGGTTAACCGCTTCACTGGCCGCGCCACCCAAACGGCCAAAGGCCGGGCTCTGCGCCCACAGTTCGTCGATGGTCAGGCTTTTGTTGGTTTTCAGCGCATCCAATGCCGTGGCCTGAGCCCAGCCGTCCGGCAGGTTGGCGATGCCGAGAATCTGCTGCAGGCCGTCAAGCAGCCCCACACTGTGCGGTGCTGGCCAGGTGGTCATCTCTACGGGGAAGGACACTAGGACCACCACATAGCCGAGCATGGCCGGGTTGAAGGGGTTCTGCCCCAGGCCGCCATACAACTGCTTGCCTAGAATGACGGCAAAACCGGTGGCCACCAGGGTCAGCCACCAGGGTGAATAGGGCGGCAGGGCCAAGGCGAGCAACACGGCCGTGACCAGTACGCTGTAGTCCTTGAGGAAGAACGCCACAGGGCGCTTACGCCAGGCGAGGATCGCCGCTTCGAACCCCAGGGCACACAGGCTGGCCCACAGCAGGTTGATCAGGGTGCCGATGCCAAACAGCCAGGTCATGGCCAGAATGCCTGGCACGGCAGCCAGCAGCACCTGCAGCATGACCTGCTGAGTACGGTTGTTGCCCTTGGCATGGGGCGAGGTGATGCGGGGCAGGGCCATTGACGCTCCGGTTGAACAGTCTGTGGTAGGGCGAGTCAGTCGCGTAGCGGCGTAACTCACCCGACGAATCTATGGGGTCTGGTGCTCCACCAGTTGCTGCTCGGCGTCGGCCAGGCGCTGGCGGGCCGTAGCAAGTGCATCCGCGGCGCTGCTGTCGTTACGCTCGAGTTTGCGCAGGTCGGCGCGGGCGAAGGCGACTTCGGTTTTTAGCGTACGGGTGGCTTCGTCTATCGGCTTCTTGTCCGTGCGTACCAGTTCCGGCGCAGGCTTATTAGATGCGGCTTCAGCCTCATGCAGGGCTTGCTCTGCTTGGGCCAATGCCGCACGCAGGGTGTTGAGTGTCGCCTCGTCACCCTCGGCTTTTTCGGCCTTCTTCAGTTCTGCGCGCTTCATCGCCAGCTCGATCTTGGCTTTTTTTAGCGGGTCGACGGCGCTGGCTTCTGGGTTTTTAGCGGGAGTGGCAGGCGCTTCGGCGTTCAGGCTGGCCAGCAGCTTCTCGGCGGCATTTAGCTGGGGGCGCAGTTGTTGCAGTTCGGCCTGTTGCTCGTTGCTGGGCTCTTCGAGTTTTTCCAGCTTACGCAGTTGTGCGCGCAGCATGGCGGCGTCGATTTTGGCTTTTTTCAGTGCACCATCGTCGGCTGCAGATGGTGTGGCGGGCGCGGCAGGTGCGGGAGCCTCGGCTTGCAGGCTGGCCAGCAGCTTCTCGGCGGCCTCTAGTTGAGTGCGCAGTTGTTGCAGTTCGCCCTGTTGCTCGTTGTTGGGCTCTTCGAGTTTTTCCAGCTTACGCAGTTGTGCGCGGAGCATGGCCGCGTCGATCTTGGCTTTTTTCAGTGCGCCATCGTCGGCTGCAGACGGTGTGGCGGGCGCGGCAGGCGCGGGTGCCTCGGCTTGCAGGCCGGCCAGCAGTTTCTCGGCGGCATTTAGCTGGGTGCGCAGTTGTTGCAGCTCGCCCTGCTGCTCGTTGCTGGGCTCTTCGAGTTTTTCCAGCTTGCGCAGTTGCGCGCGCAGCATGGCGGCGTCGATCTTGGCTTTTTTCAGTGCACCATCGTCAGCAGCTGGGAGGGCAGCAGGCACTGGTGGATTAGCCGCCATGGCGGTGTCCAGCGCCAGTTGAGCGGCGGCAGCGGCACTGCGCAGTTCGTCGACTTGAGCCTGCAGTTCGGCTGTGGCGTGGGCGGCCAGTTGTTTTTCAGCTTTCTTCAGCGCCACCTGGGCCATGCTGGCTTCGATCTTGAGCTTTTTCTGCTCATCGCTCGGGCCCGCTGACTTGGCTACTGCTGCATCGCTGCCAGCCGTGGAAGCGGCTTGAGCTTGAGCAGCCTTGGCTTGCGCGGCTTTGGCGGCGCGGGCTTGGCGATCGGCTTCTTTTTGCTCTTCGGCGCGACGCAAGCGTTCCTGGCGCAGTTCGAAGCGCTGTTTGGACTGTTCGGCCTTGAGCTGTTTTTGCTCCAGATCACGAATTTCACCCTTGGCGGCGCGGTAGTACTGCACCAAGGGGATGCTCGACGGGCACACATAGGCGCAAGCGCCACATTCGATGCAGTCGAACAGGTTATGCGCCTTGAGCTGCTCGTGCTCCTGGCCGATGGCGAAGAAGTGCAGCTGCTGCGGCAACAGACTGGCCGGACAGGCTTCGGCGCAATCACCACAGCGGATGCATGGCATGGCAGGCGGCGGTGGCGGCAGCTCGGCGGTGGTGCTGGCCAGTAGGCAGTTGGTGGTCTTGATCAGCGGCACGGCGAAGTCGGGCAGGGTAAAACCCATCATCGGGCCGCCCATGATCAGGCGGTTAAGTGTACTTTTATCCAGGCCGGCAAATGCCAGCAGTTCGCCTACGGGCGTACCCAGCAACACGTCGACGTTCATCGGTTGTGCCAGCGCCGCACCCGTCAGGGTCGTGATGCGCGAAATCAGCGGTTTGCCGAGAATTACCGCGTCATGGATGGCCACGCAGGTGCCGACGTTGTGGCAAAGCATGCCGATATCGGCTGGTAGACCGCCTGAGGGCACTTCCACTCCGGTGAGGATTTGGATCAGCTGCTTCTCGCCACCCGAGGGGTATTTGGTCGGGAACACCTTGAGCTGATAGCTGCGTGCGCCCAGCGCGTTACGTACGGCGCTGATGGCTTCGGGTTTGTTGTCCTCGATACCGATCAGCACCTGCTCCGGCTGGATCAGCTTTGCCAGGATGTCGATGCCCGAGACCAGCTCATTGGCGCGTTCGCGCATCAGCAGGTCATCGGCGGTGATATAGGGTTCGCACTCGGTGCCGTTGATGATCAGCGTGTGGGTTTTCTGTGTCGGCCGTGCATTGAGCTTGACCGACGTCGGAAAGCCCGCGCCGCCCATGCCGCTGATCCCAGCCTGGCGAATCAGCTCAAGCAGGGCGTTGTTCTCCAGCTGCTGATAGTCCGCGCAGGGCGTCAGTTCGCACCACTGCTCCAGGCTATCGCTGTCGATGACGATGGCGGGAGCGAGCATGCCGGATACATGCGGGTAAGGCTGCGGGCCGATAAAACTCACGGTGCCGGAGGTGGGCGCGTGCACCGGTACGCTGACAAAGCCGTTGGCGGCGGCGATCAACTGGCCTTTAAGTACGCGTTCGCCGACGCTTACCACGGGTTCAGCGGGCGCGCCGATATGCTGGTTGAGTGGCAGGGTCAGGCGCTTGGGCAGCGGCGCGGGTTGGATGGGCGTGCGGTTGGACAGCTCCTTGCGCTCAGCCGGATGAATGCCGCCCGGAATGTCCCAAATCAGCGCGTCAGCTTTGTGCATTAACGTCATGCCGCTTGCCCCCGGTCACTCGCAATCAATTGGCCCGGCGCGAGGGGCTTTTCCCACTTCCAGCTTTGTACGCTGCTGCCCACTTCGAGCATGTCGATACAGTCCACCGGGCAGGGTTCGACACAGAGGTCGCAGCCGGTGCATTCGCTGACGATCACGGTGTGCATCTGCTTGGCCGCGCCGACGATGGCATCCACTGGGCAGGCCTGGATGCACTTGGTGCAGCCAATGCATTCGGCTTCACGGATATAGGCGACCATCTGCGGCTTTTCGCCTTCCACCGCGTCCAGCGGCTCGGCTTCTACATCGAGTAGGTCAGCTAGTGCTTGAATGGTCGATTCGCCGCCCGGTGGACACTTGTTGATTTTATCGCCGCCGGCAATGGCCTCGGCGTAGGGCTTGCAACCGGGGTAGCCGCATTGGCCGCACTGGGTTTGCGGCAGCAGGGCGTTGATCTGTTCGGCAATCGGGTTGCCCTCAACCTTAAAACGCACCGCAGCGAAACCGAGGATGGCTCCGGCCACCAGGCACAGGGCGAGCAGCGCCAGAACGGCGATCAGCACCAGGCTCATAGCTTGATCAGCCCGGTGAAGCCCATAAAGGCCAGGGACATCAACCCGGCGGTGATCATGCCGATGGCTGCGCCCTGGAAGGATTTAGGCACGTCGGCAATCGCAATGCGTTCACGCATGGCGGCGAACAGCACCAATACCAGAGAGAAGCCCAGCCCAGCGGCGAAGCCATTGGCGGTGGCGCTGATAAAGGTGAACTCGGCCTTGTTGGCGTTGAGCAGGGCCACGCCGAGGACGATGCAGTTGGTGGTAATCAGCGGCAGGAAGATGCCCAGCACGCGATACAGCAGCGGACTGGTCTTGTTCACCACCATTTCGGTGAACTGCACCACCACGGCAATCACCAGAATAAAGCTGATGGTGCGCAGGTATTCGATATCCAGCGGCTTGAGCACGTACTGCTGCACCAGGTAGCTGCACATGGCAGCCAGGGTCAGCACGAAGGTGGTGGCCAGCGACAGGCCAATCGCCGTTTCGATTTTCTTTGAAACGCCCATAAACGGGCATAGGCCAAGGAACTGGACCAACACGAAGTTGTTAACCAGGATGGCGCTGACCATGATCAAGGCGAGTTCGGTCATTGCAGGTTCCGTTAATGGACGGGCAAAGGCCGCAGGAAAAGGGTGCTTATTATCGATAAGCCGGTGCGGCCATACAAGCCGGATCAGCGTTCCTGAGGTGTTGGCATAAGGCTAGCGCAGCCAGAGAGCCCTGGCTGCGCTGATCCGTCGCAGCGGGTTACTTAACCCGCTGGCCTGGTTTGGCACCGCTGTCGGGGCTGAGCAGGTAGATTTCCTCACCGCCAGGGCCGGCAGCCAGCACCATGCCCTCGGAAACACCGAACTTCATCTTGCGCGCCGCCAGGTTGGCTACGTACAGGGTCAGGCGGCCTTCCAGCTTGCTTGGGTCCGGGTAGGCGCTCTTGATGCCGCTGAATACATTACGCTTGGCGTCGCCGATATCCAGGGTCAGGCGCAGTAGCTTGTCGGCGCCTTCAACGAACTCGCATTTCTCGATCAGGGCGATACGCAGATCGACTGCGGCGAATGCATCAAAGGCGATCTCGGCGGCCAGTGGGTCTTTGCTCAGCTCGCCATTACCTTGTGCTGCTGGTGCGGCTTCGCTGGCGGCCAGGTCTTCCTTGGAGGCTTCAATCATGGCGTCGACTTTTGTTGGCTCGATACGGGTGAGCAGGGCGTTGAACGGGTTGAGCTGATGGTCGGCCAGCAGGTATTGGTGGTCATCCCAGGTCAATGGCGCGACATTCAGGAAGGCTTCGGCGTCTTTGGCCAGTTGCGGCAATACCGGCTTCAAGAAAATCACCAGCTGGCGGAACAGGTTGATGCCCAGCGCGCAGATGGCCTGCACCTCAGCTTCTTTACCTTCCTGCTTGTTCAGTGACCATGGTGCTTTGTCGGCGATCCAGGCGTTGGCACGGTCGGCCAGGGCCATGATTTCGCGCATGGCGCGGGCGAAGTCACGGGCCTCGTAGGCCTCGGCGATGGACGGCGTGGCGGCGTCAAAGGCCTCGGTCAGCTCGGGGGCAATGTTGCCCGCCAGGAGCAGGCCATTATTGCCCTTGTGGATAAACCCGGCGCAGCGGCTGGCGATATTCACCACCTTACCGACCAGGTCGGAGTTGACCTTCTGGATAAAGTCTTCGAGGTTCAGGTCAAGGTCATCCACGCCACGGCCCAGCTTGGCAGCGTAGTAATAACGCAGGTATTCCGGGTTGAGGTGATCCAGGTAAGTGCGCGCCTTGATAAAGGTGCCGCGCGACTTGGACATCTTCTGGCCGTTGACCGTCAGGTAGCCGTGGACGGCGACTGCGGTGGGCTTGCGATAACCGGCGCCTTCGAGCATGGCGGGCCAGAACAGGGTGTGGAAATTGACGATGTCCTTGCCGATAAAGTGGTACAGCTCGGCGCTGGACTCTTTGCCCCAGAACTCATCGAAATCCAGTTCAGGTGTGCGGGCGCAGAGGTTTTTGAAGCTGGCCATGTAGCCAATGGGGGCGTCCAGCCAGACGTAGAAGTATTTGCCAGGCTCGTCCGGGATTTCAAAGCCAAAGTACGGCGCATCACGGCTGATGTCCCATTCCTGCAGGCCGGAATCCAGCCACTCGGCGATTTTGTTGGCTACGGCGTCCTGCAATGCACCGCTGCGGGTCCAGCTTTTCAGCATGGTCTCGAAATCCGGCAGCTTGAAGAAGAAGTGCTTGGAGTCGCGCAATACCGGTACAGCGCCGGAGATCGCCGAGCGCGGGTTCTTCAGTTCGGTCGGTTCATAGGTGGCACCGCATTTCTCGCAGTTGTCGCCGTACTGGTCTTCGGCCGCGCACTTGGGGCAGGTGCCCTTGATGAAGCGATCGGCGAGGAACATGCCTTTTTCTGGGTCGAAATACTGAGTGACCGAGCGCGTGGCGATATGTCCGGCATCACGTAGCTTCAGATAGATGGCCGCCGACAACTCACGGTTTTCATCCGAGTGGGTCGAATGGTAGTTGTCGAAGTTCACCCCAAAGTCAGCGAAGTCGGCGGTGTGTTCGGCCTGTACGTTGGCGATCAACTGCTCGGGGGTGATGCCTTCTTTCTCGGCACGCAGCATGATCGCCGAGCCATGCGCATCGTCGGCACAGACATAGATGGCCTGGTTGCCGCGCAGCTTCTGGAAACGCACCCACATGTCGGTCTGGATGTACTCGAGCATATGGCCGAGGTGGATCGAACCGTTGGCATAGGGCAGGGCGCTGGTAACGAGAATCTTGCGGGCTTGGCTCATGGGAATTGGCTGCACTGGTAACTCAGAGAAGCCGGCAACTATATAGCGGCGGCGGATATTTTTCATCCTCGCAGGGTTAATGCCTGCTGCGAAGGCGGCAAGGTGTCTGGGGTAATCATAAGTGTATGCGCGCCGGTGACTGGTCAGTGGGTTAATATGCCCGCCTGCTTTACTCAGCCATTCGGAGTCTTCCATGAGTGTCGTAACCCGCGCAGCGGTTGAAGCCGCGTTGTCCCAATACACCGATCCGCACCTGAATCAGGACCCGGTCAGCGCCGGCTGCCTGCGTGAGGTGGATATTCAGGGTGGCCAGGTCAAGGTGCGTCTGCAGCTGGGCTATGCCGCCGGGTTGTTCAAGACCGGCTGGGCGCAAATGCTGCAGATGGCCCTGGAAAACCTCGAAGGTGTCGAGCGTGCGCAGGTGCAGGTCGATTGCGTGGTCGAGGCGCACAAGGCGCAGGATCAGGTGCCGGCGCTGAGCAATGTGAAAAACGTGATTGCCGTGGCGTCCGGTAAGGGTGGCGTCGGTAAATCCACCACTGCGGCCAACTTGGCACTGGCGCTGGCGCGTGAAGGTGCCAAGGTCGGCATTCTGGATGCCGATATCTATGGGCCGAGCCAGGGCATCATGTTCGGTATCCCTGAAGGCACGCGGCCACAGGTGAAGGATCAAAAGTGGTTTGTGCCGCTCAAGGCGCATGGTGTGGAGGTGATGTCGATGGCCTTTCTCACCGATGAAAACACCCCGGTGGTCTGGCGCGGACCGATGGTCTCTGGTGCGCTGATGCAGCTGATCACCCAGACCGCCTGGAATGATTTGGATTATTTGGTGGTGGATATGCCGCCTGGTACGGGCGATATCCAGCTGACCTTGGCGCAGAAAGTGCCAGTGGCCGGTGCAGTGATCGTCACCACACCGCAGGATCTGGCCTTGCTGGATGCCAAGAAGGGTGTGGAAATGTTCCGCAAGGTGAATATTCCGGTGCTGGGCGTGGTGGAGAATATGGCCGTGCATATCTGCTCGAGCTGTGGGCATGCTGAGCATCTGTTCGGTGAGGGTGGTGGCGAGAAGCTGGCTGCGCAGTTTGGTGTCGATTTGCTGGCATCACTGCCACTGTCGATGGCCATTCGCATGCAGTCCGATGGCGGCAAGCCGACCGCTGTGGCAGATCCGGAAAGCCAGATTGCGATGATCTACCAGGAAACGGCACGTAATGTCGGTGCGCGTATCGCTCAGGGTGCCGGCCAGCAGGCAATGCCGAACATCGTCATCAGCGAAGATTGATCTGTCAGTGGCGCATGCACGTGCGCCACACCTTGCGCGCAGATAAATAAGCGCCCACAAAAAAGCCCCGCACATGGCGGGGCTTTTTATCAAGCGAGGTTAGTGCAGGTTATACAACCTGAACTTCCTCAGCCTGCATGCCTTTCTGACCACGGGTAGCGACGAAAGTCACTGCCTGGCCTTCTTTCAGGCTCTTGAAGCCATCGCTCTGGATAGCTTTGAAGTGTACGAACAGGTCGTCACCGGACTGAGGGGTGATGAAGCCGTAGCCTTTCTCATCGTTGAACCACTTAACGGTGCCATTTTGACGATTCGACATGTTATGTCTCCTAAAGATTTTATTAACAGCCCTGGAAAAGCCCAGGCCGGGACTGAGTGCAACGAGTACTAGGAGTCGGACGATGTTTGGATCGAAATCTAGGCATCATGAAGCGATTCGCGGTGACACATGCAGCACAGTGGGGCACACAATACCCGCTTTTAGCGCTAAGCGCGAATGCTCTGTGCATCTTTCTGTTATTTAGCGATGGGCTGATTTTTGATGATTTGCTTTATGGCTGTTTTCAGAGCCTTTGAACCGAGTCGTCAGGCCCGGTAAGATGCGTGCACTTTTCACCCTTCGCTATAGCAGGACAGCCGCCATGAGCATTAAATCGGATAAGTGGATTCGCCGCATGGCTCAAGAGCACGGCATGATCGAGCCTTTCGTCGAGCGCCAGGTTCGGGTTGAGGGCGCGCAGCCACTGATTTCCTACGGCGTCTCCAGTTACGGTTACGACGTCCGTTGCGCGGATGAATTTAAGGTGTTCACCAACATCAACTCGGCGACTGTCGACCCGAAGAACTTCGATGAGAAGAGCTTTGTCGATGTGAAAAGCGATGTGTGCATCATCCCGCCGAACTCCTTCGCCCTGGCGCGAACGGTTGAGTTCTTTCGCATTCCCCGTGATGTGCTGACTATCTGCCTGGGCAAGAGCACGTATGCGCGCTGCGGCATCATCGTCAACGTCACCCCGCTCGAACCCGAGTGGGAAGGCCATGTGACCCTGGAGTTTTCCAACACCACTACCTTGCCGGCGAAGATCTACGCCAACGAGGGTGTGGCGCAGATGCTGTTCCTGCAGTCGGATGAGCCTTGTGAGGTGTCCTACAAGGATCGTGGCGGTAAGTATCAAGGCCAGCGTGGCGTGACCTTGCCGCGTGCATAACTCCAGAAGATAAAAAGCCGGGCGATGCCCGGCTTTTTTGTGCGCTCTATTTATGGTGCCAGAGGCAGCTCGCGCTTGTGGCGGGTGTTGTCGTAGGTGCGCACGATAATGTTGTAGGCCTCTTCGCGCACTGATAGACCGTGGAGGAAGGCATCGATTTCGGTATAGCTAACGCCATGTGCTTCCTCGTCAGGTTTGCCGGGGCGCAGTTCTTCCAAGTCCGCAGTTGGCACCTTGAATACCAGGCTTTCCGGTGCGCCGAGATGGCTGGCGATGGCGCGTACCTGACCTTTGACCAGGCCGGACAGTGGCGCAAGGTCGCACGCACCGTCACCAAACTTGGTGAAGAAGCCCATCACTGCTTCGGCGGCGTGGTCGGTGCCGATTACCAGGCCGTTGTTGGCGTTGGCGATGGTGAACTGAGCGACCATGCGAATCCGTGCTTTGACATTGCCCATGACAAAGTCTCGGCGAGCCTCGCTGAGGTTCTGCAGGTGGCTGACCTGCTCGCCGAGGCCCAGTACGCTGCCTTCGATATTCACGGTGTCTTCTTCGTCGGCGCGGATAAATTGCAGGGAGGCCTGGGCATCATCCTCGTCGTGCTGGGTACCGTGAGGCAGGCGTACGGCAATAAAACGGTAGGCCGGGTCGCCGCTTTCTTCGCGTAACTCTTCAACTGATAGCTGTGCCAGGCGGCCGGCAGTTAGCGAGTCGACGCCGCCGCTGATGCCCAGCACCAATACCTTCAGTCCTGAATTTTTCAGGCAGTTTTTGATAAAGGTTTTGCGCCGGTGGATCTGCGCGACCAGTGCAGCTTGGTCGGCAAAGGGCGGCACCACGTCGAGCGCTGCGGCAATTTCGGCTTGGCGGTTGCTCATTTCAAAGTCCTCAGAGAACAGAACAGACGGCTTGTGCGGTTGCGCGGTGGAAATACCCGGCTGTATGGCATCAAGCGTTGGCACAAGGCGCAAAGCTTACGTTGAACCAGCGGTAAAGTGCACGCTAGAGCTGCATGCAGAGCTTGTTGAGGTGTTAAATCGCAGGCAAAAGAAAGGGCGCTAGAAGCGCCCTAAAACGATGATGCGTGGAGTAAGTCAACATTTCAGAGCGGCAGTTGCTGGATTGGTTCAGCGACTGCCGACGAACGGTCGATTAGTCGCGTCCCACTTTAGTTCGCCGGCATCAGCAGCAGGCGCTGGTTGCCGTACACCTTATCGAGGTTCTGCGGCTGTAAAGGGAAACTCATATAACCGCCCTTGAGCCAGGCATCGATACCGTCGGCGTAGTGTTTGCTGGCAGGGTTGCCGGACTGGCCTGAGCTGTTGAGGCCGATCAGCGGCTCCTTGCGGCCGAAGTCGACGACGATACGCATGGCGGGAATCAGCCAGGTGTCGAAGTTCTCGCCCCAGTTGTAAGCCGCCACGTTCAGCGTGCTGTGGTCGCCGCCTGCCGGATAAGGGCCGCGATCCAGATAGCCCTTGATGGCATTGATGCTGCTGCGCTGGCTGGCGCTCATGTACGGCGCCAGTTGGCTGGTCTCGGTGGTCCAGTTGTAGGTGTGCAGCTTGCCCCACTGCCAGGCGCTACGCTCATTGCCCAGCTTGCTTTCCAGTAATGCAACTGCACCTGCCAGGCTGCGCGCCAGAATGGCTGGTTTGTCTTCTTGCTGCGCGGTGCGGCGGTCATTCCAGAACGGGCTGTCTTCGCGGCCCAGTAAGTGATCAGCCTGGGCCGAGTAGGAGTTGTTGGCGGTTTCGACCAGGGCTTTCCAGGCTGGAGTAGTGTCCGGGCCAAGCTCGTCGAGGAAGGTTTCCCGCGCGCTCTGGTAGAGGAGGGCGCTGTACAGCGCAGCGTCTGCCGAGGTGGCGAGCATCTTGCCGTCGAACTTCATCAGCCTGTTATGCGCTTCGCGGGCTTTGCTGCGGTCTGCGGGCGGCAGGGCGTCAATGGCGGCTTTCAGGCCTTCGGCCATGCCGGGGGCGCTGAACATGCTCTGCAGCTTGGCGACAAAAGGCGAGGACTGATCGTATTGCATGGCGATCGTGCTCTGGGTGTCATGTTTGCCTGTTGCAGCCAGCGCGGCAATGCGTTCGGCGCGCTCGGGGTAGAACCAGGAGTTGGACAGCTGCATGCCATAGCCACGCGGTACCGTGCGTTGGTTGGCGGTGCCTAGCCAGCCTTGCGCGGGGTCTTGATCGTAGGGGTGCAGCATGGGGTCGGCGAAACCATCCCACTCGTACTGGCTATTCCAGCCGGGGGAAGGCATCAGGCCTAAGCCCTCGCGGCGATTGGGGAAGCGCCCGGTAACTTGCCAGCCGATATGTTGGGCATCGGCAAACACCATATTCAGCGGCATGGCGCGGATTTCACGGGTGGCATCAAAGGCCTGTTCGACCGACTGCGCGCGCGACAAGTCGAAGAAGGCATCGAGGGTCTGGTCGGCTTCGAGTTGGCTGGTTTTCAGTGCCAGGCCATAGCCGCTGCTCAGTTGCATGGGCTGCAGCATATGTTTGCGCTCGCCCAGTACCGAGTTCAACAGCGGGCCGTGGCGGGTTTCGAAAATGCTCTCGCGGATTGGCCGTTGCCCCTTGATGAAGAAGGTCTCCTGGCGCTCTTGTGCGGGCAGCCATTTGCCGTCGGCCAGGTAGTGCAGGCGGCCATTCTGGCGTCTGACCTGCTCAAGGAATAGGTCCTGATTGTCGCCCATGACCATGGTCATGCCCCAGCCCAGCTTGCCGTTGAAACCGGCCACCACGGCGGGCACGCCGGCAATTGATACGCCCGCAGCCTGGTATTTGGGCGAGCGGATTTGCACGAAATTCCACACTGACGGCATCGACAGTGGCATGTGGGTGTCGTTGGCCAGCAGGCTTTTGCCGCTGCGCGTGCGTTGTGGGGCGAAGGCCCAGTTGTTGGACGCCGCAACACCGAGCATATGCGCGTCGGCAAATTGGCTGACAGCCGCGCTGATCTCGCTCAAGCCGGCCAGTTGGCCATTAAGGTTGAGCCCCTTGAGCTTGGCGGCTTCCTCAAGTGGCAAGGGTTCGTCGGGGTAGGTCGGTAGCAGCCAGGCGAGTTGCTCGCTGCCGACTTTTTGCGCGAGTAGCAGTGCGGCGATTTCTTCCTGCAGGTTCACCGATAGACCGAAATTCAGCAGGCAGAACACTAGCGCCGAGTCTTCGGCTTTCCAGTACGCCGGGCGGTAGCTGGACTCGGCCAGGTCCATCGGTAGCTTGTCGCGGTAGCGGAACAGGTAGGCGTTAACCCCGCGTGCGTAGACCTCGAAGAAGCGTTTGATCCGCGGCGAGGCGTTGCTGTAGAGCACCTCGGCGCTTTTCTTGAGGTTGACCGCGCGCATGAAACGGTCAATTTCCAATACACCAGGACCGGCCATTTCAGCCAAGCGGCCTTCGGCCAGCAAACGCAGGCCAACCATCTGGCTGAGGCGGTCGCTGGCATGCACGTAGCCCAGGGCGAACAGGGCGTCATGGAAGGTAGTGGTTTCGATCAGCGGCATACCCAGCGGGTTGCGGCGGATTACCACGCTTTGCGCCAGGCCTTTGACCCGGACGATGCCTTGATCCGGGGGCACGCTGTCGCTGTAGCGGCTGTGCAGGAGTGACTGGCAGCCACTCAGCGCTACGACTGCCGTTAGTACGGCGGCGAGGCTGAGGTGGGCCATGGGGCGTAACGCGCGCGCTAACATGCAGCAAGCTCCTTGCGGATGGAAAACGATCAGGTTGATTCTGCGCCTTCCGGACAGTGCGGTGGCGTATCGGTGCGGAGGTACTACGTTAGCCAGGGGCCATGCGCCTGACAAGGAGCATGGCGGGTGAAATCAGGCGCTTTGGCGGATTGGCAGGGCTTCATCGAGCAGCCAGCGGGCAGCAGCGCGGGCGGCTGCCTTGTGCTGCAACTCCAGCTCACTGAAGTGCTGCTCATGCTGGCGGCGCACGCTTTTCTCCAAAGCCTTCCACTCCGCGTGGGTGGGCACTTGGGCGGTTTCCGCAAACAACTGGTGAAAAACCTCACAGCGCTGATTCTGACTGAGACTGCTGTCGTAGTTATCCAGCAGCACCTTGATCCGAATCGCACCCTCGATCAGCGGCAGCTGGCCATCAAGCAAGCTGCTGGCGAGAATGTGTAAATCATCGGCGATTCGCTCGCGTTGCGTATTGAGCGCTTCGGCCTGTGCTTTTTCCTTGCTCCATACGCGGCGCCATAGCAGCAGGGCGTAAAGCGCCAGTGCGCTAATCAGCACGGCACCGGCGCTCAGTGCGAGCAGGGTGAGGTCGTTCATGACAGGCCTATGCGCCGTGGCATTTTTTGAATTTCTTCTGGCTGCCGCACGGGCAGGGGTCGTTGCGGCCAACGTCTTTCAGGGCGTTGCGCACAGGCTCTTGATGGCCGTGATTACAATCTGGCCCATGTACATGGCCATGATCATGGCTGTGGTCGTGGCTATGAGCGTGGTCGTGGTTGCAGTCAGGGCCGTGAACGTGATCTTGCTGGGTCATGCGAGCTACTCCTGGAGGTAATCGCCGGGAATTATCTCGCCATTGCGCGACATGTGCACGCTCCGTCCGAACAACCAGCCGGTTTTGACCGCGCCTTGCAAGCGATAGGGTATGGGCTCTTCAGGTTTTTCCAGGGCTTTGACGATTTTTCGCAGGTGTCGCCAGAGATTGGTGCGTACCGGAACGTTGAAGCTGTAATGGCCATGAGCAGGCACGGTGAAGGAGGCGTTCGATTCACCTTCAGCCAGTTTTACCTGATTTAAATGCACCACGTAGTCCAGCCCGCGCACCGGCAGGCTGAAATTATTGGGGTTGTCGATGCGAAAGCGCAGCATGAAGTGCTGCTCCAGCAGCTTGGCCTTGACCACGTCGACGTTGACCAAGCGGACTTCAGGATCTTTAAACTCGCCTGATGACCAAGAGGAGCAACCGCTGAGACCAGTAAAAAGGCCAAAAAATAGCAATAGGCTGAGTGTTCTTATCGTTTGCGCCTGAGAAAACATTGCATACTCCGAATGACGCACCAGTGTAACAAGCAAGCGCTTGGCTGCCACCTGTTGTGGCGGTAAAAAAACCTGCGCCATACTGAGCTGCGAATAGGACAGGAGTATGACCATGGCTCGCTACGAAATTGCCTTCAGTGCGCAATTGGTTTCGGGGGCTCAGCTGGAGTTGGTGAAAGCCAACCTGGCTAAGCTGTTTCAGGCCGATGAGCAGCGCTTGGCGTTGTTGTTTTCCGGGCGGCGCATCGTAATCAAGAGCAACTTGGATGCGGCTGGAGCGGAGAAATATCGCTCGACGCTAGAGCGCGCCGGTGCCGTGGTTGAAGTGACCTGCATTGACGATGAAATCGAAGAGATAGAGTTGGCCGCCCCGCCTGGCGCATCTCCGCTCTCCGCCGCTGTCACTGCCGATGTCGCGGATGCTCGGCCTGCTGAGGCCGCAGGCACCAGCACGCCTGGCGGGCGCTTGCAGGTAACCCCGCGTGATGAGTACATGGCCGCGTTTGCTGATGTGGATGCCCCGGATTTTGGCATCGCGCCGCTGGGCGATGATGTGCAGGATGGTAAGCCGCAGGCAGCGGCTCCCGAGCTGGATCTGTCGCAGTTCAGCCTGGCACCACCTGGCAGTGATATGGGGGAGGCGAAAAAAGCCCCTGCCGGGCCACCGCCTGATATCTCTCATCTGAAATTGCAGGATTAACCTGAGTGGCGCAGGGCGCAGCGGTTGGTTGCCCTCTGCGTGAGTGAGTCTCTCAGCGCTATCAAAAATAGCTGGCACAGCATTTTTTGAACTTCAGCCCGCTGCTGCAAGGGCATGGATCATTACGGCCGAGCTTGGTCTCAACAGTAGGATCAATGAAGTACCAGTTACCGTTATTGCGCACGAATGCCGAGCGTTCGCGATGGCTGTGTTCGCCGCCGTCGTCACGCCAGTGCGCGGTAAAGGTGACGTAAGCGTGCTGGGGTTCGCCCTCGATTAGTTGGGCCTCATGTACTTCAAGCCCAAGCCAGGTGCTGCGCAAACTCCAGGTTTGGATGGCCTCTTGGTCGAGACCGGCTTGCTGGGCCGGCAGGGTACTGCGCACTAAATAGTCGACCAGCCCAAGGGCGTAGGCACTGTAGCGTGAGCGCATCAAGGCTTCGGCGCTGGCTGGCGCAGTGCCAGCGTGATAGCGGCCGCAGCAAAGTGTTAGCAGTTGGCCGCTGCCGCAGGGGCAGGCAGTGCTGTTCATTGATTTACCACCAGTACTTACCGAAATTTTCCGGGTTGGCCCAAAACTTGGCATTTAGCCAGTCAGGTACTTGCTTGTAATCGAGCAGGTCATAAGTGAATAAGTTGAGTGTCTGCTGATCGCGCTGGAAGTTCTCACTGGCCTGCAGGGCCAGGGCGAAAAAGTCTGTTTCTTGCCAATCACAGGCTTGCAGGTCGACCAGCACGGCCATGCGGCTGGCATTCAAGTTGCGAATACCACCGAGTAATTCCAGCCCTGCCCGTTTCGGCAGATGCTCAAGGCAATCGACAATCAGCGCTAGATCGAAACGTTGTGCGGCTACTTCGCTGGGTAGGGCTCCGGCCTCGGTGTAGGTGATATGGCAGTCTGGATGGGCTTGGCTAAAGGCATCAATCGCAGGTAATTCTTGGCTTCCGACTAGCAGTAGGCGTGTTGGCGTGTAGCGCGCCAATAGTGCGGCAAGGGCTTGTTGCGGTGTCCGGGATGAAGGGGTTGCAGGCATGGCACATCCTCACTTTAGTAAGCGAAGACTAACGTGCAGTGGCACAGCAGCCTAGTGCCGATCGTGCTACTAATGTGTTTGTATATTCTCTGGCATATTTTGTTACTGGCGTCTTTACTTTGTCAGTATCGGTTTTTACCGATTTACCAATAGGAGACTTACATATGAGCATCACCAGGAAAGCATTACCCCTGATTGTCGCGAGTACCTTATTAACCGGTTGTGCCGGCGTGCAGAAAACTGATTGGCCAACCTGTGCCGCGATTGGCGGTGTGGGCGGTGCAGCTCTGGGCGCTATTGAAAGTTCTACTTGGGCTGGTGGCGGCGCACTCGTTGGTGCCGGTATGGCGGCTGCTTATTGCTGGGTGCACGGCGCCGGCGAAGAGCAGGTTGTGATGGTGGAAGAGGTTATGGAAGAGCCAGTGGCCATGGCTGAACCCGCTGAGGCCGTGCGTGTTGAGTTGGATGTCAAGTTCGACTTCGACAAGGCTCAGGTGAAGCCTGAAAGCTATGGTGACATCAAGAACCTGGCTGACTTCCTGACCCAATACCCGCAAACCACCACCGTGGTTGAAGGACACACTGACTCCGTGGGTAGCGACGCATACAACCAGACCCTGTCTGAGCGGCGCGCGAATGCCGTGCGTGATGTGCTGGTTAACCAGTATGGCGTAGGCGGTGAGCGCGTTAATGCAGTGGGCTATGGCGAAACTCGTCCGGTAGCGGACAACGCCAGTGCTGACGGTCGCGCCGTCAACCGCCGCGTAGAAGCAGAAGTAGAAGCGCGTCCTTGATTGCCTGATTCAAGGCTTTCGGCAGAAAACAAGCCAGACCCTTAGGGCCTGGCTTGTGCAGTTCTATGGGTAGGTCTTTACTCCTATGTACCGGCTGTAGCCGGCAATACAGGAGATTCGTACCATGAGAGTTAGATCCATGATGGGGCTAGCCCCCGTTCTCTTGGTCAGCAGTGTTCTTTCAGGTTGCGTGAGTACTTCCAGTACAGGAGGTGCGCCGCTCAACCAAGGGAACTGGCCCCTGTGCAGTGCAATTGGCGGTCTGACCGGTGCTGGTTTGGGCGCAATCGAAAGTTCTACATGGGCAGCAGGTGGTGCCTTGGCCGGTGCGGTCATTGGCTCGCTGATTTGCTACGCCCAAGATGGCGACGAAGACGACGACGGTGTGTTTGATCGTCGTGACCGTTGCCCAGGAACGCCTCTTAATACGCCGGTGCATAACAACGGCTGTCCGATTAAAGAATATGCCAGTACGCCTGCCGCAGCAGAGCCCGTCGAGGTTGTGGAGCCGGTGCGGGTAGAGCTGGATGTGAAATTCGATTTCAACAAGTCCAATGTTAAAGAAGGCAGTCAGGCGGATATCAAAAGCCTTGCCGACTTTATGAAACAGTACCCGCAAACCACCACGACCGTTGAAGGTCATACCGACGCCATTGGCAGTGAAGCGTATAACCAGGGGCTATCCGAGCGCCGTGCCAATGCGGTGCGTGATGTGCTGGTCAACCAGCATGGTATCGATAGCAACAGGGTTTCATCGGTTGGCTATGGTGAGTCGCGGCCGGTTGCAGATAATCAAAGCGAGTCCGGGCGAGCGATCAATCGCCGCGTCGAAGCGGAGGTTGAAGCGCAGCCATAATTGAGGTGACGGGCTAGTTGGTCACTGCGAATTCCGCTGAGTTGGTTCGCGCGGCCTGCTTACAAGAAGGCAGTCTCAACCCAGTAAAGCTATGAGGGCATTCAGCCTTCATGGTTTTTACTGGTCTCTGGCAGCACACCCCTAAAGCAGATATGGTGCAGCGAAATAAAAACTGCCAGGGGCGGGTATGAAAGCATTTCTGACTGTAGCAAAGGGCCTGACGGCATTATTTTGGGGCGTCGTACTGGCGAACCTGCTGCAACCTTTCGCACAGCCTTTTGCACTGTTGTTGAACGCTGCGGGCGCTTTGATTCTGCTGATTCATGCACTGGAACTGTGGTTTTTTAATGCGCGTATTGCCGCTTGCCCCAAGCCGGCTCAGGAGCGTATGCAGGTCATGTTGTTCGGGATTTTCCAGTTGCTGGGTTTGCCAGTTGAGCAAGCGGCGGTGACTGCCGCCGAGCCACAGGAAACACTGCAGATGGAGGCCGGAAATGCGTAAGTTACTCGCTCTCACTGCACTGTTTAGCCCCCTGGTGTTGGCCCAGGCGGTGATTGAAGTCGACTCCCATGCCTTTATGCGACTGCCGAGCAATACCAGTGTGTTGCTGCTGGATCGTCTGGAAATCGCCGACCACGGCACCTTGTTGATTCCTGCAGGATTGACCGAAATTCGCGTGGCGCAGCTGCGTTTAGGGCGCGAAGCGCGTCTGGCGATAGCCCCGAGTGAGCAGGCGCTGCGCCTCGAAGTGGCAAATGCCGAGATTGCCAGTGGTGCGCAGATCAGTGCGCGTGGTGCCCAGGGCGGCGCGGAAACCCCCGCACTGCCGGGGCGCGACCTGAGTGTGCGCTTGCAGGTCGTGACCGTGGAGAGTCTGATCCTGGATGCCCGCGGCGGTGCGGGTGCGCCTGGTTATGCCGGCCTTGCCGGGGCGGATGGTAAGCCAGGTGGCTGCACATGGGGTGAGGCCAGTGGCGGCCATGATGGTTTGGATGGTGGTGACGGCCAGCCGGGAGCCGCCGGTGCCCAGGTCCGCTTGGAAGTGCCGCAGGGTTTCCCGGTTGAGCAGTTGCAGGTGCGTGTGGACGGCGGTAGTGGCGGTCAACCGGGGGCGCCGGGTGCTGCTGGCCAAGGTGGCATGAGCAAGGGCTGTTGGGTGTACAGCACCGACGGTGCTCGTGACGGTAAGCCCGGGCAGGCAGGACGTGCTGGTGAGGCCGGCCCGGCCGGTGCGCTGAATGTTGTGCGGTTCTAATCGCTCTGCCCAGCTAACCGCGGCCCTCTGACTGCAGTTAGCTGGGCCGCGTTAGAACGAAGGGCGAGCGCCAGCGATTACCACCACCAGTAATCCCAGCAGCAGGTTGATGCCGACTAGCCGACGAATGCGTGCAAGCACCGCACCGCCACTCGGCCAGTCCTCTGCTGTTACGGCGCGGCGCAATTCTGGCAGTTGCAGTGCCTGTATCCGCAGAAACAGCGCCAGCATCGCGATATACAGCCCCATCATGATGTGCACATAGCGTGGCGCGGCATCGAAGCCGCTAAAGCGCAGGTGCAGCATGCCCACGCCGGTAACCGGCAAGACAATCACCGCCGCCCATACCCAGTAGAAAAAGCGCGGGAAGACCGCCAGCCAGAGTTTTAGCCGGGCTGGGGCTTCCAGAGCGGCGACGGCTGCCGGGCGCAAGATCATCCACGCGAAGAACATACCGCCCACCCAGGCGAGGGCGGCGAGCAGGTGCAGGCTGTAGATGAAGGCGTAAGGGGTCATGCAATCACTCCTATGGATGTAAGAACCTATTGGCGACCTGCTGCGCGTCGGCCATGGCGCGTTAGCAACAGGCTCTAAGCGGTTCAGCGCGGGATCGATTAGCGCGCTATGATAGCCGCCGATTACAAACACTGAAAATTTATCCAGGCTTTTTGCACCAAGACCCCATGCTCAGTACCGAACTCAAGTCCCAGATCCAGGGCGCCTACTCCCGTTTTCTCGAGGCCAAGTCGCTTAAACCGCGCTATGGCCAGCGCCTGATGATTGCCGAAATTGCCAAGGTGCTTGGCGCCATTGAAGTTGATGAAGAAGGGCGGCGCGTCGGTGAGCCTGCTGTTGTGGCGGTTGAGGCCGGTACCGGTACCGGTAAAACCGTGGCCTATAGCATGGCCGCGATTCCCACGGCTAAGGCCGCAGGCAAGCGGTTGGTGATCGCCACGGCCACCGTGGCACTGCAAGAGCAGATCGTGCACAAAGATTTGCCGGACCTGATGCGCAACAGTGGTCTCAACTTCAGCTTCGCCCTGGCCAAGGGGCGCGGCCGTTACCTGTGCCTGTCCAAGCTGGATATGCTGCTGCAGGAAGGCCAGGCGCAAAGCGCCACCGCTCAGCTGTTCGAAGAGGAAGGCTTCAAGATCGATGTGGATGAGCAGAGTCAGAAGCTGTTTACCGCGATGATCGAGAAGCTTGCCGGCAACAAGTGGGACGGTGACCGCGACAGCTGGCCGGAAGAACTGGAAGACGCGCGCTGGTCGCAGCTGACCACCGATCACAGTCAGTGCACCAGCCGCCATTGTCCGAACTTCCAGCAGTGTGCTTTTTACAAAACGCGCGAAGGCATGGGCAAGGTCGATGTCATCGTCACCAACCATGACATGGTCCTCGCAGACCTGGCCCTGGGCGGCGGCGCGGTATTGCCGGATCCGCGTGACACCCTCTATGTGTTTGACGAGGGCCATCACCTGCCGGACAAGGCCATCGGTCATTTCGCCCATTTCACCCGGCTGCGTTCGACCGCTGACTGGCTGGAGCAGACCGCCAAAAATCTCACCAAGCTGCTCGCCCAGCATCCGTTGCCGGGTGACTTAGGTCGTTTGATCGAGCAGGTGCCGGAGCTGGCGCGGGAGATCAAAACCCATCAGCAGTTTATGTTCGCCGCGTGTGAGCAGGTGGCCGACTTCAAGCCGGGCGAAGACATGCAGGGCCGGGAGCGCCCACGTCATCGCTTTGTCGGCGGGCTGGTGCCGTCGCACTTGGTCGAGCTGGGCGTGGAGTTGAAGAAGGGTTTTTCCAAGCTGACCGAGCTGTTTACCGGGGTGACCGAAAAGCTCAAGGAAGCCATGGATGGCGAGGCCACTATTGGCATCGCCAGCCACCAGGCCGAGGAGTGGTACCCGTTGTTTGGCAGCCTGCTGGCGCGTGCTCAGGGCAGTTGGGAGTTGTGGCTGGCCTTTACCGCCGAAGACCCGGAGACCAGTCCGCCGATGGCGCGCTGGCTGACTCTGGCCGATAGCGGCGCGTTGTTCGATATCGAGGTCAACGCCAGCCCAATCCTGGCCGCCGAAACCCTGCGGCGTAACTTGTGGAATGTGGCCTATGGCGCGCTGGTGACCTCGGCGACGTTGACGGCGCTGGGCACCTTTGATCGCTACCGCATGCGCGCCGGTTTGCCGAACGTGGCGGTTAGCACCGTGGTGCCTAGCCCTTTTCATCATGCCGATGCTGGTGTGCTGCGGGTGCCCAACCTGAATGCTGATCCGCGGGATGCGGTGGCGCATACGGCGGCGATTATCCGAGATTTGCCCGGTCTGGTTGAGGGCTCGCGCGGCACCTTGGTGCTGTTTTCCTCGCGCAAGCAAATGCAGGACGTCTTCGAAGGTCTGGAGCGTGACTGGCGCAAGCGGGTATTTATTCAAGGCAACCTGTCCAAGCAGGAAACCCTGAACAAGCACAAGGCTCGGGTCGATAGCGGTGAGGAAAGCGTGCTGTTTGGCCTGGCCAGTTTTGCCGAGGGTGTCGATCTACCGGGCGCCTACTGCGAACATGTGGTGATTGCCAAAATCCCCTTTGCTGTTCCGGACGATCCTGTCGAGGCGGCCCTGGCCGAGTGGATCGAAGCGCGCGGCGGCAACCCCTTTATGGAAATTGCCGTACCGGATGCGTCGCTGCGCCTGGTGCAGGCGTGCGGCCGCCTGCTGCGCACTGAGGCGGATCGCGGAATTATTACCTTGCTGGATCGCCGTGTAATCACTCAGCGCTACGGCAAATCAATTCTTAATGCCTTGCCGCCATTTCGCCGGGAAATCAGTTAGCGTCCGCCTGTCGGTATAAGGCAACTCGCCGCGCTAAAGACGCTCCAACTGGCGCATGTACACTGCCTTGGTCGACCCCAAGGCCTGAACTTTGCCTCGGGCAGTCTGGCCAGGGGCGGCCGAAATATTAGGGGAATGCTGTTCGTGAAGCTTAAACGCAGGCTGCAGACAGGTATTTTGCTATCAGCCCTACTGGGTTATTGCAGCGTAGCCATGGCAATAGAGCAGCAGGAGTTGTTCAACTTTGTCCGGCCATTGGACGCCGTGCAGGTCACGACAGTGGATGCCGAGCTGCCTAAGCGCATTGGCGAGCCGACGCCGCAAGGTGAAGTGCTGCGTCGAGTGACCTTCCATCCTGCCGCGCAACCCCGCCTGCGTCTTACCCCGCAAAGCGGTAGTTGGGACTGGTCGCAGCAAACCCTGGTTAGCTTGCGTGTACAGAACGCCATGGCCTGGGCGTTGACCCTGGATGTGCTGATCGAAAGTACCGATGGTCAGCAGTTGAGCACCCGTATCGCCTTGCCGGCCGGGCCTGCGCAAACCCTGTTGATTCCCCTGCAAGCCGCTTCACCGCGTGAGCATGGTATGCGTGCCGGGGTGCCGATGCCCTGGACGCACAAGGGCCAACGCCTGCTGCTGGCCGACACGCTCAGTGGCGCGCTGGACCTGAGCAACGTCAGTGCACTCACCCTGTCCATACCGCAGCCGCAAGCGGCGCAAGATATTTTGCTCAGCCAGTTTGGCGTGAGCAGCGAACAGCTATCGGCCGCCGCCTATGCCGACATCGTCGACAGCTACGGCCAGTACACGCGGGCCAACTGGCCGGGCAAGGTGCATAACGATGGGCAACTGCAGCAAGCGGCTGCCCAAGAGCAGCAACAGTTGCAGCGCTGGCTGGCGCAGCGGCCGGCGCAGGACACGTTTGGCGGCTGGATGGGCGGGCAGGCGTTTACGCCGAGCGGCTTTTTCCGTACCGAGAAACGCGATGGTCGCTGGTTTCTGGTAACGCCTGAGGGGCATCCGTTCTATTCGCTGGGGGTTAACGCAGTGACGGCCGAGCAGAGCGCCACTTACGTTGCAGGGCGTGAGGCGATGTTTACCGATCTACCACAACAGGGGGAGGCGCTGGCGGCTTACTTCGGCACCTCGGACAGCCGCAGCGACACTGGCGCCAACCAGGGTCGGGCGTTTGCCAGCGGGCGTTGGTTCGATTTTTACAAGGCCAACCTGCAGCGCAGTTATGGTCAGGGTGATCCTGCTGCCTGGCGCACGCTCAGTCAGGATCGCCTGCAAGCCTGGGGTTTCAACACCCTGGGGAACTGGAGCGAGCCAGCTTTTGCCAGCGACGCCCGCATGCCGTTCAGTATTGCGCTGTCGATTCACGGTGATTACGCCACCATCAGCACCGGTGTCGATTGGTGGGGCGCAATGCCTGACCCGTTCGATCCGCGCTTTGCCATGGCCACCGAGCGGGCCGTGGCGATTGCCTCGCGCGATCACCGTGACAATCCCTGGCTACTCGGTTATTTCGCTGACAACGAGCTGGCCTGGGCGGGTGCTGCGGAGGACCCCAATGGCCGCTATGCCCTGGCGTATGCCACATTACGCCTGAGCACCGATGTGCCGGCCAAGCGCGCTTTTCTCAAGCAGTTGCGTGACAAATACCGCAATCAGAATGGCCTGTCCCGCGCCTGGGGGATTGAGTTGCAGGCGTGGGAGCTGATGGAGGACCCTGGTTTTCAGGCGCCGTTGCCCAGCGCTGAGCACCCGGCCATCGAGCAGGATATGCAGGCGTTCCTGCGCCTGTATGCGGAAACCTACTTTAAGACCATTGCCGACTCACTGGACTGGCACGCGCCCAACCACCTGCTGCTGGGCGGGCGCTTCGCCAGCAGCATCCCCGAGGCGGTGAAGGCCTGTGTGCGCTTCTGCGATGTGCTGAGCTTTAACTTCTACACCCGTGAGCCGCAGCAGGGTTATGACTTCGCCGCGCTGCGCCAGTTAGACAAACCGCTGATGATCACCGAGTTTCACTTCGGCTCGCGTGATCGTGGGCCGTTCTGGGGTGGGGTTGCCGAGGTCTACAAGGAGGAGGAGCGTGGCCCGGCTTATGCGCACTTCCTGAGTAAGGCCCTGGAGGAGCCGCAGGTTGTCGGCGTGCACTGGTTCCAATACCTCGATCAGCCGGTGACCGGGCGCTTATTGGATGGCGAGAACGGCCATCTGGGCCTGGTGGCGATCACTGATCGGCCTTGGTCAGGCTTCGTCCAAAGCGTGCGTAAAGCCAACTTAACTGTGCCGCAAGCCCTGCTCAAGCCAGCGCCTTAGCCGGTCACAGCAAACCGTGGAAAGGCTATTCGCGGGGTCGATATTGCTGTTGCCAGCCTGGAGCAGGATTCACCGTAGGCGGTAGAACTGAAACAATCCGCCGAACAATTGGCGAACACTGATAAAGGAGCAGGGCGGTGCAGATACAGGGCTATTTCGACCTCAAGTTCGAGGCGCTGAGAGACGCTTTTGCGGCGTTGTTCGATGATCCGCAAGAGCGCGGGATGGCGCTCTGCGTGCAGGTCGGCGGCGAAACCGTGGTGGACCTGTGGGCCGGAGTGGCCGACAAAGATGGTCAGCAGGCCTGGCACAGCGACACCATCCTCAACCTGTTTTCCTGCACCAAGACTTTTGCCGCAGTTACTGCCTTGCAGTTAGTCGGCGAGGGCAAGCTGGAGCTGGATGCCCCGGTCGCACGTTACTGGCCTGAGTTCGCCACGGCCGGTAAAGACAAAGTCACCCTGCGCCATTTGCTTAGCCATCAAGCGGGGCTGCCGGCTTTGCGGCAGATGCTGCCGGCCGAAGCCTTGTATGACTGGCAGACCATGACCACCGCGCTAGCCGCCGAACAGCCGTGGTGGACCTTGGGTGAAGGCCATGGCTATGCGCCGATCACCTACGGCTGGCTGGTGGGTGAAGTGTTGCGACGGGTCGAGGGGCGCGGGCCGGGCGAGGCCATCGTCGCGCGGACGGCCAAGCCTTTGGGCCTCGATTTTCATGTGGGCCTGGCGGATCAGGAGTTCGACCGCGTGGCGACTATCTCCCGCGGCAAGGGCAACCTGGGTGATGCGGCAGCTCAACGTCTGCTCAAGACCATGATGAGCGAGCCTGCGGCCATGAGCACGCGCGCCTTCACCAATCCACCGTCGATCATGACCAGCACCAATAAGCCGGAATGGCGGCGCATGCAACAGCCGGCCGCCAACGGCCATGGTAATGCGCGCAGCCTGGCTGGTTTCTATAGCGGCCTGCTGGACGGCAGCTTGCTGGAGAGCGAGTTGCTGGCTGAGCTCACCCGCGAACATGCGCTGGGTGAAGACAAGACGTTGCTGACCCGTACCCGTTTCGGCCTGGGTTGCATGCTCGATCAGCCAGCGGTCGCCAATGCCACCTACGGCATGGGCGCGCGCGCCTTTGGTCATCCTGGCGCCGGCGGCTCCATTGGCTTTGCCGACCCGGAGCGGGATGTGGCCTTTGGCTTTGTCACCAATAACCTAGGACCGTTCGTCTTGATGGATCCCCGTGCGCAGAAACTTGCGCGTCTATTGGCTGATTGTTTATAGCCAGCTCAGCTAAACTGCGGCATAACCTGGCATGGCCTGCTACCTCAGTGGGCCGCTGACCGGCTTCTTTTGCTTATCACGATGTGGATTTTCAGATGCTTGCTAACAAAACCCTCGCCATCGCCCTGTGTGTGCTGATCAGCGGTTGCAGCGCTTTCGACAAATACACAAAGCCTGCGCCGAAAGTGGTTGTTATGCCGCCACCGGCAGTGACCCAAGCCTGGTTGGATGACTACGAGCCAAAGGTGCGTGAAGCGATCAAGGGCACCCATTTCGAATTAGAGCGTCAGGAAAACCTTTTGGTGGTCACCGCGCCGGTACAGGGTTCGTTCAACCCAGACCGTCCGCATATGATGCTGCCAGTGACCCTGGGTCCCCTGAGCCGTATGGGCAAATTGCTGGAAAACGATGAAAACATCGGCGTGCTGATTCTTGGCCATGCCGACAGCAGTGGCGAAGTGAATGCCAACCGCGAACTAAGCCAGCAGCGCGCTCGCGCGTTCACCTCGATCTTCCGCCTCAGTGGCCTCAAGCAGAATCGTCTAATGGTCAAGGGCATGGGTTCCGACATGCCGCGCGCTGCCAACGACAGCCAGCAAGGTCGTGCACTGAACCGCCGGGTAGAGATCATGCTGACCTCGAAAGCCACCCTCAACGCGCTGATCGCCAAATACAACCAGCCAGCGCCCACTACTGCGGTTGCCGCCGTCAAGCCGGCTGCAGACAAAACCGCCAAAGTGATTGCCAAGGCTGATAAGCCAGCTCCCCGCCCATAAGCCGAGGGTCAGCAGCGTTGTCGCAGATCAAGCTAAATAGAACGCCAGTGGTTAAGCTTGGCGCAATCTGTTCGAGAGGATTTGTTGATGACTCAAACCCTGGCTGACATGCGCCGTGAATACACCCGTGACGGCTTGAGCGAGGCGCAAGCGCCGCTTGAGCCGTTTGCGCTGTTTCAACACTGGTTTGCCGATGCGGTGAAAACCGAACAGCTGCCGGTTGAGCCCAATGCCATGACCCTGGCGACCGTTGATGGCGAAGGTCGTCCACATTGTCGCGTGCTGCTGCTCAAGGGCCTGGATGCGCGCGGTTTTACCTTCTTCAGCAACTACGACAGCGCCAAAGGCCAGCAGCTGGCGGTTAACCCGTTTGCTGCCATGACCTTCTTCTGGCCCAGCCTTGAGCGTCAGGTGCGTATCGAAGGGCGGGTTGAGCGGGTCACGGCAGAGGAGTGCGATGCTTATTTTCAGGTGCGTCCGCTGGGCAGCCGGATTGGCGCTTGGGCATCCCCGCAGAGTCGGGTGATTGCCGGTCGTGACGAGTTGGAAGACTTGCTGGCGCAGACCGAACAGCGCTTTCTTGAATGTGCTCCGCATTGCCCGCCGCACTGGGGTGGCTATCGTTTGCTGCCGGAGCGTATCGAGTTCTGGCAGGGGCGTTCCAGCCGTCTGCATGATCGTCTCAACTTCCGCCTAGAGGGCGACGCCTGGTTGCGCGAGCGCCTGGCGCCCTGAACGCTGTTTTAATCCCCCTGATACTGCGTCGCTGCCTGCTCGAGCCAAGCGGGCAGGGCGCTGCGCTTGATGCCGGCCGCTTGTGCTTCAGTCAGGCGTTCGAGCATGTAGTGGCGCTTGGTCGGCGAGTTTCCGGCCAGTGACAGCGCCAGGTCACGGTCCATCCAGCGCTTGATTCGCACATACAACCACCAATGGAAGTACAGCCCGGCAACGCTGGTGCTGACGACGATGAAATAATCCATAGGTCCCCCAGACAGTGCCTTAGTCTAGGCTTACTGAGTGACTGCGTTGAAGGTGGTGCAATGTCGCGCCAGAGCCGTGCAAGACATGCCGAGTAAATTTTTGCCGTATATTTACGGATGACAGCTGAACGGCGCAGGCGTTTTAATGAAGCCTGCCTAACTGGAGACATAATCATGCGTAAACCCATTGTTTTGGCTGCATCGTTTGCCGCGTTGGCTCTGTTGGGCGGTTGCGCCTCCAGCCTGACCGGCGACACTTACTCACGTGATGAAGCGCGCGCCGTGCAGACCGTGCGTATGGGTACGATTGAATCGCTGCGTCCGGTGAAAATCGAAGGCACGAAAACCCCAATCGGCGCAGGTGCTGGCGCGGTGGTTGGCGGCGTTGCCGGCAGTGGCGTTGGCGGTGGTCGCGGCAGTGCGGTAGCCGCAGTGATCGGTGCCGTAGCCGGTGGTTTACTGGGCGCAATGACCGAAGAAGGCCTGACGCGTACCCAAGGCGTGGAAATCACCGTGCGCGAAGATGACGGCAGCATGCGCGCCTATGTGCAGGCGGTGGAGGAGAATCAAATCTTCCGCGTCGGTGAGCGCGTGCGCATCATGACGGTCAATGGCACCAGCCGCGTTACTCATTAAGAGTTGCCGAGACCGGATCAGTATTGACTGATCCGGTTTTTTATTGCCTTTTTTCTAGATTGACCAGACGTTTCCCGGTGATTGTCAGATATCCCAGGCAAGTTCGCGGCAAGTGGAGCGTTTTGTAATGATTCTATCCATGACTGCTGGGCGATAGTTATGGATAATCGCGCACGTTTTTCTGTTGATCGGCTTTCGTCGCCATGCGGCGTATTCCATGTGTGCGGGTTGTGGCTCGGGTAAAAGCCTGTGGTTTACCACCAGTGAGTTAGTTAGGGAGTCGGCTGGGTGCGTGTACGTGCCTGGTTCGTATAAAGAGGTTTTATTTATGACGCTTGCGCTGATCATCGCCTTGCCATTTCTCGGCATGTTTCTGCCGTTGCTGGCCGAACGTTTGGGCCGTTCAGCTTGCGCTGCGGCCGCTTCGTTGGCGCCGCTGACGGCGTTGGTGCTGTTGCTCTCGCAGCAATCTGCGGTGTTCTCTGGCGAGTTGCTCAGGGTCAAGTTAGAGTGGCTGCCGAGCCTGGGCCTGAATCTCAGCCTGCGCCTCGATGGCCTGGGCTTTCTGTTTGCCCTGCTGATTCTCGGCATCGGCCTGCTGGTGATTCTCTACGCCCGCTACTACCTGGCGAAAAAAGAGCCGATGGGGCGTTTTTTCGCCTTCCTGCTGCTGTTTATGGGCGCGATGCTCGGCGTGGTGCTCTCGGAAAACCTGCTGTTGATGCTGATGTTCTGGGAGCTGACCAGCCTGTCGTCGTTCCTGCTGATTGGCTTCTGGGGGGAGCGCTCGGATGCGCGCAAGGGGGCGCGCATGGCCCTGGCCGTGACCGGCGGTGGTGGCCTGGCGCTGTTTGCCGGGATTCTGCTGATCGGCCATATCGCCGGCAGTTTCGAGCTGTCCCAGGTACTGGCTGCCGGTTACGCGATTCGTGCGCATGAGCTGTACCCGCTGGCGCTGATTCTGGTGCTGTTGGGCGTGTTCACCAAGTCGGCGCAGTTTCCGTTCCATTTCTGGCTGCCCCATGCGATGGCCGCGCCGACCCCGGTTTCCGCCTATCTGCACTCGGCAACCATGGTCAAGGCCGGGGTGTTTCTGCTGGCGCGTCTCTATCCGGCGTTGGCCGGCTCGGAGTGGTGGTTCTACCTGGTCAGCATCACCGGTCTGGTGACGCTGCTGGTGGGGGCCGGGATGGCGTTGTTCCAGCATGACCTCAAGGGTCTGCTGGCCTATTCGACTATCAGTCATCTGGGCCTGATCACCTTGCTGTTCGGCCTGGATACGCGCCTGGCAGCAGTGGCCGCGGTGTTCCACATCATCAACCACGCCACCTTTAAGGCCTCGTTGTTTATGGCGGCGGGGATCATTGACCATGAAACCGGCAGCCGCGACATGCGGCGAATTAACGGCATGTGGAAGTACATGCCGCACACCGCCGTGTTGGCCATGGTGGCGGCCTCGGCGATGGCCGGCGTGCCGCTGCTTAATGGCTTCCTGAGCAAGGAAATGTTCTTCAGCGAAACCCTTAATCAACACCTGCTCGGTAGCTTCAACTGGGTGATTCCGGCAGCTGCAACCCTGGCCGGGGTGTTTTCGGTGGCCTATTCGCTGCGGTTTATCCACGACGTGTTCTTCAACGGCGAGCCGATCAACCTGCCGCATTACCCGCCGCATGAGCCGCCGCGCTATATGAAAGTGCCGGTGGAGATTTTGGTGTTCCTCTGCCTGCTGGTGGGCATTGTGCCGGCCTACACCGTGGCGCCGCTGCTGGCCGCTGCCGCTACGGCAACTCTGGGCGGTGATGTGCCAACTTACAGTCTGGCGATTTGGCATGGCTTGAACATGGCGTTGCTGATGAGCTTTATCGCGCTGTTTGGCGGGATTCTGGTCTACGTATTCCGCCAGCCGCTGTTTCGTTGGTATGCCGGCCTGCCGAGCGTGGATGCCAAATTGCTGTTCGAAAGCGGTGTGCTGATTCTGCTCAAGGCCTGCACGGCGGTGACCCACTGGCTGGAGAACGCTTCGTTGCAACGCTACCTGGCGTTGCTGCTGGCGGCGGGGTTGTTGGTAGTGACCCAGGGCCTGAGTTCGTTACCGCAGATCAGCGGACCGCTGGCCATGAGCGAGATCGACGGCATCACGGCCCTGGGCCTGGGCATCATGGCCTTGGCTGCCTTGGTGACGGTGATCTTCCATCGCCAGCGCCTGGTCTCCTTGCTGATGCTCAGCGTGGTCGGGCTGATGGTGGCGCTGGCCTTTGCCCGTTATTCGGCACCGGACCTGGCCCTGACCCAGTTGTCTGTGGAGGTGGTGACCATCATCCTGCTGATGCTTGCGCTGTTCTTTCTACCGGCGCATACCCGTGTGGAGTCGAGCAGCCTGCGTGGCCTGCGCGACTTCATCCTGGCCGTGGGCACGGGCGTGATGGTGGCGATACTGGTATTCGCCGTGCTGACGCGGCCGTATGACAGCATTTCCGCGTTCTTCTTGGAGAACAGCGTGCCGGGCGGCGGTGGGGCCAACGTGGTCAACGTGATTCTGGTCGACTTCCGTGGTTTCGACACCATGGGCGAGGGCACCGTGCTGGCGATTGCCGCCGTCGGTATCTTTGCATTGCTCGACGGCTTGCGGTTGTTCCAGCCGAAAGTCGATGCACAGGGGCGCAATTGGGCACGTGACCGTCACCCGCTGATCCTCGCCACCCTGTCGCGGGTGCTGCTGCCGATGGCGCTGCTGGTCTCGGTGTTTATCTTCCTGCGCGGGCACAACTTGCCGGGCGGCGGTTTTATCGCCGGGCTGGTCACGGCTGTGGCGTTGATCCTGCAATACGTCGCCAGTGGCGTGCAGTGGACGCAGTCGCGTCTGCCGCTGAATTACCAGGGCATGGCCGGGCTTGGCGTATTGATTGCAGGCCTCACCGGTTTGGGCAGCTGGCTGTTTGACCGGCCGTTCCTGACCTCGGCCTTCGGCCATTTTCAGATTCCGCTGATTGGTGAAATCGAGCTGGCGACTGCCATGCTCTTCGACCTTGGCGTGTACCTGACGGTGGTCGGCGCAACCCTGTTGATTCTCGCCAACCTGGGCAAATTGACCCAGGAAAAAGCTGTACAAGAGGTGCTTTGAGATGGAAGCCATATTTGCCACGACCCTGGGTATCCTCACCGCCAGCGGCGTGTACCTGCTGCTGCGTGCGCGGACCTTCCCGGTGGTGCTGGGGCTGACGCTGATTTCCTATGCGGTCAACCTGTTCCTGTTCGCCATGGGCCGGTTGCAAACCGGCGTGGTCACGGTGGTCGGGGCGGGTGCTGAGTACGCTGACCCGTTGCCGCAAGCACTGGTGCTGACCGCCATCGTTATCGGCTTTGCCATGACCGCGTTCGTCGTGGTGCTGGCGCTGCGCAGCGTCGGTGAAACCCAGACTGACCATGTTGACGGCCAGGAGCCTGCCAAATGAATCACAGCTTGATCCTGCCCGTCCTGCTCCCCATGTTTGCCGGCAGCCTGTTGCTGCTGGGGGCGGGCCTGAGCCAGCGGTTTAAGCGCTGCGTGTCGTTGCTGGCGACGCTGCTGTTATTGCCCCTGAGCGCTTACTTGCTTTGGGTGGCTGATCAGGGTGTGCTGCAGGTCTACGCTGCCGGTAACTGGGCGGCGCCATTCGGCATTATCTTGCTGCTGGATCGTCTGAGCGCCTTGTTGTTGGTTGTCACCGCGGTACTCGGCAGCTTTGCCTTGCTGTATGCCGTGCGTGGTGATGATCAGCGCGGACGAAGCTTTCATGCCCTGTTCCAGTTCCAGTTGATGGGGATCAACGGTGCCTTCCTCACTGGCGACCTGTTCAACCTGTTTGTGTTCTTTGAAATCCTGCTGATCGCCTCCTATTCGCTGCTGCTGCACGGCGGCGGGGTAGAGCGGGTACGCGCGGGGTTGCATTACGTGGTGCTGAACCTGGTCGGTTCGGCGTTCTTCCTGCTCGCCGTAGGCGTGCTGTACGGCATCACCGGCACCCTGAATATGGCGGACATGGCCATTCGCGTGGCCGCTGCCGGGCCTGACGATGCAGCGCTACTGGGCGCTGCCGGCCTGCTGTTACTGGTGGTGTTCGGGCTCAAGGCAGCGTTCCTGCCGTTGTATTTCTGGCTGCCCAAGGCCTATGCCTCAGCCACTGCGCCGGTCGCTGCACTGTTTGCGGTGATGACCAAGGTCGGCCTGTATTCGATCATCCGCGTATACACACTGATCTTCGGCGATGAGGCTGGCACCCTGGCCAATATGGCCAACGACTGGCTGTGGCCGATTGCCCTGCTGACCCTGGCGCTCGGCGTGATCGGCGCGCTGGCGGCGGTTAGCCTGCACGGCTTACTGGCGTACCTGGTCGTCGTGTCGGTAGGCACCTTGCTCGCGGGTGTGGCCATCGGTACTGAGCAAGCATTGGCGGCCGCCCTGTTTTACCTGGTTCACAGCACCTGGGTCGCCGGCGGGCTGTTCCTCTTGGCCGACCTGATTGCCCGGCAGCGTGGGGTTAAACATACGCTTCTGATTCAGGGGGCGGAGCTGCAGAATCCGCATGTGCTCGGTGGCTTGTTCTTTTTCGGCGCGATTGCGGTGGCCGGCTTGCCGCCGCTTTCCGGGTTTTTCGGCAAGCTGTTGTTGCTGCGCTCACTGGAACCTGGCCTGGATGCGTTGTTGTTCTGGCCTGTGGTGCTGGTTGGCAGCCTGCTCACCGTTATTGCTCTGAGCCGGGCTGGCAGCACCTTGTTCTGGCGTGTGGGGCAGAGTCAGCTGGACAGCGCCGAGCTGGATTACGGCCGGCTGCTGGCCTGTATGGGGCTGCTGTCACTCAGTCTATTGCTGGTGTTCTGCGCCGCACCGTTGTTGAGTTATGTCGAGGCCACGGCCGCTCAGCTGCATGACCTGGCGCTGTACCGACAGATCATTGAGTCAGGAGCCGTACGATGAAAGCACGCCGCTGGTTACCCCATCCGCTGCTGAGCGTGTGCCTGCTGCTGGTATGGTTGCTGCTGATGAACGACCTGAGTCTGGGCCACTTTTTGCTCGGTGGGTTGCTCGGTTGGGCCATCCCATTGCTGACTCAGGTGTTCTGGATCAACCCGCCGAAAGTCGACAAGCCGTTCAAGCTCTGCCTGTTTCTGGTGCGCATCCTCGGCGATATCGTCATGGCCAACCTGCAGGTGGCCAAACTGATCCTCGGCCCGACCGCCAAGCTGCGCCCGGCGTTCGTGGAAATTCCCCTGCTGCTGGAAGATGAACTGGCCCTGACCATGCTCACCAGCATCATTTCCCTGACGCCGGGCACGGTTTCCGCCGACCTCAGCGATGACCACAAGACCTTGCTGGTGCACGGCCTCGATGTGCCGGACGCCGAGGCGTTGGTGGCGGAAATCAAGCAGCGCTATGAAGCACCCTTGCTGGAGGTATTCACATGCTCGACTACGTGATCCCGCTGTGCCTGGTGATCATCGGCGTGGCTCTCGTGCTGACCATGGCACGGCTGATCATCGGCCCCGATCTGCCCGACCGCATCTTGGCCCTGGACACCCTGTTTATCAACGCGATCGCCATACTCGTGCTGTTTGGCGTGTGGCTGGGGTCGGATCTGTATTTTGAAGCGGCGCTGTTGATTGCGGTGATGGGCTTTATTGGCACAGTAGCCGTGGCCAAGTACCTGCTACGCGGCGATATTATCGAGTAGAACGTTCTACGGAGACTGCGGTATGAATACCTGGATCGAAGCGCTGGTAGCGCTGTTTCTGCTGCTCGGCAGCCTGTTTGCTTTGGTCGGCTCGATTGGTCTGTACCGGCTGCCGGATTTCTTTATGCGTCTGCACGGCCCAACGAAGGCCAGCACCCTGGGTGTGGGCGGCATGGTCATAGCCTCGCTGATCTACTTCAGCTTTAACGGCGAAGGCATCAGCCTGCATGAGCTGCTGATCGCCCTGTTTCTGTTTATCACCGCGCCCGTGAGTGCTCACATGCTGGCCAAGGCCGCCATGCAACAGAAGCTCTATATCAACGAGAAAACCCGCGGTAAACCCTGGGAGCAATAGGCCTGCCGGGTTGGCGTTAGCCAGCCCACACAGTTCACGGCGTTGACTGTATCTGTCGGCAGCGCATCGTCCTCTCTACACTGCTGCCTTTAATTGGAGGTGGTGTATGCGTGAGCAGGGGACAGGCCTGGCAGTGGTTTGCTTGGTAATCGCCATGGCGCTGTGGGGCAGTTCGTTTATTGCGCTGAAACTGGCCTTTGCCGAGTTGCCAGCGCTGTGGGTGATCTTCGGCCGGATGGCCCTGGGCAGTCTGGTGTTTCTGCTGGCATGGCGCTGGCGCGGGAAGATGCAGTATCGCGCCGGCGACTGGAAGTACCTGCTCGGCCTGGCCGCCTGCGAACCCTGCCTGTATTTCCTCTTCGAAGCCCTCGCCTTGGAGCGCACCAGCGCCGCTCAAGCGGGTATGGTCATGGCCTTGATGCCGCTGCTGGTGGCGGTTGGTGCGTTTGTCTTCCTGCGTGAGCGGATCAGCCGCATCACCCTGCTGGGGTTTGTCATCGCGCTGGTTGGCGCTGCCTGGCTAAGCCTCGCTGGTAGCGCCGATGAGCATGCCAGCAATCCTATTCTCGGTAACTTCTTCGAGCTGCTCGCCATACTCTGCGCCACCGGTTACACCTTGCTCCTCAAGCATCTGTCGGCGCGTTATTCGCCCTTTTTGCTGACGGCCATGGTGGCTTTTGTCGGCACCATTTTCTTCCTGCCGATGGCCTGGCTCAGCGCGCCAGTCCCGGTCACTGTCAGCCCAATGGGCTTGGGTGCGGTGGTGTATCTGGGCGTACTGGTCACAGTGGGGGCTTATGGCTTGTACAACTTCGGTGTCAGTCGGTTGCCCGCCAGTCAAGCATCGGGGTTCACCAACCTGATCCCGGTGTTCACCTTGCTGTTCGCTATATTGATCTTGGGCGAAAGCTTGAATGACATGCAGATTTTGGCCGCCGCCTTGGTATTTGCCGGGGTGCTGCTGAGCCAGTGGCGCATGCCGCGCGTGGTGCCAGCCGGCGTGTTGGATTAAGGAGCACGGCATGAGTGAGTCACGCAGCTGGGCGCGCGAAGCCATCCGGATTATTGAGGCGGACTTTCAGCGCAGCGCCGACACGCACCTGATCCCCCTGGCGCTGCCTGGGTTACCGGGCGTTGAGTTGTATTTCAAGGATGAGTCCAGCCATCCCACCGGCAGTCTCAAGCACCGCCTAGCGCGTTCGCTGTTTCTCTATGCGCTGTGCAACGGCTGGCTTAAGCCGGGCGCGCCGGTCATTGAGGCGTCTAGCGGCTCTACGGCGATCTCCGAAGCGTATTTCGCCCGTTTATTGGGGCTGCCGTTTATCGCGGTAATGCCGGCCAGCACCTCGAAGGAAAAGATCGCGCAGATCGCCTTTTACGGCGGGCAGAGCCATTTGGTGAATGACCCGACGCAGATCTACGCCGAGTCCGAACGCTTGGCCCGTGAGCGCGGCGGGCACTTTATGGACCAGTTTACCTACGCCGAGCGCGCCACCGACTGGCGCGCCAATAACAATATCGCCGAGTCGATCTTCCAGCAGATGGGCAGCGAGCACTTCCCTGAACCGAGCTGGCTGATCTCCAGCGCTGGTACCGGTGGCACCCTGGCGACGTTGGGGCGCTATGTACGCTACCGCCGTCACAACACCCGTGTGCTGTGCGCCGACGCCGAGCGTTCGGTGTTCTTTGATTACTACCGCTGCGGCGATGCCAGCCTGACACTGGACCATGGTTCACGCATCGAGGGCATCGGTCGGCCACGGGTCGAAGCGTCGTTTTTGCCGTCAGTGATCGACGCCATGTGCAAGGTGCCGGATGCTCTGTCCCTGGCCGCCATGCATTACCTCGCGCAGAGACTAGGGCGCAGGGTAGGCGGCTCCAGCGGCACCAACCTGATTGGCGCGCTGCTGGTGGCGCAGCGCATGGTGGCGGCCGGCGAGTCCGGCTCGGTGGTGGCGATTCTCTGCGATGGCGGCGAGCGTTACTCCGGCACCTATTACGACCCCGCCTGGCTGGCAGCGCAGGGCTTTGAGTTACGCGCACTGCTTGGGCGTATTGCTACCTGCGTAGAGCAGGGCGCAGGCTTAGGCGTCGAGATCCCCAGCGAGGGGCTCGACAGCTAAAGGCCGGTAAATAACAGGAGGACGCTGATGCTTCAGTACAAGCGCGTCTACGAGCCTATTGAGGACAGTGATGGGCTGCGTGTGCTGGTCGATCGCTTGTGGCCGCGTGGGCTGAGCAAGCAGGCGTTGCAGCTGGATGCGTGGTTGCCGGATGTCGCGCCTTCCAGCGAACTGCGCCGCGAGTACCAGCATCAAGCCAGCGCCTTCAGCGCGTTCGCTAAAAAATACCGTGAGGAGTTGGCCGCGCATCCCGAACATTGGCAAGGGCTGCTCGGTATGGCCGAGCAGGGCACGCTGACCCTGCTGTTCGCCGCGCGTGATCCGCAACTGAGCAATGCCCGGGTGTTGGCCGAGTTTCTGGAAGATGAGCTGGACCGACGTGATCAGCCCAACTCAGCCACCTGCTATGCCGAGCGCGATTAAGGATTAACCCCAATCGTGCAGCGCCTTAAGCGTCGGCAATGCCGAGCATGTCTTTGATCAGCGCTTCAGCCACACGAATGCCATCCACGCCCGCCGAAAGAATACCGCCGGCATAACCTGCGCCTTCACCTGCCGGGTACAGCCCGCGTACGTTCAGGCTCTGCATGTCCGCGCCACGGGTAATGCGCAGCGGCGAGGAGGTGCGGGTTTCAATGCCGGTGAGTACCGCGTCCGCAAGGTCGAAGCCCTTTATCTGCTTGCCGAAGGCCGGCAGCGCTTCACGGATCGCCTCGATGGCAAAATCCGGCAGCGCCAGGGCCAAGTCGCCGAGTTTGATCCCCGGCTTGTAGGACGGCTCAACACTGCCCAATTCGGTGGACGGCTTGCCGGCGATAAAGTCGCCAACCAATTGCCCTGGCGCTTCGTAGTTGCTGCCGCCGAGTAGATAGGCCTGGGATTCCAGGCGCTCTTGCAGCTCAATCCCGGCCAGCGGGCCGCCTGGGTAGTCCTGCTCCGGGGTGATGCCGACCACGATACCGGCGTTGGCATTACGTTCGTTGCGCGAGTATTGGCTCATGCCGTTGGTCACTACACGGTTCGGCTCCGAGGTCGCCGCCACCACGGTGCCGCCTGGGCACATGCAGAAGCTGTAAACCGAGCGGCCGTTCTTGGCGTGGTGCACCAGTTTGTAATCCGCCGCGCCGAGTTTGGGGTGGCCGGCGTATTTGCCCAGCCGCGCGCGGTCGATCAGCCCCTGCGGGTGCTCGATGCGGAAGCCCACCGAGAACGGCTTGGCCTCCATATACACGCCGTGCTGGTGCAGCATGCGGAAGGTGTCGCGCGCGCTGTGGCCCAACGCCAGGATCACCTGACGGCTGCGAATCTGCTCGCCGCTGTCGAGCACCACGCCGCAGAGCTGGCCGTCTTCGATCAGCACATCACTGACGCGCTGCTGAAAGCGCACTTCACCGCCCAGCGCTTTGATTTCCTCGCGCATGGTCGCGACCACGCCAGTCAGCCGGAAGGTGCCAATATGCGGCTTGCTGACGTAGAGAATCTCATCCGGCGCGCCGGCCTTGACGAACTCCTGCAACACCTTGCGCCCGTAATGCTTGGGGTCTTTGATCTGGCTGTAGAGCTTGCCGTCGGAGAAGGTCCCCGCGCCGCCTTCGCCGAACTGCACGTTGGACTCCGGCTTGAGCACATTCTTGCGCCACAGGCCCCAGGTGTCCTTGGTGCGCTGGCGCACTTCGGTGCCGCGCTCCAGCACAATTGGCTTGAGCCCGGCTTGAGCGAGAATCAGCGCGGCAAAAATCCCGCAGGGGCCAAAGCCAACCACCAGCGGGCGTTCGGCAAGCTCTTCTGCAGCTTGGCCGACGGCTTTGTAGGCGGTGTCCGGGGTCACGCTGATATGCCGGTCATCGGCAAACTTGCTGAGCAACGCCGCTTCATCCTGCAGGTTGCAGTCGACGGTGTAGATAAAGTGTATTTCGCTGGATTTCTTCCGCGCATCGTAGCTGCGCTTGAACAGGCTGAAGTCGAGCAACTCGCTGTCGGCAATCCCTAAACGCTGGATGATGGCGGGGCGCAGGGCTTCTTCGGGATGGTCGAGCGGCAGCTTGAGTTCGGTGATGCGTAGCATGAGGGGCGATCCACTAGTCAGGGCCGGAGGCAACCCGGCAGCATTTTAGGACCGGCGATTATACCTGCGTTCGCCGGTCCTGGGCTCAGTGGCTTAGCCCGATGCTGATGCTCTTAGAGAAACTGGCTCCATGCTGCCGAAGGTTAACGTGCGGCTGGCTTCACCCAGTCCAGCATTACATCGAGCATGCGGTTGGCGAAGGCCCATTCGTTGTCATACCAGGCCAATACCTTGACCAGATCACCCTGCACGCGCGTGTGATTAAGGTCGACCACGCAAGACACCGGGTAACCGTTGAAGTCACTGGACACCAGCGGTAATTCGTTGCATTCCATCACCCCAGCCGGCAGTTGTGCAGCGCCGGTTTGCAGTGCGGCGTTGATCGCCTCACGGCTGGTCGGGCGCTCGCAGGTAAAGGTCAAATCAACCAGCGACACGTTGGGCGTGGGCACGCGCACCGACAGGCCATCCAGACGACCGGCCAGTTCAGGCAGTACCAGGTCGATGGTCTTGGCCGCACCGGTGCTGGTGGGGATCATCGACAGCGCGGCGGCGCGGGCGCGGTACAGGTCGCTGTGGGTTTTATCCAGCAGGTTCTGGTCATTGGTGTAGGAGTGAATGGTGTTGACCAGGCCCTGGCGAATGCCCACGGCCTCATGCAGCACCTTGGCCAATGGCGCCAGGCAGTTGGTGGTGCAGGAGGCGTTGGAGACGATCTGCTGATCACCCAGCAGTTGGTGGTTGACGCCATAAACCACGGTCAAATCGGCGCTATCCAGCGGGTGCGAAAGCAAGACCCGTGGACTGCCGGCGCTGATGTGCTGTTCAACTAGCGCGCGTTTTTTCAGCTTGCCGGTGCATTCGAGCACCAGGTCGACCTCAAGCTCACGCCAGGGCAAGTTCGCCACTTCGCGCTCACACAACAGCTTGATTGGGTGACCATCGACCTGCAACACATCGCCGTCCCGGCTGATTTGCCCGGGGAAGCGGCCGAAGGTCGAGTCGAAGCGCGTCAGGTGGGCGAGGGTGCTTTGCTCACCCAAGTCATTGATTGCAGTGAGGTGAATGCGGTCTTGCAGGTTGCGCTCGAACAACGCCCGCACCAAGCAACGTCCAATACGTCCATAACCATTGATAGCAATGCGCAGCATAATGATTTCCCTTTGGCTGACTGTCCTCCCAGCTTAGGCCAATCGCCTAGCGGCGGGCTGATCTATCTCAGCACTCTGCGCATTGTGTGTTTGCCAATGTGTCTAGTCGATGCGTGCGCCGCCGAGATAAGCGCAGCCGCGCAACACTTGACCATCGAGGCGTAACTCAGCGCTCATGTGCTGCACCGCGCCACTCATGCTGTCGACACAGCGCTGTTTGGCCACCCACAGCTCCAGGCGCTGGCCGTTGGCTTCGCTGCTGAGGTTCAGACGCCCTTCCGGCAGCTGCTCCTCCAGGTACGGCAGCGCTTGCGGCTCTTTACCGGCGCGATTGAGGATCAACCCTTGATTGCTCACGGCAATGCTCCAGTCCGGCGTGTGGCCGCTGGCACGCAAAAGGGTGCGGGCGAAATTAATGTCCGTGCAGCCACGGCCTTCAGCCTGCACGCGGTACACCTGGCTGGGCACGAACTGGCCGTCGATGCCGGCTTGGGCATTGGCTTGCAGCTGGCCGCGCATGTCTACGTAGAGGGTGTTGTGCCCATCGCTGAACAGGCTATTAGCATCGCTGCTGAGGCCATCCGCGCTATCGTCCTTGAGGAGAAATTGCCGCTGTTCCTGGCAGGGGCGAAACAGCAATTGGCCTGCATTGAGACTGAGCTCACCTTGCATGCGCGTCTGCTCAATCACCGGCTCGGCGGGTTTATCCGTAAACACCTGGCAACTGGCGAGCAGTGGCAACAAGGCAACGCAAAAAGGACGGCTGAAACGCATCGTGGCACTCCTGAAAAGTGCGCTCACGTTACCGAGGCACCTGCCTGACCACAAGGGCAGCGCAGCATGCGACGCAGAGCTTCATGGCTAACAGTCGCCTTTGCGGTGAGCACATTCCACGCTGGTTAATGCTCGGCCACCGATGACGTGATAATCGCCATGTTTAATCAATTTAATTATTAAGGCTAATAGGCTCGTGTTCAGGCGCTACGGATGATTCTGGGGTGGATTCAGCGTCGATCTTCAAGCGGTCCGCTTTACTGATGTATTTATTCTTGCTCGGTGGTGCTAGCTTGGCACTGGCCTTTTTGGCGTGAGCCTTTAACAGTTGCTTGATCTTTTTTTGGCGGTTCATGGCTGTGCTCGGTGTGTGAATTCTAGATTGGTGCTGGGGTAAAGCGATTAAGCAAAGGCGCGCATTTTAACCGATCACAGTGAGCGAGGTGAGTGAATTAATCGGCTTGTTAGATGCCGTAATCACGCTCAACTTTGGATATTCTTACTTTGAATGATGAGTACCATTTAGCATGACCAAGCTGTTGAGCCCGCGTGTGCTCGATATTGGCTTTCCAGTTCTTTATTGAATCAAGATCAGACCAATATGAAACAGTAATCCCAAGGTCTTCTCTTGCAGACTCGACACCTAAGTAGCCAGGCTGCTGGGCTGCGAGATCCAGCATTTTAGTGGCCATATCGCCATAGCCGTTATCACCGACTGTGCGCTGAGACGTGAAGATTACCGCATAGTAAGGCGGGTTGGGTGTTGCAGCGATTGTCGTCATGTTGTTTCCCGTAGGAATCTAACGTTTAATTAAGGGCGGACTTAGTCCGCCTCAGTGAGCGAAGTGAACGGCTTGGATGCCTCGTTAGCCGACTCAGAACTGTAAACCCCCTTGGCTTTGCGCAGAGCGGCCTAGCTGTCATAGCGGCGCAGGAAGTGACGTGCGACTAAAAACACTGTGAAAGGAACCACGGTAAACACAACGATTGCGGCAATAACCGCGGCTTTGCTGGGTAAGCCAGCGCCGAATGATAGAGCAAAAGACAGGCCGTTTACCGCGTTTAGCGGATCAAGAGATGCGATCAACCCCGCGTTGTCGGGTGTGCCAGAGAACAGGAAGCACAAAGCGAAGAACATTATGGCTGCTGCAACAATTGAGATCACTACACTTTTTTTCACGACCGCCTCCATCAGTGGGAGTTACATGACGACCGTATAATCGGCACGACTTATCGTGTCCGGGTTGATGCGTTTGTTATGCTTTTAGCGATACTAACATTTTCCCTTAAAAGAACCCTTTCCAGCACATACAGTCCATGAGGAACAAAATCATAACTACTGATGAACTTTTCAATATCTTTGCTCTTAAGAGGAATTGCGATAAACGAATCCACTTCTAAATGCTTGTCTCTGGCGATTAATGGCTCAACATCTTTCTCATAGTCGAGGTCAAGCTCGAATACTGACGATAAGCCTATTTCAAAATTATTCTTCTCTAAGAAAAAGTCGTAAAAGGAAGCTTTAACACCATGTTGATAAAGCTTTTCATTAATCCCTAACTCTTCGAGAAGGCCGCGCTTAAAGCAGAGTTCCAAATCCACTCTCCCAAATGGATCTTTATCAGTCTGTGACAGACCTTCATTCATGGTGATATGGTATTTAGGTACGCTCCCATGAACTCTACTCGATCTCTTGCTTAGTATTACTTCTTTCCCCCGACTTCCTTCACATATAAGCAGGGTGTTTATGCCGAAAGATGTGAAAAAAGGCTTATATTTAAGAAAGTCTGATATTCCTGCAGAGCATATAGGGTGGTCTTTTTTCTTAAGTTCATGATAAATAGATCTAAACACTCTATGAGTGAAGTAGTCAGTTTTAAAAAGATCAATTTCCACGCCTGGTTTTTCTTGATCGCCAAAGCGAGTGAATTTTAAATTGAAAACACCGTATTTTTCACCGTTAAATATCAAGCCATCTTTAGATTCAAGAAACATTTCTCCAACTATAGCTTTGTGTTTTTCGATTAGCTCTGGAAGTTCGGTTATTCCAGTAAGCTCTGCAATGTCCTCGAAGTTACATTTCCCGTTGAACGAAATGTCTGGATAAAATTTAGACAGCTGTGAGTCCATATAGTCAGCTTCACGCTCTCTCGAGGTGATTTTATCTTTTATGTGATTCGGCATAGCAATAAACAAGCTTCGATGCTCCCCGAAGATTGAGACTTCTCTCGAGAATATATTACTCTTTTCAAATTCAGGGTCTCCATTAGCTAAATCGACCACATTTATAGCGTCTTTCCTTTTCTTATAAGAGGAAATCTCAAGTCTTAACTTTCTTTTATATTTTATGTCTTTTAATCTTTTATAAGATTTCTGGAATGCATAAAGAATAATTGAACCTGAAAAAAGAAAAAACAGCTCTGTTGAGGCGTCGCTTGTTATTTTGTCTATTATCGCATCTAGCATTTATTAGAGATTCCGATGTTGATATGAGCATAGCGATTAAGCTAATGGGCGGGCTTTAGCCCGTCCCAGCGAACGAAGTGAGCGATTTGAGTGCTGTAATGGACTCTCCCCGCGCCACAGTTCTATACCGAGAACAGTGGTGGCTGAAATTGGGAGTGTCGTGATGAAGCGAATAGCAGTTGATCTGGCCAAGTCCGTTTACCAAGTTGCCGAGAGTGTCCGTTCCGGCCAGGTGGTGCAGCGCAAGCGACTGAACCGAGAGGCGTTCAGGCGATATATACAGGAGCAAGCTGAGCCGGTCGAGTGGGTGATGGAAGCCTGTGGCACGGCTCACTATTGGGGGCGGGTCGCGCAGGCGCTGGGCCACCGGGTCAAACTGATCCATCCGCGCTATGTGCGGCCCTATCGCCGCCGTAACAAAACCGATCGCAATGACTGTGATGCGATGCTGGAAGCGGCGCGCTGCAAGGATATTCATCCGGTGCCGGTGAAAAACCAGGAGCAACAGCTGTTACAGCAACTGCACGGTATGCGCGAAACCTGGAAGAAGAGCCGTACCCAGCGCATCAACTTGCTGCGCGGTATTTTGCGCGAGGCGGGCATCGAAGCTCCAGCGTCCACCGCCGCGTTTATCCGCGCCGCCCATGAGCTGGTTGAACGCCCAGAGATCGCGCCTTTGAGTCATCAACTGCATATCGTTCTGGCAGAAATAAACCTGCACGAACAGTGCATGGCTGAGTGCGAGCAGCAACTCAAGCGCTGGCATGCCGACGATGACGTGGTGCGCAAACTCGATGAGGTCAGCGGTATTGGCCTGCTGACCGCCAGTGCCCTGAAAACCGCAGTCGGCAAGCCCGAGCGCTTTACCAGTGGTCGCCAACTCAGCGCTTGGTTGGGTATGACGCCGCGTGAATTCAGCAGCGGCGACCGACGCAAGCTGGGGCATATCAGCCGACAGGGCAACGTCTATGTGCGCACCTTATTGATCCACGGCTCGCGAGCGGCCTTGCTGGCGGCGCAGCGCTGTCAGGCCCGCACGCCGGAGAAGCTGACCCATTTACAACGCTGGGCCGTCGAGACGGCGGCGCGTATCGGCCACAACAAAGCGGCGGTGGCGCTGGCCAACAAGTTGGTGAGGATCTGCTGGGCGGTATGGTGCAACGAGCGACGTTTCAGCGGTGACTGGCAAAGCGTAAAGCCCGCCTGACGGCGGAGTGATCAGCAAGGCGTGATGGGTTTCTTGTGGTTGTGGTGAGCAGCAACACTGTCGGAACAGGCGAGTCCTGCAGCGGAATAAGGCCGATAACAATCATGATCTTGGTGATCGATTGAACGCTTGGCCCCCGCTGCGCGAACTACAGAATGGCCAGGGCGAAAAAGCCCAAAACAGGCCGGATATACGAATGCAACCGCGCTGACGACAGGGTTAGGAAAAGCTTTGCTCACTACTTGTGGGGAGAGTCCATATAAGTTGTTAGGTTTTTGGAATGGATACGTTAGCCATAAGGCCATATGCAATTAAAAGAATAGTGAAAACCCACCAGGCAGCTGAAATTTTTTGACTGCGTTGAGTTTGATTGTTGAGCGTTGCTACCGCAGGAAGAATACCACTTGCTATAAATATGAATAAGCCACCGAGTAAGGTTTCGCCGGTCACAATAATGCCGAATATGTCAAGCGCTCCTGTAGATTTATGGAATATGGAGTCTTGGTTAAGTGCCAGATAGTTTATAAACCTAACGTACTCAGAAAGAAGGGCGGAAAATATTGATAGCAGTGCTGCAAATATTATTGTTGCGATGGTTTTGGTGCGCTGAATACTTTTTGAGTTTTGTGTTTCTTTTTGAGAGCTTAATGCTGCCCAAAGGAATAGACATGGAAGTATGAGTATGAGTATGTTGGCTGCCCATGTGCCAGGTACTTCAATAAAACTACCGGTTGGCGATTTAATAATTGTGCTTTGTGTAAGCGTGTTGTTCTTAATTGATTCCAGAATTTGAACTGTGTCCGTTGATATTTCTCCGGCCACTCGGATTATTGGACTGGTGACTGAACCGCTCAGCCATACTCCTAGTAGAGCACCAAATATCAACGATACTAGATATATAAACTTTCTCTTCATTTGAAAGAAACCTAACGACCAGGTTAAGGGGGCCGGCTTTGCCGGTCCCAGTGAGCGCAGCGAACGACTTGAACCGCTAGTTAGAACGTTTGGAGATTGGCGATTTCTGCGAGTAATTTTTTGTAGTCAATTTGGTCTGTGATATTTACAACGGTTCCATTGACCATGGTTATTCCAAGTGTATTTCGGTCAATAAAATTTAATGGTTCATGATTTTTGTCGAAATCAGACTTCCAGAGCCAGTTTACGTCTACCCAGTGCTCGATTTTATCCAGCTCTGCAAAGTCATGCCCCTTGAATCGTTCAAGCACGGCACCAACTGCAATTACACGATTTTGATTATGGTATAGAAGAACAAGATCGCCCTTTGCAATTTTGTCAATGGTTTCAGCTTTGTCATAAAATGCAGCGGCCTTGCTTTGTCTAAGCATGTATTTGTAAGCGTTTGGATTGCCGTTGTCATCTTTGCTATTGGTGTTTACGAGCCATGCTTTCATATCTGAATCCTTGATGTCGAGTTGAGGTTCTAACGTTTGGTTAAGGGGCGGGCTTTAGCCCGTCCCAGTGAGCGAAGCGAACGGTTTGAACCAATTGTTATACAAGCTTCCGATTGCTCGGTTTTGGTTCCAGGGCTATTCCAATATAGTTGTCGGAATCAGCTTTTCGCATGAAGCTCATTACTACTACGGCCATATAGAATAAAACTAGAGAGCCGTTCACCGGCTTTTCAATATACCAGGGGAACTGCTCAACGTAGCTTTGTATTTCAAATACTGTTGGCAACACCTCGGGCGGGGAGAGAGCCCATGCTGTAAAGGTTAATACTAAAATTCCTTGGGCGCAGGTTGAGATGAAATTTCGTGTTTCGATGTCTTGCTTGTGCTGTTCACAGTATCGAAGCAACGCCATGTTTCCTTCTTTGGCCGCACGGGCCATCAGCACTTCAGCTCGTGTAAAGCCATCGCTGGGCATTTTGCCGAAAAAGATACTACTATTTGTAATTTTTGATAATGCTATTTGCAGGAAAGGCCAGACAATGAACCAAAAGCCAGGTATTACGGCGGCAAAAACAAATGAAAATAGCCCCGTGCCAATAATCAGGTCTCTAATGTCTATATTTGTTTTTATCCATTCGAATGAGAGTATTGATACCCCGCTGCCGTGTTTTAAAATTAAATAGCAGTCAGCAAATGTAATTATGGTGAGCAGGCCAATAAGCCAGGAGAGCTGCATGGCTTTTTGCACTGCTGAGACTTTTACTTGACTCCAGACATCCATGTGATTTTCCAGTCTGTATAACGTTTGGTTAAGGGGCGGGCTTTAGCCCGTCCCAGTGAGCGAAGCGAACGGTTTGAATGCTGTAATGGACTCTCCCCGCGCCACAGTTCTATACCGAGAACAGTGGTGGCTGAAATTGGGAGTGTCGTGATGAAGCGAATAGCAGTTGATCTGGCCAAGTCCGTTTACCAAGTTGCCGAGAGTGTCCGTTCCGGCCAGGTGGTGCAGCGCAAGCGACTGAACCGAGAGGCGTTCAGGCGATATATACAGGAGCAAGCTGAGCCGGTCGAGTGGGTGATGGAAGCCTGTGGCACGGCTCACTATTGGGGGCGGGTCGCGCAGGCGCTGGGCCACCGGGTCAAACTGATCCATCCGCGCTATGTGCGGCCCTATCGCCGCCGTAACAAAACCGATCGCAATGACTGTGATGCGATGCTGGAAGCGGCGCGCTGCAAGGATATTCATCCGGTGCCGGTGAAAAACCAGGAGCAACAGCTGTTACAGCAACTGCACGGTATGCGCGAAACCTGGAAGAAGAGCCGTACCCAGCGCATCAACTTGCTGCGCGGTATTTTGCGCGAGGCGGGCATCGAAGCTCCAGCGTCCACCGCCGCGTTTATCCGCGCCGCCCATGAGCTGGTTGAACGCCCAGAGATCGCGCCTTTGAGTCATCAACTGCATATCGTTCTGGCAGAAATAAACCTGCACGAACAGTGCATGGCTGAGTGCGAGCAGCAACTCAAGCGCTGGCATGCCGACGATGACGTGGTGCGCAAACTCGATGAGGTCAGCGGTATTGGCCTGCTGACCGCCAGTGCCCTGAAAACCGCAGTCGGCAAGCCCGAGCGCTTTACCAGTGGTCGCCAACTCAGCGCTTGGTTGGGTATGACGCCGCGTGAATTCAGCAGCGGCGACCGACGCAAGCTGGGGCATATCAGCCGACAGGGCAACGTCTATGTGCGCACCTTATTGATCCACGGCTCGCGAGCGGCCTTGCTGGCGGCGCAGCGCTGTCAGGCCCGCACGCCGGAGAAGCTGACCCATTTACAACGCTGGGCCGTCGAGACGGCGGCGCGTATCGGCCACAACAAAGCGGCGGTGGCGCTGGCCAACAAGTTGGTGAGGATCTGCTGGGCGGTATGGTGCAACGAGCGACGTTTCAGCGGTGACTGGCAAAGCGTAAAGCCCGCCTGACGGCGGAGTGATCAGCAAGGCGTGATGGGTTTCTTGTGGTTGTGGTGAGCAGCAACACTGTCGGAACAGGCGAGTCCTGCAGCGGAATAAGGCCGATAACAATCATGATCTTGGTGATCGATTGAACGCTTGGCCCCCGCTGCGCGAACTACAGAATGGCCAGGGCGAAAAAGCCCAAAACAGGCCGGATATACGAATGCAACCGCGCTGACGACAGGGTTAGGAAAAGCTTTGCTCACTACTTGTGGGGAGAGTCCATATACCATTTGTTAGAACATGGATTAATATTAACGGCGTAGCCAGCGATCATGATCAAGATCGTTAAAGGCTGTAGAGTGCCCACCTAGGGTTGCTACAATAAATATGCATATAGCGCCTAGGCAGAGAGCAAGCTCGATATATTCCGAATTGAAAGAGAATATATAGCCTATAAATTTTCCTGACCATAGCCCTGCTGCGGCAGCAAGTGTTAAGCCAAATGAAAATAGTATGAGATATGTTATTGTTTCCATAGTCTTTCTGTAGTTTCAGCTGCTGAGTTAATTGAGTGTGTTCTAACGATTAAGCTAAGGGGCAGGCTTTAGCCTGTCCCAGCGAACGAAGTGAGCGATTTGAGCGCCTTGTTAGCTTTACCACGTTAACCCTCTTTTTTGCCTTGGAGTTCTTGGTTGACCAGCATGGCCATCCAAAAATTGAGGATTTTTCTCTAAATACTGACGTGCCCATGGCTGCAAGTTAAAAGCAAAGCCATTTAAAAGGTCGCCAACATTTGCTGCTAGATATGTTATGTCTTTTGACCTTAACCCTGCCATGATTCCGTCGTCCATGCCAACGTGAACAGTGTTCTGTTGGTCTTTAATATACGGTATTAGGTAGCCTTTTTCTTCCGGTGTTAAATTGTGTAAAGATTTTTGGCGTATTTTAGTATTTTTTCTTTGGTTGTACCCTTGCATAAAGAAAGTAAATACTCTTGCACTGCAAAATGAAATAACTAATAAAAATGCGGGCCCGAGGTAAACTCGAAACTCGTTCCTGAAGCCATCAACTGCAAGAATCTGTGCGTAATTTTCTGGCAGAAATAGAATTAACCCCAAAACAAATAGGATTGCGACTAGAAACGCTGCAGGTATTTTCCTGAAATAATCGAGAAGCTCAGTAAATTTATCCATAAGTGCTCGGTATCCAATAAAGAGCTAACGATTAAGCTAAGGGGCAGGCTTTAGCCTGTCCCAGCGAACGAAGTGAGCGATTTGAGCGCCTTGTTAGGTTCTTTTCCAAAACTCCCACCATTTTCGTATCTTCGGTTTTTCTGTGGTGCTAACTTGATAAGGTGATGTGAATGGTTTAGGCCATCCTTCTTTCTGGTTGCACTGGCCAGCAAGTTGGTACGACTCGCATTCTAGAAATTCTTCCTGATCCCACAAACCGATCAGATCAACCACACGCCTACTGAGTATTAACTCCCGCTTTTCTTTGCAGGAATTTATATGTTTAAGCGCAATGCGCAAGCTTTTTTCTAGCTCACCCGGCTGACTAAACCAAGATAGCTCTTCTGTACGGATGATTACGTTATTAAACTCTTCACTCTCTAAGCGTAAGATCCACTCTGAGAGCAGTGCAATTTGTACGGAATTTTTGGCAGTGCACTCGATAATTGAGTGCCAATCCGTGAGTTGCCGAATCGCTTTCTCTTTTTTGCAGATTAGATAAGGGTACGGGTGAGCATCAATATCTGCGCCTAAATCATCCGGCGAGATAATCTTTATATCTATCTCTTCATACATAAGCAGCCAGAATAAAGGGATACATGCTCCGGCTTCGTACTCTTTTCCTGATATAGAAAAGAAATTTTCTGTGCCAATCTCATGAGGCATTTCTGTTGCGTTTGTGCAGTAGAGGTAAACGCGATTGGTCATTGAGAACCTAACGTTTGGTTAAGGGGCGGGCTTTAGCCCGTCCCAGTGAGCGAAGCGAGCGATTTGAACCACTTGTTATGCTGTTACACAATATTTTGGTTTGGTGTATTGGTTTTTAGGCCGCAAATAAATGCTGATGCGCTACCTATTAAAAATATTAGCGAAAGCAGGGTGTAAGACATATAAAGTATTGTGTTGTATGGTTCTGGAGTAAAGCAATTTTCTGTGATGCATTGCGCTGATATGTTGGCTGGTATAAGAAATTGAACAAGACGCAAACATGTGCAGGTAAAGAAGCATGCAACAGAAAGCCAAGCGAAAAATGAAGATCGCTTACGAGCTAGAATAGTTGCTGAGGCCGTAAGTAAGGCAAACGCAAATGCCCATAATAATATTTCATAGTTTATAAGCGTCATTCCAATTGTAGCGGTCGGCTCGGTCATCGGGTTGCTCTAGGCATAACTATTATTAGGCGACATTGAATGTCGCGTTTGATGTCGTAAAAGCATGTCGGATAACGTTCCTTGTCGTCTCGTGAGACTACGTCTAGCTTGAAGGTGGTCGTGGCAAACGCGACATCATTCAGGGAGAAAAGCGACATGGAAGACGACAAGCCTCGGTTGCTCGATCAAGTCCGCCAGCAAATCCGGATCAGGGGCTATTCCATTCGTACCGAAAAGATCTACGTCGAGTGGGTAAAACGTTATATACGGTTTCACCAGTATCGTCATCCTGTAGAGATGGGGGCGCTGGAGGTTGAGGCGTTTCTGACTCATTTGGCCGTTACCCGTAATGTAGCGGCGGCCACGCAGAATCAGGCGTTGGCGGCGCTGTTGTTTCTGTACAAGGAGGTGTTGAAACTTGAGTTGCCTTGGCTGGAGGGGGTTGTGCGGGCGAAAAAGCCGGCGCATTTACCTACGGTCTTAACACGTGAGGAGGTGACTAGGGTGTTGGCCGAAATCTCGGGTGTGCACGGGTTGGTTGCCAGTTTGTTATATGGCTCTGGCCTCAGGTTGATGGAGGCGCTGCGTTTGCGGGTCAAGGATGTAGAGTTTTCCCGTGGCGAGATTTTAGTGCGTGACGGTAAGGGCCAGAAGGATCGCGTGACCATGTTGCCGCGTTCAGTGGTGGTTAGCCTGCATGAACATTTAGAGACGGTTAAGGCGTTGCATCAGCAAGACCTTGCCGAGGGGTTTGGTCGGGTTAACCTGCCGTTTGCGTTGGCTCGTAAGTACCCCAATGCGGCTGCGGAGTGGGGCTGGCAGTTTGTCTTTCCGTCAGGTAATCGCTCGCAAGACCCGCGTGGTGCTGGCACGTTTCGTCATCATTTGCATGAGAAAACCATCCAGCGCGCGGTGCGTGAAGCAGTGCGTCGTGCGGCGATAATCAAACCAGCGACGCCGCATACCTTACGTCACTCCTTTGCGACCCACTTGCTGGAGAGTGGTCAGGACATTCGCACCGTGCAGGAGTTACTGGGGCATGCGGATGTTAAAACCACGATGATTTATACCCATGTACTCAATCGCGGAGGGCTGGGTGTGCTGAGCCCGTTGGATCGCGCATAAAAAAGCCCCGCATGTGCGGGGCTTTTTAGGCTGTAGGCGAGGCGTTAGATCAGCTCAGCCCACATGTCGTATTCATCGGCATCTACGATGCGCACGCGGACTTTGTCGCCCGGCTTAACAGCGGTGCTGGCGATAAATACGCTGCCGTCGATCTCTGGGGCATCGGCGTAGCAGCGGGCGACGGCGCCTTGGTCGTCGACCTCGTCGATTAGGACGTCCATTTCTTTGCCGACCTTGAGTTGCAGGCGGGCGGTGCTGATGGCTTGTTGGTGGGCCATAAAGCGGTCCCAGCGGTCCTGCTTAACGTCATCCGGTACGTGGTTGTCGAGCAGGTTGGCGGGCGCACCCTCTACTGGCGAGTATTGGAAGCAGCCAACGCGGTCGAGTTGCGCTTCGGTCAGCCAGTTGAGTAGGTATTGGAAGTCTTCTTCGGTTTCACCGGGGAAGCCGACGATAAAGGTCGAGCGGATGGTCAGTTCCGGGCAGATTTCGCGCCAGTTTTTGATTCGCGCCAGGGTCTTGTCTTCGAAGGCTGGGCGCTTCATGGCTTTCAGCACTTTCGGGCTGGCGTGCTGGAAGGGGATATCCAGGTACGGCAGGATTTTGCCGGCGGCCATCAGCGGGATCAGTTCGTCGACGTGCGGGTAGGGGTAGACGTAGTGCAGGCGCACCCACACGCCCATGCTCGACAAGGCTTCGCACAGTTCGGTCATGCGGGTTTTCACCGGCTGGCCGTTCCAGAAGTCAGTCTTGTACTTCATGTCGACGCCGTAGGCGCTGGTGTCTTGGGAAATTACCAGCAGCTCTTTGACGCCGGATTTAACCAGGCGCTCGGCTTCGCTGAGCACTTCACCCACCGGGCGGCTGACCAGCTTGCCGCGCATGGAGGGGATGATGCAGAAGCTGCAGCTGTGGTTACAGCCTTCGGAAATCTTCAGGTAGGCATAGTGGCGCGGGGTCAGTTTGATGCCCTGTGGCGGCACCAGGTCGATCAGTGGGTTGTGTGAGGTCGAGGGCGGGACTACTTCGTGCACGGCGTTGAGCACTTGCTCATATTGTTGCGGGCCGGTGACCGAGAGCACGCTGGGGTGTACGTCGCGAATCGCGCCTTCTTCCACGCCCATGCAGCCGGTGACGATGACTTTGCCGTTTTCTTTAATGGCTTCGCCGATCACGTCCAGGGATTCGGCCTTGGCGCTGTCGATAAAGCCGCAGGTGTTGACCACCACCACGTCGGCGTCCTGATAGGTCGACACTACTTCATAACCTTCCATGCGCAGCTGGGTCAGGATGCGCTCGGAGTCCACCAGGGCTTTGGGGCAGCCGAGTGAAACGAAGCCGACTTTGGGCGTGGCGGGGGTGGACATGGCGGTAACCTCAGGCGTGTACGGACGGATGCTGGGCACTGAGTGTGCCTCTGATCAAAAAGTGCGCAATTCTAGCGGCGACGCTGGCAATTGACCAGCGCTGAGCGTCGCCTGAATAGGGATACGGTGCTCGTTAGTTCAGGCGTGCTTGCTCGGCAGAATGCGCGTCAGGGTGTTATCGCGGAGCACAAAGTGATGAAGCAAGCCGGCAGCGGCATGCAAGCCGATTAACCAGTAGCCAGCGCTGCCGGCAAGTTCGTGCCACTCTTTGATCTCTTTGGCCAGCTCCTTGTTCGGAGATAGCAGTGCAGGCAGTTCAAGGCCGAAGAAGGGAATAGGCTTGTCGGCGGCGCTGAGAATCAACCAGCCGGCCAGTGGTGCGCCGATCATCAGGGCGTAGAGCGCCAGGTGCATCAGCTTGGCCGGGATGGCTTGCCAGGCGGGCAGGGTGGGTGTGATGGCGGGTGTCGGTGCGATTACACGTGCCAGCAGGCGCAGCCAGACCAGGGCGAATACGCTGAGGCCGAGCATAAAGTGCCACTGCTTGAGCAGTTCGCGGGTATCGCTGCCCTTGGGGAAGTTGCCTTTGAGTTCAATGCAGGCATACACGCCGGCAATCAGCACCAGCATCAGCCAATGCAAGGCGATAGACAGGCTGCCGTAGCGGGCTTCGGTGTTTTTCCAGGGCATGGTGGTGTGGGCTCTGAGGAGGAGTGATGGCTGCCTTCATTCTAGGCGGGCAATGCTTAAGCTTTGCTGAAATCACTTAAATCGCGCACAAACAAAAAAGCCACTCGATTGAGTGGCCTTTTTGAGTATCTGGTTGCGGGAGCCGGATTTGAACCGACGACCTTCGGGTTATGAGCCCGACGAGCTACCAGACTGCTCCATCCCGCGCCGGCCATTCTATATAGATATCGTAAGCTGTCAACAGAATTGTGTTTTTAATCAAATGCTTAGGCTTGCTATAGGCGAGAAACAAAAAAGGCCACTCGTTTGAGTGGCCTTCTTTGAGTATCTGGTTGCGGGAGCCGGATTTGAACCGACGACCTTCGGGTTATGAGCCCGACGAGCTACCAGACTGCTCCATCCCGCGCCGGCCATTCTATATAGAAACGAACTCTTGTCAATCGATTAGTGGTTTTTAATCAATAACTTAAATCGCGGGTGGTGGAAATGCGGGAGGGAGCGATGCCTGAGTTGGCCGTTGCGGGCATGTTCAGCGCTTGTCAGGCGAGGGCTGAGGTCAATGCGCGGGCACTCTGTCGAGGTCGACCCGGCGAGCTGCGCAGAGGTCGCGAGCAATGTGGCTGGCGCTTGATTAAAACGCAGCCAAAAAAAAGACCACTCATTGAGTGGTCTTTTTAATATTTGGTTGCGGAAGCCGGATTTGAACCGACGACCTTCGGGTTATGAGCCCGACGAGCTACCAGACTGCTCCATTCCGCGGGGCCAATTGTAGCGCCTGAATGGATCATGTCAACCTGAATGTGGATTTAAGTCGTTTTTATTCAGATGTTTAGCCATATTGGCTCGGCTTTATGCATCTGCGTCCTATGAGAGGGCGGGCTGGAGGTACGCCGGTGTTTTCGCCGTAGCCTGTAACCGGACTGTTGGGCTAGAGTCCGTGCCCATTGAATGGGAGCAGTGTTATGAGTGGTGAATGCGAGTCTTGCGGTGCCCAGGTTTCAGCCGACGCTAAAACCTGCCCTGGTTGTGGTGCGGCGTTGGCGGCGAAGACCAAGCTGTTGCCGTTGGCGGCTTTTATGTTGATTGTGATCCTGATTATTCAGTCCTATATCAGCAAGCCAGATGAGGCGGAGAGTGAAGCCAAACCGGCCGCGCCGGTGAGTTCAGCCGCGCAATAGCGGCAGGGTTGATGAGTTTGACGATAAGCAGCCGCAAGATCATCCACGTTGACTGCGATTGCTTCTATGCCGCCATCGAGATGCGTGATGACCCGAGCCTGGCGAGCAAGCCCTTGGCGGTCGGCGGCTTGGCGGATCGGCGTGGGGTGATTGCGACCTGCAACTATGAGGCGCGCAGTTACGGTGTGCGTTCTGCGATGGCCTCCGGTCAGGCGCTGAAGTTGTGTCCGGATCTGCTGATCGTCAAACCGCGCATGGAGGTTTACAGGGCGGTATCACGGGAGATTCAAGCGATTTTCCGTGATTACACCGAGCTGATTGAGCCGTTGTCGCTGGATGAGGCCTACTTGGATGTAAGTGACAGCCCGCATTTCGCCGGCAGCGCCACACGCATCGCCCAGGACATTCGTCGGCGGGTGTCGCAGGAGTTGCACATCACTGTTTCTGCAGGCGTGGCGCCGAATAAGTTCCTCGCCAAGATTGCCAGTGACTGGAAGAAGCCCAACGGCCTGTTTGTCATCACTCCAGACCAGGTGGGGGACTTTGTTGCCACTTTACCGGTAAATAAGCTGCACGGCGTGGGCAAGGTCACGGCCGACAAGCTCGGACGTTTGGGCATTCGCACCTGCAGCGACCTGCGAGCGTGGAACAAGCTGGCGCTGGTCAAGGAATTTGGCAGTTTCGGCGAGCGCCTGTCGGGGCTCGCCCATGGCATTGATGAGCGCCTGGTACGCAATGACAGCCGGCGGCAGTCGGTCAGCGTGGAAAATACCTTCGACAAGGACCTGCCCGATCTGGCCGCTTGCCTGGAGCAGCTGCCCGCGTTGCTGGAGCAGCTGGAAACGCGCATGGCGCGGCTCGATCCGACTTATCGGCCGGACAAGCCCTTCGTCAAAATCAAGTTCCACGATTTCAGTCAGACCACTCTGGAACAGGCTGGAGCGCGGCGTGACCTGGACAGCTACAAGCGGCTGCTGAGTGCGGCTTTTGCCCGTGGCAACAAGGCGGTGCGCCTGCTGGGCGTAGGCGTGCGTTTGCATGACCTGCGCGGCAAGCACGAACAGCTGGAGTTATTTGCGCCCTGACGACAGGTGTCTGTTAGAGGTTGCCGCCTCGGATCGGTTAGCGCTGAGCGAAGCCCAACACGCAGCATCAGGGGCATGCCGCGACTGGAGGATTTTATCGCCGTTAAAGCGTCTCCTGCGGGCTGTGTGCGCTGCACAATAGCCAGTCAGTGCTAGCTCAGTCGCTTAAGTGCGCAGGCCGCCGATAACAGCGACTTCAAACAGGCAGCCATAAAAAAGGCGAAGCCGCAGGGCTTCGCCTTTTTCGTTACGCGCGGATCAGTTTTTGCGTGGCACCGGCTTGAGCAGCTCGTCGGGCGGCATTTCACAGGCGATCTTGCGGCCCAGCAGCGCTTCGATGCCTGGCAGGGCGTAAGCGTCGTCTTCGCCGGCAAAGCTGATTGAAGTGCCGCTGGTGCCGGCACGGCCGGTACGACCGATACGGTGCACGTAGTCGTCCGGAGTTTCTGGCAGGGTGAAGTTGATCACGTGGCTGATGGCATCCACATGGATGCCACGGCCGGCCACGTCGGTGGCGACCATGACGCGGATCTTGCCTTCACGGAAGCCTTCCAGGGCGCGGATGCGCTTGTGCTGCGGCACGTCGCCAGACATTTGTACGGCGCTGATGCCGTCGCGGGTCAGGCGTTCTTCGATGCGCCGTACTTCATCCTTGCGGTTGGCGAAAACCATCACGCGAATCCAGTCATTCTGGGTGATCAGGTTGTACAGCAGCTTGTACTTGTCGCTGCCGGCTACTGCATAGACGTGCTGTTCGACCGTGTCGCTGGCGACGTTTTCCGGCTCGATCTCGACGATTGCCGGGTTGGTGGTCCATTGCTTGGCCAGGTTCATCACGTCTTCGGTGAAGGTGGCGGAGAACAGCAGCGTCTGGCGTTCGTCCTTCATCGGGGTCTGGCGGATGATCTGGCGTACCTGGGGGATAAAGCCCATGTCGAGCATGCGGTCGGCTTCATCGAGCACCATCACTTCGACCATATCCAGGTGCACTTCACCGCGCTGGTTGAAGTCGAGCAGGCGACCTGGTGTGGCCACCAGAATGTCGCAGAAACGAGATTCGAGCAGCTTCAGCTGTTTGTCGAAGTCCATCCCGCCGACAAAGCTCATCACGTTGAGGCCGGTGTACTTGGTCAGGTCAGCAGCGTCTTTGGCAATCTGCACCACCAGCTCACGGGTTGGCGCGATGATCAGCGCACGCGGTTCGCCCATATAGCGCTCTTTCGGCGGTGGGGTTTGCAGCAACTGAGTGATGATCGAGATCAGAAAGGCGGCGGTTTTGCCGGTGCCGGTCTGGGCGCGGCCGATGGCGTCGCGACCGCTGAGGGTGTAGCCCAGTACCTGCGCCTGGATCGGCGTGCAGTAGGGGAAACCGAGGTCGTGGATGGCGTGCATCAGCTCGGGGGAGAGCTTGAAATCGTGAAAACGGGTTTTGCCCTCGGCCGGCGCTACAGCGAAGTCTTCCAGTTTCCAGGTGTCGACGGGCTTTACGGGACGTTCGCGGCGCGGTTTCGCCGGTTTTTCCTTGGCCGGTAACGATTTCTCAGCCGTTTTAGGGGAGCTTTGCGTGGCGCGGCGGCTGGTTTTCTCAGCGTTGGCGTCAGGCTGGACGCGCGGTGCGCTGGGCGTTGCAGGCGTTGTTGTGGTTGGGCTGGATTGCTCGCCCTCGGCTTTGCCGAATATTTTCTTAAGTGCTTTGAGCACGGTCATCTCATCAATTGGCTAAGGAGTGAACAGCCGCCAGTGTAATGCAAGAAGCCGGCGCGGCGAAGTGCCGCGCCAGATCGCGCCTGGCGGCGGGGATTTGTCGGTTATTTCAGTGTGCCGGCAGGCCGCTCAAATGCAGGAACTGTGCCTTGGCGCCTGTGAGTTGGGAGGGGGCTTGCATGGCTGAAACTCGCGTTAAACCGGTATGAAAGAGCGATATGTTTTAGCCGCAGAGGCAGTCGCGGCCCTGTTGTTTAGCTTGATACAGTGCGTTGTCGGCGCGCGCTATCAGGCCGGGCAGGTGGTCTTTTGGCAGCATCTGCGCGAGGCCGATGGACACGGTCACCCCAGGCAGTTCGCCAATTGGCGAGTGGAACGAGCTGATCCGATTAAGGGCCGTGCGCAGGCGATCGCCAATGCTGCGGGCCTCATCGGCGCTGATTTCCGGCAGCAAAATGATGAACTCTTCACCGCCGTAGCGGATCAGGCTGTCCTTGGGGCGCAGCTGGTTGCGCAGGGTGTTGGCCAGCAGGCACAGCGCATAGTCGCCGGCGAGGTGGCCGTGCTGGTCGTTGTAGCTTTTGAAGTGGTCGACATCGAGCATCAGCATGCACAGTGGGTTGCCGTTGAAGGCGCTGCGGGTGCTTTCGCGCTCGAAGATATGTTCTAGCCAGCGGCGGTTATAAGCCCCAGTCAGGGCATCGATATTGGCGGTCTGCTCGCTGTCGAGAATGATTCGATTGCCCAGGCGCACGCGTTCGCAGAGCAACTCCAGTAGGTTCTGCATCAGCTCGGGTGATTGGCGGAACAAATTGAACAGTGATTCGCGGTGCAAGCGCAGCACGCAGCAGGGCTCACTCGCCACCACAAAGGCAGAAGGCGGGGCATTGTCGATAAAGCTGATTTCACCGGCGCAGTCGCCGACGTTCAAGGTGCTGACGGCCTGGCTGTCGAGTGAGCCGAGGTGGACTTTGAGTTGGCCCTTGAGCAGCAGATAGAGGTATTGATTGCGATTGGTGGGCGAGAGCAGTACTTCACCAGCATCCAGGTCGCACGCCAGAAAATCTTTGAGCAGATGATCAATGCTGCTGGCGGCAACATTATTGAACAGTCGCAGATGACGAAGCTGTTGCAGGTCGGCCTGCCAAGGGGCGCTTTTCATCGGGGAGATGGGCGTAACGGCATGACAGATGGACGGGGCATCGTTAACGCTCCCTGTTGTTTGGACGATTACCGCGTTCGACCTTATGCCGCTGCCTGTGGGCTGACAATCCTTGTCTTACCCTCGGGCGACCAGCGGTATCAAAGTTGAATGGTTGGTCACAATTTCGGCGCGATCCCAGCGCCGGGCTATTGCTTACTCGGCTGGATGCAGCTCTATGGCGACGGCAAAGCCGCCCAAGCGCTGAGACACAGCGTCTGCCAGGGCGTTTTGGCCAGCAGGCAAATAGATGTGCGCAACCTGGCCGCGTTTATCGTCACTGAGGACTTCTACGCGCAGGCGTTGATCCAGCGCCGTGAGTGCCGCCTGGAGCACGCGAGCAATGGCGTCGTAACGCAGCGCCGGTTTAAAGGTCTTGCCCACGGCGGTCAGCGGAATTGTCTCGATGATCCAGGCGTCCTTGGGGATAGCGGCGCGTTCCGGAATGTGCTCGGCAGCATGCGCCAGCAATTCGGCTTCGCTGGCCTGAGCACCGGGTTTGAGCTGGACATACACCACTGGTAGCTCGCCGGCTTTCTCATCGGGCTTGCCAACCGCCGCTGCCATCGCAACGGCGGGGTGTTTGTGCAGCGCCTCCTCGATCATCTGCGGGTCGATATTGTGGCCGCCGCGGATAATCAGGTCCTTGCTGCGCCCCGTTAGCCAGATGTAACCATCGACATCCACGCGGCCCAGATCGCCGGTATTGAACCAGTCACCGTCAACCCAGATGCCGGCATTTTTGCTGCTCTGCAGGTAGCCCTTAAATACCGTGGCGCCACGGATGCACAGGTTGCCGATTTCATTGGGGGCGGCATTTCTTAGGTAGTTGCCTTGCTCGTCGAGCACCTTGATTGCCACTTCACAATACGGCATCGGCAGGCCGATTGAGCCAGGACGGCGTTCGCCTGCCGTTGGGTTGGCGCAACTGCCGCAGGTGCCTTCGGTAAGGCCGTACCCTTCGATCAGGGTCAAGCCGGTTTTGCTCTCGAACTGGCGTATTAGCTCCACTGGCATTGGCGCTGCGCCGCACAGGGCGAATTTCAGCGAGCTGAGGTCGTGGCCGTCGCTCGGGACTTGCAGCAGGCCGGCGTAGATGGTCGGCACGCCACTGAAGAAGCTGACTTTATGGCGTTCGATGATCTTCCAGAAATTACCGACCAGGTTTGGATTGCGATAACCCTGCGGTGTGGCTAGCAGCACTTCGGCCCCGCCGATAAACGCAGTGAGGCCGGTGACGATCACGCCATTGACGTGAAACAGCGGTAGGCCACAGAGGGTGACATCGCCGGGCGCAAAACCGGTGACCAGGTTCATGCTGTAGGCCATGGCCACTTCGTTGGCGTGGCTGTGTGGGGCCAGTTTCGGCGTGCCGGTGGTGCCGCCGGTGTGGAAGTAACTGGCAATCTCCTCGGGGGTGATGACCCGGCCGCTTTCCAGGTGATCGTCCGGGCAGTCGGCGATCAACTCGTCGAAATCCAATACGCCAGCCGGCAGCGAACCACGCTGCGCCTTGAGCGCACTGCGCTGCGGTTCAGGCAGCAGGTTGGCCATGTCCACGCAGATAATGGCCTTGAGGTTGGGCAGTTGCTCGCGCAGACCGTCGACTTTGGCCCATAAGTCGGTGCCTGGGAAGGGCGCGAGGGTGACCAGCAGCTCCGAGTCCGAGGCCAGGATCAGTTCGGCGATATGTTCAGGGTCGAGCATGGGGTTGATCGCGTTGACGATCCCGGCCGCTTCACCGCCCCAGATGGTGAAGTGGGTGTGCGGCAGGTTCGGCAGCAGAAACGACACCGCCTTGCCTGGGCGCAGGCCCAGGCGATGAAAAGCGTTAGCGGTTTGGTTGATCTTGCCCAGCAACTGCCCGTAGGTGAGGCGGTAAGTCGCCTCGTCTGCCGCACCCTGGAGGATAAACGACAGGGCCGGCGCATCAGGTTGACGCACTGCGCTGCGGCGGATCAGCTCATAGGTGCTGGTCGGCAGATTGCGCTCGGCCAACGGCGTTTGCTCGATCTGCTGGATGTCGCGCAGGGTCTTGATGGCGGGGATGGCAGGCATAGGCGTTCTCGCTCGCAGGCAGTCAACTGTTTAAGCGTTGCTCCAGCCAATCGGCAATATCGCGAATTTCCTCATTTACCACTTCGTGGCCCATCGGGTAATCACGCCATTGCACGTTGACGCCGGAGGCGCTCAGGTAATCATGGGCTGCGCGGCCCATGGCCGGCAGTACGATGTCGTCGAATGTGCCATGCAAACACAGCACGGGCAGTTGTTTTTTTGTATCTGCGAGGGAGATGTCGTCGCCAAAGGTCGGGGCGTAGGTCGACAGCGCCATTACCCCGCCCAGACTGAACTGCCAGCGCAGAAAGGCGGTGTGCAGCACCACGGCACCGCCTTGCGAGAAGCCCGCGAGGATGATGCGCGCCGGGTCAATGCCGCAGTCGCGTTGCGCTTCGATTAACTCGATAACCTGCTGCGCTGAAGCTTCCAGTTGATCGCGGTTGATCGCGCGGGCCGGGCTCATCGCCAGAATGTCGTACCAGCTGGGCATGGCGTAGCCGCCATTAATAGTCACCGCCTGGGTTGGTGCCTGCGGCAGGACGAAGCGGGTGCTGTGCAAGCGCTGCTGTAAAGCCTCGGCGACGGGCATGAAGTCGTAACGGTCGGCACCCAGGCCGTGCAACCAAATGACGCACGCGTCGGCCGTAAGTGTGGGGTGAAGAATCAAAGGTTCGCTCATATAAAGCTCCGCTGCGGTGCGTTCGCACTGATTTGGTGCGAGGTGAAATAGAGAGTGTGGCTATTATGGAAAGAAGATGTCGCCAGGCTGAAAGTTTTGCCCTTGACCTGTTCGTGTGGCCGCTGGGGCGCGCGACTGGTACGGCCCTTGCAATATACCTTGGAGACTGAGGCTGCCTGGAAGTGGTAACACTGCCACTCAACTGGGCGCGGAGACCGAACCGTCTTTACCGGCGCTTCACGGATTCGCTAGGCGCTGCAGGCTGTACGACAAGTCACTTGCTATCTGTCTCTAGCTCATTCAAATAATGAGCGGGTAAGAGTTTATGGCCGCTGGAGCAATCGGCAACTAGACTCGAACTAAGGTTTGATCCCCGGTTGAGTGTGTTGCTGCCGACACAGTCAACGAGCCCCATAAGGGTACGGTGGTAGAACCGAGACTCCAAACACAACAAAAGCAACTGGAGGTTTTAATGAAGATGGTGAAATCCACATTGGCAGTACTGACCACCGCCGCGGTTCTCGGCGTCAGCAGTTTTGCTCAAGCTGGCGCTACTCTGGAAGCAGTCCAGAAGAAAGGTTTTGTTCAGTGCGGCATCAGCGATGGTCTGCCTGGCTTCTCCTACGCTGACGAGAAAGGCAACTACTTGGGCCTCGACGTCGACGTATGTCGCGCCGTTGCTGCTGCAGTGTTCGGCGATGCAACCAAGGTCAAGTACAGCCCGCTGACCGCCAAAGAGCGCTTCACCGCGTTGCAGTCTGGCGAAGTCGATGTCCTTTCGCGTAATACCACCTGGACCAGTTCGCGCGATTCCGGCCTGGGCTTGAACTTTGCTGGCGTTAACTACTACGACGGCCAAGGCTTCCTGGTTAACAAGAAGCTCGGCGTTTCCAGCGCTAAGGAACTCGACGGTGCGACTGTCTGCATCCAGGCAGGTACCACTACCGAGCTGAACCTCTCCGACTACTTCCGCGCGAACAACCTGAAGTACACCCCAATCACCTACGACACCTCAGACGAGAGCGCCAAGTCGGTTGAGGCAGGCCGTTGCGACGTACTGACCTCCGACCAGTCGCAGCTGTATGCACAGCGCATCAAGCTGGCCGATCCTGAGGCCTATGTCGTGCTGCCGGAAGTGATCTCGAAAGAGCCACTGGGCCCGGTTGTACGTCAGGGTGACGAAGAGTGGTTCGACATCGTGCGCTGGTCGCTGTACGCGATGGTCAACGCCGAAGAGCTGGGCATCACTTCAGCGAACGTCGAAGAACAAGCCAAATCCACCAAAAACCCCGACGTAGCGCGTCTGCTCGGTGCTGAAGGTGAGTTCGGTAAAGATCTGAAACTGCCGAAAGACTGGGCCGTGAAGATCGTTAAGCAAGTCGGTAACTACGGCGAAAGCTTTGAGCGCAACGTTGGTGTCGGCAGTCAGCTGAAGATCGAACGTGGCCTCAACGCCCTATGGAACAAGGGTGGTCTGCAGTACGCACCGCCAGTGCGCTGACCGTCTGCTGCCAGCCACTCGCCCTGAGTGGCTGGCATTGTTCTGATTGATGTGAACTGCATGCCCGCCGACGCGGGCATGCGGGTTCCAAGAGGGCTCCTATGCAAACTACTGTAAATGCCCCGCGACCCGGTGGATCGGTCTGGACCGACCCCAAGGCACGTGCCTGGCTATTTCAAATTCTTGCCGTTATCGCCGTTGTGGCGCTCGGCTGGTTCCTGTTTGACAACACCCAGACCAACCTGGAGAAGCGCGGGATCACCTCTGGGTTTTCCTTTCTCAATAACAGCGCCGGCTTCGGCATCGCCCAGCACCTGATCGACTACGACGAAAGCAACTCCTATGGGCGTGTTTTCGTGGTGGGCCTGCTCAACACCTTGCTGGTGTCGGTGATTGGTATTGTCCTGGCGACGCTATTGGGTTTCCTGCTGGGGGTGGCGCGCTTGTCGCCCAACTGGTTGCTCAGCAAGCTGGCAACCGTGTACATCGAGATCTTCCGTAACATCCCGCCGCTGCTGCAAATTTTCTTCTGGTACTTCGCGGTGATGCTTTCCCTTCCTGGACCGCGGCAAAGTATGGGGGTGGCCGAGACGTTTTTCCTCAACAGCCGTGGCCTGTATATGCCAGCGCCAAGCCCGGGGGACAACTTCGGTCTGTTTGCCGGCGCGGTGATAGTGGCGATCATTGCTGTGCTGCTGCTGTCGCGTTGGTCGAAGGCACGGTTTGAGGCCACCGGCCGGTACTTCCCGGTGTCTCTGGGCGCAATCCCGCTGTTGCTCGGGCTGCCAGGGCTGGCGATCCTGCTCGGGGGGGATCCGCTGCAATGGAGTATGCCAGCGCTTACTGGCTTCAACTTCACGGGAGGCTGGGTGCTGATTCCTGAGTTGATGGCCCTGACTCTGGCGTTGACCATCTACACCGCCGCTTTTATCGCCGAGAACGTGCGCTCTGGTATCCAGGCGGTTAGTCATGGTCAGACTGAGGCCGCACGCTCATTGGGTCTGCCTGCGGGCAAGACCTTGCGTCTGGTGATTATTCCGCAGGCGTTGCGGGTGATTATTCCGCCGTTGACCAGCCAATACCTAAACCTGGCCAAGAACTCCTCGCTGGCTGCCGGTATCGGCTATCCGGACATGGTTTCGTTGTTCGCCGGCACGGTACTCAACCAGACCGGGCAAGCCATCGAGGTGATTGCCATCACCATGAGCGTTTACCTGGCGATCAGTATCAGTATTTCCATGCTGATGAACTGGTACAACAAGCGCATTGCGCTGATCGAGCGGTAAGGAGCAGCCATGCAAACTCATACCTTCAAACCTGATCAGCCGCCACCCGCGTTGAGCGTCGGTGCGGTCGGTTGGCTGCGTGCCAACCTGTTTTCCAGCTGGTTCAATACGCTGTTGACGCTGTTCGCGGCTTATTTGGTCTGGCTGACTGTACCGCCATTGATCCAGTGGGCCTTGATTGATGCCGACTGGACCGGCACTACCCGCGAAGACTGCACCAGCGGCGGGGCATGCTGGGTGTTTGTGCAGCAGCGTTTCGGTCAGTTTATGTACGGCTTCTACCCTGAAAGCCTGCGCTGGCGTGTTGACCTGACCATGTGGTTGGCGGTCATTGGCGCTGCGCCGTTGTTCGTCCCGCAAATGCCACGTAAAGCGTTATACGGCTTGGTGTTCCTGGTGGTCTATCCGCTGGTGGCTTATTGGCTGCTGCACGGTGGCTTCTTCGGTCTGTCGACTGTCTCGACCAGCCGTTGGGGTGGCTTGATGTTGACCCTGGTGATTGCTGCCGTCGGCATTTCTGGCGCCATGCCACTGGGTATTGCTCTGGCGCTGGGGCGACGTTCGGATATGCCGGCGATTCGGGTTATCTGCGTGACCTTTATCGAGTTCTGGCGCGGCGTACCCTTGATCACCGTGCTGTTTATGTCCTCGGTGATGCTGCCGTTATTCCTCCCGGAAGGCATGAGCTTCGACAAACTGATGCGGGCGTTGATCGGGGTGATTCTGTTCCAGTCGGCCTACATCGCCGAAGTTGTGCGGGGTGGCTTGCAGGCGATTCCCAAAGGCCAGTACGAGGCCGCTGCGGCCATGGGCCTGGGCTATTGGCGGACGATGGGCCTGGTGATTCTGCCGCAAGCCCTGAAGCTGGTGATCCCCGGCATCGTTAACACCTTTATTGGTCTGTTCAAGGACACCAGCCTGGTGATCATCATCGGCCTGTTCGACCTGCTCAACAGCATCAAGCAAGCCACCACTGATCCGGCTTGGCTGGGCATGGCCACTGAGGGCTATGTGTTCGCTGCGCTGATTTTCTGGATTTTCTGTTTTGGTATGTCCCGCTACTCCATGCACCTGGAGCGCAAGCTGGACACCGGCCATAAGCGTTAGGAGACCTTTCAATGCCTGAAGCAATTAAACAAGCCAACGCCGAGCCGACGATCCTTATGGAAGGCGTGCACAAGTGGTACGGCCAGTTCCACGTGCTCAAGGACATCAACCTGAGCGTGCAGCAAGGCGAACGCATCGTGCTTTGCGGCCCGTCCGGTTCCGGCAAGTCCACCGCGATTCGCTGCCTTAACCGTTTGGAAGAGCACCAGCAGGGGCGCATCGTCATCGATGGCACCGAGCTGACCCACGACCTCAAGCACATCGAGGCCGTGCGCCGTGAAGTAGGCATGGTGTTCCAGCACTTCAATCTGTTTCCGCACCTCACCGTGCTGCAGAACTGCACCCTGGCGCCCATGTGGGTGCGCAAGATGCCCAAGCGTGAAGCCGAGGAAGTGGCCATGCATTACCTGGAGCGTGTTCGCATTCCAGAGCAGGCCCACAAGTACCCGGGTCAGCTCTCCGGTGGCCAGCAGCAGCGCGTGGCGATTGCCCGTGCGCTGTGCATGAAGCCGAAGATCATGCTGTTCGACGAGCCGACCTCGGCCCTTGATCCGGAGATGGTCAAGGAAGTACTGGACACCATGGTTGGCCTGGCTGAAGACGGCATGACCATGCTTTGCGTAACCCACGAGATGGGTTTTGCCCGCACCGTGGCGAACCGGGTGATTTTCCTCGACAAAGGCGAGATCGTTGAGGAAAACGAGCCAGAAGCCTTCTTCACCAACCCGCAGAACGAGCGGACCCAACTGTTCCTCAGTCAGATCATTCACTGAGGTTCAGCGGCAACAAGAAAGGGAGCCTTCGGGCTCCCTTTCTTGTGGTGCGTGCATTTGCAGCACTGTGCATTTGTGCACTTAACCTTCGGGCCACAGGCGCAGCGGCTTGCCTGCTGCTGGCCATAAACGCAGCTGCTCAGTAGGGGAGAAGTCCCAGCGCTGCACCTTGCTCAGGCTCTCGAGAAAGCGCGCTTCTTGTTCCATCAGGGCCGGCGCGCACATTTTTCGTGTGCTACCGGCGGCGCTGAAGCTCAGCGTGTCACCGGTCAACGTATAGCCGGCAAACCAGTGGTTGCAGCCTGCGTTACCGTAGGCGCGGCCGTCATCACCGAAGGTGATGGTCAGGTGGCTGCGGTCGATCAGCGGGCGTTCACCAATCCATTCCACCTGGTAGGTGTGCTCGGTTTCCAGTTGCGGCGCGGATGTGGCGCAGCCGGCGAGGCCTGCAGCGAGCAGGCTGATAGTCAATGCGCGTTTCATACAGCCTCCTTGTTGGAGCATTTAGGGCACAGGTGCTTGGCGTTTTTCGACTGCCAGCCGAGCTCCTTGATCCGCGCTTCGGCGGCAGGAGCCTGGGCTTTTTTGCCGAGGGCGGCGTCGACCGCGAACTCGAAATCTAATTGCTTAGTGCAGCTGTCGCAATTGACCTGCCAATTGAAAATGGCCAGCTCGCCGAACACCGGGCCGGTGGCGACGGCCACCCACTGGCCACGCGGGTTGATCAGGTGGCGAACCTTGTCGGCCTGCAGGCGCATGGACAGTTCACGGCTGCCTTTGAGAGTGACCAGCAGGCTGTCGCCGCTCTGGATCGAACCACCGTTGCCGGTAACTTGATAGCGGCCTGGCGCCAGCGCGCGGCATTCAATCAGGGTGTGCTCGGGGTTGAGCAGGTTGTAGCGAAAGTCGTGTTCAGCCATGGATCCTCCAAATGTGCGCAAATGCTATCACGCGCCAGGAAGTAGCTGATTGATTGGCTTGCCGGCCCGCCAGGCGGCGATATTCTCGCGGGTGGTGGCGGCAATTGCCGCCAACGCTTCGTGGGTGAGAAAAGCTTGGTGCGCGGTAATCAATACATTGGGAAAGCTCAACAGGCGCGCCAGCACATCATCCTGCAGCGGTTGCTCGGAGCAGTCCTCGAAAAACAACTCGGCCTCTTCTTCGTAGACATCCAGGCCCAGATAGCCCAGCTGGCCGCTTTTCAGTGCGTCGATCAGCGCTGGAGTATCAATCAAGGCACCGCGTCCGGTATTGATCAACATGACGCCGCGCGGCATCTGCTGCAAACGTGCGGCGTTGATCAAGTGGTGAGTGGCGGCGTTTAGCGGGCAGTGCAGGCTGATGATGTCACTGCCTTCGAGCAGCTGTTCCAGCTCAACCTGGCGCGCGCCGGCCGGTAGGTCGGCAATCGGCTGTGGGTCGTGGATCATTAGCTGGCAGCCGCAGCCGGCCATGATCCGCGCAAAGGTCAGGCCGATCTGTCCGGCACCAATGATGCCGACGTGCTTGCCATGCAGGTCAAAGCCAATCAGCCCGTGCAGGGAAAAATCGCCTTCGCGGGTGCGGTTGAAGGCGCGGTGGGTGCGCCGGTTGAGGGTCATGATCAGCGCCAGGGCATGTTCGGCGACGGCGTGGGGTGAGTAGGCGGGCACTCGCACCACGGTCAGGCCGAGGGCTTGCGCAGCGTGCAGGTCGACATGGTTGTAGCCGGCAGAGCGCAGGGCAATCAGCCGCGTGCCGCCTGCTGCGAGTTGCTGCAATACCGCAGCGCTAAGGTCGTCATTGATAAAGGCGCACACCACCTCATAGCCTGCGGCCAGGCCGGCAGTATCCGGGCGCAGGTGGACTGGCTGAACGTTCAGTTGCCAGTCATCCGGGAAGCCGGCCGCATTAAAGCTTTGCTGGTCGTAGGGCTTACTGCTGAACAGAATAATGCGCATAAGATTCCTCGGCTCGCGGTTTAGCTCTGCCTGGTTCAGGCGCTGACCTGGGCGTGCTGAGCCAGCCGCTCGATGGCCGCGTCCAGTTCATCCAGGGCTTGCTGAGCGGCGGGGTCGTTCTGTTTCAGTAAGGTTTCGCTGCGCTGGCAGGCGGCGCGCAGCTGGGGCACGCCACAGTAGCGAGTGGCCCCGTGCAGGCGGTGCACGCGTTCGATCAGGCTGGTGCGTTCGCCGCTGTCGCGGGCTTGGCGAATGGCCTGGCGGTCGCCGGGCAGGCCGGCCAGCAGCATGCTCAGCATGTCGGCGGCCAGGTCGGCTTTACCGGCGGCCAGGCGCAGGCCTTCATCGCTATCCAGGATGCTGAGGTTGTTATGCGTTGCGCTGATCCCGGTGTGTTCGCTGCTCTGGTTGCGCAGGGCCAGACCGGTCCACTTGAGCACCACCTGTGCCAGTTGGCGCTCGCTGATTGGCTTGCTTAGGTAGTCATCCAGGCCGCTTTGCAGCAGCGCGCGCTTTTCGTTGGCCAGGGCGTGGGCGGTCAGCGCGATAATCGGCACCGGGCTTTGGTTGCGCTGGTTTTCCGCTTGGCGAATCGCTTCGGTGGCCTGGCGGCCGTCCATGCCGGGCATCTGCACGTCCATAAAAATCAGGTCGAAGGTCTGCTCGGCGGCTTTTTTAACGGCTTCATAGCCGTTGTTGGCGATGCTGACGTGTGCGCCCATATCGCCCAGCAGGGTTTGCACCAACAGCAGGTTGGCGGGATTGTCGTCGACGCAGAGAATCAGCGGTGGACGGCTGGGCGCGCTGTGGGTGTTCTCGGCGCGGTTGTGCCGCGGGCTGAGCAACTCGGCCAGGCCACGTTGCAGCTTGCGTGTGCAGGCCGGCTTGGCTTGCAGCTGGCTGTACGCATCCGGAAGCAGGCTCTGGTACAGCGATTGCTCGGTGGTGGGGCACAGCAGCAAGGTTTTACAGGCCAGGCGTTCAAGCTCCCAGATGCGCTGATCGAGGCGCTCGGGCGGTAGGGTCTGGGAGCTGACACCGAGCACCGCCAGTTCAATCGGCAGCGCGCTATGTTGTGCTTCGGCGACCGCGCTGAGCAGGCTGTCGAGGTTGTCAAAACCACTGACCTGCAGGCCGCAGTCTTCCAGTTGATGTTGCAGAGCCTGGCGGGCCAGGTCGTGGCTTTCCAAAGCCGCCACACGGCGGCCAAGCAGCGGCGGGCGTGGCAGGTCTTCGGCATCATCACGAGCCTTGGGCAGGCTCAGGGTGATCCAGAATTCCGAGCCCTCTTCGGGGGTACTGTCGACGCCGATCTCGCCGCCCATTTGCTCGATCAGACGCTTGGAAATCACCAGGCCCAAACCGGTGCCACCGGCCTGGCGGCTTAGTGAGTTGTCGGCCTGGCTGAAGGCCTGGAACAGCTCGCGCAAGTCTTCATCGGAGAGGCCGATGCCGGTGTCCTGCACGCTGATGCGCAGCTGGGCGCGGTCGGCGCTTTCGTCTTCGAGCATGGCGCGGATGACGACGGTGCCGGCGCGGGTGAACTTGATCGCATTGCTCACCAAGTTGGTCAGCACTTGCTTGAGTCGCAGCGGGTCACCGATCAGCGACAGTGGCGTGTCGCGATAAACCAGGCTGAGCAGCTCCAGCTGTTTGGCGTGGGCGGCCGGGGCGAGGATGGTCAGGGTGTCCTGCAGCAGGTCACGCAGGTTGAACGGGATATTCTCCAGCACCAGTTTGCCGGCTTCGATCTTCGAGAAATCGAGGATCTCATTGATGATCGCCAACAGGCTGTCGGCGGATTGTTCAATGGTGCCCAGGTAGTCCTGCTGGCGCGGGGTCAGCTCGCTTTTTTGCAGCAGGTTGGTGAAACCGAGGATGCCGTTGAGCGGCGTGCGGATTTCATGGCTCATGTTGGCGAGGAATTCAGACTTGATCCGGCTGGCTTCCAGGGCCTCTTTGCGCGCCAAGTCCAACTCGATGTTCTGGATTTCAATGGTTTCCAGGTTTTGCCGCACATCCTCGGTGGCTTGGTCGACGCTGTGTTGCAGTTCTTCCTGGGCGTTGTGCAGGGATTCGGCCATGCGGTTGATGCCGGAGGCCAGCTCGTCCAGCTCATGGCTGCCGAGTGGCGGCAGGCGGGTTTCCAGGCGGCCGTCCTTAAGCTGGGCCACGCCGTGTTTGATCCGGCGTAATGGGTCGTTGATGGTGTGGCTCATGCGTACGGCGAGCAGGGCGGTGACCATCAGCCCGGCGGCAATCAACAGCAGGCTGGCGAGTAGGCTGCGGTAGCCGATGATCAGGGTGCTGTGATGCGAGAGTTCCAGCTCGACCCAGCCGAGCAACTGCGTATCTGGCAGGCTAGCGGTCTTGCCGGTGAGGCTCAGGTGCTGCGGATACACCGGCAGGAGAAAGCGCGTCGCGTTCTGGTTGCTGTTTTGCGCGAGCAGCAACTGGCCAGTCGCCGGTGAGTCGTTGAGCATGCTGGGCCCCGCGTGGGCCAGGACGCTGCGCTCGGCGCTGAGGAAGCTCACGGCACGCACGTCCGGCTGCTCGAGTGCCTGGTTGGCAATGCGCTGCAACAACTCTGCATCGCTCGTTCGCAGCGCTGGCGCGGCCAGGGGGGCGAGTTGCTCGATGATCATCTGCCCGCGTTGCAGCAGTTGCTCCTGTAAGCCGGACAACTGCATCCAGGTGAAATAACCACCGAGCACCAGTGCCAACAGGCTGGTGGGCAATAGGGTGAGCATGAGCACTCGCCCTTTGATGCCTAAATTCGTTATCACGCGCTGACTCCTGTACTGACGTGGCGGCAGTTTAGCGGTTGCGCCGACTCTCATGGCAAATGCTGTCGCGCAAAGCGGGACGGTTATATGGCCGACGGTGGTTTGCCGGTATCATGAGGGTCTTCTTCGCTTCTGGATCCTCTCGTCCGCCATGAGCCTGCATTACCCAACGATCGCCGATTGCGTCGGCAACACCCCACTGGTTCGCCTGCAGCGTTTGCCGGGTAACACCAGCAATACCTTGCTGTTGAAGCTTGAAGGTAATAATCCGGCGGGTTCGGTTAAAGACCGTCCGGCGCTGTCGATGATTAGCCGCGCCGAATCGCGTGGTGATATCACCCCCGGTGATGTATTGATCGAGGCCACCAGCGGCAACACCGGGATTGCCTTGGCCATGGCCGCCGCGATCAAGGGTTACCGCATGGTATTGATCATGCCGGACAACTCCACCGCAGAACGCAAAGCGGCGATGACCGCATACGGCGCGCAGTTGATTCTGGTGGGCGGTATGGAGGAGGCCCGCGACCTGGCCTTGCAGATGCAGGCCGATGGCAAGGGCAAGGTCCTCGATCAGTTCGCCAATGGCGACAACCCGATTGCTCACTACACCAGCACCGGTCCGGAAATCTGGCAGCAGACGGGTGGCGAGATCACGCACTTCATCAGCTCGATGGGCACCACGGGCACCATCATGGGCGTGTCGCGCTTCTTGAAGGAGCAAAAGCCCGAGGTGCAGATCATCGGCCTGCAGCCGATGGAGGGGGCGTCGATTCCCGGTATCCGCCGTTGGCCGCAGGAGTACTTGCCGTCGATCTATCAGGCTGAGCGGGTTGACCGGATTATCGATATGGGCCAGCAGGAAGCCGAAGAGGTGATGCGCCGTCTGGCGCGCGAAGAAGGCATCTTCTGCGGGGTGTCTTCCGGCGGCTCGGTGGCGGCCATGCTGCGGCTGTCCCAAGAGGTCGAGAATGCCGTGATGGTGGCCATCATCTGCGACCGTGGCGACCGCTACCTGTCCAGTGGCATTTACGACGCGCCGAGCAACTGATGGCGAAGAAAGACGGCGGTCTACGTTTTCAACCCAGCGGCGGTTCCCGTGCGCCACAGGTGCCGGTGGGCAAGAAGCAGAAGCTGCTTATCGAGCGCCTGGCCAACGATGGCCGCGGTATCGGTTTTGTCGAAGGGCGGACCTGGTTTGTCAGCGGCGCGTTGGCCGGTGAGCAGATCGAGGCGCGGGTGCTGGGTGCCCATGGCAAGGTGGTCGAGGCGCGGGCCGAGCGCATCCTGACTGCCAGCGCCGAGCGTCGCGATGAGGCCTGCCGTCACGCCAAGGTGTGTGGCGGTTGCAGCCTGCAGCATATGCCGCAGACCGACCAGCTTGCCCTAAAACAGCGCATGCTTGCCGAGCAACTGAGTCGTTTGGCCAATCTTGAGCCGCGTGAGTGGGCCGCGCCGTTGGTTGGTCCGGAGCTGGCTTATCGCCGCCGCGCGCGGATTGCCGTGCGCTGGGACCACAAGGCCAAGCGTCTGGATGTGGGTTTCCGTGCCGTGGCGAGCCAAGACATTATCGCTATCGATGCGTGCCCGGTACTGGTACAGCCCTTACAACCGATTCTGCGTGGTTTGCCGCAGGTCTTACGAGAATTGGATAAACCCCAGGCCATTGGTCATGTCGAGTTATTCAGCGGCAGCTGCAATGCTGTGCTGATCCGCCATACCGCCGCATTGAGCGAGGCGGATCTGGCACGCTTGCAGGCGTTCTGCTCGCAACAGGATGCGCAGTTATGGTTGCACGGCAGTGCCGAGCCGCAGCCGTTCAATCCTGCGCATGAGCTGAGTTATCGTCTGGAGGCCTACAACCTTAGCCTGGCCTATCGCCCAGGAGACTTTGTCCAGGTCAACCAGTCGGTCAACGACGCCATGATCGCCCAGGCCCTGGATTGGCTCGCGCCGCAGGCCGATGAGCGGGTGCTGGATCTGTTTTGTGGCTTGGGTAACTTTGCCTTGCCGCTGGCTCAGCGGGTGCGTGAGTTGATAGCGGTGGAGGGCGTGCAGGCAATGGTCGAACGCGCCGCGTTGAATGCCGAGACGAATGGTCTGCGCAACGCGCACTTTTTCCAGGCCGATCTGTCCAACCCGCTGGCTGAGGCGGGCTGGGCACAGGGCGGTTTTGCCGCTGTGCTGCTGGACCCGCCGCGCGATGGCGCGTTGCAGGCGGTCAAGCAGCTGGCGACGTTGGGCGTCAAACGGGTGCTGTATGTGTCGTGTAACCCGACGACCCTGGCCCGCGACAGCGCCGAATTGCTGGCGCAGGGCTACCAGCTTGAGCGGGCCGGTATTCTCGATATGTTTCCGCAAACCGCGCACGTTGAAGCGATGGCGCTGTTTGTTAAGCCGTAGGCTTACGCTAGGCGGCTTGGTTTTGCCGGGGCGAGACCCCAGTTAGTTGTAACAAGGCGCACAGGAATTGCGTTTTCACGCGGTTAAACCGCCCGGCTCAGCGTAGCCGGGACTATTCGGCAGGCTTTCAGCTTGCCGTAGGGAAGGTAAGCAAGATGGTTCAGGTCAGAGCGCATCAGCCGATCAACGACGACGGCAGTGTCAATCTTGAGGCATGGCTCGAGCATGTACTGAGTGTCGACCCAGCGTTGGATCGCGAGGCCCTGCGTGAGGCTTGCGAGTTCGCCCGTGCGGCTGAGCAGCAGGCCAATGCGGCGAAGAATCTATGGACCGAGGGCGCGTCGAGTTTTCGCTCCGGCCTGGAAATCGCCGAAATTCTCGCCGACCTCAAGCTCGATCAGGACACCCTGGTCGCTGCCGTCATCTACCGCTGCGTGCGTGAGGGCAAAGTGCCGTTGGTCATGGTCCACCAGCGCTTTGGCCCGGTGGTGGCCAAGCTGGTTGAAGGCGTGCTGCGCATGGCCGCGATCAGTGCCTCGATGAACCCGCGTGACTCTCTGGTGCTTGGCTCCCAGGGCCAGGTGGAAAACCTGCGCAAGATGCTCGTGGCGATGGTCGATGATGTGCGCGTGGCGCTGATCAAGCTGGCTGAGCGCACCTGTGCGATCCGTGCGGTGAAAGAGGCCGACGACGAGAAACGTCAGCGCGTGGCCCGAGAGGTCTTCGACATCTATGCACCGCTGGCTCACCGTTTGGGTATCGGGCATATCAAGTGGGAGCTCGAAGACCTGTCTTTTCGGTATCTGGAGCCTGAGCAGTACAAGCAAATCGCCAAACTGCTGCACGAGCGCCGCCTGGACCGCGAGCACTACATCAACGAAGTGATGGGCCAGCTGCGGGGCGAGCTGGAAATCACGGGGATCAAGGCCGATATCAGTGGCCGGGTGAAGCACATCTACTCAATCTGGCGAAAAATGCAGCGCAAAGGGCTGCAGTTCAACCAGATTTATGACGTGCGCGCGGTGCGTGTGCTGGTGCCGGAAGTGCGTGATTGCTACACCGCGCTGGGTATCGTGCATACGCTGTGGCGGCACATTCCCAAGGAGTTTGACGACTACATCGCCAACCCTAAAGAGAACGGCTACCGCTCGCTGCACACCGCCGTACTGGGCCCGGAAGGCAAGGTGCTGGAAGTGCAAATTCGCACCCAGTCCATGCACGAAGAAGCCGAGCTGGGTGTGTGTGCGCACTGGCGCTACAAGGGCACCGACGTCAAGGCCAGCTCCAACCATTACGAGGAGAAGATTTCCTGGTTGCGTCAGGTGCTCGAATGGCATGAAGAACTCGGCGATATCGGCGGCCTGGCCGAACAGCTGCGCGTGGATATCGAGCCGGACCGGGTTTACGTGTTCACCCCGGACGGGCATGCCATCGACCTGCCAAAAGGGGCGACGCCGCTGGATTTTGCCTACCGCGTACACACCGAAATTGGCCACAATTGCCGTGGCGCGAAGATCAATGGGCGCATCGTGCCGCTCAACTACAGCCTGCAGACCGGTGAGCAGGTGGAAATTATCACCAGCAAGCACGGCACGCCGAGCCGCGACTGGCTGAACTCCAACCTCGGGTACGTCACCACCTCGCGGGCGCGGGCGAAGATCGTCCACTGGTTCAAGCTGCAGGACCGCGATCAGAACGTCGCGGCTGGTAAAGTCCAGCTGGAGCGCGAGCTGCAACGCCTGGCATTACCGCATGTGGACTTCGAAAAGTTGGCCGAGAAGGCCAACATGAAGACCAGCGAAGACCTGTTCGCCTCGCTCGGCGCCGGCGATCTGCGCCTGGCGCAACTGATCAACCTGGCGCAGCAACTGGTTGAGCCCGACCGGGTCAACGAGCAGCTTGAGCTGATCCCGCGCAAGGCCTTGGGCTTCAAGCCGGGCAAACGTGGCGACATTCAGATTCAGGGCGTGGGTAACCTGCTGACGCAGATGGCAGGTTGCTGCCAGCCGCTGCCGGGTGATCCGATTGTCGGCTATATCACCCTCGGCCGTGGTGTCAGTATCCACCGTCAGGATTGTGCCTCGGTGCTGCAACTGGCCGGGCGTGAGCCGGAGCGGATCATCCAGGTTGGCTGGGGGCCGGTACCGGTGCAAACCTATCCGGTGGACATCATCATTCGCGCCTACGACCGCTCTGGTCTGTTGCGCGACGTGACCCAGATGCTGCTTAACGAAAAGCTCAATGTGCTGGCGCTCAATACGCGCTCGAACAAAGAGGACAACACCGCGTCGATGTCGATCACCGTGGAGATTCCGGGGCTGGATGCCTTGGGGCGTTTGCTGGGGCGCATTTCGCGTTTGCCGAACATTATTGAAGTACGCCGTCATCGGGCGTCCTAAGTCGGTGATAGACCGAGGCAGGTAGGAGAGGAGCAGGGTTTCTGCGTGGTGTTGATGAAAAGGGGTTTAACCGCGACGCGGTTAAACCCCTTTTTGCTAAAGCGACTTAAAAACGGGTGTGAAACCCAGTCACTTAGTCGACTTTCAGAACCAGTTTGCCGAAGTTCTCGCCGCTGAACAGCTTGAGCAGGGTCTCGGGGAAGGTCTGCAGGCCGCTGACGATGTCTTCCTTGGACTTCAGCTGGCCGCTGGCCAGCCAGCCGCCCATCTCCGCAGCCGCTTCAGCAAAGCGTGGGGCGTAGGTCATTACGACCATGCCTTCCATGCGCGCACTGTTGACCAGCAGGTTGAGGTAATTGGCTGGGCCCTTAACGGCCTGTTTGTTGTTGTATTGGCTGATCGCACCGCAGATCACCACCCGCGCCTTGAACGCCAGGCGGGTGAGTACGGCATCGAGAATATCTCCGCCGACGTTGTCGAAATACACGTCCACACCTTTAGGGCATTCGCGCTTGAGACCGGCGACGACATCTTCGCTCTTGTAATCGATGGCGCCATCAAAGCCCAGCTCGTCGATGAGGAACTTGCACTTGTCCGCGCCGCCGGCAATGCCGACCACACGGCAGCCTTTGAGCTTGGCAATTTGCCCGGCCACACTGCCCACGGCACCGGCTGCACCGGAGATCACCACGGTTTCACCGGCTTGTGGCGCGCCGACATCGAGCAGGGCGAAATAGGCGGTCATGCCGGTCATGCCCAACGCCGACAGGTAAAGCGGCAGTGGCGCACGCTTGGGGTCGACCTTGTAGAAGCCCTTGGGCTCGCCGAGGAAGTAGTCCTGCACGCCGAGTGCGCCGTTGACATGGTCACCGACAGCAAAATCCGGGTGCTGCGAGGCGATCACCTCACCCACGCCGAGGGCGCGCATGACTTCGCCAATACCGACTGGCGGGATATAGGACTTGGCGTCATTCATCCAGCCACGCATGGCCGGGTCCAGCGACAGGTAGGCGTTTTTCACCAGAATCTGGCCAGGGCCAGGTGCGCCGACGCTGTTTTCTACATAACTGAAGGTCTCGCGGCTAGGCAGGCCGACTGGGCGTTGCGCTAGCAGGAATTGGCGATTGAGTGGGGCGGTCATGGTGTGTACTCGTTGAGCGGAAACACTGTTGATAGTCCTTACAGAGGCAATCAGCAAGATTTGCCCAGGGTACGAATGGCTGCTAATCCATTCGAGTGATAGCGCGCCTGGGGTGTTAATCACTCATTTGGATGGAAGAATCACCGCCAACCTGATAATGCTGCCTTGACCCCGGGCTGCTGATTAGACTCGACGCAGTTTTTATTCCTTGCGAGGACACGCAGATGAGCTTGAGCTTTTCCGGCCGGGTTGCCCTGGTCACTGGTGGTGCTGCTGGTATTGGTCGTGCTACCGCACTGGCGTTCGCCAATGAAGGCCTACAAGTGGTTGTGTCTGATGTCGATGTGGCTGGCGGCGAGGGCACAGTCGCGCTGATCCGTGAGGCAGGTGGCGAGGCGCTGTTCGTGCGCTGTGACGTGACTCGCGATGCTGAGGTTAAGGTGCTGATGGAACGTACGCTGGGGGCTTATGGCCGTCTGGATTACGCCTTCAACAATGCCGGCATCGAGATCGAGAAGGGCAAGCTGGCCGAAGGCAGTGAGAGCGAGTTCGATGCAATCATGGGCGTTAACGTCAAAGGCGTGTGGCTGTGCATGAAGCACCAGATCCCACTGCTGCTGGCGCAGGGCGGTGGCGCCATCGTCAACACGGCATCGGTGGCGGGCCTTGGCGCTGCGCCGAAGATGAGCATCTACTCGGCGTCCAAGCATGCCGTTATTGGCCTGACCAAGTCCGCTGCGATTGAGTACGCGAAGAAAAAAGTACGGGTTAACGCCGTTTGCCCGGCGGTGATTGACACCGCGATGTTCCGCCGCGCCTATGAGGCCGACCCGAAAAAAGGTGAGTTTGCGGCGGCCATGCATCCGGTCGGGCGTATCGGTAAGGTCGAGGAGATCGCCACCGCCGTGCTGTACCTGTGCTGCGATAACGCGGCGTTCACCACTGGCCATGCGTTGGCCGTGGATGGCGGTGCAACGGCGATCTGATTTGCCGGTGTGGCGATAAACAAGGTGCCCGTGTGGCACCTTTTTGCATATAGGGTTCTCGGTGCCGACGAGTGCGTTGGGTGGGGGATGAACGCCGCCCACGGCAAGGAACTGCAGCGCGGCGAGTGAGCGGCAGGTTATCGCAGGCAGAAAAAAGCCGGTCAGGTGACCGGCTTTTTTGTTAGCGCGGCGTTAGTGCAGCGGTAATTCAAACCCTTCAAACAGTTCTTCCAGTTCGACCTTGTTGTGGCACTGCACGGCTTTGGCCATGACGTCGCGGGTCAGGTGCGGGGCGAATTTTTCGATAAAGTCGCACATGAAGCCCCGCAGGAAGGTGCCGCGGCGGAAGCCGATTTTGGTCACGCTGGATTCGAAGAGATCGCCGGCATCCAGCACCACCAGGTCCGGGTCGAGGGTTTCATCGACTGCCATTTTGGCCACGATGCCAACGCCCAGGCCGAGGCGCACATAGGTCTTGATCACGTCGGCATCGGCCGCGGTGAACACCACTTTGGGCGTCAGGCCACGGTGGCTGAAGGCCTCGTCGAGCTTGGAGCGGCCGGTAAAACCGAATACGTAGGTGACGATGGCGTATTCGGCCAGGGCTTCGAGGGTCAGCTTCGGCAGTTTGCTCAGCGGATGGCCTTGGGGCACCACCACGCAGCGGTTCCAGCGGTAGCAGGGCATCATGATCAGGTCGTTGAACAGCTCCAGGCCCTCGGTGGCAATGGCGAAATCAACCGTGCCATCGGCGGCCATTTCGGCGATCTGCATCGGCGTGCCTTGGTGCATGTGCAGGGAGACGTCTGGGTATTGCTTGATAAACGCGCTGATCACCGGCGGCAGGGCGTAACGCGCCTGAGTGTGGGTGGTGGCAATCGACAAGGTGCCTTTTTTCTCGTTGGAGAATTCCTGGGCGATCTGCTTGATGCTTTCAACCTTGCGCAGGATCTCGCCAGCGGTGTTGATGATGCGCTCACCCGCCGGAGTGATGCGGGTCAGGTGTTTACCGCTGCGGGCGAAGACTTCAACCCCCAGCTCGTCTTCCAGCAGGCGGATCTGCTTACTGATGCCGGGCTGCGAGGTGTAGAGACTTTGCGCTGTGGCAGAGACGTTGAGGTCGTGATGCGCGACTTCCCAGATGTAGCGCAATTGCTGGAGCTTCATAAAAATCCCTCAAAGCAGAAAGACAGCCGTTTAGGTTGCCGGCGTTTTATATAACCATAATGATTAGATAAGCGTTAAATCTAGACCAAAAATTAAAACCTGGCTTGCTTGTTTAAAAATCAGCCCGGCAGCGGTGCTGTAGCATCGGTACCAGGTACACCGGTACCTCGGCTAACTGCACCAGGCGCGACGCGGTACGCCCCAGCGGGATATCCATGTCGGTGCCGTGGCTGTGGCTACCTAGGACCAGCAGGTCCACCCCAAGTTGCTGCGCTTCACCGAGTATCACCAGCGGTGGGTCGCCTTGCACCACACGCACTGCCTTGATCAGCTCAAGGTCTTGTATGGCTTCGCCAATCTCATCACGAAAGCCTTCCAATACACGCTGCTCAATGCTTGCCATCACCGTGCTCAGGCCGGTACTGCGCAGTTCCTTGAGGCGTTTTTCATCCAGATAGGTTTGTAAAACTGACTCGGCAAATAGACCCATGGGCTCCACGGCATGCACCACATACAGGCTGGCATTGAAGGAGCGGGTCAGCTCCAGCGCATGCTGCAAGATGTAGGGCGCGTAGAGCCCGAGATCAGTGGCATAAAGAATCGAGCGAATCATTCGGCCTCCTTGACTGCCTGACTGGCGGGCCTGATTTGAGCTTAGCAGTGCAATTGACAGGTCAAGGGTGGCAAAGGTTTTAAGGATCAATGGTTATATATGTGGCGGGGCTGAAGGGGCATGAGCGCCCCTATAGCGGGGGGCTTAAAGCGGTGGCTCGTTACTGATACCGTGCGGCACATGCCCGGTGGCGACTACTTCGCGGGCTTTTTCGCAGTGCCCGGCCTGGTCGTCGAAGAACACATCAGCGCCGAAGGTTTCCAGAATCGCGGCTTTCTCCAGGCCACCGAGGAAGTAGGACTCATCCAGGCGAATATTCCACTCGCGCAGGGTGCGGATCACCCGCTCATGAGCAGGAGCAGAGCGCGCGGTGACCAGCGCGGTGCGAATCGGGCAACTGTCCTCGGGAAACTCCTGTTGCAGGCGGTGCAGGGCGGCGAGGAATGGCTTGAATGGGCCGCCGCCAAGTAGTTCGCGGGCCGACTGGCGTTCGTGGCTCTGGAAGGCCTCCAGGCCACCCTGTTGATAGACCCGCTCGGACTCATCGGAAAACAATACGGCATCGCCGTCGAAGGCGATGCGCAGCTCATTGCTGGCCGCCCGCCGCGCACCGCCGGAAAGAATGGTCGCCGCACCAAAGCCTGCGCGCAGTGCGCTGCGCACATCCTCGGCATGGGTGGAGAGAAACAACTGGCAGCCAAATGCGGCGAGATAGGGGTCAGGGCTGCGCCCACCGACAAAGGCCGCGCGGGAGATACCCAGGCCGTAGTGCTGGATTGAGTTGAACGCACGCAGCCCGGTGTCTGCACTGTTGCGTGAGACCAGAATCACCTCAACCCGTTGTTGTTTGAGGGTGGCGTTCAGCGCCAGCAGCTTTTCGACCAGGGGGAAGGCATCGCCGGGGGCGAGAATCTCGTCTTCATGCTCGATCTGGTATTGCCGGTAGGCTTCGACGCCTTGGCTTTCATAGACATGATGGCTTTCGCGCAGGTCGAACAGCGCGCGCGAGGAGATCGCCAGTACCAGTTTGTCGCCTAATCCCTTACTCATGGCTGCTCCGGTCTGGCTGTTGGCGTTGTTCGAGGTAACGCAGGGCTTGATAGAGCATCTCAGTGCGCGGCATGGCGCAGCCGACCTTGGCCGCGGCGGCCAGCGGCGCGGCATAGATGGCGTGCAACTCAAGTGGGCGCTGCAGGGCAAAGTCGTGGTACATGCTGGGCAGGTAATCCGGCGCGCGTTCGGTGGCCGCCAGCAGCTTGCTGGCAAAGCCAGTGGGGAGCTGATAGCCGCACGCGCTGGCAGCATCGACCAGCTCTTGCATCATCGCCGCGATCAGCGTGCGGCTCTCGGCGTTACTCATCAGGGCGGTGGTGTTGCTGTTCAGCAGTACGGCAAGGCCGTTAAAGGGCGCGTTCCACACCAGCTTCTGCCAGCGTGCTTGGGTGAGCTCGGCCATGGCCTTGGAATCCAGGCCCGCCGTTTGAAACAAGCTGGTGCCTTGCTCGAGCAGCCACTGGCGACTTTCTGCATCGTCCGCCGGACCTGAGTGATAGCCGAGGTTTATGCCGCCAAGGGCTTGATGCTCAACCACCCCTGGGGCGCTACGGTGCGCGTAGATGTAGCAAAGGCCGCCGAGCAAGTGCAGCGAGTCTGGCAGCAGCGGACGCAGTTGGTCTTCCACGGCCAGCCCATTCTGCATCAACACCACCTTGGCGCCGGGGGCCGCCGCCTGGCAGATCAATGGGGCCAGCTCGCTGTTGCTGGTGGTCTTGGCGCCAACCAGCAGCCAGTCGCACGGTGGCATATCGGCAGCTGACTGGTAGGCCTGCACCGGCTGTAGGTGCAGGTTGCCGTGCACCACGCTGTTGACCCGCAGGCCGTCGCTGGCCACGGCAGTAAATTCGCTGCGCAGCAGAAAGTGCACATCAAAGCCGGCGCGGGCCAGCATCAGGCCATAAAAGCCGCCAATCGCGCCGCAACCGATAATGCCGATACGGGGTGCTGCAGTCATCAGGGAAGCTCCTCAGCGGGGCGCGACAGGGCAGTGTCCAGCGCCAGGGTTAATTCGGCGGTCTGCAGGCGGGCCTGCACGGCGCCATAAAATTGGCCGTCTCGCACAACAAACAGTGCCGGCAGATGGAAGACCTCGTAGCGTGTTACTAAACCGCCATTATTGCCGGCGTCGACCCACGCCAGGCGCTGCACCGGCAGGCTTAGTTTGGCCAATTCACGGCGCGCCCAGCGGCAGCTGGCACAGCCTATGCTGGTGAATATCAGCAATGACGTACCGGGCAGGTCGAGCAGGTGACGGTCGGCATCTAGATCGGTGAGTTCCAGCTCAGTCGCTATACTGTTCATGTGGTATCAAATTGATGGCATCTGAGGTAGTAACCGATGCGTCACTTTCTGCGTCATCCCAGTGATATGCCGGTTGAGTTAGTGCTGCGCAAGCACGCGTGCATGCCGAAACAGCGGCTCAACAATATCAGTCTCGGCGGTGTGGCTTGCAACTCCAGCCGTACATTTCGCCGTGGTACGGCCATTGAAATGCGTATTCCACTGTTCGGCGAGCAGGCCCGCTACCCAGGGGTGGTGGCTTGGTGTCGTAAAGAGGGGGATCATTATCTGGTCGGTATCGCCTTTATTGATGAAGACACCTTGTTTCGGGCGCGCATGGTCGAGCAGGTCTGCCACATCGAGCACTATCGCCGGCAGTGTGAGCAGCAGCAGGGCTGCAGCCTATCGGCTGAGGCTGTGGCTCAAGAGTGGATCAGCCAGCACGCTGCCGAGTTTTCCCGCGCCAGTCTGCGCTAGTTAACTCAGCCGCCGCAGCGGTTCATACCGTCAAGCCCATTGTCGAGCCGGGCCTTTACGCGCTAAGGTTCGGCTTCCCCGCTGTGCTCATATTGCTGTGCTCCGCCACACGGGGATCGCTGGCGGCCGGCACCCGTGACCTGATGACTCTGACTGATGAATAGCACGATGGCTGATTTACCGATTGATGACCTGAACGTTGCCTCCAACGACACCCTGATAACCCCTGCACAGCTCAAGCGTGAAATTCCGCTGACTGCAGCTGCCCAGCGCACGGTTTCCAGCGGTCGTGAGGTAATCCGCAATATTCTCGATGGCAAGGATCATCGCCTGTTCGTGGTAGTCGGGCCGTGCTCGATCCACGATATCAAGGCTGCCCACGAGTATGCCGAGCGCCTTAAAGCGCTGGCTGCCGAGGTATCGGACAGTCTGTATCTGGTGATGCGCGTGTATTTCGAGAAACCACGCACCACCGTGGGCTGGAAAGGCTTGATCAACGATCCGTTTATGGACGACTCGTTCAAGATTCAGGACGGTCTGCACATCGGTCGCCAGCTGCTGCTTGACCTGGCCGAGATGGGCCTGCCGACGGCTACCGAAGCCCTCGACCCGATCTCCCCGCAGTACCTGCAGGATTTGATCAGCTGGTCGGCCATTGGCGCGCGCACCACCGAATCGCAAACCCACCGCGAAATGGCCTCCGGCCTGTCTTCCTCGGTCGGTTTCAAGAACGGCACCGATGGCGGCCTGACGGTGGCGATCAACGCCCTGCAGTCGGTGTCCAACCCGCATCGTTTCCTCGGTATCAACCAGGAAGGTGGCGTGTCCATCGTTACCACCAAGGGCAATGCCTACGGTCACGTGGTATTGCGCGGTGGTAATGGCAAGCCGAATTACGACTCGGTGAGTGTCGCCGTGTGTGAGCAGGAGCTGACCAAAGCCGGCATCCGCCCGAACATCATGGTCGATTGCAGTCACGCCAACTCCAACAAGGATCCGGCCCTGCAGCCGCTGGTGATGGACAACGTCGCCAACCAGATTCTCGAAGGCAACCAGTCCATCGTCGGCCTGATGGTCGAAAGCCATTTGGGCTGGGGCGCTCAGTCGATCCCCAAGGACCTGAGCCAACTCAAATACGGCGTATCCATCACCGATGCCTGCATCGACTGGGAAAGCACCGAGAAAACCCTGCGCGGCATGCACGCCAAACTCAAGGATGTGCTGCCTAAGCGCCAGCGCAGCTGATTTAGCTAGCTGCAAAAAAAAACGGGCTTATGCGTGATGCATAAGCCCGTTTTTTTTATGGCAGTTCCCAGGCTGTCTGCCCAGTGTGCAGTGAAGATGTGGCGGGCCTAAATCGGCCAAAACCAGTCATCCAACGCATCTACAAAAGTAGAGTCGATTCAGTGCTCGATAGAGGTTTGATCGAGAACCAGGCTGACCGAATAGGACAATCGCTCTACGACATCCGTTGCCTGACAGCAGCACGAGGAGAGACGCGGGGTCAGCTTGCCAGTCGGCACTGGTTCGTCTGAGCCTTGTAGCAACGATCAATTAGCGCTCCCAGATGCTTTAGCCCCGGAAGTATGCTCTCAATGGGAATGGCCGCAAAACCTAAGCGGAAATATCCAGCCGGAGCTGGCTGTACCTGAAATAGTGGGTCGCCCGGCTCAATGAGAATACCCAGCTCTGAGGCTTGCCACGACAGCTCTACAGCACACAGCGACTCGGGCAGCCTGATCCAAAAACAAAAGCTGCCCGGAGTTGCCTTTATATGGCATTGAGGCAGATGAGCTTCCAGGCCTTCAGCCATCAGTTTCCACTTGTGTTGATACAGTTGACGCATGCTACGGATGTGACAGTCGTAGTGGCCCTGGGCAATGAACAGCGCAGTAGTGCGCTGGTTATTCAGCGGTGGATGGCGATAGATGAGGCGCCGCAAGGCGCGTAACTGGGTAATGAGCGCCTTGTCCGCCACCATGTAACCAAGCCTTAGTCCGGGCGATAGGCATTTTGATAGGCTGCTCATGTAGATCACGCGCCCATGCTGATCTAGGCTCTTGAGCGCCGGCTGGGGAGCCGCGAGAAAATTAACCTCACTTTCATAATCATCCTCAATGAGGATGAAGTCGTCGTCATAGGCCTGCTGCAGCAATGCCTTGCGACGATCAAGCGACATGGTGACCGTAGTCGGATATTGATGGCTGGGGGTCACATAGAGGTAATCGCAGCCACTCAGCTGAGCGCCGGTACGCACCCCCTCATCATCCAGTTGCAGCGGCCGCAGTTTGGCTCCCGCTTGGGTGAAGATATTGCGCACATCGGCATAGCCGGGCTCCTCTGAACCTAGCAGGGTTTCGTCCCCCGCCAGCAGGGTCGCCAGCATGTAGAGGGCATTCTGGGAGCCCAGGGTGAGCAGAATTTCGTCGGGGCCGGCGCAAATGCCACGCTTACTCAGCAGTTGATGGCGGATCTGTTCAACCAGCATTGGGTCGTCAGCATCCACCAGATCCTCGACCCATTCCCGAACCATGCTCCGACTCTGTGCCTGGCGAGTACAGTCACGCCAGGCGTTAAGTGGAAACTGCTCAGGATCCACTTGGCCATAGATGAAGGGATAGGGATAGGACATCCAGTTGCGGTCTTTGTCCAGCGCTGGCATTTGCGACGGCAATTGCTGGAAGCGTTTGCACCAATTTGGTTCGTCGCCACGCCGCAGCGGCAGTGATTGCACCTTTGTAAGGCGCTGCTCGCCACGTAACGCATCATTAACAAAAAAACCGCTGCGCTCCCGAGAGACTAGGTAGCCATCGTCCACCAGTCCCTCATAGACCAGTACCACCGTATTGCGTGACACCCCCAGTAATTGGGCCATCTTGCGGCTGGAGGGGAGCGGTTGCTGGCCAAACTGATCATGCTGAATCAAGCCAATCAGCTTTTCGCGGATCTGTTGCTGGTAGCTACGCTCTTGGGAAAGCTCAAGGTGCAGCAAAAAATCCGACATACCCTCTCCTCATATCGCCTCAGGTTATGACTTTGCCGCCCCTTGCGGTTCGGCGACCCCCGCGCACAGCATGCTTAAGCAATTTTCAGGCCATAGGCAGTGAATATTGCGGTCAAGCCAATACGAACCCCGACAATCTGGCCCACTAATAAACGCGCTCTGGCCCTATGAGCAGTTAATTGACTGTCATTAAGTTAAATAAGCGCCTGGCCACAAGCTCTCTCGTGCCTGCCGAAGCCGCCCCTGGAGGCGAGGCCACGCAGGGGCTCGAGGATCAAGAGTTATGAAATCGCCACAGTTTCCTCACCAAGAGTGACCTCATACCAACCTCTACATGCAAGGAAATATCACCATGAAAAAAAGCACTCTACTTAAGGCAATTTCGTTGGCGGCAGGCCTCATCATCTCTAACCACAGCTACGCGGCAGAGCAGTTCAGGATGGCAGTCGGTGATGGCGGCGGTAGCACCCAGGAGGCGTTAGGTCTGAAGTTCTCGGAGTTGTTGTCGGAGAAAACTGGCGGTAAATACAGCGCCACGCTATTCGTCAACGGACAGCTCGGGGACGAGCAGGCCACAGTCAACGAGGTGGCCATGGGGACGCTAGACATGTCCGTGCTGGGCAGCAACAACCTAGCGCCATTCAGCCCCTCCATCGGCATTCTTGCACTGCCCTATATCTTCGAGAACATCGACCAGGCTGAGGCTGTCATCAGCAGCGATATCGCTGAGGAGCTGAATCAGCAAGTAATCAAGCAGGCCAATGCGCGCATCCTGGCCTGGACCTACTCAGGTTTTCGCATGCTGACCAACTCCAAGCGTGCGGTGACCAAACTGAGCGACTTGGATGGATTGTCCATCCGTGTACCCAAGAGCGAAATCATCCTCGACACGTATAGCGCGCTGGGCATCAATGCGACCCCCATTGCCTGGTCTGAAACCTTCACCGCACTACAGCAGGGGGTGGTCGCCGGCCAGGAAACCCCCTATGCCGCCATCCACTCAATGAAGTTCGCCGATATTCAGAAGCACCTGACTGAAACTCACTATTTGTTCCAGCTTGAGCCGCTAATCATCTCCGAGTCCTTATTCCAGGAGCAATCGCCGGAAGTGCAGAAGGCGATGCTGGAGGCTGGCAAGGAATCAACCGTCTTCAGTCTGCAATGGCTGAAGAACAAGGAGGCCGCGATCAAACAAGAGCTGGTCTCGAAATCTGGCATGCAGATCTCCCAGCTCGAAGACGAGAGCGAATGGGTCAAAAAATCCCAGGACGAGGTCTGGCCGAAGTTTTATGAACAAGTAGGCGGAAAGGAAAAAGTCAACGCTATATTGCGCCTGCTCAACCGCCAAGAAATCTGACACTTGTCGCTGACCCCACTCCAGCGCAGTGGGGTCAGTTTGATTTTTGTGCTGCGTTTATTAGGCGTGTTGTCTTGAACAGTAAACAAGCAACCCACCATAGAGAGTTGTAATTCATGCGAACAGTTCTATCCATTGCTAACAACATTGAAGGCTATCTATGCCGCATCTTGCTGGTAGCATTTATCACTCTGCTGTTCGCGCAGATCATTTCCCGCGAACTATTCGGCTACTCCATTACGTGGAGTGAAGAATTGTCCGTTTATATGTTTATTTGGTTTGTCTTTCTCGGCGCCAGTCATGCCACCCGGTTATCCGCACATAATCGGGTCACTTTTCAATACCGCTGGCTGCCCGAAAAAATAAAACACTTGTGCATGCTTCTTTCCGACATCGCCTGGCTCTTCTTCAATGGCTACTTTCTCTATCTGAGTTACGATTTTGTATTTAATAAGATGAACCTATTCTGGAAATCCCAGACCTTGGGGATTCCGATGAAGTACATCTATTTGATCCTCCCAATTGCCTTTGCCCTGATGAGCGTACGCCTCATTCAAGTGAACTATCTGAAATATGTAAAGGGCATCGATATTGAGGACCCTGAGTCGAAAGAGATGAACAAGCTGATAAACGCCAATGCCTCGGAAACAGGCTCAGGTATCGAAACCGCTAATCGGAACCAGATGAAGCATGACTGAGACATCCATAATCCTGATCCTGTTTGGAACTTTCTTAGGGATGCTGCTGCTGGGTGCGCCTGTAGTGGTGTCGCTGGGGCTGGCGGCACTGGCTTCCTTCCTGTACCTAGATGAGAACCCAATCAAGCTGGTCCAAATCGCCTTCAATTCAGTTGGTTCATTCCCACTGATGGCGCTGCCGGCCTTCATCCTCGCAGGCTCTCTGATGGAGGCCGCTGGCATCTCCAAGCGTTTAGTGAGCCTAGCCGAAAGCTTTGCCGGGCCGGTCACGGGCGGCATCTCGGCGGCCGCAGTGCTTGCCTGTATGTTCTTCGGTGCCATCTCGGGCTCGGGGCCGGCCACTACGGCGGCGGTCGGCATGCTAATGATCCCGGCGATGACCCGCCGTGGCTATGACAGAGGGTATGCCTCGGCGATCACTGCCTCGTCAGGCGGCCTGGGTATCATCATTCCACCGTCTATCCCTATGGTGATTTTCGGTATCTCGGCTCTGGGCTTGGCCGTCCCAGCCGATGCCATCGCTAAATACGGCACCTTCGAAAGCGTGTCGATCCCTAAGCTATTTGTCGCTGGCGTGCTACCGGGCATTGCGGTTTCCATCAGCCTACTGGTGCTTAACTACCTTCACTGTAAAAAGCTCGGCTATAAAGGCAGCTCTGAGTCTTGGTCACGCGCGCAGATTAAAAGGGCTATGCGCTCGGGGGTTTGGTCCATGCTGGCCCCACTGGTCATCTTGGGCGGTATCTACACGGGTTTATTCACACCCACGGAATCCGCCATCATCGCGATTTTCTACACCCTGCTCATCGGTATCTTTGTACATAAAGAGCTGAAGTGGGCCGACTTCGTGCGGTCGCTCGAGACCACCACCTGGCTATCCGGCAGGGTGCTATTGATCCTGTTTACCGCCACGGCCTTCGGCCGCCTGCTAGTGGAAAACCAGATACCGGCCGTTGTCGCCGAATCGATGCTGGGGTTGACCGATAATATCTATCTGATCTGGCTGCTCATAATCGCCTTCCTGCTCTTCGTCGGCATGTTTATGGAGACATTGGCCGCGATCATGATTCTAACCCCGGTGCTTCTGCCGGTGGCCTACAGCCTGGGAATCGACCCGACCCACTTTGGCATCGTCATGATCTGCACCTTGTCTATCGGTTTTGCGACGCCGCCACTGGGCGAAAATCTCTTCGTTGCATCGGGTATATCCAAAACCCCGCTGGAAGAGGTGACGGCCAAGGCAATCCCCTTTGCCCTCATCATGACATTTGCCGTAGTGGTGATTGCCTTCGTACCGCAGATATCGCTGTTGCTGCCCAAGCTACTTGGCTATTGATACAACAAGTAGAGAGCATGACTGGCAATGCCCTCATCAATTGAGGGCTCAGGGCTCATATTTGGAAACAAACTATGAGCCAGCCCAGATAGGGCTGGCACCATAGAAAAAATAGGTTGGCGCTAAATGCTCAAGCGTCGACATTGGATACTGAGTGCAGTCTCGTTTCGAATAATAATTTAAGAACAGTAATGAGAGCTTGCGGGTCTCGATGAGCGTCTCTCGCAGGCTTATTAGTCAGTTGGTAGGTTTATTTGAAATAAACCTGCCTTCAGGTAGTTCAATTTAATCCCTCGGTGCGTGGCACTCCAGAACAGTAATAAGACAGCAGTTGCTGATTTATTGCTGAAAGCAAGTCATCTTTATTGTGAGGTCGGAAAATCAAATGAATACCAATGCTGACGGGAATGCAACGATCCATCCGGCCCTGGTTGGCTCACTCAGTACTACCGCTCCCTCCGATGCAGTCATCAACTTCAGTCCCGGCCCTACATCACTGCCCAAAGCGGTGGAAAAAGAGATTACCGCTAATTTCAATAAGCCGGGGCTCACTTCCTTGGCCCTGTCTCACCGCTCTCCCGAATTCGTGACAATACTTGATCACGCTATCGCTTCGGCCAGAAGAGTCATGGCGATACCTGACGATTACGTGGTGTTGTTCACCCATGGCGGCGGCCACGGCCAGTTTGCCGCTCTGCCGCTGAACCTTTGCCAAACGCAGTCCGACGTGGCCACCTATGTGGTCAACGGCACGTGGTCATCCCGGGGGCGTGACGAAGCCCAGAAATACTGCCAGGTGCAGACCGTCGATGGGCGCGACCCCAAGACAGGCCAATTCACGACCTTTCCCGAACTGACCGAGGCGAACATCGACGCCAAGAGCCGTTTTGTCTATGTCTGCTCCAATGAAACGGTCAACGGTATTGAATTGCATCGGCTGCCAAAGCTGCCGGAGTCACGTCGCCATATCCCTCTAGTGGTGGATGCCAGTTCCGACTTCAGCACCAAGCCCATCGCCTGGCATGATGACGGCGTTGGGGTGCTCTTTGCCTGCGCCTCCAAGAATATCGGCCACCCTGGCCTGACCATGACGGTCGTGCGCAAGGATCTGCTCGGCAAAGCCTCGCCACTGTGCCCTGGCGTTTTCAACTACAGCATCAACAACGAGGCAGGCAACCTCTGGAACACACCCGCTACCTTCAATATTGAAGTGGTCGGCCTCGTTATGGACTGGCTCGAACGCGAAGGCGGCGTGGTCGAAAATGAGCGCCGCTGCATTGCCAAGGCCAAAGTGCTCTACGAGGTTATCGATAACTCCAGTGGGTTCTATGCCACCCCAGTGCAGAACAAGGCGCTGAGAAGTCGGATGAATATCCCCTTCAACGTTAAGGGCGGCGACGAGGCGTTGACTAACAAATTCCTCATCAAGAGTTGGGAGGAAGGGATGATCGGGCTGCGCACTTTGACGCCTTTCGGTGCTGGGGATTACCTGCGAGCGAGCCTTTACAACGGGGTCACCATAGAGGAGGCAACACGTCTCGCTGACTTCATGCAACAGTTCGCTAGAGAAAACGCCTGACCAGCATCGTCGAAAACCAATGAAATACACGCGGCAGGGCTGTCTGCCTTGCCATGTGAGCCTCCAGATTCACCGCCACTTTTTACACTCTCAATGCGTGTGCTTGCACAAATCGAACTGAAGGTGCCCGCGCCAGAAATGCTCCGCTCAGCAATACGGCAAAACTTATGTCTGGGCATTTACTGCATTTAAATCAGTAAATTGCATAAGCCAGCTTCTGTGCTCAGCACTAAAACTAGTTGGCAGATGAGCGATGGTCTAACCAGCAGCGTTAGCCCATCAAATTCATGGAACCGCCTGGCGCCATGAATGCGAGGCACTGGCTCTACTCATTGTCATCGCAATGGCTATATTCGCCGCATGAGAACTATCACTGTAAGGAAACTCCATGATGATTGAGCAGGCGTTGCCGGCCCTGCCGTTTGTGCTGTTAGCCGCACTAGTGCGTGGCTACAGTGGCTTTGGTTTTGCCGCCATCGCTATCGTCGGTATGAACCTAGCCTTCGACCCTAGCCTCAGCGTGCCGGTGATCCTGGCCCTAGATCTGGCATGCAGTATCGGCATATGGAAACAAGCGAAAGCTCAAGCGGACAAGGTCACCTTCGGTCAGCTAACAACCGGATCATTGCTGGGTATCCCTCTGGGAGTGGCGGTGCTTTTCGTGCTGCCAACCATGCTGCTGAAACTCGGCACGAGCTTACTGGTGTTGCTGTTTGTGCTGTTACTCGCATTTCGACTGCCGACACCGAATTTCAACTCGCCCCTGAGCCGCTACGGAATAGGGTTAGGCTCTGGCACATGTACGGCGGCCGCGTCAGTTGGAGGGCCACTTATCATCTATTACATGCTTTCCAGTCGCCTTTCGATTCCGCAACAGCGGGCAACCATGATTCTGTATTTCATCGTGTCCGAGTTGCTGGCACTGATAGCCATCGTCGCCAGCAGTGTGCTCAGTGATACCTTCGATGCCGCCAGCTTCTATCTGTTCCTTGTCTTGGTAGTGCCCGTTTTTCTGAGTGTTCACCTGGGGCAGTACCTGTTCAACAAGCGGCCACCGTCGTCATTTAAATACGTAGCCCTGCCAGTAATGGCATTGGTGGGCACGGTCGGGTTGTGGGTGTCTGCCAGCGAGTTGCTGGCCTGAACCGGACACAGCAGTAGGACCGGTAAGCCGAGCGGGTTGAAACGCGCGGCTGTTAACGAATGCTGAATCGCTCCAGATACTACGATCGTTCGCCTGGGGGCTCTGCCGGTTGCCTAAGTGCTGACGGGTGATCAATGCCAGTGCGATCTGCGTTGCAGGATGGTCGAGCCCATCGACACCCAGCACTCAAGCTTCCCGCTTACCCCAGTTGAGAATCGCCAGGGTCAACAGCCCCGCAACAATCCCCCAGAACGCCGAACCCACGGAAAACAATGTCATGCCCGAGGCGGTCACGAGAAAGGTGATCAGTGCCGCTTCGCGCTCTTTTGGCTCGCTCATGGCCTGGGTCAGCCCGCCGATGATTGAGGCGAACAGGGCGAGGGCGGCGATCGACAGGATCAGGGCTTTTGGCAGGGCGGTGAACAGCGCGGCCAGGGTGGCGCCGAAGATACCGGCGATGCCGTAGAACACACCACACCAGATCGCGGCGGTGTAGCGCTTCTTCGGGTCTTCATGGGCTTCTGGGCCGGCGCAGATGGCGGCGCTGATGGCGGCCATATGAATACCGTGGCTGCCGAACGGCGCCAGCAGTATCGAGGTCAGCCCGGTGGTAGTGAGTAGCGGACTGGCCGGTACGTCATAGCCATTGGCGCGCAGCACCGCCATGCCCGGCAGGTTCTGCGAGGCCATGGCGACGATAAACAGCGGGATGCCGATGCTGATGGCCGCCGCGAGAGAGAAGCTCGGCGTGGTCCATTCCGGCACCGCCAGTTGCAACTCGAACTGTTCGAAGTTGAGCAGGCCGAACACCCCAGCCAGCACGCTGCCGACAATCAGCGCGGCCAGCACCGCATAGCGCGGCAGCAGGCGTTTGCCAAACAGATAGGCCAGCAGCATGGCTACTACCAACACCGGTTGTTGTTCGGCAGCCACGCAAATTTCCAGGCCGATTTTAAACAGCACACCGGCCAGAAGGGCAGCCGCCAGGGAGCCGGGGATACGCCGCATGATGCGGTCGAAGGTGCCGGTCAGGCCGATCAATACAATCAAGCCTGAGGCCACGATATACGCGCCAATCGCTTCGCCATACGGCACGCCGGGCAGGCTGGTGATCAGCAGCGCGGCACCGGGCGTCGACCAGGCGATCATGATCGGTGCGCGGTAGCGCAGTGACAGGCCGATGCAGCAGATCGCCATGCCAATCGACAGCGACCAGATCCACGAAGAAATCTGCCCGCTGCTCAGCCCGGCGGCCTGGCCAGCCTGAAACATCAGCACCAGGGAGCTGGTGTAACCGGTGAGCATGGCGATAAAGCCGGCGACTACCGCTGAGGTGGAGGTGTCGGCCAGCGGCCGCAGGCGCGCCTGTTGTAAGTCGTGCATCAAAATAGTCCGCTATCGAGGAAGATGGGGTACAGCGACGCCACTAAAAGCAGCGCCATACCGATATTAAATACGCGCAATCGCCGTGCATCCTGCAGCCAGTTGCGCAATAGGCTGCCGAGCACGGTCCAGACGCTCATGGTCGGGCAATTGACCACGGCAAACAGTGCTGAGATCAGCAGCACATTGACCACGAAATTTTCCTGCGGGGTGTAGGTGGTGATGGCACCAATGGCCATGATCCACGCCTTGGGGTTGACCCACTGGAAGGCCGCCGCCTGGAGAAAACTGAACGGCTTGCCGCTGGCCGAGGCTTGGCTGCTGGGCGCGCCGGCATTAGCGATCTTCCAGGCCAGGTACAGCAGGTACGCCGCGCCGACGTAACGCAGCACGCTGTACAGCACGGGCACTTGTTCGAACACCTGGCCGAGCCCCAGGCCAACCGAGAGCACCAGCAGCATCAGGCCCAGGCTAATACCGAGCATGTGCGGCAGGGTACGGCGCAAGCCGAAATTCGCGCCGGAGGCGAGCAGCATGGTGTTGTTGGGGCCGGGTGTGACTGAGGTGACAAAGGCAAACGCGACGAAGGCAATCAGCAATTCGAGGGTCATGGTGCGGCACTCATAGACAGTGCTGATCAGCCTAGGGACAGATGGCCAGGGCGTCGCGGTACAGCAATGCGGGCAATGATAGGTACAGTTTTGATTAGCCAGTTAGCGGCAGCGGTACAGTTAAGCTGTCGCTAAGCGCAGGTAAGTGTCAGCCATCGCGCGCGCCCCATTAGCGAATGTTGCCCAGCGTCTGGTTGACCTGTAACCAGCCACTGACGGCCGTTTCCCCAGCTTCGTCGAAGACGCGCTGCAGCAGCTTGCTCTGTTCACGGCGCAGGGCTTTTTCAAGTTTGGTGCCTTCGGCGGTAAAGCCGAGCAGGCGTTTGCGCTTGTCATCTTCGGCGGTAAGGCTCTGCACCAAGCCCATTTCCAGCAACTGACGCAGCGGGGTATTCAGTGCCTGCTTGCTCACGCCCAGATAGGCGAGCAGTTCCTTCATGCTCAAGCCTGGGTACTTGGCGATAAAAAACAGGATGCGGTGGTGCACCCGCGACAAGCCACGGCGCGCCAACATTTCATCGGCTTTGGCGGTAAACGCCTGGTAGCCGAAGAAGAAGGCTTCCATGGCCACTTGCTGAGTGGCTGTGCTCTTGAAATCAATCATTAAGGTCAAGCCTATTGACGTATATGTGGTGGCCGGCGTAGTTTCTGGCAACCAGAGTTTCCGTCAATCAGTTTGACCTATTTTTATTTGCCTTTGCTACCGGTGTATCCATGGCCTTCTCCGAACGTGTTGCCCGCCTGAAAAGCTCCCTAATCCGTGAAATTCTGGCTGCAGCGCAGCGTCCAGAAGTGATGTCGTTTGCCGGCGGCTTGCCCGCCGAGCCGATGTTACCGAAGGTCGAGTGGGACGCGATGCCCGCGAGCATGGGTCAGTACGGCACCAGTGAAGGCGAGCCGGCGCTGCGCGAGGCGATTGCCGCCGAGGCCCGCGCCTTGGGCGTGCCTTGCGACGCCAGCCAGGTGCTGATTGTCAGCGGCTCGCAGCAAACCCTCGACTTGGCCAGCAAACTGTTTATTGATCCGGGTACCGAAGTGCTGCTTGAGGCGCCGACCTATTTGGCCGCGCTGCAAGCCTTCCAGCTGTTCGGTGCCGATTGCATCGCCGTGCCGCAGGAGGCCGATGGCCCGCAGCTCGATGCGTTGCGTGAGCGCCTGCAGAATCACAAGCCGGCGTTTGCCTATCTGATCCCAACCTTCCAGAACCCCTCGGCTGTGCGCTACAGCGAAGCCAAACGCGACGCCGTGGCGGCGCTACTGGACGAGTTTGGCGTGACCCTGATTGAAGACGAGCCTTACCGCGAGTTGGTGTTCGATGACGGTAGCGCCACGCCGATCGTTAGCCGTTTGCAAAAGGCCAGCTGGATCTACACCGGCACTGTGTCGAAAACCCTGCTGCCGGGGTTGCGCATCGGCTACCTGATTGCCACGCCAGATCTATATCCCTACCTGCTGCGCCTTAAGCAGTCGGCGGACCTGCACACCAATCGCATCGGTCAGTGGCAGGCATTACAGTGGCTGGGTAGCGAGAAATATCGCGGCCACCTGGCTGAACTGCGCGACTTTTACCGCATCCGCCGTGATGCTATGCAGGCGGTGCTGGCAGAGCACTTTAGCGACCTGGCTGACTGGCAGATCCCCCAGGGCGGGTTGTTCTTCTGGCTAACCCTGAAACAGCCGCTGGATACCCGCACCCTGTTGGCCCCAGCGCTGGCGCAGAACGTGGCGTTCATGCCGGGCGAGCCGTTCTTTATTGACCCGGATGCTCATCCGGGTCACCTGCGATTGAACTTCAGCCACGTGGCCCCGGAGCGTTTAAGCGAAGGCCTCAAGCGTCTGGCCGAGGTGATCCGACAGGCCCAAGCGAGCTAGTTAAGCGGGTTCCGTAAGAAGAGGGTGATATGTACAAGGTGTATGGCGATTACCGTTCGGGCAACTGCTACAAGGTCAAGCTGATGCTGCACCTGCTGGATCAGCCGTATGAGTGGATAGCGATCGATATCCTCAAGGGCGAAACCCAGAGCGAGGCCTTTCTGGCGAAGAACCCCAACGGCAAGATCCCGGTGCTGGAGCTTGAAGACGGCACCTGCCTGTGGGAATCCAACGCCATTCTGAATTTCCTCGCCGATGGCAGCGCGTTTTTGCCGACCGAACCGCGCTTGCGCACGCAGGTGCTGCAGTGGCAGTTCTTCGAGCAATACAGTCACGAGCCTAATGTTGCGGTGGCGCGTTTTATCCAGCTGTATCAGGGCCTGCCTGCAGCACGGCGCGCAGAGTATGAGGCGTGCCAGGCGCTCGGCTACAAGGCGCTCAAGGTGATGGAGAAGCAGCTGCAACGCACCGCCTATCTGGTCGGTGAGGATTTCTCGATTGCCGATATCGCCCTGTACGCCTACACCCATGTGGCGGATGAGGGTGGCTTTGACCTGACCGAACTTCCGGCTGTGCGCAGCTGGCTGGCGCGGGTGGCCAGCCACCCACGTTACGTCGGCATGCTTGACTGACAGCCGATCAACAACAGTTCGGGGTTGCCGTGACGGCTGAGACGCCTGGGCCGGTTTATCTGTCCGTCCCCAGCTCAGGCTAAAAAGCACTTATCATTCAACGATCTATCTACATGACTGGGTCGCGGATGCCATCTGTTGTTCAGCGCTACAAGCGGCGGCTTGCCGCTGCCTTGGCGCGCTACTTTCCCCACACCACCGCGTATCTGCGTGCCGAGCGCGAAGCGAACGCGTTGCCGAAGAAACCTGGCGCACGCACCAAGAAGTCGTCCGCTACGGCTAAGCCAAAAACCACTAACGCCAAGCAACCGGCCAAACCACGCCGGGCCGGCACCGCGACCAGAGTTCAGGGTATCTACGGGCCGGCCATGCTCACTGTCGATGCTGCGCAGTGCCAAGGCATGCGCGAGCAGGTGGCCCGTGCCGTGACGGCAGGCGTGCTCAGTGCGCCCTCGGAGGAGCAGTGGGCGATGATCCTTAGTCATCACCCGCTGACGCGCATCTTCGCCGGTGCCGGCTCGGGCAAGTCCACCACGCTGGTGCTGCGGGTGGCCTTTATGCTCTGCCACCTGGGCATCAAACCTGAGCAGTTGACGGTGATCTCCTTCACCAATGCCTCCTGCAGCGAGCTGCGTGAGCGGCTGCTCAAGGTGCTGGAGTTCTTCAACTACCCCTTTGATGCAGCCCAGGCGCGTCAGACGGTGCGCACCTTCCATTCGGCCATGGGCGGCATGGCCAAGAGCCTGCTCGATAATCCGCGTTGGTTCGAGCAGCTAGATGATCGCCAGGCCGCCGCCCGCGAGCTGGATAACCCGCTGATGGCGGGGCGTCTTCGCACGGCGCAGCAGCGTTTACTCAAGCAGGCATATCAGCAGTGCTATGCCGAGCAGCCAGTGTTCCGTGAGCAGGTCCACAGCCTCTTGCAGCTGCCGTTGCCGCTGGCTGAGGCCAAGCGTGTGCCCAAGGCGCCGCTGGATGCCTTCAAGTTGCAGGGTGAGTTCAGTGCCGTGCCGCTGTATGAGGCGTTCTATGCCCAGGCCGGCTTTATCGAGAGCATCGGCATTGACCTGAGCACTTTGCCGCCCCAGGCGCTCAGCGGCCCAGAGCAGGTGCGCAGCTTTAGCGCGGCGTTGCTGCTGTTCTGGCCGTACTTCGAGCGTTGCCTGCAGGAACAAGGGGTGATGACCTTCAATGCGGCGTTTGCACAGCTGACGACGCGGCTCAACGCCGGCGGGCAGGGCGTTACGGCGCAGCTGCTGGCGCCTTTCAGTCACTTGCTGATCGACGAGTTTCAGGATATCTCGCCGCAAATCGTGCAGTGGCTGCAGGCTGTGCAGCGCGCTCAGGCGGGGCAGGGCAACAGCGTCAGCCTGATGGCGATTGGTGACGACTGGCAATCGATCTATGGCTGGCGCGGTAGCTCGCCGGAGCTGTTTATCGACTTCGATCGGCACTTCCCAGGTAAAGGACGGGCCAAATGCAGCGCCGTATTGAACCTGGCCAATAACTACCGCTCGATTGAACCGATCATCCGTGACGGCGAGGCGTTGCTCGGCGGTGTGCGGCACAAGCAGGCAAAAACCAGCCAGGCGATCAGGCCTACTCAGCCCGGTGAGCACGGTGTGCGGCTGATCCAGCGTTTTGATGCCAAGGCGCGGTTGCCGGAGCTGCTCAAACAGATCCACGAGCAATGCACCTATGCGGCTGAACGTAACAGCGCTGAGCGCAACGCGGTGTTGCTGCTCAGTCGGCGCAACGAGCCCTTGCAGGCCATCAGCGCGCAACTGGACAAGAAACTGCCGGTCAAGGCTTACACCATTCACCGCGCCAAAGGTTTGCAAGCCGAGGTGGCGATCATTCTCGATGACTGCATGCCGCCTGAGCCGCACCCGCTGCGCAATGCGCTTTACGCCTACTCGAGCTTTTTCAACAACAGTTACGACCAGGCCATGCAGGATGAAAGCCTGCGCTTGGCCTATGTCGCGGTTACTCGGGGTGTTAGTCGGGTGTTTTGGTACTGCCAGAAAACCCAAGGGGCGACGCAGGTCTTGGCGGGGCGGGGGCGGTTATAGGATGGTTGAAGCTACCCGCTAAAGCTACCAACTGCACGCCCGGCAATGGTGCGTTAGCCCAACAGGGGCAAGCTGGTGGTCGACTTGATTTCCGACAGCGCGACGGTCGAGTTCACCTCCTGAATGCCCGGAACCAGTGAGAGCTTCTCGAAGAAGAAGCGCTCATACGCTTCGATGTCCTGAGTGACGATGCGCAGCAGAAAGTCCACTGAGCCCATCAACACATAACACTCCAGCACTTCGGGAAACTCGCGCATGGCCTCGGCGAATTCGGTGAGATTGGAGCGGCCGTGGGCATTGAGTTTGACCTCGGCGAAAATCTGCGTGTTCAGGCCGATTTTCTTGCGATCGAGCAGGATCACCTGGCGGCGAATCACCCCCTCTTCCTTCAAGCGCTGAATCCGCCGCCAGCAGGGGGACTGCGACAAACCGACCTGTTCGGCAATCTCGGCACTGGAAAGCGATGAGTCTTCCTGCAGCAAGGTCAGAATCCGCCGGTCATAGGCGTCCAAGGTGCTGAGCATAAAAAAACCTCACTTATTAATAGCTACGAATAAACAATCTAAATTAATAGGCTATGGCTCGATCATAGAATAAAAGTATCCCTAGAGGTCTGTAATAATTTTCCACATTATTTGTGGAGAACGACCATGGCCAACCTCGAAGCTTTCAGCCGACCCTTTGTCGACTTCAGTCATCTTGCTGCCGAGCCATCGAGGGCCGATGTCTGGGCCGCCAATGCGGCACGCACCCACGTGCAGTACCGCATCCTGGCCGAGGCTGAGCCGGACACCCTCTGCCGACTGTTCAGCTATTTCGCGCAACAGTTGATGACGCCCCAGCAGGTCAACGTCCAGCAGTCCCAGGAGCAGTTTCTGATCGAAGTGCAGCAAGCCGATATCAGCTGGCACCGGGCCGAAGTCATCGCCCAGAAGATGCGCTCACTGGTCAGCGTGTTCGCGGTCGAGCTCGAGCCGTGCAGCCAAGCGGGCATCTCGCCCGCAGCATGCCCTCAGCAGCTGCCCGTGGTAGTCGACATGCAAGCTCATCGTGTTTTAGACGGGTGTTGATCTACACCGCTCTGTTAGGCGGTTAGCCTTGGTCGCTGGGGACTCACAGCGGCCAATCGCAGAAGGCAGGTGGGCAAGTGAGTGTTGCCCACCGTACACAGTCCCCAACTCCGCGCTGGGGTAAGCTCGCGCAGCATTTTGCGCTAATTTCCTTCCCGGCTGGTTGGCTCTACAGCGGCCCCCTTTACTGGTAAGCGCCGGCCGCGTAGGTCAGCTCGTAGCTGTGGCTGTAAATTTCCAGGATGTTGCCGAAGGGGTCTTCCATATAGACCATGCGGAACGGCTTCTCGCCTGGGAAGTACTCGCGCACCGGCATGCGCTGTTTGCCGCCGGCGGCGACCACTTTGGCGGCCAGGCCTTCGACGTCCGGATCCTGCACGCAGAAGTGGAATATTCCGGTCTTCCAGTATTCGAAGTTGTTCTCTGGTTTTACTGCATTGCGGAATTGAAAGATTTCCACGCCAATGCGGTCGCCGGTGGACAGGTGGGCGATGCGAAATGATCCCCAGCCGGCGCCGAATACGTCGGTACACATGACGCCGATGGCTGAGTCGTCTTCGCTGATGGTGGTCGGGGGCATGATCAGGTACCAGCCCATGACTTCGGTGTAGAACTTTACGGCTGCGTCGAGATCGGTGACCGACAGGCCGATGTGAGAAAAGCTGCGGGGATAGACGGGAGACATAACCAGTACCTCGTGTTGAGTTGTTAGTGGTCAGTCTAGGTGTGCTGAACCATAATCAAAATAATCATAATGTTATGGTTTCAATAAGAGATTGTTATGCTTAATCCGCAATGGCTGCGTACTTTTACGACGCTCGCCGAACAGGGCAACTTCACTCGCAGCGCCGAGCATCTGGACTTGACGCAAGCGGCGGTCAGCCAGCATGTGCAGCGGCTGGAGGAGCGTTTGGGCCCGCTGTTAATACGCCGCCCGCGTCAGCTCGAACTCACCCCTGCCGGGCACGCTTTGCTCGAATACTGCGCAGAGGTCAATGCGGCCGACCAACGCTTGCAGCAGCGCCTGTCAGAGCGCGACGCAGAACGTGGGGAAGTCGGCTTGATCTGCCCCGGCAGCATCGGCTTGGCCCTCTATCCACTGTTGCTGGAGTTACAGCAAACACACCCGGGGTTGAGTATTCGGCAGCGTTTTGCCCCGGATCATGAGGTTCTTGATGCGGTGTTGCACAACCGCTTTGAACTTGGCCTGGTGACGCTCAAACCGGACGATCCGCGCTTAAGCGTGAGTCGCTTTGCAGAGGAACCATTGGAGCTGGTGGTGCCAGCCGGCGAGAACGTTCAGGGTTGGGCTGATCTAGAGCGCCTGGGTTTTATTGATCATCCAGATGGCCAGGCCATGGCAGGTCGGCTACTTAGCCGCTATTACCCTGGTGCGCCGGGTGTCGGCGGCCTCCCTTGGCATGGTTTCACCAACCAAATCGGTCTGATTCTTGAGCCGGTGTCCCGCGGCCTAGGCTTTACCGTATTGCCGCGCTATGCGCGTTTGGCTTTTTCACGGCCGCAATCCATTAAGGTCATTGAAGGGGCGCGGCCGGTAGTCGATACCCTTTGGCTGTTGCACCGAGCTGAGTGGCCGCTATCGGCCCGGGCTGATTTGCTTATCCAGCGCGTTAAGCCGCATTTCTGCTCCGTTGGCCGCTGATGTGCCTTTACCCAGCGCCTCAAATATCCCGAAACAGGTCGTGGGAGTTGAGCAGGCTGTAGGCGATCTCTGGGCGTTTTTCCAGGGCGCGGCGGATGGCTGTGGGGATGGCTTGGCGGGTTTTTCGGCACAGCCCGGGAAGCGAATCGATCTCGATAGCCATGCCGCGCATGCTGCGCACTTCATTGAAGCCGGGGGCGACGGCGACGCGTAGGCCCAGTTGTTCATAGATGCGTTGCTGCATCCGTTCCAGGTCGGCCAGGCTCTCAAGGTTTTCCAGGCGCTCTAGCAGGCGCTTTTCCTCGGTGCGGGTAAGCAGCAGGATGCGCGCGTCGCTGTCGGCGTTTTGCAACAACGCCTCACGCCCGCAGTCGCAGGCACCGGGAGGGCAGGGTTGGCGTAATGCTGGTGTGGGCGTCATGGTGTTCGATCATAGCCATCTCTTGTGGCTTTTGCCCAGAGTGCCACGTTGCGCTGCTGGGGCAGGCAAAGTTTTTAGATCGGTATGTTGGCTGAGCAATGGGGCCGTTGAACGGCCCCGGTTGCCTGATCACGCTGTGGTGAAGCGCTCGTTGAGGTAGGCAATGATTGCCTTGGACTCATACAGCCAGGTGCTCTGGCCGTTTTCTTCGATGCGCAGGCACGGCACCTTGATCTTGCCACCTTGTTGCTCCAGATCGCTGCGTGCCTGGGCGTCATTTTTCGCATCACGCAGGGCCACCGGCACGTTCAGTTTGTGCAGGGTGCGGCGAGTTTTCACGCAGAACGGGCAAGCGTGGAATTGGTACAGCGCCAGGTTGCTGGCGCTTTGCGCGACGGCGGCCTGGGCTTCAGGTGTGCGCTTAAGCTTGGCCGGACGGCTGATCCAGTCGAGGAAGATGATCAACTGGCCGAGGCCGATGCGCAGTGCCTTGATAATCATGCTGAGGTAAACCTTGGGTCGATAAACACGGGCGCGCAGCTTACCCGAGTTTGTCGACGCTGGCCTGCACCTGGGCTGAACGGCATAATTCGCCACCTTGGTGCGCGCCAAACCAGAGTGCGCACAGGCAACCCGCGAGTGCGTGATGAAACCCGACGATCTGCTGTTGCTGGTAACCCGCGAAATGCCCTTCGGCAAACACAAAGGCCGCTTGCTCGCCGATTTGCCGGGTAACTACCTCAACTGGTTCGCCCGCGAGGGCTTCCCTAAAAGTGAGATTGGTCGGCTGCTGGCGTTGATGCAGGAGATCGATCACAACGGTCTGTCTGGCCTGCTCGACCCGCTGCGAACCAAGCCGCGTGTGCCGCTCAAGGGCCAGTAGGCTGTTGCTTAAGCAATAAAAAACCGGCGCTCGGCCGGTTTTTTATTGCGCAGGCGTTGCTCAGTTATTAACCAGGCTGAGGAACTCGCTGCGGGTGGCGGGGTTCTCGCGGAACTCGCCGAGCATCACCGAGGTGACCATCGAGGAGTTTTGCTTCTCTACGCCGCGCATCATCATGCACATGTGCTGCGCCTCGATCACTACCGCAACGCCGAGGGCACCGGTGACCTGCTGGACGGCTTCGGCGATCTGCCGGCTAAGGCTCTCTTGGATCTGCAGGCGGCGTGCGTACATATCAACAATGCGTGCGACTTTCGACAGGCCGAGCACTTTGCCGTTGGGGATGTAGGCGACGTGGGCTTTGCCGATAAACGGCAGCAGGTGATGCTCGCACAGCGAATACAGCTCGATGTTTTTCACCAACACCATTTCGCTGTTGTCAGAGCTGAACAGTGCGCCATTGGTGACTTCTTCCAGCGTCTGTTGATAGCCCTTGCACAGGTACTGCATGGCTTTGGCGGCGCGCTTTGGGGTGTCGAGCAGGCCTTCGCGGGATACGTCTTCGCCGAGTTGGCCAAGGATCGCGGTGTAATTCTGTTCCAGAGACATGGACACTCTCGTAGGTCTTTGCAGAGCGCGCAGGGTAGGGCGCAGGGAGAAGGCTGGCAAGTGCGCCAGCCGCCAGTTGCAGGGGCTTATTCGTCGCGACCATCCATCATGGTGCGCTTGAGCATCACGTAAACCGCCCCCGTGCCGCCGTGTTTGGCCAGACAGGAGGTGAAGCCGAGCACTTGCGGGTGTTGGCGCAGCCAGGTGTTGACGTGACTTTTGATCATCGGTTTGCGGCCGTCCATGCGTACGGCTTTGCCGTGGGTGATGCGCACGCAGCGCACCTCCAGCTTGTTGGCTTCGGCGATAAATTCCCAAAGGGTGTCGCGGGCTTTTTCGACGGTCATGCCGTGCAGGTCGAGGCTGCCTTCAAAGCTGATTTGACCCAGCTTGAGCTTGCGCATCTGACCTTCTTGCACGCCATTGGCCGCCCAGTACAGCGGGTCTTCGGCGCCGACATCGATAACGAACTGATCGGACAGGCCGTCAACCTTGATCGAATCCACACGCGCGGTGGCCGCCTGACGCAAGGTGGCCAGTTGCGCACGGTTGGTCTTTGGCTTGCCGGTGTCAGCGCGGTCATATTTGATCGGTTTGACGCCGTGCAGCTGGGCTTTAAACAGGGAAATATCGTCGTCTTGCATCTGGGCCTCCGCGAAGGCCGCTAGTGTAACCAACCTGCAGGCCTTCGTGCTGTGCGGATCAGTCAGGCTCAGTCACGCTTTTTCATCAGGTGCGGGGCCATACTCAGGTCGCTGGGGCGATGCAGCCGGCGTCGACAACGCCGCCAGAGCAGCACGCCAACGCAAAGCAGTAGCAAACCGATGACGATAAATGCGCTGGCAGCGGCCGGCGAGTCGTTGAGCGGGCCGAGCGCAGCCGGCTGGCCGAGCAGGGTGGCGGCGCCGGCCATGCTCAGCAGCACGCCAACAGTGGCGAACAGCGCCGCCAGCCCAGCGCCCAGGCGGAAGCGCCAGTTGCGGACATTGCGTGGGCGCAGGCGGCGTGCATCAAAACCATCGGAGAATTTCATTCCGATTTCCTCATGCCAATTTCCTCGGTGGCTATCGGCGGTATGACCGGCATGTACTGGCGTGGTTCAACTGTGGCGGCCAGTACATGTGCAAGTTGCGAACTGCAGCGCGCTGGGCGGCTGCTTAGATCAGGGCGCTGGCGTGCGGTACCACGGCGGCAAAGTTGTCGGCTAGGGCGATCATCTCGGCGCGGTGCATGTCGGCGGCGCTGATTACCTGGTCGTCGAGGGTCGGTAGGTCGCGGGTGGCGCAGGCGGCATCGACCACCGTGCAACGGTAACCATAGTCTTTGGTGGCGCGTACCGTGGTGCTGACGCTCGAGTGGGTCATAAAGCCGCAGACAATCAGATCCAGGTGCCCCAGCGCTTGCAGGCGCTCATGCAGGTCGGTGCCATTAAACGCGTTGGGCATGCGCTTCTCCACAATGATTTCCCCCGGCAGCGGCGCGACTTCGGGCAGGTGCATGCCGCGTGGGCCGCGGGGGTCGAGCAGGCCATCGGGAATGCCCAGGTGTTTGATATGGACGATGGCACTGCCGTGCTGACGTGCAGCGGCGAGCAGTTGAGCAATCTCTGCCAGTGCCGCATCCAGCCCCGGTAACTGCAAGACGCCGCTGCGGTATTCCTCCTGCGCATCGATGATCAGCAAGGTCGCATTACTCAAGTTGGCCGGTGCATGGGCACGGCCAGTGAGGGCGAACATCGTTTTTTGGCGGGACATGGCAGAAGCTCCAAGCTGGCATGGACAGACCAGCCATTGTCCACCCGTACCGCACTTCTGTGAACCATTGCAGCTGATGATCTTATGTGCTGCCTGGGTGGCGGGCTGTTCGCCTGGCTGCCAAGGGCCGGCAATTGCCGGGAAAGGCGTTGCGCCTCACGCGTGACCGGGGGCCGTTATCCAGCCCGCTAAGTCACGCCACAGCTTATGAATCACTATCAGTACAGGCCGAACAACTCGAACTGCAGGTACCAGATACCCAGCGAGCCGAAGAAGTTGACCAGAATCGCGGGCAGGAACTTCAGGTGCACGGCGAAGCTGTAGGTCTTGTCCAGTGACATGGCCATGATCCCAGCGGCTGAACCGACCACCGTCAGCGAGCCGCCAATGCCGACCATCAGCGCATTCAGTGCCCACTGGTTAAGCCCCAGTTCGGGGTTCGACATCAGCGCCGCCGCTTCTACTGGCACGTTGTCCATTACCCCGGAGGCCACGCCGAGCACCACGTTCACGGCGGTAGGGTGCATCACGTCGAACAGCTGCGAGATATACGACAGCCAGCCGACGTGGTTGAGGCACGCCACCGAGGTGATGATGCCGATAAAGAACAGCAGGGCGTTCCACTCGACTTTTTGCAGCTGGTCCTGCCAGGGCAGTTCGATGCCGCGGCGCATCAGCAGCCAGGCGTACAGGGCGACGATGCCCAGGCCGATGCCGATGGCAAATTCGATGCTGACTTTCAGCACAATATTGCACAGCACCGCGCCGAATACGGCGCAGAAGCCAACCAATGCCAGGCCCGCGCCACCAGGCTTGAGAGCTGACTCGGCGGGGTCAGCAAGGTGGACCAAGCTCTCCCCATCGAGTTTGCGTAGGTAGAAAAAGTGCAGAGTGGCGGCGAACAGCAACCAGCCAATCAGCGCCGAAGGGATCAGCAGCAACAAACCGGCGATGCTGATTTTGCCGGCCAGCACCACCATCAGGCTGGTCGAAGTGCCGAGAAACCACACCCCGGAGTTAGACGCGACGACGATGTTGCACAGCGAAATATGCGTGTAACGCTGATTGGTTGAGATGTTCTTCACCGTTTTGCCGAAGATCATCGCCGTGGTGATGTTGTTGAGAAACGGCGAGAGCAGCGCCGACAGCGCGCCGGTGGCCCAGAACATGCCGCGTGCACCGAGGCCTTTGCGCATCAGGTAGCCATTGAGCGCGGTGAACACATTTCGCTCGTTAAGCAGCTCGACGATCATCCACATAAACGCCATAAAGGCGATCAGACCGAACAGTTCTTCCTTGATTTCATTCTGCGCATGCAGGAAGTACTGGAAGCCATTGGGGTCGTAAAACGCGTAGTGGGCACCGATAACGATCAGGCCGGACATCATGAACATCGCCGGCTTGAATTTATCCATCTCCAGTTGTGCTTCAAAAACAATCAGCGTCATGCCAATCAGGAATATCGCCAGCACGAGTAAGCCCGTGAGCGAGAAGGGATCTATGACCATGGTTAGGGATTCTTGAGAAGGGGTAGGGAAGGGTTAGAAAATTGGTAACAAAATTATACGATGTGGCGTGAGGCTTAGGCAGGTTTACTTTGTGACTACGGCGGCCTTTACAGTCAGCTATGCGTCACCCCGATAAGCAGGCGCTGAGTCCAGGCGCGGGTAAGCGTGGCAGGCTGCTAGAATGGCGGACTTTTTCTTGCGGAGAGTTACCGTGACCGACGCTATACATGCCCACCCAACCCGCCTGCGCACTGTGCGTGACTACATTCGCTGGGCGGTCAGTCGGTTTCATGGCGAGGAGCTGTTCTTCGGCCACGGCACCGACAATGCCTGGGACGAAGCGCGGCAGTTGGTCCTCGGTGCCCTGCATCTGCCCTATGAGATTGCCGACAGCTACCTCGATTGCCGCCTGGAAGACGACGAGCATGCGCACCTGCATGCGCTGCTCGCGCGGCGTATCAATGAGCGTGTGCCCACTGCCTACCTGCTGGGCGAGGCTTGGTTTTGCGGCATGTCGTTTATCGTCGATGAGCGCGTGCTGATTCCGCGCTCACCGATTAGCGAGCTGATTGAGCAGCGCTTCGAGCCGTGGCTGGCCATGCAGCCAATGCGGATTCTCGACCTGTGCACCGGTTCGGGTTGTATCGGGATTGCCTGCGCCTATGAGTTCCCCGAGGCCGAGGTGGTGCTCGGTGACTTGTCGTTTGAGGCGCTGGAAGTGGCCAACCAGAATATCGAACGGCATGGCCTGGACGAGCGCGTCTACACCGTACAGGGCGATGGTTTTGACGGGCTGCCGGCTCAGCGTTTCGACCTGATTGTGTCGAACCCGCCTTACGTCGACGCTGAAGATTTTGCCGACATGCCGGCCGAGTATCAGCACGAGCCGGAGCTGGGCCTGGCCTGTGGTGAAGATGGTCTGGACCTGGTGCGGCGTATGCTGGCTGAAGCCGCCGACCACCTAACCGAGAAGGGTGTGCTGATTGTTGAAGTCGGTAATAGCCAAGGGCATGTCGAAGCCCTGTACCCGGAAGTCGATTTCACCTGGCTGGAATTCACGCGCGGCGGTCACGGGGTATTCCTCCTGGCCGCCGAGCAGTGCCGTGAACATCAGGCCTTGTTCCGCGCGCGTCTCTAGTCGTTGTGGGGTAAAGCCGCTGCAGCTGCAGCGTGCTCAGCCCCGTTGTTTGTCCTAACGCAGGGTTAAATGGCGGCTTAGCAGGGCACGCAAAGCCGCCGGCTTGACGGGCTTGCTCAGGTAGTCGAGGCCGGCGGCATGCACCTGGGCAATCAGCTCGGGGCGGCCGTCGGCACTGATCACCACGCCGGGAAGCGGCTCAGCCAGGTAGGTGCGCAGCCAGGCCATCAGCTCGGTGCCGGTTTCGCCGTCATCCAGGTGGAAGTCCACCAGCGCCAATTGTGGCCGCACGTCTTCACTCAACAGGTGCTCGCATTCCAGGCGATTACGCGCCGTCCAGACCTGGCAGCCCCAGCGTGATAACAGGCTGTGCATGCCCGTGAGGATGCTGTCTTCGTTGTCTACGCAGAGCACCTGGGTGCCGGCCAACGGCTGGCCGTAATGGTCCACTGCAGCAACCAGCTTCGGTGCGTCGGCCTTTAGCGCCAAGGGCACGGTGACACTGAAGACACTGCCCATGCCTGGCCAGGAGCGCACTTGCAGCTCGTGGCCCAGGACCCGGCACAGGCCATCGGCAATCGCCAGGCCCAGGCCCAGGCCTTTCTCGGCACGGGTCTGGTGGCTGTCCAGGCGTTTGAACTCCTCGAAAATCACCTGGCGCTTGTCGTCCGGTATGCCTGGCCCGCGGTCCCAGACCTCCAGGCGCAGATGCTGGCCTTGGCGACGCACACCGAGGACCACGTGACCCTTGGCGTAGCGGAAGGCATTGGTCAGGAAGTTCTGCAGGATGCGCCGCAGCAGTTTGATGTCGCTGTCGACGCGCAGGCGGCTGCCGTGCAGGCGGAAGTCCACGCCTTGTTCGGCGGCCAGCACCTTGAATTCCGCACCGAGGGTGTCGAACAGATTATTCAGCACGAAAGCATGACGGTCCGGGGTGATACGGCCGTTTTCCAAGCGCGAGATGTCCAGCAGGTCGCTGATCAGGTCTTCGGCCGAACGCAGCGAACTGTCCAGGTGGCGCACCAACTCGCGGGCATCCGCAGGCAGCACGTCATCCTGGTGGGAGAGGGCGGCGGAAAACAGCCGTGCGGCATTCAACGGCTGCATCAGGTCATGGCTGACGGCAGCCAGGAAGCGGGTTTTCGACTGGTTAGCGGTCTCGGCCACGCGTTTAGCTTCGGTCAGCGCTTGGTTCAGTTGCGACAGCTCATGGGTGCGCTCGCTGACCCGTTGCTCCAGGCCCTCGTTGGCATCTTTCAGCGCACGCTCGGCCTCGCGGAACTCGGTGATGTCGGTAAAACTCATGACAAAGCCGCCGCCTGGCATCGGGTTGCCGATCAGCTCAATCACCCGACCGTTGGGGAACAGACGCTCGGAGGTGTGCGCCGTACCCTGACGCATCCAGTACAGGCGCTTGCTGACATGCTCTTCGATATCGCCACCACCGAGCAGGCCGCGCTCGGCATTGAAACGGATTAATTCCGCCACAGGTCGGCCGACATACACCAGGCCATCGGGGTAGTTGAACAGCTCGATATAGCGGTTGTTCCAGGCCACCAGGCGCAGCGACTGATCGACCACACTGATGCCTTGGGTGATGTTCTCGATCGCCCCTTGCAGTAGCGCGCGGTTGAACTGCAGCACTTCCGAGGCTTCGTCGACGATGCGCACCACATCTTCGACCTGCATTTCGCGGCCTTCAATGGCGGCCTTGACCACCGCGCGGGTTGAGGACGCGCCCAATACGCCGGCCAGTAGGCGCTCGGTGTGGGCAATCCAGTCACTGTTGGCGGTCTGGCTGGGGTCGAAGCTTTTGCCCTGGCGATAGGCAAAGCGCATAAAGCTCTGGCGTGCGCGGTCTTCGCCAACAAAGCGGTTGGCCAGCAGCAGCAGATCGCCGACCTGCACGGCCAGCATGCTGCGGCTACTCGGTTTGTTGCCCAGGTCATGGCCAATAAAGCGCCCGGCCTGCCAGTATTCCGCTACCCGTGCGCGGGAAAAGTACGACACCCAGGCAAACAGCAAGAAGTTACCGGCCAGCGACAGCACTACGCCACGGGTCAGTGGGTCGACTTCAAAGCCTAGGGTGCCGTACAGCAGGGTTTGGATCCCCGGCAAGGCCTCCATCGGCCAGCCGAAGCTGCGCGCGATCAAGGGCATGACCAGGGTGTAGAACCAGATCAATGCACCGATCAGCAGCCCGGCGAATACCCCTTGGCGGTTGGCCTGTTTCCACACCAGCGCGCCAAACATCGCCGGAGCCAACTGGCCGATGGCGGCGAAGGATACCTGGCCAATGGTCGCCAGGCTGGCGTTGGAGCCGAGCAGGCGATAGCAGACGTAGGCCAGCAACAGGATCACCACGATGCTCACGCGGCGCGCGGTGAGCATCCAGTGGCGGAAGGCTTCGAAAGGCCGTTCGGTGTTCTGCCGGCGCAGCAACCAGGGTAGCAGCATGTCGTTGGAAATCATGGTCGACAGCGCCACCGAGGCGACAATCACCATGCCGGTGGCCGCCGACGCACCGCCGATAAAGGCCAGCAGCGCCAGTGCTGGGTGCGCCTCGGCCAGCGGCAGGCTGATCACGAAGGAGTCCGGGGTCACGCCACTTGGCAGCAACATCTGCCCGGCCAGGGCAATCGGCACCACGAACAGCGCAGCGAGTATCAGGTAGGCGGGGAACACCCAGCGCGCCAGCTTCAAGTCATTGGGCTCGATGTTCTCCACCACGGTCACATGGAACTGCCGCGGCAAACAGATGATGGCGATCATCGCGAGGCCGGTCTGCATCATCATCGCCGGCCAGTTTACGGTTTCCGCCCAGAAGTTCGTCAGCGCAGGGCTGGCATTGGCTTGGTTAAACAGGTCGGCAAAGCCGTTGTACAGGCCATAGGTGACAAAGGCACCGACGGCGAGGAAGGCCAGCAGCTTGACCAGCGACTCGAAGGCAATCGCCAGTACCATGCCGCGGTGGTGTTCGGTGACATCCAGGTTGCGCGTGCCAAACAAAATGGTGAACAGCGCCAGGACCAGCGAGACGATCAGCGCGGTGTCCTGAGCGCTGGTGCCCGTAGCCCCTGCGCCTGCGCCAATCAGCAGGTTGACGCCGAGCACGATGCCTTTGAGTTGCAGGGCGATATAGGGCAGTACGCCGACCAGGCAGACCAGCGCCACCACCACCGCCAGGGGCTGCGATTTGCCGTAGCGCGCGGCGATGAAGTCGGCAATCGAGGTGATGTTTTCCTGTTTGCTGATCATCACCATCTTCTGCAGCACCCAGGGCGCAAAGACCAGAATGATGATCGGTCCGAGGTAGATCGGCAGGAACGACCAGAGCTGCTCGGCGGCCTGGCCGACGGCACCAAAAAACGTCCAGCTGGTGCAGTACACCGCCAGCGACAAGCTATAGACCCAGGCCCGCACCCGTGGCGGCATGGGCGCGGCACGGCGGTCGCCGTAGAAGGCGATGGCAAACAGAATGGCCATGTAGATCAGCGCAACTGCGGCGATCAACCCGCTAGACAGGGTCATGCGTACTCCAAAAACAAAGGTTGAGAGACTGCCGCAGCCTTAACAGCAGCGTGGCAGTGGTGCAGAGCCTAGCGCTTCAGGACTCAGGGCAGATTATGGGCAGTAGTCTCGCAGCAAAGTAGCGGCGCGTCAGGCACGACCAAGGTCGCACGCGTGGAGGAGGTTATTACTGTTGCCGATTGTGTGTGCCAGTGGGCGCTGTTAGCGTGTTGTGCAGCGACGCTGTGCGAGGAAGGGCCCTATGTTCAAGCCGCAACTGATAACGCTGCAACGGGGTGGGGTGCGCATCGAGCCCATGGTCGATGGCGATATCCCGGCGTTGGTGAGCCTGGCTGAAGCCAATCGCGCCGAACTGCTGCATATGAATGGCACCCAGCGCCTCGACTGGTACCGCGAGGGCCTGCTGGCGCAGCGCGAAGGGCGGGCCTTGCCCTTTGTCATTCGCCTCGGCGAACAGCTGGTCGGCACCACCCGCTTTGCCGATTTTGTCAGCAGCTTGCCGGCCACAGAGATCGGCTGGACCTGGCTGGATCGCAGTCAGCATGGCACGGGGCTCAACACCCTGATCAAATACCTGATGCTCAAACATGCCTTCGAGAGCTGGGGCATGGTTCGCGTGCAGCTGAAAACCGCTGCCAGCAACCTGCGCTCGCAACGCGCCATCGAAAAACTCGGGGCGCGGCGTGAAGGCGTGCTGCGCAATCACCGCCGCCTGGCCGATGGACGTTTGGACGACAGCGTGCTGTACAGCATCACCGACCATGATTGGCCGGCGATCAAGCTGCAATTGGAAGCACGCCTTAGCCGCTGAGCAGTGTTTCGGGGCGGTGGCACCGTCTACGTTGCTTTTGATACCTGCTAGCGCGTGGCCATCCAGATCAGCAGGCAGGCCTGAAACAAGCAGAAGGCCACCAGGCAGGTGATGGTGAAACGTAAGCTGCCGTCTTCGCGTTTCAACACCTCAATGCGCTCGGCCGACTTGCGTAGCTTGACGTCCTGCTCGTGCAGATTCTGATCGGCCTGCTGGAGCATGCTGGCGGCGTCCAGCAATTCGATGATCTGCACTTTTTCCGTATGCCAATCGCCATGCAGCGCGCTGACCCGTGCTGCGCCGCACTGCGCGTTGAGGTTTAACGGGTCGAGGTACTCGACCACAAAACCCTGAGCCTGCAGGCAGTGGTCACGGCGGGCGCGCGCGACCTCGCTCAAGCCGCTCTGGCTAGGCAGCGAGTTAGTTTCCACGTGGTAATGGGCAAAGTGCTGGCGTGCCCAGACAATCCCCTGGGCCAGAAGAAAGCGCCCAAGGCCACGGTTCTCCGGTTCGACTTGCAGGCCTTGCTCCGGGCCAAATCGGACCCTGCGGTGCTCATGCTCAGCCCAGATTTCGAGGGTGTTTTGTTCCTTGCGCTGCCGTTGGCCGGGTAGCTGCAGGGTCAGGCGCAGCAGGCTGTGCTGCTTGCTCTGGCGTTCGACACGGCCCAGCTGGATAAAACGCAGCGGCCGCGCGCCGGTATGGCGGTCGATGGGCAAGGGCGCCAGGCGCAATAAATGAAAGTGCTCGGGCGCCAGCTCGGCCCAGGGGTGAGCGGGCTCGACGACTTCTTGCGGTGCAGCGTCGGTGGCAGTTTGCGGCGCGGGGCTGGTGGTCATAAACAGCGGTCCTGTGCGCGACGCCGAAACAGTTGGCGCCTGTCAAAGCGCTTATCGGCCGTTACTCGGCTAACTGGAGGTCGGCCTTTTGCCGCTGCGCTGGATAAAGCGCGCGATCTGCTCGCTTAGACCGTGGGCCAATGGCAAGCGAGGGTTGTCATAGCTGGCCAGTTGCGCCGGTAAATCCAGCGCGCTGATGCGCAGCATATGGTTCATGCCTGGGATGATCAGCAGCTCGGCATCCGCTTTGGCGGCTTGCAGCGCTTTGGCGTCGGCGACGCTGACCTGAATATCGTGGCTGCCTTGTACGATCAGCGCAGGGATCTGCAGGCGCGCGAAAGCCTGGCCAGGATGCTGTTGCAGCAGAGAAATCAGATAAGGCTGCACGCTGGGGCGAAACAGCACCTGCAATTGTTTAGGTACCTGCGGGCTGAGTTGCCCAGCCAAAAGGCGGTCGAGCAGCAGGTTACTTTGCGCCAGCAGTGGCGGCGGCAGGCGTGCGGCCAGTTGCTCGCGCAGCAGTTGGTCAATCGGTCGTGAGCTACCGGCTATTGATACCAGGGCATCGGCCTGGGCTTGTTCGGCGACCAGGCTGGCAATCAGTGCGCCTTCGCTGTGGCCGATCAGAATCAGCCGGTCAAACGTCGGGTCGGTCTTGAGCAGCTGCGCCCAGGCTACGGCATCGCTGACATAGCGCTCGACACTGAGTTCGCGCTCATCCGGCGTGGCGGCGCGGCTGGCGGCGACCCCGCGTTTGTCGTAGCGCAGGCTGGCGATGCCCTGTTTGGCCAAACTTTGCGCCAGGCGCTTGAGGCTGTCGCTCTGGCCACCTTCGGGATTATTGCCATCGCGGTCAGTCGGGCCGGAGCCAGCAATCAGCAAGGCCACCGCCATCGGCGTCGTAACACTGGGCTTAAGCAAGGTGCCGTAGAGGGAGCCTTGGCCCGTTTGCAGGCGCATCGCTTGCTGCACGCTGTTGTGCGCAGCGCTCTGGACCGTGGCTTGAGCCAGAGCGGGGAGTAGGCAAAGGGTCAATAGAAGCGCTCGCAACATGGATAACAACTGCCAGAGGGGGAACCGTTGGACGGTTATACGCGCCGAAGGTTCGAGGATGAACTGTACGAACGCCACGGGTATACTCGCCGCCTTACTTAAGTGGGGCTTTGCGCGGTTTAGCGCGGCCCTGTGCTGATTTTCGCGGAGCGTTTTGCACATGTCCGGCAATACCTACGGCAAGCTGTTCACTGTCACCACCGCTGGCGAAAGCCATGGCCCGGCGTTGGTCGCCATTGTCGATGGCTGCCCGCCGGGGCTGGAAATTAGCCTGCAAGACTTGCAGCGCGACCTCGATCGGCGCAAGCCTGGCACCAGCCGGCACACCACTCAGCGTCAGGAAGATGACGAAGTGGAGATCCTCGCCGGGGTGTTTGAGGGCAAGACCACGGGCTGTGCGATTGGCCTGCTGATCCGCAATACCGACCAGAAGTCCAAGGACTACTCGGCGATCAAGGATTCTTTCCGTCCGGCACATGCCGATTACACCTACCACCACAAGTACGGCATCCGTGATTACCGTGGTGGTGGTCGCAGCTCGGCGCGCGAGACCGCCATGCGCGTCGCCGCCGGGGCCATCGCCAAGAAGTACCTGGCCACTCAGGGCATCGTCATCCGCGGCTATATGAGCCAGCTGGGGCCGATTGAAATCCCGTTTAAGAGCTGGGACAGCGTTGAGCAGAATGCCTTCTTCAGCCCTGACCCCGACAAAGTCCCCGAACTGGAAGCCTATATGGACCAGCTGCGTCGCGATCAGGACTCGGTTGGCGCGAAGATCACCGTGGTCGCCGAAGGCGTGCTGCCAGGCCTCGGTGAGCCGATTTTCGATCGCCTGGACGCCGACCTGGCCCATGCGCTGATGAGCATCAACGCGGTCAAAGGCGTGGAAATCGGTGCCGGTTTCGCCTCTGTAGCTCAGCGCGGCACCGAGCACCGCGACGAGCTGACCCCAGAGGGTTTCCTCTCGAATAACGCCGGCGGCATCCTTGGCGGCCTTTCCAGTGGCCAGCCGATTGTCGCCCACCTGGCGCTCAAACCAACGTCGAGCATCACCACCCCGGGGCGCTCGATTGATGTCGACGGCAACCCGCTGGACATCATCACCAAGGGCCGTCATGACCCGTGTGTGGGCATTCGCGCCACGCCAATCGCCGAGGCAATGATGGCCATTGTGTTGATGGACCACCTGCTGCGCCATCGCGGGCAGAATGCCGATGTACAGGTCAGCACGCCGGTGCTGCCACAGCTGTGACAGCCGGGGTCGGTTGGGTTGAGCGCAGCGATACCCAACACTGCACTCCCTGGGTATCGCTGTGCTCAACCCAGGCTACGGTCAAACCATGAACGGCACATTGCCTTACTGGCGGCTGTCCGGTTTCTACTTCTTCTACTTCTCGCTGCTCGGCGCCACCGCGCCGTTTCTCGCGCTGTATTTCGACCACCTGGGGTTTTCTGCGGCGCGGATTGGCGAGTTGATCGCCATTCCTATGCTGATGCGCTGCATCGCGCCGAATATCTGGGGTTGGCTGGGGGATTACAGCGGCCGGCGGCTGGCCATCGTGCGCTTCGGCGCGCTGTGCACGCTGCTGTGTTTTGCCGGCATTTTTATCAGCCAGAGTTACGCCTGGCTGGCGCTGATCATGGCGTTGCATGCGTTCTTCTGGCATGCGGTGCTGCCGCAGTTTGAGGTCATCACCTTTGCCCACCTCAAGGAGCAGGCCGCGCGTTACAGCCAGATTCGCCTGTGGGGCAGCATCGGCTTTATCGTCGCGGTGGTGGGCTTGGGTAAGTTGTTCGAGCTGCTCAGCCTGGATGCCTACCCATGGGCGCTGATTCTGATCATGGCCGGCATCGTCTTGAGCAGCTGGTGGGTGCCCAATGCGCAGCCGCAGATGCGCCCCAATACTCAGGAGCAAGGCGGTTTTCTTCAGCAATTACGCCGTCCGGGAATTCTTGCCTTCTACCTCAGCGTTGGCTTGATGCAGCTGAGCAATGGCCCGTATTACACCTTTCTTAGCTTGCATCTGGAGGCCCTGGGTTATGCCCGCGGGGTGATCGGCCAATTGTGGGCGCTGGGTGTATTGGCCGAAATTGTGCTGTTTATGCTCATGGCCCGGTTGCTGGCGCGCTATTCCCTGCGTACGGTGCTGCTGGCGAGTTTTCTGATCACCGCGCTGCGCTGGTTGCTGCTGGGCAACCTGGCCGGGCATCTGCCGGTGCTGCTGTTTGCCCAACTGATGCATGCAGCCACCTTTGGTGCCTTCCATGCGGCGGCCATGCATTTTGTCCAGCGCAGCTTTGCCGACCGACAGCAAGGCCAGGGCCAGGCGTTATATGCCGCGCTGGCCGGCGTGGGCGGGGCGTTGGGTGCCCTGTACTCCGGTTACAGTTGGCACAGCCTCGGTGCGGCCTGGACCTTTGCCATTGCCAGTTTGATTGCACTGGCCGCGGCAGTAATAACCGCACGCTATATGCGCGATGAGCGGCCGTAGCCCTTATTTGTTGAATTTTAAGGCTTGAATTGAGCCATTTCTGATCGTACGAGAGCCCTGACCATGAGCTGCCTAACCGTCTACCACCAGTCCTCGCCTGAGCATCCCAACAAGCTGCTGAGCCATGTCGAAGACATTGCCAGTACCCTGGCAGCCGTTGGGGTGCAGTTCAGCCAGGTAGCCGTGCAGCAGCCGGTGATTGCCGGTACTGCCAGTGCTGAAGTGATCGCGGCCAGTCGCGTGCAGATCGATCAGCTGATGAGCACGCATGGCTATGCCGCTGCTGAGGTCCTGAGCCTGTGTGATGAGCGCGGTGAAGGCAGTGAGTTGGCCCGTGCCCTGCGCCAGGAACAGCTTTGCCCGTCAGCACACCTGCACTACTACTTGGCCGGCCGTGGTGTGCTGGCGCTGCATATCGGTGAGTACGTTTACAGCCTGTTGTGCGAGAAGAATGACCTCGTGCTATTGCCCGCCGGCACTGCGCATTGGTTCGATGCAGGCGAGCATCCACGTTTTGCCGTGCTGCGGGTGTTCGACAGTCCCCAGGTGCCGGCCCTGGTGAGCGTTGCCGGTGATTTCGCTGCGGCCTTTGCCGGCTTGGATGACTGTTGATTGACCCTTTCGCTGAACTCTGCGCCTGAGCGTCTATCCTAACTGAGCGAAACCATCGCAAAGGAGCGACATCGTATGGGTTCAATGTTTAACGGTTTACTGGGTTTGGTCATCCTGGCGCTGAATATCTGGGCGATTCTCAGCGTGATCAAAAGCAGCGCCGAATCCGGCATCAAGGTGCTGTGGATCTTACTGATCGTCTTGCTGCCGGTGCTCGGCTTGATCATCTGGGCGCTGATGGGCCCGCGCGGCACGATTAAGTTCTAGCGCCCTAACCCAGGCTGCTGGGTTAAAAGCTCAGCAGCGTTTGTGCCGCTAGCGGCACCCCCTCCAGTTCCAGCAGCAGTGCTTTGCGCGGCAGGCCGCCGGCATAACCGGTAAGGCTGCCATCGCGGCCGATCACCCGGTGGCAGGGGATGATGATGGCAATCGGGTTGGCACCATTGGCCGCGCCCACCGCGCGTACCGCCTTGGGTCGCTCAATCGCTGCAGCCAAGGCGCTGTAGCTGCTGGTTTGGCCGTACGGAATACGCTGCAGCGCTTGCCATACCGCTTGCTGAAACACCGTGCCTTGCGGTGCTAAGCGCAACTCGAAACGCTGCCGACTGCCGGCAAAATACTCATCCAGTTGTTTGCACGCCTCATCCAGCTCATCTGTAGCGCTGCGCCAGTGCTCACCGATTCGCCAGGGTTTGCTGTCAATGTCCATCAGCAGTTGCTGCAAGCCGCTTTCATCCGCGGCCAGTAGCAGGCGGCCAATAGGGCTGTCGTGGTAGCAGTAGCGCATCGCTTCAGTCCTCGGCGTAGTTGTGCCACAAGTGCGCTGCGGCATAGGCGCGCCAGGGTCGCCAGGCTTCGGCCCGCGCCCTGAGTTGTTTGGCGTCGATGCCTTCGGAGCCCCACACCGGCGCTTTGAGCAGGCCCAGGTCGCTGGCAGGAAAGGCGTCAGCTTCGCCAAAAGCGCGCAGCGCAATATATTCGGCGGTCCAGGGGCCGATGCCGGGCAGGGCGCAGAGTTGTTCGATAAAGGCTGCGTAGCCTGCCTGCAGCTCCAGACGTAAAGCACCGCTGGCCACCTGCGCGGCGAAATGCTGCAAGGTCTGCACACGCTTGCCGGGCATGCCGATGCCATCCAGATTGGCTTCGGCGATGGCGCTTGGGCTGGGAAACAGGCGCTGAATCTCCGGCGCATCGGCAAACTGCAACGGCTCACCCAAGCGCGTGACCAGGCGACCAGTAATGGTCACCGCCGCCTTGACGGTGACCTGTTGGCCGACGATAGCCCGCACTGCCTGCTCGAACGGATCAAAGGCGGTCGGCAGGCGCAGCCCCGGATTGCGGGCGCGTAGTGGACCGAGCAGCGGGTCACCGGCAAAGTGCGCGCTGATCTGCTGCGGCTGGCAATCCAGGTCGAACATCTTGCGCACCCGCGCGGCCAGTGTCGGCAGGCTGGGTTGCAGTGAGGCGCTGTAGTGCAGTTGCAGTGCGTGCTGAGCACTCAGCGGCTGCACGCACAGCCAGCCGTTCTGGCCATCGAGTTGCACGCTGCGGGCGTAGCTGTCGGGGCGTAAACACTCGACGCCGGCGAGTGCGCGTAGGGCGAAGTGGGCATGAAATTGCTGCCAATCCCAAGGGGCTTGGTAGGTCAGGAGTATGGGGGCGGGTTTCAAGTTGGCCATGCCTGCACAATAACCGCAGCGCCGCCGGGCTGTCAGCGCGCAACTGACTTTCAAACAGTCGCGGTAAGGGCCTGCCGGTATTGCCCTGGGGTCTGGCCTTTCCAGCGTTTGAAGGCATGCAGGAAGTTCGACACCTCGCTGTAGCCCAAGCGCTCGGCAATCTCCTCCTGGCTCAGGCTGGCAATCGCCAGCAGTTCCTCGGCCAGCGCCTGGCGCACTTCTTCCTGCAGTTGGCGAAAACTGCTGCCTTGCTCCTGCAGACGCCGGCGCAGGGTACGGCTGCTGATGTTCAGCTCGCCGGCTATCACTTGCATATCCGCCAGCCGCCCTGGCGTGCTTAGCAAACGGTCACGAATGTGCCCAGCCAAGCCACTGCGCACTTGGCGTTTGGCCAATAAGGCTTGGCACTGCAGTTCGCAGAGCTGAACGCTGTGTGGATTGGCGCGCGGCAGGGGCAGGTCGAGCAGGTGGCGGGGGAAACTGATGCGGTTCTGCGTGCAGGCGAACTCCGGCAACAAGCCGAACTGTTGGATAAAACGCGCCGGATTAGTGGGCGCAGGCACACTTAACTGCACGCTGCTCAGGGGCATCTTAGTGCCCGTTAACTCACGCTGAATCACCATCACTGCCACGGCGTCACGCAGCAGGAGAAAGTCGTGCAGCGTATCCGGTAAATGGCTGCCATCCAGCTGCAGGTGGGCGTGGCTGGCGTCCTCACTCAAGGTGATGCGGTTAAAGGCAAAGGTCAGGTCCAGGTAACGCAGGCCCAATTCGGCAGCTTGGCGGAAGGTCTGGCTGCTGAGCAGGGCGTAACCCCAGATGCCGTAGGTGGTCAGCTGATAGCGCAGGCCGGCTTGCAAGCCCAGGTCGTGCTGCTCGGGCAGGGCGTCGATCAGGTTGCGGATCAGCTGCAGTTCCTGTGCGCCTTCGATTTCGCTGTGCAGTTCGGCCAGTTGCAGCGGGCTGAGGCCGGTGTCGTGCAGGCAGCGCTCAATACTCAGGCCATGGTCGAGACCCAGTTGAGTGAGCAATTGGGCGCTGGTGATGCTGCGTTTGGGTAAGGGCACGGCGTTGGTTGGCATAGGTTGTCCGCGGCGGTTGTCCGAAAGTCACAAACCATTGGCCGACTATGCCATAACTCATCAGCCGCCTGGCAAGTAGCATCCAGCTAGCGCTACTGACAGCGACTGGGGATCTAACAATGCATAACAACTCCCAACATCAGGCCACGTTACGCGTGCTGATTATCGGCAGCGGCTTCGGCGGCCTGGGCATGGCGATTCAGCTACAGAAGGCCGGAATCAAGGATTTTTTGCTGCTGGAAAAAGCCGCAGAAGTGGGCGGAACCTGGCGTGACAACAGCTACCCCGGAGCGGCCTGTGATGTACCGTCACACCTGTATTCGTTCTCTTTTGAGCCGAAACCCGACTGGAGCCGCAAGTTCGCCCCGCAGGCGGAAATCCACGGCTACATGCTGCACTGCGTGGCCAAGTACCAGCTGCGCTCGCGCATCCGCTGCAATGCCGAGGTGGCAAAAGCGCTGTTTGATGCGGACGCGGCGCTGTGGCGAGTGACCCTGAGCAGTGGTGAGGAACTCAGTACGCAGGTGTTGATCAGCGCTTGCGGCCAGCTTAACCAGCCGGCTTACCCAGCGTTGCCGGGTATTGAGCGTTTTGCCGGCGAGGCGTTTCACTCGGCGCGCTGGCGGCATGACGTCGACCTGTCCGATAAGCGCGTGGCGGTGATCGGCAGCGGCGCTTCAGCGATTCAGTTTGTCCCGAAAATCCAGCCGCAGGTTGCTCAACTCAGGCTATTCCAGCGCTCACCGGCCTATGTATTGGCCAAGCCAGACCGTGCTTACAAGCCCTGTGAGCTGGCAGTCATGCGCCGGCTGCCCTGGTTGCAGAAGATTGACCGGGGCCTCAAATACCTGCAGTTCGAGATGCGCGGTCTGGCGTTTATTAGCCTGCCGTGGCTGATGAAGCTGTTCCGCTTCAGCTTCGAGCGGCACTTGCGTCAGCACGTTAGCGACCCGCAACTGCGCAGCCAGCTGCAACCGGACTACCCCATGGGCTGCAAGCGCATCCTGATCAGCAATGACTACTTTCCAGCCTTGGCGCAGGCCAATGTCACGGTGGTGAGTGAGGCCATCAGCGCCGTCACTGAAAACGCTATCGTCACCGCCGATGGCCGCGAGCATCCCTGCGATGTGCTGATCTACGGCACCGGCTTCGCCGCCACGGACTTTCTCGCACCGATGCAGATTACTGGGCTTGATGGGGTGGAGTTAGACCAAGTTTGGCGCGACGGCGCCGAAGCCTACAAAGGCATCAGCGTCAGCGGCTTTCCCAATCTATTTATCCTCTATGGCCCCAATACCAACCTGGGGCACAACTCGATCATCTACATGCTGGAAAGCCAGTTCCGTTACGTGCTCGGTTGCATCGAGATGCTGCGCGAGCAGGACGTACGCTACCTAGACATCAAGGCCGCGGTGCAGCAGCGCTTCAATCAGCGCATTCAGGCCCGCTCGCACCGCACGATCTGGGAGCAAGGCTGTTCAAGCTGGTACAAGACGGCTTCCGGCAAAAGTACGAATAATTGGCCGGGTTATACCTTCACCTACCGCCAACAAACCCGCGCACCGGAGTTGAGTGATTATGACTGTACCCGTTGAATTTACCGCGCCAGCGGCCGATCAGGCGCTGTTGCGCGGCGTGTTGCGCGGCAGTTTGCGCCTGATGTTCCGCGGCCTGGTGCGCCCCCCTATGCCGATTGCCGGCCAGCGCGCGGTGCTGCGTATGCTCACCGCCGTCAGTCCAGCGCCGCGCGGTATCAGTCGCAGCGCCGGCACCCTGGGCGGGCGGTCCTGCGAGTGGCATAAGCCGCCGAGTGGTCGCGGCAGCGTGCTGTTGTACCTGCACGGCGGCGCTTACCTGATTGGCGGGGCGAATACCCACCGGGCCATTTGTGCCCACCTGGCCAAACGCGGGCAAATGGATGTCTGCGCCCTGGATTACCGCCTGGCGCCAGAGCACCCATACCCAGCCGCTCGTGATGATGCACTGGCCGCATTCCAAGGGTTGATCGAGCTGGGTTACCCACCGTCGCAAATCGTCATCGGTGGCGACTCGGCCGGCGGCAACCTGAGCCTGATTACCAGCTTGCGCCTGCGCGACTTGGGCCAGGAGCAACCGGCGGCGCTGGTGTGTTTTTCCCCCGTTACCGACTTCACCTGCACCCAGCTGCATGAGCCGTCAGCCGGTGACCCGCTGATTCACCCTAAGTGGATCGAGCAGGCGCTGGCGTTGTATTGCCCGGCCGACGTAGCGCATGACGATCCCGGCTTATCGCCGCAGTTTGCCGAACTGCACGGCCTGGCGCCGCTGCTGATTCAGGTGGGTGAAGACGAAATTTTGCGCAATGACAGCCTGCGTTTTGCCGACAAGGCCCAGGCCGCCGGTGTGGATGTGCAACTGCAGCGCTACCCGAACCTGTGGCACGTGTTTCAAGCGCACGCCGGCATGCTCAACGCTGCGGATTTCGCCCTGGCCGAAGTGGTGAGCTTTTTGCGCGCACGGGGGTGCTGATGAACAATATCCTGATTACTGGTGCGGCCTCTGGCATTGGCGCAGCAACGGCGCGGCTGTTTCATCGGCAGGGCTGGCAGGTGGGTTTACTGGACATTAACCCGCAGGCCCTGGCCACGCTTGCCGCCGAGCTGGGCAATGCCTGGCATGCCCAGCTGGATGTGACCGATGCGGCGGCGGTCAAGGTCGTCCTGGCAGACTTCTGCGCCCTGCAGGGTGGCCAGTTGCGCCTGCTGTTTAACAGTGCCGGTGTTCTGCAGTGCGGTCACTTTGAGGCAATCGCGTTGAGCGAACATGCGCGCATTCTGCAGATCAATGTGCAGGGCACGCTCAACATGACCCATGCAGCGTTTGCCTACCTAAAAGCCACGCCACAGGCCCAGGTGATCAATATGGGCTCGGCCTCCGGGCTGTATGGCGTGCCGCATTTGGCCAGTTATTCGGCCTCCAAGTTCGCCGTGCGCGGGCTGACTGAAGCGCTGGATCTGGAATGGGCCAAGCACGGTATTCGTGTTGGCGACCTGATGCCGCCGTTTGTCAGCACACCGATGCTCAACAACCAGCGCTTCCAGGCCCCCGTACTGCGCCGTTTGGGCGTCAAGCTGGAGGCCGATGCAGTGGCGCAGGCCGTTTGGCTGCAAGCGCAGCGTAACCAGGTGCACCGGCCGATCAGCCTGCAGTTTAAGTTGTTGTATTGGTCGGGACAGTTAACCCCTGCCTGGCTGACGCGGCGCATTATGGCCTGGTTGGGGCGCGAGTGAAGGTTCACGCAGGTGGCGATAAAGCCGGTGATGCATACGCGCTTACAAGTTTCGCTGGGCAAACGCCGCGCGATAGGGCTAGTCTGCAAATAACGCGTCTGACTTGTTCACTCTGAGCAAGCCTGCGTTGGCCAGCCTTGGATTCAGGTCTGGCTTATGACACATCAAGCGGCTTCAACGCTTGATTCTCGGGCGGCACTGCCACTGGTGCCGCGACATCGCTGAAGCTCAAGCGGTAGCAATGGGAAAGCGTTTAACAGGTTCTCGCACTGCAGTATCGACATCGAGTTGGTTCTTTAGCGTCCTGTAAATTTATCCATCGCCTGAGGAGATCACTTCATGAGCACAGCCTTGCACGACGATCTCAGTAATGGGGTTTTGCGGCGGATGAAGGAAGGTGGCTTCGACTTTGCCAGTTTCCATCCCATCGAGTTCTACGCCCTTTTTCCGGATGAGGCGCGAGCCCGTCAGGCCACCCGTAACTTTCGTGGTGAGTCTTTACACGCCCTGGTAACCGAGCGTGATGACGGTGTATGGCACCTGCAAGTCAGTAAAGTGATGTTTGCCACCTGCGGCGGTATCGACGACTTTGAGCATGACCTGGAGTCAGTCGTGATACCTCTTGGCGGCAAGCTGGACGGGTGGGGCGTAACCCAGGAGGTCAGGCAGCCCTGAAACCCTCACACCGGCCAGCGTTAAGCTGGTCGGTGTCATGCAAACCGCGCTTACTGGCATCCCAAGACAACCCGCTCTCGACCTCAGCCTGCGCTTTGCTTCAGACTTGGCGCATGACTGACATTCTGATTTTTACCCATATTGATTACTGCCCGCCGGCCCATCTCGGCAACGTGCTGGCGCAAGCGGGCCATGCCTTTACGGTGCTACGCGCCGACCTCGGCGAGCTGAATGGCATCGACCTCGACCGCCCCAAGGCTGTAGCCATCATGGGCGGGCCAATGAGCCTGAATGATCCGTTGTCCTGGATCGAGACGGAAGTGGCTGCGCTGCAGTACCTTATTCGCCGTGATATTCCGCTGATCGGCCACTGCCTGGGCGGCCAGTTGCTGGCTAAGGCGCTGGGCGCTGAGATCAGCCGCATGCCCTTTACCGAAAGTGGCTGGCAACCGCTTAGGCGTATTGATCAGGCGGCACCAAGCCCCTGGCTGGCGCATTTGCCCGAGAGCTTTCCGATGTTTCAGTGGCATGGCGACAGCTTCGCCATCCCGGCCGGCGCGCAAGCGTTGCTGAGCAGCCCTTGGTGCAGCAATCAGGCCTTCTCTTGGGGTGACAAGATACTGGCCTTGCAAGGCCATCCAGAGATGCACGAAGCCCTGGTGCGCCAGTGGCTAGGTGACTGGCACCACCTGTTGGACGAAACCCAGCCGAGCCAGCAGAGCCGGGCACAGATGCTCGACGACCTGCCAAGCAAAATCACTGAGCTCAATCATGTGGCTGAGGGCTTCTATCGGCACTGGCTGCAATTGGCCGGGCTCTGAGTCGCGCAGAGGCTTGATGAAGCAGTAGGTGGCTGACGCTTTAACCATTCACGCGGCAATTTGATGGGTGTCGCGCTGCGCAATTTACCTACGGGTCTGCGGAGAGCGTACGAGCGGCCTTGGTCGCGATGTTTTTTTGATCGCGAATCACGGGCAGCCCGCTCCTACCAGGGCCGTGCCTGTGTTCAATCCTGTGATTCCAGGGCGACCTTCAGCTCGTCATAGCCACCGGCGTTGATCAGGTTGGTGTAGCCCATGGTGCGCAGGCTTTCCTCGGCAATGCTGGAGCGGCGACCGCTGCGGCAGTAAAGAACGATGGGCGTGTTTTTGTCTGGGGCCAGGGCGCTGATTTGGCTGGCGATCTGTTCGTAACCAATACGCTCGGCGTTTGGCAAAGCGCCGTCGGCGAACTCCTCAGCCGTGCGGACATCGATCAGCAGCGTGTCGGGCGATTGCAGGGCGGTGACGGCGGCGTTGAGTTCAACTTCGCCGGCCATAAGCGGCAGGCAGATGAGTAAGCTAAGGGTGGCAAATAGGCGGCGCATGGCAGGCTCCCTGGGGTGATTGCGGCAACCCTAGCACAGGCGCTGGTCTTCTCGTGTGGGTGGCGCTTGTGCTGCCACTGCCAGCGCACTCCACGGTGGCGGGCAGGGCAGCAACGCTGATGATTAGCTGACCAAGCGGGTCAGGTTGGGAAGGATCAGGATTACGGTAGTGGCAAAAACGATCATGCCTGCCTGACGCATTTTTATTGGATTGAGCATGGCGATTGGCCTTGTTGTTTTTAGCGGCGGGGCTCACTGCCCTGTGCGTGATGCGGACGCGACGCCTCGCCTCATGTGGGTCATTCAAACCGTCCCGGCAAAACCCGGCGACGACACCTACAGCAGCCGCTCTGCACAGCATTCAGATGGCTTTAGTCAACTGTAGTGGTGAGCCGTGACTTTCTATAGACGCCTTGATTACTAAGGCGCGCTGGTTAGTTTCAAGCAGTTATGACGCCTACCTTGTTGTTGGCGTGCGGGCCTTGAGCTAGACACGCTTAAGCACTTTTACCCAGTGATTGACCGTTGGTCTGAGCTGAGTGGTCAATAGCCCTGAGCATTTCGGTCATTGAGCCTGTCTTGGCGCGGCGTATGGTAGATCCACGCAAACAAAAAACAGGCGTGGGCTCGACCTACGCCGCCAGCCACCCTCCAATGGAGGTCTGAGGACGCCATGACCGAAGCATTTATTTTCGATGCAGTGCGCACGCCCCGCGGCAAGGGTAAGAAGGATGGGGCGCTACACAGTGTCAAGCCTGTTGACCTGGCCGCCGGCCTGCTCAAGGCGCTGCAAACGCGCAACAACCTCGATACCAGCCAGGTCGATGACATCGTGCTGGGCTGCGTAACGCCAGTGGGCGATCAAGGTGCGGATATTGCCAAGACGGCGGCCATGGTTGCCGATTGGGATGTCAGCGTGTCGGGCGTGCAGCTAAACCGTTTTTGCGCTTCGGGTTTGGAGGCGGTGAACCTGGGGGCGATGAAGGTGCGCTCCGGTTTTGAAGACTTGGTGGTGGTCGGCGGCGTCGAGTCGATGTCGCGCATCCCCATGGGGTCGGATGGCGGCGCCTGGGTGATGGACCCGGCCACCAACATGCACACCCACTTCACCCCGCAGGGTATCGGCGCCGACCTTATCGCCACTCTGGAAGGGTTCAGTCGCACTGACGTCGACAGCTTTGCCCTGCGTTCGCAGCAGAAAGCTGCCCGCGCCAGCAAAGACGGCTCGTTCAGCAAATCACTGATTCCGGTGACGGACCAGAACGGCATCGTCCTGCTCGATCACGACGAATTTATTCGCGGCGAGTCCACCCTCGAAGGGCTGGGCAAGCTCAAGCCAAGCTTCGAGATGATGGGCCAGATGGGCTTCGACGGCACCGCGCTGCGGGTTTACAGCCACGTCGAGCAGATCACCCACGTACACACGCCAGGCAACAGCTCAGGCATCGTTGACGGCTCGGCGCTGATGCTGATCGGCTCCGAAGCCAAGGGCCGCGAGCTGGGCCTCAAGCCGCGTGCGCGGATTGTCGCCACCGCCGTCACTGGCACCGACCCGACCATCATGCTTACTGGCCCAGGGCCGGCGACGCGCAAAGCGCTGGCCAAGGCCGGGCTGAACGTCGATGACATCGACCTGTTCGAAGTCAACGAGGCGTTTGCCTCGGTGGTGATGAAATTCATGAAGGACATGGGCGTCAGCGAAGACAAGGTCAACGTCAACGGCGGCTCCATCGCCATGGGCCACCCGCTGGGCGCGACCGGTTGCGCCATCCTCGGCACCCTGCTCGATGAGTTGGAGGCACGCCAGCTGCGCTACGGCCTGGCCACCTTGTGTGTGGGCGGTGGTATGGGTATTGCCACGATTATCGAACGAATCTGAACCGTAGGGTGGGTGGAGCGAAGCGATACCCATCGCCCCGATTGATGGGTATCGCGGGGCTCAACCTTTCCTACGTCCCCCACTTTGGGATGAGAGCAAGAATATGACTGACGCCATCCGTTACGAAAAAGGCCAGGACAATATCGTCGTGCTGACCATTGACATGCCTGGCCAGAGCGCCAACACCATGAACGCGGTGTATCGCGAGGCCATGGGCGCGACCGTTGCCCGTTTGGAAGCCGAGAAAGACGCTATTGCCGGGGTGATTGTCACTTCCGCGAAGAAGACCTTCTTCGCCGGCGGCGATCTGGGTGAACTGATTAAGGTCACCAAGGCCGACGCGCAAAGCTTCTACAACATGATCCTCAACATCAAAGGGCAACTGCGCCGCCTGGAAACCCTGGGCAAGCCGGTAGTAGCCGCCATTAATGGCGCGGCCCTTGGCGGTGGCTGGGAAATCGCCCTGGCCTGCCATCACCGCATCGCCCTGGACAGCTCCAGCGTGCAGCTGGGCCTGCCGGAAGTGACCCTGGGTCTGCTGCCGGGTGGCGGTGGCGTGGTGCGTATGGTGCGCCTGCTCGGTCTGGAAAAAGCCCTGCCGTACCTGGCCGAAGGCAAGAAAGTGCGCCCGGGTGCGGCGCTGAAGGCTGGCCTGATTCATGCTCTGGCATCAGATAAGGATGACCTTCTGGCCAAGGCGCGTGCCTGGATTATGGCTAACCCGAGCGCCGTGCAACCGTGGGACGTCAAGGGTTACAAGATTCCCGGCGGTACGCCATCGAGTCCTAATGTGGCGCAGATGCTGGCCATCGCCCCGAGCGTACTGCGTGACAAAACCAAAGGCTGCTTCCCAGCGCCGGAGAAGATCATGTGCGCTGCCGTTGAAGGTGCTCAGGTCGACTTCGACACCGCGCAGATCATCGAGGCGCGTTACTTCACCGAGCTGACCACCGGCCAAGTGGCGAAGAACATGATTGGCACCTTCTGGTTCCAGCTCAATGAAATCAATGCGGGTGGTTCGCGCCCGCAGGGTTTCGAACCCTACGTGACCAAGAAGGTCGGCGTGCTCGGTGCCGGCATGATGGGCGCCGGTATTGCTTACGTGTCGGCTGTGGCGGGTATCGACGTGGTGCTCAAGGACATCAGCATCGAGAGCGCCGAGAAGGGCAAAGATTACTCGGCCAAGCTGCTGGAGAAGAAAGTCGGCCGTGGCCAGATGAGCGCCGAGAAACGCGATAGCATCTTGGCGCGGATCAAACCGACCATCAGCGATGCTGACTTTCAAGGTTGCGACCTGATCATCGAAGCCGTGTTCGAGGATCGCGACCTCAAAGCCAACGTCACCGCCGCAGCGGAGCGTGCGGCGCTGAGCTATGCGGTGATCGCCTCGAACACGTCGACGCTGCCGATCACCGGTCTGGCCGCCGCCGTGCAGAAGCAGGACAAGTTCATCGGCCTGCATTTCTTCAGCCCGGTGGACAAGATGCCGCTGGTGGAAATCATCAAAGGTGAGCAGACCAGCGATGAAACCCTGGCGCGCGGCTTTGACTACGTCATGCAGATCAAAAAGACCCCGATTGTGGTCAACGACAGCCGCGGCTTCTTCACCTCGCGGGTGTTCGGCACCTTCACCAACGAAGGTCTGGCCATGCTGGGCGAAGGCGTATCGGCGGCGATGATCGAGAACGAAGCGCGCAAGGCCGGTATGCCGGTCGGCCCGCTGGCGATCAGCGACGAAGTGTCGATGAGTCTGATGAACCACATTCGCCAGCAAACCATCAAAGACCTGGCTGCCGAAGGCAAGCAGATCCCTGCGCACCCGGCTTTTGCGGTAATCGACCTGATGCTTAACGAGTACAAGCGTCCGGGCAAGGCCGCTGGTGCGGGCTTCTACGATTATCCGGCGGGTGGCAAGAAGCACCTGTGGCCAGAGCTGAAGAGGCGTTTCGAGAAGACCGATGCGCAAATTTCGCAGGTCGATGTGCGCGACCGCATCCTGTTTATTCAGGCCATCGAGACCGTGCGTTGCGTGGAAGAAGGCGTGCTGAAGTCGGTGGCCGACGCCAATATCGGCTCGATCTTCGGCATCGGCTTTGCCGCCTGGACCGGCGGTGCACTGCAGTTTATCAACCAGTACGGGGTTAAGGACTTCGTCGCCCGCGCCCAGTACCTGGCCGAGCAGTATGGCGAACGCTTCCTGCCACCGGCGTTGTTGCTGGAGAAAGCCGCGAAGGGCGCAACCTTCTAACCCTGGCTGGCACTGCAAACGGCTCGTGGGCAGCCATGGGTGAACGTATTGCATGCGCCATGGAGGTTTAAACATTTACCGCTAAGGCGCAAAAAATCCCCAGAAGGCATATGTCTTCTGGGGATTTTTGCTTTCTGGGTTTCAGCTCGATAGCTGGCCAAAGCTTTGGGCGGCTAAACCAGCGCCTTACCCTGCAGGTGATCTTGTTTTTTTGGCAGAAGTTCGTGGGAATATAGGGTGGCGTACTGATGCAGTGGCCGGGGTAATTTTAGAGGGGTAAGTAGCTGTGGGTGATATTAAATGTTGCGGGGCGAACATCCCTGTTCGGACTTTTAAATTAACGCATGCTGAGGGCGTAGTTATTCAGTACCCAGCTCTGATGATGCTCTTCGCTACGGCTTATCGACCACTTGGTTAGGGCCAGCATGCCCAGCGTCGCGCCAGCGATCATCAGCGGGTAAGCCGCCATAAGTTCGACCAGCGAGTATTTCCACGCCAGCGGACGGCCGACGCCTAGCAGCGCGGCATAGAACCAGGAGACCCCGGACAGTGCGCCGGAAAAGATCGCCAGATTTCGCATGCTAATCGGCAGTTTGAGCAGCGAGCCGGTCTTCTGCAGGGCCGGCAGCACCATGTTGTGCAGTACCACGCCATTGATAGTCAGCAGCACCACGATAGCGACCTTGGCTTGTAACTTGGGATTGAGGAAGTACTGCATGCCGGCGCTGGACGCGTCTAAGGCGATGATGGCGATGCCGCTAATCCAGAGGACGACGAGTGAGAGGCCTACGACGTTCTTCAGGTGCTCAAGGTGCTCGCTAGACTGATGCACGCCTTGGCCTTTGAGCAATTGTTTGACCATGGTGATATCACTGGTCAGTACCAAGCCTATTGCCACACAGCAGGCAATTAGGTGGACGTAAATTATCCCTAGGCGCATCAGTTCCATTGTTTCTTTTTGCTGCAATGCCGAGATTAGAATGGTGTAGAGATCCATGGGATGCCTCTTGTTCTGTAATTAATAATTTAATAGTGCGTGTGCGCATAAACTTTATAAGTTGGCACTGGCTTAAATTAATTTATTAATAAATTAATAGGTGTTGCTGTCACGGTTCTGCTGGACGAACCTCTGGTGGCTCCATTTTTCCGAGCAACAACCATGCGCTGGCGCAATCTCTTGCGGCCAAGAATCGTCCTGATTCAGCGGGGGGAGTCGCTCGTGGGTGGGTGCGTACCCAAACGTGGGGAGCGGATGTAGGAGCGGCAATTATGATGGGTAGTTCATTTTTTGATCAGCCGTTCGTCAGCTTCACCATCTCAGGCGGTCTGTGCTGCATGGGCTGTTTTTGGCCTGTAAGGCCGCTCTGGTCGTGGCTGGCACCTTCTTGGCAGCATTTTGCCGCCGCGACGAGCGGTATCGAGTCATGGCTGGCTGCTGTTCGTTGAGGAGCATTTTTTGGCGAGAGGGTGGCTTGCTCATGGCGGCGATAGCAGTGTGATGCGTCTCTACTAGGGAGAGGCTATTCCTTTGCGCAGAGTCGTATGTTAATAAGCCGCATAAAAATACTCTCCCTCGATGTTCACCTCAGGAAACCTCATGCCGCTGCGTATTTGCATCTTGGAAACCGACATCCTCCGCCCTGAATTGGTCGACCAATACGACAGCTATGGCCGTATGTTTGAACAATTGTTCGCCCGCCAGCCGATTGCGGCCGAGTTCAAGGTGTACAACGTGATGGAGGGGCACTACCCGCCAGACAGCGAGCGTTACGATGCTTATCTGGTCACGGGCAGTAAGGCGGACTCCTTCGGTGCCGATGCCTGGATCCAAACCCTGAAAACCTACCTGCTGGAGCGCTACCGTCGTGGCGAAAAACTGTTGGGGGTGTGTTTCGGCCACCAGATTCTGGCGCTGCTACTCGGCGGCAAGGCTGAACGCGCCGTGCAGGGCTGGGGCGTGGGCATTCACCAGTACCGTATGGCCAACAAGCCGGGCTGGATGAGCCCCGACCTGGAAGACCTGACCCTGCTGATCAGCCATCAGGACCAAGTTACTCAACTGCCAGACAATGCCACCTTGCTGGCCGGCAGCGACTTCTGCCCGATTGCTTCTTACTGCATTGGCGATCAGGTGCTGTGCTTCCAGGGGCACCCCGAGTTTGTCCATGACTACTCGCGGGCGCTGCTCGACCTGCGTCAGCAGCATATCGGTGAGCAGGCGTACGCCAAGGCGGTCGACAGTTTGCATCAGGCTCACCAAGGCCACACGGTGGCCGAGTGGATGATGCGCTTTGTCGCCCATGGCCGCGCAGGCCTGGCCGAGTAACCGGCGGTTAAATGAAAAAGCCCGGTCACTGACCGGGCTTTTTTGTTGCAGTCGGGTCGTCAGGCGCGGCCTTCAATCTCTGCATCAAGGCTGTTGATGCAGTCGTGAATCTGTTGCTGGCACTGCTGCATCAAGGCGGGCAGATCGTCTAGCGTCAAACCGCAGGTGGGAATCGGTGGCAGGGAGCGAATCTTGATAGTGCCGCTGTTCCAACGATTGAGCTGCATGTGATTGACGTAGGTGCTGGTGCACACCTGGATGATCGGTACGCCGGCGGCAATGGCCATCTGAAAAGCGCCTTTCTTGAACGGCAACAGGCCCTTGCCCAAGTTGCGAGTCCCTTCGGCAAACACCCAGATGGAGGTGTCTTTGTGCTGCAGGGTGTCGGTGGTGGTGAGCATGGCCTGCTTGGCCTGCGCTGCATTGCCGCGCTCGATAAGCACGTTGCCCGATAGCCAAAACAGTTGGCCGAAAAACGGTACCCATTTCAGACTTTTCTTACCCAGGCAAACGGTACGTTCCGGCACCACGCTACCGACCACGAACAGGTCGTAGTTGGATTGGTGGTTGGCGACTATCACCGCGCTGCGCGCGTGATCGCGCAAGCTGGCGGTGTCGGCTTCAACTTGGAGGCCGAGAATGCGCAGGGCTGGCCAGGAATAGAGCCGTGCGCATAAACGGCTGTTGTCCGGATTGAACGGGCGGCAGATGCCAAGCAACAGCCCCAAGATGCCCGCCATGATGAAGTGAACGCCCATCGCCAGCATGCGTAGAAGAAAAAGCATTTGGTACGTCCGTCATAGGAAAAAGGCGCGCAGTGTACGGGCGTGCACTGCTTTCGGCAATTGATGCTGATCAGAGGTCGTGGCAGGGTTTGTGGGGGCTCGGCATGGCCTTAAACAGGGGGGCGTGTTAGGCCCCTGGGGGCAGGCGCGACGCTGCTGAGCAACGGCGCGGCTGGTCGAGCGACGCGGTGCTGCTACGCCGTAGCTGGGCATAAATGAAAAGCCCGGCGGATTAGGCCGGGCTTTGTCGTGTGCTACATGGGCTGTACGCCAGGGCGGCTCAGAGGGGGTGTTGTTTATCCACCTCAACGGCCAGGTCGAGGGCTTCAAGCAGCGCTTTGCGTACTTTCAGCTTGGTGTTCTTGTGCGCGTTCATGTTGATTTTCTTCATTTGCTGGGCAACCGCCTGCGCGGTTTCCAGCAACTGTTCGGCCGGGACTACCTTATCGAGGAAGCCAGCATCCACTGCGGTTTGTGGGTTGAACATCTCACCATTGATCACCGAGCGATGGAACGCCGACTTGCGCAGACGATCACGGGCCAGTTCGATGCCCGCGTGGTGCATGGTCATGCCGATCTGCACTTCATTAAGACCGATGCTGAACGGCCCTTCGACGCCGATGCGGTAATCGGCCGACAGCAGAATAAAGGCACCCTTGGCCACGGCATGGCCTGGGCAGGCAACGATGATCGGGAAGGGGTGGGCGAGCATGCGCCGCGCCAGGGTCGAACCGGCGGCCACCAAGTTGATCGCGTTCTGCGGGCCGGAGGTCATCACCTTGAGGTCGTAGCCACCGGAGAGAATGCCCGGCTGGCCGGTAATGATGACGATGGCCTTGTCTTGCACGGCGCGATCCAGAGCGGCATTAAAGGCAGTGATCACATCCGGGGAAATGGCATTGACCTTGCCATTACACAGGGTCAGGGTGGCAATGCCATCGTCGAGTTGGTAGCTGATCAGGTCGCTCATGGTCGGGTTCCTTGTGCTGAAGTGCAGCAGACGTTACTCATCCGCATCGGCCAGGTAAAGCACGATGACTGACTGGCTGGTCAGCGATAATCGACGGTTGGCGCTATGGAAGCGCTCAGCGTCGGCAATTGCTTGACTCGTCCGGCACAGTGTTAGAGCCGCTTCACTTATTAAGTGAGGGGGTTGGCATGCAGGGTTTAACCCGCCTTATCTCGGCCTGGCGCGCGGGCTGGCCTTATTGTTGGCTGGTTTGCTCGGCTGCTCGGCAACCCGCACAGTCAACGCGCTGATGGCCTGCCGGGGTTTATCTTATTTAGCCCCCGGCGCTTCGAGCCTAACGCTGCCAAGCCCGTCGCCTGACGACCAGCATTCGGCATAAGCGCATGAATTTTTTGAAAAAATATTTTGCCTTTGGCGGCCTGTTCGGCTACATTTGCGCGCCTCGACAGACAGCAATGACCGTCGAGACCCGGTGAAGTGTCCGAGCGGTTGAAGGAGCACGCCTGGAAAGTGTGTATACGAGAAATCGTATCGTGGGTTCGAATCCCACCTTCACCGCCAGATAGATTCAGCTAAAGCCCTGATAACTAACAAGTTGTCGGGGCTTTTTGCTTTCTGGCGTTCGGCAGAGTCGCTGAGGTGTCGAAGCGACTATCCGGCCTTTGGCTTTACGAGGTGTGCTAAAGGATCGCTTGCCGGATACTTCAGGCGGCATACAGGGTTCAGGTTCAGCATGAGTAACAGGTGCGATTTTATTTTCTGACGCCGAACCCACTTCAAGGAAGAAGATATGAAACCAGATTGGGACGATGCACCCGACTACATACGCGACAAGAAAAAGGAATCGCCCTGGCGCATGGTCGCCATCCTGGGTGTTGGTTCAGTCATCACGTTGGGGCTGATCGCGCTGCTTGCTAAGCCCGTTGTGATCGACCTTAACCAGCTCAAGCAGGGCATCCGTATTGGCGGTCAGCCGATGTTTAGCCAGCAGTCAGACCAAACCTACAGCGCGCCTTTGCAAGCCATTGAAGAGGTGCCAGCGCCTTTCGAACCTGCTCCACAGGTGGCGCGAACGCCGCTTAGTCAAGCGGATATGCAATGGTCTGAAAAACAGGCTGAGTTTGCTGTAGAGCGGATGCAGAGCTCATTCAGCGATAACAACTACACGCCTAAAGGTGCCACCAACATAGTACCGGCGACGCCGGTGACGAGAGAGCCCGTGGCGAGGCCGCAAAGGCGGCAAGAAATCGTGGTAGTAGGTAAAGAGCAAACACGGCTTAGAGACTACTGCCCATTCCCCAGAGGGAGTATCGAGCTCCGAAACTGCAAAATGCGGGCGGATCTGGACAGCAGGAATCGTTAAGTAGCGAGTTCGGCATTTAACGGGGCGGTATATGCGCGCGACTTGGGATATTTTCTGCAGCGTTGTCGATAACTACGGCGACATCGGCGTGACCTGGCGGTTGGCTCGGCAGCTGGTGGCCGAACATGGTCTGGCGGTGCGGCTGTGGGTCGATGACCTGACTGCCTTTGTGCGCCTGTGTCCGCAAGCGGATAGCCAGTTGTTGAGGCAGGTGCAGCAGGGTGTTGAGGTGTGTGCCTGGTCCGCTGATTGGCAGGCCGTTGAGCCGTCGGATGTGGTGATTGAGGCGTTTGCCTGTGAGCTGCCGGCGGCTTATATCGCAGCGATGGCGAGACGTAAGCGCAAAGTGCTCTGGCTTAACCTGGAGTACCTCAGTGCCGAGGACTGGGTGGAGGGTTGCCATGGCTTGCCCTCGATGCAGTCCAACGGTTTGTCGAAGTTTTTCTTCTTTCCAGGGTTTACGCCGGGCAGTGGTGGTTTGCTGCGTGAGCGTGCGCTGCTGACGCAACGGCGCGCATTTCAGGCAGATGAGCGTGCGCGTGATGCGTTTCTACGCAGCCTGGGTGTTGAACCCGTGGCCGGCGCGCTGCTGATTTCGCTGTTTGCCTATGAGAATGTAGCCTTGGGCAGTTGGTTGGAGGTATTGGCGGCCGGCCCGCAGCCCGCTCAACTGTTGGTGCCAGAGGGGCGCATTTTGACCAGTTTGCAGGGCTGGCTGGGCGGTCCGGCGTTGCAGGTCGCTGATGCCTGTAAACGTGGCCAGTTGCATATCCAGGTGTTGCCGTTTATCCAGCAGGATCAATACGACCGGCTGCTGTGGAGTTGCGATTTCAATGCGGTGCGCGGCGAGGATTCTTTTATTCGGGCGCAGTGGGCCGGGCGGCCGTTGCTCTGGCATATCTATGAGCAGGCCGATGGCGCGCATCTGGACAAGCTCCGCGCGTTTCTAACCCTCTATAAAGAGGGCTTGTCAGCCGATGCGCAAGTTGCGCTGAGCGGTCTTTGGACTGGCTGGAATAGCAACGGAGCGATAGGCGAATGCTGGACGCAGCTGCTGAAAAGTTGGCCGGAGCAGGCCGAGCACGCCGAGAGCTGGTGTCTAAAGCGGGCCTTGCAGGCCGATCTTGCTGAGGCGCTGGTGCAGTTTTACCTAAATTGGCTATGATATGCGGCCAAGAATTTTGTAATTCCATCCAAACCCGGATATTCGTATGAAAACCGCACAAGAAATGAAGCCCAACAGTGTGGCCCTGATCGACGGCCAACCTTGGCTGATCCAGAAGGCCGAATTCACCAAGTCCGGTCGTAACAGCGCCATCGTTAAAATGAAGCTGAAGAACCTGCTGAGCGGCTCTTCGACTGAAACCGTATACAAGGCTGATGACAAGCTTGAGCCGGTTATCCTGGATCGCGTTAGCGTGACCTACTCGTACTACAGCGAGCCGAACTACGTCTTTATGGACGAAGAGTTCAACCAGTACGAGCTGAACAAAGACGACCTGGAAAGCGTAATGCCGTTCATCGTTGATGGCATGACCGACGTCTGTGAAGCCGTATTCTTCGAAGGCAAAGTGGTTTCGGTTGACCTGCCGACCACCATCGTTCGCCAGATCACCTACACCGAAGGCTCCGCTCGCGGCGATACTTCCGGCAAGGTGATGAAGCCAGCTAAACTGAGCAACGGTACTGAAGTTAAGGTTGCAGATTTCTGCAACATCGACGACTGGATCGAGATCGACACCCGTACTGGCGAGTACAAATCCCGCGCTAAAGCTCCGGTCTAAGACTGGCTTTAACAGCGAGAAGCAAAAGCCCGACCTGGTGTCGGGCTTTTTTATGGCCAGCCATCCATGGCGGCCACCCTTTGGGTCGTCGCTGCGCGACGCTAAAAAATGATCCCCGATCATTTTTTCTGCCTGCTGTTTTTGCGCTCAGCTGCGCTGTAGGCCGCTCTGCAGTGCTAGATCCCAGGGCGCTACTGGAGCAAACCTGGCCTTGAGAAACTCCAGTAGCAAACGGCTGCGCGAGTCGGTTTCGCGCTCCAGGCGCAGGGCGTAGATACCGCTGGGCTCGGGCGCGGGTAAGCCGTTTTCGCAGAACAGCGGCAGCAACTCACCGCGAACCAGGTAGTCGCTAATCAGCCAGGTGGGCAGGTGGGCGATACCCAGGCCGGCGAGGGCGCTGAACAGCAAGGCTTCGGCGTTATTGGCGGTCATCCGTAGGCGTTTGGGGCGGCACAGTTGCAGCTTGCCATCCTGTTCAAAACGCCAGGCGTAGGGCGGGGCCAGGCTATCCCAGTCGAGGCCGTCATGCTCGAGTAGCTCGGCAGGCGTACGTGGTACGCCACGTTCTGCCAGGTACGCGGGGCTGGCGCAGACGACCCGGATCATCGGTGAGAGGGCGGTGGCGACCAAGCGGGTATCGGCCAGGGGGCCGATACGCAGCACCAGATCGACTTCGCCCAAATGCGTGCCATGCAGGTCGACGAAGCTGTCGATCAAGCGCAGTTGTACATCCAGCCCTGGATAGGCGACGAGAAACTCGGCAATCGCCGGCGCGAGATGTCGACGGCCGAACGGTGCGGGGGCGTCGATGCGGATCAGCCCCTCGGGTGCGCTGCTCAGCGACACCGCTTCGGCGCGGGCCAGGTGCAGTTCGGCGAGAATGCGCTTGGCCCGTTCGGCAAAGGCCAAACCGGCAGAGGTAGCGCGCACGGCGTGGGTGCTGCGGCTGAACAAATGGCTGCCCAGCGAGCGCTCCAGTGCATCGATGCGCCGCGCTACGGCCGATGGTGTTAGCGGATGGCGGCGGGCGGCAGCGGAAAAACTGCCGGTCTCCAGCACGTCGAGAAACAGGCTGAGCTGATCGGTCAGGGCATCGGGGTTCATGTTGTGGCTCAGTTGTGCGTAATGGGCATAGCCATTTTGCGTTGCTATGCGTTTCGAGGATAGTGGCGAATGGCTAGGCTATGCAGCATCTTCCTGGAGCCTGCCGATGACTTTGCTCGACGTTGCACTGAACCTCTTGCTCGGGGTCGCGCTTGGCACGCTTGGCGGCCTGTTTGGGATTGGTGGCGGGCTAATCGCCATCCCGGCGCTGGGTGTGCTGTTTGGCTTGGATCAGCAACTGGCTCAGGGCACGGCACTGGTGATGGTGGTGCCCAATGTGCTGCTGGCCCTGTGGCGCTATCACCAGCGTAATCGTATCGACTGGCGCCATGCGTTGGCGCTGGCCATCACCAGCTTGATTTTTGCCGTGTTAGGGGCCGGTTGGGCGGTCACCCTGGATGCCGAGCGCATGCGCCTGGGTTTTGTGGTCTTTCTGCTGCTGTTGGCGGTTTACAACGTTTCTCGTCTGTTCAGCAAACCGGCCGTGCTCTCGGTCGGCCTGCGTTATCCCTGGCCCTGGTTGACGTTGCTGGGCAGTGCTGCCGGCATGGTTGGTGGCCTGTTTGGCGTCGGCGGCGCGGTACTGGCGACGCCGGTATTGACCCTGGTATTTGGCGCCAGCCAAGTGGTCGCGCAGGGGCTGTCTCTGGCCCTAGCCGCGCCGAGCACGGCGGTGACCCTGGCGACCTATGCCACGCATGGCCATGTCGACTGGCTGCTGGGGGCTCCCTTGGCGATGGGTGGGCTATTGAGTATCAGTTGGGGGGTCAAGTGCGCGCATGCGCTGTCCGAGCGCGTGCTACGCGGGTTATTTACCGGTTTTCTGTTGCTCTGCGCGCTATTGCTGGGGTTTAAAGCCTGAAGCCTTCGACTATCTGCTCGGCCAGGGTTTCGGTGACCTGACTTTGCGTGTTGCTGTTACGCAGCAGCACGATGCTGGCAGAGGGCAGGGCTGGTAAGCCCTCGGCTTCGCCGATGATCTGCAAGTCGGGAGTGATCAGGCTTTGCAGTTGGGCGGTAATCGCCAGGCCAGCGCTGACCGCCGCCATGATCGCCGACAGGCTGGGGCTGGTGTAGGCAATGCGGAAGTTGCGCCCCAGTGTATCCAGGCCATTGCAGGCCCAGGAGCGGCAGAAACACTGCGAGTTGAACATTGCCAGGGGCAGGGTTTCCAGCTCATGCAGGTTGCTGTTGCGGGCCTGAGCCCATACCAGCTGTTCCTGACGCAACAGTTGGCCGATTTCAGTGCCGGGCTCGCGGGTGACAATGGTCAGGTCGAGGTCCTGGCGTTGCAGCAGCTGGAACGAGGGTTCGCAGTGCAGTTCAACCTGCACCAGTGGATAGGATTGGGCGAATCGCACCAGAATGCCCTGCATAAAGCGCATCACATAGTCATCCGGCGTGCCGATGCGCACGGTGCCGACCATATGTGGCTCACGCATGCTGTTCATCACCTCAGCATGCAGCTTGAGAATGCGTCTGGCGTAGCTGAGCAACAACTGGCCCTCGGCGGTCAGGCTGAACTGGCGGCCATCGCGCAGAAATAACGGGCGCTGCATCACGTCTTCTTCGAGGCGTTTCATCTGCATGCTGACGGCTGATTGAGTGCGGTTGACCATTTCGGCGGCGCGAGTAAAGCCGCCGTGATCGGCAATGGCGACAAAGGTGCGCAGCAGCTCGCTATCGATGCTCGGGTAGCTGGTCATCCATCAATTCCTGAGATGTATTGCATAAGAAACATTCGTTGGATTGATCATAAGCCCAGCGCGAGACTGTCGCCAACCCCACGAGGAGGGCGACGAGATGAAAGGTCAAAAAGGTTATGCGTTAGTCAGTAACGGGCGTCTGCACGGTCGTTGGCCGTTTGAAGTATTAGGCGCTGTCGGTCGCCAGCTTTACCGCTGGTGGCAGTTGCATGAACAGCGCCAGCGCTTGGCTGCACTTGATGGTGACGCGTTGAAGGATCTCGGCTTGAGTCGTGCCGACGCGATGCAGGAAAGCCAGCGGCCATTTTGGGATGATCCGCTAGGGCGCTAAAGGTTGGTCTTCGCGGGTTGCGGTTGGATGTACGCTCAGGATTGCCGTAATTCAGGGAGCGAATTTATTGAAAGGAGAGCATTAATGTCCATTTATCAACTCGCGCAGTTGAATATCGCCAGTATGAAGGAACCCTTGGAATCGCCGAGCATGGCCGACTTTGTCGCCAATCTGCAGCGCATCAATGCGCTAGCTGAGGCCTCGTCTGGTTATGTGTGGCGATTGCAGGACGAAGCGGGCGATGCCACAGCATTTCGCCCGTTTGGTGACGATGTGTTGGTGAATCTGTCCGTCTGGCGGGATGTGCAGGCGCTCAGCGATTACGTGTACAAGTCCGCACATACCGAGATGCTCAAGCGCCGCCAGGAGTGGTTCAGTAAAGTCAGTGCGGCGCATATGGTGTTGTGGTGGGTGCCGACGGGGCATCGTCCAACAGTGGTCGAAGCGGCTGAGCGTTTGGCTCTGCTGCGCGACCATGGTGCGAGCGCAGAAGCGTTCAGTTTTCGTCAGGCATTTGCCGCGCCCAATGGGCTCGTGGCTCAGCCTGTCTAATCATGGTTTGTTGGGCTCTGCTTTAGGAGTGTGCGAGGCTGGCGGATCACCGGGGCGGCAAGCGGGCGGCGCATCCGCTACAATGCGCGCCGAATTTGTCTTGCCCGAGAGCCTGCCCATGTCCGCTTGCCAGACCCCGATCATCGTTGCCCTGGATTTCCCGACCCGTGATGCCGCGCTGGCATTGGCTGATCAACTCGATCCTGCACTGTGCCGGGTCAAGGTCGGCAAAGAACTGTTCACCCGTTGCGGGCCGGAGATTGTCAGTGTGTTGGCAGGCAAGGGCTTTGAGGTGTTTCTCGACCTGAAATTCCACGATATTCCCAACACCACAGCCATGGCAGTCAAGGCCGCCGCCGAGATGGGCGTGTGGATGGTCAATGTGCACTGCTCTGGCGGCCTGCGCATGATGGCGGCCTGCCGCGAAACCCTGGATAAACTCGCCGGTGCCAAGCCGCTGCTGATCGGCGTGACCGTGCTAACCAGCATGGAGCGTGAAGACCTCGCCGGGGTTGGCCTGGATATCGAGCCGCAGGCGCAGGTGCTGCGTCTCGCTGGGCTGGCCGCACAAGCCGGGTTAGATGGCCTGGTGTGTTCAGCCCAGGAGGCGCAGGCGTTGAAAGTCGCGCATCCAGCATTGCAACTGGTGACCCCGGGCATTCGTCCGGCCGGCAGCGCTCAGGATGATCAGCGCCGTATTCTCACGCCGCGACAGGCACTGGATGTGGGTTCTGACTATCTGGTTATCGGTCGTCCGATCAGCCAGGCCGCTGATCCGGCGCAGGCCTTGGCTGCGGTGGTCGCTGACTTGGCTTGAGGCACTTGCAGTGAGGCAGGCGCGCTAGCGCGTCTGCCTTATTGAGGCTCTTTAAAGCGGTATCCACTTTCACGTTTCGACTAATCAGGTTTTCCTATGCATCCCGCCGCCGAAGATTCGCCACTGGGCAAATCCAGCGAATACATCGCTACCTACACTCCCGCTTTGTTGTTTCCCATCTCGCGTGCGGCGAAGTGGGCCGAACTGGGCCTGAGCGCGGAAACGCTGCCGTATCAAGGCGTGGACTTCTGGAACTGCTTTGAGCTGTCCTGGTTGTTGCCGTCGGGCAAGCCTGTGGTAGCGATGGGCGAGTTCGCCTTTCCCGCCGACTCGCCGAATATCATCGAGTCGAAGTCGTTCAAGCTGTACCTCAACTCGCTGAATCAGTCGGTATTCAACACGGCTGGCGAGTTGGCGGCGGTGCTGGTGCAGGACCTCTCGGCCGCTGCGGGCAAACCGGTCGGCGTGCGCGTGCGCAGCTTGGCCGAGGTGACCGCGGAAGGTGTGGTGGCCGCCCCCGGCGTGTGTATTGATGAGCTGGATGTGAGCATCAGTAACTACGAACGGCCGCAGCCCGAGTTGCTGCGTTGTGACGCGGCGCAGGTGGTCGAGGAAAGTCTGCACAGTCATCTGCTCAAGTCCAACTGCCCGGTCACCGGCCAGCCTGACTGGGGCACGCTGGTGGTGCAGTACCGTGGCTTGGCGCTGGATCACGCCAGCCTGCTGGCCTACCTGGTGAGCTTCCGTCAGCATGCGGATTTTCATGAGCAGTGCGTTGAGCGGATCTTTCTCGACCTGCAGCGCCTGCTCAAGCCCGAGCACTTGACGGTGTATGCGCGTTACGTGCGCCGCGGCGGGTTGGATATCAACCCTTACCGCAGCAGCGGGCCCATCAACCCGGACAATCAGCGCTTGGTGCGCCAATGACGAAAAATCCCAGCCATTGAGCTGGGATTTTTGTTTTCAGCTGCTTTAGATGCCCATGTTGGCCAGGCTTTGCATGATGTTACGCAGGGTGCCAGCAAGGGTTGGGTGGCTGACTTCAAAACGCTCCACTGCCAGGTTGACCCCATCAATCAGGGTGGCATCGGGCGCAGCGGCAGCCTGACGGGCCAGTTGCAGCTCAATTTCCTGGGTCAGTACAAATAGCTCGGCGCTTTCTTCTTCGGTCAATGGCGGCTGCTGCGCCAGCTGGTCACGCAGTTCTTGCAGTTGTTGCTGGAGGCGGCTTGCAGGCATGGAATTCTCCCTTTACTGATCGGCAGATGGACTGACTTTGCGCAGGGGCGCAAGGTTCTGCATGGGTTTAGGGTAATCCAAGCCCGCAGGCTTTGCTTGCTTTGGATCAAGCGCTGAGCATTGCTTTAGCTGGCAATAGAATAGGGCGTACCGCGTAGGCACGTTGGCGGCATTTACAGCTCGGCCCTTGAGACTCTTTGAGTGCCGGCGCGCGACTCCTGGGTTTCTCCTCTGATTGTTCGTCCGCTATGCTGCCTTTTTAAGCAACTGCCGCTTTATACTGCGCGACCTGATTTGGCCGCCTGCGGCAGCCTGAGGATTTTCAAGGAGTGACTGTGATGCGTGTGACTGGTGCAAGCTGGATTAAACGATTGAGCCTATTGGTTGCTTGTACCGGCGTGCTATCGCTGCCCGCACTGGCGCAAGCCAGTGAAGATGACCCTTGGCAGGGCTACAACCGCGTTATGTTCCGCATCAACGACAACGTTGATAAATATACCCTTAAGCCTCTGGCCAAAGGCTATCAGGCCGTGACCCCGCAGTTTCTTGAGGACGGCGTGCATAACGTCTTCCGCAACATTGGCGATGTCGGCAATCTGGCCAACAACCTGCTTCAAGCCGAATTTCATGATGCCGGGGTTGATGGCAGCCGCTTGATCTTCAATACCACCTTCGGTCTGCTGGGCTTCTTTGATGTCGGCAGCGCCATGGGCTTACAGCGCAACGATGAGGACTTCGGTCAGACCATGGGCGCGTGGGGGCTCAGCAGCGGCCCATACGTCGTGCTGCCTCTGTTGGGCCCGAGTACCGTGCGTGATGCCTTCGGTAAGGTGCCAGACAGCATGCTTGTCGCGCCTGCGTTCATCGACCATGTGCCGACGCGCAATGTGGTGCATGGGGTTCAGTTAGTCGATCTACGTGCCAGCCTGCTCAAGGCCGAGCGTATGATCAGCGGTGACAAGTACATCTTTATCCGCAATGCCTACCTGCAGAATCGTGAGTTCAAGGTGCGTGATGGCGAGGTTGAGGACGACTTCTGAGTTGTCTGCGTATATGAAAAAGGCGGCCCTGTCACAGGCCGCCTTTTTGTTGTCTGAACATTTTAGTTCATGGAAATAATCGCCAGTCCCAGTGCCTGACGGCCATCGTCCATCGGGCTGGCGCGCACCACCTCGGCTTGTGCATCCAGCCCGCGCAGTGCGTTGTGCTCTGAAGCAATATGCACACGAACCTTATCGCCCATGTTGAGGGCACTTTCAGCTTCCAGCTGCATGCCGGTGCTGGACAGATCGAGGCACAGTGCAGGGATTGCCTTACCGTCATGGTGCAAGGTGACAGGAGCCTCAAGCCGCATGCGGATGTAATCGCGTTTCTCACTGTAGTCACGATCATTTTGGCTCATGGGCGTTTTCCTCTTGTTGTGTGGGCTGTCCTGCAGCTCTTATAACCTTGGCTGATTTGAGGTGTAAAGGCGTGTTTCGACGACTGGCACACGCTTGAATCACATAACGGATGGGAGTACCGTCTGCGCCTTGAAGCTAGCTGAGTTCGCGCGTCTAGGCAGTTGCCCTGATGTATAAGCCAACCCATACCCGGCGCAGTTTGCCTGGATACCTCATGCACACAACCAGTGCCACGCTGCTGATAATCGACGACGACGACGTAGTGCGTGCGAGCCTCGCCGCCTACTTGGAAGACAGTGGTTTTCATGTGCTCCAGGCCGCCAATGGCTCACAGGGGCTGGAAGTCTTTCATGCCGAGTCGCCGGATCTGGTGATCTGTGATCTGCGCATGCCGCAAGTCGACGGCCTTGAACTGATCCGCCGCATCAACGCCCTGCACGTGGAAACCCCGGTCATCGTGGTCTCCGGCGCGGGTGTTATGAGTGATGCCGTTGAGGCCTTGCGCCTAGGGGCTGCCGACTACCTGATCAAGCCTCTGGCGGATCTCGCGGTGCTTGAGCATTCAATTCACCGGGCGCTGGATCGTGCCAATTTGCGCCTGGAAAACCAGCGCTACCGTAACGAATTGGAAACGGCCAATCGCGAACTGCAAGCCAGCCTGCACCTGTTGCAGGAAGATCAGAACGCCGGTCGTCAGGTGCAGATGAACATGCTGCCGGTGTCGCCTTGGCATGCTGATGGCCTGGACTTTGCGCACCAGATCATTCCTTCCCTGTATTTGTCTGGCGATTTTGTCGACTATTTTCGTGTCGACGATAATCGTATCGCCTTCTACCTGGCGGATGTTTCCGGGCATGGCGCGTCTTCAGCGTTTATCACGGTATTGCTGAAGTTTATGACCACCCGCTTGCTTTACGAGTCGCGCCGCGCGGGCAGTCTGCCGCACGTCAAACCGTCCGAAGTACTCGGTCATATCAATCGCGGCCTGATCGACTGTAAGTTGGGCAAGCATGTGACCATGCTTGGCGGTGTGATTGATCAGGCCAGCAATCGCCTGACCTACAGCATTGGTGGGCATCTGCCATTGCCAGTGCTGTACAGCGAAGGCCAGGCCCACTATCTGGAAGGCCGCGGTTTGCCGGTCGGGTTGTTTGTCGAGGCTGAGTACAACGATTTGGAACTGGAGCTGCCCGAGACTTTCAGTTTGACACTGCTATCCGATGGCATCCTCGATCTGCTGCCGGGCGATACCTTGAAAGACAAGGAAACCCTGTTGCCGCAATTGATCAGTAGCGCAGGCGGCACCCTGGATGGCTTGCGCGAGGCTTTTGGGCTGGCCAATCTAGGGGATATGCCGGATGATATCGCCTTGCTGGTGTTAAGCAGGAACCTTGCATGAACCCTGGGATAAGCCCCGGTAGAATTCAGTTTGCCGAACAAGATGGCACCTTCATCCTGAAGTTTGTCGGTGAGGTGCGCCTGACCCTGTGTTCGGCTCTGGATGCGACCATTGAGAAGATTTTTACGGCGCTGAATTTCTCAGCCATCGTGATTGATCTGACTGAAACCCGCAGTATCGATAGCACCACGCTTGGGCTGTTGGCCAAACTGTCGATTTTATCGCGGCAGAAGGTGGGGCTGTTGCCGACGGTGGTGACCACCCATGCCGACATCACCCGACTGTTGCAGTCGATGGGCTTCGATCAGGTATTCAATATCGTCGACACGCCGCTGCCATGCCCGGAGTGTCTGGATGATCTGCCGTCGCAGGACCAATCTGAAGAGTTGGTGCGTGCCAAGGTGCTCGAAGCGCACCGCATTCTGATGAGTTTGAACGAGTCTAACCGCGAAGCCTTCCACGATCTGGTCAGTGCCCTCGAACATCACTGATGTTGGTCAGGACAATAAACGGGGCGCTTTTAGCGCCCCGTTTGCATTCAAGCCGGACGCGTCAGCAGTTTTTCCAGCTTCTCCTGGTCGCGGGCGAACAGGCGAATGCCCTCTGCCAGCTTTTCGGTGCCCATGGCGTCTTCGTTCATGGCCCAGCGAAATTGGCTTTCATTGAGGTTTTGCTTGGCTTCAGCGGTCTTCCCAGGGCTGAGCACACGTGCCAGCGGCTGCTGGACATCGGCCAGTTGCTGCAGTAAATCCGGGCTGATGGTCAGGCGGTCGCAGCCGGCCAGTTGTTCAATTTGACCGGTATTGCGAAAGCTCGCGCCCATCACCACGGTCTGGTAGGCATTGGCCTTGTAGTAGTTGTAGATGCGCGTGACCGACTGCACGCCGGGGTCTTCGGCACCGACAAAGTCACGGCCTTCGGCCTTTTTATACCAATCGTAAATACGCCCAACAAAGGGGGAAATCAGAAATACCCCCGCATCCGCGCAAGCTTGGGCTTGGGCAAAGCTGAACAGCAGCGTCAGGTTGCACTGAATCCCGGCTTTTTCCAGCTGCTCGGCGGCGCGGATGCCTTCCCAGGTCGAGGCGATCTTGATCAGCACGCGTTCGCGGCCGATGCCGGCCTCTTCATACAGGCCAATCAGGCGTTCGGCGCGGCGCAGTGTGGCCTGAGTGTCGAATGACAGGCGTGCATCCACCTCGGTGGAAATCCGCCCGGGAATGATCTTGAGTATTTCGCCGCCCACCGCAACGCCAAAATGGTCGCAGGCCAGGCCCAGGTCACCTTGGCTAGCGCTGACCGCGTTTTTCAGCAGCTCGCTGTAGCCTGGCATTGCCGCGGCCTTGAGCAGCAGGGAAGGGTTGGTGGTGGCATCGACCGGCTTCAGCCGGGCGATGGCGTCGAGGTCACCGGTATCGGCGACCACTGTGGTGAACTGCTTGAGTTGATCCAGCTTGGAAGTCATGACACAGCCTTGTCGTTGCAGATGCACCGACATTACCCGAGTCAGCGACCTTGCAGCAATTGCGCCGCTTGATCGAATAGCGCCAGCGGCTCGTTGGTTTTGTGTATGTCGACCGAGAGCAACTGGCGAAAGCGCCGTGCGCCATTGAAACCTTGGCCCAAACCGAGCATGTGGCGGGTGATGTGGTGCATGCTGCCACCGTCGGCGAGGTGCGCCGCGATGTAGCCGCGCATGCTGTGCATAGCCTCAAAGCGGCTCATAACGGGACGTGTGGAGCCGAACAGCAGTGGATCAACCTGAGCCAGCAGGTAAGGGTTGTGATACGCCTCGCGCCCGAGCATCACACCATCAAAGCGCTGCAGATGCTGTTGGCAATCCTCCAGGGTCTTTATCCCGCCGTTGAGGATGATCTCAAGCGTGGGGAAGTCCTGCTTGAGCTGGGCGGCTACCTCATAACGCAGCGGCGGCACCTCACGGTTTTCCTTGGGTGATAGCCCTTCGAGAATGGCGATACGTGCATGCACGGTGAAACTGCGGCAGCCTGCATCGCGTACCGTACCGACAAAATCACACAGCTCGGCATAGCTGTCGCGGCCATTAATGCCAATGCGGTGTTTCACCGTTACCTGGATATCCACGGCGTCCTGCATGGCCTTCACGCAATCCGCCACCAGCTGCGGGTGACCCATCAGGCAAGCGCCGATCATGTTGTTCTGCACCCGGTCGCTGGGGCAGCCAACGTTCAGGTTAACCTCGTTATAGCCCGCCTCTTGTGCCAGCTTGGCACAGGCCGCCAGATCAGCAGGCACACTGCCGCCAAGCTGCAGTGCGAGCGGATATTCGGCGGCGTTGTGACGTAAAAAGCGCGCAGTATCACCATGCAGAATGGCACCGGTAGTGACCATCTCGGTGTACAGCAGGGCGTGATGTGAAAGCTGGCGCAGGAAGAAGCGGCAATGACGATCAGTCCAGTCCATCATCGGTGCGACACTAAATTTTCTATTAATAACTTTTTGATTTAAAACAGGTTTATTCAATTTAGTGACCAGTGATTTGCTGTGTTTTGGTGCGCGCGATGGGAATGATGGGTGCATCAAGGATGCAGTATACAGGTGTATCGATTTGCACACCGATTGCAGGCTTGGTCAGAACGGCAGATCTCACCGCTACGACAATGCATGGATATTGATCTTCGGCATGCGTTGATGTGCTGGAGTAGCGCATGATGCAGGGGGATTTTGTGAGGTGCGACATGCAGGTGAGCTTTTCCGGATTGGTACTCAGTGGTGGTCGGGGCAGCCGTATGGGCGGTGTCGACAAGGGCTTGGTGCTGTGGCGTGGCACGCCGATGGCTGAGCAGGTTTGTCGGCAGTTGAGGCCATTGGTGTGTGAAGTGTTGGTCTCCTGCAACCGTAATCAAGAACAGTACAGCGCCTTTGCCACGCACACTCTGGGTGATGCGCTGAGTGATTATCCCGGTCCCTTGGCCGGTATTGTCGTGGGGTTGCGCGCGATGCGTGGCTCGCACTTGCTGGTGCTGCCCTGTGACTTACCGGCTATCAGCAGCACATTGCTTGAAGATCTACTCGCGCTGTCTCGCCAGCATCCAGACCGGCCCGTTGTGGTGCGTCAGGGGGCGCATTTACAGCCGTTAGTGTGCGTTTTGCCGCGCACGCTCAAAGAGGCTGTCGAAATGGCCTGGGATCAGGGCGAGCGCAGCCCGAACCGGTTATGGCAAGCCTTGCAGGCTGTTGAGTTGCCCTGTGCCGAAGACGATCCGCAGCTGATCAATGTCAATTCAGCCGCAGTATTAGCAGCGGCATTGACGCCCTGAGCACAGGACTGCAGAGGGCCTATGCAGGTTACTGATAAGCGCAAAGCGTTGGCGATTACGCCATTTAGGCAGGACGACCGCCGTCAGCCGTGGGGTAGTTGGGCTCAATCAAGGCAATCAACTCCCTCCACGGCACCTCCGGCCCATCTCGATCAGGAACAGTTCTTTGCGGGTCTGTTTGCGCTTACTGGCATACTCGGCCTCAACGAAGCTCATCTGCTTCATCGCAACGCTCGGCGAGTGAAATCCAAGTATTTTGCCAAAATCAGGGAGTCTTTTTCAGGCTACCCCTAGGCGCAAACATCGCCCTGAAAGACTATTGGTTCAAACCATCGCCACTCGTTTGAACCATGGCTGCGCCTGCTCCAACTGGGCGGCCAGTCGCAGCAACGTACGATCCTCACCAAAGCGTCCAGCAAACATCACGCCTACCGGCAAGCCAGACTTGCTCCAGTGCAGCGGCACCGACATCGCCGGCTGGCCGGTGATATTGAACACCGTTGTCAGCGACGACATACGCCCCGCCACGACCCCAAAATCTGCAGACGGCATACTCATACTGATAGCGCCTAGCTTTGGTGGTAAATGCGGCAAAGTAGGGCTCAAAATGAGGTCGTAGTTCTGCATGAATGCTGCCATATCACGGCCTGACTGCCGCATTGCTTGGTGCGCAAAACGGTAATCAACGGCCGACACTTGGCGTCCAAAACCGAGCATTTGCCAAGCCACCGGCTCCAGATCGGCCTCGGTTACTTTGCGCCCAAGCTGCATTTCACGTACGCCAACACTCTCTGCCAAACTGACCACACTCATGGTCCCAGCTGCTTTTCCCGCAGCGTTCAAATCTACATTCGGACGCACTTCTTCAACCACATGGCCTAACTGGCTGCACAACTGAGCCGCCTGCTGCACTGCCGTACGGCACTCCTCATCTAAATTGCCACCTAGCAGCGGCTCATACATCACGGCAATGCGTAACTGTCCCGGCGTACGCTGCAATTGCTGCAGATAATTGCCTTGATCAGCTTGAACAACAAATTCGCGGCCCGGATTTTCCCACGCCAATGAGTCCAGCAGCGCTGCACTGTCGCGCACGCTACGACTGATCACGTGCTGAGCAGACAGACCGCCACGCACTTCGGACTCCCCCGAGCCGATCGGAACCAACCCACGGCTAGGCTTGAGTCCAAACAAACCACAGACTGAAGCTGGCATGCGAATCGAACCACCACCATCACTGGCGTGCGCTGCCGGAACCATACCTGCAGCGACCGCTGCCGCCGCCCCACCTGAGGAACCGCCGGCGCTGTACTCTAGGTTCCAAGGGTTATGGGTTTTGCCATGTAAGGTGCTTTCGGTGCTAGGGCTATTACCGAACTCGGGGCTATGGGTCTTACCAAAAATCACCAAGCCGGCCTCACGCACCTTGCGCACATAGGGATCGTCTTGTTTATAAACTGCATCTTTGTAAAAGCGCGACCCTTGTGTGGTCACGGTACCCGCCATGCTGACGCCCAAATCTTTGAGCAGAAAAGGCACGCCGGCAAAAGGCCCTTTCAGGCTGTTGTTTTTTACCAGCTCACGCGCCAACTCATAGTGTTTAAGCACCACAGCATTGACGCTAGGATTGACCTGTTCCGTTCGCGCAATCGCCACTTCCAGCAGCTCAGAAGCGGACACTTCTCCGCGACGTAATAGCTCCGCCAGCGCCACAGCATCATGTTGGCGATATTCGCTAAAGGCGATTCCTGAGGTGCTTGCAAATGCACTCGGAGCACGCAACTGCAGAGCGATTCCAGCCGCCAGCGCACTGCTACCTGCGATGAAATGACGACGCGACATTGGCTTCATTTGATGAATCCTTTTTTATTCTTAGTCGGAAAGGTGGGGGCATGGTGGCTCGCCAATCAACACGCTTATCGCCGTAATACCCACAACACCTATTGCGGCAAATATCAGCTTTGCGGCTTATCAGCCATCGCTCAAAATCCATGCACAGCCTGAGCAATGACTTAGTTTTGTTCGCACTAAACCATTACGCATCATCCGTTTGGACCAGTTCTAGGGCGAGCATCAAGGTTTTACCGCTACTGCCCGTGCGCCATCACTCACCTGCGCGAAGTCAATAACGAAGCGAGTAATGACCTGTTACCCGCAAGACCCAACACCAATACGTTTCCAGCTTTTCGCGACCGACTGCAATGGGCAATAACGGCCAAAAGTGTGTAAAAACGTTGTTGTATCTTGTGTGCCTCGGCCCAGTACTCTTGGACGTGGCGATTTCCCGAGCATTTGCCACGATCATCGCCGGTAACGCGGCAAAGTGCTTATGAAACGCTTTGGCACCTCCTAGGGCAGCAAAAGCCGCGGCTTTTACGCCGTCATCGCCCTCAGCAAGCCCTCGGTACCGATGATTTTCATCACCCGCTTCAAGTTATAAGCGAGCACATTCAAGCTCATCTCTGCACTCACCCCGTTCAGCTTTCGGGTCAGGAAGTGCGTTGCGCCCATCCATTGTTTGAGCGTCCCGAAGGGATGCTCAACAGTCCGTTTTTGAACCCGCATCATCTCTGGCGCTTGGTTCAAACGACGCTGCATTTCCTCCAGCACCGCTTCATGCTCCCAGCGCCTTACTCGACGATTTGTGCTTGGCGTGCACTGGGTTTTCAGCGCGCAACTCTGGCACTTAGAACTCCAGTAACAGTGCATATTCATGCCTTTCTCAACGCTGGAGAATCGCCAGATCAGTGCCTCTCCCGCCGGGCAGGTGTATTCGTTTTTCGGCGCGTCATAAACGAAGGCATCTTTGTTGAATCGTCCTTCTGCCTTAGCGCTGGAGGTCATCGGCTTTGGCACATAGGCGGTGATGTTTGCGTCATGGCAGGCCAGGATTTCTTCACCTTTAAAGTAGCCTCGGTCAGCTACCACGGACAGCGTTTCTGCGCCGATGGCTTCACGAGCTTGCTTCGCCATTGAACTGAGTTGGTCACGGTCGGAGCCTCTATTAGTTACCTCGTGAGCAACGATCAAATGGTGCTGCGTATCGACTGCCGTCTGCACGTTGTAGCCGACGATACCGCTGCCGCGCGTTATCATCGAGCGGGCATCCGGGTCGGTCAGCGAAACCTGATTATCTGGCGACTCGTTGAGCTGAGTTTCGATCCCCTGAAGCTCTTTCATCTGCGCTTTGAGCTTGGTTATTTTCTCTTCCAGGCTCGCAGTGTCAGGCGCAGAGGCGCTAGGAATCTGCCGATCAGCCGCATCGAGCGCGGCCAAATAGCGGCTGATGCTCGCCTCGATTTCTTCCATGCGCCGCTTCAGTTTGGCGCTGGTGAAATTGCGGTCACGGTTGTTCACTGCCTTGAATTTGCTGCCGTCGATGGCAACTAGATTTTCGCCAAACAACCCCAACTGCTGGCAGAGCAAAACGAACTGGCGACAGACGCCGCGAATGGCCTTGCTGTTGTCTTTTCGGAAGTTGGCGATGGTCTTGAAATCGGGCATCAAACACCCGGTTAGCCACATGAGTTCGACGTTGCGCTGGGCTTCTCGCTCAAGGCGTCGGCTCGATTGAATGCGGTTTAGGTAACCGTAGATGTAGATCTTCAGCAGGATCGCAGGGTGGTAAGCGGGTCTGCCGGTTTCGGCTGGAATGACACCATCAAAACCTAGCTTGACCTGGTCGAGTTCATCGACAAAAACGTCGACTACCCGAACCGGATTGGTATCGCTGACGTAGTCGTCGAGGCTCTCGGGAAGTAAGGTGCTTTGACCTCGGTGTTCACCCTGGATAAACCGTTTCATGGGTTTCCCTTGCAATGAGATTCTCCGAAATCATAGCAAGGGTTTACCGGGCCGTTTTTACACACTCTGGGCCAGAAGCGGTCAGTCAGATCCCATATTGATGCAAATCACCTGTCTGTCGCACCTATCTGTCAGGATAAAAATCCTGCTCTATCGTGGTTATAAGGGGGGAAGTGAATTATTTTTAATCGCTGGTCGCGCTGGAGTTCAAATACCTGCTTGGCTCATCAAAATTTGTTCACTCTGCCCACTTTGATTTTTCGCTGCCATGCCGTCACCAACGCTTACAACCCATACTTCAGTAACAAATCCCGGTAAGCCGACCCTGATTTGACCTTTTCCAGCGCACGCGTGAACTGACTTACCAGTGCATCCTCAGTCCCCAGAGTAAAGGCCAGATAGCCTTCGCCAGCCAACTCGGTGAGCTCAAAAAGCCTCTCAACTTGACTGAAATCCAAGCCGAAGCGCTGGGTCGAGTAGAGCAGCATGGTGGGATCTTCGGGCAGAAGGTCAAACCGGCCGTGGAAAAATTTGCGAATATTGGATTCATCATTGCTGGCAATATCCAGATTGGCGGCCAAACCCTGTTTACTCAGATAATGAAACCGGCTGCCTTGCGCAGCAACGCCGATTCGATACTCGTCCAACTCGCTGACACTGCTCGCCTGCACATCCTGGCGCGACTTGAGTCGATAGACGACTATCTTAAAGGGCACCAAAGACCCGACCCAACGGTAGTCCAGTTCAGTTCCTTGATTGCGGTAGACGAGAAAGATCAGGTTATTGGGCTGCTCCAGCACACAGCATTCAATTCTTGGCCAGGGTCGCAGCTTGATCGGCGCCTCGCTGCCCGCCTCGTTGAGCACCAGTTGTACGACCTCGACAGCAAAGCCAGCAGCTTGCCCCGAGCTACTATCAAGGTACTGGTAAGGTGCTTCCTCCGGAGCGTAGACCCCAATCTCCTTAGCCCATACGCTGCCACTGAGCAATGCAAGTCCAAAGTAAATCAGAATCTTAATAGCCATTCAGATCAACCTGCTTCTAGTCCGCTTAAGCTGCAACCGCAGCGTCTGCCTGGTCCAGCGCAAAAGAGCGGAAACGCACAATTAATTGCGTTCCTCCCCACGGCTTCCAGGCCCTTATCCTTACCCTGAATCGCCCCCAGTTTCATAGTCATATCTGAGAGTCCGCTTTGGGTCGACAGTGGCCGGTCGCGAAGGACCGGAAACGACCCTAAACGCTTGGTTGTAGCAAGCAGGCATTAACCCAGCGAACCATTAAGGCAGTCATTGTCCAGTGACTCGATCCCGCAGTCGGTGCTGTCTGGCGGCAAAGCCAAGTCAGATAAGCGAGCAGGGCGGCTGATAACGGAACCTAGGGTAAATACGGCGTGAGGAATATTGACGAAAGTCCGTTGCGGTATGGGCCGCCCGTCAGTCGGATGCGGGTGGCCGCAGGCAGCCGATAGCCATGGCAACGAGGTGGTCGAGTAGTGCCGGGTTTTCCAGGTGCGCGGGAATGTCTTCCAGTACCGAGCGGATCACACTGCGCAAGCCCTGGCCTAGCAAATACGCCGCCATGGCGGGGTCTTGCGTGGTGATCTCATGTTCATACATTCGCAGGAACGGCAGCCAGGTCGCTTCAATGAACTCACTTGCCGTGCGATAAGGCCCACGCCACATCCCCAGATGAAGAGCGGAGTGGTAGCGCAAGTGAAAGGCTTTGTTCAGGTTGAACAGCCGCGTCTCGACGCGAATGATATTGGCAAAAATATCCCGCAATGCCGACTCCAACGGCACGCCAATCAAACGCTCACGCATCTTCAATAGCTGCTCGGACTCCTGATCGAGAACACGCTCGTAGAGCAAGGTGACGATGGCGTCTTTATTGGGGAAGTATTGGTATATCGAACCGACCGCAACGCCTGATACTTCGGCGATGCGGGCGATAGTCAGGGTCTCCTCGCCACCTTCATCCAGAATGCGCAGGCATGCCTGTTCTACGGCGTCGACCAGCGCGCGGGAGCGTGATTGAGTCGGCCGCTTGCGCAACGCGGGAAGTTGCTCAGGTGGTGGCCAGGTGTCGGCGGCGGGCTCACTGTCTTTTTTGCTCATGGGAATCCGAGGGTTAATCTATTGCCGTGCAAAATGTCGAATATTTGTTTTATTAATCAATAACTTATGCGCTTTTAAATGGCGGTGTTAATGCGAGTGTAACAGTACCAGCGACGACAGTATGATCGGTCTGTCGATCAGGCGACCACTAAGCGCGCAGTAATTGCGCCATAACAAGAACAACTTTTCTACCCAAAAGGGAGATTGCTCATGTCGTCATCTTTCACTGTCCACCCTCTTGGTACCAGCATCGGCGCCGAAGTGCTTGATCTGGATCCGAATTCAATCCATTTACCAGAAACGCTGGCCGCGATTGAGGCTGCACTGGTTAAGCATGAAGCCCTGGTGCTGCACGTTCCTGACCTGCAACCAGAGCAACACCTGGCGATTGCTCAGCATTTTGGTGAGCCTGAAGTTCATACCTTTTACCCCAACTTGGGCAAAGGCTTTGAGCAGATAACCGTCATCGACTCCAAGCTGGGTGATCGTGCCGATATGTGGCACCACGACGAGAGTTTTCTGGCCAGCCCGCCAATCGTCACCATGACCCACGCGCAAATCTTGCCGCCGGTTGGTGGCGACACCTGCTGGATCAGCATGACCACGGCGTATGACGCACTGTCCGAGCGCATGAAGCAATACCTCGACGGCCTGAGTGCTTGGCACGATATGAACGGGCCGATGACCGCCGCCCTACGCCAGAATGTGGTCACTCACGAGCGTTATCTCGAAGTGATCAATATGAACCGTCGGCACTTGCATCCGCTGGTGATTAAGCACCCGGTTTCAGGTCGCAAGGCACTGTATTTGAGCCCGACCTACACCACCCATATCGACGGCCTGGCCATCCCAGAAAGCGATGCGATCCTCGCCTACCTGCACGGCCATTGCCAGCAGGTGCATTTTGGCTTCCGCCACCGCTGGACTGTCGGTGACATGGTGATCTGGGATAACCGTAGCGTGTTGCACAATGCCATCCTCGACTACAAGCCGCACCAGCGCCGCATGCAGCGCGCTTCGGTATTCGCTCGCGGGGCTTTCCACGCGTAATTCATTGATTGGTTGATCACCCGTATTCGTGGGTGGCTCAAGAGGAATATCTATGTTGCAAGATAAGCTGAACCAAGACCTGCTGGCTAAATACACGCCCAAGCCGGGTCGTCACGCGCTGCTGCCTGAGTTGACACCACAGCAGACCGTGGCACTGCTGTGCCGGGTGTTGTTTCGCGAGGGTTATAACGACCACATCGCCGGTCACATCACTGTGCGCCAGGACGACGGCACTTATTTGGCCAACCCCTGGGAGCTGACCTGGGGCGAGGTGACTGCCTCGGATATCGTGCGCCTCGATAAGGAGGGCAAGGTGATTGAGGGTGAATGGAACATCACCCCGGCCATCAACTTGCATATAGATCTACACGCCGCCCGTGATGATGTCCACGTAGTGATCCACAACCATCCACAGTGGGGATCGGTGTGGTCGGCGGCCGGGCGTACCCCACCGATCTACGACCAAACGTCCGCCTTGGTTGACACCGACCCGGTGCTCTATGACGAGTATCGCGGCACGGTTGAAGACACCGAGTTGGGCCGTGCCGTGGTGGACGCACTGGGTACGAATAAGTGGGCGATGCTCGCCAACCATGGCGTGGTGGTGGTGGGCAACGGCATTCGCCAGGCGCATTTGCGTGCGATCACCCTGGAGTGGCGCAGCCGCCTGGCCTGGCATGTCGAGGCGCTCGGCGGAGGCTCGCCATTGCCCGACCACGTTGTGGTCGCAACCGGCAAGCGCACCGATGCGAATGGCTTCCCGTTCTTGTGGGAAGCCATGGCCCGCGAGGAAATCCGCCGCGACCCCAGCGTGCTTGAGTAAGCCCTTATTACCGCGGCACGGCGGCATGGCAAGCTGCCGTGCCGCCGGTACTTCTGACTCTGCTTGGAGCTGAGTGCGCAATGAAGCCAACTCTATTACTGCTATCAGCATTGCCCCCTAGCTTGATGGAACGCTTGCACGAGCATTTTGACTGCTACCTGCAGTCGCAACTCGACGAAACACAAGCCATCGCTCTGGCCCCAACCGTGCGTGGCATTGTGGCAACCGGCGAGTCGACAGTGACGCGCGATCAGATCGCTCGGCTGCCTGCACTTGAAATAATTTCGGTGCTGGGTGTCGGCTACGATGGCATCGACCTTGAGGCGGCGCGCGATCACCACGTCTGTGTCACCCATACCCCTGGTCTATCCACCGAAGACATCGCGGAATTCGCCATGGCACTGTTGCTGTGTGCTGCACGCCAAGTGCTCAGCGCTGACCGCTTTATTCGCAGTGGTGGGTGGAAAACCGGTCGTCATCCAATGACTGCGCGCGTGTTTGGCGGGCGAATGGGCATCATCGGTCTAGGCCGTATTGGCAGGGCCGTGGCCTTACGCGCCGAGGCGTTTGGAATGAGTGTTGCGTACACCGGCCGCACGCAAAAAACCGATGTTGCCTATCGCTGGTGCAGCGATGTACAGGCGTTGGCTGCCAGTGTTGATTATCTGGTGGTTTGCGCGAGTGGTGGCTCGGCCACCCACGCCCTGGTCGACGCTGCCGTGCTGAAGGCGCTGGGTCCTGCCGGCGTCTTGGTCAATATCGCGCGCGGCTCCATCGTCGACGAAGATGCCCTGATAGAGGCTCTGCGCGAGCGCAAGATTCTCAGTGCCGGGCTCGATGTGTTTAGCCATGAACCGCATGTTCCTGAAGCTCTGCTGCAACTCGACAACGTGGTGCTAACACCGCACATGGCGAGCACTACAGGTGCGACCGTGCAGGCGATGCTGGACCTGACATTCGATAATTTAGCGACTCACTTCTCAGGCAAACCGGTACTGACGCCAGTCAGTTAGGGCTGCTGACCTGCGTTTCTGCTGATTGCTGTCTTGGTCACCGAGCGCTTTGACAGGGGGGGCTGAGCCGGCCTGGCTGCTCCCCATAAAGAGTTGGCCAAGAGCTGGGCATGCTCAGCTCTTGGCGTACGCCAACAATCTTTTCTACTGCCGCAAGGTATTGGCCTTTAGCTATTTGAGGCCGGCCTGGCGCGCGCCAGAGAGGCTTTCTCTGGGCGTGCTTGCGTACCATCCATCCGCCTGGATCCGATAACTAGCGCCGGCTCAAGCCTGCTGTTGCGGGCGCTTTGGCTGTCATCCGCGCTGGGCTGTGTTTGCCTACGGCCAGAGCCTACCGGTGAGCGTCGGGCAAACGGTCATGTGTTCGGAGCACTGATTGTAATTGGCCGGGGGAAGGGTGGGCACTTTGATCAATAGGGTTGCGTAACCTGCCGCCATAATGCAGCTGGACAGGGTGAGCAATAGCACTTTTCTTGTTGTCATGATCGCCTCTCTGGACGGTTGTCTCGCTATTTGTATGCAGAGGCTATGCGTTGGCAAAAGTGCTTGCCTCGTCAAAGTGGACTAGTACCAAGGTCTTGCTTGGTTGCACTGGCTTGCGCTTACAGACGCTGTTCTGCGCTAGCGCACTGGCCGCTGCGGTGCCGCCTGGGCATATCGAGTGACGCCTTGGTCTTTGCTAAAGCCCACCTGTCCCCGGGTAGCATCCCTCCTTGCACACACACATTTCCAACCGTGCTGATGGCCGCGCTAGCGCTGGTGCTGGGGTGCGCGCGAAAGTCGGCAGAATGCAGCGCAGCTCGTTGGCTACGTGCTGCGGGCCGCACTCTGGCGCTGTGATTTATTTCAGCTGGCATGGGGCGGACTTATCGTCCATTCAGACGAGGAGTGGGGCTCTATGAACCCATAGAGTCGTCGGGGGATGGCGGATGAACGCGTAAAACAGTCTGAATTTACCGGCAGGACGACTGTTCGACCTTGGCCGGTGGCAGCGATTAGTGCTGCCGTCGGCCACAAGCCCATCTCGTACTCGGCTCGGCACGCGTGCCAAGCGCCCAACGCTCTGCGTCCGGGCTGGTGAGCGAGCTACGAGCGAATTAATTGCCGGGTTCTATTTGGGCGCATGCCCGGATAACTCATATCTGACGGAGTACGCCCATGGACATGCACTATTCAACCGCCCGCCCATTGCGGATCGAAGAGGTGCCGCTCTGGCATATCGAGACTGATGTCGCCGTCGTCGGTTTTGGTGCCGCCGGCAGTTGCGCGGCTATCGAGGCGCGGGGTGCCGGCGCCGCCGTCGATATTTTCGAGCTGGCCTCAGCGCCTGGCGGCAGTGCAAGTCTGTCGGGCGGTGAAGTCTACGTAGGCGGCAATGGTGGCACTGACGTGCAGCGTGCCGCCGGCTTCGAGGATCTTACCGAAGACTTTCGTAGCTACCTGATGATGGCCGGTGGTCCGGCCGCGGATGCCGAGCGTGTCGGCCTGTACGCCGAGCAGGCGCTCGGGCATTTCGACTGGTTGCGTGAGCAGGGCGTGCCGTTCAAAGGCAGCTACTTGCCCGGTAAGTGGATTGAGCCCACCACCGACGACACCCTGGTGTGGAGTGGCAGCGAAATGGCCTGGCCTTTTGCCGCGCGGGCCAAGCCTGCGCCGCGTGGCCATACCGTGCAGTTCAAGGGCTGGGGTGGCGGCAAGCTCCTGATGGAGGTGCTTTGTGCGCGGGCTCTAGAAGTCGGCGTGGTCGCCCATTACAGCAGCCGGGCGCTGGCCTTGATCATCGACAGCGAGGGTGCCGTGCGTGGGCTGGTGATACGACAGGACGGTGCGGTTTGTTACGTGCGTGCACGCAAGGGGGTCATCCTCTGTGCCGGCGGCTTTATCGCCAATCAGGACATGGTGCGGCGTTTCGTGCCTCAGGCGCTGGCCTGTCAGCTGCAGGTCAGCGGCGGTAACGACAATGGTTCGGGTATTCGCATGGGCATGAGTGTCGGGGCGGCGACGCTGAATATGCAGGAATTCTTCGCCACCATGCCGTTTTTTCCGCCGGCATCGCTGGTCAAGGGGGTCTTCGTCAATGAGCGTGGGCAGCGGTTCATCAATGAGGACGCTTACCATGGGCGCGTCGCCCATTATGTATTGCGCCAGCCCAATGGCCGCGCTTGGTTGCTGGTTGATAACGCGATATTCGGGCGTCCGGTGATCCAGGAAAACATCGTGATTGCCGCTGTCGGCGATACCTGGGCGGAGTTGGAGCAGGAGTTGGACCTGCCCGCAGGCTCGCTGGTGCATACAGTGGAGGCCTTCAATCGCCATGCTGCCGAGGGCCAGGATCCTTATTTCCATAAACATAGTGAGTGGTTGCGGCCCCTGAGTGAGCCGCCATTCGCCGCCCTCAGCTATTGCCAGGGTGACATCGATGGGCATGCGTTCACGCTGGGAGGCCTCGCCACTTTGCCCAGTGGTGAGGTGCTGGATGCCGATTCCAAGCCAATTGTCGGTCTCTATGCGGCTGGGCGAACCGCTTGCGGCCTGCCGCGCTGGGGCGAAGGTTACAGCTCCGGTTTGTCACTGGGCGACTCAACATTTTTCGGGCGTCAGGCTGGGTTTACTGCGGCGAGCTGCGGTTGATTGGGGCGATTGGGCAATCGTCCATCTGGACGACGTCCTCGCGTCGTGGCTGCCGTTAGAGTTGATGCATAACCGAGCCTGGGCCCGTGATCCGGTAAGAACAATAAGCAGGTAGCACGATGAATGAGCTAGAAGAATTTCGCCAGGAGACCCGCGCTTGGCTCGAAGCCAACTGCCCGGCTTCCATGCGCACGCCAATGCCCTCGGACGAAATGGTCTGGGGTGGGCGCAGCGTCGATTTCAAGCATGAGGACCAGCAGCTGTGGTTTAACCGCATGCGTGATAAGCAGTGGTTCTGTCCCGAATGGCCAGTGGAGTACGGCGGCGGTGGTCTGAGCGCTCAGCAACTGAGCATTCTTGAAGCCGAAATGCGCCGCCTGCAGTGCCGCCCGCCGCAGATCAATCTGGGTATCTGGATGCTCGGCCCGGTGTTGCTGGAGTTTGCCAGCGAGGAGCAGAAGCAGCGCTTTCTGCCGCCCATGGCACGCGGGGAGATTCGTTGGTGTCAGGGCTTTTCCGAACCCAATGCCGGCTCCGACCTGGCCAGCCTGCGCACATCAGCGGTGATCGACGGCGATGACTTCGTCGTCAATGGCTCGAAAATCTGGACGTCCTACGGCAACAAGTCGGACTGGATGTATGCACTGGTCCGCACGGGGCCGATGGAGCCGAAGCAAGCTGGTATCAGCCTGCTTCTGTTGGACATGGCCTCGCCGGGCGTGACGGTCACGCCGATTGATCTGATCAGCGGTAAGTCGAGTTTCTGTCAGGTGTTCTTTGACAACGTGCGGGTGCCGCGTACGCAACTGATCGGTGAGCTCAATGCCGGCTGGACGCTGGGTAAGGCCCTGCTGCAGCACGAACGCCGGGCCATGTCGAAATTCAGTGAGACGGCATTACCCACCCATTTTGATCTGGGCATGCTCCTGAGGCAGTACCTGAGCGAGCCGCAGTCTGTGGCTGAGACCGTACTGCAGCAACGTGCAGTGGCCTGCATGATGGATGAAGAGGCGTTCAGCCTGACCAGCCGGCGTATTGCTGAAACCCTGCGTGCCCGCAAGGACGTCTCGGGGCTCATGGCGATTGCCAAACTGGTGCACAGCGAGCAGGAACGAAGCAAGTTCGAACTGCTGCTGGAAATCATGGGCAATCAGGCGCTGGGCTGGGAGGGCGATGGTTTCAGCCCTCGCGAACTGGAAATGACCAGTGCCTGGTTGATGAGCTTCGCCCAGACCATTGCCGGCGGCTCTTCGGAGGTGCAGTTGAGCGTGATTGCCAAGCGCGTGCTTGGCCTGCCTGAAACCAAGTGAGGAGAGCGACGTGAGTCTGGTTTACAACGAAGATCAACTGCAATTGCAGGACAGCGCGCGCGATTTCTTATCTGGCCGTTCGCCGGTGTCGGTGCAGCGGGCAGTGCGTGATCAGCAGCTTGCTGCCGGTTACGACCATAAGGTTTGGCAGGGCATGCTGGAGCTTGGCTGGGGTGCAGTGGCATTCAGCGAAGAACAAGGTGGGCTGGATTTCGGCTTTGCCGGTTTTGCACCGCTGTTCGAAGAAATTGGCCGCCACCTGAGCGCCTCGCCATTACTTAGCAGTGTGGTGTTGTGCGGTGGGCTGATTGAACAACTGGGTACTGAGTCACAGTGTCAGCAGTGGCTGCCGCAGCTGATCAGCGGCGAGCTGCGTTTGGCGCTGGCGCTGGATGAGACGGCGCGCCATGCACCGCAGACTATTACCCTCAGCGCCCAGGCGGATGCTCAGGGCTGGGTGCTCAATGGCGACAAGAGCTGGGTCGCCGATGGCAGCGAGGCGAACGGCTGGCTGGTGGTGGCGCGTGAGGCGGACGGCGGCTGTGGCGTGTTTCTGGTCAGTGCCGGCACCCCTGGGGTGCAGCTGGAGGCGCGGCAGATGATTGATTCGCGCAACATGGCGGCACTGCACTTGAGCAATGTGCGGCTCGGGCACGAGAGCCGGCTGGGCAGTGCCGACGCTGCCGAGGCGCTCGACCTGGTGCTGGATCGCGGGCGCTGCTGCCTGTCGGCGGAGCTACTGGGCTTGGCCGAAACCGCCTTCCAGATGACCGTCGAGTACCTCAAGACCCGTGTCCAGTTTGGCGTGCCGATTGGCAGTTTTCAGGCGCTACAGCACCGCGCTGCTCGCCTGTATGCCGATTTAGAGTTGGCGCGCAGCTGTGTGATGGGCGCGTTCGCTCAGCTTGACCGCAGCGGTGCAGATAGCTGCGAGCGCCGACGTCTGGTCAGCCTGGCCAAGTGGAAAGCCGGTCAGGTGGCGCTGCGCGTGAGTAATGAGGCGGTGCAAATGCACGGTGGCATCGGTGTCACCGATGAGTTTGATCTCGGGCTATTTCTCAAGCGCATGCGGGTCGCGCAGAACCAGCTGGGTAACAGCGATTATCACTGCCAGCGCTACGGCGAAAACCAGGCGAGCTGAGTCCGCTGGCGACCCTATAAGAACGATAAGAGGTGAACATGCAAGCCAGTCTTCTAGAACAGTGGCGCGGCTGCAGTCAGCAACTGCTCAGCGCCCAGTCGCCATTTGCGCTGGCCGTGGATGAGCAGGGGCAGAAGCATTTTGTGAATGCCCCGGCTGATCTGATCGAGGCCCTCCAGGCCGGCCGTCGCCACGGCAACGCGCCGTTTCTGCTGTGGCGCGAGCAGCGTTTCAGCTTTGCCGAATTTTATGCGGCCGCCGATCAGATGACCGCGGCGCTGCAACAGATACTGCGCATTCAGCCAGGCGCGCGGGTGGCCATTGCCATGCGCAATCGCCCGGAGTGGATGATTGCCTTTGTCGCCTGTGTCCAGGCCGGCGCTGTCCCCGTGCCGCTGAATAGCTGGGGCTTGCATGATGAGCTGCTCCACGCCATTGAGGATGCCGGTGCGGCAGCCCTGATCTGCGATCCGGAGCGTTTGCAGCAACTGCAGGACAGTCTGCAGGGCGTTCAGGTGATTCTGGTCGATGGCCAGCCTGCAGCTGTCCAGCATGCTTGGGCGGCGCTGCTGGATGCCGAACTGGCGCCGATGCAACTGGCGTCCGTCAAACCCGATGATGCGGCATTGATGATGTATACCTCAGGCACCACCAGCCGGGCCAAGGGCGTGTTGTCCAACCATCGTGCGGTGGCTCAGTCACTGTTTGCCCTGGAATACCAGGGCGCCCTGGCCGGCATGACGTCGCCGGAGCGGATCAAACCGATCATGGAGTCAGGGCTGCAGCCCACTGCGCTGCTGTGTTTCCCGTTGTTCCATGTCAGTGGTTTGCACGCCCAGTTTCTGAGCATGCTGCGCAATGGCCGGCGCATGGTGATCATGTACAAGTGGGATGCTGAAGAAGCCCTGCGACTTATAGAGACCGAGCGCTGCACGCAATTCAACGGCGCTCCGGTGATGATGCTGCAGTTGATCAACCATCCGCGTTTCGACAGCAGCGCTACCGCTACGTTGTTCGCCTTGGGCTTGGGTGGCGGGGCGCCATCGCCGGCGCTGCTGGAGCGTTTACTGTCGGTCAAGCCGCTGGCTATGGTCGGTTCCGGCTACGGCATGACCGAAAGCAATGGAGTCGGCTCGGCCCAGGGCGGCGAGCAGTTTGTGCATTTTTCCGCCAGCTCTGGATGGCCGTTGCCGTTGGTCGATGTGGTGATTGGCGAGTCGCCGGAGCAGCCGCTGCCGCCAGGCCAGCCCGGACCGATTTGGCTGCGCTCGGTGACCCTGATGCAGGGTTACTGGAACCGTCAGGAAGAGACCGAACAGGTGCTGCAGAACGGTTGGCTGTTTAGCGGTGATGTCGGTTATTTAGATGAGCACGGCATGGTCTACCTCACCGACCGGATCAAGGACATCATCATCCGCGGCGGCGAGAACATCTCGGCCCTTGAGGTCGAGCAGTGCGTTGCCGGCCATGAAGCGGTGATCGAGGCGGCGGCATTTGCCTTGCCGGATGCCGAGCTGGGTGAGTGCGTGGGTCTGGTGGCCTGTGTCAGTGAGGAGGTCAGCGAGCAGCAGTTGCGCACCTTCCTGGCTGGAAAGCTGGCACCGTTCAAGATCCCCAGTCGGATCTGGTTCACCCGCGAGCCGTTACAGCGCAACGCCACTGGCAAATTGCAGAAGCCTCAGATCAAGCAGGCCCTCGGCCTCGCCTGAGTCATCCTCTCGCTATTGGAGCGCGCTGTGCGTCAGCGTTGCTCCCCTGTGCACGAGAAAACTATGCGCACATTGAATGGAAAGGTCGCCCTCGTCACCGGCGGAGCCCAGGGCATTGGTCGGGGCATTGTCGAGGCTTACCTCAAGGCTGGTGCCTGTGTGTTGTTGAGCGATATCAATGCGCTCGCCATCGAACAAGCGCTGTCCGAGCTGGACGCGCAGCAGGCGGGCCGGGTGCTTGGCTATCAAGCGGATGTCACCTGCAAGGCCGATGTGCAAGGCATGGTGGCGGCGGCTATCGAGCATTTTGGGCGGCTGGATATCCTGGTCAACAATGCCTGGAAAGGGGCCGGATTCGCGCGTTTAGAAGAGCAGTCGGACGAGCAGCTGCGGGGTGCTTTCGATATGGCCGTGATGGCCGCGTTTTGGGCCATGCAGGCGGCGCTGCCGGAGTTTCGCCGATTGGGTGGCGGGCGCGTGATCAACCTGTGCTCGCTCAATGGTGTTAACGCGCACATGTACAGCGCCGACTACAACGCGGCCAAGGAAGGCCTGCGCAGCCTGACCCGCACCGCTGCGCGGGAGTGGGCGCAGTATCAGGTGTGCTGCAACATCATTTGCCCCGGCGCGGCCAGTGAAGCCTATCGGCGCTTCGCGGCGGCCAGCCCGGAGAACGCGGCCGCCATGGCGCAGGCCAACCCCATGGGGCGCATCGGTGATCCACTCCACGACATTGGCCCGGTGGCCGTGTTCCTTGGCAGCGATGACTGCCGCTATGTGACCGGCAATACCCTATTCGTTGACGGCGGTGCGCATATCAACGGCGTGCACTGGGCGCCGCAGCTGAAGTCCTGATTGCCATCGTTTTCCATTCCCGGCTTTATCCAAGCGAGCGCCTGATGAACAAAGACGTTACCAATCCCTGGGTCTGCTTCATTGCCCTGTTGTTCGCTACCTTTGTCACCATCGAGGCGGCGGCCTTCCAAGCGCCGGTGCTACCCAGTGTCACCGCGCACTTCGCTATTGCGGTCAATCTGGCTGCACTGATCCTGATCTTCTACTTCGTTGCAGTGGCGGTTTGCGCACCGATGATGGGGCGTCTCGGCGACCGCTATGGACAGCGGCGTATGGTCAGTATCGGCTTGCTGGTATTTGCTATCGCCGAATTTATGGCGGCCTGGGCGCCGAGCTTCTGGATTTTTCTCCTGGCGCGGTTTCTCCAGGGGTTGGGAGTAGCGTGTATTTTCCCGGCGGTTTTCAGTTACGTGAATCGCCTGTTTCGTGAAGACCAGCGCGGCATGGCGCTGGGCGTAATGATGTTCGTCATGACCTTCGGCGCTGCCAGTGGCGGGCTGCTGGGTGGCTTGATGATCGATGCCTTCGGCTGGCGCAGCGTCTATCTGGTCAGCGGCGTGTTGGCGCTGTTGGGTCTGATTCCTCTGTTGCTGTGGGTGCCGGAGCAGCGGGGGCAGGCCGTGGCAGGGCAGTTTGACTGGCGCGGCGCGCTGTTGCTGCTGTCGACCATTGCGGCGTTGCTGTCGCTGCCCACCTGGGCGGCCAATTTCGGCAGCGACTCCTGGCTTACCTGGGCGATTGGCCTCGTCGGTATCGTCAGTCTGTTGTGGCTGTGGCGCCACAGTGGTCGACACTCGACCCCGGTGATTGATGTGTCGCTGGTGAAGGATCGACGCTTTGCCGTGCCCAGTGCCATCTATTGGATACAGATGATCCTGAGCAGCGGTGTGGTCTATTCGCTGGCGTTCTTTATCAATACCCGCCCGGGTGGCAGCGCCGCCCAGTTCGGCATGGTCACCCTCGCGCTCTTTGGCTGCACCATGCTGGCCTCGCCGATAGCCGGCAAGCTGATCGACCGCATCGAGCCGCGCCGGGTCGTGATCCTGTCACTGCTGGGAAGTTTAGGGGCGTTGATCCTGTTCGCGCGCATGGACACCTCAATGCCGCTGTCGACCGTGTTGGTGTTGGTGGGCTTTATCGGTCTGATGATGGGGGCCAACTGCCCGGCGCTGATGAAGCTGGCGCTTGGCGCGGTGCCGCCGCAGAAAACCGGCGCCGGCTCCGGTCTGTTCAGCATGTTGCGCGACATCGGCGCGCCCACCGGCTCGTCCCTGGCGCTGGCCATCTTCGGTCTGTCCTCAGCCTTTCATACCCGCCGCGTGGCGGAAAATACCGCCAGCGAATTAGGCCTAAGCGCATTGCAGGCCGCTGAGCTGCTGCAGGCCGCGACCCAGCGTGGCAGCGAGATCAGTTCGGGGTTGAGCGACGCGTTGCTCGAGTCGGGCGTTGGCGTCGTGCAGGTACTGGAAAGTATTACGGTTGCCTCGTTGAACGGGGCCATCAACAGCGTAGGTTACCTGCTGATCGGGCTGCTGGTTGTGGCACTGGCGTTGACCCCGTTCCTGGGTCGACGCAGTGATGTGCAGAGCGTATCGGGGAAAGTGGGCAGCATCAGTTAGTGATTTGCGGCTCGCTGTCTCCAGCTGTTTGAAGCAGCGCAAGCGCCTCGAACAGCTCAGCCGCTCACCTTTCGGGCAGCCGAATGCCCGCCTTCTTAGCCGCTATGCGGCCCGTGTGAAAGCCATCAGGCCTGTCGTCAAGTGTGTCTCGGCGATATGGGTCAGCACAGGGGATGTCGGGTGAGCGTCCGCGCGTTGGCTGGCGGCTGTGCAGGCTGAATTCTTAAGCGTGCGGCCACATCATTCAGCACATCTGCTCATCCGCGTGGCGGTTGCCCACCGACGATGTTGGCATTTTTAGCGTGAGGGAAGGGGGAGGGTGGCACTCGTCATTCTTCGCATGGGCGCAGAATGACGAGGCGATAGGCTGAATCCAGGACCGTGATCCAGGATCCGGCCGGGGTTTTACAGCGCCAGGGCGACCTCGGTCGCTGAGCGCAGCGCGCCTTCGATATAACCCAGGGCCTGGCTGTCGCCAAGGCGATGGATGGGCAGGCCACTGCTGGCCAATTCATCGGCCAGGCTGGAGTCCGGCCCGGCACCCAGAGCGAGTACCACCGAGTCGGCGCTGGCCTGCTGAGGCTGGCCATCCTTGTCCAGGTAATGCACGGTCTGTGCGTCAATACGTTGGATCTGCACCTGGGTCAGGAGTGGAACATCATGCTGGCGCAGATTGTCCAGTACCCGCCAGCGGCGCACGATAGACAGCTCGCGGCCCAGATGGGTGTCCGGCTCCAATACGGTGACCCGGCGGCCCCGTTCGAGGAGGAATTCGGCCAGCTCCAGCCCCACCAATCCGCCGCCAATGATCACCACCTGCTTGCCCAGCGGCATCCACAGCTTCGACAGTTGCTTGAGCGCGTCGGCACTGTTGGTCGCACCGGTCATGCTGCCGGCTTTCATCATTGCACGTTGGGTTAATGACAGCTTGGCCTTGGCGATTTCATCGGCACGGTCGCCGGTCATCAGGCGGCGCAGTTCATCACCACTCCAGACATGCTTGAGGTCCGCCCCCGGGATGTCCGGTGCGGCACGGCGCGCGCCGTTGGCGACCAACACTTGATCGGCGCCAAGTTGCAGCAACAGTTCGGGAGTGACATTGACATTCAGACGGACATCGATTGGCAGCTGACCGACCTGATGCACCAGGTTATCGAGCAGTGCGCCGTTTTCCGGGTAGGCCAGTGCAGCGAAGAACAGCGTGCCACCAAGGCGGTTGCTGCGCTCCAGCAGGGTGACCCGGTGGCCGCGCAGGCTGGCCAGGCGCGCCGCTTCCAATCCGGCAGGGCCTGCACCCACTACCACGATATGTTGTGGCTGCGCCGCTGGCAGGATGACCTTCTGCGATTCGTGCCCGGTGAACGGGTTGACCGCGCACTTGACCCGCTGATTGACGAAGATCTGGCTGACGCAGACGTAGCAGTAAATACACGGCCGAATTGCCGCCGCGTCACCCTTGAGCAGCTTGTTGGGCAGTTCCGGGTCGGCCAGCATCTGCCGCGCCATGGCGACGAAATCACATTTGCCGTCGGCGATGGCTTTGTCCCCGGTAAGCGGGTCCAGTCGGCCGACCGCGATCACTGGCACCTTGACGACTTTCTTCACCTGGGCGGCCCAGTCGAGAAAGCCAGCCGGTTTTTGCACCAGCGGCGCTTCAGTAAAGGCCACGCCGGCGGTGGTGGCGGCGTAGGCGGACACCGAAACGGCATCCACCCCGGCGCTTTCGGCCATCTGTGCGAAGGCCTGACACTCTTCCCGGGTGATTCCGCCATCGAGGCGCAGTTCGCGGGCGTCCAGACGCAGCCAGACAGGGAAATCCTCACCCGTACGCCGGCGCACCTCGTGGATCACTTCGAGCATCAGGCGCGCGCGGTTTTCCAGGCTGCCGCCGTATTCATCGTCGCGCTTGTTGTAATAGCCGGAGAGGAAGCCGGCGATGATATAGCTGTGCGCCGCGTGGATCTCGACCCCATCGAAGCCGGCCCGCTGGGCCCGCTCGGCGGCTTCGCCGAACCAGCCGACCAACTGCGCAATGTCGGCTTTATCGAGCACCCGCAAGGTCGGTTTGCTTTTCGGCTTGCCGGCGCTGATGAAGGCCCCCAGTTCTTCTGGGGTCAGTGAATCCATCATGTCGGTTTTGGTTTGCGGTGGGTATGACGGTACCCACAACTCGCGCCCTTCCATCAGGTCGCGCACGGCAGTCTTACCTGCGTGCTGCAACTGGATGGCTATCTTTGCGCCGTGTTTGTGCACCCGCTGCACCAGCTGGCTGAGGCCAGGCAGAAAACGGTCGTCTGAAAGGCCGAGCTGATAGGGTTCGGCCGTCCCGGCGGGGAAGGCAATGGCGCCGACACCCATAATCAGCAGGCCAGCACCACCGGCAGCACGCGCTTCGTAGTAGGCCTGAATGCGCTCGCCGCAGGTGCCATCTGTTTCGGCGAAGTTGGAGCCCATTGGCGCCATGATGATGCGGTTGCGCAGCTGCAGCTTGCCGATGCTGGCCGGCTGCAGCAGGTGGGAGTAACTCATGCGGTAACCCTCATGGGCAGGGCGAGCGGGCTCACCCTAGTATGACTAGTGTTGGTCGTTCGGCGCGTTATGCATCGCCCAGGAAGGTGATGCATTCCCGGTTGAACAGCGCCTGGTGCTCGACCTGTACCCAGTGACCGCAACGGTTGAGCATGATGAACCGTGCATTGGGCGCATTGTCGAGAATTTTCAACGCGCCGGCCGGCGGGTTGAACAGATCGTTAGTGCCCCAGAAACCGAGAATCGGCACCTGGATCTCGCCCAGGCGTTCGGTCATGTTCGGCACCATCATGGTGGAGAAGAGGTTGGCCGGTTGGGTAACCGCGACGGCGGCGCGCTCTTTGAGCAGGTCTTCATCGAGCTGGCTGCTATCGAACAACTGCAGGCTCATGACATCGCGCATTTCCTCGACGCCCATCGGGCCCTTGGCGAACACCTCGACCATGCGCAGAATTCCGGGCATGCGGAAATAGCTCTCGCGCTCTTCCACGCCGCCGGGTGCCATCAGCACCAGTTTCTCTACGCGCTCGGGATAGGCCAGGGTCGCGCCCAGGGCAATGGCCCCGCCCAAGGAGTTACCCAGCAGGGTGCAGCGATCGATGCCCACCTTGTCGAGAAAGCCTTTCAGGCTGCTGACAAAGAAGTCCAGGTCGTAGTTCACATCGGCCGGTTTGTCGGAGCGGCCGAAGCCCGGTAGATCCAGCACGATATTGCGGTAGCCCGCTTCTGCAAAAACTGGATAGTTGCCCTTGAAGTTACTGAAGCCGCTGGCGCCGGGGCCGCTGCCATGCAGCCAGATCACCACCGGGCCGCTGCCGATGTCGAGGTAGTGCAGGGTCAGGCCATTATCCAGGGTGGCATAGCTGCCGGTTGGCAACGGCAGTTCGGCGATAGAAGTGCTATTCACATTCAAATTCCTTCAAGCAAAGCGGGTTCGTTGACTGGATCGGCCTTGGGCCCGTCGACCTGCCGGCGATAGCGGGGGATTGCCAAGGCCAGACTGATACACGGCACTAGCAGAATGGCGATGGTGCTGGCCATGGCGTAGCGCAGGGCTTCGGCGCCCATGGTCTGTATAAAGAAGTCACTGAGCATGCCGACGACCAGCGGGCCGATGCCGACGCCGAACAGGGCAACCCCCATCAGAAATAACGCGGTGCCCTGGGCAAGTTTGTGCGCGGGGAACAGGTGAGTCATGGCGCCGAAGCAAGGAACCGTCCACCAGGTGCCGAAAAACGCGAAACCCAGGTACAGGAGAATCGGCGTTGGTGCATTGAAGCCGCCTATGGCGAATACCGAACCGGCCGGCCACAGGAAGAACATCAGGCCTAGAGGAATGCTCAGCCCCGTACCGATCAGCGCGGTACCCAGCTGCCAGCCGCTGTTGAGACGTACCAGGCGGTCGGTTGTCCAGCCACACGTCAGGGTGCCGATGACCGACATTACACCGCCGCCGATACCCAGCAGCGCGCCCGCTTGAGTCAAGTTGAGGCCGTGTGAGCGGATCAGGAAGCTCGGTGTCCAGGTGCCGATTGCATAGCCAGCGATTGCCGCGAAGCTACCGGAAACCACGATCAAGGCATAAGAGGGCGTTTTGGCCAGCGACAAGAAGGTTTTTACGATGTTTTCCTGGGCCTCCTGGGCCGACGCAACCTTATGCCGCGGCGCACGCACCGTGAAGGCCAGCAGCAAGCCCAGCAGCACGCCCGGTGCCCCGATCAGAATGAACGACCAGCGCCAGCCATACATGTCTGCGATCCAGCCGCCCAGACCCAGGCCGAACACCGCACCCAAAGCCGGGCCCATCAGAAAGATCGCTAAGGCCCGCGAGCGCTGGCTGGGCGGATACAGGTCGGCAACCATGGCCACCGAGGGTGCTGAACCGCCGGCTTCACCAATTGCGACGCAGGCGCGGAATAGCAGCAGCATGGTGAAGCTGGTGGCTACGCCGCAAAGCATGGTCATCACGCTCCAGCCAATACAGGCCACGGCGATCACCGGTTTGCGCCCGATGCGGTCAGAAAGGCGGCCCAGTGGCAGGCCGAACACGGTATAGAACAGCGCGAAGGCGACACCCGAGAGTAATCCGATCATGGTGTCGGAGACGCCGAATTCCAGCTTGATCGGCTCGATCAGAATGGAGATCAGCAAGCGGTCGATGTAATTAAAAATATAGATCAGAGCCAGCATCATCAAGGCGTAGTGGGTATGCCAGGTGACCTTGTGTTGCGACGTACTGGGGGTGACTGGCGGATTCACGGCGATCTCCAGAATAGCGGATATTTGTTCTTGTCTTATCGATCATCCCCTCCGTTGATCGCGCCCAACATCGTCCATTCAGACCAGTGTCGCAGCGCTGTCAGCAAGCCGTATTGCTCAGTTGGATGGTTAGTCTCAATGGACGATGTTGGGGCTTGTTGACGAATGAATCATAGCTAGCACCGGAAACGGGTCGACTGCGAGCGACCGACAGGAGCAGCTATGAAACTCGATAACAAGATTGCCTTTGTAACAGGTGCCGCCCAGGGCATGGGTGCCGCGATTGTTCGTCAGTTCGTCGAGCAGGGTGCGCTGGTGTATGCCGCCGATATTAACGCAGCGGCCATCGAAGCCAGCGTTGCCGAATACGGCGACCGGGCCCGCGCCGTGGTGTGCAATGTAATGGACGAAGCCTCTGTGCAGGCGGCCATGCAGCGCATTAGTGACGAGTCAGGGCGCCTCGATGTACTGGTTAATAACGCGGGTACCGGCTCGGTAGACAGCTTCCTCGATACGCCAGTAGAAAACTGGGATCGGGTGATCGGGGTCAACCTCAAGGGCACCTTCCTCTGCGCCCGCGAAGCCGCTCGACTGATGGTTGCCAAGGAAGCAGCCGGCACCATCATTAATTTCTCCAGCACCGCCGCGGTAACCGGTGAAGGCCCAAGCCATTACGTGGCCTCCAAGGCCGGGGTTATGGGGCTGACGCGCAGCCTGGCTCGTGAGCTGGCGCCTAGCCGTATTCGCGTCAACACCATCGTTCCCGGGCCTACCGATACGCCGATGATGGCGGGCATTCCCGATGAGTGGATGCAGGCCATGATCGCTGCAATTCCTCTAGGCCGGCTCTGCCAGCCCGATGAAGTGGCCCGTGTGGCGGTGTTCCTGGCCAGTGAAGACGCCAGCTTCATCACCGGCCAGAACATCACCGTCAACGGCGGTTCGGCATTCATTTAAGGGGAAGGCACATGACAACACGCATGCAAAACAAAGTGGCTTTCGTCACCGGCGGTGGTTCGGGAATCGGCGCGGCAACCGCGATCAAGATGGCTGCCGAAGGCGCCATCGTAGTGATTTGCGGACGTCGCGAAGAGCCGCTGAAGGATGTCGTCGAGCAGATCCGTGCCGCAGGCGGCAACGCTGATTACCGGGTCGCCGATGTGAGTAACGAAGCTGACTTCGTCAACGCCATCAAAACCACTGCAGAGCAATACGGCCGCCTGGACATCATGGTCAACAACGCCATGGCTTACACCTGGGGCGGGGTCGACAGCATGACTACCGCAGATTGGCACGCCAATTTCGCCACTACGGTGGACGGCACGTTCTGGGGCACCCGTACCGCGATGCAGCTGATGAAGGAGCAGGGTGGTGGCTCGATCGTCAACATCGCTTCGATTTGCGGTCTGTTTGGTACTGCCTGGATGTCCGGTTACTCCGCAGCCAAGGCGGCGGTAATCAACTTCAGCCGTGCGGTCGCCTCAGAAGGTGCGCCCTACAAAGTGCGCTGCAACGTCGTGGTGCCCGGTGTAGTCGCAACTCCAGCCACCGCCGGCATGCTTGGCGATGATAAGACGCGCAACAACACCGAGAAGCTGATCCCCATGGGGCGGGTCGGCGAGGCCGACGAGCTGGCCAATGCGGTGTTCTTCCTCGCCTCCGACGAAGCCTCCTATATCACCGGTGCCAGCCTGGCCGTGGATGGCGGCCGCAGCTCCGATCTGTACACCGTACTGGAATGAAGCGTGGGCCTGCGGGCCCGCCTCACCGCAAAACCTATAGGCAATAGCATGGATCAAAATACCCTTGCGCAGCGTCTGGATCGGCTTGAGTCGATCGAGGCCATCCGCCAGCTGGCGGGCAAATACTCCCTGTCGCTGGACATGCGCGACCTAGATGCCCACGTCAACCTGTTCGCCGCAGATATCCGGGTTGGCGGCGGCAAGGTCGGTCGCGCCCACCTCAAGAGCTGGGTGGACGACACCCTGCGTCAGCAGTTCACCGGCACCTCTCACCATCTTGGTCAGCACATCATCGAGTTCGTCGATGAGGACCACGCCATCGGTGTGGTGTATTCGAAGAACGAGCATGAGACCGACGGTGAGTGGGTGATCATGCAAATGCTCTATTGGGATGACTACCAGCGCATCGACGGGCAGTGGTTTTTCCGCCGCCGACTGCCTTGCTACTGGTATGCCGTGGACCTGAACAAGCCACCGGTCGGTGAGATGAAGATGCGCTGGCCGGGGCGTGAGTCCTACGACGGCACCTTCCATGCGCTGTTTCCGTCCTGGCAGAAATTCTGGGCCGAAACGCCTGCGCGTGACGTGTTGCCGGAGGTGGCAGAGCCCGCTCCGGTTGAGCACTTCCTGCGCCGCATGCGTGCCGATACTCCCGCACCGAAAATCCGTGTTCGCTGAGGGAGAGGGCCTATGAACGCATTAATGCAATCTGCTCGTTTCGGCGAGCTGCACCTGGCCAATCGAATCGTCATGGCACCGATGACGCGCAGCCGTGCCGACAGTGACGCAGTGCCAACAGCGGTGATGGTCGAGTATTACGCCCAGCGCGCGTCGGCTGGCCTGATCGTCGCTGAAGGCACCTCGCCGTCCGCCGATGGTTTGGGCTATTGCCGTACCCCGGCGATCTTCAGCGCGCCGCAGATCGAAGCCTGGCGTCAGGTGACCGATGCGGTGCATGCCGCGGGCGGTCAGATTGTGGTGCAGCTGATGCACTGCGGTCGTGTGGCCACCCATCACAACAAACCTGCCGGCAGCCGTACCGTGGCGCCCTCGGCCGTGCTGGCACAGACCCAGTTGTTTACGGACACCGTGGGTATGGCCGACACCGACATGCCGGACGCCCTGAGTCGAGCGCAGATCAGCCAGGTTATCGACGATTACCGCCAGGCGGCGCTAAATGCTCGCGAAGCCGGCTTTGATGGCGTCGAGCTGCATTGCACCAGTGGCTACCTGCCGATGCAGTTCATGTCGGAAAACGCTAACCAGCGTACCGATGAGTACGGTGGCAGTGCCGACAACCGGGTGCGATTTGCGCTGGAGGTGTTACGCGCCATGGCCGATGCCATCGGCTCGGGGCGCGTCGGCGTGCGCTTCTGCCCTGGTAACAAGTTCAACGACATTGTCGACAGTGACCCGGCGGCAACCCTGGACGCGCTATTGCGTGGGCTGGACGGTATGCAGTTGGCCTACCTGCACATGATGCGTGCGCACACCCGCAAGGTCGATGCCTTCGCCGCAGCCCGTGCCGGATTCAGCGGAGCGCTGATCGTCAATGATGGTTTCGAGCCCGACAGTGCGGCGCAGATTGTTGCCGCTGGGCAGGCTGACGCGGTGTCCTTTGGGCGGCATTACATCGCTAACCCGGATCTGGTGACGCGCATTTGCGAGCAGCTGCCGCTCGCCGAGTTCGACCGTCAGACCCTCTACTCCCCAGGCCCCGACGGCTACATCGATTACCCCACTGCAGACGTCCGCACGCCGGAGGCGTTGTCATGAGCAAAAGCCAGACACAACAACAAGAATTTGCAGATTATGCCTTGCCCACGCCCGAGCAGACCCAGGCCAAACTGGACCTGCGCTCGGTGGCTGCCGGGCGGATAAAACCTGCGCAGAATTACACCCTGGCCGATCGTTTGGAATCTCAGGTGGAACGTTTCCCTGAGCGCGACTTTCTGGTCTACGGCGATCAGCGCTTCAGCTACCGCGAAGTCGACGAGCGCGCCAATCAGTATGCCAATACCTTCCTAGCGCGCGGCATACGCCCCGGCGATGTCTGCGCGATGGCCATGGAGAACCGCCCGGACTTCTTCTTCTGCTGGTTTGGCCTGACCAAGATTGGTGCGGTCACGGCCTTTATCAATTACCACCTTACCGGTAAGGCGCTGGTGCATGCATTGCAGTCCACCTCGGCCAAGGCAGTGGTGATCGGTGAGGAGTGCCTAGGCGGCTTTCTGGACACTGAGCAGACCGCGGATTACCCGCGCTGGTTGGTGGCCGATAGCGAAAAGCCACAGGCGCGTAGCGCGCTGCCGGCCAGCCTCGATCAGCAGTTTGATCAGCAGGTGCTCAATGCTGCGCGCACTCGTCCGGATGCTGCGCTGCGCGCCGGCATCAAGGCCGAAGACGACATGCTGTACATCTTCACCTCAGGCACCACCGGGCTGCCCAAAGCGGCCAAGTACAGCCACATGCGCTGGATGACGTCTGGCGATGTGATGGAGGTGACCTTGGCGGTGACCCCAGATGACGTGTTCTATTGCTGCCTGCCGCTGTACCACGGCGCCGCCGCTACGTCGGTGACCTCCACCGCTCTGGCCGCCGGTGCGTCCATCGTGTTCCGCCGCAAGTTCAGCGCCAGCCAGTTCTGGCAGGACATCCGTCGGCACCGGGTGAGCATTTTCCAGTATATCGGCGAGGTCTGCCGCTATTTGCTGAACAAGCCGGCGCAGCCTGATGACCGTCAGCACGGTCTGCGCTGCATGCTCGGTGCCGGTTTGAGTAAGGAAGTCTGGACGCGCTGGATTGCGCGCTTTGGAGACCTCGAAGTCTTCGAGGGCTGGGGAGCCACCGAGGCGAACGCGGCGACGCTGAACGTTGATAACCGTATCGGCTCCTGCGGTCGGGTGCCGTTCTGGGACAAGACCAACCTGCGCCTGCTCAAATATGACACCGCTAACCAAACCCATCTACGCAATGACGAAGGGCGCTACATCCATTGTCAGCCTGGCGAGGTTGGTGAAGCGGTGGGCATGATCTTCAATCATCCGGATATTGGTGCTGGGCGTTTTGAGGGCTATACCTCGGCCGAGGCCACCGAAAAGAAGATCCTGCGCAATGTATTCAGCGATGGCGACGCCTGGTGGAGCTCAGGCGACCTGCTGCGTTATGACGAAGACGGCTACTGCTATTTCGTCGACCGCATCGGCGATACCTTCCGCTGGAAGAGCGAGAACGTATCGACCCTGGAAGTGGCAGATGCGCTGAGCGACTTCCCTGGCATGGAGCTGGTCAATATTTACGGCGTAAGGGTCCCTCAGCATGAGGGGCGTGCGGGGATGGCCGCCGTGCTGATGCAACCAGGCCAGCACTTCGATCCGCAGGCGTTTTTCGACTTCGCCAGCCAACGCCTGCCGCACTACGCGGTGCCGGTGTTCGTGCGGGTCTCGGCCATGGCGGACATGACCAGCACCTTCAAACTGCGCAAAATCGACCTGCAGCGTGAGGGTTACTCCCCCGATTTGCTCGACGATCCGCTGTTTATCAAGGATGACCGGGCCGGCGGCTACGTACCGCTCAGCAGCGAGGCGTTGGCGCGTGCTGGCCTGCCTGCCTTTGCTGGAGAAGCCTGATGAGCGATCTGGGCCTGCACGAGTCTGCGGTCAGGGACAGCCTGAGCTTTCCCTGGATCGAGCCGCCGCAGCCGGGGCATACCCTGGAAGTGGCGCCTGGCGTGCTGTGGTTGCGCATGCCGCTGCCGTTCGGCCTGGATCACATCAATCTATACCTGCTGCGCCACGAGCACGGTTGGGTTGTGGTGGATACCGGACTGAATACGCCGCAGAGCCGCGAGGTATGGGAAAGCGTTTTCACCGAGGTGTTCGCCGGTGCCCCCGTGCTGGCGGTCATCGTGACGCATTTTCACTATGACCATAGCGGTCTGTTCGGCTGGCTGGTTGATCGCTTTCGCTGCCCGGCGTACATGAGCTTTGGCGAATACCAGTCGATGTTCGTCACGCACCCCAAAGGTGATGAGGGCAATTGGGCGTTCTCGCAGTTCTTTGAGCGCTGCGGCCTGAGCGATGAGCAGATATCTGATCTGCAACCGATGCTCAGCAAAATGTCCTATGACATCGATGCGCCCACCAGTTTTCACCGCCTGCGTGAAAACGGCCTGCTGAAAATTGGCAATCGCAGCTGGCGTGTCGTTGTCGGCTCCGGGCATTCACCCGAGCACGCGTGCCTGTATAGCGAAGACGACCAGCTGCTGATTTCCGGCGACCAGATCCTGCCGCGTATTACCTCCAGCGTTTGCGTGAATGTCACCGAGCCTGAAGCTAACCCGCTGGGTGATTGGCTGGCCTCACTGCGGCGCTTTCGCAACCTGCCCGATTCGGTGCTGGTGCTGCCGGCTCATGAGCGGCCATTCCATGGTCTGCATCATCGCCTAGGGCAGTTACAGCAACACCATGATGCCCATCTGGAGACGCTGCTGACGCTACTGGACAGTCCAAAGACCGTAGCCGAACTGCGCCCTGCGCTGTTTCCCAAGGTACGCAACAGTTTCGATTTGTTGATGGCCATAGGGGAAACCCTGGCCCACATCAATTTCCTCAGGGATGAGGGAGTGCTGACCCGCACGTTTGACGGCAAAGCCTGGCGCTTCGGTCTGTCCAGTAGTGGCGGTGAGGTGTTTACAGCAACTGAAGACATCCATGTTTAACCAAAAACAGCCGGCAAGTTGTTTCACCTAAACGCAGGAGTAGTTATGAAAAACAATAAAAACAACGCTATACACCGGGGGGCTACAGGCTTTGCGGTTGCATCACTGGCCATTGCCATCGCCGCATCTTCTACCCAAGACGTGCAGGCAGGAGAGCGGCTTAGTTTCGACAATGGCGCGACCATCGATTGGACGCTGACCACCAGTTACGGTATTGGCACGCGTTTGGAGAATGCCGACTCTCGGCTGCTGAACGGGCAGGCCAATGGTGATGACGGCAATCGCAACTTCGAGCGTAACGCGCTCACTACCAACCGGGTAACTGCCCTGGGTGAAATCATTCTGCGTAAAGACAACTACGGCGCGGTGTTGCGCGGTAGTACCTTTTACGATGATGTTTACCACAGCCAAAATGACAACAACTCGCCGCGCACCGTGAACAAAACCGGTGCCCACGACGAGTTCACCAGTGACGCGAAGAAGTTTTCCGGTGGCCGCAGCCGCTTCCTCGATGCCTACGTGTTCGGCGACTTTGACCTGCATGACAATCAACGTTTGGGTATCAAGGCCGGTCGACACGTGGTGGCCTGGGGCGAGGGGTTGTTTTATCCAGGGGTGAACGGCGTGCAGGGGCCGGTCAACGTGGTCAACGCCGGCCAGCCGGGGGTTGAGGTCAAGGACATCTTGCTGCCAGTCGGCCAGGTATCGGCCAACTGGGAAATCAACCCCGACTTCGGCCTGTCGGCCTATGTGCAGTATGAGTGGAAGGGCAACGAGCTGAACCCGGTAGGTTCCTTCCTGTCGACTTCCGATGTTACCGGCCCGGGCGCTGAGTTCCTCTATGTACCTGTTGCTCCAGGGTTCTCTGTTAAAGCCGCGAACATGGGCGACAACGAGCCGCGTGACAGCGGTCAGTACGGTCTTCGTGCCATGTACCGGCCGACCCTGACCACCGAACTGGGCTTCTTCCATGTTCGCTATCACGACCGTAACCCGGCCGGGATTACCTTGGGCGGTTTTGGTTTGAGCCCCATCAGCCCGAGACTACCGACCAACTACACGGTCGAATATATCGAGGACATCAAGCTGACCGGCATGAGCTTCTCCACCAGCGTGGGTAATACCCAGGTCGGCGGTGAGTGGTCGTACCGCAGCGGTGCTCCGATCACGCTGGCGAATAACCAGTTGTCCACCGGTTCGGGCCAGCAGATGCAGCTGAGCTTTATCCGGGCGCTGGGTGACATGCCTTGGGCCCAATCGACAACCCTGATTGGCGAAGTCGTGCATGTGCGTGCTGATGACGTCGACAAGGTGGGCAACAACAAGGATTACACCTACAGGACCGCTACCACCTGGCAGAGCAAGACCGCCACGGCCTATACCCTGCAGGCGGTTCTGTCCTATCCCGGGATCTTCTCCGGTTGGGATTTGAGCGTACCGGTTAACTGGTCGCATGTCGTCGAGGGTAATACCCCACTTAAAGGCACAATCTCGGCCGGTCAGGGTGACAAGCGCATGTCGGTGGGAGCGACCTTCAAGTACCTCGGCAACCTAGAGCTGAACACGACGTATGTCGGGTATCTGTATACGCCCGACCCAACTCGCAATCGCATGCTGGGTGATCGTGACTACCTGACGTTCTCGGCTAAGTACTCCTTCTGAATTTAAATCGGAGCGACCTTCAATAGTTGCCTGCCGGCTGTTATGTCTGGTCTGTCGATGATTCGACCGCCAGTGCCGCAAGCAGACATGCAGGTCGCCTCTACCCTGTGGAGATAACAATGATTAATAAGCATGGTGTAGTAGTTTCTCTGGCCGCTGCCATCAGCCTGACGGTGGCGGGGTTTGCCAATGCCGCTGTTTCAGCGGAGGAGGCGGATCGTTTGGGTAAGGACCTGACCTGTGTTGGCGCTGAGCGTGCAGGTAACGCCGCCGGCACCATTCCAGAGTTCAAGGGCCTCTACGTGGGCAAGGTGCCAGGTTGGGATGCCCCGCCGCACAGCGGTGCACACCCCGTCGACCCCTATGCAGCAGACAAGCCGATCCTGGTGATTACCGCTGCCAATATGGCCGAACATGCCGCTAACCTCAGTGACGGTCAGCAGGCGCTGCTCAAGAAGTACCCGGACACCTACAAGATCAACGTCTATGAAGGTCGCCGCGAGTTCGCCTATCCAGAAGTGGTGTGCGAACGGGCGAAGTGGAATGCGCTGAATGCCGAGGTTGTCAATGACGGTTTCGGCTATAAAGGCCTGGGCTACATCGGTTTCCCGATTCCGAAAACCGCCCAGGAAGTGTTGCTGAACCATCAGCTGCCATTCCGTGCCTGGACCCAGGATGAAATTCGCGACATTGCTTCGGTTACTGCCAACGGCAGTATCGGCTGGGGCCGTGTGCATGGTCGCTGCCTGGCGCCGCCGATGGACCCGAACCATCGTGCGCATACCGACGACGGTGTGTCGGCTTACTGCACCACTGAGGTTCAGTTGCCACTGCGCGATCGCGGTAATACCTCGCTCAACCATGAACCCTACGACTACGCAGTTGCACCGCGCACGGCTTGGTCTTACAACACCGGTACCCGTCGGGTGCGCCTGGCACCGGGTTACGGCTTCGATCAGCCGCTGGCCGGCACTAACGGCATGTTGACCATTGACGAGGACCGTCTGTTCAATGGCGCCCCCGAACGCTATGACTGGAAGCTGATCGGCAAGCAAGAAATGTTCGTGCCTGCCAACGCCTACAAACTGCATGGCAAGGATGTGACCTACGAAAAGCTGCTGACACTCCATCACCCCGATCCGCAGTTCCTGCGTTACGAACTGCGCCGGGTTTGGGTGATAGAAGCCACGCTTAAGTCGGGCAGTCGCCATGTGTATGGCAAGCGTCGGTTGTTCATCGATGAGGATTCGTGGCATGCGGTGATGGCTGACAACTATGACACCCGTGGCGAGCTGTGGAAGCACGCGATCCTCAACTACTACTACCATCCGGATACCCAGGCCTGGCAGGCGGGCTCTTCGTTCTACCATGACCTGAACAGCGGTGGTTATGTCGGTTATTCGCTGTTCAACGAGCGTGAGCGTGCCGCGATGCTGAACAAGGGCGAGATGGATCCGACCCAGTTCACTCCCGACCGTCTGCGTGCCATGGGCCGTTGAGTTGAGCGGCGCTGATGAGGGGTTAACCTGATTCAGTAACGGAGCAACAGCTGTAAAAAAGCCGAGACGCATCATGCGTCTCGGCTTTTTGCGTATCTACTAGCGCTTAATTATTGGCTGCGGCCTGTATTTGGTTGTCCAGCAATTGAGCTAGCTGGCTACTGAAAACCCGGGCGTTGCGAATCACCACGATAGGGGTGAAGGCCTTGCCTGAGCGGGTGCGGATCCAGCCGTCCTGGGTGTCCGACAGGGCTCGGTACAACATCGCCCAACGGGCCGAGAGGCCGCTGTCATTAAGAGCGCTAAGGATGCTCGTCAGTTTCTGGTCGAGCTGGAGCAAGAGGTCGTCGGTGTTGGTTGCGTAATAACCGCTCTGTGCGCGGGCGCTGGTCGTTGGGATGCCGATATAGCTGCTGAAGGCATAACGCATAGCCAGGTATTCGGTCATCAGCAGCGCTAGGTAGGCGCTGTCCGTCTCCGCGCTATAGCTGCTGTCGAGTAGCCTAAGTGCCTGTTCATGTAGCTGGTCGAGCTCTTCGGCGGCTGGCGACTGCCCGCCGTCAAGTGCCTCGAGGGTGTGTGCCAGAGTCTTCGGGTAGTGGCTGTCGCTGTGTCCGCTGCGCTGCAGTAACAGCTGCAGTTGCTGCATGTCCTGATGCAACTCCTGACGCTGACGCGACTGGATACCCTCAGCCTGCAGTTGGATTATCAGGGTTAACGAACGCAGGGTCTCGCGCTGTAACTGGATATTGTCCGGCAAAGCAGCCTGGGCAGAGCTGCTGAGAATCAGGCCGCTAAGCAGCAGGCCATGGCAGATTGTTTTTATCATGTGGCATCCGTGTTGTGGTCACTGTCGGGGGCCGGGTCTGGGTTGGCGACAGGTCCTGCCTGCGCGATGTCGTGGCTGCGCAGAATTGGAGTGTTGTAGACCCGGCGGCGCTGATGATCAGGCAGGCTGCCGGCAGCGTCTTAGTCCGTTTGGTGTCGCGTGGCAGTAGAAGAGAAATGCCGGTGTAGGCCTTATGGACGATGAGGTGCAGTAAGTAGCGAATAAGAATGCAGGACAACCGAGTGCAATCGCCTGCTGGAGGCTCACCATGGGTTTGAAGGGGACTGCGGCCATTGTTGGCGCCGCGCAATACAAACCGGAAAAATACGCCACTGCGCCACAGATGTTCCATCTCGAGCAGGTGGCGGATCTGGCTGCGCAGGCCTTGGCTGACGCCGGACTTAAAGCCAGTGATATCGATGGCCTGTGCATTAATGGGCCGCATTTCCATGAGGCTTCAAGTTTTGTGCCGGCCATGGCTGCCGAGTATCTCGGCATCGCGCTGAACTTCGCCGAGGTCGTCGATCTGGGCGGCACCACGGCCGTGGGCATGATCTGGCGAGCGGCTGCCGCGATTGAGCTGGGTATTTGTCAGGCAGTGCTCTGTGTTATCCCGCAGCGCATGGCACCGTTCGGCCCGGATGATGATCCCTCAGCCATGGCGCGGGCCATGCGTTTTGGTGGGCACAGCACCCAGTATGGTGCACCGGAAGCCGAGTTTGACTTGCCTTACGGGCATATGGGGCAGAACACCGGTTACGCCATGATCGCTCAGCGCTATGCGGCGCAGTATGGTTACGACCAGCGGGCCATGGCCAAAATCGCCGTGGATCAGCGCTTCAATGCCCAGGCTCACCCGGATGCGATCTTCCGCGGTCAGACCCTGAGCATCGAGGATGTGCTCAACAGCAAGATGGTCGCTGATCCCTTGCACATCCTTGAAATTGTCATGCCGGTGGCCGGTGGCGCGGCGGTGATTGTCGCGTCCAAGGAGTTGGCGGCCAAAGCCAAGGGGCGCGCGGCCTGCGTGACCGGCTTCGGTGAGCGGCTCGGTTATAAATCGCCGAGCTATTCGCCTGACATGACCGAGACCCCCGTCGGCCCGGCGGCGCGCAGCGCCTTTGCCATGGCTGGCCTGACGCCGGCGCAGATGCATGCGGCGCAGATCTACGATTGCTACACCATTACTGTGCTGCTCAGCCTCGAGGATGCAGGTTTCTGCGCCAAGGGCGAGGGGATGCGCTTCATTCTGGAAAACGACCTGACCTATAAGGGCAACTTCCCGATGAACACCCACGGCGGTCAGCTCAGTTTCGGTCAAGCAGGCTCGGCCGGTGGCTTCTCGCAGGTGATTGAGGCCTATCAGCAAATCGCAGGTAAGGCCGGTGATCGCCAGCTCAAAGTCTGCGATCAGGTGTTCGTCTCTGGCACCGGTGGTGTCATGAGCGAGCAGGGCGCATTGATTCTTCAGGGGGCTTGAGCATGAGCAATAAACCAATGCCGCTGCCGACGGCGATTTCCGCACCCTTTTGGGAAGGGCTCAAGCAAGGTCAGGTGATGTTGCAGCAGTGCGACGCCTGCCAGTTGTGGGTTTTTTACCCGCGCCGTCATTGCAGCCATTGCTGGTCGCACCAGTTGACCTGGAAAGCGGTTTCCGGGGCGGGCACGCTGTACACCTATACCGTGGCGCGAGTGCCAACACTGCCCGAGTTTGCCAGTGCCGAGCCGCAGATCCTGGCGGTGGTGGAGTTGGATCAGGGGGTGCGGATGAATACCACCCTGGTGGGCCTCGACCCCGAGCAGCTCAAGGTGGGAATGCGCGTCAAGCCGGTCTTGGCGCGGGTCAAAGCCGACGGCAGCATGCTGTTGCGCTACACCGGCAGCGATGTTGCGCTGGAGTCGCGTGATGAGGTGCTAAAAGCGCCAGCGGCCCCGGCTCAGGAGAGCGGGGTGGCCAAGCAGCAAATCGCCGTGAAAGATATCGACGCCTTGCGGGCGCTGGTCTCTGAGCAGTTCAGTGGCTGGAGCAACCAGATCCTGGTGGACCAAGCCTTGATCGATCAGTTCGCGGCCCTGTCCGGCGACGATTACTGGATTCATACGGACCCCGAGCGTGCGCGCAAGGAAGGCCCGTTCGGCGGCACCATTGCCCACGGTGCGCTGGTGCAGGTACTGATGTCACGTATGCAGGTGCCGCTCGGTTTCGAGGTCACAGGGTTCACCAATATGGTCAACTATGGCTCCGAGCGGCTGCGCTTCCCCAGTCCGGTACCGGCCGGCTCGCTGCTGCACTCGCGCATGCGGGTCAAGTCGGTCGAGGTATTGGCACGCGGCACGCAGATGATCCTGGAGTGCAATATTCACGTCGTTGGGCAGGAGCGCCCAGCGGTGATCAATGAGTTGGTGGTTCTGTATATGTAATGCGTTTTTTTGGTGCTGTGTCTGTCGCTGTAAATTAGATTTTGGCCGTCCATTGGCAACCATGGACGGCTTTTTTTTTGCCTGCAGTCATGCGCTGCTGCCGGGCTCTTGCCGGGTTTTTGCCCCCCCGCCACAAGCCCCAATTCCTTTAGTCTCAACGGACGATGAATGCGCCAGGTCTGCGCGTAACAATCTCTGCAAGCTATCAAGCCAGTGGATGAGGAGTTACGGCATGAGTGAGATTCGGGCACTGAGCTATTTCGTGGCGCAGATTGATGATGTGCAAAAGTGGCAGCATTACGCCGAGAACGTGCTGGGCATGATGACTTCTCCTGCCCCCGGCGGCGGTCTCTATCTGAAGATGGACGAGCGCCCGTTCCGCATCTTGGTCGTCGAAGGCGAAGACAACCGTTACCTGGCCTCTGGCTGGGAGCTGGCTGGCAAAAGCGCCTTCGATGCGATGCTGGCGAAGCTGGATGCCTGTGACGTGGAGTATCGCCTGGCCGATAAAGCCTTCTGCGCTCAGCGCGGGGTTAACGAGGCGGCGCTGCTGCAAGACCCCGCTGGCAACCGCCATGAGCTGACGTGGGGCTATTTGTCAGATTGTGCGCCCTTTATTTCGCCCCAGGGTGTGCCGCGCTTTCTCACCGGCGATATGGGGCTGGGGCATACCGTGCTGCCAGCACCTGACTTCGACAAGTGCGCGGCGTTCTACCGTGAGGTGTTGGGCTTCGAAACGTCCGACCTGTTCAATTTCCGCCCTGATCCGAATGCCCCGCCGATCCGCCTGCATTTCCTCCACTGCGCCAATGCTCGGCATCACAGCCTGGCCATTGCCGAGTACGACGTGCCGAGCAAGTGCGTGCATGTGATGGTCGAGGTCGACTCGATGACCGAAGTCGGCCGCGCCCATGACCGGCGTCTGGCCCATGGTGTGCCGCTGTCGGCGACCCTGGGTCAGCACCTCAACGACCGTATGACGTCCTTCTACATGAAAACCCCTTCGGGCTTCGATCTGGAGTTCGGCTGGGGTGGCTTGCAGGTCGACTGGAATAACCACACAGCCTTTGAATTCACCAAAGTCAGCATCTGGGGGCATGACTTCAATGCTGGCCGTCAGGAGCAACAGCAATGAATAAGTTGATGACCGCTGCGGATGCAGTGGGCCAATTACGTGATGGCATGACCATCGGTTTCGGTGGCTGGGGGCCGCGGCGTAAGCCGATGGCGATGGTGCGCGAGATTTTGCGCAGCGACGTGAAGGACCTGACCGTGGTCGCCTATGGCGGTCCAGAGGTCGGCATGCTGTGTGCGGCAGGCAAGGTGAAGAAGCTGATCTTCGGTTTCGCCACCATGGATGCCATTCCACTGGAACCTTACTTTCGCAAGGTACGTGAGGCCGGCACCCTGGATGTGATGGAGTTGGACGAAGGCCTGTTTCAGTGGGGCCTAAAGGCCGCGGCTATGCGTCTGCCGTTTCTACCAGCACGTGCGGGTCTGGCCACCGACGTATTGACCCACAACCCTGAGTTGAAACTGATCAGCTCACCCTACGCCGATGGCGAGGTGTTGTTGGCCATGCCGGCGCTGAACCTGGATGTCGCCTTTGTCCATGTCAACCGTGCCGATCGCCTGGGCAACACGCTGATCACGGGTAACGACGTGTACTTCGATCAGCACATGGCGCGTGCCGCGCAAAAGTGCTTCGTTTCCGCCGAAGTGGTGGAGGACTGCTTGGCCGTGGATGCCGCCACCGCACGCTTCGGCGGGTTTGAGCGCTCCATGGTCACTGGGGTTATTGAGGCACCTCTGGGTGCGCACCCTACCGCCTGCGGCCCAGCTTATGGCTGGGACATGCAGCACCTGAAAGACTACAGCGCTAGCGCCAGTGAAGACAACGGCTGGCAGCGTTACCTGGAAACCTATGTGCACTGCAGTGAAGCCCAATATTGCGAGCGCAACGGCGGTGCCGAGCGTATGGCAAACCTGCCAATGCCGACGTTCTGAGGAGTAAAGACCATGAGTTCCACCCCTTTCAGCTTGGCTGAACTGATGATCGTAGCTGCCTCTGAAGCCTGGCGCGATAACGGCGAAGTGCTTGCCTCGGGCCTGGGCATCATTCCGCGCCTGGGCGCCAGTTTGGCGAAGCTAAGCCACAGCCCCGAGTTGCTGATGACCGACAGCGAGGCATTCCTGGTCGAGGAGCCGATTCCGGTAGGCCCGCGCGGTGATTATGTGCCCAAGTATTCTGGTTACATGCCCTTCGAGCGGGTGTTCGACTGTGTTTGGCGCGGTTGCCGCCACGCCATGATCGGCCCTACCCAGGTAGATCGCTGGGCGCAGTGCAACCTGTCAGTTATTGGTGATTACGCCAAACCCAAGGTGGCGATGCTCGGCGTACGCGGTCTGCCGGGTAACAGCATCAACCATTTGAACTCGTTTTTTATCCCCAACCACAGCAAGCGGGTGTTCGTCGAAAATGAAGTGGACATGGTCTCCAGTGTCGGCTTCAACCCCGAGCGCTGGGCACCGGGGATGCGCAATGACCTGATGGGTATCGGCCAGGTGATCACCGACCTCTGCGTGATGGACTTCAACGGTCCGGACCATGCGGCGCGCGTGCTGTCGCTGCATCCCGGGGTGGATTTCCAGTTGGTCCAAGAGCGCACCGGTTTCCCGCTGCTCAAGGTCGACAACCTGGGCGAGACTGCGGCGCCAACGGCCGAGCAACTGGCGCTGATCGCCCGACTCGACCCGCATAACCTGCGTGCACAGCAGCTCAAGGGTAATCCGGCGGGTATCCGTACAGCCGAGGAGGTGCGGGGATGAGCGAATTCGTCGAGCGTGAGGATACCGCGGTCTACGAGACCGAACAGCCGGTGTCCTACCGAGTAGAGCAGGGCGTGGCGATCGTCACCATGAGTCGCCCGCAGTACAACAATGCGCAGAACTCGCAAATGACTTACGCGCTTGACGATTGCTTTCGCCGTGCCATCAATGACGATGAGGTCAAAGTCATCGTCTTGTGTTCCACCGGCAAGCACTTCTCCGCTGGGCATGACATCGGCACCCCAGGACGGGATGTAACCAAGTCCTTCGAGCACAAGCATTTGTGGTGGGATCACACCAATAAACCCGGTGGTGAGTTCCTCTATGTGCGTGAGCAAGAAGTTTATCTGAACATGTGCCGGCGCTGGCGCGAGATGCCCAAGCCGAGCATTGCCATGGTCCAGGGCGGCTGTATCGCCGGCGGGCTGATGCTGGCCTGGGTCTGTGACCTGATCGTCGCCAGCGATGATGCGTTCTTTCAGGATCCGGTGGTGCGCATGGGGATCCCTGGCGTGGAGTACTTCGCCCACGCGTTCGAGATGCACCCACGGATTGCCAAGGAGTTTCTCATGCTCGGCGACCGCATGCCGGCCGCCCGTGCTTATGAGCTGGGTATGGTCAATCGGGTGGTGCCGCGTGCCGAGCTGGAGACCGCAACTCTAGACATCGCGAGACGCATTGCCCAGCAGCCGCGCATGGGCCTGGCGCTGACCAAGCAGGCGGTCAACCACATTGAAGACCTGCAGGGCAAACGCACCGGGATGGACGCTGTATTTGCCTGGCATCACTTTGCCCACGTGCACAACGAACAGGTTTCTGGCGACAAGCTGGGCGGCTTCGACGGCAAGGCGATGGCCGCTGCGAACAAGGCTCAGGCCACTGGGGAGCAGAAGTCATGAGCGCGCTGCAGACACGTCTGACAGCCGCATTGGGCTGCCGTTATCCGATCGTTCAGACGGCGATGGGCTGGGTCTCCGACGCCAATTTGGTGATCGCCACTAGCCGCGCTGGAGGCTTCGGCTTTCTGGCCGGCGCGACCATCGCCGCGGAGCAGTTGGAGGCTGAGATCCAGAAGGTGATTGCCGCCACCGGCAGCAGCAACTTCGGTCTGAACTTCCACATGTTCCAGGAAAACGCCGCGCAGTGCGTCGACTTGGCGATCCAGTACCGGCTGCGGGCGGTGAGCTACGGGCGTGGCCCGGACAAGCACACCATCCAACGCTTCAAAGACGCCGGGGTCCTGTGCATTCCAACCGTAGGCGCGTTGAAACACGCGCTCAAAGCGGTCGAGCTGGGTGCCGACATGATTACCATCCAGGGTGGCGAGGGCGGTGGCCATACCGGCGGCGTGCCGACCACCATCCTGCTGCCGCAGGTGCTGGCGGCGGTCGATGTGCCGGTCATTGCTGCCGGTGGTTTCTCGACTGGGCGCGGCTTGGCCTCGGCGTTGGCCGCGGGTGCTGAAGGCATCGCCATGGGCACCCGCTTCATGATGAGCAGTGACTCGCCGACGCCAGCTGCCACCTTGCAGCGCTATCTGGCGACCCGCGATACCCAACAGATTCGCGTCACCCTGGCGGTCGATGGCATGCGTCATCGGATGGTCGAAAACCCTTTTATCAACAAACTGGAAGCGGCGGGGCCAATGGGCCGACTGTGGATTGCCCTGAACAGTGCGCGTAAGTGGAAGGCGCAAACCGGGATGACCACAGGGCACATGCTCAAGACCTTTTTCAAGGCGTTTCAGGACGATCCGAGCGCCATGTCCCAGGTGATTATGGCGGCCAACCAGCCGGTGTTGTTACAGCGTTCGATGGTCGATGGTTTTCCTGACGAGGGCATCCTGCCGAGCGGTCAGGTCGCCGCGGCGATTGACCGCCTGCTGAGCTGTGAAGAATTGATCCGGGAAATTGCCGACGAGGCCGAGGCCTGTCTGCAGCGCCTGTGCCAGCGCATGCAACAACCCCAGGCGGAGCAAGCCGCCGACCAACACGAGAGAGCCCAATCATGAGCAGCGCATTTAAGGTGGACATCAATCAGGGCATTGCCGAGCTGGTGATCAACAAGCCGCCGGTCAATGCCCTGGACAGTAAAGAGTGGTTGGCACTGGCCGCACAGATCGACGCACTCGGCGCCGATGAGGCTGTCCGCGTGCTGATCATCCGTTCCGAAGGCCGCGGCTTCTGCGCTGGCGTCGACATCAAGGAACTGGATGCCAATCCCGAGCTGATCGTCAAGGTCAACGCGGGCAACTACGCCACGTTCAAAGCCATCCATCGCTGCGCGGTGCCGGTGATCGTCGCGGTGCACGGCTTCGTCCTGGGCGGCGGCATCGGCATGACTGGCGCGGCGGACATCGTCGTTGCATCGCGCTGCGCCACCTTTGCCCTGCCGGAAGTGGATCGTGGCGCTATGGGTGGCGGTGCGCACTTGCAGCGCCTGTTCCCGGTGCAAAAGGTTCGCTACATGTTCTTCACGGGCGAGACGGTCACCGCGCCGGACGCCATGCAGTACGGCTTTATCGAGCGGCTGGTTGAGCGCGATGAGCTGGCTGCCACTGCCCGCGAAATCGCTGCCCGCATCGCCGCCAAGAGCCCGGCCATGATCCGTATTGCCAAGGAAGCGCTGAACGGCATTGAGGACGGCAACCTAGAAGACAAATACCGCTGGGAGCAGGGCTTCACGCTGGAAGCCTACACCTTGCCGGACTCCGCCGAGACCCGCCGCGCCTTCGTCGAAAAGCGCGAAGCCAGCTTCTGAGAACCCAGCCATGCAATTGACCTATACCGCCAAGCAAAAAGCCTTTCGCGCCGAAGTGCGCGCCTGGTTGCAGGCCAATGTACCCAGCCAACCACTGGCCAGTTATGACACCCGCGAAGGTTTCGAGGAACATCGCGCCTGGGAAGGCAAACTGTACGAAAGCCGGCTGTCCATGGTCATGTGGCCTGAACACCTGGGTGGTCGCGGCTGCGACCTGACCGAATGGTTGATCTTCGAGGAAGAGTACTACGCCGCTGGAGCGCCCATGCGGGTCAACCAGAATGGCCAGCTGCTACTCGGGCCGACCCTGATGGAGTTCGGCAGTGAAGAGCAGAAGCGCTACTTTCTGCCGCGCATTGCCTCCAGCCAGGATATGTGGGCGCAGGGCTGGTCGGAGCCGAACGCCGGTTCTGATATGGCGGCTATCCGCAGCAAGGCGCTGCGCGACGGTGATGAGTATGTGATCAACGGTCAGAAAACCTGGTCCACCCGGGCCACCTTTGCCGACTGGATTTTCTGCTTGTTCCGTACCGATCCAAAGAGCAGCCGCCATCATGGCTTGAGCTTCCTGTTGGTTCCCCTGAACAGCCCCGGCGTTACTGTTCGGCCGATCAAGGCCTTGAACGGCAAGGATGCCTTCGCCGAAGTGTTTTTTGATGATGTGCGGGTGCCGGTAGGCAACCTGCTGGGTGCCGAAGGGCAGGGCTGGCATGTGGCGATGGCCACTGCAGGTTTCGAACGTGGCCTGCTGCTGCGCTCACCGGCACGTTTTCAGCAGACCGCCAAGCGTCTGGTCGACCTGTACAAGGCCAACCCGCAGGCCGCCGAACGCGACCCCGGTTTGCGCGATGCAGTGATCGAAAGCTGGATGGGCGCCGAAGCCTACGCCCAGGCGGCCTATCACACCGTCGGCCTGGTCGATAAAGGCGCCAAGATCGGTGCCGAGGCCAGCATCAACAAGATCATCTGGTCTGAACTCGATCTGAAAATGCACGAAACCGCCATGCGCATCCTTGGGCCGTTCGGCGAGCTGAATGGCTATGCGCCAGAGGCTGTTGATCGGGGTAGTTGGCTGGAAGGCTTCCTGTTCGCTCAGGCCGGGCCGATCTACGCCGGGACCAACGAGATCCAGCGCAACATCATCGCCGAGCGCATGCTCGGCCTGCCGAAAGCCTGAGGAAGCCGCCATGGACTTTACCTTTACCGAAGACCAGCTGGCTTTTCGCGAAGCGATAAGCCGCTTCCTGATGACCGAGGCGCCGCCGGAAATGCTGCGCGATATTTGGGACACGGACGACGGTCGCTCTCCGGAGCTACGCGCCAAGATGGCCGAACAAGGGCTCACCGCGTTGTCCGTACCTGAACAGCAGGGCGGCATGGGCATGGACGACATCGCCTGGTCGCTACTGACTCAGGAGCTGGGCTATTACGCCATCCCCGATTCGCTGGCCGATACCGCTTATGTCGCCACCGGTTTGCTTAGCGCGCTGCCCGAAGGCACGCCACAGCGTGACGAGCTGCTCGGCCTGATCGCTGAAGGCAACGTGCGCATCGCCGTTGGCCACAGTGTCAACCCGCTGATCGCCGATGTGCATCTGGCCGACGTGGTGCTGCTCGAGCATCAAGGCGCAGTGCATGGCGTGCGCCGTGAGGCCATCAACTATGAACGCAACCCGAGTATCGACAGCTCCCGCCGCCTGAGCCGGGTGAGCTTCACGCCCAGCGCCGACAGCCTGCTGGTGGCGGCCGAGCAAGGGCGCGCCATCTGGGCGCAGACCCTCAACCGTGGCGCTCTGGCGGTGGCTGGACAAAGCCTGGGTCTGGCCCAGCGCATGCTCGACCTGTCGGTGGACTATGCGGCGCAGCGCAAACAGTTTGAGAAGCCAATCGGCAGCTTTCAGGCGGTCAAGCATCACCTGGCCGACGTCGCCGGCAAGATCGAATTCGCCAAACCGGTGCTGTACCGCGCCGCGCATGCCCTGGCGCACAACGACGCCAACGCGGGTCTGTACGTATCTCACGCCAAACTGGCTTGCTGCGAAGCGGCTTGGCTGGCCGCGCGCCACGGTATCCAGGTGCATGGCGCCATGGGTTACACCTGGGAAGTCGACCTGCAGATGTTTATGAAGCGTGCCTGGGCACTGGACTCGTCCTGGGGCGATCGCGCCTTCCACAAATCTCGGGTGGCCACCGCCATCCTCGCGGCTGATGCCCACATCGGCCCGCAATTCACATTCGGGGAATAAACCATGGCCCAAGCCTACATTGTTGATGCCTTACGCAGCCCGACCGGGCGGCGCAAGGGCAGCCTGGCACAGGTGCACGCTATCGACCTGGGTGCCCATGTGCTCAAGGCGTTGGTTGAACGCAACGGTATTCCTGCCGACGAGTACGACGACGTTATTTTCGGCTGCGTCGACACGATCGGCTCGCAGGCCGGTGACATCGCCCGCACCAGCTGGCTGGCTGCTGGCCTGCCGCTGAATGTGCCCGGCACCACCATCGACCGCCAGTGCGGCTCCTCCCAGCAGGCGCTGCACTTCGCCGCGCAGGCAGTCATGAGCGGGACCCAGGACGTGATTGCTGTCGGTGGTGTACAGACCATGACGCAGATTCCGATTTCCTCCGCGATGCTCGCCGGCCAGCCACTGGGCTTTGCCGATCCGTTCTCTGGCAGTCAGGGTTGGCAGGCGCGCTTCGGCAACCAGCCGGTCAATCAGTTCTACGCCGCTCAGCGGATTGCCAGCCACTGGAAGCTCAGCCGCGCGGACATGGAAGCCTTCGCCCTAGAGAGCCACCAGCGCGCCCTGCGGGCCATCGCTGAAGGCCGTTTCGAACGTGAAATCGTCGCCATGAACGGGCTGGCCGTAGACGAAACGCCACGCGATACCACGCTGGAGAAAATGGCCTCGCTGGAGCCGGTTGATCCGCAGTTTCCAGATATTACCGCCGCTGTATCCAGCCAGACCTGTGATGCCTCGGCCGCCATGCTGGTGGTCTCGGAAGCGGCGCTTGCGCGCTACAACCTGACCCCGCGGGCGCGCATCCATAACCTCACGGTGCTCGGTGACGACCCGATCTGGCACCTCACCGCGCCCATCGCCGCCACCCGCAAGGCCCTGCAACGTGCCGGCATGAACATGGCTGAGATCGACCTGGTGGAAATCAACGAAGCCTTCGCCTCGGTCGTTATGGCCTGGCAGAAAGAGCTGGACTACGACCCGGCGAAGACCAACGTCAACGGCGGTGCCATTGCTCTCGGTCACCCGCTCGGTGCCACCGGCGCACGCCTGATGACCACCCTGCTGCATGAACTTGAGCGCAGCGGCGGTCGGTACGGCTTGCAGACCATGTGCGAAGGCGGCGGGCAGGCCAACGTGACGATTATTGAACGGCTGTAACAGGCCTTTAGCGGCGAGTCGGCCATGGCTTTTGGTGCCGGCCACTCGCAATTACAGCGTTGCTGCCGGTACTGAACCGAACGCAAACAGGCGTGTTCAGTGCGGCTAAGAACAGGAGAATGCAAGATGGGTATTCTGAACGACAGAGTCGTGATCATTACCGGGGCGGGGGGTGGCCTGGGCGCCGCTCACGCTCGCGTGTTCGCCAGCGAAGGCGCGAGCGTGATTGTCAACGACATCAATCGCGACGCCGCGCAGAAAGTAGTCGATGAAATCGTCGCAGCTGGTGGCCGTGCGGTAGTCAATACCTCGGACATCAGCAACTATGCCGACAGCGAGAACGCGGTCAAACAGGCGATAGAAACCTACGGCGACCTGCACGTGGTCGTGAATAACGCGGGGATCAACCGCGACCGCATGTTCGCCTCGATGAGCGAGGCCGAATGGGACGCCATCATGCAGGTGCACCTCAAGGGGCACTTCTGCATCAGCTCGCATGCGGTGCACTACTGGCGCGACCAGAGCAAAGCCGGCCACAAGGTCGATGCACGCATCATCAACACCACCTCCGGTGCTGGCCTGCAGGGCTCTATCGGGCAGTCCAACTATGCCGCGGCGAAGGCCGGTATTGCCGCGCTGACCCTCAACCAGGCTGCCGAACTGCGCCGCTATGGCATCACCGCCAACGCCGTAGCTCCGGCTGCGCGTACCGGCATGACCACCGCTGTGGACGCCATGGCTGCGCGCATGGCTAAGCCGAGCGACGGCAGCTTCGATTATTGGGCGCCGGAAAACGTCAGCACCTTGCTGGCCTGGCTGGCGTGTGCTGACGCGGCCCATGTGACCGGGCGAATCTTCGAAGCCGAAGGCGGGAAAATCTCCATCGCCGACGGCTGGCGCACCACCGCAGGCGTCGACAAGGGCGCGCAGTGGCAACCCGCCGAAGTGGGCGAGGCGATGCAGGCGCTGTTGGCCAAGGAAGTACCCGCGCAGAACGTGTACGGCGCTTAAGCTCGGAGACAGCCCCATGGAATTTCGCTTCACTGACGAGCAGAACATGATCCGCGATACCGCGGAAGGGTTTCTGCGGGATGTATCCACCTCAGCCGCTGTGCGCGAAGCCATGGCTAGCGAGGCGGGTTACGATCCGGCGCTGTGGCAGCGCATCTGCCAGGAGCTGTGTTTCCAAGCGATTAACGTCCCGGAAGAATACGGTGGCATGGGCCTGGGCCACGTTGAACTGGCTGCAGTGCTTGAGCAAATGGGCCGGGTGCTGCTGTGCTCGCCTTTTTTTGCCACCGTCTGCATGGGGGTCAATAGCCTGCTGCTGGCGGGTACCGAGGCGCAGAAACAGCATTATCTACCCGCCATCGTTGACGCTGGCATGACCGCCACCCTGGCCTGGACTGGGCCTCAGGCGGCGCGTGGCGGCGGACAGTGGGGCTGCGAAGCTGTCACCGCCACCTGGCAAGCGACAAACGACGGTTACCGCCTGGAAGGTGAGCTGCGTTATGTCATCGACGGGCACAGTGCCGATCTGCTGATCATTGCCGCTCGTGCACCGGGTAGCCAGGGAACTGCGGGCATTTCGCTATTCGCGGTGCCCTCTGATACCCCCGGTATTGTTCGTCAGTGGTTGCCCACCATGGACCAGACCCGCCATCTGGCCCAGCTCACCCTGAGTAATGTCCAGCTGCCCGCAACGGCCTTGATGGGCGAGGCTGGCCAAGCCGCCGAGACGCTAATCCGCCTGACAGACCTGGCCAAGGTGTGCCTGGCTGCCGAGCAGATGGGGGCCGCCCAGCAGGTGCTGGACATGAGTGTCGCCTACATGCAGGAGCGGGTGCAGTTCGGTCGGCCCATCTCCAGTTATCAGGCGCTCAAGCACAAAGCCGCAGATATGAAACTGAAGTGCGAAGTGGCGCGCTCGGCGGTGTATTACGCGGCCTGCGTAGCCCAGGAGGTGCTGAGCCCGAGCGGTGATCAGCGCGTCGCCAGCGAACTGCACGAGGCCGCTGCTATGGCCAAGGGCTACTGCTCAGACACGCTGTTTTTCAACGCGGGCAACGCCATCCAGTTGTATGGCGGGGTTGGCTTCACCTGGGAATATGACGTGCACCTGTACTTCAAGCGTGCCAAGGCCAGTGAACTGTATCTGGGCAACGGCGCGGCGCAGCGTGAGCTGATCGCCGGCCTGTTGCTGGACTGAGGAAGCCAAGATGAAATTGACATTCAGCCCGGAAGACGAAGCCTTCCGCGAGGAAGTTGCAGGCTGGCTGCGCAACAACCTGGTCGGCGAGTTCGAAGTGCTCCGCTTCCGTGGCGGTCCCGGTGACGAACACATGTTTCCGCAAGAGCGCAAACGCTGGGAACAGAAGCTGGCAGAAGGCGGCTGGACCTGCGTCGGCTGGCCGCAGCAATACGGCGGCCGTGGCGCTTCGATTGAACAGCAAGTGATCTTCTTCGAGGAATATGCCCGCGCCGGTGCGCCAGGACGCGTCGGACACATTGGTGAAGGGCTTGCCGGGCCGACCCTGATTGCCTTCGGCAGCGAAGCGCAGAAGCAGCAATACCTGCCTGGGATCGTCGCTGGCACCGAGCTCTGGTGCCAGGGTTACTCCGAGCCGGGTGCCGGCTCGGACCTGGCCAATGTCAGAACCAAGGCGACCCAGGACGCCGCGTCGGGCAAGTGGCTCATCAATGGACAGAAGGTCTGGACCTCCCTGGCCCATGAGTCTGACTGGTGCTTTGTGATTGCCCGTACCGACCCGCAATCCCAGGCGCATCGCGGCTTGGGGTTCTTCCTGGTGTCGATGCATCAGCCGGGCGTCACCGTGCGCCCGATCGAGCAACTGACGGGCACCTCGGAATTTAATGAGGTGTTCTTCGATGACGCCGTGGCGGCGGATATCGTCGGGGCACCTGGCGATGGCTGGAAGGTCGCGATGGGCTTGCTCGGCTTCGAGCGCGGGGTTTCCACCCTCGGTCAGCAGATGCAATTTCAGAACGAGCTGGACGAGATTATCCGCATCGCCAAGAGCAATGGCGCGGCCAGCGAGCCGAGCATCCGTCAGCGCATTGCCGAAGCTCACACGGGCTTGCGCCTGATGCGCTACAACGCCATGCGCATGCTTTCCGGTCCTGACTCCGGTCAGCCGGACAGCTCCGCATTAGTCTACAAACTGCATTGGTCCAGTTGGCACCGCAATCTCGGGGTGCTGGCCATGGATGTGTTAGGCCCCGAGGCGGAGATCATCGAGTCCGCCCCCTACAACCTGACGCGTCTGCAGTCGATGTTCCTGTTCACCCGTTCGGACACCATCTACGGCGGCACCAACCAGATTCAGCGCAACATTATTGCTGAGCGCGGACTCGGCATGCCCAAAGAAGCTAAAGGCAGGTAACCATGATAGATCTGAAAAATCCCGAGTATGTAACCGGCCATAACCTGCTGCAGGGCAAATCGGTACTGATCACAGCCGCAGCAGGCGCCGGCATTGGTTTTGCCGCTGCTACCCGAGCGGTGGAGGAGGGTTGCCGGGCAATCGTTATCAGCGATGTGCATGAGGGCCGCCTGGCTGCCTCCGTGGACAAGCTCAAGCAGGAAACGGGTCTTGAGGCGGTGTGGGGCAAGCTCTGCAACGTCACCGACGAGACTGAAGTACGCGCGCTGATCGACTTTGCCGAAGACAAACTCCAGGGCACCGACATCCTGATCAACAACGCCGGGCTGGGTACAAGCAAGGCGCTGATCGAGATGGAGGATGCTGAATGGAACAAGGTCATCGATGTGACCTTGAACGGCACCATGCGCATGACCCGCTACATGCTGCAGGTTATGAAGGCCCGCAGCCAAGGCGGGGTCATCGTTAATAACGCCTCGGTGCTTGGCTGGCGCGCACAGAAAGAACAGGCGCACTACGCCGCCGCCAAGGCTGGGGTAATGGCGCTGACCCGCTGTGCGGCTTTGGAGGCCGCCGAGTTCAATGTGCGGATCAACGCCGTTGCCCCCTCGCTGGCCGTGCATCCAATGCTGCGCAAGTCAGCCCCCGAAGCGCTCCTCAAGGAGCTGGAGTCGCGTGAGGCCTATGGCCGGGGCGCTGAGTGTTGGGAGGTGGCCAACGTGATGATGTTCCTGGCCAGTGACTACTCCAGCTACATGACTGGAGAGATCTTGCCGGTCAGTTCACAGCAGGCTTGATGGGCTGCAGCAGCGCCCCGAATGATTTTCGGGCGTTTGCCTTAACGCCGGCACAAGGTTTAAGCGCGGTTATCCGCTGAAGGTGTTTTGACTGCAGCGGACACCGAGTGGTGTTCGCTGCAGACAGAAAAACCGCTAACGCCGCGTCCATGCACAGATCGAACAGGAGAGCAGCATGACCATGGTTTTCAACAGCGCCGCCGCCCTCGAACAGGCAGTGGGCAAGTCCCTCGGCGTGACCGAGTGGATCATCATCGAGCAAAACCGCGTTGATACCTTTGCCGACGCCACCGGTGATCACCAGTGGATCCACGTTGATCCAGAGAAGGCCAGTAAAGGCCCCTTCGGCGGCACCATTGCGCACGGTTACCTGACCCTGTCGTTGGTTAACTACTTCCTGCCGCAACTGATGCGCGTCGAGAACCTGCAGATGGGCGTCAACTACGGCTGCGACCGTGTGCGCTTCCCAGCCCCGGTGCGGGTTGGTGCCAGCATTCGCGGCAACGGTGAAATTACCCAGGTCGAAACCCTGGCCAACGGCGCCGTGCAGGTAGTCGTGCGCGTCACCGTTGAAGTCAAAGGCAGCGACCGTCCCGGCTGTGTGGTGGACACCATCAGCCGTTACACCTTTAACCCGAATTCCTGAAGAGGCACGCCATGCAAGAAGCAGTTATTGTCGCCACCGCACGTACCGCGCTGAGCAAATCCTTTCGCGGCTCTTTCAACGACACCGAAGCGCCGGTATTGGGCGGGCATGTGATACGCGCCGTGGTCGATCGCGCCGGCATTGATCCGGCGGATGTGGGTGATGTGATCATGGGCGCTGCGGTACAGCAGGGCACCCAGGGCTACAACATCGGTCGCCTGTGCGCTTACACCGGTGGTCTGCCTGACTCCGTAGCGGGCATGGCGGTTGATCGCATGTGCGCTTCCGGGTTGATGGCAATTGGCGAGGCCGCCAAGGCGATCATGACCGGTGAGATGGATGTGGCCATCGGTGGGGGCGTCGAATCCCTGTCGCTGACCCAGACCAAGCATAAGAACACCCACCGGGCGCGCTCCGAAGCGGTCATAGAAGTGGCGCCTGCTGCTTATATACCGATGATCGAGACGGCAGAGATCGTTGCCGAACGTTACGGGATCACTCGTGCGGCACAGGATGAGTACTCTCTGCAGAGCCAGCAGCGGACTGCTGCCGCGCAGAAAGCCGGTTTGTTTGATGATGAAATCGTCCCGCTGACGGCCAACAAGCTGCTGTTCGACAAGGAAGGCAAGCCGAACGGCCACGAGCAGGTAAGCGCTGATCGTGACGAGTGTAATCGTCCCTCCACCACCCTCGAAGGTCTCCAGGGCCTGGCACCGGTGTGGAAGGATGGCCAGTGGATCAAGCAGGGTCAGCACATCACCGCCGGTAACGCCTCGCAGTTCTCCGATGGTGCGGCAGCGTGCCTGTTAATGAGTCGTAGCGAAGCCGATCGTCGCGGCCTCAAGCCACTCGGTACCTATCGCGGAATCGCCGTGGCCGGCTGCAAACCGGAAGAAATGGGCATTGGCCCGGTGTATGCGATTCCCAAGTTGCTCAACCGCTTCAACCTCAAGGTCGAGGATATCGGCCTGTGGGAAATCAACGAAGCGTTTGCCAGCCAGGTGCTGTACTGCCGCGATGAGCTGGGCATCCCCAACGATCGGCTGAACGTTAACGGTGGTGCGATCTCCATCGGTCATCCGTTCGGCATGAGCGGTGCACGCATGGTCGGCCATGCTCTACTCGAAGGTCGCCGCCGTGGTGTGCGCTACGTGGTGGTCTCCATGTGCATCGGTGGTGGCATGGGCGCTGCCGGCCTGTTTGAAATCGACTGATACGCCCTCTCTCCCGCCTGCCACGCAGCCCGCTTTACGCGGGCTGCGTGCGTACTGCTTAACTACTTTTGGGTGACACCAGGCGCTCTGGCCTGAGGCTTTGCCTGCACAGTGAGTCACGTAAGCCATTTGGACGATGTTCGCCTAGCAGTGCTGGACCAACATCAAACCACTCTCTGTGCTGCCTCTGTGCCTTTGGCGTGAGCAGCTGACGATCGATAAAAACAATAGGTGGCCTGAGCAGGGCCCCCACAGGGTGAAATTGCGCCATGAGCAAATTGATTAGCTACTCCTTCTGCCTTGTCGTCGCGCTGTTGGTGATATTCGCTTTTTCGCCGCGCGCTGACGTCAACGGTCATCAAGTTCAGCTCAATCTGGCCCGCCTGCAGATCAATGATCTCGTGCAGTTCGGCGAGCGCATTGTCGCAGTAGGCGAGCGCGGCACCATCACGGTCAGCGACGACCGTGGCAAGACCTGGCGCCAGACCCATGGCGACGACCAGCTTGCGGCCACTCTGACGGGAATCAGCTGGCTGGGCGGCGATAACCTGCTGGCGGTTGGTCACGATGCGGTGCTGCTGCGCAGCGACGATGCCGGTGAGACCTGGGACGTGCTGATGCAGGATAAGGAGCAGGGCGAGCCGCTGCTGGGCACCTGGAGCGCAGACGGGCAGCAGATATTTGCTTACGGCAGTTTCAGTAAATTTTTCAGCTCCAGCGATCAGGGCCGCAGCTGGCAGGCACGTGAGCTGGACACCCATGGTGAACATTTCAATGACATGGACGGTGATGGTCAGCGCATGCAGATCATGGTCGGCGAGATGGGCCTTGTGCTACGCAGCGAAGACCACGGCGTCAGCTGGCAGCGTATCGAACCGTTTTACCGCGGCTCGTTATTTGGTGTGGCGTATATGGGTAACAAGGTTTGGGTCTCCTATGGCATGCGCGGCCATGTGTTCGTTAGCCGCGATGACGGGCTGAACTGGACTCCGGTCGATGTGGGGCACCACCTGCCGCTGTACGGCCACGCCATGAATGACACCGGCCTGGTGATTGTCGGGACTGGCGGTGCCTACGTCAGTCTTTCGCGTGAGGGTGCCATTACTGGCTCCGGTTACCTCAAGGGCTTGGGCACCCTGACCTCGGCAGTGGTACTGCCTGATGGCGAACTGTTTGTCGCTGGCCAGAGTGGCCTGCTGCAAAAAGATCGCGGCTATCTCGCAGTCTACGGTCAATAAGGGGGATATATGGACAAGCACAATCGTCGTTGGATAGATCGCTGCGTCGAGGCCATGGCCGATGGCTTGCTGGGCCACCGCAAGTTTTTCCTCACGATCTTCATCTTGCTTACGCTGGGGCTGGGCTACAGCGCCACGCAGATCAAGCTGGACCCAGGCTTCAACAAGCAGATCCCCATCAGCCATCCCTATATGCAGAATTACCTGCATTACAGCGAAACCTTCAGTGGTGCCAATACCATTTTGGTTAGCGTCAAATGGCGCGGCAAGGGGGACATCTACAACGCCGAGTTCCTTGACGTGTTGCGTCAAGTCACCGATGAGGTGTTTTTCATTCCAGGCGTGCGGCGGGCTAGCGTGCGCTCGTTGTTCACCCCGGATGTGCGTTATGTCGAGATTTCCGAAGAAGGTTTCGTCGGTGACGTAGTGATCCCGCCGCACTATGCCGGCAAGCCGGAAGACCTCGATCAGGTGCGCAGTAATACCGCACGTTCGGGCGAGATAGGGCGGCTGGTCGCCAATGACCTCTCGGCCTCGATCGTTAATGCGGAGTTGCAGGAAATCAACCCGCAGACCGGCGAGCGTGTTTCCTACGCCGAGATCGCCGCCCAGCTGGAGGCGATCCGCACACGCTTCGAGAGCGAGAATATCGAGATCAATATCGTCGGCTTTTCCAAGCTGGTGGGTGATGTCATCGATGGGCTGTATATGGTGATGGGCTTCTTCGTCATCGCCTTTGCCATCACTGCGCTGATGCTGTGGTTCTACTCCCGCTCGCTGGTGCAAACCGTGGTGGCGCTGTTGGTGGCGCTGGTGCCGGTGGTCTGGCTGCTGGGGGTACTGCCGCTGATCGGCATGGGCATTGACCCGATGTCGATCCTGGTGCCGTTCTTGATCTTCTCCATCGGCGTGTCGCACGCGGTACAGATGACCAACGCCTGGAAGCAAGACATTCTCAGCGGGCACAATTCCTTTGAGGCGGCCAAGGTATCGTTTTGCAAGATTTTCATCCCCGGCTCCCTGGCGCTGGTCACCAACGCGCTGGGTTTCGGCGTGATCATGCTGATCGATATCCCGATCGTTCATGAGCTGGGTATTACCGCGTGCATCGGCGGGTTGCTGATGATTGTGACCAACAAGATGATGCTGCCGATCGTCATGTCCTACCTCAAGCTGGACAAGCGCGCCTATCAACAGCGTGGGCGTAATGCTGACGGCAAGCACCGCCTGTGGTGGAGTCTGTCGGTCCTGGCGACGCCGAAGGCCGCGCTGGGGGTGTTCGCCATTAGTCTGGTGTTGCTGGTGGCTGGGGCCTGGAAGAGTCGCGAGCTGATTGTCGGTGACGTGGGCGTCGGTGCGCCGGAGCTGCGCGAGAGTTCACGCTATAACCAGGACAACGCCCAGATCTCCAGTAGCTACTCGATCGGTCTGGATGTGCTCTCGGTGTATATGGAAACCAAGATCGAAGAAGCCTGTCTCGACGCCGATGTGATGCGTGCAGTGGAGTCGCTGGATTTTCATGCGCGGAGCATCGATGGGGTCAGTTCGGTTCACAGCGTCGCGGGCATGGGCAAGGTGTCGATTGCCGGCAACAATGAGGGAAATCCGCGTTGGGCCGCTATCCCGGGGTCTACGCGCGGCCTGATTGCGGGTTCGCGAGCCTACACCAACGCTCACGGCCTGGTAGTCGATGGCTGCCAGACCATGCAGGTGCTGCTGTTTCTCGGCGATCACGAGGGCGACACCATTGCCCGGGTTACCGACCAGGTTGAAGGCATCATTGCCCGGATCGATGAGCCCAAGGTCAAATTCCACATGGCCGGCGGTAATGTCGGTGTGATGGCGGCGTCCAACGAGGCGGTCAAGCAGGCAGAGGCGCAGATGCACGGCTCGCTGCTGCTGGCGGTGGCATTGTTCTGCTGGGTGACGTTCCGCTCTGGACGGGCAGTGCTATGCCTGCTGATTCCGCTGGCGATTGTCGCCACCCTGTGCAGCGCGGTGATGGCCGTGTTCGGCATCGGCCTGAAGGTCGCCACCTTGCCGGTGTTGGCGCTGGGTGTGGGGGTCGGTGTGGATTACGGTATCTACCTCTACGAGCGTATGCAGCATGAGCTGGCCTTGGGCAAGGACGTGCGCACGGCCTTCTATGAAGCCATGTGTCAGCGTGGCACTGCGGCGTTGTTCACCGCCTTCACCATGTCGGTGGGGGTCGGGGCTTGGGTCTTCGCACCGTTGAAATTTCAGGCCGACATGGGCGTGCTACTGGCGTTTATGTTCCTGGTCAACGTATTCGGTGCGATTCTCCTGCTGCCAGCGCTGGCTTCCTGGTTGAGCCGCGGCAAGCCGCTGGTGCGGGTAGTGATACCTGCAACGGGCAGTCAGGCTGCAACCGACAGCCATGCACACTGACCAGCAACGCCTGGTAATGGAGGCCTCATCCTTAGATCAGCTATTGGCTGAGCTCTATGATGCCGCTATTGACGACCATAGCTGGAGCCGTTTTCTGGCGCGGGTGCAGCAGCTGTTTCAGGCCAACTACGTCACCCTGATCCTGCGTATCCCGCAGGATTCGGATAAAGGTCTGATGCTGGTCATTGGCGATATCGAAGGGCAGGGGACTATCTCCTACATCACCTACCCCAGTTCGGCGACGCCCTTTGTCAATTGCGCGGTCAACCAGGTGTTTACCGTTACCGACTTGATGAGCGTGGAGAGCTGGCGCGAGTCCGATTACTACCTCCAGTACTGTAAGCAGCAGAATGTTTTCCATGTGATGGGGGTGGATATAACGCCACCCAGTGGTGGGGTGTTTCGTTTTCGGGTCACCCGGGCACCCAACCGCGAGGACTTCTCGGCTGCGGATCGGGCGCTGTGCGACACGCTGATTCCGCACATGAGTCGTGCGCTGCACATTCACAGCCTGCTGGGCCACAAGAATTCGCTGAGCACGCTGTATGCCCAGGCCATGGGGCGGCTATCTATCGCCACGATGATTCTCGACGGCAATGGTCACCTGTTGGAGACCAACCAAGTCGCCCGGGAAATGCTGGCCGCTGGCGATGGCCTGAAGGTTGTCGGTGGTCGTCTGGAGGCCAGCTACCCAGGCGACAACAAGCGTTTGTATAAAGCCATCCGCGCCGCGGCGAGCAGTTCGGCCAGCGGCCGTATCGCTCTGGCCGAAGCACAGTCGGTTGCCCGCCCGTCCGGCCAGGTCAGCCTTGGCATTGTCGTTGAGCCAGTTCCGGAGCAGGATTGGGATGAGGGTGAAAGCCAGCCGGCAGTGGTTATTTATTGCCGTGATGCGGTTGGCCAGCCGCTGCTCAGTACCGCCATTACCCGCCAGGTATTCGGTTTTACTCCATCGGAGTCGGCTTTGGCGATGGAACTGGCAAACGGCCTTTCGCTTGAGGACGCGGCCATTTCCTTAGGCATTCGGCGCAATACTGCTAGAGCGCATCTGCGGGCGATTTTCTCGAAAACCGGCGTGCGCCGTCAGACCGAATTGGTCCGGTTGATCCTCAACAGTGTGGTAACCCTGGGTCAGCCATAAGCATGGACAACATTTGATGCAATTATTGATGGGCGCGCAAAGCGGCCCGTAGTGGCATATAGAGGAAATGGTCTACTTGTGCAGTGCCGGATAACGATATAAATCTGAGCTTCAGCGAAGCTATACGCATGAGGTCGCAACGATGACAACAATAAGTAAAAAAGCGCATCCAGAATCGTCCGAAACACCGTTGTCGCTAGACGACTATGATCGAGTTATTGGTCTTATCCATGACGGTGCCTTGGAAAACGAGCGTCTGTCCGAGGCGTTGTACGAGTTGCGCAATCTGTTTCAGGCCAATTACGTCACGCTGATTCTGCGTATTCCAGGGGTCGAGGATGTCGGCCTGATGTTGGTCGCCGGGAATCTCGAGGGCAGTGGCAAGGTTACCTACTTCCCCTACCTGCATGGCGATACACCGTTCTCCAACATGCCGGCGGATCGGGTATTCACGGTGGATGACGTGATGACCTTCCAAGAGTGGGAAAGCAGCAGCTATTACCGCGACTACAGCAAGCTGAACGACATCTACCACGTCATGGGGGCGGATATTTCCACCATCGACTCCGGCGTGTTGCGCTTTCGCATCACCCGCAACCATTCCCAGCAGGCATTCACCGAGGCCGACAAGGCGCTGTGTTCGCGGCTGGTACCGCATTTGCGGCGCAGCATGCATGTGCACAACCTGCTCGGCCGCAGCGCATCGCTGGGTAACCTGTATGCCGAGGCGGTCAACCGTCTCTCGGTGGCCACCCTGGTACTCGATGAGGCCGGTGGGGTGTTGCAGTTGAATGATGTTGCCCGCGAGCTGCTTGGTCAGGCCGATGGTCTCAAACTGGTAGGTTCCCGGCTGGAGGCAAGCTACCCCAGCGATAACCGCGAGCTGCACAAACTAATCAGGGATGCGGTCGACTCCAAGCATGCACCGCAACCGCTGGGCGCCCGTGAAGCACTCTCGGTTGCGCGGCCCTCTGGGCAAGTCAGTCTCGGGGTGGTGGTCGAGCCAGTGCCCGGCACGGAGTGGGCCGAGGGCCGTGGTCAGCCGGCGGTGATGATGTATATCCGCGATGCGGTTGGTAAATCCCAGGTCGACAACCGGGTTGCCAAAGAACTGTTCAACTTCACTCCGGCGGAAACCGTGCTGGCGCTGCAGTTGGCCAACGGCCTGTCGCTGGAGGAAGCCGCGGAGAATTTGGGCATCATGCGCAACACTGCGCGGGCTCATCTGCGGGCGATCTTTTCCAAAACCGGTGTGCGCCGGCAAGCTGAGCTGGTGCGGGTGATGCTTAACAGTGTGGTGTCCTTGGGGCGTGGCAATGTCTCCCCGTTAGGTGCGCGCGCAGCGGTCATTCCTCATCCTCAGCTGCGCTCCCTGCAGAGCGGCCTTCGCCCGTAACACGTGCTGGTCGCGGAGTAATCCACGGCGTCCAGAGTGTCCCTAAGCAGTCCGTTCACAGCAGCCGTCGACCCTCCAGGTCGGCGGCTTTCTTGTTGTTGAATCCTAGTCTGTGCAGACGATGAGTCGCATGCTGCGGCCTCCGATACTTATCGACAAAATCGCATGGTTGCAGACACTGGGAACACAACATGAACAAGGTGGTATTGGTCACCGGGGCCAGTCGTGGTATCGGCCGGGAAACGGCTCTGGCCTTTGCTCAGGCCGGGTTCGATGTGGCCATCAGTGCGCGTACGCTCGAAGATGGCCAGCAGCATGAGCACAGTCTGACGGGGGCCGACGGGCAGTCCTTACCGGGCAGCTTGGCCTCGGTGGCTGCTGAGATCAGAGCGCTAGGGCGCCAGGCTTGGTGCATTCCGATGAACCTGCTGGACGCTGACTCGGTGCTACTGGCGGCTGATTTGTTGCTGCAGCAGGCCGGGCGTATTGATGTGTTGGTCAATAATGCGGTGTACCAGGGCAGCGACCTCAACCAGACGTTCCTGCAGCTAAGCGCGGATACCCTCGAGCGCATGTACCGCGGCTATATTCTGGCGCCGGTGCTGCTCACTCAACGGCTAGTGCTACCAATGCTGGAGCAGGGCGAGGGGGTGATTATCAACGTGACCTCTGGGGCTGGTGAAAGCAATCCACCGGTGGCGGCAGACCGTGGCGGCTGGGGTTATGCCTACGCCGCCGGCAAGGCGGCCGTGTCGCGTCTGTCGGGGGTCCTCAAAGCTGAAATGGGCGACCGTGGCTTGCGCACCTACACGGTCAATCCTGGCGTGGTCACCACCGACGCGCTGAAAGCCACGATTGGCGAGGCAGGTGTGCGGGCCCTGGGGGCCGGCTCCGCGCCGCCGCTGGTGCCCGCTGCCGTGATGCGCTGGTTGGCGGTCAATGATGTGCAAGGCCTGCATCAGAAGCGCACGGTGCACGTGCAGCCCTTTGCCCTCGAGCACGGCATAGTCGCGGATTGGCGCGACGCCTAAATCTAGTCCAACTGGGGGATGTAGCTGCTTCAGGCTGGCGCGAATATGCCATACATCGGATGTGGTTTTTCGGCAAATTCACGTCGCCGCTCTAGCGGGCCGGCCGTGAAGAAAACTATAACAACGCTCAGTGAGGATTAGGTTCATGAATCAGATGATCGAGGTCAAGTCGGTGGCGGAAACAGCAGAATATCGCTATGCCCGTGGCTGGCATTGTCTTGGTGAGGCTGAGGCCTTTCGTGATGGCAAGCTGCACACCTTGAATGTCTTCGGCAGTCGCCTGTTGGGCTTTGTCGGCAAGGACAATCAAATTGCCGTGCTGGATGCCTACTGCCCACACATGGGGGCTGATCTGTCGCAAGGCGAGTTGGTAGATGGCAAGGTCGTCTGCCCATTCCACCACTGGGCCTTCGATGCCAGTGGGCGTTGTGCCGAGATCCCTTACTGCAAGCGCATTCCACCCAAAGCGAAAACGCGCAAATGGTTGACCTGCGAAGTCAACCGTCTGCTGTTCGTCTGGCACAACCCTGAAGGCCTGCCGCCGGCTGAAGGTGTCGAGATTCCCTATTTCCCGGAAATCGACAGTGACGAGTGGGACAATGACTGGCATTTGGATCTGATGGTCATCGACACCCATCCGCGTGAGCTGGTGGACAATCTGGTCGACGCCCAGCATTTCGGTCCGGTGCATGGCGCGCCGACCAAGTATTTCCGCAACACCTTTCAGGGGCATATTGGCACCCAAGAGTTTCATGGCGACTCCGAGCGCCTGGGTGGTGACCTGGTTGCAGAGTCAGCTTATTACGGCCCTTCAACCCACTTCACCCGGATGCGTGCCGAATATGACGGGCTGACAGTCGAGACGATTCTGCTGAACTGCCATGTACCGATAGGCCCTAGGCAGTTCGAGTTGCGCTTCGGAGTGCTGGTCAAGAAAATTCCCGGCTGGACCGAAGAGCAGAACGAAAAACTGGCGCTGGAATACGTGGAAAATAACCGCACCTCCTTCTACCAGGACGTAGACATTTGGAGCACCAAGCGGCCGGTGGATAACCCGGTGCTGGCCGAGGGCGATGGTCCTATTTACCAGTTGCGCGAGTGGTATGCGCAGTTCTACACCAATGAGGCGGATATCCCGCCGCAGATGGCCGAGCATCGCGAATTTATCACCGTCAATAAGCCCTGACGCTTACCTTGCACCGATCAGAAGCCGCTCTTTTAGGAGCGGCTTTTGGGTTTTCTGACGTCCGAACGGACGATGTGGCAGGAGGCCTGTTCAGCTAACGTCAGAGGCTAATAGAGTATTAATACGGAGGCGCATATGGAACGGTGGAAAAGAGGGCTGGCAGCTTGTCTGCTGCTGTGCATGCTGTTCCATAGCCTTCTGCAGGCCGAGTCGCTGCCCGCTGATGAGCAGCAGGCTCTCGCGCTGCTCGAGCGAGCTTCACAGTATTACTTGCAGGAGGGTGAGCGATCTTTTGCGGCTTTTAGCCGCCAGGGGCAGTTTACCGAGGATGATCTGTATGTATTCGTGGTGGACCGCGACGGCATTATGCTCGCCAGTGGCGGCCCTTCGCGGCAGCTGATTGGTCGGGATGTTTCGCCGCTGCTCGATGATCAGTTGCGAGCCGTTTATCAGTCTGTCCTCGCACAGCCGGCGGCCAATGAAATCCAGGTGGGCGAGTACCGTTGGATCAATTGGCGTCAGGGTCGTGTGGAGCGCAAGAAAGCCTTCTATCGCGTATTTGACCAGCATATCCTGGGGGTCGGCTATTACCAGCCCCGAGCCGATTCTGCCGAAGCACACAACATGTTGCAGCGTGTGGTAGCCGCGTTGGCCGATGACGCGAAACAGACCATCGGTCAGATCAATAATCTCGATTCGCAGTTCTACCGGGATGACATCTACCCGTTCGTTATCGACAGCGACAGCCGCCGCTTCGTTGCCCATGGTAATAACCATGGGCTGGTTGGTAGCCGCTTCGACACTCTCGAAGACCATGCTGGCCAACCGCTGGGTGCGCCGCTCCTGGCGCAGATGAAGGGACGCGATACGGGCGAATTCGCTTATCGCTGGCGCAACCCGGTTACCCAGAAGGTGGAGAACAAGACCGCGCTGATCCAGCGGGTGGGCCGCTATCTGGTGATGGTAGGTTGGTACAGCGACCCCGACGAGTAGCCTAAGCGATATAACTGAGCCTGCGCAGCAGTCCTGCAGCGCAGGCAATGGCTATGCAGCAGTGCTTGGTTTGTCGCCGCCGCTAGACAGCCGCTGGAGAACAGCCACGCCCACGATTAATCCTCTGTTGGCGGTTTATATCGTCCCAGCTCGTGTTTGCACACGCCGTTGTGCGAGGCGCTGCGCTCGTACAACGGGGCGCGCACAAGCGTTACAAATCTAATAACAAAAGTGAGGAAGCCCCGATGTCTGGCATCAAACGAAGGCACTTTCTGCAAGGCTCTGCCTGCCTGGCCGCGGGCCTGGCGTTAAGTTTACGCGCGCCGTCGGCCATGGCAGCGAGCGGCATGAGTTTTGCTGAGTATCGGCGTTGCGATGCCCTGGAACTGGCGCGCTTGGTGCGCGACGGCCAGGTCAGTGCCGAAGAATTGCTGGAGCTGGCGATCCAGCGCACTGAGCTGGTCAACCCGCAGATCAATGCAGTGGTCACCCGGCACTATGATGCGGCACGCCAGCTGGTGGCCTCGGGCATTCCTGACGGGCCATTCCGTGGCGTACCGTTCCTGCTCAAGGATCTGGGCGTGAGCATGGCGGATACGGTGACCACGCACGGCTCGCGCTTCTTCCGCGACGCCAAGGCGACCACGGACGACCCCTATGTCCGCAGCGCGCGCAAGGCCGGACTGGTGATCTTCGGCAAGAGCAACAGCCCTGAGTTTGGTAACAACCCGTCAACCGAAGGCAAATTGTTCGGTGATACGCACAACCCCTGGAATCTCAAGCACAGCGCCGGTGGTTCTTCCGGCGGCGCGGCGGCGGCAGTGGCCGCCGGCATTATGCCAGTGGCACATGCCAGCGATGGCGGTGGCTCGATCCGCCTGCCGGCGTCCTCTTGCGGCTTGTTCGGTATCAAACCAAGCCGCGACCTGGTGCCGATCGGCAGTGACGAAGCGGGTGCCCGTAACTTTTTGTCGGCGCAACATGTCGTCAGTCGCAGCGTGCGTGACTCGGCGGCGCTGCTTGATGCAATGGCCTGGAAGAACCCCGGGCGTGAATTCGACGGTGTCGAGCACGGTTCTTACCTGGCCAAGGTGCAGCAAGCGCCGGGTCGCCTGCGTATCGCCATGATGCGTCAGCCGCTGCTGGCGATGCCGGTGGAGCAGGTCTGCCTGGATGCCCTGGAAGATGCCGCGCGGCTGTGTGTTGAGCTGGGGCATGAGGTGGTAGACGCAGTCCCCAAGCTCAATATGCCGGCCGCTATGCAGGCTTCGGGTACCCTCAGCGTGGTTAGCCTGGCCGAGCGTATTGCCCTGCGCGAAGCGCAGCTGGGCCGGGCGGTGAGCGCCGACGACCTAGAATTGGTGAACATGGAAATGCTCAACTGGGGGCGCAAGGTCAGTGCAGTGGAGTACATGGAGGCTCTGCAAGTGCTGCGCCAAACCGGGCGTGATATGGCCCGCTTCATGAAGGACTACGACCTGATCCTCAGCCCAACGATGACCTGGGCGCCACCTTTGCTGGGCGTGGTGGACATGGACCTGCCGCTGAAGGAATTCGGCCCCTTGGCCACCCGCAGTTCGGCGTTTACTTCGCTGTACAACTTCACCGGACAGCCCGCCATGTCGGTCCCGCTGTACTGGAGTGGCGAAGGCTTGCCAGTGGGCGTGATGTTCGCCGCACGCTTCGGCGCCGAGCATACCCTGTTGAGCCTGGCCGGCCAGCTGGAGCAGGCGCGTCCGTGGTTCGACCGGCTGCCGCCGATTTGAAACCAAAGCAGAATCGATCCCGGGCTGCTCGATAAACGATCAGCCTGCAGGTAATACCTCAGCAAAGGAGTTTCATCATGCCCACAACAGTCGTTACGGGTGCTGCCTCCGGCATCGGCGCCGCCCTGTGCCTGCAATTATCCGAGGCCGGCCATCGTGTGATCGGTATTGATCGCGCCAACAGTGACATCAACGTCGATCTTTCCACCCCGGAGGGCCGCCAGCAGGCGGTTTCCGAGGCCCTTGAACGCTGCAATGGCGTGCTGGACCATGTGGTCTTGTGTGCCGGTGTTGGTGTCACTGCGCCCAGTTGCGGGCTGATTCTGGCGGTCAACTATTTTGCCGTCAGCAGCCTACTGCAAGGGCTGGTGCCAGCACTCAGCAAGGGGACTCAGCCGTCTGCCGTGGTGGTTGGCTCTGTCGCCGGGGTGCAGCCTGGCGCTGACCAACAACCGATCGTTGAGCTGATGCTGGCCGGTGATGAGGCTGCGGCCATTGAAGCGGCCAATCAGGCCAATCAGCCGAGCATGGCCTATGCCGGTTCCAAATATGCGGTCAGTGTATTGGTCCGCCGTCTGGTGCACGATTGGGCGAAAAATGGCGTGCGCCTCAATGTGGTGGCGCCGGGCGTGGTCGAAACGCCGCTGTACAAGGCTTCCACCGAAGACCCACGGTACGGTGAGGCCACCCGCAATTTTGTTGCGCCACTGGGTCGCGGCAGCCAGCCGCAGGAACTGGCCGAGGCGATCCGTTTTCTGCTGTCGCCCCAGGCCAGTTTTATGCACGGCACTGTGGTCTTCGTCGATGGCGGCATGGATGCGATGATGCGCCCAGGCCGCTTCTGAGTCCTCCAGAAACGAAAAAGCCCTGCATATGCAGGGCTTTTTTATTACTGTTCGGCGAAGTGGGGTGGGGCGAAGGCCTGCTGTCGGTAGAGCTGCACCAGCAGGATCAGCGGTAATAGCAGGCTGAGGTGCACCAGCAGCAGCGCGTGACGCAGTGATTCGTTACCGCTCCAGGGCAGGAGCAGATCGCTCAGCACACCGGTCACCAGCGGGCCAAGACCGACCCCCGCGAGGGTGGTGCAGATGGTCTGTAAGGCGATTGCGGTGGCCCGCTGCCAGGGGCTGACCAGTTGCGTCAGCAGGTTGAAACAGGGGCCTACCCACCACATGGTAAAAAAACCCATCAGGGCACACCAGTACATGGCAGTCGGCACTTGCAACGAGCCAATCTGCAGCGCGATGCCTTGCGGCCACAGTATATAAAGCAGCAGGCAGATCAAGGCGATGCTCTGGCCCACCAGAGGGATACCCAGGAGCCAGGCCTGGCTTTGCACGCTCAAGCGGTCGGTCAACCAGCCGCTGAATACCCCGCCCAGTGCGGCGCTTATCCCGGTCACGACACCGGCGAGGATGCCGGCATTCTGCAGGGACAAGTCGTGGGAGCGGATCAGAAACGTGGTATTCCACATGGCGAAGGCGAAGCCGCTGAAGCTGAACAGCGCGCAGGCGGCTACCAGCTTGCAGTAATGTGGGTTACCGAGCAGTTGGCGAGCCGACTGCCACAGGTTTTGCTTCGCTGCGGGGCGCTGTTGCACGCCATCGTAGCGTCCACGGTGCGGTTCACGACCCAGCATGGCCAGCAGCATGGATACCAGTAATGGTGGTGTGGCGACGATGTAGAAACCGCTACGCCAGCCGTACTGATCAATCACCCACGCGCCCAGACTCAGCCCGACAATTGCCGAAATAGTCGGTGCGGCCGTGAAGAAGCTGATTGCCAGCGAACGGTTGCGTGGTGGATACAGGTCGGCGATCAGCGACAGCGAGGCCGGTGTTACCGGCGCTTCGGTGATGGCCACCAGCATGCGGGCAATAACCAGCAGGTAAAAACTGACGGCAAAGCCGCAGAGCAGGGTGGCCAGTGACCACAGTGCGGTGCAGAGTGCCAGCAGCCTGACTCGGCTGTGGCGGTCGGCCAGGCGTCCGGCCGGTAGCCCCATGAGGGCATAGATGCCGGCAAAGGCCAGCCCGGAAATTAGCCCCATGGCGGTATCGCTGACGCCGAAATCCAGCTTGATCGGCTCAATCATCACCGCCATGATTTGCCGGCCAAGGAAGATGCTCGCATACCCGCCTACCAGCAGGGCTAACAACGCATTACTGCTCTTGCCGCCCCTGTCCTCAACGACTGACATGATGGGTTTCCTCCCTGGCAGCAAAATCACCGGCAGCGGTTGCTGCCGGTGCTAGGTTTCAGACTTGGCGCTGTTTAAGCAGGGTCAGAGCAGTATCCTCAATCATGTCTTCCTGGCCGCCGACCATGCCGCGGCGGCCCATCTCGACGAGAATTTCGCGTGCGGGCACGCCGTACTTTTTCTCGGCGCGCTTGGCAAACAGCAGGAAGGAGCCATAGACCCCGCCATAGCCCATAGTCAGAGCGTCTTTGTCGCTGCGGATGGGGAAGTCCATGATCGGCACCACCAGATCATCGGCCACATCTTGAATGGCGAAAATGTCCACTCCGGTGTGAATGCCCATGCGTTGACAGACCGCGACAAGGATTTCCATCGGCGTATTGCCGGCCCCGGCGCCCAGGCCGGCAGCGGCGGCATCGATCCGGGTGGCACCGGCGGCGACTGCGGCAATCGAGTTGGCAACACCCATGGCCAGGTTGTGGTGACCATGGAAGCCGATTTCGGTGCCTGGTTGCAAAGCCTGGCGCACGGCGCTGATCCGGGCGCTGACATCTTCGGGCAGCATGTAGCCGGCGGAGTCGGTGATGTACACACAGTTGGCGCCATAGCTTTCCATCAGCCGGGCCTGTTCGGCCAGACCTTCTGGACTGTTCATGTGCGCCATCATCAAAAAGCCCACGGTGTCCATCTCAAGCTTGCGGGCTAGGGTGATGTGCTGCTCGGAAACGTCGGCCTCGGTGCAGTGCGTGGCCACGCGAATGGTGTTTACGCCGATCTCGTGGGCCATTTTCAGATGATCAATGGTGCCGATTCCGGGCAGCAGCAGGGCGGATACCTTGGCCTTCTTCATCAGCGGCACGACTGCCTGCAGGTACTCCTCGTCGGTGTGCGCGGGGAAACCGTAGTTCACCGAGCTGCCACCGAGGCCGTCGCCGTGGGTCACTTCGATCAGCGGAATGCCGGCGGCATCCAGGCCTTGGGCGATGCCTTGCATCTGCTCCAAACTGATTTGGTGGCGCTTGGGGTGCATGCCGTCACGCAGGGTCATGTCATGCAGAGTGATGCTTTTGCCTTGCAGGTTCATGGACGGCTCCTTAAATGTTGGCACTGATGGCGGCGGGGTTGAAGCTGCCATCGAGCATTTTCTCGGCGAACAGCTCGGCGGTGCGGGCACCTGCGGCGGTCATGATGTCTAGGTTGCCGGCGTATTTAGGCAGGAAGTCACCCAGCCCTTCGACCTCCATGAAGACCGAGACGCGGTTGCCGTCAAACACCGGGCCGTTGACCAGCTTGTAGCCGGGTACGTACTTCTGCACCTCGGCGATCATGCTGTGAATGGAGTCGGTGATGCGGGCTTGATCCGGGGTGTCGGTGGTCAGGCAGTGGACGGTATCGCGCATGATTAACGGCGGTTCGGCCGGGTTGATGACGATGATCGCCTTGCCTTTCTTCGCGCCACCGACCTTCTCGATGGCGCTGGCAGTGGTGCGGGTGAATTCGTCGATGTTCTTCCGCGTGCCGGGGCCGACCGAGCGCGAGGCAGCGGTGGCCACGATCTCGCCGTATTCCACCGACTGCACGCGGGAAATTGCGGCGACCATGGGGATGGTCGCCTGGCCGCCGCAAGTCACCATGTTGACGTTGAGAATCGCCTCGCTGGCATATTGCTCAAGGTTTACAGACGGGACGACGTAGGGGCCGATGGCCGCTGGCGTGAGGTCGATCATCAGCACGCCCAGCTCATTGAGCTTGCGGCTGTTTTCGGCGTGCACATAAGCCGAGGTGGCATCGAAGGCGATGCGGATATCGTCCTCGCGCACGTGCGGCAGCAGTCCGTCGATGCCGTCGCTGGTGACCTTCAGGCCCATTTCTTCGGCGCGCTTCAGGCCTTCGGAGGTGGGGTCGATGCCGACCATCCAGACCGGCTCCAGCACGTCGCTGCGCAGCAATTTGTACAGCAGGTCGGTGCCGATATTGCCTGGCCCGATCAGGGCGCAACGGATCTTTTTGCTCATGGGGTTCTCCGGACGTTAGTCAGTGAAACGCAGGCTGGCACTTCCCAGACCGCTGATATGCATCTCGATGTGGTCGCCGGCGACGACCGGTACCAGTGGTGCCAGCGCACCGGACAAAATGATTTCGCCGCGGCGGAATGGAATGCCCAGTTCGCCCAGGGTATTGGCCAGCCAGGCCACTGCCGTGCAGGGGTGGCCCTGTACCGCCGAGCCCAAGCCGCTGCCCGCTGGCTGGCGGTTAAGCAGCATCTTTAGCTCGACGCTTGCCAGGTCCACCTGGCGTGGGTCGATACGCGCCTCGCCCAGGGCGAATACGCCGCATGAAGCATTGTCGGCAACGGTGTCTTCGATGCGGATTTGCCAGTTGGCAATGCGTGAGTCGACGATCTCGAAGCACGGTGCCACCGCTTCGGTGGCGGCCAGCACATCACTGGCGGTGATGCCAGGGCCGCTCAGGTCTTCGCCCAGGATAAAGGCGATTTCGCCTTCGGCCCGCGGTGCAATCAGACGGTGTTCGGCCAGGCTGACGCTGCTGGCATCGCTGACCTGCATGCGATCGGTGAGGAAGCCGAAGTCGGGCTGGTGCACATTGAGCATGTCCTGCACGGCCTTGCTGGTTACGCCGATCTTCTTGCCGATTACCTTTTCGCCCATGGCCTGGCGACGGCTGAGGAACTGCAGGGAAATGCGGTAGGCAGCGTCCAGCGTCAGCTCGGTGTAACGGCTGGTCAGTGGCGGCACGGCCTTGCGCGAACTTAAGGCTGCATACAGTTCATCGCCCAGGGCCTTGATCAGGTGGTCATCCATTATTCAGTTCCGTTCAGGTGGGGAAAACGCTGGTTTCGGCGCCGCCGTCGACCTCAAGGACTTTGCCCGTCACCCATTTCGAGGCGGGGGTTGCCAGGTACAGGGCCGCGGCGGCGATATCCTCGACTTCGCCGAGCGTGCGCAGCGGAGTGTTCTTTTCCATGATCTGGCGGATTTCGTCGGTCATCACCCCGGCCAGGGCGTCGGTCATAATCGGCCCGGGCGCAATGGCGTTGATGCGGATCAGCGGCGCGAAGTCCTGGGCCAGCATTTTCCCTAGGTGGGTCAGTGCTGCCTTGGCTGCGGCGTAGCGGCTGAAGTTGCGCTGGATGTAGCGCGCGGCACCTGAAGTGATGTTGATGATGTTGCCCTGGCCGGTCTCGAGCATGTGCGGCGCACAGAGCTGGATCAGGTGGTAGGCGCTGGTGACGTTGAAGTGCAGCGAGCGGTCGAATTCTTCCCAGCTCAGCTTTAACGGGCTGTTGGGGCCGCCGCCACCGGCGTTGTTGACCAGGTGGGTGATTTTGCCAAAGGCCTCCAGCGTGCGTGCGACCGCCGCCTCGCGCTGGGCGGGATCGTTGACGTCGCAGGATACTGCGATGGCCTGACCGCCTTGCTGGCGAATCTGCTCGGCCACGGCTTCCACGTCGGCCAGGGTACGGGCCGCGCAGACCACGCTGGCACCCGCTTCGGCATAGGCCAGTGCAATGGCCTTGCCAATGCCTTTACCTGCACCGGTGATCAGCGCCACGTTACCCTGCAGCGTGAAACGTTCTAATAGAGACATGCTGGTGTTCCTTAACCCTTTAGGTGTTTATTCAGGGGTGGGTTTTCAGTCGCCCAAAGGTCGGGCAGGCCGGGGTCGGTGACCTGGATCAGGCGCTTGAGGAGGATCTTCAGTGCCAGAGTGTCGCCGCTGCCGAGCTTCTCGGTGACGTCTTCCTCGACCGCCTTGGCCAGGGCGACATGCTCGAGTGAGACCTCGCGGCCTTCCCCGGTGAGAATGAAACACTGTTCGCCGGACTGCTCGTCGACCACGATGTAGCCTTGCTTCTGCAGGAACAGCAGCATCGACATCGTCACCTCACGCCCGGTGTAGGCGACGAAGTGGTTGATCTGCTTCAGCGTCAGATTGTTCTGGATGCTCAGTACCGAGAGCACGAAGAACGCATGTTCATCGAGCTTGTGGTTGCTCAGCAGGGTGCGTAGAAACGCGACCAGTTGGTAATGCGCTCGCCCAACCAGATAGCCCAGCAGGTCTTCGGTGTAGCTGCATTCGGGGGCAACTTGCTCAATCTGTGACAGGCGCACGCCTTCGTGGGGCTTGCGCGCGGTCAGTGCATATTGGCCGCTCTGAAACGCCAGCGGCGGCAGCTGGCTTTTGTCGAAGCTGAGCACCTCGCCGACGAAGATCAGGTGGTCGCCACCTTCGTACATAAAGGCGGTACGGCACTGAAAGCGCGCCGTGCAGTTGTGCAACAGGGGAATATCGTTGATACCGCGGTCCAGCTGGATACCGGCGAACTTGTCTTCGCCGCGAGAGGCGAAGCGTCCGGACAGAGGCTCCTGTTCCACCGACAGCACGTGTACATTCCAGTGCTTGGTGTTAGAGAACGCTTCCAGGCTGTAGGCGGATTTGGCCAGGCTCCATAGCACCAACGGCGGGTCGAGCGACACCGAGTTGAAGCTGTTGGCCGTGATGCCAACAGGTAAGCCATCGGCGCCGCGAGTGGTGATGATGGTCACGCCCGTGGTGAAGGTACTCAGGGCGTCGCGGAACGCCTTGGGGTTGAAACTTGCCTGAGCATTCATATCTGCCTCGTCTCGTCCAGGTTCAGTGAATCCAGTATTTGCTGGGGCAAATTAGCGGTCATCGTCTCTATGGACTAACGCGCTCCGGGTCTACTGGTCTGTATGGACGAGGTGAGGTGTGGGGAGGCTGTCTATCGTGCAGCACATTAGAAAAATAACGCCTGAACAGGCCGGATAGGCAATAAGGAGACCGCTGCATGCGCGCCCACCTGCAATCGATTGATCAACTCCCGCCATTACTTGCTGCCCAGCGCCTCGCTTTTGACCAGCAGGGGCCGGTCAGTGCCGAGCTGCGTCGGGAGCGCATCCAGGCGGTAATCGACCTGCTGGTGGATCACCATCAGGCGCTGACCGAGGCGATGGACGCGGACTTCGGTGGGCGCCACCCGGGCTTTGGCTTGATGAACGATGTGCTGGGCTCGCTGGCTTCACTCAAGCACGCCCGTGACCATCTCGGTGAGTGGATGCCGAATGAGCCGCGCCAGGTATTCTCGCCCTATGATCAGATGGGCGCAGAGGCGTGGGTGCAATACCAGCCCAAGGGCAGTGTCGGCATCATCGGCACCTGGAATGCCCCGCTGTTTACCTTGTTGAGCCCGCTGGCCTGTGCCTTCGCCGCAGGCAACCGGGCGGTGCTCAAACCTTCCGAGATTGTCCCGCGCACTGCCGCGCTGCTGGCGCAATTGATCGATCAGCGTTTCGACCCACTGGAGTTGGCGATCATCACCGGCGGTGTCGAGGTGGGGCAGGCATTCGCCAGTCAGCCGTTCAATCACCTGGTGTTCACCGGCAGTACCGAAGTCGGGCGCGATATCATGCGCCGCGCGGCGGAACATCTGGTTCCGGTGACCCTGGAGCTGGGCGGTAAATCGCCAGTGGTTATCGGCGCCAGTGCCGATATCGGCGAAGCCGCGCGCCGGTTGGCGATCGCGAAGGGCATCAACGCTGGGCAAATTTGCATCTCGCCGGATCGGGTATTTGTGCCTGCGGCGCAGTGCGAGGAATTTGTTCGTCAGTTCAGTGCAGCCTTCAGTGGCCTATACCCCAGCGTTGCGGACAACCCGGATCTGGTCAGCATCGTCAATCAGCGCCACCTGCAGCGTTTGGATGGCTATCTCGCCGAGGTGCGCGAGCTGGGCGTAGAGGTGGTGCAGTGCCCTGATGTGGCCTTTGATGCCCAGCAGCGCAAGCGGCCGATGAGCCTGGTGATTAACCCGCCGCTGAGCAGCGGCATCATGCGCGAAGAGATCTTTGGCCCTGCGCTGGTGGTGCTCGGTTACTCAGATATTCGCCATGTGCTCGAAGAGATCAATCAAGGCGAACGACCGCTGGCGCTGTATTACTTCGGTAGCGATCAGGCCGAGCAGGATCAGGTGCTGGGGCATACCTTGTCCGGCGGCGTAAGCATTAACGATGCGTTGATGCATGCAGCTATGGAAACCGCTCCGTTCGGCGGCGTCGGCGCTTCGGGTATGGGCCGTTACCATGGGCGTGAGGGCTTTCTCGAGTTCAGTCATGTGCGCACCGTGTACAAAGCGGCGGCCGCCGATCCGCGCGCAGAGTGGGGCATGTTGCCGCCGTACCACGCCGGCTTCACTGGCGTAATGCAGTCGCAAATCACCCGCTGATCCTTTCTTGCTCTTCTGCGTAGCTGCCCGGAACGGGGCAGCTGCGCGTGCCTGGCTGGGAGCCGTTTTATGCCTCGAGTGCATTTGCGTATGAGTATTGCCGCTCGCCTGTTGCTCTGGGCCGGGCTTGCGAGTGTGTTGTTCTACCTGGCGGTGGCCTTGGGTTGGTACGGGCTGCAATCGTCCCGTGACAGTCTGCGTGCGGTGCAGGCCGAGCAATTGTCGGTGATCAGCCGGACCACCGAGATCGAGCATCTGCTGGATGATAATCGGCGACTCGTACTCATCGCCTTTCAATATGATCCCGCCGGCAAACTGTCCATCGCCCATGATCGGGCTATGTCCTTCTACCTGGATGAAATTCGCGCCAATAGCGTGAAAATTGAACAGCTGCGCGCGTTCTTCAGTCAGCGCTCGCTGGATGTCCAGGAACAGGAGTTGGTGGCGAAATTCGAAGCGCATTATCAGCTCTGGCTGGAAGACCTGGATGCCATGTTGGCGCTGCTGGAGATTGAGGACTTTGGCGTCAACGGCATGCGCGCCTTCCTTCAGCTTGGCGCCGAGGAAGGGCGGCTGGCGCGGGTCACGCTGGGTGAGCTGCGGGCTCACCAGCAGCAGAAGGCCGAGGCGGCGTTTGTGTTGGCCGAGCAGCGTTATCGGCTGACGCTCGGCATTTATCTGACCCTGGCAATTGTCGGGCTGGTACTTGGCAGTATTACCGGGGTGCTTACCTTGGCGCGTTTGCGCAGTGGTTTCGGTACCGTGTCGACGCACGTGCGGGCGATTGCCGGTGGTGATCTAAGCGGTGATGTGCGGATCACTGGGCGCGATGAAATTGCTGACCTGTTGGCAGGCTTTTCCCGCATGCAGGCCAACTTAAGGCAACTGATTGGCGGTGTGCATGAACAGGTGAGGCTGCTTGGCAGTTCCTCGGTGCGCCTGTCGGCGTTGTCCGATGGCGCATCACGGATGGCGCAGCAGCAGTCCGATGCGGTGATCAGTATGTCCTCGGCGGTGGAGCAGCTGTCAGTGTCGATCGACGAGGTGGGCGGTCATGCCGAATCGACGCGTAAGATCACCGAGCAGGCCGCTGTGCGCTCCAGTCAGAGTGAAGCGTTGATCCAGCGTATGACCGTGGAGATGACCGAGATCGCCGAGGCGGTCCAGCTGACCGCCGAACAAATGCAAGAACTGGAGCGTTTTTCGCTACAGATTGGCAGCGTTATTCAGGTGATCAACGAGGTGGCTGAACAAACCAACTTGCTTTCGCTGAACGCGGCTATCGAAGCAGCCAGGGCCGGCGAAATGGGCCGAGGCTTTGCCGTGGTGGCGGCAGAGGTGCGACAGCTGGCTGAGCGCACCTCGCGCTCTACCCTGGAAATCGCCGCCACGGTCAAGCAGGTGCAGGGCAGCACCCGTGCGGTGGCGGCGGGTTTGCAGCAAACGGTGGAGCGGGTGCGGGTGGGGGTTGAATTGGCGCATCAGGCTGACAGCTCCTTGGTGCAGATCCGCGCCGGCACCGGCGAGGTGATTGTCGCGGTGAATGAGATCACCGCGGTGCTCAAGGGGCAGTCAGCCGCTACCCGGGAGATTGCCGTGCGTGTCGAGGGGGTCTCCAGCGGTGTCCAGGAAATGTCCGGCAGTGCGGCCCAGAGCGCCTCGGCTGCTGCCGAACTGCAATGCCTGGCCGGTGAACTGGAGCGCATGGCGCAGCAGTTCAGAACGGCCTGAACCTAAGGTGTGCGCATCGCCTGCGCACATTTTTGCAACTGCTTCGTCCCATAGTCCGCTTTGACGATGAGTACTCAAGGTTCGCTCCAGATAATTAGATCAGCCGCGCGCATGGGCGCTGCCGAGAGTCTCTGGAGGACCAAAAGATGGGTATCACTCGCGAGCGATGCGAAAAAGAACTTGAACTGTTGGCAAGTGCGCGGCAGATGATTCCGGCCCTGAGGGCGCGAGCTGAACAAGCTGATCGGGAGCAGAAAATCCCACTCGAAACCATCGCCGATATGCAGGAGGCAGGGTTCTTTCGCGCCATGCAGCCCAAACTCTTTGGCGGCTTTGAGCTCGATCCGCGTGCCTTCTTCGATATTCAGATGACCCTGGCCGAAGGCTGCATGTCCACCGCCTGGATTTATGGGGTTATGGGTGTGCATCCCTGGCAGCTGGCGCGCTATCCGCTGGAGGCCCAGCAAGACGTGTGGGGAGAAAACACCGATACGCTGTTGGGCTCCACCTACATGCCGGTGGCCAAGGTGACGCCGGTGGAGGGCGGTTACCGCATCAGTGGTCGTTGGGGCTTCTCTAGCGGCAGCGAGCACTGCACATGGACCTTGCTGGGCGGCATCATTCCGCCTGATGCCAATGGCGAGGGCGCTGAACATGGCACGTTCCTGGTGCCGTTGAGTGATTACCGCATCGAACGTAACTGGGACGTACTGGGCCTGCGTGGCACCGGTAGCCACAATATTGTGGTGGAGGACGCCTTCGTGCCGTTGCATCGCGTGCAGCGCACCAACAACACCAGCATGGAGGCGACCCCAGGGCGGTTGGTCAACACCAGCCCGCTGTACGCCATTCCCTTTGCTCAGGTATTTACCCGTGCGGTGTCCAGTTCCTGCTTGGGGGCCTTGCAGGGGGCGATCAATGAGTTTCGTGCGAACGCCGCTCAGCATATCGGCAAGCATGGCGCGAAGACCGCTGAAGACCCGTTGGCCCAGGAAGTGGTGGCTGACGCGACCCTGACCCTGGATCAGCTCAAGCTGGTGCTGGAGCGCAACTTTGATCACCTCATGGATCTGGCCCAGCGTGACGAGTTTCCCGATGTGGAAACCCGCCTGCTGTACCGCTATCAATCGGCCCATGTAACCAATATCTGCGCCGAAAAGGCCGACCAGATCTTACGTTGCATGGCCGCCTCGGGTCTCTACAACACCAACCCCGTGGCGCGCATCTTCCGTGACCTGCACCAGGCGCGCGGGCATATCTCCAACAACGTAGCTGCCTTCGCCCGGGCCTTTGGCACTGTGCAGCTTGGCCTGCCCAATCCCGATCCATACGTTTGACGCAGGCCGTCGTCAGCCCATTGGCTGGCGGCGGTTCGACGGATCGCAACTACGAGAGTCGACATGCATAACAAGAATGATTTCAGCGCTACATACGATCTGATAGTGGTGGGTTCGGGTGCGGGTGCGATGACCGCAGCCATTGCGGCTGCCGATCAGGGGCTGTCGGTGTTGATGGTGGAAAAAGCCGCCCAGTATGGCGGTACCTCGGCCATCTCGGGTGGCGGCATCTGGATTCCCGATAACCACTATTTCAAGGCCATCGGCGGCAACGACAGCAAAGAGTTGTCCTGGACCTACCTCAAGGCCGCGGTCGGTGACCGCGTGAGCGATGAACGCCTGCGCACTTATCTGCACAAAGCCCCGGAAATGGTCGCCTGGCTGGAGAAAAAAACCCGCGTTCGCTACGCGGTGGCCGAACAATACCCTGATTACTACCAGCACCTGCCAGGTGCGCTGGAAGGCGGGCGCAGCCTTGACCCCGAGCTGTTCGACCTGAGCGCTCTGGGTGATGAGCTGGCGGCGCTGCGAGAGGCTGCGCCGGGCAACCAGCTGATGGGGCGTATTTCCTGGACGGCCCGGCATGCGCATAAAGCGATGTCTAAATCAACTGGCTGGCGGTTTATGATCCTGTGGCTGATGTTGCGCTACAAACTGGATTTCAGCTGGCGCAAGAAGACCAACAGCAAGCGTGACCGCCGTGCGTCCATGGGCAATGCGCTGGTGGCCAGTTTGCGTGCCTCCATGCTGGATCGTGGTATCGATTTGTGGCTGAGCACCGCCTTTCGTGAGCTGATCGAGCAGGATGGCCGCGTCTGTGGCGTGGTAGTCGAGCGCGACGGCCAGGTGCAGCGGTTGCAGGCGCGCAAGGCGGTGATTCTGGGGTCGGGCGGCTTCGAGCAGAATCAGCAGTTACGCGAAAAATACTTGCCGCAGCCCAGTCAGGTTGCCTGGAGCGCCACTCCTGCTGGGGGCAATACTGGCGCCGCGCTGGAAGCCGCGCAGGCCCTGGGCGCTGCCACTGATCTGATGGAGTGTGGTTGGTGGGCGCCTAGCTTGCTGATACCCGGTGAGGATCGTGCGCGTGGGGTTTTCGCCGAACGTGCGTTCCCTGGCGTCATCGTGGTCAACCAGCAGGGTAAGCGTTTCGTGAACGAGGCTGCGCCTTATCTGGAATTTGTCGCCGCCATGTACCGCGACCATGCAGAAAGTGGCGCGACCATTCCAAGCTGGGCGATCTTCGACAGCAAGTTCCGTTTCAACTACGCCATGGGCCCGCTGATGCCGGCGCAGATCATGCCCGACAGCCGCCTGCGCAAGGCCTGGCTGAACAACGTCTATTACAAGGCGGGCTCGCTGGATGAACTGGCTGGGCAGATTGGCGTCGATGCGACGGGTCTCAAGGCTACGGTCGAGCGCGTGAATGGCTTTGCCCGCAGCGGCACCGATGAAGACTTCGCCCGTGGCGGTAACGCGTTTGACCGTTACTACGGTGACAGCAACGTCAGCCCTAACCCTTGCTTGGCACCGCTGGAAAAGGGGCCGTTCTACGCCATGCCGATGTATGCCGGGGACATTGGTACCAAGGGTGGTCTGCTGACGAACGAGCAGGCCCAGGTGCTGAATGAGTCTGGTCAGCCGATTGCCGGGCTGTATGCCATCGGCAACACCTCGTCCTCCGTTATGGGCACGACCTATCCGGGTGCCGGCGGTACGCTCGGGCCGGCCATGACCTTTGGTTATGTGGCCGCCTTACACGCCGCGCAACAGTAAAGGAGGCCACCATGAGCAATCGATTGATCAATAAAGTGGCGGTAGTCACGGGAGCCGCCAGTGGTATTGGTGAGGCCACCGTACGCCGTTTCGTTGCTGAGGGCGCGCGGGTCATCATGACCGACCTGAATGTCCAGGATGGCGAGCGCATCGCTGCCGAACTCGGTAGCAATGTGCTGTTCATGCGCCACGACGTCACTGCGGCGGCGGACTGGCAGGCGCTGGCTGAACTCGTGCGAGAGCGCTTCCAGCGTCTCGATATTCTGGTCAATAACGCGGGCATCCTGATTGCTGGGAGTATCGAGGAAACGACCCTGGAGCAGTGGCATACCCTGCTACGGGTGAATGCCGATAGCGTGTTTCTCGGTTGCCAGACTGCCGTGACGCTGATGAGGGAGAGCGGCGAGACGGGCTCGATCATCAATATGTCCTCGATCGCCGCCCTGGCGGCCCGCGACGACTACCTCGCCTACGGTGCCAGCAAGGGCGCGGTAGCGGCCCTGACGCGCAGCGTGGCAGTGCATTGCCGGCGGCGAAAGTACCGCATCCGTTGCAACTCGGTGCACCCCGACGGCGTGCTCACGGCGATGACGCGCGGCAGCTATCCCAAGGGCATCGACCCCGCGCGCTTGACCATCGATCACGACCCGATGAACCGTGCTTGTCTGCCGGAAGATGTGGCCGAGGCCGTACTGTTTCTCGCAACGGATGAGTCGCGGGCAGTCAACGGTATCGAGCTGCGTGTCGACAGTGGCCAATTCGTGATGAGTATTTGATATGACAACGCCCGACTACATCTCCCTGACAGTGGCCAAGGTCATTGCCGAGACTCATGACAGCTGCTCCTTCGAGCTGGCGGTGCCGGCGGAATTGGTCGAGCGCTTCCAGTACAAGCCAGGGCAGTTTTTGACCGTACGCATCCCTTGCGGCGATGACTGGTTGCCGCGCTGCTACTCCCTCTCCAGTTCGCCCTTTGCTGGGGAGAATCTGCGCGTCACGGTCAAGCGCGTGGAAGGCGGTCGTGGCTCCAACTGGCTGTGCGATCAGGTCAAACCCGGTGATCAGCTACAGGTCCAGGTGCCCGCTGGGGCCTTCGTGCCTCGGGGGCTGGATGGCGACTTCCTGCTGCTGGCCGGCGGCAGTGGCATCACCCCGGTGCTGTCGATTCTGCGCTCGGCACTCAGCCAGGCCCAAGGCCGGGTGCGCCTGGTGTATGCCAACCGCGATGAGCAATCGGTGATCTTCAAGGCGTTCCTGCTTGAGCTGGTGCGTGAGTACCCCGAGCGTTTGCAGGTGGTGCATTGGCTTGGCAGTGTCCAGGGCAATCCGGATGTCGCGCAGCTGGCGCATCTGGCCGCTGGTTTCGAGCAGGCCCAGGCGTTTATCTGCGGCCCTGCGCCGTTCATGGACGCCGGCAGTGAGGCGCTTAGACGTGCCGGCCTGCCAGGCTCGCACATCCATGTCGAACGCTTCGTGTCACTGCCCAGTGAAAATGAGCAGTCAAAGCTTCCGGTGGTGGAGCTTGAGGATGCCACGGCGACCCAACTGACCGTCGAACTGGACGGTACTACCTATGAGCTCAACTGCGCGCAGGGTGAGGTGCTGTTGACCGCCATGCGCCGTGAAGGGCTGCCGGCACCGCATTCCTGCCTGGTTGGCTCTTGCGCCACCTGCATGTGCACCTTGGTTGAGGGGGCGGTGGAGTTGTTGCACAACGATGCGTTGGACCAGCAGGAACTGAACGAAGGTTGGACTCTGGCCTGTCAGGCGGTGGCGACCAGCGACCGGGTTCATCTGCGGTTTCCCGAATGAACAAGCGAGATTGAACTAATGGCCAGTGTTTTTCCCAACGTTGAAGATCTGCCTGCGTCGATTCCGGCCCTGGTACTGCGAGCTGCCGAGCTGCATGGGGCCGCCGTGGCGCTGGAGGATGATCGACAAGCCATCAGTTACGCCGATCTGCCACAGCGCATGCTGGAGGTGGCGCAGAGTGTGATGGCCGCCGGTATCGACAAGGGCGACCGTGTGGTGATCTGGGCCCCCAACAGTATCGAGTGGGTGTTACTGGCGGTAGGGCTGCAGGCCGCCGGTGCGGTCCTGGTACCGCTTAATACCCGTATGAAAGGTGCCGAGGCGGCCGACATCGTGGCACGCAGTGGCGCGCGTCTGGCCTTTGTTCAGGGCAGTTTCCTGGGTACCGATTACCCCGCGTTGCTCAATGCGCATCGTCCGGCGACTCTGGAACGCATGGTGGTCATCGGTGCCGAACCCGTGCATGCGGCTGATCAACGGCTGGAGGATTTCCTCGCCACTGGTCGCTCGGTTCCTCTGGAGCAGGCCCGCAGCCGCGCCCTGGCGGTGACATCGAACGATCTATCTGATCTGTTGTTCACATCCGGCACCACCGGCAAGTCCAAGGGCGTTATGTACGCCCATGGCCAGTCGTTGCAGGCGTTCAACGAATATGCGCGGATCATCGGCCTGGTGCCGGGGGACCGCTACCTGATCGTCAACCCGTTCTTCCATTCGTTCGGCTACAAAGCGGGCTGGCTGACCTGCCTATTGGGTGGCGCGACCATCCTGCCGCAGCCGGTATTCGATGCCGATGAGGTATTCCGCCGGGTCGCTGAAGAACGCATCACCATTTTGCCCGGCCCACCGACCTTGTACCTGTCGATGCTCGACCATCCACGCCTGGGCAGCACTGATCTGTCTAGCCTGCGGGTGGCGGTGACGGGGGCCTCGACCATCCCGCCGGTGCTGATTCAGCGTATCCGTGATGAGCTGGGCTGCAGCGTGGTGACCACCGCTTACGGGCTGACCGAATGCGGCGGGCTGGCGACCATCTGCGACCCGCAGGACTTGGCTGAAGTGATTGCCGCGACCAGCGGCCGGCCAATCCCCGGTACCGAGCTGGTCATTATCGATGAGCAGGGCCGGCCGCTGCCCCAAGGCCAGAATGGAGAGATCTGCCTGCGTGGCTTTCATGTCATGCAGGGCTATTTCGCTGATCCCGAAGGCACTGCCGCGGCGGTTGATGGCGATGGCTGGCTGCACACTGGGGATATTGGCAGCCTGGATGAGCACGGCAACCTGCGTATCACCGGGCGCTTGAAAGACATGTTCATCGTCGGCGGCTTCAATTGTTATCCGGCGGAAATCGAGGCCGCGCTGAGTGAGCATCCGGCAATCGCCCAAGTGGCTGTGCTGGGCATTCCAGACGAGCGCATGGGCGAGGTTGGCTGTGCTTGCGTGGTGGTGCGTCAGGGAGATTTGCTCGACGAGGCTGCCGTGATCGCCTGGAGCCGAGAGTGCATGGCCAACTACAAGGTGCCACGTCGGGTGGTGTTCTTTGCAGCGCTGCCAACCAATGCGTCGAACAAGGTCGACAAGCTGGCCTTGGCACGGGAGTTGGCTCAACAGCAGCCGGCTTGAGTGTTTTGGTTTTGTTGATGTTGCCTACCCATATTTGCAACGTTGTATGGGTAGGCACACGAGGTGCGGCAGTAAAGAGCAGGCCCAAGGCCCGCAATGCGCTGCTTAGAGGTATCAGGCGGTCAGACTGCCGCCATTCAGGGGTAATACCTGGCCGGTTACCCAGCTGGCTTCACGCGAGGCGAAATATGCCACGCCGGCACCGACATCCTGTGGTGAACCGGCACGCGGAACGAAGCAGGTTTTCTTTGCCAGTGCATCTGAGTCCCAGTTGTTCATGGTTCCCAGTGACAGTGCGTTGACGGTTACACCCTTGCGTCCGGTCTCGGCAGCCAGGTGGCGGATAAAACCCACCGCGCCGGCTTTGGACGCCGCGTAGGCAGCGATACCCATAGGCAGTCCGGCGCGCCAGGATTCCGAGGTGATCGCGATGATGCGCCCGTACTCACGCTCAATCATGCCGGGTACGATGATGTGGCAGGCATTCATCAAGCCAAACATGTTCAGGTCGACGAAACGGTTCCAGTCTTCGCGGGCGGAGTCGAGGAACTTGCAATAGCCCATTCCATCAACGGGTACACCCGCGTTGGAGACGAAAATGTCGATACCGCCGATCTCGGCCTCGATCTGCGCCACCATGTGCTGTACGGCCTCATAGTTGGTTATGTCTGCTGGTGCGGCCAGCGCCTTCAGGCCTTGCTCATGCAGCTGCTGCACGGCGGCCTCAGCCCGCTCGGCATAGAAATCATTGATCGCCACAGTAGCGCCCTGGCGGGCCAGTGTCTCGGCGATACCCAGTCCCATTCCGCGTCCTGCGCCGGTGACTAAGGCCACTTGGCCCTGTAGGGAAAATAGTTCGCTCATGACAGCAGTCCTTTTTTGTCGTTAGTAGCCCTTGAAAATCGGTTTGCGCTTCTCGATGAATGCCTGCATGCCTTCCTTTTGATCCTGCGAGGCAAACAGCAGGGCGTTTGCCTTGCGTTCCAGGGCCAGTGCGGCCTCAAGTGAGGCGTCCATGCCAGCAAGGATCACTTCCTTTATCTGCTCGGCGGCCAGTGGCGACATGCTGGCAACCTGCTGAGCCTGCTCCAGGGCGGTGGCCTGCACCTGATCGTCATCCACCAGCTCGCTGACCAGGCCGGCGACATAGGCTTCTTCGGCGCTTATGGGGCGGCCGGTCAGCGCCATCTGCATGGCCTTGGCCTTGCCGACTGCACGAACCAGCCGCTGGGTGCCGCCAATGCCCGGCATGATGCCGATGCGAATTTCCGGCTGGGAGAAGCGCGCACTGCGCCCGGCAATGATGATGTCGGCATGCATCGCCAGTTCACAGCCGCCGCCGTAGGCGTAGCCGCATACGGCGGCAATGATCGGTTTGGGGCAGTGCTGGATGGGGCCCCAGGTGCGCTCGGTATGCCTTTGCAGAATATCAATCGGGCCGACCCCAGCCATGCTGGAGATATCCCCGCCGGCGGCGAAAACCCGTTCACCACCAGTGAGGATGATGCAGCGAATCTGCGGGTCGCCAGCCAGTTGACTGAAGTGCTCGGCCAGCAACGCCTGCAGTTCGAGGCTGAGGGCATTGGTGACCGTTGGCCGGTTAAGGGTCAGCCGAGCCACGCCCGGTGCAGGCAGATCAAGGAGGACGCTGGGTGCTTCGGAAGGGGACATGACGAGCCTTTGCATGCTGGTGTGTCGGAGGTTAGATCGATTGTTGGGAGGTAGCGGGCAAGCTTCATCGTCCGTTCAGACGAAGTGGCCGAGGTGGTGGAGCAAATACAGTGAGGTCATGACTTCACGTGAGGTGTGTGTATGCAGTCTCCCAGCCAGCTGGATTACCGTGGCAAAGTGGTTCTGATCACCGGCGGTACCAAAGGTATCGGTGCCGGTATCGCGTGTGCCTACCTGGCTGCCGGTGCGCAGGTGTTCGTTTGCGGGCGTCAGCCTCCCGAGCAGCTGCCACAGGCGGCTGGCAACGAGGCAAGCTTTTTGCCAGCCGACGTGCGCGATGTGGACGTTATGGCGCAGGTGTTTGCAACGATCAAACAGCAGGCCGGTCGCCTCGATGTACTGGTCAATAACGCGGGCGGTAGTCCGCATGCCGAGGCGGCAACGGCCTCGCCGCGCTTCAGCGAAAGCATCATTCGCCTCAATCTGCTGGCACCGTTGAATATCGCTCAGCAGGCCAATCAGCTGATGCAGCAGCAGGCCGAAGGCGGGGTGATCATCTTTATCGGCTCGGTTAGCGCCTCCCGACCTTCACCGGGTACTGCCGCTTATGGCGCGGCCAAGGCCGGCATCGTTGCGCTGGCCAGCTCGCTGGCGGTGGAGTGGGCGCCGAAAGTACGGGTGCTGACCATCAGCCCTGGGCTGATCCGCACCGAACAATCCCATTTGCATTACGGCGATGAAGCCGGCATCGCTGCAGTCGGCGCGGGGATTCCCGCCGGCCGTATGGGCGAGCCGGAGGACATCGCCAATGCCTGTCTGTATGCCGGCTCACCGATGGCGGCCTATTTCAGTGGAACCAACCTGCTGTTGCATGGCGGTGGCGAGCGACCAGCCTTTTTGGCTGCTTCCACCTCCGGCAAGGCGTGATGAAACTCGATGATGCCGCTACCGGTATCGTCCAACAGAACTATCAGGAGACGAACTTGGCTGATCAAGAATTGATAGACAAGGTGCAGGCCATGGTCGGGCGTGAATATGGTCGCGTCTACGCCTGGGATCGAGTGAATGCGCCGATGATCCGGCAGTGGTGCGAAGTAATGGGCATCAGCAATCCGCTGTATACCGATGCTGCATTTGCTCGCGCTCAGGGCCATGCGGATGTAGTCGCGCCGCCCGGCATGCTGCAGGTGTGGTGCATGGGTGGACTGGATCAGGAGAACTTCCCTGAGGGTTCCACCACCGAGAACAATTTTGAAGTGCTCAAAGTTATCGAGCCCTACGGCTACCCGGCGGTGGTGGCGGTCAACTCTGATTTGCATTTCGATCGCCCGATCATTGCCGGCGAGCGCCTGTATTTCACCGCACGACTGGATTCGGTCAGTGAGGAGAAGACCACCCCGCTGGGCACTGGTTTCTTCGTCACGGTCTTGATGACCTACTTCTCTGAAGCAGAGGCCGGCGGTTCGGACGAGCAGGTTGGCAAGCAGCTGTTCCGCGTCTTCAAATTCAAGCCCGCACAGCGTCCGCCAGCCGCCAAACCGCAAGAGCAGAAAGCTGCGCCTAAGGCCATGCGTCCCTTGCCCGGCCGAAGTGATGACAGCCGTTTCTTCTGGGAAGGCTGCGAGGCCGGCAAGCTGCTGATTCAACGTTGCAGCGACTGCCAGACCCTGCGCCATCCACCTGCGCCGGTGTGCATCAAGTGCCACAGCTTTGCCTGGGACAGCATCGAGGCCAGCGGTAAGGCTCATCTGTATTCCTTCGTGGTCATGCACTACCCGGAAGTAGCGCCGTTTGATTATCCCAACCCGATCGGCCTGATCGAACTGGACGAGGGCGTGCGGCTGATCGCCGGGCTGGTGGGCGTAAATGCCGATCAGCTGAAGATCGGTCAGCGTCTGCAGGTTGAGTTCGAACGTTTCGATGACCGACAGACTCTGCCGCAATTCCGGCCGGTGGCATAACAGGAGGCGTCCCGTGGATTTTTCATTGACTGACGACCAGCGCGCGATTGCCGAAATGGCCGATAGCGTGTTCCAGGATTACTGCACCGACGAGCGCATGCGCGAGTTCGATCTGGCAGCTGAGCCCTTCATGCAGGCGCTGTGGCAGACCTGCATCGATACGGGGCTGCATGCGCTGGCCATTCCGGAAGCATTCGGCGGCAGCGGCATGGGCATTACCGACTTGCATTGCGTGCTGCGTGCGCAAGGTGCGGGTTTGGGTCAGGTACCGTTGTGGCAGCACCAGCTGACTGCAGCCTGTTTGGCCGAGTTTGCCGCCGACTCCCAGCGAGCATTGATCGAACAGGCCGCTGCCGGCAGCCAACTGCTGAGTTTTTCCCTGCAGGGGCTGGCGTCCAGTCATGGCCTGGCTCTGCGCTTGGATGAACAGGATGGCCGCCTGCTGTTGCAGGGCCATGTTAATGCGGTGGATGTGGCGGCTCAGGCCGACCAGCTGCTGCTGGCCGTCGAGACGGCTGAAGGTCAGCGTTTGGTGCTGCTGGATCCGCGCAGCGAAGGCGTGCAGCTGGTGCCAGCCGTGAGCAACCATGGCCTTGGCGTGGCGGACGTGCAGTGCCGCAATGTATTGATCTATGCCGTGCAGCTCTTGCCGCTTGCGGCCTTGCCTTGGCTGGAGCAGCGGGCGATTGCCGCGGTGGCAGCGTTGCAGCTCGGGGTCAGCGAAGCGCAGGTGCGGCGTACCGTGGAGTACGTTAACCAGCGCGAGCAGTTCGGGCGAGCCATCGGCACCTTCCAGGCGGTGCAGATGAGCATGGCGGACTGCCACATCGCCATTGAGAGTTTGCGCAGCTGTTTGTATCAGCTGTGTTATCGCCTCGACAACGGCATGCCGAGCGGTTCGGAAGCATTTGCCACGCGTTTCCTGTGTGTCGAAGCGGCGCACCTGATCGGCCACAAGGCTCAGCATGTGCATGGTGGCATTGGCGTCGATCTGACCTATCCGATCCACCGTTTTCTTTACTGGAGCCGCTACCTGAGTCTGGTGCTGGGTGGTTCTGCTGCCACTCTCGAGCGTCTCGGTGACTGGCTGGCCAACAATGACACGCTTGGATGGAAATATGACCTCGATGAAAACCAGAACCTTTGCTGAAACCAAGCTCGGCGAGCAACTTCCCGAGCTGGCGATCCCTATCACCGTGACCCTGATCAATGGCGGGGCAATTGCCACCCGTGATTACTTTCCTGGCCACCATGATGTCGAGGCCGCTCGTGAGCTGGGCTCGCCACATATCTTCATGAATATCCTGACCACCACGGCGCTGGTACAGCGGTTTGTCGAAGGTTGGGCCGGCCCGCTGGCCAGTTTCGGCGATGTTCGCATCAAGCTGGGCGTTCCTAACTACCCCGGCGACACCATGACGTTCAGCGGTGAAGTGAGCGAGCGGGACGAAGACAAGCGCTCGCTGGTGATCACGCTCAAGGGTAAGAATTCCATGGGCAACCACGCGGTCGGTACGGTCAGCCTGGTTCTGCCAACATAACGGAGACGCGAAGATGAATGATGCAATGCTGTCCGGAAAGGCTGCGATTGCCGGTCTTGGTGCCACTGAGTTTTCCAAAAACTCCGGTCGCACCGAGCTGCGTCTGGCCATGGAAGCGACGCTGGCGGCGCTGGCCGATGCCGGTATCGACCCTAAAGATGTCGACGGTTTCAGCTCCTACTCGGTAGATAAAGTGCCGGAGTACGAGATCGCTCGGCTGCTGGGTTGCGAGCAGGTGAAATTCTTCTCCCAGGTGCCGCATGGCGGCGGTGCTGCGTGCGGCCCGGTGATGCATGCGGCTATGGCTGTGGCCACCGGTGTGGCGAAAACCGTAGTGGTCTACCGGGCGATGAACGAGCGCTCCTGGTACCGTTTTGGTACTGGCAACTATGGCTTCGCTGATACCCCGCTGTTCGACAACGTCAACTATGGCTGGTACATGCCTCACGGTTTCCATACCCCGGCATCTTGGGTGGGCATGTTCGCCCGCCGCTACATGCACACCTATGGCGCCACCACCGAGGATTTCGGCCGTATCGCTGTGGCCGCGCGCGATTTCGCCGCGACCAACCCCGCAGCCTTCTTCCACGGTAAGCCAATCACCCTGGAAGACCATCAGAACTCGCGCTGGATCTGCGATCCGCTGCGCCTGCTCGATTGCTGCCAGGAGTCAGACGGCGCCGTGGCGATGGTTATCACCTCGGTTGAGCGTGCGCGGGATCTCAAGCAAAAGCCGGTGATCATTAAAGGCGCTGCCCAGGGTATCGCTGCTGGTCAACAGAGCATGACCTCGTTCTATCGCGATGACATTACCGGCTTGCCGGAGATGGGCGTGGTGGCCAAGGAAATCTATCGCCAGTCAGGCCTGGGGCCGGACGCGATCCAGACCGCGGTGATCTACGACCACTTCACCCCCTTCGTGCTGCCGCAACTGGAAGAGTTCGGCTTCTGCGAGCGCGGTGAGGCCAAGGAGTTCATTCGTGCCGGGCATCATGCGCGCGGCGGACGCCTGCCGATCAACACTCATGGTGGTCAGTTGGGTGAAGCCTATATCCATGGCATGAACGGTATTGCCGAAGGCGTGCGCCAGGTACGTGGCAGTTCGGTGAACCAGGTGGTCAACGTAGACAATGTGCTGGTCACCGCCGGTACCGGCGTGCCAACCAGCGGCCTGATTCTGGGCGTAGCCTGAGGAGCGCAGCATGTTTGTAGACTTAACCGCAGAACAGAAAAAACTGCGCCTTGAAGTGCGCGATTACTTCAATGGCCTGATGACCGACGAGCTGCGCTGCGAGCTGCGTGGTGCCGAGGGTTCGGAGACGTCGAACCGGCTGATTCGGCAGATGGGCCAGGACGGCTGGCTGGCAGTGGGTTGGCCGAAGGAGTACGGCGGCCAGGGCTATGGTGCCACTGAGCAGCTGATCTTCTTTGAAGAGGCCAATATCGCCAGTGCGCCGCTGCCTTTCGTTACCATCAGCACCGTGGGCCCGGCCTTAATGGCTAATGGCACAGCCGAGCAGAAACAGGCTTTCCTGCCGGGCATTGCCGCCGGGGAAATCCATTTCGCCATCGGCTATTCGGAGCCGGGCGCGGGGTCGGATCTGGCGACCCTGAAGACCACCGCAAAGGTGGAAGAGGATCGCTTTGTCGTCAACGGCAACAAACTGTGGACCTCGGGTGCGCACTCCGCCGATTACATCTGGCTGGCGGCGCGCACCAATCCGCAAGAGTTGCGCCACAAGGGCATTTCCATCCTGATCGTGGATACCCGCGCCGAGGGCTTCTCTCACACCCTGATCCCGACTTGTAGCAACCCGACGGCGGCAACGTATTACGACAATGTCGAAGTGCCGAAAAATCGTCTGGTTGGCGAGCTGAACAAGGGCTGGCATCTGGTTACCGCACAGCTTAACCATGAGCGTTTGGGCCTTGGCTCATGGTCTGATCGAGTGGTTGGCATGTTTCGCAAGGTCTATCTATGGGCACGGGCCGAGGATGAGCAGGGCCGCCGCGCCATGGATCAGGCTTGGGTACGCAGTCTGCTGGCCGAGTGTTACGCGAAGATCGAGGCCATGCGCCTGATCAACTTCCGCATCGCCGCCGATCTGGATCATGATCGGATGGACGTAGCGTTGGCGTCGACCACCAAGGTGTTCGGCTCCGAGTCAGTGGTGGATATCCTGCGCAAACTGAGTGAGGTCGTAGGTGCCAGCGGGCTGATTCGTGAGGGCAGCGCCGCAGCGTTTTTGCTGGGTGAGTTGGAGTACGACGTGCGCGCCTGCGTGACCTTGACCTTTGGCGGCGGCACTAACGAAATCCAGCGTGAACTGATCGCTCAGTTCGGTCTTGGTATGCCGCGCTCACGCTGAAATATGCACGCCTGGCCAGGTGATTCGCCGCGGTGGATGACCTGGCCATGGATGCTTAGAGATATCTTGCAACCGGTAATGGCGCTCAAGGCTGCTGCGCTCATTGCGGTTTACTCGGTTCCTGGTGATTGTTTACGACTGTGGTGCTGAGTACGAGCGCCTCGCGCGAGCGATCTGCCACCCTCAATGTTGCCCGCCCGCCATTTTTGCTCTGTTGTGCAGAGCAAGCCGTTCGGCAACGTTCTGTTGCCAGAGGATTATTGGCGAGCTGAGCAGAGCGACTGACGACATTCTTATCTAACGAGGAATCCATGAAGGTTCTTGTAGCTGTCAAACGAGTGGTCGACTACAACGTCAAAGTTCGCGTCAAAGCGGACAACAGCGGCGTTGATCTTGCCAACGTCAAGATGTCGATGAACCCTTTCTGCGAAATCGCCGTGGAAGAAGCCGTACGCCTGAAAGAGAAAGGCGTAGCGAGCGAAATCGTTGTTGTAACCATCGGCCCGACCACTGCTCAAGAGCAGCTGCGTACCGCGCTGGCGCTGGGTGCTGACCGTGCCATCCTGGTTGAATCGGCCGATGAGCTGAACTCCCTGGCTGTCGCCAAACTGCTGAAGGCGGTTGTTGATAAAGAGCAGCCACAGCTGGTTATCCTCGGCAAGCAGGCCATCGACAGCGACAACAACCAGACTGGCCAGATGCTCGCTGCCCTGACTGGTTTCGCTCAAGGCACCTTCGCTTCCAAAGTGGAAGTGGCGGGCGACAAGATCAACGTCACCCGCGAAATCGACGGCGGTCTGCAGACCGTTGCGTTGAACCTGCCGGCGATCGTGACCACCGACCTGCGCCTCAACGAGCCGCGCTACGCGTCGCTGCCGAACATCATGAAGGCCAAGAAGAAGCCGCTGGAAACCGTTACCCCGGGCGACCTGGGCGTTTCCACTGCCTCCACTGTGAAGACCCTGAAAGTCGAAGCGCCTGCTACCCGCAGCGCCGGCATCAAGGTCAAGTCCGTGGCTGAACTGGTCGAGAAACTGAAGAACGAGGCGAAGGTAATCTAAATGACTATCCTGGTTATCGCTGAACACACCAATGCCGCCCTGGCTCCAGCCACGCTGAACACCGTGGCTGCTGCTGCGAAGATCGGCGGCGACATTCACGTTCTGGTTGCCGGTGCCGCGTGCGCCGCCGCTGCCGAAGCTGCTGGCAAAATCGCTGGCGTGGCCAAGGTGCTGGTTGCTGACGACGCGGCTTTCGCGCACCAGCTGCCGGAAAACGTCGCGCCGCTAGTGGCCGAACTGGGCAAGGGCTACAGCCACATTCTGGCTGCTGCTACCAGCAACGGTAAGAACATCCTGCCGCGCGTAGCCGCTGCGCTGGACGTTGATCAGATCTCGGAAATCATCGCGGTTGAAAGCGCTGACACCTTCAAGCGTCCGATCTACGCCGGTAATGCTATCGCCACTGTGCAGTCGTCTGCTGCTGTCAAAGTCATCACCGTGCGCGCCACTGGTTTCGATCCAGTTGCTGCCGAAGGCGGCAGTGCTGCTGTTGAAGCCGTTAGCGGCGCAGCGGATGCTGGCAAATCGGCTTTCGTCGGTGAAGAGCTGGCTAAATCCGACCGACCTGAACTGACCGCTGCCAAAATCGTCATTTCCGGCGGTCGTGGCATGCAGAACGGTGACAACTTCAAGCACCTCTACGCTCTGGCCGACAAGCTTGGCGCTGCTGTGGGTGCTTCGCGCGCCGCGGTTGACGCCGGCTTCGTGCCGAACGACATGCAGGTCGGTCAGACCGGCAAGATCGTTGCGCCACAGCTGTACATCGCCGTCGGTATTTCCGGCGCGATCCAGCACCTGGCCGGCATGAAAGACTCCAAAGTGATCGTTGCGATCAACAAGGACGAAGAAGCGCCGATCTTCCAGGTAGCCGATTACGGTCTGGTCGCTGACCTGTTCGACGCCGTACCTGAGCTGGAAAAACTGGTTTAAACCAGGCGTTCTCCGCTCACACAAAACCCGCTCACTGAGCGGGTTTTGTGTGTCAGCTCTTGTGTGTCAGCTCTTGTGTATTAGCTGGAAGTAGTCCAGTTGCTGCCGCCCTCCATTAACACCGCGCAGCGCGCCCAAGGGCCTTGGTCTGGGTCTTCCGTGCGGTGCTCGCCGATGCGTTTACCGGCAGTTTTGCCACATTGCTTACCCCGAAAATCTGCCTGGCGTTTAGCATTCTTGGGCATTTTTGGCGGTTGTCTGGCGGATGCGCGCGGGGCGTGTGATCCAGTGCGTTCACCCTTGATCGACCTGAGCGTATTGACGCAGATGTTGCTGATCATATTCCTGGCCAAAGCGATGCTGATTCTGAACAGTTAAACCCAGGAGTGCTTGCGTTATTGGCACTCGCGACGCGATGGTTGGCTGACCCTGAAGGGGAATGGTTTTTCGCGTATAGGTTGGGTCATAGGCACTTCATCGTTATGCTCTGCGCCACAACAAAATCAGTGGGTGAGTGATGTTCCAGTCAGCGCGTGCCGTAAGACTTCTGCCGTTTGCCATGCTTTTTCTGCTCGCTGCCTGCGCCGGCGGGCCTCAGCTGTTGCCGGAAACCAAGCGCCTGCCGGAGCGAGTCGAGTTGGCCGATGTGCCGTTCTTTCAGCTCAGTGACGCCCAAGGAGGGCCGTCGGCATTGGCCGCGCTGCTCAATCATCATGGCGTGATCAGCAGCCCAGGGCTGGTGGATGAGCGCATGCAGCAACTGGCCAAAGGGCAGAGCCCGCAAGCTGGGCTTGAGGCCGTGGCGCGCTCATATGAGCTGCTGGTTTATCCCATACCCGGCAATCTGGATGCGCTTATCCAGCAGGTATCCGCAGGTCATCCGGTACTGGTGATGCAGGATCGCCTGTTTGGCGGCCCCGGTTCGCAGTTTGCAGTGCTGGTCGGTTATGACCAACGTGAGCGCACGCTGGTGTTGCGCTCCGGTAATACCCGTCGTTGGTACACCAGTTTTGCCAGTTTCGATGATGCCTGGAGCGAGGCAGGGCGCTGGGCGGTACTGGTTCAGCCGACCAATCAGTTGCCGGCGCAGCCGGTTGAGCGGGTCTGGCTGCAGGCTGCACGTGAGTTGCAGCAGCAGGGCCGAGGTGACGCAGCACGGCGTGCCTTGCGTGCTGCCCGCCAGGTTTGGCCGGATGCCGCGCTTTAGGTAGCGCTCTGCTGCGCTGGAATGCAAAACGGCACCCCAAGGGTGCCGTTTCTGTTTGCCGGTGTTGCTTTAAACGCCCAGCTTGTCACGCATTGTGTAGTACCAGGCGCCCAAGGCGCTGAACGGCACCTGGAACAGGCGACCACCCGGGAACGGGTAATGCGGCAGATCAGCGAAGGCGTCGAAGCGCTCGGCCTGGCCACGCAGTGCTTCGGCCAGCACCTTGCCCGCCAGGTGGGTGTAGGTCACGCCGTGACCGCTACAACCTTGCGAGTAATAGATATTGTCGCCCAGGCGGCCCACTTGCGGCAGGCGCGACAAGGTCAGCAGGAAGTTGCCGGTCCAGGCGTAGTCGATCTTCACGTCTTTTAATTGCGGGAAGGCTTTGAGCATTTTCGGGCGAATGATCGCCTCGATGTTCGCAGGGTCACGAGCACCATAGACCACGCCACCACCAAAGATCAGGCGGTTGTCGCTGGTCAGGCGGTAATAGTCCAGTAGGTAGTTGCAGTCCTCGACGCAGTAATCTTGCGGGAGCAAGCTTTTTGCCATCTCAGCCGAAAGTGGTTCGGTGGTGATCACCTGGGTGCCGCATGGCATCGACTTGGCCGACAACTCAGGCACCAAGTTGCCCAAGTAAGCGTTACCCGCTACAACCACGAACTTGGCTTTGATGCGGCCGTTAGGGGTGTGGACAACGGGATTGGCGCCGCGTTCAATGCGGATAGCAGGGGACTGCTCGTAAATCACCCCGCCGAGGGACTCAACTGCAGCAGCTTCGCCCAGTGCCAGGTTGAGCGGGTGGATATGGCCACCACTCATATCGAGCATGCCGCCGGCATAAATGTCGGTGCCGACGACTTCTTGAATGCGCTTGGCGTCCATCAGCTCCAGCTGGGTGTGGCCGTAGCGCTCCCAGAGCTTTTTCTGCGATTCCAAGTGCTTCATGTGCTTGGGCGTGTTGGCTGCAAATACACCGCCGTCCTTGAGGTCGCATTGGATGTTGTACTTGGCGATGCGCTCACGAATGATCCGGCCGCCTTCGAAAGCCATGTCGCCTAGCAGCTGCGCTTGCTTGGGAGCGACACTGCGCTCGATCACGTCAATGTCGCGGCTATAGCTGTTGACGATCTGCCCGCCATTACGGCCTGACGCACCGAAGCCGACTTTGGCGGCTTCGACGATGCTGACCTTAAAGCCGTTTTCCAGCAGGGCGATGGCTGTCGACAGGCCGGTGTAGCCAGCGCCGACAATGCACACGTCAGTCTCGACTTCGCCATTGAGCTCTGGGCGTTCCGGAACCGGGTTCGCGGAGGCCGCGTAATAGGATTGTGGATAAGCTGTGTGCGCCATTTTGCAACCTCTGTTCTTTATTTTTTACGGATAAGCAAATGCTACCTGAGTTGAAAATGCCCGGCTAGTAGCCTGTACGAAATATAAAACGTGCAGCGAAATAGTAAAAAATTCATTTATTCAGGCAGTTAGCGAAAAAAATGTTGACAGTTTTTCCCGCGGCCGTAGAATGCGCACCCATCGTAGGCACGTAGCTCAGTTGGTTAGAGCACCACCTTGACATGGTGGGGGTCGTTGGTTCGAGTCCAATCGTGCCTACCAAATTTGGTAGAAAAAGGGTCGCTTAGGCGGCCCTTTTTTTTGGTTCTTGTAAATGGCCCAGGTCTTCTGTAAGCATCCCTGTGGTTCTTTGTTGTTTAAAACCTCCAGTGACTGCGGTTTGGTTTTGGTTTGGCCCGCAAGCCCTTGCTTCTGTATGGCAGGTATACCGCCGAATCGCTTACTGGCTCATCCCAACCCACGTGGCCTTTGGTAGAGGTCACCACTAGGAGAGGAGGCGCCATGCCCATCATTACTCTTCCCGACGGCAGTCAGCGTTCGTTCGATCATCCGGTATCCGTACTCGAGGTGGCGCAATCCATTGGTGCTGGCTTGGCTAAAGCTACGGTGGCCGGCAAGGTCAACGGCAAGCTGGTTGATGCTTGCGACCTGATTGATAGTGACGCGACCCTGCAGATCATTACGCCCAAAGACCAAGAAGGTCTCGAAATCATTCGCCACTCCTGTGCGCACTTGATTGGGCATGCGGTGAAGCAGCTGTTTCCTGCTGCCAAGATGGTGATCGGTCCGGTCATTGATGATGGTTTCTACTATGACATCGCCTCCGAGCGCCCCTTCACTCTAGATGATGTGGCGGCTATCGAGCAGCGCATGCAGCAGTTGATCGAAAAAGATTACGACGTCATCAAGAAGGTGACGCCGCGCGCTGAGGTTATTGATGTATTTACTGCGCGCGGTGAGGATTACAAGCTGCGCCTGGTAAGCGACATGCCGGATGAGCAGGCCATGGGTCTGTACTATCACGAAGAATATGTCGACATGTGCCGCGGCCCGCACGTGCCCAATACGCGCTTCCTTAAAGCGTTCAAGCTGACCAAGTTGTCCGGTGCTTACTGGCGCGGTGATGCCAAGAATGAGCAGCTGCAGCGCGTGTATGGCACTGCCTGGGCGGACAAGAAGCAGTTGGCTGCTTATGTTCAGCGTATTGAAGAAGCTGAGAAGCGCGACCATCGCAAGATCGGTAAGCGTCTTGATCTGTTCCACGCTCAGGAAGAAGCGCCGGGCATGGTGTTCTGGCACCCGAATGGCTGGACCATTTACCAGGTGCTTGAGCAGTACATGCGTGGCGTGCAGCGCGAGCATGGCTATCAGGAAATCAAGACCCCGCAGATTGTTGATCGCGTGCTCTGGGAGAAGTCCGGGCACTGGGGTAACTACGCCGACAATATGTTCACCACGGAGTCGGAGAGTCGCGATTACGCGATCAAGCCGATGAACTGTCCGTGCCATGTGCAGGTGTTCAATCAGGGTCTGAAAAGCTACCGCGAGTTGCCGCTGCGCTTGGCTGAGTTTGGCTCCTGTCACCGCAATGAGGCTTCGGGTGCTTTGCACGGCATCATGCGCGTGCGTGGCTTCACTCAGGATGATGCGCACATCTTCTGTACCGAAGAGCAGGTCAAGAAAGAGGCGGCGGATTTCATTAAGTTGACCTTGCAGGTCTACGCCGACTTCGGCTTTACCGACGTGCAGATGAAGCTCTCCACGCGTCCAGCTAAGCGCGTTGGTGATGATGCCTTCTGGGATCGTGCCGAAGAGGCCCTGGCCAACGCGCTGAACGAGGCAGGGCTGCCTTGGGAATATCTGCCGGGCGAGGGTGCGTTCTATGGCCCGAAGATCGAGTTTACCCTGCTCGACTGTCTCGGTCGTGCGTGGCAGTGCGGTACTCTGCAGTACGATCCGAACATGCCGCAGCGCCTAGATGCGAGCTATGTCTCCGAAGATAACAGTCGTAAAGTGCCGGTCATGTTGCACCGAGCGATTCTCGGCTCGTTCGAGCGTTTCATCGGTATTTTGATCGAGCATTACGAGGGAGCGTTCCCGGCTTGGCTGGCGCCGACTCAGGCAGTGGTGATGAATATCACCGACAAGCAGGCTGATTTTGCCCTCGAAGTTGAAAAAACACTCAATCAAAGCGGTTTTCGTGCCAAGTCTGACTTGAGGAACGAGAAGATAGGCTTTAAAATCCGCGAGCATACTTTGCTCAAGGTTCCTTATCTCTTGGTTATCGGAGATCGGGAAGTTGAGACGAAAACTGTCGCCGTGCGTACCCGTGAAGGTGCTGATCTGGGCTCAATGCCCATCGCTCAATTCGCTGAATTTATTACGCAGGCGGTTTCCCGGCGTGGTCGCCAAGATTTGGAGTAATCATTATTAAGCGTGATATGAGACAAGATAAGCGAGCTGCACCGAAGGCACCGATCAACGAGAATATCTCGGCACGTGAGGTTCGGTTAATTGGCGCTGAGGGTGAGCAGCTCGGGATTGTGTCAATTGAAGACGCGCTTCTTAAGGCCGAAGAGGCCAAGCTGGATCTGGTAGAAATTTCTGCCGATGCAGTGCCGCCTGTTTGCAAGCTGATGGACTACGGCAAATCGATCTTCGAAAAGAAGAAGCAGGTTGCCGCAGCAAAGAAAAACCAGAAGCAGATTCAAGTTAAAGAAATCAAGTTTCGTCCAGGGACGGAGGAAGGGGATTACCAGGTAAAACTACGCAACCTGGTACGTTTCCTTAGTGAGGGGGACAGGGCCAAGGTTTCATTGCGATTCCGCGGCCGTGAGATGGCCCATCAGGAGCTGGGCATGGAGCTGTTAAAGCGGGTTGAAGCTGACCTGCTTGAATACGGCACCGTTGAACAGCATCCAAAGATGGAAGGACGCCAGCTGATCATGGTCATCGCCCCCAAAAAGAAGAAATAACCACCAGGGCACGGCAGGCCTTGCGGTTATGTTTATCAACTGAATGCGGAGTATCCGAACATGCCAAAGATGAAAACTAAGAGTGGTGCAGCCAAGCGTTTTTTGAAAACCGCTAACGGCTTCAAGCACAAGCACGCTTTCAAGAGCCACATCCTGACCAAGATGTCCACTAAGCGTAAGCGTCAACTGCGGGGCAGCTCCATGGTGCACCCGTCTGACGTAGCAAAAGTGGCGCGCATGCTGCGCGTTCGTTAATCGGTCAAGATAGAGGAAATTACTCATGGCTCGTGTTAAGCGCGGCGTTATCGCTCGCAAGCGTCACAAAAAAATTCTGAAACTCGCTAAAGGCTACTACGGCGCACGCTCACGCGTATTCCGCGTTGCCAAGCAAGCGGTGATCAAGGCAGGCCAATACGCCTACCGTGACCGTCGTCAGAAAAAACGTCAGTTCCGCGCTCTGTGGATCGCTCGTATCAACGCTGGTGCACGTGTTAACGGTCTGTCTTACAGCCGTTTCATTGCTGGCCTGAAAAAAGCGTCCATTGAGATCGACCGTAAGGTACTGGCTGATCTGGCAGTGAACGAAAAAGCGGCGTTTGCTGCGATTGTCGAGAAAGCGAAAGCCGTACTGGCTTAAGTCCCCGACAATCACCGGGCTCGCCCGGTGCTAAACGTCACCAATAGGGGAAGAGCCTTCAAGCTCTTCCCCTATTTCGTATCTGGAGTCTGTAAATGGAAAATCTGGATGTGCTGGTCTCGCAAGCGCTTGAGGCTGTTAGCCACACCGACGATGTGAATGCCCTTGAGCAATTGCGGGTTCACTATCTGGGCAAGAAAGGCGAATTAACTCAGGTGATGAAGACCCTGGGTAATCTGTCGGCAGAAGAGCGTCCGCAAGCGGGTGCGCTGATCAATGCCGCCAAAGATAAAGTTCAGGATGCTCTGAATAGCCGTAAAGAAACATTGGAACAAGCTGCGCTGAGCGCCAAGCTCGCCGCCGAAAAAATTGATGTCACTCTGCCTGGGCGTGGGCAGGTGTCAGGTGGGCTGCATCCGGTAACTCGTACGCTCGAGCGTGTAGAGCAGTTTTTTACTCGGATAGGCTACGGCATTGCCGAAGGCCCCGAGGTCGAGAACGATTACCATAACTTTGAAGCGCTCAATATTCCGGGTCATCACCCTGCGCGGGCGATGCACGACACCTTTTATTTCAATGCAAACATGTTGCTGCGCACCCACACCTCGCCGGTACAGGTGCGCACCATGGAATCCCAGCAGCCGCCGATCCGCATTGTGTGTCCCGGTCGCGTATACCGCTGTGATTCCGATATCACTCACTCGCCGATGTTCCACCAGGTCGAAGGTCTGCTGGTCGATGAGGGCGTGAGCTTTGCCGATCTCAAAGGCACCATCGAAGAGTTTCTGCGAGTGTTCTTCGAAAAGCCCCTGGGTGTGCGTTTTCGTCCATCCTTCTTCCCGTTCACCGAGCCGTCGGCCGAAGTCGATATGCAATGCGTGATGTGCAGCGGTAAGGGCTGCCGCGTGTGCAAGCAGACCGGCTGGCTGGAAGTCATGGGTTGCGGCATGGTGCATCCGAATGTGCTGCGCATGTCGGGCATTGACCCGGAAAAATACTCCGGTTTTGCCTTTGGTATGGGTGTTGAGCGTTTGGCCATGCTGCGCTACGGCGTCAACGATTTACGACTGTTCTTCGATAACGACCTGCGGTTTCTGGCGCAATTTCGCTAGTGCCCTCGTATTGCGTAATCGAATTGGTTCAGGAGAACAGACAGTATGAAATTCAGTGAAAAGTGGCTGCGCAGCTGGGTAAACCCGCAGGTTTCCCGTGATGATTTGGTTGCGCGTCTATCCATGGCTGGCCTTGAAGTAGACAGCGTGTCGTTGGCTGCCGGTGTGTTCAGCGGCGTGGTCGTGGGTGAGGTCTTGAGCACCGAGCAGCATCCCGATGCCGACAAGTTGCGTGTGTGCCAAGTTAGCAGTGGTGCGGAGACCTTTCAGGTGGTCTGTGGCGCACCCAACGTGCGCCCCGGCCTGAAAATTCCGTTCGCCATGATCGGTGCCGAATTACCCGGCGACTTCAAAATCAAGAAAGCTAAGCTGCGTGGTGTTGAGTCCAATGGCATGCTTTGCTCGGCTTCCGAGTTGCAGATTAGTGAAGATAACGATGGCCTGATGGAGCTGCCTACAGATGCACCGGTAGGTCAGAATATTCGCGTCTATTTGGATCTCGACGATGCCAGCATCGAAGTTGACTTGACGCCTAATCGGGGTGACTGCCTGTCCCTGGCCGGCTTGGCCCGGGAAGTCGGTGCCCTCTACGACGCTCCGGTCACTCGCCCTGAAATTTCGGTTGTACCCGCGAGTCGTGACGACGTGTACCCGGTTGAGGTTGTTGCCCCGCAGGCCTGCCCACGTTACCTCGGTCGTGTGTTGCGTAATGTCGATCTTTCCCAGCCAACACCGCTGTGGATGGTCGAGCGCTTGCGTCGAGCAGATGTGCGCAGTATTGATGCGGTTGTCGATATCACCAACTATGTGATGCTTGAGCTGGGCCAGCCAATGCATGCTTTCGATCTTGCCGAGATCAATGGCGGTATTCGCGTGCGTATGGCTGAAGAGAGCGAGAAGCTGGTTCTACTCGATGGCCAGGAAGTCAGTCTGCGCGCTGATACCTTGGTCATTGCTGACCATCAACGTGCTCTGGCTATTGCCGGTGTTATGGGTGGTGAGCATAGCGGCGTTAGTGCCAATACTCGCGATCTATTCCTTGAGAGCGCCTTCTTCGACACCATTGCGATTGCAGGTAAGGCGCGTTCCTACGGTTTACATACTGATGCTTCGCATCGTTTTGAGCGTGGCGTAGATTGGCAATTGGCGCGTGAGGCCATGGAGCGTGCGACTGCACTGCTGATTGAGATCGTTGGTGGCGAAGCCGGGCCGATTATCGAGGTCGTCAGCCAAGAGCAGTTGCCAAATGTTGCTCCGGTCACACTGCGGGCCGAGCGCGTCGAGCAGATGCTCGGCCTGAAAATGGATGATGCGGAAATCGTCCGTCTACTGACTGCCTTGGGGTTGGGTATTTCCGCCGCCGGTGATAGTCAGTGGCAGGTTAGCGTGCCAAGTCATCGCTTCGATATCAGTTTGGAAGTCGATCTGATTGAAGAGCTCGCGCGCTTGTACGGTTATAACCGCTTGCCCGTGCGCTATCCGCAGGCGCGTTTGGCACCGCAGGCGAAGGCCGAAGCCGCAGTTGACCTGCCTGCGCTGCGCCGTTTGTTGGTAGCTCGCGGTTATCATGAGGCAATCACCTACAGCTTTATCGATCCAAAACTGTTCGAGCTATTCAATCCCGGTGTTGCGCCATTGATGCTGGCCAATCCGATTTCCGCGGACATGGCCGCCATGCGTTCTTCGCTGTGGCCGGGCTTGGTGAAAGCGCTTGAGCACAACCTTAATCGTCAGCAGCCACGCGTGCGCCTGTTTGAAAGCGGTCTGCGCTTTGTCGGTCAGCTTGAAGGTTTGCAGCAAGAGCCGATGCTGGCAGGTGTTATCTGTGGCAGCCGCTTGCCTGAAGGCTGGGCGCACGGCCGCGAAAATGTCGACTTCTATGATCTGAAAGCTGATGTCGAGGCGCTGTTGGCCAGCGCTGGTGATGGCGCGAGTTTTACCTTTGTCGCGGGTGAGCATCCAGCGTTGCATCCAGGGCAGGCTGCGCGAATCGAGCGTGAAGGGCGGCTGGTCGGTTTCCTCGGGGCTATGCATCCCGAGTTATCGAAGTCGCTCGGTCTGGATCAGTCCGTGTTCATGTTCGAGTTGCTGCTGAGTGAGGTCACTCAAGGGCTTATGCCTAAGTTTCAGGAACTTTCGAAGTTTCCTGAAGTGCGACGTGACTTGGCTATCTTGGTGGGACGTGATGTGCCAGCAGAGGAATTGCTCAGTGTTATTCGTGAGGGGGCAGGTGAGTGGTTGACTGACCTCAAGCTATTTGACGTGTATCACGGTAAAGGTATTGATCCTGATAGAAAAAGCCTTGCCGTCGGCTTGACCTGGCAGCATCCATCGCGCACTCTTAATGACGATGAGGTGAGTGTCACAACGCAAAAAATTCTCACCTCCCTGGAACAAAGGTTCAACGCCACGTTAAGGAAGTAGCGTATGGGGGCTCTGACGAAAGCTGAGATGGCGGAACGTCTGTATGAAGAGCTGGGCCTGAATAAACGGGAAGCCAAGGAGTTGGTGGAGCTGTTCTTTGAGGAGATCCGCCAAGCGCTGGAGCTCAACGAACAGGTCAAGCTCTCGGGGTTCGGTAATTTTGATCTGCGCGATAAGCGTCAGCGCCCCGGTCGCAATCCAAAAACAGGAGAGGAAATTCCGATCACGGCTCGCCGTGTCGTAACTTTCCGTCCAGGCCAGAAGCTCAAAGCCAGGGTTGAAGCGTATGCTGGAACCAAGTCATAACGACGAACTGCCCGTTATACCCGGCAAACGTTACTTCACCATTGGTGAGGTGAGTGAGCTGTGCGCCGTAAAACCGCACGTACTGCGCTACTGGGAGCAGGAGTTTCCTCAGCTCAATCCAGTTAAGCGGCGTGGTAATCGACGGTATTACCAGCGACAGGATGTGTTGATGATTCGGCAGATCCGAGCTCTTTTGTACGACCAAGGCTTTACCATTGGCGGGGCGCGGCAGCGCCTCTCTGGTGATGAAGCGAAAGACGACAGCACGCAATATAAACAGCTGATCAAGCAAATGATTACTGAGCTTGAGGATGTCTTGCTGGTTCTCAAGAAATAGTCGCGTTATTCAAAAAGTTTCCATATTTCAGAAGCTTAATGTATAGTTCGCGACGTTTTCGGGGTTCCGAAAATAGCAGGTTTGACGCCTAGTCGGGGCGTAGCGCAGTCCGGTAGCGCACTAGCATGGGGTGCTAGGGGTCGAGTGTTCGAATCACTCCGTCCCGACCATATAATTCAATGACTTAGGCCAATGTTCGTGCATTGGACTTTTTCATGCGCGTGACTTTTGCGTGACTTCTCCTAGGCTCACGCTTGTTTTCTCTTCAAAATCGTCAGCACTGGCCCGCGCGAGTCGGTTGCCGATACCATGTTCGCAGCTTCAATCAGATGCCCAAGCTCTGCGCCTGAGTAATGACTGGTGATGCTGCCGTTCTTGTGGCCGAGTAAGGCCTTGCGATCTTCCTCTGTTACACCTGCTGCGCGTAAGCGTCTGCCGAATGTATGCTTGAGGTCGTGGATTCTTACCGAAAGATAACCAGGGTGAGCGGGGCGTAGGTTTTTCTCCTGCCAGAGTTTCGCTGCTCTCACCCGCGCTTTCTTCCACGCCGAGTCATTCATCCTGTGCATGGCCGTGCCGTTGTACGGAAATACCCACTCCCTACTGATACCGCGCTGCTGGTCGATGATCGACTTAGCCACGTTGTTCAGCACAACCAGCCGCTCGTCACCGTTCTTTACGCCTGAGTTCTCATGACGCCCGCCAAAGTCGGCAGGAATCAAGAACACGCTAGTGCCCAACTCAGGAACGGTAATCTCCCAGTCCCAGCGCAGCTTGCACACCTCCTGCTCACGACACCCGGTGTTCACCTTGAACAGGGCCATGGTGTGCAGGTGCGCCGGCAGCTCAGCAAACAGAATCGACTGCTCTTCCCATGACATAGGGTAGGGCTTGCGACTCGACTTCTTCTCTTCCAGCTTGGTCAATAGCATTCTTAAGCCACTGGGGAGATGTATTGGTCAGCGCATCGCCCTAGAGATTCCAGCTGATCGCCTTCTTAGCGCTAGGCGAATCATCTTCAGCACAAAAACGCCCATAGTTGAAACGAAGAACTAATAATTAAGCCGATTATCCCAGGCATATATCTCGCCATTACTCATCTGCGCTAACGAAACTCGGTGCGATTCAAAAGTTTGAATCGCGTTATTAGATTGCCTTGCATAATGCAAGGCAAAAAGGAAAAGCGAGATGGTTTTCACAATTTAAATATTCGGTAATTAATTAAGTGATTGTTTTTAATGTGGTTTTTGTTTTTGGCACGGCCCTTGAAGGTGCATTGACAAGCGGGACTAATCTCGCTGTTCTGAAATGCTAAACACAGACCTCTGAGGTGTTAACCATGAAAACAATGAACAAGGCACTCACTAGCAAGAAGCAAGGCGGTTTTGTGATGACCAGCGAGTTGGTATTGATTACCACCGTTATGGTTATTGGTTTGATGGCCGGTATGGTGACCATGCGCGATGCGGTTACTGCCGAGATGGAGGATGTTGCCGAAGCGATTGGCCATCTCGATCAAACTTATGCCTTCAATGGCATCGTCAATGGTGAGAACACTGCTGCTATTGAGGGCTCAGTGTTTGGCGATGCGACTGATGCGAGTGCTGGTGATGATGTTGAGTTTTCCTTTGTCGCCGCTACTCCACTTGAAGGTGGTGTAACCGCAGCGAGTCTGGGCGCTAGCTCTTCTTCTAATGCCGGCACCATCACCACGCCTTAACAAGGCAGGACCATAAGTGGGCTAGGCCCGGCCATGCTGCTGGGCTGGCTCCAGGTTGGTGTTTTAAGCCAAGAGAGCAAAGGAGTACGCTATGAAACGCAAGTATTCTGGAAGTACTACTGCCGCAATGGCCACCTTTCTGGTGTCAGGAGTATTGGTCAGTGTATTGGGTGTGCGTCAGGTCGAGCGACATACCACTCACGAAGTGTGGGGCATCAATGGCAATTGGCCTGTTGGCACGCTGATTCGACCTGAGATACTGCGCAAGGTGCGTATCGATAACGATGAGTTAGGCGTATCCAATCAGCGGTTATTACTAGGCAAGCAGCTTGCGCAAAGCAAGAAAGATGGGCAGCCGATCCAACCTGCTGAACTGCGCACGCCTGTCAAAACGTGGCTGGCACAGCAGATACCCGATAACAAAGTGCTCTACACATTTGCCCCCAACAAAGGTTCCATTCCCTTCAGCCAGCTGCGCAATGGCGATCGATTTGATGTGCTGGTTACTGGCAAAGGCGGTGTACGTACCGTTGCGCGCGACGCAACATTGATTGGTGCGTTGGCTAAACCCTCGGCTAAGCCCACAGCAGCCGCTGGTTTAAGCGGTCTGGCGCTGCCACCGTTGGCGCGTGATCAAGCGGCGGAGCGGACATCACTGGTTATCGCAATTGACCCTGAAGAGGTGTACCCGCTGGCTCATGTGGGCAGGAATGAACGAGTCAGTATCGTCTTGCACAGCTCAATATTGGATATCGACGGTGAACGTCATTCGATTGAGCCCGAGCCCACTCACCGACAAGTTGAACTTCTGTCAGGTTTGAAGCGCAGCACGGTTACCATAAAATTGTGATTTATCAAAAGAATAACGCTGGTGTGATGAGTCACGCCAGCTTGGCGTTTTGGTTAATAAGTTTTTATGTTTGCATGTATAAGCATATTCATGGCAACTCAGTCCATCTATAAGATCGTTGCGTGGATATTCGTTACATGTGACGGATATATGCTCTTGTGCAGTTGTAAGCCTCTCCTGCTAAAAAACCTTCTACTGTATTTGTCAGTCGGTAATGTTGCGCTGATTGCATAGTTAGTGACTATTTGGCGCTCTAAAGCAATTGGGCATGAACAGTCCTTTTAAGTGCGTATTGCTAAATCTTCCTAAAGCATCGTATGACGCATCTATATGAGCGAGTGGTGATGCGTTTTCTGCGCGCAGCTAGCGCGTTTGTTTAGGTAGGCATCAGTCAGACGCTGCCGTGTGTGTCTACTCGCCATTGGCTGCGGATGACACTTTCCCTATCGCCCCCAATTAGCTATTCGCCAGGTAGATATCTGCCTGGCGAATAGCTGTCGTAATAAATCTAATCGCGTGTTCGGCTCGCTCAGAATTGCTGCTTAAGGTTTTGCACTCTGCTTTGCATTTTGCGAAGCACAGCCATGCTGTTTGCGTTTTGATTTGCTGTGCATGTTGCGCCTTCTTTCTAAGCGTTTGTTTTTATAGGTAAAAAATTAATTAAAGAGGTTGGTACGGGCTGTGCAATAGGTATATCAAACCCGTCATTTTGGCTTTAGTACGTTTGCCTGAGGAACGTTGACGGAATGGCAAGAGGACGGTCCTCGTGCCGCTACCTTCAGAGAGGTTCCATCATGAGAATGCTTAGTTTGCTAACCGGCACCTTGCTTGCTGGTTGTGCTGGACAGGAAAGCGCATTCGTTTCGACTCAGGATGTTCCGCGCTTTTCGCTGAACAGTCATGCACCCGCAACGCACATGGCATATGCCTTAGATCGTGATCCTGAGGCTATTCACCACCCGGCTTACTGGCCGTTTAACCAAGCCAATACGCTCGCGCTGCAGTCTGCGGACTACTGCTTAAACGGCGAACACTATCGCCTGGTTGCACGTATCAGTCCGTTTGATCGTGATCTAACTCAGCTGCCAGTTGCCCAGCAACAGCGTTTACGTTCCGTTGCCCAGACGTTGTTGAATCAGCCGCAACGTTCTAACTCGCTGGTGGTTGGCCATACGGATGCAGTCGGTAGCGCGGCGTATAACCAGCAATTGTCCGAGCAGCGTGCCGCTACTGTTGCCCGCTGGTTTATGACGCAAGGGCTGTCTGCCCAGCGCATCCAGACGCTTGGCTATGGCGAGCGTTCTCCATTGCAGTCGCTCGCGGCTGGTGATGTTGCACCGCATAACCGTCGGGTTGAAGTGTTTACTCAATTACCCAGTGCTGCTGCGAAAGACGGTAGGACGCCATGCATGCGTTCTGCTCAGCCTATCGCGACTGAACATCTGCTTCTCCCCGTTACTGCAGAGGTGACCCCATGAAAAGTATTCGAATGGCAGTGTTGTCAGCGCTTGGGTGTGCTGCTTTGGGTCTGATGATTCCGGCGCCGGTGCATGCCGAGCTGATGTTTGTAGAGGATGCTAGCGGCCGTAAATCATCCTCTTTCCGTGATCTGATCCAGTGGACCCACTCGCGGCTTATTTTCGACAAAGAGCTTAAGCGCGTGGCTATTGGCCAGGAAAAAACCCTTAGCGTAGAAATTCTAGGAGGGCGTGAATTGTTGATCCTGGCCAAGAATGTTGGCCGCACTACGTTGATTGTTTGGTACGCCGATGGCAGCAGTGAAACGTACTTGTTCAGTGTTTCGGAAGATCTTTCCGTGCTGCGCAGTGCCCTGCGTGACATTCATTCTGGCGTAAGGCTTGAGCAAGCGCCTGATCGGCCAGCTCTTGTCTTGCGCGGTCAGGTGCCAACCATTGATTACAAGATCGCCGCAGAAGCAGCGGCGCGTCATTACCTAGGCGTGCGTCAGTCGAGCAACCGTGGCGCGCTGGGTGCAACGCCTGCGCAGAACTTGTCACAAGCCATGCAGATGGTGGTGTCGGCGCAAAGTGGCAGTTCGGCTGGTAATAGCAATGATGCCTTCCGTGTCGATGCGCAGAGCCTGGATGTTGGCAGCCGGGTCGCCGTGATCAATCTAATTCAGGTTGAGACGCTGCCGCAAAGTATGGAAGAAAAGATTGGCCAGGCCATTACGCCTCTCGGTGGTGCCGGTGTAAGGATTCGTCGAGTCATGCAGGGGGATGTGGCCAATGACTATGTCGACAGCCTGATTCTTGAAGGTGAAGTACGCGACCAAGTAACCCTGACCCGTATTCTTAATGTGGCGTCTCGGCTGTTTATCGGCAGCCAGGGCAATAACGGTTTGTCGAGTGTAGATGTTGTGGCCGACGAGTCGGGCGGGCTGATCGATCAGCGTCGTTCAGGCAAGGCATCAGCCTCATTGGGCGGTGGTCTTAGTGGCGGCTCGGGCAATATCCACAACAATGATCTGCGCTCCAATGTGGGCCGCTCAAAATTACTGTCCATGGCCAACGGTCGTCTGCTCTCGGTGATCGAAGTGCGTGACCTACCCCAGGTGCGTGTGGCGGTGCAGATCCATGAGGTTAATCGCAATCGCCTGTACAACTGGCGTCCTGATCTGAGCCTGGTTTCCAGTGGTTACAGCGCGGATGGGCTGTTCAATCTCGGCGGCTTGAATCAAGCACAGCCTGACAGCTCCACGGTGGAAAACGCATTGCAGTTGATTGGCGGCTCGCTGACCAACAATTTGCAGATCGGCGGCAGTCGCATGGCGCTGGACCTGCTGTTTTCACTGATGGAGCGCGAAGGAATTTCCAAAACCCTGTCGCGTCCCACCTTGATGGTGTTGGCCGGTGAATCGGCGGTATTCAGTGTCGGTGGTGAAGTGCCGGTGCCGACCGCGTTCGCACCCACAGGATTGAAGTCGGGTGATGAGGTGGGTAACAACACCTCAGGCGTATTCAGTGGCACCAGCTTCAAGTCGTTTGGGGTGCAGTTGAAAGTGCGCGCCATGGTCGATGAAAACGATCGCATTACCCTGGATGTGAACCCGACTGTCTCGGCACCTGACACGCTGCTCAGCCGGCAGATATCCGACAGTACCGGAAGCAACCTCAACAGCACCGCCTTCAATACGCGCAGCATCAGTACCAGCACGCGTTTACAGGATGGTCAGCCGTTGATCCTCGCCGGTTTGGTCTCCAGTGAGCAATCTACCCAGGAGGACTTCACTCCAGGGGTCAATAAGATTCCCTTCTTCGGACGCTTGGCTGAGGCCTCCAGTGACAGCGGCCAGGAGCGTGAACTGATCATCGTGGTTACCCCGACGCTGGTGCGTGAAGTACAGGGCGATGTCCACCTGTGGGCCTTTCCGTCGCCCCTGGACTTGGCGCAACAAGCCCTGCAGTCCAGCGTGCCAATGACCCGTAAAGAGGAATAATAAAATGAACCGCACCTATATTCTGCCGCTGGTATTGGCCATCGCCACCCTGACGGGTTGCGGATCCATGGATAAGCAACGTACCCAAGCCAGTGAAGATCCGAACGTACAAATCAATAAAATCATGGCGCATTACCGCACGGGCCTGAATAGCGGAACGGCCTGCCTGACGGCTACCCAAGGCTGGAGTGAGCCGGTGGACTGTGACGGGCTGCTGCGCGAGACCATGCAACTCTACGCCGCGTTTCCCAATAATGAGCGGGTAGCCATGCTGGCGGCTCTGATGGCTTACCAGACGAATCACCAGGAGCAGGCGGGTTATCTACTGGATCAATTGCTGTCCGGTCAAAAGCCCCGTCCAGAAGCCGCCATCTTGCGCAGCCGGGTGGCTTTACAAGAAGGCAATATGGCGTTCGCCAGAACCTTGCTGCAGCGCCAGATTCGCTTAAATCCGCGCCATCCTGAGCTCTATGAAACCTTGGCTGCGGTGCAATACCTCGATCGTCAGTACCCTGCGGCCCTGCAAACCTTGACCATGTCTGAACGGGTAGGGGCACCTGGCTGGCGGACCGCTTATCACCGCGGGCTGATCTACGAGCGTCAGCGCCGTCCAGGTGCTGCCTGTCAGCAATACCGTTTAGCGTTATCCGGTAATCCGCAGTTTCTGGCACCACAAGGACGGCTGGTCAGTCTGTCGAATGGCAGTAACTGCTCGGTTGTGGAGGGTTAGCTCATGCCGACTATTGAGCCGGACATACCTGGGATCGATCTTCGCCGCCTGCGTCAGTTTTTACACCAGCGCTTGATCGAGTCCCTTGAAGCTGATGCGGCAGAGACGCTGGTCGAGAGCGACCTGCAAGCTCGCATAGCGAGTCTGATTACACGCTTTGAGGATGAGATCGGTCAGTCGATAGACCCCTCAACCCGGCTGGTGCTCAGTGAGCAGGTTTTGCATGAAGTTCGCGGGTTGGGACCTTTGGCTCCGCTGATGGTCGACCCGAGCATCTCCGACATCCTCATCAACGGTCCGTTTGAGGTATGGATTGACCGTAATGGGCAGCTGAGCAAAACGACTGTGGAGTTCGACAATGAAGCGCACCTGCGGCGCTTTCTTGACCGACTGATTGCCGCACAAGGCAAGCACCTAGACAGCAACTCACCTGCAGTGGATGCGCGCTTACCTGACGGCAGTCGCCTGCATGCCTTGATTCCACCGCTGTGTGCCAGCGGCCCCGTGGTTTCCATCCGGCGTTTTGTCGAAGCACAAAACTCCGACAGCGCGCTACTCGATAGCGGCATGCTGAGTGTTGAGATGCTGGCTTTTTTAGAGCTGGCGGTGAGTTCCGGCCTGAATATTCTGATTGCAGGTGGCGCTGCAGCGGGCAAGACCACCTTGCTTAACGGCGTTTCGCAATACATCCCAGCCAGCGAGCGGGTTATTACCGTTGAAGAGTCGGCTGAACTGCAGCTCCGCCACCCGCATGTGGTGACGCTCGAGGCACGCCAGGGCAACAGTGAAGGCCGTGGCCAGATTGATTTGCGGGTACTGCTACGCAACGCACTGCGCATGCGTGCGGACCGCATCATCGTTGGCGAGGTGCGTGGGCACGAAGTATTTGAAATGCTCCAAGCGATGAACGTGGGGCACGACGGCAGCCTTTCCACTGTTCATGCCAATAGCCCGAATGACGCCCTAAAACGCCTAGAGTCACTGGCGCTGTTGGCGGATGTCGGTCTACCTCGTGAAGCCATTCGCGACATGATCGGCTCGGCCATCCAGGTTGTCGTTCAGGTGGCGCGCTTTCGTGACGGCAGTCGCTGTGTCACCAGTATCGGCGAACTGGTCAGCAGCAATGGCCGCTTGCAGGTGCAGGAGCTGTTCAGTTTTTGCCCCGATCCAATTGACGCTCACGCGCAGACGTCATCCAGTCAGGCGCTGAATCGTAGCGGTCGTCATGTGTTTGGCGAACACGTCCCAAGCTTTTTGAACAGCTTGCTGCATCGCGGCTACACGCTACCGATTTGCCTTGAGCGTTGGCAGCTGGCTGGAGCGGAGGAATAGGCCATGGCGGAGCTAATGCTTGGTCTGCTAGCGGTAGTTGCCATGCTGGCGTCAGCTGTACTGGTGTTTCGTCGCTTAAGCGCGGGTGAGCAGCAGGCTGTTTCGCTTGATTCGATCATGCAGCCTCAGGATAGGCCCTTGGGCCTTGCCCGGCTGTTGCGTGTACTGAATATTCAGTTGCGTCCGGCGCTCTTTATTGGCGGAGTGCTGCTGGTTAGCGCCGCGGTATTCAGTCTGTTTCTCAGCGTATTCCCAACCCGTTTCACGTTAGCCCTTGTGGCCGCCCTGATATTGCTGCCGGTAACGTTGTTGCTGATCAATGACTTGGCCGCATGGCGTTCACGGCAGTTCGAGACCGCCTTGGTTGACGTAGTGGACCTGATGTATGCCGCTGCTGCGGGTGGTACACCGCCGTTGCGGGCTCTCCAGGTTGCTGCCGACGGGGCGCAAGGCTTTGTGCGCAAAGCCCTCTACGAGATTATCCGGCGTCTTGAACTGGGCGCTTCGGTGGATGAGGCCTGCAAGCCGTTATTGCGCCTCTACTCGAGTGAGGGGGTGCGCCTGTTTGCCGACACCCTGGCTTCGCGGTGGCATGCGGGAGGCGACTTCGAGGGGTTGCTGCAGGCGCTGGGCAATATTCTGCGTGAGCGCAGCTTCTATCGTCAGCGCATGCAAGGTCAGCTGTCTGGCGCGCGCTATGCACTGCTGTTTGCCGGTTTTTTCCCTTACATCCTGATTCCATTCTTTCTTTGGAAAGAGCCGGATTGGCTGATCCCGCTTACCCAAGAGCCACTGGGGCCAACTCTGATGTTGAGCGCATTGCTCTGTCAGATATGTGGCTTTTTATGGATGCGTCGAATTCTGCGGAGTGATGAGTGATGAACGGTTTTTTGCTCGATGCCACCTTGCTGATCGTATTGCTGCTGTGTCTGGCCATGGTGGCTGTACTGCTGCGCCCTGAGCTGACATTGGATGAGGGGTTTCAGTTGCTTGAGCGTGAGGCACCGCCGAGCGTGTTATCGCGTCTGGTGTTCCCACAACAGTTGATTCGTCAGGCCGGGATTATGCCGAGTCATATCCGCTTGCTCTATTGGCCGTGCAAACTGGCTATAGCGTTGTTATTCCCGCTGGTGCTACTGGAGTTCCCTGGTCCTTGGGGGCATCCGCTGGTTTTGCTTGTGCTGAGCCTGCTTGGCTTCTTTGCCCTAGATATCTGGTTGTTGAAACGACGTGTCCAGCGGCGCATTCGTATTCAGCAAAGCCTGAGCTTCTTCGTCGACCTGCTATGTGCCTACCTCACATCCGGTTCATCTTTGTCGCAAGCCTTTGATCATGCTGCGCGTTTCGGCTTTAAGGCTGAGCACCCACTCGCGCGCGAGGCATTACTGGTATGTGTTGAGCTCGATGCAGGACAGTCCCTGCGCAAAGCGCTGCAGAGCATGGGGCGGCGCACCGGAGTACAGGAACTGCGACGTCTGGCGGCGGTTTTGGAGGTAGGCACTCAGGTTGGAGCGCCTATTCGTCAGACCCTGGAAAAACAATCGCAGATCCTGCTGGAGAAACAACGCACATTGGCAATTGAGTTGCTTAACCGAAAAAGCATGGAAATGCTGCTGCCGCTGGGCTTGGTGTGTCTGCCCATGTTTTTCTTGTTGGTGATTTATCCAGCAGGCGCGCAACTCTATGACGCCATCACGATTATTAAGCAGCTGCTTTAGGCTTTTTTAGATAGTTAGCGCGGCCTTGGAGATCAACTATGAGTACTTGGAACCACGATAACGCCATGGGCGATTGGGTGCCTAGCCAGCAGAAAAAAGCCCAAGGCGGCTTTGTCATTACCCTTGAACTGATTCTGCTGGTGACTATTTTATTTATCGGCACATTGGTGGGCATCGTGGCGATTCGCGACGCCCTGATCAAACGCTATGTCAGTCAGCAGTCGCAAGTGACCGTGGTGGTGGATGCCGAAGGACGTTTGCTCGGTGAAGCGGTTGGTTTTGATGAACACGATGCGCCGCGCTTGTTCTATATCGACCGTACCCAGAGCACTAATTACCGAACGCTCATTGGTGTTCGCGATGATCGTTTTACCAGTCGCGAACCGCTCTATTACGCTGGCAATAGTTGTGAGGGTGATCCCTGCATCAAAGCCACCAGTGACGAAGCCACCGATAATACTGGCGTAGATGGTATCTCGGGTTCAGGAAGCGTGAGCTACTTCAATGCCCTGCAAGGGCAGCCTAACTATGCGGTTGGCCGAGGAGCTAACGGGCTGCCGGGGGCGCTGTTTCGTGAAACACCGCAAGCCTGTCCGATTGATGCTGAGCAGATAGGTTCGCGCTGGGCCTCGCAAAGCGTGGTGAGTGGCAAGCCCTGTGAGGTCGTCAGCCTTGATCAGGCCGGAACCGAGCCCAGCTTTAATGAGTGCCTGGTCAACACCCTAGAGCCGTGTAGCTGCCCGGAGTCCTATGAGGATGAAGGTGATGTGCTGGCGAATTATCTGCCGTTGATCAATCTCACTCTTGAAAGCACCCTGGCGGCAGTCAATCTGACCCTGCTGCCGTTCGGAGAGCAACTGGACCCCATTGAGGTAGGCACCCTGTGTTGCCCGCAGGCTACATCCCTGCAGCAAACTGAGTTGGTCGATGCCGCCGTGTTTGTCGCGATCAATCAGGCACTGGATCAGTCGAACATCAGAAAGCAGGTTCGCAGATTACTAGATCCGATTCTTTCCCCGTTACAGGGCGAGATACTCTGTGAGGCATTCGTGCAGTTGAAAAGTGCCGAGGCAGTTCCGTCCCCAGATGATCCTGAGCAGAATGCCTTAGAGGCGTTTAGCGCGCCATTTAGGGTCAACCTGCCGGCCGATGCCGGGCAGGGAAGCTGGCGCAGCACGGCTCCACGTGGCGAGGGGGCTTTTGCACCCTAAACATTCTCGATGGCGTGTTGAGGCCCACAATTCAGGGCAGTCGGACAGGGCGCTAAGCTTCGTCCAGCAATACAGCACGATCACTCTCATATCGCCCAACACTCCGATCAATAGACTTGATCGGGGTGTTGGGCGAGCGGTATTCACCTGCAGAGCGGTACCTGGTACTTGGCGTTCATGCATGCGGAGCCACCGTGCAGATCATCGGCGGAATGCAACAGTCAACAGGCTTCTGAAGTAGGCCTATAAAGTCGCGGCGCAGCGGGCACTAGAACGTTACCTGTAGTGCCTGACGCTGCGGATCAAGGGGCTCATTTCTTGGTCGACGGCCTGTTAAAAAAGGGCAGAGTGTTCAGCACACAATGGTGCATGCAGCGTTACCAATAGGACTGATGTTGAGCGCTCCATCGCGACTAACGAGCTGGATCGGCAACTCACGGTGAACGATCCCGGGCAGGTGTGATGCGGTGCGTGATGTACATTTGGGCAGGAACTCGGGGCGATTCAAGTAGCTGACATTTCACTCTGACTAGGGCGGTCATTTACCAGCATCGAGCTCCGCCAAATACGTTGGTGCTAGCGGATCAAACAGAATATGAGCCGGCGTGAAAACTATTGAAATAACGCACCGCTGGAGCGTTTTTTCAGAAGTTTTAAATCAGAAAGAATGCCGGAGAATGGCTCTACCCATCATGGGCAGGCTGAGCGTGTCGTGCTGCGAAATTTGACGGGCCAGCACCACCGTCAGCGGCCATCTAGTTGCAACGGAGAGAGAGTGCCAGTGGAGCCAATCACTGGCCGGATAAACCTGTGTCCAGAATTCGTTAATTACGAACCGTGAGCCTTGAGGGTGGGCACAAATAATACGTATACGGCTTCGCTCAGCCTACTCGAGCAGACGGTTTGCCAAGTGCACGTGACGCCTGACGCAAAGAGCTATCCAGCTGAGTGGTTTCAGGCGTATTGGCTGCCGAGAGATAGTGTTGTTCGATAGCTTTAGCCGGCATGGGGCGACCGGTTAGGTAGCCTTGGATCAGCTGGCAATTGCGTTCGCGCAGGTAGTAGAGCTGCGTATCGGTCTCGATACCTTCTGCCACAAGGGTCAGCTCCAAGGCATGTCCCAAGGCAATGATGGTGTCGACAATGGCGTAAGTGCGACGGGAGTCGGTAATTTCACTGATAAAGGCACGGTCTATCTTGAGGATGTCGACGGGGAAATCCTGGAGCATGCTCAGCGAAGAATGCCCGGTGCCGAAGTCATCGATTGCAATACGAATACCTCGCTCTCTTATCCGCTCCAGCAGCTTTCGCACGTGAGCCTGCTCGACCAGAACACTTTCGGTGATCTCCAGTTCAATCGCCTGCGGTGATACGTCCATACGTTCAAGCAACGCCAGTAACTGCTGGTCAACCATGCGCTGGTTGAATTGATGCCCGGAGACATTCACCGCGATAGGGACATCGGTATACCCGGCCAGTTGCCAGATACGGCTTTGTTTGCAGGCCTGCTCGAGCACCATTTCGCCCAACGGCAGGATCAGTCCGGTTTCTTCGGCCAGGGCAATAAATTCCATGGGTGAAATGTTGCCTAGCTGAGGGTGTTTCCAGCGACTGAGGGCTTCCACGCCTTTAATTTTTCCACTGAGCGAGCACACCTTGGGCTGATACAGCAGTTCCAGTTCGCCCTGGCTGATGGCTTTACGTAAGCAGCTTTCCAGGCTCAAGTTCCGCTGACTTTTTTGCTGTAACTCAGGGCTATAGAAGACGGTGTTGGGCGCATCGAATTGGCTGGCTTTCTGCGTAGCAAGACCGCACATCTTTAGCAGCTCGTCGATATTGCCATGCGCCTCATCGGCACTGGCGATACCGGCGAAAAGCGGCATGCGGAATTCATATTGCGCGACCCGAATGGGTGCTGCGAATGCCTTCTGCAAATCTTCTAGCAGACGCGATATGGCGTCATGCTCATCACTGTCAGCCAACAGCAAATGAAACTCGGCATCAGCACTGCGGGCAAGAAACGGCAGGTGTGCGGTTTGATTGAGGTCTCGTGGCTGACTGACCCCAGCTGTTTTGATCAATGTATGGGTGACGACCTCAATCAGTTTGTCGGCTATCTTGCTGCCGACGCTGTTCTTGATGGCGGGATATTGGGCAAAGTTAAGCTGCAGTAAGTGCAGCGGTATCGCCGGATGGGTATCCAGCTTGCGTTGGCCCACCTGTAACAAGCAGGTGTGGTTCGGCAGACCTGTTTGGCCATCGGCCAGTGACAACTTGTCGATATGACGCTGCTGCATGACCTGCTGGCTGATATCGCGCAGAACACACATCACATCATTAGGGCTGCTGGCAATAAAGCGCACTTCATAAATATGCTGTTGCTGGCCTGGATAGATAATCTGGCTGGCTGTGCTGTCGCCCTGGAGGGCTTTACGCAGAGCCTTAAGTGGCTCAAATGAGTGGACGCCGGTAAATACCTCACTGATGTCGCTGCCAATCGCAGAGCTGCGTGAGAGCAAGCCGGGGGCGTTATCCGGAAACTTCGACGCCAGCAAAATGCCCTCAGCGTCGAAATGCAGTATGCCATCCGGAATAACCTGCAATAGCGCATCTTGGCTCGCGCGCTGTTTATCTAATTCCAGCGAATTGCGTTGAGCCTGGACAATATGACGGATGCGTTTGGCCAGTACGCTGGTGTTCAAGGGCTTGTTCATGTAGTCAACGGCACCCACTTCACTGGCGCGCCGGACGGACTCCTGATCATCCATGCCCGTAAGCATCACCACCGGTGTCGAATCGTGTCCAGGCAGTTTCTTAAGCTCTTCACATGCAGAAAAACCGTCCAGACCGGGCATGCGTACATCCATCAGGACGATATCAAAATGATTGTTAGCCGCCAGGCGCAGGGCTCGGGTGGCGTCACTGGCTTCGTCGATAACCAATCCTTCACTGGAGAGCGCCAATCGCAGGTGCATGCGAATCAGCGCGTCATCGTCGACAATTAACACTGTCAGCGGTGGCTCGCTCCTTGGCTTGAGATCTAGCTGCTGCAGCTCGGTGTTCAAGGTGGCCATGATCAAAATCCTGCTGTCTGCTCGTTTGCTAGGTCTCAGCGAGAAGCATGCCAACGTTACGCAAACCAGAAAAATCCGCCACGATCTAATGCTTTAGCGCTAATTCCAGACGCGCAAAGGCGAAGCTTAATTTTGCAAATTCGACAGTGAGCTCCTAGGGTGAATTGCAAAATAAGAAGCAAATTGCAATTTTTTGGCTGGAAATTGAGCCACGTTTGCGATTTTAGGGCCATGCCGAGCAGTGGTACTGAATTTGCTTTGCACCTATGTACATTCGCCAAGCGAGCCCAGCCTATGAATCAGCAAAGCATTCAAACCTGCAGCGTACGCCTACTGCGTGTGGTTCTTCTGTTTGGCCTGCTGGGGCTGCAGTCGGTGACTGCCGAGGTCATGAGTCTGGGGGTAGTGCCACAGCAACCAGCGGCAAAGCTGTTTTCCTTATGGCAGCCGCTAATTGAGCAGGTACGCAAGACCAGTGGCCTCGAGCTGGTGTTTAAAACCGCAGTGGATATTCCGGCCTTTCAGCAGGCCTTGCGCCGTGGTGATTATGATGTGGCTTATATGAACCCCTATCACTACGCCGTTTTCAGCGAGGCACCCGGTTACAGGGCGTTGGCCGCACAGGCGCCTAATCGACTGAAAGGGCTGATAGTGGTGCGGCGTGATAGCCCCTACCAGCGACTTGAAGACCTTGCCGGGCAGCGTGTGGTCTTTCCTTCTCCGGCAGCATTTGCCGCTTCATTGATTACGCGCAAGGAGCTGGCGGCCCTGGGGGTATCAGTCGATGTGCAATTTGTGCGCTCGCACGACTCGGTGTACCTCAATGTACAGCGCGGTTTTGCTGCAGCAGGCGGAGGCGTGATGCGCACGCTGAATAGCACCACAGCCGAAGCGCGGGAGTCGTTAAGGGTGCTCTGGCAGTCACCCGGCTATACCCCCCATCCGATTGCCGCTCATCCGCGTGTACCTGCGTCGGTGCAAGAGCAGCTGCAGCAGGCAATGGTGAGCCTGAGCGAGACTGCTGAAGGACGCAGCCTGTTGGCGAAATTAAATATCCAGACTTTCAACGCGGTGACCGACAGCGATTATGACGCTATCCGAGAGATTGATTGGCAGGGCGTGGAAGGCACCATCAGTGACCCTGCGGATAGCACCCCATGATGTCCTTTCGCCTCAAAGTGATCCTGGGGATTGCGTTGCTCGAGATATTGGCACTGGCTGGTCTGGTGGGTACCAGTGTGTATTTCTTACGGGCTACCAATGAGCAGTCATTCACCCAGCGTTTTGATGCAGAGGCTGACAAGCTTTCGGTGCTGATTCGCGACGCGGTAGTGGCGTCGGATCTCGCGGCATTGGATGCCGTTGGGGCACTTTTCATGACCAATCCCGATAGCCAGTATTTACGCATTCGTGACAATCAACGTGTTCTTATCGACCTCGGCAGTAGCCCGCCATCCTCGATCGAGTACTCAGCGGATCTGTCGGTAGGCAGCGTAGATGACGGTGTGTTTGATGTGCAGAAGGTCATTTATGTCGACGAGTTTCCTATTGGTTTTTTGGAGCTGGGGACTTCTACGGCAGCCTTTGAAAAGGTCCTTGAGGTCGCTCGAGACCGACTGATAGTCGTCGCATTAATGGCATTGATTCTGGTGGTCCTGACGTCCTGGTTGATTGGCGTGGTACTGACGCGCGATCTGCGTAACCTGCGTAATGCATTGAATGAGATCGTGGAGGGGAACACGGATTTGCAGTTGGGTATGACCGCCAGCAGCGAGTTCAGAGGTCTTGCCCACACCTTTAATCGAATGGCACGCGCGCTGTCGCAGCGTGAGGCAGAGCGCGACGTAGCCGTGAGTGAGGCAACTGAAAATGCCCGCCGCTTAGCCGTGCGTGAGCAGCGTTTGGCTGCACTGCTCGATACCATCACCGATGGCGTATTAATCGTCGATGGCGAGCTACAGATTATTGAGATGAATAGTTCAGCCGAATGTACGTTGGGCCTGACTCAGCACGCGCTAACGCAGCAAGGCCTTACTTGCTTACTTGATGATCCGATTCAGGAACAGCGCCTGCGCAGTAGCTTGATACAGCTCGATCACGAAGCTGATGACGAAACCCGCCTGCATCTGGGACGCATTAAATTTTGTGTAGGCACCAGTGTTATATGGGTTGAGCTGAGTGTCGCAAGATTATGGGAGAACCAACACCGTCAGTTCGCTTTGGCGTTCCGCGATTTGACCTCTGAACTGGCCATCCAGGCCGAGCTAGAGCGTCGAGAACGACTGAAAGAAGCGTTGTCGACGGCCAGTCCGGATGCCATTTTTGTCTTGGACGGGCAGAACCGGGTGGTGGATGCCAACCCCGGTGCGGCAAAGATGTTTCAACAAAAGATCGAGCAGTTACGCGGGCAGCCTCTGCTAGAGGCGATCACCTTGGTCGAGGGTGGCGATGATTTACTTACGCAGTTGGCCAGTAAGCCAAGTGAGCCGCAATCTATTGAGCTTAATCAGCAGACACTTGTCGCGCGGCGCAAGGATGGCGTGAGCATCCCGTTGAGTTTTACTCATGTTCCTGTGCAGTTGGGTGAGCAGCGTTTAGTCACGCTGGTGTTGCGTGACCTGACCGAGCGTAAACAGACTGAGCAGAGCTTGCTGGCCGCTAAAGATGCGGCGGAAAAGGCCAGCCAGGCCAAGTCAGATTTTCTGGCGCATGTTACCCACGAGATACGTTCACCGTTGAACGTCATGTTGGGTTGTGTGGAATTGTTGGGCGGCACCGAGTTGAGTTATCGGCAGCGGCTATATACCGAGTCCGCAGAACAGTCCGCCGGTGTGCTGTTGGGCCTGATAAACAACATTCTGGATTTTGCACGCATTGAGTCAGGTGCGGTGGAGTTGAGTAATGAGCCTTTCGATCTGCTCGAACTCTGTGAATCGGTGCTTGCTGTAGAAGCGTTTCGCCTGAGTGATCGGCAGATTGACTTGGGTATGCTCTACGACCCGAGCCTGCCCACGCTGTGCCGTGGCGATGAATTTAGATTGCGCCAGGTGTTGCTCAATCTGATTGATAACGCCATTAAGTTTACCCAAGAGGGTGGGGTGGTTCTGCAGGTAGTTATGCAGCCCGGAACCGCGGATCAATTCAGCCTCGAATGCACGGTTAGTGACAGCGGTATTGGTATTCCAAGAACCAAACAAGCCGAGATTTTCGAAGCGTTTACCCAGGTCGACAGTACCGATGCCACCCTACATGGCGGAGCAGGCCTGGGGTTATCCATTTGTTACCGACTGGTTGAAGCCATGGGCGGTGCTATTCAATTGGACAGTACCTTGGGGCAGGGATCGACGTTCAGCTTTGCTATTCCCTTGGGTGTTGTTGAGGCCGCTGCAGCGTCTACCTCTCTGACTGGTCGGGTATGGGTCGTGACCGACAATAGGGTTATGGGCGCTGCCATGGTTAAGCAGTTTGCGTTGCTTGGCTTGCAGGCCGAGCGTCATAAGTTTGCCTATGCCGAGGAGCCGTCTGCAGAAGTGGACTGGGTATTTGTCGATGTGCAGTTAGCGAAAGATCCCGCGATTGAACAACATTTGAACCACATTCATGAATCCGGAGGGCGGATTGTATTGATGGCCAGGCGTAAGTGGCTGGCTGAATATTACGTCGAGGGTCAAGCAGATTATTTTGCGGTTATTGAGCAGCCAGTTCGCTATTCACGTCTGGTCCAGGTCCTACAGCAGGGCACATCAGGCCAAGTTCAAGCTGCTCCTTCAAAGAAGCATCAAGGCCAAGTGATGCGTACCGAACGCATTCTGTTGGCTGAGGACAGCGAGGCTAATCAACTCGTCGCCATGAACATGTTGGAACAAGCGGGTTTTCAAGTAGAAGTCGCTAACAACGGTCACGAAGTATTGATGCTGTTGGCTGAGCAAGCGTTTGATCTGATTCTGATGGACATGCGCATGCCGCGCATGGATGGGCTGGAAGCTACGCGGCGCATTCGCGAAAGCGCAACGGCCTATGCGGATATTCCGATTGTAGCGCTCACTGCAAATGCGGGGCATGCAGATACTCAGCGTTGCCTGGCAGCAGGCATGCGCGGTTTTCTCGGCAAACCATTTACGCGTGAGGCATTAGTGCAGGCCATTGATGATGGCTTGCTCAATCGCGACAGTGTGGAAACAGGAGAACACAGCATGACGGCATTGAAATTGATGGACGAGGCGGTGTTGGCGCGCCTTGCTCAGGAAACATCGGACGCCATGCTCGATCGCATGATCAGTTTGTTTGTGATTGAGGCGCAGAAGCGCGTGGACGCTATTGCGGCGCACTTTGCCAGTCTCGACTGTCATGGTGTGGAGATTGAAGCGCATACCTTGAAAAGTAATGCGGCCACCTTTGGCGCAGCCCAACTGGCCGTGCTAGCCCGTGAAATAGAGTCGGCTTGCAAACGTATGGAGCCGGAGCGTGTGCAGCAATTGTTGCCAGAGGTCGGCGACACATTGCGCGACACACTGCAATGCTACCGCCAGCGCTTCAATATTGCCGTACCGGCATAGGGGGATTTATGCACAAGAATCAAATCGAAGGCTCGATCCTATTAATTGAAGACAGCCTGCCTTTGGCCACGTTGTATAGCGAGTACCTGCAGGGGCAGGGGCACCGCGTGGTTCATGCCGAAAACGGTCAGGATGGATTGGTGGCCTTGGGCGAGGAACAGTTTGATCTCCTGTTACTGGACCTGACTCTGCCTGATATGCACGGCTTTGATGTGTTGCGTTACCTGAAGAAAAAAACCATCGATGTACCGGTAGTGGTCGTTACTGCGAGTGACTCGGCCAAGGTTGCCATGGAAGCCATGCGCCTGGGTGCAGAGGACTTCCTGAGTAAGCCTATGGAGGCAGGGCGGCTGCTGGTGACGGTCAACAATGTGCTTAAGCAGCATCGTCTGGAAGACATGCTGGACAGCTACCAGCAGCGTTATGAACGCGATCACTTTGAAAACCTGATCGGTGCATCTCCAGTGATGCAAGGGGTTTACAGGATTATCGAGAGCGCAGCTTCCAGCCGCGCCAGCATTTTCATTACGGGTGAAAGTGGAACCGGTAAAGAACTCTGTGCTGAGGCTGTTCATCGCCTAAGCGACCGCGCTGACAAACCTTTTCTGACCATCAACTGTGCGGCTATTCCACGAGACTTGATGGAGAGTGAGATATTCGGCCATATGAAGGGGGCTTTTACCGGGGCCCATGCCGAGCGCGATGGCGCTGCGACTTTGGCCGACGGCGGCACATTGTTTCTTGATGAGCTTTGCGAAATGGACCTAGAACTGCAAAGCAAGCTGTTGCGCTTTATTCAGTCGGGTACTTTTCAGAAGGTCGGCTCAAGTGTGAGCCAGAAGGTCGATATCCGTTTTGTCTGTGCCACCAACAGAGACCCATTGGAAGAGGTGAGGGCGGGTCGGTTTCGCGAGGACCTTTACTACCGTTTGCATGTCATCCCCCTGCGACTGCCACCCTTGCGCGAGCGTGGCAGCGACAGTCTGCTCATCGCCAATCACCTGTTACAAGACATAAGTGCCAATGAAAACAAGGCATTTCAGGGCTTTTCGGCGGAGGTGGAGTCCATCATCCAAGCGTACCCGTGGCCGGGTAACGTTCGCGAACTGCAAAACGCCATCATGAACATGGTGGTGCTGGGTGAGGGCGAGCAGATTACAGTCGATATGTTGCCTGAGTCGCTGCGCGGAGGACTCCAGCAAAGCGCAACGCCGCATTTATCACCCCCTCCTGCGCCATCAGCGCTTGTGCGTTCAGGCATTTCCTCAGCGCCGGCGAGCTCTGTTCAGGCGGATAACGAAATTCGCCCGCTGTGGATTGAGGAAAAATTGATCATTGAAAGGGCAATTGCGCTGTGTGATGGCAACTTGCCAAAGGCTGCAGCGCTGCTAGAGGTCAGCGCCTCAACTTTATATCGCAAGCGTCAGGCGTGGGAGAAGTCGCCTGAGGAAGAACTGCAGAGCTGACAATGACGCAATTTGCTTTGCAAAATGCAATGCAACTTGCGTGAGCTTGATCTGTTTTTCCGCAAAAACGTCTTGCTTTCGCAACGGCGGTCCCTTGCTGACAGTGCATGCAGCCGTCCTAGAAGGCTGCGCGGTACTTTATACCGAGCTTTTTAGGTTTCGCTAAAACTGGCCTGTATTTTGCGGGGTACTTCTGTATTCGTAAGGAGGGCCACGTATGACCGCACTTAATACAGTGAAAACCCCAGGCACTGATCAATCCGTGCATTGGTGGCAGCGCGGTTTCGTCGCGGCCTGCTTGGCCACTCTGCTGGCTGCTGGCGGCCTGCTTGCTTCGTACGCTTACTACCAAGAGGACTATCGTGCCCAGCGTTCGTTAGAGGAACAGTCCGTCCTGCAAAAGTTGTCCGTAGTCAGGGCGCAGCTTGAGTCCTACCTCAATGGCGATTTGTATTTGGTAAAAGGCTTGATCGCACTGCCTATGGTGAGTCAAACCATCGATGAGCAGTTGTTCTTTCGTGTTGCTGCCGAGTTGGCCAACAAAGATGAGCACATCAAGAGCCTGCAACTGGCCCCCGACGGTATCGTCACCTATGTCTGGCCCTATGATGCAAACAAAGGGGCTATAGGCCATAACCTGCTGGGTGATCCTGAGCGTCGTAAAGCAGCTCAGCGGGCGATTGATGGGCGAGAGTTATGGGTAGCCGGGCCGGTCAAGCTTATTCAGGGTGGAACCGCTGTCATTGGGCGTTATCCGATTTTCGTGACAGAGCCCAACCAATCGCAAGAGCGCTTTTGGGGGTTTGCCAATGTCCTGATTGATTGGGGAGCAATTGTTGAACGCGCTCATCAGGCAGTCGGGGAGTCAGCCGCTGTTGAGATTGCCATGCGCGGCAAAGATGGACTGGGGGCTCAGGGGGAGCTGATTTATGGCCAGCCTGAGGTATTTGCCAACACGCCCATCACCCTGGATGTGGTGTTGCCGGGTGGTGTATGGCAACTGGCGGGTGTGCCAGATGTGGGCTGGACTCAAAAAAACGGCTACAAGTTGGGCCCGCGTTTAGCCTATGCCGCCCTAGTGCTGATCTTAGCTGTGGCATTTTATAGCTTGCTGCGCTTGCCCGTTCGTTTGCGTCGTATGGTGCAGGAAGCCACTGACAACTTGCGTCACAGCGAGTACCGCTTGGTTGATGCGATCGAAGCCATTCCTGATGCGTTTGCCATTTTCGATGCGCAGGATCGACTGGTTTTGTGTAATGCCAATTTTCGTCGTTTTTATGAGCGCAGTGATGCTGTTATTAAACCCGGCACTTCGGCGCGACGCCTGATTGAGTACGGTATTGAGCGCGGTCAATTTGCTACGCAGAGCGATCGCTCTGCAAATATTGATGTGCTGGAAAGCAAGCTGCAGTTACACCGCAGTGGTGAGTCGCATTATGAGGAGTATTTAAGTGATGGCCGAGTGTTGCGGGTTGTGCAGCGACGCATGCGTGATGGCGGCCTCGCTGGTATTCGGGTTGACATCACTGACCTCAAGCGTAAAGAGCTTGAACTGATTGAAGCCCGCCAACGCGCGGATATTTCCAATGATGCCAAGAGTACGTTCCTCGCAACGGTTAGCCATGAGTTACGCACGCCACTGAATGTGGTCATCGGAATTCTGACCGCTTTGGAGCCTTCCAGCCGATTGTCGGTCGAGGAGCGCTCACGTGTCGGTGTGGCTGCGCGCTCAGGTAAGCATCTGCTATCTCTGGTAAACGAAATCCTCGATTTGACACGAGTAGAGTCTGGCAACTTAGAACTGGAGAGTGCGCCCTTTCAATTTGTTGACCTCATTAAACCAGTGCTTAATTATGCGGAATTTTCCTGCGAGCAAAAGGGCTTGAGTTTTGTCTATAACACCAGCGATGGGCTACCGGCTCACTGCATTGGCGACAGCGTGCGGTTGCGTCAGGTGTTGTTTAACCTGTTGTCCAATGCAGTCAAATTCACAGAAAAAGGCACTGTTCGCTTATCAATCAACGCGCAACCAGATGTGAATGGACAGTCGGCCTTTACATTCAGCGTCGACGACTCTGGTCCTGGTGTATCTGAAGAAATGCGTCCGCGATTGTTTGAGGCTTTTGCCCAAGGGGACGCCTCGCTAACGCGTGAGCATGGGGGGGCGGGCTTGGGATTGGCTATTTCTCAGCGCCTGGCTCAGCTGATGGGCAGTGAGATTCTGGTGAGTGAATCCTCGCTTGGCGGCGCACGCTTCAGTTTTACCCTCTCCTTGGCATGTATTCACTTAAAGCCGGCAGTTGAAGAGTGCAAGAGCGCTGAGCCAAATTGGGCAAAGCAGGGCGGTCTGCGTATTTTGGTGGTCGATGACTCCCCGACAAATCAGTTAGTTGTGGAGTGTTTGCTCGAAGGTCGAGGCTACGTATTGAAATATGCCGACAGTGGTGCTCAAGCTTTGCAGGTCGCACAGGAACAACGTTTTGACCTGATTCTCATGGATATTTCCATGCCAGATATGAATGGGGTCGAGGCCACCCAACTGATTCGTGCTGCGCTGGGTAAGCAGTGTCCCGCTATTGTTGCGGTGACCGCCCACTCCATGGCGGGTGATCGCTCCCACTATCTTGAAACAGGTATGGATGGCTTCATCACCAAGCCCATAGATAAGGAAGAGCTGATTAAAGTGATCAGTGCTGTGAAGGCCAGTTCTGAAGAGGCTAAAGCGTAATCGCTTACCCTATATCTGCTTTATCCAACCCTACGGCCCGTTGAGGCAGTAGGGTTTTTTGTGGGTGGCCATTGCTCTGCATCCAAACTCCAAAACGGCTGTTGTGGTCTTCCTGTCGTTCTCAGTGACCTATTGGCGCTGCATGAACATGCCTATCTTGATGGGCTACGTCCTCAGCTTCTCAACAGTTATCGGAACATAGCCAATAAAAAAGCCGACCCAGAGACTGGGTCGGCTTTTCATAGCCTTGTGAGCTATTACTTGCGGCTGGCTTTTTCCAGCATACGCAGAGCGCGCTCGTTGGCTTCGTCAGCAGTTTGCTGAGCCTTCTGAGCAGCGGCCATAGCGTCATCAGCCTTGCGGTAGGCTTCGTCGGCACGGGCTTGAGCGCGAGCAGCTGCATCTTCAGTTGCAGTCAGACGAGCTTCAGTTTCTTTGGACATGCTGCTGCAACCGGTGGCCAGAACTGCGGCCAATGCCAGAGCAGAGAATTTCAGAACGTTGTTCATCGTGTTCCCCTTGAGGTGGAGGTTTTCCATAAAAGCAATTTCCAGATAGTAGGAAATTAGCCGGCGTACATAGTACCTATAACGTGTAGTAAGTAAACGGAGGCAAGGCAAGGCGCAGCGCTTTTTTTCTGATTACTGCAGAGCGGAGCATCTACGGGGTGTCAGTTGCTTAAAAAATAAGCAGTTTTAGAGTGGCTGGGCGTTATTTGCGCAGTATTTATGGAGGTTTAGTGCTGCAGTCGTTAAAAAGTCCGCAACGTAATTTCGGGGTTTTCAGGCGGATGAGCTACTGCGAACTGCGTGGAAAATTACATCGCCGGTAGATGCAGTGCTTCGCTTTTACACATAGCCAACTGCCGCTTTGTGTGATCTAAGCCATTGATTCACGTGACCTCGCAGCTTGTGGCCTGATAAGCTCGCGGTAGTCGCCTACAACTTAATAGGTAAGAAAGTTGTCCCCGTTGCTATAGAAGCAACGGGCGGGTTGAGCGAGTGAACAGAGGAGTTGCGATGAGCGAGGCGTTGTCCATTCACCATGACCTGGCGGGTCATCAATTCGAGACCACAGTGGATGGTGATCGGGCGTATCTGGCTTATATGGATCTTGGCAAGCAGACGCTGGATATCTATCGCACCTTTGTGCCCAACTCGTTGCGTGGACGAGGGATCGCTGCGGCTTTGACCGAGCACGCACTGCAGTATGCAGAACGCTTGGGCTACACCGTGATTCCGTCGTGTTCCTATGTCGAGCGTTATATGGTGCGCCGACAGAGGCCGGCAGATAAGAGCTGAGAGATTCGGTTAACGGAAAAGGCCAGTCCATGACTGGCCTTTTTTATATTTGCTCTTGCCATCAGCTCTTGGCGATCAGGTTGCCGGCATGCAAACCGCACTCTTTCTGTGTGGCCTCTTCCCACCACCAGCGACCTTCGCGTTCATGCTGATTCGGCAGCACAGGGCGAGTGCAGGGTTCGCAGCCGATGCTGATAAAACCGCGCTCATGCAGGCTGTTATAAGGCAGCTCCAGCATGCGGATATAGGCCCAGATATCTTCACTGCTCATCTGTGCCAGCGGGTTGAACTTGTACAGGGTGTTGTCTGCTGTGGAAAAGGCCGCATCGATTTCGACCGCTGCAACCTGGCTGCGTGTGCCAGGGCTTTGATCGCGTCGCTGGCCGGTGGCCCAGGCTTTTACCGTGGCGAGTTTGCGCCGTAGTGGGGCGGTTTTACGGATGCCACAGCATTCACCGTGACCGTCCTTGTAGAAGCTGAACAGGCCCTTTTCCTTGACGAGGGACTCCAGTGCCGTGGCCTCGGGAGAAAGTACGTCGATGCTGATGCCATAGTGCTCACGCACCTGGTCGATAAAACGATAGGTTTCCGGATGCAGGCGGCCGGTGTCGAGGCTGAATACGTTGACGTTTTTGTTGAGTTTCCAGGCCATGTCGACCAACACCACGTCTTCCGCGCCGCTGAAGGACAACCACAGTTCATCACCGAAGTGTTCGAAGGCGAGTTTGAGAATCTCTTGTGGCGACTTGTTGGCGTAGCTCGTCGCCAGTTCGGCTACGTCGAAGGGAAGGCTCATCGGGCTTAATTCCTAGTTAGGGTGACGTCGAGCGTCTTGTGCCGTGATGGTAGCAAAAGCAAGTTATGCGACTAAATAACGAAGTACCTCAGTAGACCTGTCATTTGGGTATAAGGCTCTGCGTTGCAGAGCGCTGGGGGAGCCGCTAGAGTGCCGCCTCTCAAATAAATCCAAGCTAGGAGTGTCCTGTGGAAATCGCGTGTCTCGACCTGGAAGGCGTGCTGGTCCCGGAAATCTGGATCGCTTTCGCGGAAAAAACTGGCATCGAATCGCTGAAGGCGACTACCCGGGATATTCCGGACTATGACGTGCTGATGAAACAGCGTCTGCGCATTCTGGATGAGCACGGCTTGAAGCTGTCCGACATCCAGGAAGTGATTGCCACACTCAAGCCTTTAGACGGCGCAGTGGAGTTTGTGAATTGGCTGCGAGAGCGCTTTCAGGTGGTGATTCTTTCGGACACTTTCTATGAGTTCTCCCAGCCGTTGATGCGGCAGCTGGGTTTCCCGACGTTGTTGTGCCACAAGCTGATCACCGATGAAAGCGATCGCGTGGTGGATTACCAGCTGCGTCAGAAGGACCCCAAGCGTCAGTCGGTACTTGCCTTCAAGAGCCTGTACTACCGGGTCATTGCGGCGGGTGACTCGTACAACGACACCACCATGCTTAGTGAGGCTCATGCCGGCATCTTGTTCCATGCCCCGGACAATGTGATCCGTGAATTCCCACAGTTTCCGGCTGTGCACACCTTTGCAGAGCTCAAGGGCGAGTTCCTCAAAGCGTCCAATCGCCAACTGAGCCTGTAATCAATCGGTGATTGAAAACCCGGTATTCGCGGGTTCTTCAGGCAGTCATCCCAACACCCTGCGTGGACTTGATTCGCGCAGGGTGTTTTGTTTTCAGCTGCGATCAGGTTGCGCACTTGTGCTGGGGCGTACCACTAGCCACAGGGCGATCGCAATCAACACGCCGCCGTACAGATAGGCCCAAGACAACGGCTCATCCAATAGCAGTGCGCCCCACAGCACGCCGAAAGGCGGGATCAGAAAAGTTGTGGTGCTGGCCTTGATCGGGCCAACATCACTTAGCAGGCGGAAATACAACACGTAGGCGAGCGCCGTGCAGATAAAACCCAGCCCGGCGAGAGACAGCCAGACGTCGAGCCCACCCCAGCTAGCAGGCGGTTGTATAACCAGCGAGCCACCGAACAGCGGCAATAGAAATAGGCTTGCACCACACAGGCTGGCAAAGGCAGTTAGGCGGTTATCCAGGCCACCCTGCATGCCGATCCAGCGCCGCGTAAGAAAGCCGGCAAAGCCATAGCAGGCCGTCGCAATCAGGCAGGCGGCTGCGCCGAGCAGCAAGGTCAGGTCAAACTCCACTGGGCCAGTGCGGGTCAGCACGGCGACGCCAAATAGGCCGACAGCTACTCCAGCGGCCTTGCTCATAGTCATGGCCTCAGCAAAGAACAACATGCCGATCAACACGCCCATCATCGGCGTGGTGGCATTGAAGATGGCCGAATAACCAGCGGGCAATACCAGCGCTGCCATGCAGTACATGGCAGAAGGCAGGCCTGCGTTAATTACTCCCAAAATCAGGCAGTGCTTGAGCTTGCCGTTGAAGTCCCAGCGCACCCGCATCAGCAGCAGAATCGCCAGCAGCCCAAGCATGCCCAGGCTGGCGCGGAAAAAAGCAGTCGGCATGCTGCCGAGCACAGGCGCAACGATGCGCATAAACAGAAAGCTCGCGCCCCAGATAGCAGCAAGCAACAGCAGACGCATCAGGTCGACAAGGCGCACAGCGGGCTCCAAGGCAGTTAAAAAGGCCGAACAGTGTTGCCGGGCTGGTGCGCCAAGGCAATTCGAAATGCACTTTCAAAGCGGATGATTGGCAATATTTCGCTGGCGATAAGCGCGTATCCAGGCAATGCCGGCTTTTACTTGGTGCAGTCACTGGATAAGCTCAAGGGAATGTTCGCATTCACCTGTAGGGGTTCGTTTATGCCACAGCAATGGCCGGCCGGCGCGATAGCTGCGCTTATCCTCGAAGGCTTTGACGATTACCGTGAGCAGTTCCGCCAGATCACCAACGGCGCGCGCGTGCGATTTGAGCAGGCTCTGTGGCAGGAAATCCAGGAGGCATCGGCGGATCGTATTGCCCTGTATGAAAAGTGTGTGAGCGCTGTTAGCCGGCAGTTGCGCGAGGCTTATGCGGCTGAGGTATTACTGGAGGTGGAGCAGTGGCCACTGGTCAAGTCGGCCTATATCGTGTTGATTAACCTGCGCGATGACGATGAGTTGGCGGAGACATGGTTCAACTCGATTTTCTGCGGGTTGTTCAGCCATGACCAGATCAATGACGGCTGCATGTTTATCCACACCACCCGCCCGGCACTGCGGGTTAATGCACGTACCCCACAAACCCGCTTGTACGAACCCAAGGGCGATGTCGAGCAGGCTTTGCGGCAGATCTTCGAGGATTTCAGTTTTGAGGTTGGCTACGAAAACCTGGAGCGCGACTTAAGCCGGCTGTTCAAACAATTGCGGCAAAGCCTGCCGGACTGGGTGTGCAAGGACCCTGATCTGCGCATTGAGCTGTTTGCTTCACGCCTGTATCGCAACAAGGGTGCGTACCTGGTGGGACGTATCTACACCTGTGATGAGCAATGGCCGCTGGTGATTCCGCTGTTGCACCGCGAAGGGCAGGGCATCCAGGCCGATGCGCTGATCACCGACGAGGCCGAAGTGTCGATTATCTTCTCCTTTACCCGCTCCTACTTCATGGTACGGGTCGGTTATCCGGCGGAATTCGTCGGCTTTCTCAAGCGTATTTTGCCGGGCAAGCACATTGCCGAGCTGTACACCTCGATCGGCTTCTACAAACACGGTAAGTCGGAGTTTTACCGTTCCCTGATCAACCACCTGGCGACGACGGATGACAAGTTTGTCATGGCCCCCGGCGTCCGTGGCATGGTCATGAGCGTGTTTACCTTGCCGGGCTTCAACACCGTCTTCAAGATCATCAAGGACCGTTTCTCGCCGTCGAAAAACGTCGATCGCAACACGGTGATCGAGAAGTACCGCCTGGTGAAAACGGTCGACCGGGTCGGACGCATGGCCGATACCCAGGAGTTTGCCGACTTCCGCTTTCCGTTGAGCAAGTTTGATCCGCAGTGCCTGGCCGAGTTGTTGGAGGTCGCACCGTCGACCGTCGAGGTTAATGGCGACACCGTACTGGTGCGCCACTGCTGGACCGAGCGACGCATGACGCCGCTGAATTTGTATGTGGAGAGTGGCAGTGAGGCTCAGGTGCGCGAAGCGTTGGATGACTACGGCCTGGCCATCAAGCAGTTGGCGGCAGCGAATATCTTCCCGGGCGACATGCTGCTGAAGAACTTTGGCGTGACCCGTCATGGCCGCGTGGTGTTCTACGACTATGACGAAATCTGTTTCCTGACCGAAGCCAACTTCCGGCGTATACCCCAAGCACGTTACCCGGAAGATGAAATGTCCTCCGAGCCTTGGTATTCAATCGCACCGATGGATGTGTTCCCTGAGGAGTTTCCGCCGTTTCTGTTTGCCAATATGCAGCAGCGCAAGTTGTTCAGTGAGCTGCATGGGGAGTTGTATGACGCTGATTACTGGAAAAGCCTGCAGGAGGCAATTCGCGCGGGCAAGGTGATCGATGTCTTCCCGTATCGGCGTAAAGACCAAGCCGACAGAGAGTACTGAGCGGCGTGCGCTCTTCCCTAAGCGGCATTGCGGTCGCTGCGTGTCTGCTTGTCGATACTGCCGTGGTACAGGCGGCCGCCGACACCGCAGCCGCGGCTGACGAGTTGGCGCCGTTGCTGATTACAGCGCCACGCACCAGTACACGCTGGTTGAGCATGCCGGCCGCCGTCAGCGTGGTTGATGTGGCTGACGCACCAGGTGAGCAGCGTTTAGCCTTGGACTCGTTGCTGGCCCGTGTGCCAGGGGTGTTCAGCCTCAATCGTTACAACCTCGCGCAAGGCCTGCGCCCGGCTATTCGCGGGTTCGGTGCGCGCGGTAATTTTGGCGTGCGCGGAATCCGGGTGTTGGTCGATGGCGTGCCCTTGACCATGCCGGACGGGCAGACCGAACTCGACGGCCTCGACCTTGGTTTGGTTGAGCGCATGGAGGTTTTGCGTGGGCCGGCCTCAGTGCAATATGGCAATGCCGCTGGCGGCGTGCTGGCCATTGAAACCCGCGAGCCGCCGGCCCTGCCTTCGATGCAGCTGGATGTGAGCACAGCAAGCCTCGGCTATCAGCGTATACGCGCTGAAATCGGCGGCAGTGCAGGCAACTTGGGTGCGCTGCTGGCAGTCAACAGTACCCGGTTGGACGGTTACCGCGAGCACAGTCGCGCGCACACCAATAGCCTGACTGGCAAGCTGCGCTGGTATGCGCCGACAGGGCGCTTACGACTGAACTTCAATGCCATCGACAACCGCGCTGAAGACCCCGGCGCTTTGACTGCGGCGCAGGTTGAAACGGACCGTCGGCAACCAGCGGCGAACAACCTGCGCTTTGATGCCGATGAGTTTATTCGTCAGCAACGTCTGGGTTTAGTGTGGGATGGCTATGCGGCGGGCTCCGACCAATATCAACTGCGCAGTTACCTGGGCCAGCGTGAGTTCGGTAATCGACTGGGCTTTGCCACGAGCGGGCAGACCACCTTCGAGCGTTATTTCTCCGGGGTGGGTGGGCAGTACAGTCATCACCGCGCACTCGCGGGACTGCCGCATAAAATCACTACCGGCTTCGATCTTGAGGCGCAGCGAGATGATCGGCGGCGTTACGACAATCTGCTCGGCGAGCGCGGGCCGTTGCGCCAGCAACAAGATGAGTCGGCGCTTAGTCAGGGGCTGTTTATTGAGGATCAACTCGACCTGAGTGACTCGTGGCAGGCCACGCTCGGCGTGCGTTATGACCACGTGCGCTTGGCGGTGGATGACGGTTACCTGGCCGACAGGCGCGATGATTCAGGCTCGCGCAGCCTGGAGGACTGGAGCTACAGCGCCGGCCTGAGTTATCGCCTTACCCCGCAGCAGTCGCTGTATGCCCGCCTGGCCAGCTCATTCGAAACGCCGACAGTCAATGAGCTGGCAAGCCCACAAGGCGCTGGGTTCAATGCAGTGTTGCAGCCTGCCCAGGCGCTCAGCCGAGAGCTGGGGATCAAAGGCGAGTGGCCCGCGTTGCGCTATGCCCTGGCACTTTATCGGATTGATCTGGAGGATGAGTTGCTCGCATTTAGTTTGCCGACTCAGCCCGGACGTAACTTCTACCGCAATGCCGGGCAGTCGCGCCGTGATGGCGTTGAGTTGAGCGTCGATTGGCAGCTGGCCGAGGCTTGGCGCTGGTCCATGGCTTACGCCTTCAACCGCTACCGTTTTGCGGAGTTTCAAACGGCCACTGGCGACTTTTCAGGCAAACGCCTCCCTGGTATTCCCCGGCAAAGCTTTTTCAGCGAAATAGCCTATGAGCGACAAGGTGCATATGTCCGTTTGGGCGTCACCGCCCAGGCGCGGGTATATGCTAACGATGCCAATACGCAGTCAGCTCCGGGGTACGCCTTGCTGAACCTGCGTCTCGGTAAGCACTTGAGCATCGGCGAGCAACGCGTGGAGCCTTACCTGGGTATCGATAACCTGCTTGGGCGTGAGTATTTCGACAACCTACGCATCAACGATGGTGGCGCGCGTTATTTTGAGCCAGGCCCGGGGCGTACGTTGTATGCGGGGCTGCGTGTATTGTTTTAATCGCGGGTGAGCAAGCGGCCGGCATTTTCAATCAGCCTGAACTAGGCTGAGAGGGAGTGTCCAAGCACTTATCGATGTTCTTGGTTGGAGGCTTTTACATGAACGCTAAATTGCAGAACGCCTTGCTTGACCTATTGGCTGCCCTTGGCCTGCGTGAACGGCCATCCCTGCAACCTATTCCCGTACGCAGTAATACGCCGGCATCTCCTGTCGACCGCGGCCGTCGTCGTTCATAAGTCGCCAGAACTAGCTGCGTCTGTGACGCAGCTAGCCTAAGTCTGTGCTTGGGCGCACCTGCCTACCGCCCTGTAACTCTACTGTTGTTCGGACTGGCCCTGTGCAATGCAAGGTCTGCCGCCGCGCGGGCGGTAAATAATTCAAGCAAGCATTTTCTAGCGAGTTAGCACTGTTGTGCTAGACCTACAGCCACAGCTGCGAAAAATCAGACAGGGATAGCTCACTATGCGCCAGAACCTCCCAGTAACCCAGCGAGAAAAAACCTTCCCCGCGCATGAGCGGCTAATTTCCACCACTGATCTGAACAGCAACATCACCTACTGCAATGATGCCTTTGTTGACGTCAGCGGCTTCACGCGTGAAGAGCTGATCGGTCAGCCGCATAATCTCGTGCGTCACCCTGATATGCCTCCCGCCGTGTTTGGCCATATGTGGGAGACCATCAAACAGGGCAAGCCCTGGATGGGGATCGTCAAGAATCGCTCGAAAAATGGTGATTACTACTGGGTCAGCGCTTATGTCACGCCGATCTATGAAGGTGGCCAGGTTGCAGGTTATGAATCGGTGCGCTCCTTGCCTAATGAAGCGCAGAAGCAGCGGGCGGATAAGCTCTATGCACGTTTGCGTGAAGGCAAACCGCCGGTGCCTAAATTGGCGTACTGGACGCTGGATATTATCCAGTCATGGCCGTTGATTCTGGCGGGTTTACTGATTCTCGGCGGGCAGTTTGTACTCAGCGGCCCTTGGCTCTGCGGGGGAATTGTTGTCGTAATGTTTGGCCTCGGCTCCTACCAGCTTGCGGCTAAGCGCCGCCTGATTAGGCAGACACTTGCCGAGCACCCCAAGGCGTTTACCAGTGCACTGGTCGCCTTAACCTATACCGACAACCGTGGTGCGCAAGCCTTGCTTGATATGGCCATGATCAGCGAAGAGGCACGTTTGCAGACGGCGTTGACGCGTATTGAGGATGCGGGGAACAACGTCAAAAAGCATGCGTCGCGCTCGGCGGATCTGTCGCGCTCTAGTGCGCAAATGCTTGATCAACAGCGCAGTGAAACCGATCAGTCGGCAACGGCGATCAACCAGATGGCCGCAACCATCCAGGAAGTTACGCATAACGTACAGAGCACTTCACATGCGGCAGAGGAGGCGGATCGCCTGGCCAAGCAGGGTTTACAGTTGGCCGGCGGTAGCCTGGAGTCCATGCAGCACATGGCTAAGGCCGTGGTGGACATTGGTCAGGCGGTTAATGATCTGGCCAACTCCACTCAGTCAATCGGTAGTGTCGCCGATGTGATTACCTCGATTGCCGAGCAGACCAACCTGCTGGCACTTAACGCTGCAATCGAAGCCGCGCGCGCCGGTGAGCAGGGGCGAGGTTTTGCCGTGGTGGCCGATGAGGTGCGCTCGCTGGCGTCCCGCACGCGGGAGTCGACTGAGCAGATCCATCAGATTATCTCCTCACTGCGCGCGGGTGCCGATCGGGCAGTGGTAACGGCGGGCAAAGGTGAAGCAATTTCCAAGCAGAGTGTCGAGAGTGTGGAGTCTGTGCGCAGCGCGCTGGATGGCATCAGCGCGGCGGTCAGCCAGATTACCGGCATGAGCCAGCAAATGGCCTCGGCATCCGAAGAACAGAGTCATGTGGCCGAAGACATCAGCCGTCAGATTACGCAGATCGCCCAACTCTCTGATCGCAGTGCTGAGCAGGCCCATCAGGGGGCGACGCTTGGCCAGGAGCTGGAGGGTATGGCGGATTATCTGCACAGCCTGGCGGAGCGCTTCAATCGCTGAGTAAGGCGGCTGCTAGGTTATCGGCCCACCTCTGTATGTGAGGCGGGCCGATTTTCTATGGGTTATGGCAAACTGCGCGGCTGAGGAGAAAGCCATGTCGCGCGCGCAATGCCCACGTTGTACCCGTCCAACCGAGCGCTGTTTGTGTGCGCTGATCCCGAACTTGCCGAGTCGCACTCGGGTGTTGATCCTGCAGCACCCGAGCGAGGTCAAGCATGCGCTGAATACTGCTCGTTTGGCTGCGCTTGGCTTGAGCAATGCCGAGTTGCTGATTGGTGAAGTGTTCGAGTCGCTTTCAACAGTGTTACAACAGCCTGGTTATCGCGCATGCCTGCTGTTCCCCGGTGATCAAGCGCAACCCTTGAGGCAGCTCGCGGAACCACTCGCTGAGTTGCCGCTGCTGTTGGTGGTGCCAGACGGCACCTGGCGCAAGGCGCGCAAGCTCCTGCACCTGAACCCACTATTGACCAGCTTGCCCAGAGTCGTGCTGCCAGAAGGGTTGCAGTCGCGCTATCGCCTGCGCAAAGCGCCGATGCCAGGCGCTTTATCAACCATCGAGGCGATTGTTAGCGCGCTGAATACAGTCGAGGCACCTGCCTGTTTCGATGCGCTGCTCAAACCCTTTGAGGTGTTGATTGAAGGGCAGATTGAAGCGATGGGGGAGCAGACCTACCAACGTAACCATGGCAAGTCGGATGCGTCATCGTGAGCGATGTGCTGGCCCGCTACAGTGCGGTTTAGCGTTCGCGCATGGCTTCTGAGCGTGCCTTGAGTACTGGCTTGAGCAGGTAGTCGAGAACGCTTTTCTCGCCGGTAATAATGTCCACGCTGGCGACCATGCCGGGGATGATCAGCAGCGGGTGCTTGTCGCTGCCTAAATGACTCTTCTCGGTGCGCACTTGGATCAGGTAGAAGCTGTTGCCTTCCTTATCAGTAATGGTGTCGGCGCTGATCAGCTCGAGGTTAGCCTTGAGCCCGCCATAAATGGTGTAGTCGTAGGCGGTGAATTTGACCATGGCCTTCTGCCCCGGGTGGAGAAAGGCGACATCCTGCGGCCGTACCTTGGCCTCGATCAGTAAGCTGTCATCCAAGGGGACGATTTCCAGCATGTCGCTGCCAGGCTGCACCACGCCACCAATGGTATTGACCTTGAGTTGGTTGATGATCCCGCGTACAGGTGAAACAACGGTCGTACGGCTGACACGATCATCAATCGCCACGCTACTGGCGGTGATTTTCTGCAGCTCCGTACGAATTTCATTGAGCTCCTTGAAGGCGTCAGAGCGAAAACTCAGCTCAGACTCTTCAATCTTGCTCTTGATTTCATCCATCGCCGATTCGGCTCTGGGTATGGCCAAGTTAGTGGCGTTCAGAGAACCGCGTACTTCTACTAGGCTGCGGCGTAAACGCAGAATTTCCACTTTGGCGATTGCCCCGGCTGCAACCAGGGGCTGCGACATATTTAGCTCCTGCTGCAGCAGGCCCACGCTGGAGCGGTATTGCTGAGACTTGGCGCGAAACTCGGCCAGCTCTTGGGTTTTTTGCCGCAGTTGTTCACTTAATGTGCGTTGCTCACTTTGTAGACGGTTTTGTCGAGATTGATAAACCGACAGTTCGTCTTCAGCCAATTGCGGGGCAAGGCGTAAGATTTCTTCCGGCATGCTTATCGGGCGGCCTTCAGCTTCAGCGCTCAAGCGTTCGACTCGCGCCACCAGGGCTAGGCGATCAGCTTCAGCTTCCCCGCGATTGGAGAGGTAGCGTGTGTCATCCAGGCGCAGCAATACGGCTCCTTGTTCGACGATCTGACCTTCACGAACAAATATCTCGCTGACGATGCCACCTTCTAGATTCTGGATGACCTGGATTTTGCTTGAAGGTATGGCTTTGCCTTCGCCTGTGGTGACTTCTTCCAGCACGGCAAAATTGGCCCAGACCAGCGCTGCTATTAAGCATGCGCCGACCACCCACACAGTGATGCGAGTGAACCAGGGCGAGTCTTCGAGAATGGCCCCGTCGACTTCAGGCATAAACTCGGTGTCCTGCTTGTGCTGGCGCATGCTGGCGAAGTATTGGCTGATCGAATGGTTCATTTGCATGAGCGCTCCTATACCGCTGCGGGGCCAACTCGACCTTTGCGTAGCGCTTCGATGACCGCTTCTTTAGGGCCGTCTGCAACAATATGGCCGTTGTCCAGCACCACCAGGCGGTCTACCAAACTGAGCATGGATGCGCGGTGTGTGATTAACAGCATAGTTTTACCTTGTGCCCAGGTTTGCAGGCGATTGCGCAGGATTTCCTCACTGGTGTTATCCATCGCGCTGGTGGGCTCATCGAGCAGCAGAATAGGCGGCTCAAGTAACAGCGCGCGCGCCAGTAGAACCGCCTGGCGTTGACCGCCCGACAGCAGTTGGCCGCGTTCGCCCACAGGTCGGTCGAAACCTTGTGGGTGCTGCCGGGCGAGGTCGACGACACCGGTTAGTTCGGCTACTTCGAGCATGCGTGCATCGCTGACATAACGTGCGCCCAGCGTCAGGTTATCGCGCAGGCTGCCAGCCAGTAGCGGAAGATCATGGGCGACGTAACCAATCTGATGGCGCAAGTCGGCCACGTCTAGCTGACGCAAGTCGAGGTTATCCAGCAGGATCTGGCCTTTGTCAGGGCTGTAAAACGCCATCAGCAAACGCGCCAGCGTGCTCTTGCCTGAGCCACTGCGGCCAATGATGCCGATGCGCTCTCCGGCGGTCATACGCAGGCTTATTCCTGCAAGCGCCGGGTTGCTTTGGCCGGGATAGCTGAAGGTGACATCTCGTACATCCAGTGCGCCGTGCAGTTGCGTGCGCTCCAGTGGGCGCTGCTTGGCTTGGCGTTCTTGTGGCAACGCCATCAATGCATCGGTGCTGGTCATGGTCAGGCGTGCCTGCTGGTAGCGGGTGATCAGCCCGGCAATCTGCCCAAGTGGTGCGAGAATGCGGCTGCCCAGCATGTAGCAAGCCACAAGAGCACCGACGCTGAGTTGGCCGGCGATGATGATGTAGACCCCAGCCACGATGGTGGCCATGCCAGCGAACTGCTGCAGAAACAGCGTGCCGTTGGTCGCGATTGCGGCCAATGAGCGTGCGTGGATATCCAGGCGGGTGAGTGCACCGTGAGTTTTTTCCCACTGATGCTGGCGTTCGCTCTCTGCGCCGCAAGCTTTCAGGGTTTCCAAACCGCCGAGGGTTTCGATTAGCAGCGCTTGACGCTGTGACGCCAGTTGCAGGCTCTTTTCCACCGTGTCGCGCAAGCGGGCCTGGACAATGAAGGCGAAGAGGGCAGTGATCGGGAATGCGAGCAAGGGGATGACCACCAACCAGCCGCCGATCAGCCAGATCACCGCAATCATCAGAAACGAGAAGGGCAGATCAATCAAACTGGTGAGGGTGACCGCCGTGAGAAACTCACGTAAGCCCTGAAAGTCATGAATGCTTTGGGCAAAACCGCCGATCGTAGCCGGGCGGGCGGTCATCGACATACCGGTGATGCGCTCGAACAGTGTGGCCGACAACACCACATCAGTTTTCTTGCCTGCGGTATCAAGTAAATGTGCGCGCAGAATTTTCAGCAGCAACTCGAAGCCCATGCCGATAAATAAACCGATGGCCAGCACCCAGAGTGTCGAGGTGGCCTGGTTAGGCACTACGCGGTCATAGGTCTGCATGACAAACAGCGGCACCATTAAACCGAGCAGGTTGATCAGCAGGCTGGCAAGGATTGCGTCGGTATAAAGCCAGCGTGACAGTTTCAGCGTGTCGCGAAACCAGGCTTCTATACGTGGAATGAGGGGCGAACGGGTTTCTTCGAGTTCATGGCGTGGACGGGCAAAGAAGGCTTGCCCGCTGTACTCGGTGGCTAATTGCTCACGACTGACCCACTGCTCGCCACCGTCGGCTTCGCAGGGCAGTATTTGCGCCTGATTTTTTGGCCCCCATTGGCGCAAGACAGAGCTGCGGCCGTTTTTCAACAGCAACAGTATTGGCAGGTTGAGGGCTGAGATACTGGCCAGATCGCGATGCAGCAAGCGTCCTTGCAAACCAGCCCGCGCCGCAGCGCGGGGTAACAGTTCCGCGGTCAGGCGTTGTTCTGGCAGCGGCAGACCTGCACTCAAACTGCCACGGCTGGCTGAGCAGCCGTGGAGCTTGCAAAGAATCAATAAGCCATCTAGCAGGGGATCATCGTGGTTTAGACGTGGATCGCCGGATGACTCTGGCCGCTCCATGCTGGTCAAAGGTTACTACTCCTTATGGCCGTTCTACTTCATTGCCGGCAGACGAGCCTCGCTCTTCACTTCGCTGAGGGCTACAGCTTCTGCTGGTACTACGACTTGCTGCTGGCGCAACAAGTCGCCCATCGCGGCGGATACCCGGTACATGGAGAACTCTTCGCTAAAGCGAACTTCGCTGTAACGTCGGTTAGCGCTAAACAGCTCGTTTTCACTGTCCAGCAGGTCGAGCAGAGTGCGCTGTCCGAGACCAAACTGTTGTTGATAGGCCTCGCGAACCTTCGCTGTGTATTCTGCGTAGTCACGTGCTTTGGGGGTTTGTATGCGGGCGTTCTCCATGGCATTCCAGGCCAGTGTGAGGTTCTCATTGAGTACGCGCAGCGCATTGTTGCGGATGTCCATCGACTCATTGATTTGATAGGCAGTCGATTGCAAGCGCGCTTTGTCGCGCATGCCATTGAACAGGTTGTAGTTCATCACTACTGCTGCGCGCCAACCATTGTTATGGCCTTGATCGCCTTGTGTGTTGTTGTCGGCATTGGTGGCCAGTTCAAGGTCCACTCGTGGGTAAAACGTCGACTTGGCAACCTCATATTGTTTTTCGGCGGCTTGCACATCGGCCTGTGCTGATTTCAGAAAGGGGTTGTTGCCCTCGACCGCCTGCCGAGCTTCGGCGAGTGTTTTTGGCAATGAGCCTTTCAGTGAGGCGGGAGAGCTCAATTCATTCGGCATACGGCCAACAGCACTGAAGAAGTTGGCTTCCGCATCGGCTAGATTCACTTGCTCTGTGTAAAAGTTATTTTCTGCGAGAGCCAAGCGGGCTTCGGATTGGTCGAAATCAGCTGCACTGCCAATGCCTTGTTCGCTGCGCAAGCCGATTTGATCATTAATCCGTTGGTGAGCCTGTAGGTTGTTGCGGGCAAGGGCAACCATTTCGCGGCGCATGAGCAAATCCAAGTACACCTCAACGGTACGCAACGCCAGGCTCTCAGAGGTGCCCAGTAGGCGATAGGCCCGCGAGTTCACGACGGCCTTGGTGCGCTCCACTTCGTTGGGTGTGTTGAAACCATCAAAAATCATCTGCCGAAGACGCAGCTCGGAGGTGCCGTAGTTCAGGGTTTCGCTGTTGTGGTTACCCAGTGCACGAGTGCTGGGGCTGTCGGTATTTTGCCGCCCGTAGCCCATCAGCAGATCGACGGTTGGCAGGTAACCGCCTTTAGCAATTTTGAGTTCTTCCTCCGATGAAAGGCGATTATTGGCCCCAGCATGGACCTCAGGGTGGTTATCCAATGTGCTCTGGATCGCCTCCGACAAGGTGATGCCTTGTGCCTGACTACACACTGCTGCCAGCACGATGCTGCTCCATAAAGGGTTGAGTGCGCGCATCTGATACATCTCCTTTTGAGTTCTACATACTGTCGCCAAAAAAATGGCTTTTTAGCTCTTAGGATCGCTCTTGCTCCGTAATAACCAAGCTAAGAACACTTTTCAGCATAGCTAAGATAAAAACGTTACAAGGTCTATAAGGAAAAAATCTTATGCAGTCTGCGTAAAACAGCCCACTGTTTATATTCATAAGTCGCGTATTTTGTGCCTTTCAGAGGTGTATGCGGCTAAAGTAGATGGTCTGATGCATTCAGGGGCGGGATTTTCTGGTTCGATCGGCGGCGTGATTTAGGGTGGCATTTTTCTGTCGTTATTGTTTGTAGGAAAGGCGCCGTAATTATCAACCAGCTGTTTTTGCTCTTCCCTCAAATGCCTCTTGGCCCTTTTGACATACGTGTCGACGGTGGTCGGCAGTTGTAGTGAGGATGGACTCATGGCTACTTTGATTGGTGTCGTCAGCCAAGTTATCGGCGAAGTCTATGCAGTAGCTGGCGACGGAACGCGTCGAGCACTTAGTGAAGGCGATCGGGTTTTTGCGGGGGAGCAAATCGTTACTGGCGTCGCTGGCGCTATCTCAGTTGCTATGCGCAATGGGCAGTTACTTACCCTCGGGCGTGAAAGCAGCCTGAACCTTAATGAGCAGATGCTCGCAGGTGGCTCTGAGCAACAAGCACCACGTGCGCAAGTGCCTGTGGATGGCCCCAGTGCTAGCGACCTGACGGATGTGGAAAAACTGCAAGCGGCGATTGAGGCTGGCGTTGACCCCACTCTTGAAGGCGAAGCAACCGCAGCAGGTCCTGGCGCGGCAGGAGGGCCAGGCTCAGCGGGTGGCGGTCACTCGTTTGTACTGTTGGGTGAGACCGCTGGCGCACTCGAACCGATTATTGGTTTTCCCACCGAAGGCTTGAGTAGTGGGCCGGAATTTCCTGATCCAGAAGCTGGGGTAGCACCTCCTGTAGCGGTAGCAATAGATTTTTCCCCGGAAATTGAAATCATCTATTTCGATGGCCCACCCAATGGCGAGGGCAGTGTACCGGGTGTGCTGGCTGGCCCTGCCGTAGTTGATGAGGCTGCACTGGGGGGCGGCACCAATCCTGCCAGCAATGGCGAGTTCACTTACGGTAGCCTGGTCATAAACTCCCCTGACGGTGTTTCTGCACTTGAAGTGCAAGGCGCCAATGGGGTGTGGGTTAACGTGCAGGGCGGCGGAACTGTCATTGGTGCGTACGGTACCTTGGTTTTCGACGCGGCGGGCAACTGGGTCTACACCCTAACTTCTAACACCTTGAGCCACTCTAATCCCAATGCCACAGGTGCTGCAGACCAAGTGGGCGAGAGCTTCCCGGTGCGGGTGTTCGATAACGACGGCGATGTTTCGCCGACCGTATTGCTTAACGTGGTGGTATATGACGACGGCCCAGTGACTGCCGTGAATAGCGAGACTGAAGGCTTCGGCGAGGTGGCGGTGGACGAAAGCCTGCCGGGCTTGAACGGCGCTTATGGTGATGGCGAGGCACAAGCGGTCTTGGCCGCCAGCATTGTGCAGGCGCAGTTCAACAGCGCCCTGGGCGCTGATGGCGGCAGCACGGCGTACAGCCTAGCGCTGAATACCGGTGCAGGGCTGGGTGTCGGCAGTGGCTTATTTAAAGTCGACAGCAGCCAGCCAAATGGTAAAGGGGCGGAAATTCAGCTGAGCCAGTTGGACAATGTGGTAAGCGGCAAAGTGGGTGGCGACATCTACTTCACCCTGACCATCGATCCGGCTAACGGCAAGGTGACTCTGGACCTGTTCGACAACATCTGGCACGGCAACACCGGCGATCACGACGATGCGCAGAGCCTGCAGCTCGGTGCCGGGATTCTGAAGCTGGTACAGACTCTGACCGATGGTGACGGCGACACCGCCAGCGCCTCGATCGATCTGGGCGCTGCTGGTGTATTCCGCTTCGAGGATGACGGTCCTATTGCCAGCGGCCTTACGAATCAGACCCTGTCAGTCACCTATCAAGGCAGCGATGCTGGCTATAGCAGCACCTATGGCTACTACATCAAGGATGGCAGTGGCAATCCGGTGAGCGGTGAGGTGATCTGGAGCAATGTGAAAGCACAGGCAGTGGGCGATACAGTCACGCTGGTTGGGTTAAATCCAGCTTCGGTGGGTTTTTTCATCATTCCTGACGGCTCTGCTGTCAACAGCGGCGTTTCAGGCTTCGCGAATGGCGCAGCCCTGACCTTTACCCAAGATGGTAGTGGTAGCTGGGTTGCCCACCTTAATGGCACACCGTTAAGTGGCGTTGGCGTGGCGGTATTGTTTGATAATGCCAGCCTTAACGACGATAGCCTGGATCATGTGCAGGACAACGCCGATATCGGTAATCAGAACTGGGAAGACCTGATCGGTGGTGGTGATTTCGACTACAACGACGTCAATATTCAAGCCACCTGGACCATGCCGCTGGTTCATGAGGATAAGCTGAACAGCCCTCATGGTGGTAACGAAGAGAGTGGTCAGACGTTGGTCGCCAGTGGTGGTGCCGGAGCATTGAGTGCGCTGGTCAACTTTGGTGCCGATGGCCCGGGAGCATTCAGTCTGATCAATGTAGCTTCGGACACCGATGCCTTGGCTTCGCTGACTAACCAAGGGCTGAGTTCCGGTGGTGAAACGCTACAGTACCGCATGGACGGTGGTGTATTGGTCGGTTATGTCGAGGGCACGCCGACAGGTGGCTACGACGTCTTCAGCCTGCAGGTAGGGGCTGATGGCAGCTACACCTTCACCCTGATGGGGCCGCTGGATCATCCAGTAGCAGATGGCGATGATAACGAGCTGCTGAGCAGTAGTGGCATGATGCTCGATTTCTCGGGCGTCTTGACGGCGACTGATGGTGATGGTGACCCGGTTGCTGGCGGCTTTGCAGTAGGCAGTTTTGTCATTGATGTTCAAGACGACGTGCCGGTTGCTGGTCTGAATGACCAAGCTCATCTAGATAGGCTAGTACTGGATGAAACCCGCCCATTGGGTTCTGACAGCTCGGGCGGCAACCTGCCTGGAGGGCGGGCCAGCGTGACGGCTAACTTTGCCGACAATTTCGCAGTCCCAGGATTCGGCGCCGATGGCCCGGGCAGTGTCAGCTACAAGCTGCTGCTGGTGGGCTCTAATGTCGGCTCCGGGCTGTATGCACTTGATCCGTTGGACACCATCGATGACGTTGACGGCATCGGCCAGGGCGCGCAGATTTTGCTCAACCAGTCGGGTGACACCATCACCGGTTCGGTGGGCACTACGAACTATTTCACCATCACGGTGAATAGCAATACGGGGCAGGTGACCTTTACCCAGCTGAACAACATCTGGCATGCCAACACCGGCAACCATGACGACAGCGAAACCTTGAGGCTGCCCCGTGCGGATTCGTTGAAGCTGGTGCAGACGGTGACTGACGCCGACGGCGACAGCGATTCAGCTTCGCTTAACCTGGGCCGGAATGTGTTCAAAATCCAGGACGATGGCCCTGATGCATCGCTTGACCCACATGCTCAGCTGGATACCTTGGTACTGGATGAAACCCGCCCATTGGGTTCTGACAGCTCGGGCGGCAACCTGCCTGGAGGGCGGGCCAGCGTGACGGCTAACTTTGCCGACAACTTCGCCGTTCCGGACTTTGGAACCGATGGCCCGGGCAGTGTCAGCTACAAGCTGCTGCTGGCGGGTTCTAATGTCGGCTCCGGGCTGTATACACTTGATCCGTTGGACACCATCAATGACGTTGACGGCATCGGCCAGGGCGCGCAGATTTTGCTCAACCAGTCGGGTGACACCATCACCGGTTCGGTGGGCACTACGAACTATTTCACCATCACGGTGAATAGCAATACGGGGCAGGTGACCTTTACCCAGCTGAACAACATCTGGCATGCCAACACCGGCAACCATGACGACAGCGAAACCTTGAGGCTGCCCCGTGCGGATTCGTTGAAGCTGGTGCAGACGGTGACTGACGCCGACGGCGACAGCGATTCAGCTTCGCTTAACCTGGGCCGGAATGTGTTCAAAATCCAGGACGATGGCCCTGATGCATCGCTTGACCCACATGCTCAGCTGGATACCTTGGTACTGGATGAAACCCGCCCATTGGGTTCTGACAGCTCGGGCGGCAACCTGCCTGGAGGGCGGGCCAGCGTGACGGCTAACTTTGCCGACAACTTCGCCGTTCCGGACTTTGGAACCGATGGCCCGGGCAGTGTCAGCTACAAGCTGCTGCTGGCGGGTTCTAATGTCGGCTCCGGGCTGTATACACTTGATCCGTTGGACACCATCAATGACGTTGACGGCATCGGCCAGGGCGCGCAGATTTTGCTCAACCAGTCGGGTGACACCATCACCGGTTCGGTGGGCACTACGAACTATTTCACCATCACGGTGAATAGCAATACGGGGCAGGTGACCTTTACCCAGCTGAACAACATCTGGCATGCCAACACCGGCAACCATGACGACAGCGAAACCTTGAGGCTGCCCCGTGCGGATTCGTTGAAGCTGGTGCAGACGGTGACTGACGCCGACGGCGACAGCGATTCAGCTTCGCTTAACCTGGGCCGGAATGTGTTCAAAATCCAGGATGATGGGCCGACCGCACTGGATGATGGCAACCTGGCCAGTGTGCCGGAATACTCCAGCAACGTGGTGGTTGGCACCCTGGCCGGCATATTGGCTAACGATAGCTACGGCACCGACGGTGCTCCCATCGGTGGTGGTGTCAGCTTCTCGGTCGGTAGCTTGGGCGGGAGTGTCAGCGTAGATGGCTCCGGTAACCTGCTCTACAGCAACGCCGTGACTAACGTTGCAGCCGGCCAGAACTTGGTTGAGACCTTCACCTATAGCATCGTTGACAGTGATGGCGATGCCTCCACAGCCAGCTTCTCGGTGATATTGAATGACAACGGTGTGCCGGTTGGTGGACAGGCTGCCAATGCGGTGGACGAGGACGGGCTCAGCAATGGCATAGCTGGTGGGCCCAATGACGCTGCCGGTGAGGCAACCCTGGTTACCGGTAATCTTGGCTACAGCTTCGGTTCCGATGGGGTCGGTAGTTTCGCCTGGAGCACCTCTGGCCTTCCCAGTATTTCATCCGAAGGCTCTGCCCTGACCTACAGCGTAAGCCCTGATGGCCTGACGCTGACGGCGAAAGCGGGTCTAGTGGATGTATTCACCCTTAAAGTGACCGACATCACTACAGGTGACTATGAGTTTGAGCTGCACAAGCCGCTGGATCATCCTGCGCCACTCAGTGGTAGTGACGAGGACAACCTCAACTTCCTCTTCGGCTACAGCATGGAGGATTCCGACGGCTCCACAGCCAATGGTAGCCTGAGCATCTCGGTGGACGATGATTCGCCGGCTCAGCCGCAAGACATCAACAAGTCAATGGTGGAGGGTACTGGAGCCGACACCAATCTGATGATCATCCTCGATGTATCCGGAAGCATGGATAGCACCCCCAACGTGTCAGGCTTCTCGACCAAGTTGGCGTTGGCCAAGTCTGCGATCAATCAATTGATCAATGATTACGACAATCTGGGTGATGTGATGGTGCGCCTAGTCGCTTTCAATGCCAGCGCCAGCTCTAATCTCAGCGGCTCTGGGGAGGTTTGGCTCACTGCCGCGCAGGCTATAACGGTGATCACTGGCCTAACCGATACCTATGGTAGTGGTCTGACCAACTACGATGCCGCTTTGTTACAGGCACAAACGGCTTTTGCTTCTTCAGGTAAAATTGTCGGAGGGCAAAATCTCTCTTACTTCTTGTCTGACGGTGCACCGACTACCTCCAGTACCTGGCCTGGCGTGAGTGGGTCGGGAGCTAACGGTATCAACGGCACGGAGGAGGCAGCATGGGAAACCTTCCTTAACAACAACGAGATCAAATCCTTTGCCTTGGGTATGGGTAGTGGCGCGGTGCAAGGCCCGCTCGATCCGGTGGCTTATAACGGCATCGGTGCCGGTTCGGAAATGAACGGAATTGTCGTCACTGATCTGAGCCAGCTGGCTGCCACCTTGTCGGGCACCGTCACCGTGCCGGAGCTCACAGGTAATGTGATCACTGAGGGCTTGCTGGGCGGCTTTGGTGCCGATGGCCCGGGTGATACACCCATTGTTTCTATCGAACACAATGGCGTGGTGTATAACGCCTCGTCGGCTGGATACAACGTCGGCACCCATGAACTTATGTTTACCACTGCACAGGGCGGCACTTTCACCGTCAACTTTGCGACTGGTGCGTACAAGTACAGCCAGGCTGCCGATGTGGCGGATGACCTGACCGAGGACTTTATCTACACCATCCAGGATGGCGATGGCGACATGGGCAGTGCAGCCCTGCACATCACAGTTACGGACAGCAGTGAAGTAGTTGCCTATGACAACTTCAATCAGGGCGTGGTCTATCAAACCTCGGTGCCAGGGGCATTGACACACACAGTGTTAGCTAACTTCTCGAGCACTAACTCGGGAAACCCTAAGGGAGCTCAATGGGTATTCGATAACTCCGGTAGCGGCGACAATGTGGTCAGCAGTAGTCCGACTAGTAGCCAGTGGCAAATGACGGGCGCTACGTCGACTGTTGTGTCAAGCAATGAGCTGGTTATGGTTGATGCTAATGGTGGTTCGGCGAGTGTCATCTTGAGCCCAACCTTCACCGTGAACGGCGGTTCTACTAACACCGTTAGTTTCGATATCGACATTGATACAAGTGGCAGTACTCAGTTCCAAACAGGTGATACCTTCCTCTGGCAATTGCTTAACAGTGGAGGCTCAGCTGTTCAAAGTGGCAATGTCACTGCTGATACCACCATTACGACCGCAGCCATAGCCGCAGGTACCTACCGTCTGCGTTATACGCTTACGGACAACACCAGCGGTGGTGGTGATAAATCCGCAGAGGTACGGATCGATAACATCATCCTCAATACCCTGGCGGCGGCTACTCTGGTCACTCACGCAACTGCAGTAAGCGGCAATGTGCTGACAGACCCCAACAACTATATGGCCAGCAGCGACCCGTGGGGCGCGGTGGATGGCAAGGGGGCAGAAGGCGCTGCGTTAAGTGTCTGGGATGGATTTAGCTATGTCGCTGTGGGCGTTGGTATGTCGATCGCCGGTGCCTATGGTGATCTGCTGATCAACCCCGATGGCTCTTACACCTATACCCCAGATGCAGACATGGGCAACATCGGTAAGGAGGATATGTTCGGCTATATGCTGACTCAGCCTGACGGTGATACTGCTACTGCAAACTTGGTGGTCAAGGTTGGGGGGGCTGCCTATGTTGCGCCGAATGTCATAACCGGACCTGGCGATCTCGTTGGAACTGATGGCAGTGACGTGCTGATTGCAGGCGATAGCGGGCATATGTTGGATGGTGGAGCAGGTTCGGATCGCCTCGAAGGCGGTAATGGCTCCGATACCCTAATAGGTGGCCTGGGTGATGACTTCTTGATTGGTGGTCTTGGAGACGACACGCTGACTGGCGGTGCTGGCAATGACACGTTCATCTGGGCATCTGGTGATACCGGGCATGATGTGGTTTTGGACTTTGGCCAGGCCGTTGGTGATAGGGATGTGCTCGATCTTTCCGATCTGCTGGACTTTAGTGGTGCTCCATCATCCGGTAACTTGCTGGGCTCCTATATCGATATGAGCTTTGCCGGTGGCAATACACTGATTGAAGTTTCCAGTACAGGTAATCTTGGAAGCACGGGGCCCGATCAGACAATCACACTGCAAGGTGTCGATCTGTCGGTTGGTGGTTCGCTGTCTACTGCCAGCATCATTGATGACATGCTGGGCAATGGCACATTAGCCGCCTGATAGGCTCTTGTATCAATGGTTAAAAAGCCCGCTCTATGCAGCGCGGGCTTTTGTTATCCGCACAAGCAGCTATCGCTCTGTCAATTAGCTGTGATTACGCAGCTGCTTTAAATAGGCCACCACATCCGGCGCTCCTGCCAGACGTAACCCTTCACCCAATGCATTGGCTTCGCTGGAGTGTTTGGGTAGTAGGAGGAACTCCGCAGCGTTGGGGCCGCCAAGCAGTGCCAAGCGCGCATAGGGCAAGCCATTGTCCAGCAGTAAGGCCATAAACGCGGGGTCACTCCAGGCCACATTGGGCATGGCTAATACATGGTAGTGCTGCTGCAAGTCATTGAGGCCCTGCTCGCTTAGGCGGTAATGGCTGAGTTCTGCAGGTAAATTGACCTCCAGTTCGCGCCTGCGGGCATAGGCAATAGCGCAGGCAAAAGCCTCGCTATGCTGCTCGCCTGCCCAGAACACGCGCTCACCGCGCCAGCTGGCTTGGCGCAGGTTGATGCGTTCACCTGCGAGAAAGCGCGGTAAGGCCTGGCTAATAGATTTAACGAAGTCTTTGTAGCTGATGATGCGGACCTGGCGACAGGGCTCGCTGGCAGCGAAGGCCTCAAAGCTGGTGTGGTTAGCCTGTTCGGGGTTGCAGGTAGACAGTCCGTCGATCAGGCGTAGGTCGAGCGATGTCAGTTGCTGTTGTTGCGTATCAATGACACGTACCAACATGGCATGAGCTTGTGCCTTGTCTTCCTGAACCGGGCCGGAGAGTGCGCTGCGTGGCAAGTCGATCAGGCGTTCTAACTGCGGCCCGTCTTGCCAGTAGATACTGTCACGCACTTGCGGCATAGGGCTGAAGGGCAGGCGTAGCTGGCTGGCACGCTCAAGTATTTGGCGTTGCCCGCGGCGGATAAGACCTAGCCGTTGCGCCAAGGTAGCGAGGCGTGCACTGAGGGTGGAAGGCTGCTCAGACAGACTCATGGCCAAGTACAAACTCCGAAATCACCAGTGTCAGTGTGGCAGAGCGTACCGAGCGCTGCACCGGCTTTATCGTCCGTTGCGACAGGCTTTTCAAAGGGCCGCGGCGCGGCGTATGGCAAGATAGCTGCAGTCAGTTGCAAAGGTGCCTCCATGCCCAGTCTGGTGTTTGATATTGCGTTATCGGCCGAGCGCATGCGTGTGGTCTATCAAGGACGTGCCAGTCGCATATTAGTGCAAAGTCGTGACGGTAGGAGTGTCAGTGTGCCAGCTCACCATTTCCGGGCATTTCTGACCCATAACGGCATTTATGGTTCCTTCGAGCTTGAATTCAGCGCGACCGGTGAGCTACTGAGCTTGCGCCGATTGGGCTGATACTGCCATGCGCCTCGCCTATCAGGTACGCAGCCAGCTATAATCGCGGCCTTTGTAACTTTATCGAGCTAAGCCTGCCCATGTATACCCTGGCCCGCGAGCTGCTGTTCAAACTTTCCCCTGAAGCCTCCCATGAACTGTCCATCGACTTGATCGGTGCTGGCGGTCGTCTGGGGCTTAACAGTTTACTGACCAAGAGCCCGGCCTCGTTGCCGATCAAGGTGATGGGCTTGGAGTTTGCCAACCCGGTCGGTTTGGCTGCCGGGTTGGACAAGAATGGCGACGCTATTGATGGTTTCGCTCAGCTGGGCTTTGGCTTTGTCGAGATTGGCACCGTGACGCCGCGTCCGCAGCCGGGTAACCCCAAGCCGCGGTTGTTCCGCTTGCCTGAGGCCGAGGCGATCATCAATCGCATGGGCTTTAACAACCACGGTGTTGATCACTTGCTGGCTCGCGTGCAGGCCGCTAAATACAAGAGCGTGCTGGGCATCAATATTGGCAAGAACTTCGATACCCCAGTTGAGAATGCAGTGGATGATTATCTGCTGTGCCTGGACAAGGTCTATCAACACGCCAGCTATGTAACGGTGAACGTCAGTTCGCCCAATACCCCAGGGCTGCGCAGCCTGCAGTTTGGTGATTCGCTCAAGCAATTACTCGAAGCCCTGCGTAAGCGTCAGGAAGACCTGGCTGCTCTGCATGGCAAGCATGTCCCGCTGGCGATCAAAATTGCTCCGGACATGAGTGACGAAGAAACCATCGAGGTCGCCAGTGCGCTGGTTGAAGCAGGGATGGACGCGGTGATTGCCACCAACACCACCTTGAGTCGCGAAGGCGTGCATGGCCTGGAGTGTGCCGATGAGGCAGGCGGCCTGTCAGGGGCACCGGTGCGAGACAAGAGCACCCACATTGTTCAGGTGCTGGCGGGTGAGTTAAAAGGCCGTTTGCCGATCATTGCGGTTGGCGGTATTACCGAAGGTAAGCATGCGGCTGAGAAAATCGCTGCAGGTGCCAGCTTGGTGCAGATTTACTCTGGTTTTATCTACAAGGGACCTGCGTTGATTCGCGAGGCGGTCGATGCTATAGCCGCGTTGCCGCAAAAAGCGTCGGTATAAAAAGGGCTCCCTAAGGGAGCCCGTGGGCTCGCGCCCGCCGCTCGGATGGAGCGTGCTTGGTAAGTCGGTAGGTTCCTGAATCAGCCGACAGCGTGAAGTTCGTTAAGTCGATGGATACCGGCGGTGCCGGTCATGCCGTCCCAATTGTCGCCGCGGCCTTCGCGCCAGCCGTTCAACCAGGCTTGGCGGACAGAGGCGAGAGTGAAGGGGCAGAGCTCGCGGGATTTACCACTGATGCCGTACTGATAACCGCGCAAAAAAGCTCTTTCTAACGGATCACGCTTAAGTCTTCTCATAGGGTGAAGCCCTCAATGTTGACTGTTATGTCCCTTAGACCTTGTCGCAAGGTCAGGCAGAAATGATCTGCCTTACGGAGTCCGCTGCCGGCGTCGCGAGCCTCCTTGCCAAGCACCGTTGCAGTGATGGCCTGAGGTGATTTCTAACCAATGCGCGGGTAGCTGTGAATGATCGTTTCGTCATAAGGCCGTAACCTTTTTGAGGGTCAGGCCATAAGGACGGTGCCAGACGTCCTGCTTTAACGCGGTAACGCCTATGCTGTGGGCGTTACCGCTGGAGATACTGGTGTTTTACTATCGCGAATGGAATGCGATTGAGACTGTTGTTTATTCCGACGAAGTGTCGTGCTGAGACGCTTTGTCACTTATTTTAGGTGTGCTGATTTTGCGGCACCCCGTTGATTGCCTTAGGCACTGGAAATACCCCATGTCGGAACGTTACGAACTCTTTCTCACCTGCCCCAAGGGCCTCGAAGGCTTGCTGCTCGAAGAAGCCAGCAGCCTCGGTCTTGAAGAGGCGCGTGAGCACACGTCGGCCATTCGTGGCATGGCTGACATGGAGACGGCCTACCGCCTGTGCCTGTGGTCGCGTTTGGCCAACCGTGTGCTGTTGGTGCTTAAGCGCTACAGCGTACAAGACGCTCAGAGCCTCTACGAAGGGGTGCTGGAGGTCGATTGGTTCGAGCACTTGGAACCCAGCGGCAGCTTGGCCGTGGAGTTCAGTGGTAACGGTTCGGGTATTGATAACACGCACTTCGGCGCCTTGAAGGTCAAGGACGGTATTGTCGACAAGCTGCGCCTGAAGGACGGCACTCGCCCCTCGGTTGATAAAATCAACCCGGACATGCGCGTGCACCTGCGTCTGGATCGCGGCGAGGCGATTCTCTCGCTTGATCTCTCCGGCCATAGCCTGCACCAGCGTGGTTATCGCCTGCAGCAGGGTGCTGCGCCACTCAAGGAAAACCTCGCGGCAGCGGTGCTGATCCGTGCCGGCTGGCCGCGCATTGCCGCCGAAGGCGGCGCACTGGCCGACCCCATGTGCGGTGTCGGCACCTTCTTGGTGGAAGCGGCGATGATCGCCGCTGATGTAGCGCCGAACCTGACCCGCGAGCAGTGGGGCTTCAGCAAATGGCTGGGGCATGTACCCGCCTTGTGGAAGAAGCTCCAAGCCGAAGCCCAGCAACGCGCCGAAATCGGTATGGCCAAGCCGCCGCTGTGGATTCGCGGTTACGAGGCCGATCCACGGCTGATTCAACCGGCGCGCAATAACATTGATCGTGCGGGGTTGAGCCACTGGATCAAGGTCTACCAGGGCGAAGTGGCAACGTTTGAGCCGCGCCCGGATCAGAGCCAGAAAGGTTTGGTGATCTGTAACCCGCCGTACGGCGAGCGTTTGGGTGACGAAGCCAGCCTGCTGTATCTCTACCAGAACCTCGGCGAGCGCCTGCGTCAGGCCTGCATGGGCTGGGAGGCTGCGGTGTTTACCGGCGCGCCGGACCTGGGCAAGCGCATGGGCATCCGCAGCCACAAGCAGTACGCCTTCTGGAACGGTGCACTGCCGTGCAAGCTATTGCTGATCAAGGTGCAGCCTGAGCAGTTTGTCACCGGCGAGCGCCGTACCCCTGAGCAGCGTGAACGCGAGCGTGAGCAGGTCGAAGCCGACAAGGCTCCACTTGAACCGCAAGAGCGTCAGTACAACAAGAATGGCAACCCGATTAAACCGGCCCCAGCGCCTGTTATCGAGCAGGCACGCTTGAGCGAAGGCGGGCAGATGTTCGCCAATCGCCTGCAAAAGAACCTGAAACAGCTGGGTAAGTGGGCGCGTCGTGAGGGTGTGCAGTGCTACCGCCTGTATGACGCCGACATGCCGGAATATTCCATGGCGGTGGATCTGTATGGTGATTGGGTGCATGTGCAGGAATATGCTGCACCCAAGTCAATTGATCCTGAGAAAGCCAAATCGCGCATGTTTGACGCCATCGCCGCGATTCCGCAAGCGCTGGGCGTCGACAAGAGCAAGGTGGTGCTCAAGCGCCGCGAACGGCAGAGCGGTACCAAGCAGTACCAGCGCCAGGCCACGCAAGGCCAGTTTATGGAAGTCAACGAGGGCGGCGTAAAGCTGCTGGTCAACCTTACCGACTACCTGGATACCGGGCTGTTCCTCGATCACCGTCCGCTGCGCTTGCGCATTCAGAAAGAGGCCGCCGGCAAGCGCTTCCTCAACCTGTTCTGCTACACCGCCACGGCGACTGTGCATGCGGCCAAGGGCGGCGCACGCACCACCACCAGCGTTGACCTGTCGAAGACTTACCTAGATTGGGCACGCCGCAACCTGTCGCTCAATGGCTATTCGGATAAGAACAAGCTGGAGCAGGGTGATGTGATGACCTGGCTGGCTGAGGATCGTGGCGAGTACGAGCTGATCTTTATCGACCCGCCAACCTTCTCCAACTCCAAGCGCATGGAAGGCATCTTCGACATCCAGCGTGACCATGTGCAGTTGCTCGACTTGGCCATGGCCCGTCTGACTAAAGACGGCGTGCTGTATTTCTCCAACAACTTCCGCAAGTTCGTGCTCGATGAGAGCCTGGCGGCGCGTTATCAGGTTGAAGAAATCAGCGAGTCGACCCTTGATCCGGACTTCGCTCGCAACACGAAAATCCACCGCGCCTGGCGCCTCAGCCTGCGAGGCTGATGTTGTTGTGCGCCTGCCCGCAGGCGCACGGGCTTTAGGGTTTGTTGCGGATCAGTGCGCGTAAAGCGAAGCGGTTGGGGTGGCAAGCCTGTGCCACATCGCTGGGTACGGGTAGCGGCTCGTCGTTGAGCCAGGCAGCAATCAACTCTCCTGAAAGCGGCGCGGTAATCAGCCCGCGTGAGCCGTGGCCGCTGTTGATGTACAGGCCATCCAACCACGGGCAGGGCGTGTCCGGCACCTGGCGGGCGTTTTTGCTGAGTACGGCATAAGACTCGGCAAAGGCTTTCTCATCGGCTAAAGGGCCGACAATCGGTAGGTAATCCGGGCTGGTACAGCGGAATGCAGCGCGCCCCTGCAGTTGCTCGGGGTCCAGCGTGGCGGTGTTAAGCGTATTAGCCAGCTGTGGGGAGATTTCTTCCAATAGCTGCAGATTGCTCGCGTTATCGGCGCTGTTCAGCGACAAGTCGTCACTGCTGAAATCGAAACTGGCGCCTAACGTGTGTTCATTCAAGCGTGCTGGAGCGACGTAGCCTTCGGCGCACACCACCGTGCTGAGGGCGCGGCTGGCTACGGTGGCCGGGAGGCAGCTGATCTGTCCGCGGATTCGTTTCAGCGGCAGGTGTGCGCTCTGGCTGAAATCTTTGATGCCGGCGGCACCGGCCAAGACCACCACGCTCGCGCTGGCCAGCAGGTGCTCGCCATTCCAGGCGTGCCAGTGACCACCCTCGCGGCGCAGTTGCAGGGCTTCTTGGTGCAGTTGCACGCGGATATTTGGCTGTTGACTGAGTAGCTCACACAACGCTGGCGGATTAACCCAGCCCGCCTCGGGGTAGAACAGACCGCCTGCCGGCAAGGCAATGCCAGCCTTTGCCTCAGCACTGGCGTTATCCAGTGCAACCAGCAGGTCTGCCGGAAAAGCGTCGGCGAGTTGCGCTTGGCGCTGCGCTTCTTTTGCATCGAAGGCCAGCTGCAGTACGCCACAGTTATCCCAGGCCGTGCCTTTTGGCAGGCGCTCCAATAGCCTGCGCGTATGTCCATAACCGCTGACGATCAGCCGCGACAGCGTGGTGTGATGGGCCGAAAGTTTGAGGTAAAGCACGCCTTGAGGGTTGCCCGAAGCTTCCTGGGCGATGGCGTTATGGCGCTCCAGTAGGGTCACCTGCCAGCCGCGCTGGGCCAGGCTCGCCGCGGTGGCACAACCGGCCAGGCCGGCACCAACCACTAAGGCGTGGCGGGTGCCGACAGTTTGCGGCGGGCGGGCAAACCAGGGCTTTTCAGCCGGCGCAGCGTTGCCGACAAATGCGCCTTTGAGTACTTCCCATTTTTTCCCCAGGCCCGGCACGCGTTTCATCTTAAAACCGGCATCGTTCAGGCGGCGGCGTACATAGCCGGTGCTGGTAAAGGTGCCCAGGGTGGTGCGGGTGGTGGATAACCTGGCCAGCTCGGTAAACAGCTCCGGGGTCCACATGTCCGGGTTTTTCGCCGGGGCGAAACCATCGAGAAACCAGGCATCGACCTTGGCATCCAGCTGCCCCAGCAACTCCAGCGCATCGCCAATCAGCAGGGTAAGGACGATACGCCCGCCGGCAAATACCAGGCGTTGAAAGCCTGGGTGCAGGGCTACGTACTGTGCCAATAACTGCTCTGAATAGGGCGCAAGCTCCGGCCATAAGGCCAGTGCGCGTTGCAGCTCAGCCTGGTTTAACGGGTATTTTTCCACGCTGACGAAGTGCAGGCGCGCGCCTGTTACCGCCTGCTGTGCAAATAGCTGCCAGGCGCAGAGAAAATTCAGCCCGGTGCCAAACCCGGTTTCGCCTATCACCAGATGCTCGTCCGCGGTCAGTGCAGCGAAGCGCTCCGCTAACTGGTTGTTGGCGAGAAACACATAGCGGCTTTCGGCCAGGCCATTCTCGTTGGAGAAGTACACATCGGCGAATTGCCTGGACAGGGGCTGGCCCTGTTCATCCCACTCAAGGCCAGCTTGCTGGTTTTGCGTATCAGGGGTAAGGGGCATGCTCAGCTCGATTATGGGTAGTCGATGGCGACGATGTACCACGTCTTCTCGCCGGTGGGCGTGTGGACGCGCACTTCGGCGTCCAGGCTTTTGCCGATCAAGGCGCGGGCCAGGGGCGAATCGATGCTGATCAGGTTGTTCTTTAGGTCCAGCTCGTCCGGGCCGATGATGCGGTAACGCGCCTCGACGCCGTCTTCATCTTCTACGGTCACCCAGGCACCGAAGTAGACCTTGTCCGGGTCGCTGGGGCGCGCGCTGACGACCTTGAGGCTTTCCAGGCGTTTGGTTAAAAAACGGACGCGGCTGTCGATCTCACGCAGCATCTTCTTGCCATAGGTGTACTCGGCGTTCTCCGAGCGATCACCTTGAGCGGCGGCTTCGCTGACTGATTGGGTGACTTGCGGGCGACGCACGTGCCAGAGCTCATGCAACTCGGCACGCATGCGCGCCTCGCCCTCGGGGGTGATCAAGGGGGTGCCGGCGGAGCGGGGTGGGCGGTAGCGACTCATAAAAACCTGTTTAACGTCTGCTGCGCGTCGGCCTGCTGCGTTAAAAGCAGGCTCTCAGACGGCTTAGGAAAATGATGCGCGAGTCTATCAGCCCTCGCGCAGCACCGTCAGCGGGCTGACATTAAGTGCCCGTCGTGTGCCGAGAATCCCGGCACCGCCGACCAGCAATGCACCGATCAATGGCAGTAGGAGCAGCCAGGGGTGCGGTTGCCAGCTGAGGTCAAAGGCGAAGCGGTAGAGCAGCAAGCTGATCAGCTCACAACCCAGCGCGGCCAGCAGGCCGCTTGCCGCGCCAAGCAGGCCGAATTCGGCGCGGCGTGCCTTGATCAGTAGTTTGCGCTCGGCGCCCAGAGCGCGCAGCAGAGCGCCCTGGCGGATGCGTTCATCCAGCGTGGCTTGCAACCCGGCGAACAGCACGGCGAGGCCAGCGGCCAGGACGAATAGCAGGACGAACTCAATCGCCAGGGTGACCTGGGCAAGGATGCTGCGCAGCTGCGCGAGGAGTGCTTCGACCTGCAGCAAGGTGACAGTAGGGAAGGCGCGCGACAACTCGACCAGTTGCTGCTCATGCTGCGGCGGCAGGTAGAAGCTGGTCAGGTAGGTAACCGGAAGATCCTGCAAGGTGCCGGGTTGGAAGATCATGTAGAAATTGGGCTGGAAGTTGTTCCAGTCGACTTCACGCAGGCTACTGACCACGGCATCGCGGTTGAGGCCGCCGACGCTGAAACTCAGACGGTCGCCGAGTTTTAGCTGCAGGCTTTGCGCCAGTTTGGATTCCACTGATACGCCGGGTAACTCGCTGGCGTTGGCCTCACTCCACCAGCTGCCGGCGATTAGGGTGTTGTCTGCTGGCAAATCGGCGGCCCAGGTCAGGCTCAGGTCGCGGCGAATGGCGCGCTCGCCTTGGGACTCCTTGCTGACAAGCTGCCGTACCGGCTCACCGTTGATCATCACCAGGCGACCTGGCACCACCGGAAACAACGAAGCAGGCAGCGGCGACAGTTCGTTTAGGCGCGCACTGAAGGCCTCTTTATCCGCTGGCAGAATGTTCAGGGCAAAGTGATTGGGCGCCTGTTCCGGCAGTTGGTCCTGCCAGGTGTCGAGCAACTCGCCGCGCAGCAGGGCGATCAGCGCCATGGCGAGAATGATCAGGCCGAAGGCCAGTGACTGCCCAGCGGCGGCGAGTGGGTTGCGCAGTAATTGGCCCAGCCCCAGTCGCCACGGCAATGAGGCGCTCGCCAGCAGGCGGCGCAGGCTCTGCAGGCCGAGCAGCAGCAAACCGCCCAGTAATGCGGCGGTTACCAGGCCGCCGCCGAGCAGGGCAAAGGTCAATTGCAGGTCGAGGCTCAAACGCCACATGATCAGGCCCAGGGCCAGTAAGGCTGCGCCATACACCAGCCAGGAGCTGGCCGGCACCGGCAGTAAGTCGCGGCGCAGCACCCGCAGCGGCGGCACACGGCCCAGCGCCGCCAAAGGCGGCAAGGCGAAGCCAGCGAGGGCGACCAGCCCGGTGGCCATGCCGGCTAGCGCTGGCCACAGGCTGCCGTCAGGAATCTGTGCAGGCAGCAGATCTTGCAAGACGGCGAACAGCGCCTGTTGCGCCAGCCAGCCGAGCAGGGCGCCAACCAGGCTGGCGCTCACCCCCAGCAGCGCCAGTTGCAGGCTAAACAAGCCTAAAGCCTGCTGGCGTGACAGGCCCAGGCAGCGCAGCAGCGCGCTGGCATCAAAACGCCGGGCGGCAAAACGTGCCGCCGATAAGGCCACGGCCACCCCAGCCAGTAACACCGCAGCGAGGCTGGCGAGATTGAGGTAGCGCTCGGCGCGGCCCAGGGCGTTGCCGACCTGACGATTGCTATCTTTGGCATCCTCCAGGCGCTGGTTGGGCGCAAGTGTCGGGGTGACGCTCTGGCGATACTGGGTCAATGCAGTGCTGTCGCCACGCCACAGCTCCTGATAGCGCACGCGGCTACCCGGCTGTACCACGCCAGTAGCGGCCAGGTCATCTAGGTGCATCAATAGATGCGGCGTCAGGCTGTAGAAGTCCCCGGCCTCGTCCGGCAGAAAAGTCAGCACGCGGGTCAGGCGCAGGGTTTTCGCACCGACTTCAATGCTGTCTCCGGGTTTGAGGTTGAGCGCGACAAACAAGCGGGCTTCGGCCCAGGCTTCACCGGGTTGCGGGCCGGGGCCGGTTTCCTCGGTGTCATACAGCGCGGCGGCACTCTTCAATTCGCCGCGTAATGGATAAACACTATCCGCCGCCTTAACGCTGGCCAGCTGAATGCCGGCGTCGCTGGCCACCACGCTGGAAAACTCCACTAACTGGGCGTGCTCCAGCCCCAGCTGCTTGCCCCGGCTGATTTGCTCGGGGGCGCTGGGTGAGCTGCCGGTCAGGCGCAGGTCAGCGGCGAGAAACTCGGTAGCCCGCAGCAGCATGCCGTCGTTAAGGCGGGCGCTGAAATAACCAATAGCGGTGCTGGCGGCTACCGCGATCAGCAAGGCAAAGAACAGCACGCGCAACTCGCCGGAGCGTGCATCGCGCAGCAACTGGCGGCTGGCCAGCGACAGCAGGCGGCTAAACGGCAGATGGTTCATCAGGGTTCCACGTGGTCGACCAAATGGCCGCCTTCAAGACGGATCAGGCGTTGGCAGCGGTGGGCCAGGCGTTCGTCATGGGTGACCAGTACCAGGGTCGCACCGCGCTCCTTGTTCAGCTCAAACAAAAGATCGCTGATTCGCTCGCCCGTGTGGCTGTCGAGGTTGCCGGTGGGTTCGTCGGCAAACAGCACCGCCGGTTCGGCGGCAAAGGCACGGGCAATCGCCACGCGTTGCTGTTCACCGCCCGAGAGTTGACGTGGGTAATGGGTTAGGCGCTGGCCCAGGCCGACTCGCTCCAGCAGGGTGCGAGCACGCTGGCGGGCATCGGCATGGCCTTCGAGTTCTAAGGGCAGCATGACGTTTTCCAAGGCGTTCAAACTGTCGAGCAACTGGAAGGATTGGAATACGAAACCGACATGCTCGGCGCGCACGCGGGCGCGCTGGTCTTCATCGAGAGCGGCCAGATCATTGCCGGCCAACAGCACGCTGCCGCTGCTGGGCAGGTCGAGCCCGGCGAGCAGGCCTAGCAAGGTAGATTTGCCTGAACCGGAACTGCCGACAATCGCCAGGCTGTCGCCTGAAGCAAGCGCCAGTGACAGGTCATGGAGTATGGTGAGTTCGCCTTCCGTGCTGGGAACCACTTTGCTAAGGTTTCGCGCGGTGAGAATACTTGAGCTCATGGAGAATCCAATGCGTACGTGGTTGATCGGTATTGCCCTGAGCCTGCTGTTATGGGGGCCTGCGGCGTTCGCGGGTACCGTACTGGTCGTCGGCGATAGTATCAGCGCGGCTTTTGGCCTGGATACCCGGCAGGGGTGGGTGGCCTTGCTTGAGCAGCGCCTGGCGGCGCAGGGTTTTGCTCATGGCGTGATCAACGCATCGATCAGTGGCGATACCAGCGCAGGCGGCGCCGCGCGGCTGCCTGCGCTGCTTGACGAGCACCAACCGCAACTGGTGATTATTGAGCTGGGTGGTAACGATGGGCTGCGCGGCCAGCCGCCGGCACAATTGCAACAAAACCTTGCGGCCATGGTGCAGCAATCACAAAAGGCCGGGGCCAAGGTGCTGATCCTCGGGATGCAGTTACCGCCGAATTACGGTGTGCGTTACACCACGGCGTTCGCAGCTGTGTTTCCTCAGGTGGCGCAGGCACATGATGCTGCCCTGGTGCCATTCGTGCTGGAAGGCGTCGGTGGCGTGCCTGGGCTGATGCAGAGCGACGGCATTCACCCCACCGCTGAAGCGCAGCCCAGGCTGCTGGATAACGTCTGGCCAACCCTAAAACCTTTGCTCTGAGAGGCTTTTCTGTACGCCGCCTTTCGGCTAATGTGGCGCCCCCGCACTGGAGCCCTCAATGCCGCGCCCTGCCTGGTCTTTGCACGCCTACCAACTGATTGAGCCTGACGAGCAACTTGATTTGTTCGCCTGCCGAGAGGCGCGCGTGCACCTGTTAGCGCGGCAGCTTGAATTAGGCCAGTTCGCTGACCGCACGCTGTGCGGCGGTTTGTTGCCCGCGCAGCCGTTGTGGCGTGATCTGAGCAAGGCTGTACTGCGCGATAAGCGCTTATGTCCAGCGTGCCGGATGACGCTCGAGGCGCAGAAACGCGGTGATCGCCCTGCATTGCTAGGGTGTTGAGCTATCCCGGCTGCTGATCAATCGGTGTACAATCGCCACGTACTATTACCAACCATTTTCGTCAGGAATTTCCGGATGTTGTCGCGTGCCTTTGCCGTCACCCGCTGCCTGCCACTTGCCGCTGTCTTCGCGGCAACGTCTGTCAGTGCGCTTGAACTCCCGTTGCCACCGCCTGGCGACGATATCGTTGGCGAGGTGCAGGTCATCAAGGCCAAGTATGAAGACACCTTTGCTGATCTGGGTGTGGCCAATGATTTGGGCTACCTGGAAATGGTGATCGCCAACCCGGGCGTTGATGCTTGGTTGCCGGGTGAAGGTAGCGAGATCATCTTGCCAACGCGTTATATCCTGCCGCCAGGCCCGCGCGAGGGCATTGTGATCAACCTCGCCGAGTACCGTCTGTACTACTACCCGAAAGGCGCCAATGTGGTGCACACCTATCCGCTGGGTATTGGCCGCGAAGGCTGGAGCTCGCCAGTGGCCAACGCGCGGATTACCGCCAAGACGCCGAATCCGGGTTGGACACCGCCGAAGTCGATTCTTGCCGAACATGCGGCCGACGGTGATCCGTTGCCGGCTTATGTGCCGCCAGGGCCGGATAACCCGCTAGGCCCTTACAAGCTGGGCTTGTCGGTGCCGGGTTACCTGATTCACGGCTCGAACAAGAAGTTCGGTATCGGTATGCGCGTCAGTCACGGCTGTTTCCGCATGCTTAATCATAACGTGCTGAAGCTGGCATCAATGGTTTCTGTGGGCACGCCGGTGCGCATCATCAATGAGCCTTACAAATTTGGCCGCAGCGGCGGCAAGGTCTATCTGGAGGCTCATGCCCCTCTGGATGATGCCGATGATACCTCGGTAGTCGATAAGCACACGGCGGTGATCAATGCGCTGCTGAGTAACGATGAGTTCGCCGGCCTGCGTTTGGATTGGGAAATGCTGCGCGAAGTGGTCGCGGCTGAAGATGGTTTGCCAGTTGAAATTGCACAGCAGCCGGATCAGGCGGTAGTGGCCACTGAGCCTGCGATCTAAATCAACTGCGTCTTAAAAGTCCGTCATGCATCGGCGCTGACGGGCTTATCAGCGGGTCACTGTGGTGGCTTGATGATTCTGGACACCCTGCGAGGGTTATGCTTCGCAGGGTGTTTTTGTCTGTGCTGAGCAATATTGGCTGTCAGTCGCAGAACTGTTCCAGGGTTTCGAGCAGCACTTTGACCTTGGTGATGGACTCCTGATATTCGGCCTGAGCGTCGGAGTCTGCGACGATGCCGCCGCCGCCCCAGCAGCTGATCTGCCCGTCCTTGGCCAGCAGGCTGCGGATGGCGATTGAACTGTCCATTTCGCCGCGCACATCCAGGTACAGCAGTGAGCCGCAATACAGTGCGCGCCGAGTCGGCTCCAGCTCGTCGATGATTTGCATGGCACGAATCTTCGGTGCACCGGTAATCGAGCCGCCCGGAAAGCTGCCGGCGATCAGGTCCAGGGCATCTTTGTCAGCCGCCAATTCGCCGGTCACGGCACTGACCAGGTGATGCACGTTGGGGTAGCTTTCCAGGGCGAAGAGCTCCGGCACCCGCACCGAACCGATTGTGCAACTGCGACCCAGGTCATTGCGTAGCAGGTCGACAATCATCAGGTTTTCCGCGCGGTCCTTGCGGCTGTCGAGCAAGGCAGCGGCCTGGGCCTGATCCTGTTGCGGGTCGGCATGGCGTGGGCGGGTGCCCTTGATCGGGCGGGTTTCCACTTGTCCTGCGCTGATGCGCAAGAAACGCTCGGGCGACAGGCTGATAATCGCGCCACCTTCTGGCAGCGCCTGATAACCGGAGAACGGTGTCGGGCAAGCGGCGCGTAATGCCTGATAAGCCGTCCAGGGTGAGCCCTGGTAGCGCGCCTGAAAGCGTTGAGCAAAGTTGACCTGGTAGCAGTCGCCCGCCTGGATATACGCCTGAATGCGCGCGAAGCACTGCTGGTATTGCGCTTGCGTGATGGCGGCGCGAAAACGTTCGAGCAGTTTGAAGGGTTGCCCTGCAGGCGCTGCCGCCTGGGTGAACAGTGCGCTCAAGCGCTGGCGTTCGGCGGTGGCCAGGCTGGGGTGAAAGACCAGCTGGCTACGCTGTTGTTGATGATCATTAATCAGTGCCCAGGCATACACACCAAAGCGTGCGTCCGCTAGGTTGAGATCGTCGACAGCGTCGGCGGGCAAGTGCTCCAGCCTGCGGCCAAAATCGTAACTCAGGTAGCCAATCAGGCCGCCGACGAAGGGCAGCGGATTGTCGGCGGGCGCTTGGGCTTCGCCCAGGGCGCTCAGGCTCTGGCGCAAGCGTTGTAAAAAGGCGTTGGCCGTTTCGTCAGGCGCTGCTAGCAGTTCAGTCGAGGGCCATGCGCTCATCAGGTCATAGCGCCCGCGCTGCGCGGTTGGCCGGCCGGCATCCAGCAAGACTGCGCCGGGTGCATGCATGACACAGCTGAAGTAACGCGAAGGGTCTGCTTGGTAGGGTAAAGGCAGTACAAGGCAAGTAGGCATATGACACGTTCGAGGTGCGCGGGCGCCGATTGTAGAACGTCGCTCAGATTCATCCTAGCGCTTGCGCAGGCTTCGTTGATCTGGATGGGAAGGTCGGTGCTGGCCACGCCAGTGTGTGCTTGATGGTCGCTGAAAAAAAACACCCTGCGAGAACATTGTCCTCGCAGGGTGTCGGTATTGCGCCTGATTGACGTCGACTAATCCAGGGTTTTTAGCTGTGCGTTAGATCAGCCCTGGGCTGCCGGTATGTGGCCAAACAGCTCTTGCGAGAAACGCACGCGCTCTTCAGGGGTTTCCACAATGCCTTTCTTTTTCAGCTCGGCGATACGTGCTTCAACCGCATGGGCACGGTGGGTGAGGCCACAGTCGTTGGCAATCTGGATGTTCAGGCCGGGGCGGGCGTTGAGTTCAAGAATCAACGGGCCTTTGTCCTGGTCCAGCACCATGTCCACGCCGATATAACCAAGACCGCAGAGCTCGTAACAGCCGGCTGCCAGCTTCATAAAGCCGTCCCAGTTAGGCAGCTGCACGCCATCCACCGCGTTGGTGGTGTCTGGGTGCTTGCTGATGATGTTGTTCAGCCAGGTGCCGCGCAAGGTCACGCCAGTGGCCATGTCCACCCCTACGCCGATAGCGCCCTGGTGCAGGTTGGCCTTGCCGCCGGATTGGCGGGTTGGCAGGCGTAGCATGGCCATTACCGGGTAGCCCATCAACACGATGATGCGGATATCCGGCACGCCTTCATAGCTGATGCTTTTGAAGATCTGGTCCGGGGTAACGCGGTATTCGATCAGCGCGCGATCACGGTGGCCACCTAGCGAGTAGAGGCCCGTGAGGATGCTGGAGATCTGATGCTCGATCTCCTCGTGGCTGATGATCTTGCCCGAGACGGTGCGGTACTTGTCTTCGAAGCGATCAGCGATCACCAGAATGCCGTCACCGCCAGCGCCTTGTGCGGGCTTGACCACGAAGTCAGGGCGGTCGCCAATGATCTCACGCAGCTTGTCGATGCCTTTCTCGGTCTCGATGACGCCATACATTTCCGGCACATCAATGCCCGCTTCGATCGCGCGCTGCTTGGTGATGATCTTGTCATCGACGATCGGGTACAGGTGCCGTTTGTTGTACTTCAGCACGTAGTCCGCGTTGCGTCGGTTGATGCCCATGATGCCTTTGGCTTCAAGGGCTTTCCACGTCTTGATCAGACCGAGCATGGCATTAGTCCTTGAGGAAGGCTTTGAAGCGGAACAGTTCGGTCAGGCGGTAACCGCGATAGCGACCCATCGCCAACATAAAGCCAACCATGATCATCAGCACCGCAGGGAAGGTGAAGATGAAGTAGTTCAGCTCCTGCACGCTCATCAGCAAGTGCGCCAGGGTGGCGGCGAACAGGGTGCCGATGGCGACCTTGAAGGCATGGCCACCGCCGCGCTCTTCCCAGGTAATCGACAGGCGTTCGATGGTCATGGTCAGAATCACCATTGGGAACAGCGCGACCGATAGACCGCGCTCAAGCCCCAGCTTGTGGCTGAACAGGCTGATGGCGGCGATCAACACGACGACGAAGGTCAGCACCACCGACAGGCGTGGCAGCATCTGCAGCTTCAAGTGTTCAAGGTAGGAGCGCAGCGATAGGCCGAGTGCGGTGATGATGGTGAAGAACACAATGCCGTAGCCCAGCTGCATCTCGCGGAAGGCCAGGGCAATCAGCACCGGGGTGAAGGTGCCGAGTGTCTGCAGGCCACCGAGGTTGCGCAGGATCAGGATCACCAGCACGCCGATCGGGATCATCACCATGATCATAAAGGTCTGCTGGGTCTGCAGCGGCAGGCCATACAGGGTGTATTCGAGGAAATCGGCGTCGGTGTTTTCGTCGGTCAGTTTGGCCAAACGAATGGCGTTCATTTCACTGTTGTTCAGGCTGAAGCTGACTTGCGCCTGCTTGCCACCTTCCAGGGTGACCAGGCTGTCATCGCCGGTCCACCAGACTAGGCGATCAGCCGGTAGGCCTTGTTCGCCGCTTTCCGGGTTGAAGTACAGCCATTTCTCGCCGTTGAAGCTGCGCAGCCAAAGCTCTGGGCTCTGCTGGATTTCAGCGGCAAGGCGGATGGTGTGCACGCGCTGCATCGGCACATGGGCAATGGACAGTAGCAACTCGATGGCCGTGGCTTTGTTGGCGGTAGAAGTATCACCGCTGAGCAGCAGTTTGACGTTGTCGTCGTTGCTGTTGTTGACGCGTTTGATGGTTTCGCTGATGAAGGTTTCGACGTCTGCCGAGTGTTGGCGGATCGGTGCGAGCAAGGCTTCAGCGGCAATCTTCTCGGCCCCTTCGACGGGGATGCTGTCACGGAAGATCGGGCCTTTGGCCTTGGCTTGTTCGCCGCTGTAACGCTTGGTCAGCACCAAGCGGTAGTACAGGGTCTGCTTGCCACTGGCGCGGCGGGCGGACCAGGTGACTTTGCGGTTGCCGTCGGCGCGGTTGATGCTGACGCCATAGTTATTCGAGATAAAGCTCTCATTCAGGCTGACGTAGTCCTGGGTCAGTGGCGGCACGAACATCTGCAGCTTGACCGGCTCGCGCGGGCTGGCTTGGAACTCGACTTTGGCGTCGATGTTCCACAGGTCATCAGTTTCGTCCTCGGTCATGGGGATGCCGAGGATAAAAATCTGATAAGCCGTAATCAGAATGCCCAGACTCACAAGGAGTATGACCAGGACTTTCAGATGGAGGGTAAGAGAGCGCATGGGTATTACTCGCCAAGGTTTGCGTCAGGGGTGCAAGCAGGTTTACCTGCTGCGTATTTAAGACTCGGGTCGACCAGGGCCGAAAAGCGTTTGAGTGCCTCGGAGCCTATCAACAACGGGTATTGGAATGCACTACGATCGGTCAAGTTCACTTCAATTGTGCGCAGGGCATGGCCCATGCAAATGTCCATTTCGATCACCGGGCGCGCCGTGTAAGTTTTTTCTTCCTCTGGATCATAGTCGCCCGCGCGCCGTTTGATCTTGCTGATACGCGCCAGCGGGCGTTCGATCGGGTTGCTGTGCGCCTCATCGATGGCCAAGTAGAAGCGCACCCAGGTTTCGCCATCGCGCTTGAAGCGCTTGATGTCGCGAGCGCTGAGCGATGCAGTCTTTGCCCCAGTGTCGAGCTTGGCGGCCAGCTTCAGGTCTAGGTCGAATAAGCGCACGTACTCATTAAGCCCATAGATCGTCTTCTCCGCGGCGAGACTCAGGCCGGGAGCAAGTAGCAGGCATAGCAACAAGAAGAAGGGCTTGAGTGTCATAAGTCCTGAAGGCGCGGGGTTAAGAGAGGCTGAAGGAGGGCGGCTGGCACCTGTTGCAGAGGGTGCCTGGATCTGGAGTTTGGCCTGCAGTCGGGGATTTCCTCTGCAGGCGTTAAACGGCCGGCATTCTACCATGGGCTTTTTCAGTCAGGACAGGCAGTTGTAAGCGTTTTTGCGTGTGATGGCGCGGCCGTGTACGACTAAAGCAGTGCTAACTATTGTCGACAATAGTTAAGGATTGTTTGACTTGTACGCTGGCTATGGGTAGTTTTTAGGCAATTAAATTAATCAGTGTCGACAATATGCTTGATGTGATTGAGCCGTTCGAGTCCAGTCAAGAAGATTCTGAAACCCTCTCCGAGCAGGTTTTTCGGCGTATTCAGGCGGCTATCGTCAAAGGTGAGATTGCCCCCGGCAGCAAAATCTCCGAGCCGGAGCTGGCGCGCACCTATGGCATTAGCCGCGGGCCATTGCGTGAGGCAATCCACCGCCTGGAAGGTCAGCGCCTACTGGTGCGTGTGCCTCACGTCGGGGCGCGTGTGGTGTCGCTCAATCATGCCGAGCTGATCGAGCTGTATGAAATTCGTGAGTCGCTGGAGGGCATGGCTTGTCGCTTGGCGGCTGAGCGCATGACCTCGGCAGAAATTGATGAGCTGCGCCGGGTGCTCGACCTGCATGAGCAGGATGCGGCGTTCAAAGCCGGTGTCGGTTATTACCAGCAAGAAGGCGATTTTGACTTTCACTACCGGATCATCCAGGGCAGCGGCAACAAGACCCTGACCCAGATGCTCTGCGGTGAGCTGTATCAATTGGTGCGCATGTATCGCCTGCAATTCTCGGCGACGCCTAACCGGCCGCGTCAGGCGTTTGCTGAGCACCATCGCATTCTTGATGCCATCGCCGAACGTGACGGCGAGCTGGCCGAGTTATTGATGCGCCGGCATATCGGCGCCTCCAAACGTAATATCGAGCGCCACTTTGCCCTCAGCAAAGAGCGGGGCGCACCCACCAAAACAGCCAAAACCCGAGGTGAGTCATGAGCATGAAAAGTCCCGGTCAGCGTTTCCGCGATGCGGTTGCCGAAGAGCACCCGCTGCAAGTCATTGGCGCAATCAACGCCAACCATGCCCTGCTGGCCAAACGTGCCGGTTTCAAGGCGATTTATCTGTCCGGTGGCGGTGTGGCGGCGGGTTCGCTGGGTTTGCCGGACCTAGGTATCACCGGCCTGGATGACGTGCTCACCGATGTGCGGCGCATTACCGATGTTTGCGATCTGCCGCTGCTGGTGGATGTCGACACGGGTTTCGGCAGTTCGGCGTTCAACGTGGCGCGCACGGTCAAGTCGATGATCAAGTTCGGCGCGGCGGCGATTCATATTGAAGATCAGGTGGGCGCCAAGCGTTGTGGTCATCGTCCTAATAAGGAGATCGTCTCCCAGCAGGAAATGGTCGACCGTATTAAGGCCGCCGTCGATGCCCGTACCGACGACAGCTTCGTGATCATGGCGCGCACCGATGCGCTGGCAGTTGAAGGCTTGAACTCGGCCCTGGATCGCGCAGCAGCCTGTGTCGAGGCCGGTGCTGACATGATTTTCCCGGAAGCGATCACCGAGCTGGCGATGTACAAAACCTTCGCCGACCGCGTCAATGCACCGATTCTGGCCAATATCACCGAATTCGGCGCGACGCCGCTGTACACCACCGAAGAGCTGGCGGCAGTAGACGTTGGTCTGGTGTTGTACCCGCTGTCGGCCTTCCGCGCCATGAACAAAGCGGCCGAGAATGTCTACATGGCCGTGCGCCGCGACGGTACGCAGAAGAATGTGGTCGATACCATGCAGACCCGCATGGAATTGTACGAGCGCATCAATTACCACGCCTTCGAGCAAAGCCTTGACGCGCTGTTTGCCGCCAAAAAATAACCGGAGCGCAGGTCTTAGCCGCCTGCGCATAACAAGAACAGCCCGACCGGATCGGATGAGGAGAGATTAGTCATGAGTGCGACCCCAGAAACCACCACCCCAGGCTTCAAGCCAAAAAAATCCGTGGCCCTGAGCGGCACTGCCGCCGGCAACACCGCCCTGTGCACTGTCGGCCGTACCGGTAACGACCTGCACTACCGCGGTTATGACGTGCTCGATTTTGCCAACCGCTGCGAGTTCGAGGAAATCGCTCACCTGCTGGTGCATGGCAAGCTGCCTAACGTCGCCGAACTGGCGGGTTACAAGGCCAAGCTCAAAGCCCTGCGGGGCCTGCCGGCGAGTCTCAAGGTCAGCCTTGAGCAGCTGCCGCCGTCGGCGCATCCGATGGACGTGATGCGTACCGCCGTATCCGTGTTGGGGTGTGTGTCGCCAGAGAAAGACGATCACAACCATCCGGGCGCCCGTGATATCGCCGACAAGCTGATGGCCTCGCTGGGCAGCGCACTGCTGTACTGGTACCACTTCAGCCACAACGGCAAGCGCATTGATGTGGAAACCGACGATGATTCCATCGGCGGTCACTTCCTCCATCTGCTGCACGGTGAAAAGCCGCGCGAGTCGTGGGTGCGGGCCATGCACACCTCGCTCAACCTGTACGCCGAGCACGAATTCAACGCCTCCACCTTCACCTCGCGGGTCATCGCCGGCACCGGGTCGGACATGTATTCCTGCATCGCCGGCGGTATTGGTGCGTTGCGCGGGCCGAAGCACGGCGGCGCCAACGAAGTGGCGTTCGAGATTCAGAAGCGCTACGACAACCCGGATCAAGCCGAAGCCGATATCCGTGCCCGCGTCGAGAAGAAGGAAGTGGTGATCGGTTTCGGTCACCCGGTCTACACCGTCAGTGATCCGCGTAACCAGGTGATCAAGGACGTTGCTCGCGAGCTGTCTGCCGAGCAGGGCAATATGAAGATGTACGACATTGCCGAGCGCCTTGAGTCGACCATGTGGGAAATCAAGAAGATGTTCCCCAACCTCGACTGGTTCAGCGCGGTTAGCTACCACATGATGGGCGTGCCAACCGCCATGTTCACCCCGCTGTTCGTGATTGCGCGCACCTCGGGTTGGTCCAGCCACGTGATCGAGCAGCGCATCGACGGCAAGATTATTCGCCCGAGCGCCAATTACGTTGGCCCGGAAGACGTCAAGTTCGTGCCGCTCAAGGAGCGTACATAACCATGACCATTACCCTTAACAGCCAATACCGCAAGCCGTTGCCCGGCACCGTGTTGGACTACTTCGACACCCGCGAGGCGGTGGATGCCATTGCCCCCGGTGCCTACGCCAAGCTGCCCTATGTTTCGCGCGTGCTGGCCGAGCAGTTGGTGCGTCGCTGTGACCCAGCGATCCTCACCGAATCGCTAAAGCAGCTGATCGAGCGCAAGCGCGACCTGGATTTCCCCTGGTACCCGGCTCGCGTAGTCTGCCACGACATTCTCGGCCAGACCGCACTGGTCGACCTGGCAGGTTTGCGTGATGCGATTGCCGAGCAGGGCGGTGACCCGTCCAAGGTCAACCCAGTGGTGCCGACCCAGCTTATCGTCGACCACTCGCTGGCTGTTGAGGCTGCGGGTTTCGACCCGGACGCCTTCGACAAGAACCGCGCCATCGAAGATCGCCGCAACGAAGATCGCTTCCACTTTATTGAATGGACCAAGACTGCGTTCAAGAACGTCGACGTGATCCCGGCCGGCAACGGCATCATGCATCAGATCAACCTGGAGAAAATGAGCCCGGTGATTCAGGCGCGGGGCGGCGTGGCCTTCCCGGACACCTGTGTCGGCACTGACAGTCACACCCCGCATGTCGATGCGCTGGGCGTAATCGCAGTGGGTGTGGGTGGTCTGGAAGCCGAAACCGTAATGCTCGGTCGCGCCTCGATGATGCGTCTGCCGGATATCGTCGGCGTCGAGCTGACCGGCAAGCGCCAGCCAGGCATTACCGCCACGGATATCGTCCTGGCCATCACCGAGTTCCTGCGTGCTGAGCGCGTGGTCGGTGCCTGGGTTGAGTTCTTCGGTGAGGGCGCCAACAGCCTGACCATAGGCGACCGCGCCACCATCTCCAACATGTGCCCAGAATACGGCGCTACCGCCTCGATGTTCTACATCGACCAGCAAACCATCGATTACCTCAAGCTCACCGGCCGCGAGCCAGAGCAAGTGGCGCTGGTCGAGCACTACGCCAAGACCACCGGTCTGTGGGCCGATGCGCTGGTCACCGCCGAATACGAGCGAGTGCTGAGCTTCGACCTGTCGACTGTGGTGCGCAACATGGCCGGCCCGAGCAATCCGCATCGCCGCCTGCCGACGTCGGCACTGAACGAGCGTGGCATTGCCGATGGAGCCAAGCTGGCATCCGGTAAGGCTGAAGAAGCCGACGGTTTGATGCCTGATGGTGCGGTGATCATCGCCGCCATCACCAGCTGTACCAACACCTCCAACCCGCGCAACGTGGTGGCCGCTGGCCTGGTGGCGAAGAAGGCCAACGCCCTCGGCCTACTGCGCAAGCCTTGGGTCAAAACCTCCTTTGCCCCAGGTTCCAAGGTCGCCAAGCTGTACCTGGAAGATGCAGGCCTGCTGACCGAGCTGGAGCAGCTGGGTTTCGGCATTGTGGGCTACGCCTGCACCACCTGTAACGGTATGTCCGGCGCGCTGGATCCAGTGATCCAACAGGAAATCATCGACCGCGACCTGTATGCCACCGCCGTATTGTCCGGTAACCGCAACTTTGACGGGCGGATTCACCCCTACGCCAAGCAGGCCTTCCTCGCCTCGCCGCCGCTGGTAGTGGCGTACGCCATCGCCGGCACCGTGCGCTTCGATATTGAGCAGGACGTGCTGGGCCTGGATAAGAGCGGTAATCCGGTCACCCTGAAAGACCTGTGGCCGAGCGATGAGGAAATCGACGCCATCGTTGCCGCTAGCGTTAAGCCGGAGCAGTTCCGTCAGGTTTACATCCCGATGTTCGATCTCGGCGCCGTGACCGAAGCCGAGAGCCCGTTGTACGACTGGCGCCCGATGTCCACCTACATTCGTCGTCCACCGTACTGGGAAGGCGCGCTGGCCGGTGAGCGCACGCTCAAGGGCATGCTGCCGCTGGCCGTGCTGCCGGACAACATCACCACCGATCACTTGTCGCCGTCCAACGCGATTTTGCTGAATTCGGCGGCGGGTGAGTACCTGCACAAAATGGGCTTGCCGGAGGAAGACTTCAACTCCTACGCCACCCACCGTGGTGACCATTTGACCGCGCAGCGCGCCACCTTCGCCAACCCGCAACTGGTCAACGAAATGGCCGTGGTGGATGGCCAGGTGAAGAAGGGCTCGCTGGCTCGCGTCGAGCCGGAAGGCAAGGTCGTACGCATGTGGGAAGCCATCGAAACCTACATGGAGCGCAAGCAGAACCTGATCATCATCGCCGGTGCTGACTATGGCCAGGGCAGCTCGCGTGACTGGGCCGCCAAGGGGCCTCGTTTGGCCGGTGTTGAGGTGATTGCGGCCGAAGGGTTCGAGCGTATTCACCGCACCAACCTGATCGGCATGGGCGTACTGCCACTGGAGTTCAAGCCGGGCACTACGCGCCTGACTTTGGGTATCGACGGTACTGAAAGCTATGACGTGATCGGCGAGCGCACACCGCGCGCGACCCTGACCCTAGTGATCAACCGCCGTAACGGCGAGCGCGTTGAGGTGCCGATGACCTGCCGTCTGGATAGCGACGAAGAAGTGCTGATCTACGAGGCTGGCGGCGTGCTACAGCGCTTCGCTCAGGACTTCCTTGAGTCGTCCAAGGGCTGATCTACCACCGGGGCGGCAACGCCCCGATCTTTCCTAGGGTGGATCACGCTGTATCGATCCACCATGACCGCGTGTGCGGTGGATGAAAAAAAACGCCATCCACCCTACGGTTTCAAAGGCCAGGTAATCCCCATGTCCCAGTTACCCCAGATCAAGATTCCCGCCACTTACATCCGTGGTGGCACCAGCAAAGGCGTGTTCTTTCGTCTGCAGGATCTGCCCGAGCGCTGTCAGGTGCCGGGGGCCGCGCGCGATAAGCTGTTTATGCGGGTGATCGGCAGTCCTGACCCTTATGCCGCGCAGATTGACGGCATGGGCGGTGCGACGTCGTCGACCTCAAAGTGCGTGATCCTGTCGAAAAGCAGCCAGGCCGAGCACGATGTTGACTACCTCTACGGGCAAGTGTCGATCGACAAGGCCTTCGTCGACTGGAGTGGTAATTGCGGCAATCTGTCTACCGCTGCTGGCGCTTTCGCCATCCATGCGGGTCTGGTCGATGCGTCGCGTATTCCAGAGAACGGCGTCTGCGTGGTACGCATCTGGCAGGCCAATATCCAGAAAACCATCATCGCCCATGTGCCCATCACTAATGGCCAGGTGCAAGAGACCGGTGATTTCGAGCTGGATGGGGTGACCTTCCCAGCCGCCGAGATCGTGCTGGAGTTTCTCGATCCGTCCGACGACGGCGAGGAGGGTGGTTCGATGTTCCCCACCGGCAATCTAGTCGACGATCTCGAGGTGCCCGGTGTTGGCACTTTCAAGGCGACCATGATCACGGCCGGTATTCCCACCGTATTCGTTAATGCCGAAGACATCGGCTACAACGGCACCGAGCTGCGCGAGCAGATCAATGGTGACCCTGAGCAGCTGGCGCGCTTCGAGAAAATCCGCGTCGCCGGTGCGTTGCGCATGGGCTTGATCAAGACGGCGGAAGAAGCACTAACCCGTCAGCACACGCCGAAAGTCGCCTTTGTTTCGCCGCCCAAGAGCTATCAGGCGTCCAGTGGCAAGACGGTGCAGGCTAGCGAGATCGATCTGCTGGTGCGGGCGTTGTCCATGGGCAAACTGCACCACGCCATGATGGGTACCTGCGCTGTCGCCATCGGTACGGCGGCGGCGATTCCCGGCACCTTGGTCAATCTGGCGGCCGGTGGCAGTGCGCGTGAGGCGGTGCGTTTTGGTCATCCATCCGGCACGTTGCGGGTGGGGGCTCAGGCGGCGTTGGTCGATGGTCAGTGGGCGGTCACCAAGGCAATCATGAGCCGCAGTGCGCGCATTCTGATGGAAGGTTGGGTGCGGGTGCCGGGCGATTCGTTTTAATCTTTGAGGGTGAGAAAAGACTCGATGTATTAGAGTCTTTTCTTTATGGATCAATGGTTTATCTTGGTTACTTGAAGCGCCGCTCAACACCCTTTTCCACCAGAATCTTGGCGGAAATTTCTTCCACCGAGAAGTGTGTGGAGTTGATGAAGGCGATGTTTTCGCGGCGGAACAGGTTTTCCACCTCGCGCACTTCAAATTCGCATTGGGCATAGCTGGCGTAGCGGCTGTTGGGCTTACGTTCGTTGCGAATGGCGGTGAGGCGATCCGGGTCGATGGTCAGGCCGAACAGCTTGTCCTTGTACTGTTTGAGGGCGGCCGGAAGCTGTAAACGCTCCATGTCGTCTTCGGTCAGTGGGTAGTTGGCGGCGCGGATGCCGTATTGCATGGCCATATACAGGCAGGTTGGGGTTTTACCGCAGCGTGATACGCCGACCAGGATCATGTCGGCCTTGTCGTAGTAGTGGGTGCGCGCGCCGTCGTCGTTATCCAGGGCGAAGTTAACCGCCTCAATGCGTTCCATGTAGTTGGAGTTGTGGCCGATGGAGTGTGACTTGCCGACTGAGTAGGATGAGTGCGAGGTCAGTTCCTGCTCCAGTGGGGCGAGAAAACTGGCGAAGATGTCGATCATAAAGCCGTCGGACTCAGCCAGGATGTCGCGTATATCCTGATTGACGATGGTGTCGAAAATGATCGGCCTAGAGCCGTCTTTCTCGGCGGCGCTGTTGATTTGTTGTACCATTGCGCGCGCTTTTTCCACACTGTCGATGTACGGTCGCGTGAGTTTGGTGAAGTCGATGGTTTCAAACTGGGCCAGTAGGCTTTGGCCTAGGGTTTCGGCAGTGATGCCGGTGCCATCGGAGATGAAAAAAGCGGTTCGTTTCATTTGTGCCATGGGCCTTAAGCTGAGGACGAATCTTGGCTATCATAGGCCCGCCTTTGCAGGGCCGATCAGGCCGGCATTGTTACTTATTTTCCAGGGCCAGGCCACAATCGTGCGGGCAAGTCTGCCGGCGAGTTTCCCCAGCCCCTTGAGCTTTTCCAACACCTTAGTGGAGAGATCACCTTGGTAGAGTACGTAGTTTCCCTCGATAAGCTCGGCAATCACGATGTTGAGCACGTAGGGGGCAAGAACGCCTCCCTGGGCGAGATGATCAGCAACCTGGCCGGTGCCGGAGTATCGGTTCCCGGTGGTTTCGCCACTACTGCCCAGGCTTACCGGGACTTTCTCGAGCAGAGCGGGCTGAATGCGCAGATCCATGCGGCCCTGGATGCGCTGGATGTCGATGACATCAACGCCCTGACTAAAACCGGTGCGCAGATCCGCCAGTGGGTGATGGAAGCGCCGTTCCCGGCTGAGCTGGATAAGCAAATTCGCGTTGCCTTCGCCGAAATGGCTGGCGATAACGCCAATATGGCGGTCGCTGTGCGTTCCTCGGCCACCGCCGAAGACTTGCCCGACGCCTCGTTTGCCGGCCAGCAAGAGACCTTTCTGAACATTCGTGGCGTGGACAACGTGATTCGCGCCGCCAAAGAGGTGTTCGCCTCGCTGTTCAACGATCGCGCCATCGCCTACCGCGTACACCAGGGCTTCGACCACAAGCTGGTCGCCTTGTCTGCTGGTGTGCAGCGCATGGTGCGTTCGGAAACCGGTACTGCCGGTGTGATGTTCACCCTCGATACCGAGTCGGGCTTCCGCGACGTGGTGTTTATCACCGGCGCCTATGGCCTTGGTGAGACCGTGGTGCAGGGCGCGGTTAACCCCGACGAGTTCTACGTGCACAAGCAGACGCTGGAAGCCGGCCGCCCGGCCATTCTGCGCCGCAACCTGGGCAGTAAAGCGATCAAGATGATCTACGGCGACGAAGCCAAGGCCGGTAAATCGGTCAAGGTGGTCGATGTCGATCGCGCCGAGCGTGCACGTTTCTGCCTCAGCGATGCCGAGGTCAGCGAGCTGGCCAAGCAGGCGATGATCATCGAGAAGCACTACGGCCGCCCGATGGACATCGAGTGGGCCAAAGACGGTGACGACGGCCAGCTGTACATCGTGCAGGCCCGCCCGGAAACCGTAAAAAGCCGCACCAATGTCAATGTCATGGAGCGCTACCTGCTCAAGGAAACCGGCACTGTACTGGTTGAAGGTCGCGCTATTGGCCAGAAGATCGGTGCCGGCCGTGTGCGGGTGATTAATGACGTATCCGAGATGGATAAAGTCCAGCCCGGCGACGTGCTGGTCTCCGACATGACCGACCCGGACTGGGAGCCGGTGATGAAGCGCGCCAGCGCCATCGTCACCAACCGTGGTGGGCGTACCTGTCACGCGGCGATCATTGCCCGTGAGTTGGGCATCCCGGCTGTAGTTGGCTGCGGTAACGCCACCCAGGTGCTGAAAGACGGCATGGGTGTGACGGTTTCCTGTGCCGAAGGCGATACCGGCTTTATCTTCGAAGGCGAGTTGGGCTTCGATATCCGCAAGAACTCGGTCGATGCCATGCCGGATCTGCCGTTCAAGATCATGATGAACGTCGGCAACCCGGATCGTGCCTTCGACTTTGCCCAGCTGCCCAACGAGGGCGTAGGCCTGGCCCGACTGGAGTTCATCATCAATCGCATGATTGGCGTGCACCCCAAGGCACTGCTGAACTTCGCCGGCCTGCCGCCGGAGATCAAAGAAAGCGTCGAGAAACGCATCGCCGGTTACGACGATCCGGTCAATTTCTACGTCGAGAAGCTGGTCGAAGGCATCAGCACCTTGGCCGCCGCGTTCTGGCCGAAGAAGGTCATCGTGCGTCTGTCGGACTTCAAGTCCAACGAATACGCCAACCTGATCGGCGGCAAGCTGTATGAGCCGGAAGAAGAGAACCCGATGCTGGGCTTCCGTGGTGCTTCGCGTTACATCAGCGAATCGTTCCGCGATTGCTTCGAGTTGGAATGCCGCGCGCTGAAGAAAGTACGCAACGAAATGGGCCTGACCAACGTCGAGATCATGGTGCCGTTCGTGCGCACCCTCGGTGAAGCCAGCCAGGTGGTCGATCTACTGGCGCAGAACGGTCTGGCGCGTGGCCAGGATGGCCTGAAGATCATCATGATGTGCGAATTGCCGTCCAACGCGATTCTGGCCGAAGAGTTCCTTGAGTTCTTTGACGGTTTCTCCATTGGCTCCAACGACCTGACTCAGCTGACGCTGGGCCTGGACCGCGATTCGGGCATCGTTGCGCATCTGTTCGATGAGCGTAATCCAGCGGTTAAGAAGCTGCTGAGCAACGCCATCCAGGCCTGTAACAAGGCGGGTAAGTACATTGGCATCTGCGGTCAGGGTCCGTCGGATCATCCGGATCTGGCACGCTGGCTGATGGAGCAGGGCATCGAAAGCGTATCGCTGAACCCAGATTCGGTGCTCGATACCTGGTTCTTCCTTGCCGAAGGCCAGCAATCTGCCTGATAGCCCGTTAACGTTAAATTCAAGGGCGGGTTGAACCTGCCCTTTTTTATGGCCTGCCATTCTTGGCGGCCACCTTTCGGGCCGTCGCTAGGCGACGTGAAAACTGCTCCCGGCAATTGGTTGTACCAGAGCGAAAAAAGATGCAAAGCAGCAGTGAGCTTTTCCCCGTCGCCTTGATCAGCGCGGAACTCCGTGGCGACTTGAGCGAGGATGTTTATCGGCTCAAACCCGGTAACAGCCCGGATAAAACTGTTGAGCTGGCCCTGACGCGCTTAGGCCGTGCGGGCCATGAGCACGACCGCGGCGAACCGGTGATCCTGATTCCCGGTAGTTTTTCCAATCGGCGCTTCTGGTTTTCGCCCAAGGGTATTGGTCTTGGGCCTTACCTGGCGCGTGCCGGCTTCGATGTATGGATCGCCGAGATGCGCGGTCATGGTTTGTCGCCACGTAACCGCAACTACTCGCGCAACACGGTCAGTGATTACGTGCGTTTCGACCTGCCGGCCATTGCTGATTTTGTCTACGAGCTGAACCCGCAGAAGGCCCATTGGTTGGGGCACTCCCTGGGTGGGATCATTCTTGCCGGCGCGTTGGGTGGGCATTATCTGGATCAGTGCAAAGTTGCTTCCACTGCCTTGTTCGGCAGCCAGATCAGCCGAGTTTACTGGCCGTTGAAGTTGCCGCCGCTGGAGTGGACTGCACGGCTGCTGCTTAAGCGCTTCTCGGTGCTTTCCGGCTCGCGGCTCAAGCGCGGCCCGGAAGATGAGCCGATTGGCCTAGTGGTTGAGAGCCTGCGCTGGCATGGTTTGTTCGGCCGTTTTGGTGATGCGAAACGCGACTGGTGGGCGGGGCTAGCCGAGGTGCGGGTGCCGGTTTTGGCGGTGGCTGCGCTGGGCGATGAGCAGGATCCGGCCTGGGCGTGTGAGAAGTTGCTTAAGCAGTTCGGTTCACCCTTGAGTGAGTTTCTCTGTCTGGGCCAGAAACATGGCTTCAGCAGCGATTTTGGCCATGTCGAAATGTTGATCAGTAAAGAAGCGCAGCGCGAGGTGTGGCCCTTGCTTGAGCAGTGGTTGCGCAGGAGTCAGGAAGTGCCAGCCGAGCTGGAAAGCAGTAAGTTGGAGGGCCGCGCGGTCACGTCTGCCGAGTAAACGTGGGGCTGATACCCGCTAGGCTGGAGGTCTGCAGGCCTCAACCGTTTGCTGCGCTACGGCAGCCTGCTGCACGAAATTGAGTTTGACCTGGCCAGTGGCTGCACGTTGAATGCGCCCTGTGCCAATTTTGCGAGTTAGCCTGTGGTTTATGATGCGCATCGGGTCGGGATCGACCTGTCAGCGCCCTCACACTATCCAAGGAGCTTTGCCATGTACTACATCACCCCTGATTTGTGCGACGCCTACCCGGAACTGGTCCAGGTGGTTGAACCGATGTTCAGCAACTTTGGTGGCCGCGATTCCTTCGGTGGCGAAATCGTCACCATCAAGTGTTTTGAGGACAACTCGCTGGTCAAGGAGCAGGTTGAGCAGCCAGGTAAAGGCAAGGTTATGGTGGTTGATGGCGGTGCTTCAATGCGCCGTGCGTTACTCGGTGACATGCTTGCCGAGAAAGCCGCGAAAAATGGTTGGGAAGGCATTGTGGTTTACGGTTGTGTGCGCGATGTCGACGTACTGGCGCAAACCGACCTAGGTATCCAGGCCTTGGCCAGCCACCCGATGAAAACCGACAAGCGCGGCATTGGTGACCTCAACGTGCCTGTCACTTTCGCTGGCGTGACCTTCCGTCCGGGTGAGTTTATCTACGCCGACAACAATGGTGTGATCATCTCGCCATCTGCGTTGCAGATGCCGGAGTAGAGAGCTTGCAGGACGTTGGCATGGACGAAGGTGAGAATGCGCAATGGGGCTTGGTGCACGCCTTTGTCCTCAACGGTCAGGGTGGTGCGCGCAGCATTACCCGGCAGGCGCTGCAAGGGTTGCAGCTGGGCGAGCAGGAAAGCCTCTGGTTGCACTGGGATCGCAGTCATCCGCAGACGCAGACTTGGCTGCGTACAGAGAGCGGCCTGAGTGGCTTCGCCTGCGATCTGCTGTTGGAGGAGAACACCCGCCCACGCCTGTTGGCGTTGCAGGAGCAGCAGTTGCTGCTGTTTCTGCGTGGCCTGAACCTTAATCCTGGGGCAGAGCCCGAGGACATGGTCTCGGTGCGCATTTTTGCCGATGCCCGGCGCGCAATTTCTCTGCGTCTACGGCCTTTGCATGCAACCGAAGCCTTGGTCGAAGACTTATTAGCTGGCCGAGGGCCGAAAACCTCCTCCGAACTGATTCTGCGGCTTGCGCATTACCTGACGGACAAGATCGAACTGCTGGTTGGCGAGCTGTCCGAGCAGGTTGATGAGCAGGAAGAGCGCGCCGATGCTATGGAGAGCGAGGCCCCGGACCACTCCGCATTGCTGCAAATCCGCCGCCGTGCCGCCAGTCTGCGACGCTTTCTCGCGCCTCAGCGTGATATTTATGGGCAGCTAACGGCCAGTGCGCAGGCCTGGCTTGTCGGTGCCGAAAGCAGTTACTGGAATGAGCTGAATAACCGCCTGACGCGTTACCTTGAAGAGTTGGAGTTGAGTCGTGAGCGGGTCAATCTGCTGCTTGAAGCTGAAAATCGGCGCATGGATGAGCGGATGAACCGCACCATGTACCGTTTTGGCGTCATTACCGGGATTTTCCTGCCAATGAGCTTTCTAACGGGCTTGCTCGGGATCAACGTCGGTGGCATTCCGGGTTCAGAGAGTCCGTATGGCTTTCTGCTGGCTTGTTCGTTAATGGCGCTGGTGGCGCTGGTGCAGTGGTTGCTGTTTCGACGCTTGCGCTGGATCTGATGTGACCTGTCCAGTGTTGATCTCGTCTAGCCGTCACATCCTGTGAGGTGCGTCATGCACGATCCCTTTGAAGAATCACTGCGCGATTTACTCAAGTCGCCCGCCTCGAATCACGACGATGACGCTTGCCTGCATCGCGTGCTGAAAACCGCTAACCGCCAGGTCGGTGCCGGTGATTTGTTTGCCTTGATGGGGCACTGGGCAGGTGCGCTGATGATCGCGATAAATAACGGCTCGGCGCATGTTGCACCGGTTTCGCGCCGCAAATCTTCTGACTCTTCTCTTGATAAGGCTGACTGAGCATGGAATTTACTCAAGTGCTGGTTGACGCAATGGCCAGCGTCTGGACCCCAATTGCCGCCTTTATCCCGCGGCTGTTTGGCGCCATGGTCGTGGTGCTGCTGGGTTTTGTGGTGGCCAAGTTCCTCGACACGCTGCTGTCGAAATTGCTCGGCAAGATCGGTCTGGATCGTTTGATGGCGGGTACTGGCCTGACCAAAATTCTTAGCCGTGGCGGTATTCAGGTACCGGTATCGACGCTGATCGGGAAAATCGTCTACTGGTTCGTGCTGCTGATCTTTCTGGTTACCGCTGCCGAGTCCCTCGGTCTGGAGCGGGTTTCCGCGACTCTTGATGTACTGGCCCTGTACCTGCCGAAAGTCTTTGGTGCCGCTTTGGTGCTGCTCGCCGGCGTGCTGCTGGCGCAACTGGTCAGCGGGCTGGTGCGCGGCGCGGCAGAGGGTGTAGGGCTGGATTATGCCAGCGGGCTGGGGCGGATTGCCCAGGGCCTGGTGATCATCATCAGTATTTCGGTGGCCATCGGACAGCTTGAGGTCAAGACAGATCTGCTGAACAACGTGATTGCCATTGTGCTGATCTCGGTAGGGCTGGCGGTCGCTCTGGCGCTCGGTCTGGGCAGCCGTGGTATCGCCAGTCAGATTCTGGCCGGCATTTATGTGCGCGAATTGTATGAGGTGGGGCAACAAGTACAGGTTGGTGAGGTCGAAGGGCAGATCGAAGAGATCGGTACGGTCAAAACCACGCTCCTAACGGACGCGGGCGAGCTGGTTTCAGTGGCCAACCGTACCTTGCTTGAGCAGCAGGTAAGCAGCCGCTAAGGCCAATCCCTGTTATTGTATGCGGCCAAACAGCAGCCTGATCCTCAGGCTGCGTTGGCTTATGTCCTGACTGTCGGCCCGACTCGTTTTGAATAAAGCCCACTCTGCATCTTTGCGATACGACCCCCGCGAGCTCTCGGATGAAGAGTTGGTGGCGCGCGCCCATGACGAGTTGTTCCACATAACCCGTGCCTATGAAGAACTGATGCGTCGTTATCAACGCACTTTATTCAATGTCTGCGCGCGTTATTTGGGAAACGACCGTGATGCCGATGATGTTTGCCAGGAAGTAATGCTCAAGGTTTTATATGGCCTTAAAAACTTTGAGGGTAAGTCAAAGTTTAAAACGTGGCTGTACAGCATCACGTACAACGAATGCATCACTCAGTACCGTAAAGAGCGCCGCAAACGCCGCCTTATTGACGCCTTAAGTTTGGACCCGCTCGAAGAGGCCTCTGAAGAAAAGGAGCCAAAACCTGAGGACAAGGGCGGGCTTGATCGTTGGCTGGTACACGTCAACCCAATCGACCGGGAAATTCTGGTGCTACGTTTTGTCGCAGAGCTGGAGTTCCAGGAGATTGCCGACATCATGCACATGGGCCTGAGCGCCACGAAAATGCGCTATAAACGCGCTCTTGATCGGTTGCGCGATAAATTTTCCGACAGCACGGAAACTTATCTGGAGTAAACGCATCATAGTTACCGGTTAATTCTGGTAGAATTACCTGCTGAGTTGTCTTGTGTTTGTCAGACAACTTACTGGCCACCATGAGATAGGGAACATTAGTAATGAAATTGAAAAACACTTTAGGCGTTGTCATTGGCTCGTTGTTGGCCACAGCCTCACTTAGCGTTCTGGCTCAGGGTCAAGGCGCTGTAGAAGTGGAAGGTTTTGCCAAGAAAGAAATGTTCGACAGCGCCCGTGACTTCAAAAACAACGGCAACCTGTTCGGCGGCAGCATTGGCTACTACCTGACTGACGACGTTGAACTGCGTCTGGCTTATGATGAAGTGCACAACGCCCGTGGCGAAGATGGCCGTAACATCAAGGGCTCTAACACCGCTCTGGATGCTCTGTACCACTTCAACAACGCTGGCGACGCGCTGCGTCCTTACGTTTCGGCAGGTTTCTCCGATCAGAGCATCGGTCAATCCGGTCGTAACGGCCGTAACGGCTCTACCTTTGCCAACATTGGCGGCGGTGCTAAGTACTACTTCACTGACAACTTCTATGCCCGTGCTGGCGTTGAAGCTCAGTACAACATCGACCAGGGCGACACCGAGTGGGCACCAAGCGTCGGTATCGGCATGAACTTCGGCGGCGGCAGCAAGCCAGCCCCGGTAGTGGCTGCTGCTCCTGAGCCGGTTGCTGAGCCGGTTGTTGCTGAAGAGCCGATGGAACTGGTTCGTGTTGAGCTGGACGTTAAGTTCGACTTCGACAAAGCCAGCGTTAAAGAAGAAAGCTACGGCGACATCAAGAACCTGGCTGACTTCATGAAGCAGTACCCACAGACCACCACCGTGGTTGAAGGTCACACTGACTCCAAGGGCAGCGACGCCTACAACCAGAAACTGTCCGAGAGCCGTGCTAACGCTGTCCGTGAAGTTCTGGTCAACCAGTACGGTGTAGACGCTAACCGCGTTAACGCTGCTGGCTACGGTGAAGCTCGTCCGGTTGCTGACAACGCCACTGACTCCGGTCGCGCTGTTAACCGCCGCGTAGAAGCTGAAGTAGAAGCTCAGATCAAGCAGTAAGCGATCTGGCTGTATAGAAAAGCCCGGCTTAGGCCGGGCTTTTCTTTGCCTGTGAAAAGCCCGGCGGCCTGGCTAAAGCAACTTCGCTGAGTCGCGAGGTGCTCAGGCACTTAGAGCCGTAACGTGCACATTCGCTTGGTTCGCCACCTCACCAATGACAAGGATGGCCGGACTCTTCAGTTGAAAGTCATGGGCACTCTGCTGCATCGCGGCGAGCGTGCTGCGGCATTCACGCTGCTGGGGGAGCGAGGCGTTTTCAATCATGGCCACGGGCATGTCGCTACGCATGCCGCCGGCCAGCAAACTTTCGCGGATCTCTGCCAGCTTAGCCACGCCCATGTACACCACTAGGGTGGTCCCGCCTTGGGCCAGGGCTGCCCAGTTCAGGCTGCTGTCGTCCAGAGTGTGCGCCGTGATCAGCGTGACCCCGCGTGCTACCCCACGCAAAGTCAGGGGGATGCCGCAATTAGTTGCACCGGCTAATCCTGCGGTGATGCCGTTGACCAGCTCTACCTCGATGTCATGTTCGCTTAGCCAGTCGGCCTCTTCACTGCCGCGGCCGAAGATGCACGGGTCGCCACCCTTCAGGCGTACCACGCATTTACCCTGGCGCGCGTAGCGCAGCATCAGGCGCTGGATAAACGCCTGCGGGGTGGAGCGACAACCGCCGCGCTTGCCCACCGGCATGATTCGCGCAGCAGGGCAGTGCTCCAGCACCGCAGGGTTGACCAGGTCATCGATCATCACGATGTCGGCCTGCTTCAGGGCTTTGACTGCCTTGAGGGTCAGCAAGTCCGGATCACCAGGGCCTGCGCCTACCAGCCAGACTTTTGCGCTCATGTTGATCTCCTTAGGCATTTTGCATCGCCAGCAATGGATTGTTTTCGCTATGCAAACACGTGTTACAGCGGTTGCTCAGGTCGTGGGCGATCCGCTTAAAACGTAGGTAAAAACAAAAAAGGCGTCCCGCTAGCTATCTAGCGAGGACGCCTTTGTCCAAGTCCCGTTTTATCGGGAAGTACGACCGTCTTCGTTGAGGTCGCGATTTATTACATTGTGTAATTAACAATGCAGGGCCTGTGCCAACTGACTAGGTGGTGTTTTATAAGGCTTATCGTGGCTTACAGGCAGAACCTGAATATCTATTGCACCGTTTAGAGGCGTTTTGCGCCGCGTTGGTGCAAGTACCGTGGTGCTTTTATCGCAGTAATCCGATCAGCAGCGCCAAGTTCAATAACAGGGAAAACAATGCCACGCTGCGCCAGACCAACAGCGGTTCGCGCTCCAGTAATGGGCGTGGCCGGCTGCTGAGCGCTTTACGCTCTGTCTGCTCAAGGTTGAGTAGCCATTCTTCGGCGGTTTCATAGCGCTGTTTGGGGTCAGCATTGATGGCGCGGTTGAGGCTGTCGTCGACCCAGCTGGGCAAATCAGGGCGGTAGCGACTGGCTGGAGTCGGTTGGCCAAAGCGCGGGTGCTGAAAGGCTTCAATTTCGCCATAGGGGTAGTGCCCGGTGAGTAGAAAATACAAGGTTACGCCGGCGCTGTAGAGATCCTGCTGCGGGCTAGGCGCGCTGCCGGTGAAGGCTTCAGGTGCGATATAACTGGGGGTGCCAGGTAACTCGCAAGCCTCATCACGACTCAGGCCTGGGCAGTAAGCCAGGCCGAAATCGATTACCCGTAACTCGCCGTCATCACCCCACAGTAGGTTCTCCGGCTTGATATCACGGTGCAGAATATTGCGCCGGTGCAGCATGCCTAGGGCTTTAATCAGGCGCGGGGCAATATCCAGCCATTCCGGCAGGCCGAGCGGACCACTTAGGCGAATGTGCTTGGCGAGGGTCTGTCCGGCGTATTCGCGTTGCACGTAATACAGGTGCTGGCGATGTGGCAGCGGATGTACGTCGGCAAAGAAGCGTCCGGCTACGCGGCGTAAAAACCACTCTTCGAGCAGTAGCGCGGAGCCGGCTTGCGGTTCGTCATTGCGCCCGCTTGGCAGGGTTTTCAGTAGCCAGCGTCGTGCTTGGGCGTCACGTACACGGTAGACCAGCGATTGACGTGACTCGGCGAGCAGGCGTTCAACCTGCCAGCCTTCGAAGCTTTGACCCTCGCGCAGTTTTACCGGTAGCGGCCAGTGCTGCAATTGCGCCAAGGTGTCGGCCAGATCAGTTTCTGGCAGCGCATCGACGCGCAGCAGGAGCGCGCTGGCATTATCCTGACTGCCGGCTAGGTGCGCCGCATTGACCAGCGCCTGGCTGGCGGCTGGCAGATCCTGTTCATCGTGCAAAATGCGCTGAATGCCAACGTCACCCAAAGTGGCCCAGACGCCGTCGCTGACCAAGACGAAGCATTCGCCCTGGCGCAGTTCGCCATCCAGATAGTCCATCGCTAGGTGCTGATCCAGGCCCATGGCGCGCTTGAGCACATGCTGCATGCCTGGTTGTTCCCACACATGATCCTCACTCAGGCGCTCAAGCTTGCCGGCCAGCCAGCGATAGGCGCGGCAATCGCCGACATGCGCCAAGGTGAAACGTCGCCCGCGCAAGATCAGCGCGCTGAGCGTGGTAAGCAAGGGTTGGCCGCCGCCATTGGCTTGCAGCCAGCGGTTGTGGGCCACCAATACACGGTCTAAAGCGTGGGCAACCGCCCAGGTTTCCGGGGTGGAGTAGTAATCCAGGGCGAGGGCTTGCAGGGTGGCGCGGGCCGCTAGGCCGCCGTCGGCGCATTGGCTGACGCCGTCAGCGAGGGCAAACAGGTAACCTTTGCTGGCTGCCAGAGCTGGAGCAGGCGTGACCACGCGAATGGCATCCTGATTTTCGCTACGCGGGCCAATGGCGCTGGCTTCACCGAAGGACAGTTGCAACGCCATGCTGAAATTCCTGATTAGGTGGCCGGCTAAGCTCTGGGTGTTCAGGGGGATGAGCTCAGCATCATCCCCCTGTATTGGTGCAACTATACGCGGGCGGCAGTGACTGCGGCGCTGCCCCAGGTGGTACGCCAGCGCAGCTTAACGCCATACAGGCCGAACCAGGCCAGTACGCCAAGGCTGGCGAACAGCCATAGGCCCAGCTGATAGTCACCGGTTTGTTGCTTGATGGTGCCTAGGCCGGCGGCGAGCAGGAAGCCGCCAATGCCACCGGCCATGCCGATCAGCCCGGTCATTACGCCGATTTCCTTGCGAAAACGCTGTGGCACCAGCTGGAATACTGCGCCGTTACCCGCGCCGAGGCCGAGCATGGCGGTGACGAACAGGGTGAGTGCGGCGGTTGCGCTTTCCAGGTTGAAGCCCACCGCGGCAATGCTCAGCGAGGCCAGGGTGTACATCATCAGCAGCGAGCGGATACCACCAATACGGTCGGCCAATGCGCCACCGAGTGGCCGCATCAGGCTGCCAGCGCAGACACAGGCGGCGGTGTAGTAGCCAGCGGTCACCGGGCTGAGGCCGTACTGGTCGTTGAAATAACCAGGCAGGGCGCTGGCCAGGCCAATAAACCCGCCAAAGGTCACGCTGTAGAAAAACATGAACCACCAGCTGTCACGGTCGCCGAGGGCTTTCAAGTAATCAGCCATGGCTTTTGGCTTGGGACGCTCGGGCGCGTTCTTGGCCAGCAGGGCGAAGATCAGCAGGCTTGCCAGCAGCGGAATCAACGCCCAACCGAAAACGTTCTGCCAGCCGAAGGCGGCCGCCAAGACTGGCGCGAACAGTGCGGCCAGAACCGTGCCGGAGTTACCCGCGCCGGCAATACCCATGGCTGTGCCCTGGTGTTGCGGCGGGTACCACTGCGACGCCAGTGGTAATGCTACGGCGAAAGCGGCTCCGGCAACGCCGAGAAACAGGCCGAGCAGTAATATCTGCTCGTAGCTGCTGACGCCGACCTGCCAGGCGCAGAACAGCGCCACAATCACAATGACTTGGCCCGTCAGACCAGCTGTCTTGGGTGACAGGCGATCAGCAGCAAAGCCCATGACAATGCGCAACACGGCGCCAGCCAGAATTGGCGTGGCGACCATCAGGCCACGTTGTTGGGCGCTCAGCTCAAGTGCGGTGGCAATCTGCACGGCCATTGGGCCGAGTAGGTACCAGACCATGAAGCTCAGGTCGAAATACAGAAACGCGGCGAACAGGGTTGGGGTGTGGCCGGATTTCCAGAAACTTGTATTCATCAAAAACCTCATTCAGCAAAAAAGGATCTCGGTGGGTGTCGTACGCCATGGTCGTGGACACGGCGGTCGCCACCCACCGAGGAGGTGGTGTACTTGTGGTACGCCACCCTGAGGCCGAAGCCACAGCTGGGTTGAGAGAGTGATCAGCACAGGCTCTGGATCACAGAGCAGGTACTGGCCCCAAACGCTGGGGCGTTAAACGCAAAACGTCGCATAAACCGATCCCCGCTAGGGGTGGTTTATGCGACGTCGTTGTCGTTTATTGAGCAGCCACCTTTGGCTAACTGTGTATTGGCTATAGCAAGAGCTGCGCCAACCAGGCGAAACCCTTGTGTCACGTGGCGTGTTGGAGCCTAGAGGGGATTTTTTGCTGTAAAAAGAGGCGCTATCGTTTTAGTGCGCTCTCAAACAGTGCGCGCATGGTGCCAGGGTTGAGCGCGGCAGATGGGCGCGACACCCTAAGATGGCTTGGCTCAGACTGGGCTGTTGAATGCGTTGACACTTGGCTTATGCAGCTGGCACAGCTGGCGGTGGACGAAGCGTGTGTCGGTAAGGGGAGGGTCAGCAGAGCCAGCGCGAGAAGGTTGCTCAACGCGCCGGCGTGACGGATATGGCTGTGCGTGGTTGGCATGTAATTCCCCTGCTTTTATCGTTATGCCTAAGGCGTAGCAGAGCATGTGCCAGCTGTCGTGGCAGTACGCGTTAATTGCGCAAAAAATGCGTACTCAAGCCTGTTTCTTTGCACAAACAGCAAAGTGCAGGCGGTCAGTGCGGGACAACGCTATTTACTGAGCCAATTGACCTTGCCAAATTTACTGCTGAACGCTGCCGGCATCTGCACCACTTTGCCCAGTTTGTAGTTAAAGAACACGAAACCAGACTTAGCCATGGCCACCAGCACACCGTCGGCCGGGCGAGTGATGCGGAAGGTGATGTCGCCGCCATAGGCGTTGAAGTCCATCACGCCGACCTCGAACAACAACTGATCGCGGGCATGGGCTTCAGCGCGGTAGGTGGTGGCCAGGTCCGTGACGATGATGCCGGTGCCATCCTCCTGGGTTTCCTCAATACCGAACTCGAACAGAAAACGCGCGCGCGCCTCGGAGATCATCGAGATCATCGAGTCGTTACCCAGGTGATTGGCGGCGTTGATATCGGTCACGCGCACGGTGAGGTGGGTGCTGTAGCAGAACTGGTCTTCAGGGAAGTCTAGGGTCAGGCGGGCCATGCCAGCATCCGGTCGTTATTATCAGGGGGGCAAATACTACCTTGTTCACGCCTGCGCGGCAGCGCTGGATGCAGCGCTCCGCTAGGTGCCAGGTCCGTGTGGTGTTGGGCGACTGCCCGCGCTGTATTGCCGCTGCTCAAGGTTATGCCGACGCGCTTGGCGCATCGGCACAGTCTTAGCCCTAAGCGGCTGGCCGCTGCTGGCGCTGGTAGAGAAACTCCAGCACCGCCGTGCGGTACGCGTGGTATTGCGGATCATTGGCCAGGGCCAGACGGTCACGCGGGCGCGCCAGGTCGACCTTGAGAGTTTCCCCCACGCTGGCGGCTGGGCCGTTGCCCATCATTACGATGCGGTCAGACAGCAGTACGGCCTCGTCGACATCGTGGGTGATCATGATCACGGTGTTGCCCAGGTCAGCATGAATGTCCATCAAAGAGTCCTGCAGGTGGGCGCGGGTGAGGGCGTCCAGTGCGCCAAATGGCTCATCCATCAGCAACACCTTGGGCTGCATGGCCAAGGCGCGGGCAATGCCAATGCGCTGCTTCATGCCGCCGGATATCTCGCTTGGGCGTTTGTCTTTGGCCTGCGTCATGTGCACTAGGGCGAGGTTGTGTTCAATCCACTCGCGCATTTCGCTGCGCGACTTTTTACCCTGGAACACCTGGCGTACCGCCAGTTCGACATTCTGGTAGCAACTCAGCCAGGGCAGCAGGCTGTGATTCTGGAACACCACGGCGCGTTCGGGGCCAGGCTCGTCGACCTCACGGCCGTCAAGAATGACGCCGCCCATGGTGGCCTTGTGCAGGCCGGCGACTATGTTCAGCACCGTGGATTTGCCGCAACCGGAGTGGCCGATCAGCGAGACAAACTCGCCTTTGTCGATGCGCAGGTTGACGTTTTGCAGGGCGCGGTAAATGCCCTTGTCGGTGGGGAAGTCGATGCCAACGCCGCTGAGTTCGAGGTGTGAGTGGCTCATAAGATGTCTCCTGATTAGCGCAGTACGGCATTCTTGTCCCAGCTGAACTGGCGTTGCAGCAGGAGCATGAGGCGGTCAAGGACGAAGCCGATCAAGCCGATGACGATGACCGCCACCATGATGCGGCCCAGCGAGCTGGAGCTGCCATTCTGGAACTCGTCCCAGATAAATTTCCCCAGCCCCGGGTTTTGCGCCAGCATCTCGGCGGCGATCAGCACCATCCAACCGGTGCCCAGCGACATGCGCAGGCCGGTGAAAATCATCGGCACGGCAGCCGGCAGAACGATGCGTCGCACATGCGAGAGTGGCGAGAGGCTGAGCACTTTGCTGACGTTGTTGAGGTCCTGCTCAATGCTGGCAACCCCGACCGTGGTATTGATCACCGTTGGCCATAAGCAGCACAGCGCAACGGTGATTGCCGAGGTGAGAAATGACTTGGCGAACAGCGGGTCGTCGCTGACGTAGAGTGCGCTCACCAGCATGGTCACCAGTGGCAACCAGGCCAAAGGCGAAACCGGCTTGAATACCTGAATTAGCGGGTTGATAGCGGTGTAGATGCCCTTGCTCAGGCCGCAGATGATGCCCAGTGGAATAGCAATCAGTGAGGCAATGATAAAGCCGGCCATCACCGTGTAGAGGCTGGTGAAAATCTGCTGAATAAAGCTTGGCTTGCCGGTGTAGGGGCGCACTTTTATCTCGGCCTCTGGGTTTTTCGCCAGCAGGGCTGCATTGCGAACGTCTTGGCGCTCGTAGAACTTGCTGGCCTTCTCACGCTCTTTGAAATGAGCGCTGACCAGACCGGAAAACTGTTCGGACACCTGAACCGGCCCGGGAAACTGGCCCAGGCTGGTCTGGATGTTGTTGGCTACCAGCTGCCAGCAGAGCAGAAAACCGAGGATGCCCAGCAGGGGCAAAATCATTGCCGGTGCCCAGCGTTTAACCAGCGCACTGCTGCGCGCTGACTTGAGAGTTGCAGTAATCGGGGTGGCGACGCTCGGGTTGCTCATCGTCCTGTCCTCAGTGTGGGAAGGAGCCAGCGAGCCGGCTCCGGGAAGCCAATTAGAGTTGCGTGTCGCCTTTGAGGCCGATCTTGAATTGCTCAAGGTAGGCATTCGGCTTGCGGCCGTCATAAGGCACACCATCAATGGTGTCGGTCAGCGGTGCACGGAAGCCGTCGTCATTTGCCGGCGGGAAATCGTTGGTGGTGAACTTGCCTTCGGCAACCAGTTCGGCGGCAGCTTCACGGTAGATCGCTGGCAGGTAAACCTGCTTGGCGGTCTCTAAGTACCAACTGTCCGGCTTGGCTTCGGCGATCTGCCCCCAGCGGCGCATTTGCGTCAGGTACCACACCGCATCGGAGTAATAGGGGTAGGTGGCGTTGTAGCGGAAGAACACGTTGAAATCGGGAACCTTGCGTTTGTCACCTTTCTCATACTCGAAGGTGCCGGTCATGGAGTTGGCGATCACCTTTGCATCGGCGCCCACGTACTCGGGGCGGGAAAGGATCTGCACCGCTTCTGCGCGATTGGCGTTGTTGTCGGCATCCAGCCAGTGCCCAGCGCGAATCAGCGCCTTGACCACACGCTTATGGGTTTCCGGGTTGGCGGCGGCCCAGCTTTTCGAAACGCCAAAAACCTTCTCCGACATATTTTTGCGGATGGAATAGTCGGCAACTACCGGCACGCCAATGCCTTTGAATACGGCCGCTTGGTTCCACGGTTCGCCGACGCTGTAACCGTGGATGGTGCCTGCTTCCAGGGTGGCTGGCATCTGCGGTGGCGGGGTCACCGAAAGCAGCGCCTTGGCGTCGATCTGGCCGCTGCTATCGCCTTTATGTGGCGCGTAATAACCCGGGTGGATGCCGCCAGCGGCGAGCCAATAGCGCAGCTCGTAGTTGTGCGTGGAGACCGGAAATACCATGCCGAGGTTGAAGCTTTTACCGTTGGCATTGAATGACTCGATCACCGGCTTAAGGGCATCGGCCTTGATCGGGTGTACGGGCTTGCCATCGGCCATGGGCACATGCGGCTTCATTTGATCCCAGACTGCATTGGAGACGGTGATGGCATTGCCGTTGAGGTCCATGGTGAAGGCGGTGACCACGTCGGCTTTAGTGCCGAAGCCGATGGTGGCGCCAATCGGCTGGCCGGAAAGCATGTGCGCCCCGTCCAGTTCGCCATCAATCACCCGGTCCAGCAGCACCTTCCAGTTGGCTTGGGCTTCGAGGGTCACGTAGAGCCCTTCATCCTCGAAAAAGCCTTTCTCATAAGCGATGGCTAACGGCGCCATATCAGTCAGCTTGATAAAGCCGAACTTAAGTTCATCCTTTTCCGGCTCTGCGGCCAGGGCGATCTGCAGACTTAACGGCGACAGCAGCATGATTGCGGCACAGCCAAGTCCAGACAGGGTTTTTTTCAGTAGCGAGCGGCGAGTGGTGGAGTGGCGCATAGTGCTTCCTCAAGTCCCAGAAACGAAAAAAGACGTCGCAGACAGCTCTGCCAGGTTTGGCTGAGTGTCTTTGACGTCTTTGTCAATTTCGTCCCGATCACCGCCGTTGGCGATCCGAAGACGTGTGTAGTGTCTAGGAGGTTATTTGCAAGGGCCTTGCCAGTTCCTTGCTGAGGGATGCCATGCGTGCTTAACCTGTTCGTATCGATACGGCCATGTGTAGCTGTGTAAGGTATTAATACGCATATAAATCATATGTTTAAGCTGAGAAATTAATCCTCGCTCGGGGCCTCCATGCTGACGTTTAAGCTTTTCTTAAAACCAGCTTTCAGCGTAATAGCGAGCCAATGCTGTGCAAACCGAGCCACCGCTGGCGACTTGTGCTTCGACTTGGTGCTGCGTAATCGACGTGTTTGTTGGTTGCAGCGGCCTAGCGCGCCAGCGCTTTACCCTGCGCCTCTTCCACAAGCGCCTTGAGCCAGCGCAGCACCTCCACGGCCTCCCAACGGGCGGGGTCGAACATGGCATAGGCCAGCCCCTGGTAGCCGACCACGTCCAGTTGCCGGTGATAGCCCGCCCGCTGTAGCAAGGCTTCAATCTCGGCAAAGCAGGTATTGAAGTGCACCCGTGTGAACGGCGTCTTGCCCTCGGTAACGATGCCTTCTAGTTGTAATTCTTTGACGATGCCCCGGATTTTTTCCAGGGGCATGCGGTTTACGCTGTCTTTCATCAGTAGGACGTCGCGCATCTGAATACTCCTGTTAGCACCTTGTACAGGCTCGTTTGCCGGTCTGTGCGGTTGGTTGGGTGGCATGGCCAAGGGTAGTTGAAAAATACTGTACAAATAAACAGTGTTCGATAATAGTAAGCCCAAGGCTTTAAGCGTACCTACTCGATCACTCGCGCCATTGGCTCGCTGAGCCAATGGCGGCAAGCACTGCAAAGGAGTCGCTAACAATGCAACAGATGCTGATGACACTTGTGCTGCTGGGTCTTTTGGCCGGCTGTGCGCAACCGCAACTGGATCAACCCCGAGCCAATGGCACCTACTTGGTGATCGAAAACAGCCAGGCCTGGGCCGTGCTGGTATTCGACGGCATACGTGTCGAAGAGCGTGGCACGGTGGTGGACGTAATCAAGCAACCGAGCGAGGGCTCAGCTGTCGCAGCCAGCTACGTGATCGAGACGGCCAACTGCGGCCGCGTGCAATGGCTGAGCGAACGTTCGGATGCAGCCGATGGCATGACTAACCGGATGTCATTGCACAGTAGCAATCAGTTGGGACAAAACGGCTGCGTGATTACTGATGGTCTTAGCCGAGTGTGGACAGTGTTGGATTACTCGGGTTGAAGCGCTTGTGTGCTGTACCGGCGACTCATGTTGCCGATACGAACTTGGAACAGACCCTCTAGGTTTATCCGTGCACTGCTATCGCATAACTTAAATTAAGCCTATTCGATTCTCTATCGCCGGTAATGCTATTAGTTTAATCCGTCCTAATTTAATAGGCCGGATTTTTAGAGTGAATACTGATTTTATAGGGCGTCAGCTTCGTGATGAGTTGTATGACTTTATCGGTCAATTAAAGTGGTTGTGCGTATATAGTCTGCGTGCTTATTGCAATCATCGAATGGTTGTAAGCTTGCTTATGTTTGCGACCCTAGGCATCTTCATTGTCCTTCGGCAGCGCAGGCTGTGTGAGACGTGCAATATGCGCTTCATACTGTTCCAGTACATCGTCTATCAATTGTTGCTTGGTAAGACCCATCAGGTCATAGCCGCCCGAACCGCTCTCGCTAAACACCTCAAGCCGATAGTAAACGTCAGTCTCCAGTGACATCTTGCCGCTGAACGTCGGCACCGGCGCTTCGACCATCGAAATTTGGTAGTGAAAGGCCGGTAGTTCGCCCATCGACACTCGCAATAATGGCCCTTCAATGCCGGTTGCATTGGTCAGGTTGCTCCGTTCTACCGTGTAGTCTTGGTTGCGGAATTCGGCGGCTATGTCATCAAGCGCAGGAACCACCGTGCGCTCCAGGAAATGACTCACCTCGCGCCGCGACGGGTAGGCCAGCAGGCTACCAAGCCGCTGTTTCCATGAGCGTTCGGGCACATGACCGCCACTGGCGGCGATCGAAGGTCTGCGCAGGACTTGCCCTTCGCGCTCGGCGCGCTCGATGCGCAGCGCCTTATAGAACGAGGCCATCACCAGATAAGCGATAACCGTGACCGGTAAGGCAAAAATCAGCGTTGCATACTCCATCGTCAGCACGCCACCTGCGAGCAACATGGCCACAGTGAGCACAGCGGTTAGCACGGCCCAGAAGATGCGCAGCCACTTAGGCCCATCCTGTGCCGGATCCGGGATCGAGGCTGAGAAATTGGACATGACCATCGCGCCCGAGTTTGCACTCGTGAGGTAAAACAGCAGCCCTGAAAACGTTGCCAGGCAGATCAGGAATATCGCCCCAGGGAACATTTCCAGCAGCGCGTACCAACCTTGCTCCGGGTTGCGTACCGCGAGCTCGGCGAACGCCGTATTGCCTTGTAGCACTTGGTACAGGGCCGAATTGCCGAACAGTGAAACGATAATGAAGTCGCACAGTACAGGCACTGTGATGGCTGCAATCACGAACTCGCGCAGCGTACGCCCGCGTGAAATGCGGGCTAGAAAAACTCCAACGAACGGTCCCCAGGCCAGCCAGAACGCCCAGAAAAACAGCGTCCAGCTCCCCATCCACTCACTGCTTCCGGGCACGTAAGCAAAGGTTTGCAGCATGCGTGAGGGAAGCGTAACCAAGAACTGACCAATGTTTTCAACAAGCGCATTCAACAGAAATGCCGTCTGCCCCGCGATAAGGATATAGGCCATCATCGCTACAGCGCTCCACAGGTTCAGCTCGGAGATCCAGCGAATACCGCGATCAACGCCAGAGGTCGTGGCCGCAATAGTTAGAACTACAGCGCCGATAACCAGCGCGATCTGCAGGGTGAGGCCCTGCTCCAAGGCAAAAATCCGCGAAAACCCTACGTTCAGCAGTACCACGCCGATACCCATGGTGGTGGCAACACCAAACACCGTGCCAACCAGGGCAATAATGCTGATGCCGTCACCCAGTGAGCCGCGTACGCGCTTGCCAAGCAACGGGTACAGGGCTGCACGGATCGATAAGGGCATATTCCAGCGGTAGGCAAAGTAGCCCATCGCCATGCCGAGCAGCGCATATACTGCCCAACCGGCAATGCCATAATGAAACATCGTCCAGACAACCGCATTTTGTAACGCCGCAGCGCTGGCCCCGTCGCCTGACGGGGGGTGCAGGTACTGCACCACTGGGCCAGTGACCGAGAAAAACAGTAGGTCGATACCCACACCGGCAGCAAACAGCATCGCCACCCAAGTGCCCAGCTTGTACTGCGGCCGCGAATCGTCAGGGCCCAGTCGTACGCTGCCTTCTTTGGATAGCGCGACCCACACGACAAAGCCGATCACCATCGCCATCGTCAGCACGTAGTACCAACCCAGGTTTGTTGCAATCCAGTCGACAGCGCTTTTCATCGTCATCTGGGCGGTTTGCGGCATGACGATTGCCCACACTGAGAACGCCAGGATCACCAGGGACGAGATCAGTAAGATGGTCCAGTTAATATGAACCGTGGCGTGTTCCAGTAATTCATCTGGGCCTTTGCTGAGGTCGCTGCGTGACACCGGCACGTCATCATCATGGCGCTGATGCTTAGGTTGTGTGCCGCCAAATCGGCTGCGTTCCAGCGGCGGATGGGGCTTTGCGGTCTTCTCGTGCGGTGCGGGTGGCTTCGACTGAGCAGTGTCGGACAGGTTGTCGTCGGATGGCTCGATTGCCATGGGCTTGTTCCCTCTACTCAATAGTTAAGTGCGTTATGACTTTGGAATGACGCTGATAACACCTAATGCTTAACTCATGTATTTAGTGGTTTGTTGTGGCTTGGTGTTTGTGTTTGTTTATTATTTGTTGAGTGTATGTGATGTGTTTGTGGTTGGTTTACTTCTCTAGGGCTCTTAATTGAGTCGGTTGGGTTTGGTCTGTTTTTATGGTTTAAATGCCCTGCAGGAGTTCTGCGAAAAAGTATAGCTGCTGATAAGGATTTCGCATTATCAGTTGGCTTGTATTTTTATATGCGGCGGCTACATGAGCAGCGGATTCAACTACGTGCACGGCTATTAAGTACGGGGTGTCTGAAGGCTGGTTTGTGCTTGCTAATAATGTGTTGCATGCAAAGTTGAAGTCAAAGCGTTGGATGTGGTGGGGGCATAGTGTAACGTTGTTATGTATGTTTTTGGATGTCGTTATTCTTGTTAGTGAGCGGCTCGGGGCCTTAAGGGGGCTTTGTATAGCTTCAGGTGAGGCTAAAACTTTGGTTAATTCAAAACTTATCAAAAGTGGTAGAGGGCACCCTAAGGTGCCCCCTGCCAGGTTACTCGTCGCCCTTGGCTTTTTGCCCGGGTAACAAGCCATCTGCGCGGAACATCGCCTTGATCCCGCGAATCGCCTGACGGGTGCGGTCTTGGTTTTCGATCAGGGCGAAGCGCACATGGTCATCACCGTAATCACCGAAACCAATGCCAGGGGAGACGCAGACCTTGGCTTCCAGCAGCAGCTTTTTAGCGAATTCCAACGAGCCGAGATCGGCGTATTGCTGAGGGATTTTGGCCCAGACATACATCGAGGCTTTCGGGTTCTCGACCATCCAGCCCAGCTCATGCAGGCCCTTGACCAGTAGGTTGCGACGCTGGCGGTACTGTTCGGCGATATCGCGCACGCATTGTTGGTCGCCTTCCAGTGCAGCAATGGCCGCCACTTGCAATGGGGTGAAGGTGCCGTAGTCGTGGTAGCTCTTGATCCGTGCCAGGGCGTTGACCAGTTCCTTGTTGCCAACCATAAAGCCGATACGCCAGCCGGCCATGTTGTAGCTCTTCGACAGGGTGAAGAACTCCACGGCGATGTCCTTAGCGCCCGGTACCTGCATGATCGATGGGGCTTTCCAGCCGTCGTAGACGATATCGGCGTAGGCCAGGTCGTGAATCACCAGCACGTCGTATTGCTTGGCCAGGGTCACCACGCGTTCGAAGAAGTCCAGCTCCACACATTGCGCTGTGGGGTTGGAAGGAAAGCCAAGGATCATCATCTTCGGCTTGGGAATCGACTCACGAATCGCCCGTTCCAGCTCAGCAAAGAAGTCCACGCCCGGAACCAGCGGCACTGAGCGCACTTGTGCGCCGGCGATTACCGCACCGTAAATGTGGATCGGGTAGCTGGGGTTGGGCACCAATACGGTGTCGCCATGGTCCAGGGTGGCCAACATCAAATGCGCGAGACCTTCCTTGGAGCCGATGGTGACGATGGCTTCGCTTTCCGGGTCGATCTCGACCTCATAGCGGTCTTTGTACCAGCGCGAGATGGCACGGCGCAGACGCGGAATACCGCGCGAGGTGGAGTAGCCGTGGGTGTCTTCGCGCTGGGCCACTTGCACCAACTTTTCGACGATATGCGGTGGCGTGGCGCCATCCGGGTTGCCCATGCTGAAGTCGATGATGTCTTCGCCACGACGGCGTGCGGCCATCTTCAGTTCAGCGGTGATATTGAAAACGTAGGGGGGGAGTCGATCAATGCGCGCAAAGCGGCGCGGAGCTTGGTCAGCCATGCTTGCCTCGGATACGTAAGCGCCCGGAACCGTCCGAGCGACGTTGGCCAGTGCGCTGGCCAGGTGGCGAAGATAAGCGGGCAGGGCTCAGCTGTCCAGAGCAGCTGCCGTCAATCTTAGGGGTACAGCTGTAGGGTGGGTTGAGCGAAGCGTTAGCCACCGGATTAATCGGCGGGTAACGATGCGGCGCACCTCAATCCTGCTACATGCGTTGCGTTCTTAGCTGTCGAGCATATCGTGCATGGCGATGATCTGTTCGGCCACCTGCACCAGCTTTTGCTGGCGACTCATGGCCTGGCGGCGCATCAGGGTGTAGGCCTGCTCCTCGTCGCAGCTTTTCATCTTCATCAGCAGGCCTTTGGCCAGTTCGATGCGTTTGCGTTCGGCCAGCTGAGCGTCACGCGCCTGCAGCTGCGCGCGCAGCGCCTGATCGCTCTCGAAGCGGGCCATGGCCACGTCGAGAATGGGCTGCAGGCGTTGGGCATGAATACCTTCGACGATATAGGCGCTGACACCGCTCTGGATAGCCTGGCGCATCACACCGGGGTCGTGTTCATCAGTGAACATCACAATCGGGCGAGGCTTGTCGCGGCTGACCAGCACCACTTGTTCCATGACGTCACGGCCAGGTGACTCGGTGTCGATCAGGATCACGTCAGGGCGAAGCGCCTCGACCCGTGCCGGCAAGTCGATGGTCAAACCGGATTCATCGATGACTTCAAAACCCGCCTCGCTGAGGGCTATTTTCAGGCGACCGACTTTCTTCGCCGTGTCATTGATCAGCAGGATGCGCAGCATATTAACGGCTCTCCTGTTTGGCGCAGGTGGGGGCATCTGCCAGTGCGTGCAGGGCAAAGCTGCGTGCATAGCCGGCCGGGTCGCTACCGTCCCAAGTGTGCCCATCGAGTAACTGGCTGCTGCGCATTTCACCTGGTACGTCGATGCCGAGTGCCTCGGCCGCCTGTCGATAGAGCTCAAGTTGCTGTACCTGGCGGGCGATGGCTAGGTAATCCGGGTCTTCGATGAGCAGGCCCCAGCGGCGGAACTGGGTCATAAACCACATGCCGTCAGACAGGTAAGGCTGGTTGACCGTACCGCCCGCGTGAAAGCGCAATGGATGAGCGTCCTGCCAGGCATGGCCCAAACCATCCTGGTAGTGGCCGAGAAAACGCGGCTGGATGGCCGGTAGTGGCGCATTCACATATGCGCTGCCGCTGAGCAATTGCGCGGTGCTGCGTTGGTTTTCTTCACTCTCATCGATAAACCGGCTGGCTTCCAGTACCGCCATGATCAGGGCGCGAGCGCTGTTTGGGTGCTGCTCGGCAAATACACGGGTGCAACCCAGCACCTTCTCCGGGTGGTCGGGCCAGATCGCTTGGCTGGTGGTCAGGGTGAAACCCATCTGCTCATCCACGGCCTGAGCACTCCACGGCTCGCCAACGCAAAAACCATCAATACGTTTGGCTTTGAGGTGGGCGAGCATTTGCGCGGGAGGCACGACCACGCTATCAACATCGCTCAGGGGGTGGATGCCTTGGCTGGCCAGCCAGTAATTCAGCCACATGGCATGGGTGCCCGTGGGGAACGTCTGGGCGAAGGTTAATTTTGCCCCAGACTGGTGCGCGTGCTGCGCCAGTGCGCCAGCAGTGCTCACGCCGGCCGCTTGCAGCGCCGGCGACAAGTTGATGCTCTGGCCGTTTTGATTAAGCCCCATCAGTACGGCCATATCCGTGCTGGGCGCACCGCCGAGGCCCAACTGCACACCGTAGATCAAGCCATACAAGCTATGGGCTGCATCCAGTTCGCCACTCAGCAGCTTGTCGCGCAGGGTCGCCCAGGAGGCTTGGCGCTGCAGATTAAGGGTTAGGCCATGTTTCTCGGCGAAGCCTTGGGTGGCTGCAACAATGACTGAGGCTGCATCGGTGAGGGCCATAAAACCGATATTCAGAACCGGCTTTTCGGGGCTATTGCGGCGATCGATGTGGTGCTCATTCATGCTGTTTTTCCGTACCCACATAAAAAAGGTGTCGCGCATAACGCCAGCTCGGGCTGGCGATACGCACGACACCGTTGTCGAGAGAGGCCGTTTCCGTCGCTGGAAAAGCTTTAGGCCTTCAGTCAAAGCAAGGCATATGCCATTTATCTGAGCGGGGTTAGCGAGGCGGAAAAGAAAAAGCCCCGCACTAGGCGGGGCTTTTCTTTAAACGTACAGCGTGATGCGTTGCTCGTTAAGCTTGCACGACCGGAATGTTGGCGTTCGCAGCAGCTTCACGGAACTCGGCGATCTGGTCGAAGCTCAGGTAGCGGTAAACGTCCGCTGCCATGGTGTCGATTTCCTTCGCGTAGACCATGTATTCCTCAACGGTCGGCAGCTTGCCGGTGATTGCCGCGACGGCCGCCAGTTCGGCTGAGGATAGGTACACGTTGGCACCATCGCCCAGACGGTTGGGGAAGTTACGGGTCGACGTCGAGACCACGGTGGAGTTCGCCTCAACGCGTGCTTGGTTGCCCATGCACAGCGAGCAGCCTGGCATTTCCAGACGTGCGCCGGCCTTGCCGAAGATGCCGTAGTAGCCTTCTTCGGTCAGCTGGTGCTGGTCCATCTTGGTAGGCGGCGACAGCCACAGGCGAGTCGGCAGCGAACCGTCGACTTTTTCCAGCAACTTACCGGCGGCGCGGAAGTGACCAATGTTGGTCATGCACGAACCGATGAACACTTCGTCGATCTTCTCGCCGGCAACGCTCGACAGCAGACGGGCATCGTCCGGGTCGTTCGGTGCACAGAGCACTGGCTCGTTGATCTCGGCCAGATCGATTTCGATGATCTCGGCGTACTCAGCATCTTTGTCGGCAGTCATCAGCTTAGGATCGGCCAACCAGGCCTCCATCGCTTGAGCGCGACGCTCCAGGGTGCGTGCATCGCCGTAGCCTTCGCCAATCATCCAGCGCAGCAGGGTGATGTTGGAACGCAGGTACTCGGCAATCGCCTTTTCCGGCAGCTTGATGGTGCAACCGGCAGCGGAGCGCTCGGCGGAGGCATCGGACAGCTCGAATGCTTGCTCGACCGTCAGGTCGTCCAGGCCTTCGATTTCGAGGATGCGGCCGGAGAAGGCGTTGACCTTGCCCTTCTTCTCGACGGTCAGCAGGCCTTTCTGGATGGCTGCGTAAGGAATCGCATGGACCAGGTCACGCAGGGTGATGCCAGGCTGCAGCTTACCTTTGAAACGCACCAGGATGGACTCTGGCATATCCAGCGGCATCACGCCGGTGGCTGCAGCGAACGCGACAAGGCCGGAACCGGCTGGGAACGAGATACCCATCGGGAAGCGGGTGTGCGAGTCACCACCGGTGCCGACGGTGTCCGGCAGCAGCATGCGGTTCAACCAGCTGTGGATGATGCCGTCGCCTGGGCGCAGGGACACGCCACCACGGGTGCGGATGAAATCCGGCAGGGTGTGGTGAGTGTTAACGTCGATTGGCTTTGGGTAAGCCGCGGTGTGGCAGAACGACTGCATCACCAGGTCAGCGGAGAAGCCCAGGCAAGCCAGGTCTTTCAGCTCGTCACGGGTCATCGGACCAGTGGTGTCTTGCGAGCCGACGGTGGTCATCTTCGGTTCGCAGTAGGTGCCAGGGCGTACGCCTTGACCTTCAGGCAGGCCGCAAGCCTTGCCGACCATCTTCTGCGCCAGGGTGAAACCCTTGCTGCTGGTAGCTGGTGGCTCAGGCAGTTTGAACAGGTCCGTTGGACCCAAGCCCAGTTCGGCACGGGCTTTCTCGGTCAGGCCGCGACCAATGATCAGCGGAATACGGCCGCCAGCGCGTACTTCGTCAAGCAGCACCGGGGTCTTCATTTCGAAGGTGGTGAGGACTTCATCGGTACCGTGCTTGCAGACTTTGCCAGCGTGCGGGTACAGATCGATCACGTCGCCCATGTGCATGTTCGAAACGTCGAACTCGATCGGCAAAGCGCCAGCATCTTCCATGGTGTTGTAGAAGATCGGAGCAATTTTGCTACCGAAGCAGAAGCCGCCCGCGCGCTTGTTTGGCACGTTCGGGATGTCGTCGCCGAAGAACCACAGCACCGAGTTGGTGGCGGATTTACGCGAGGAGCCAGTGCCGACCACGTCACCGACGTAAGCGATAGGGAAGCCTTCACCGCGCATGGCTTCGATTTGCTTCATCGGGCCAGTTACGCCTTGCTCGTCCGGCACGATGCCGTCACGGGCCATTTTCAGCATGGCCAGGGCGTGCAGCGGGATATCCGGGCGCGACCAGGCATCTGGAGCGGGGGACAGGTCGTCGGTGTTGGTTTCGCCAGTGACCTTGAATACGCGCAGGCTGATCTTCTCGGCCAGGGTTGGGCGGTTCTTGAACCACTCGCCGTCAGCCCAGGATTGCATCACGGCTTTAGCGTGAGCATTGCCATTTTTGGCTTTTTCAGCGACGTCGTGGAAAGCGTCAAACATCAGCAGAGTGTGCTTCAGTTGCTCGGCAGTCACGCCAGCCAGTTCGCTGTCGTCGAGCAACTCAACCATAGTGGCGATGTTGTAACCGCCCTGCATGGTGCCCAGCAGCTCAACAGCGTGTTGCTTGCTGATCAGCGGGGAAGTGGCTTCGCCTTTGGCAACGGCAGAGAGGAAACCGGCTTTAACGTAGGCGGCTTCATCGACACCTGGCGGTACGCGGTTGGTAATCAGGTCGAGCAGAAAAGCTTCTTCGCCGGCTGGCGGGGACTTCAGCAGCTCGATCAGGCCTGCGGTTTGTTCGGCGTTCAGCGGCTGGGGCACGATACCCTGAGCGGCACGCTCTGCTACATGTTTGCGGTAGGCTTCAAGCACAGTTATTACCCTCATCAGTGGTCCCAAAGGCTTGTCCGGGACGCGATCCAGATAAGCAACAAACCAAGCGCTTTGTGGCTTTATGGGCCGCTTAGCCGAGGTTTCGCTGCTTTCTTGCAGAAGCTGTTTTCAAAGTTTTACGCCGGCAGGACGGGCTGGATGAGGGCTGGTGCCGACACTTGAAGGGTGGCTCAAGGGTCGGCACCAACATCGAACCTGCAGGATTGACTGTGCTCGTGACGCTTTGAAAACAGCTTCCAACGGACATTGCTGCCTATAAAAGGCCGGCTGATTCTACTGGAAAGCTTTCGTAAAGTTAAGCCAAAGGCCCCGCTTATATAGGGGTGATCTGCCTTAGACAAAGGGCTAAGATGCCGGCCTGTCCGCCAGTGTTCATGTCTTTCGTTATGTCCAACCAACGCATCAAAACCCCTTGTGTAGGCCTGTGCTCCACTGTTTACGGTGATTTGGTCTGCCGTGGCTGCAAGCGCTTTCATCATGAGGTGATCAGCTGGAACGGCTATAGCGACGAGGAAAAACGTGCGATATGGCTGCGTCTTGAGGTGTTATTGGTGCAGGTGATGGCGGCAAAACTGGAAGTTTTTGATGCCGGCCTCCTGCGTATGCAGCTGGAACAGCGCAAGATTCGCTTTGTCCCACAGCAATCGCCTTATTGCTGGGCTTACCAGTTGATTGCCCGTGGCGCGCGGGTCATCAGCCAGTTGAACGCCTATGGCATGGTCTTGCTGCCGGAATTCCGTGATTGGGGCTTGCCGGAGCTGCGCGATGCCATTGATCGCGAGTTTTTCCTGCTGTCCGAGGCGCATTACCAGCGCTATATCGCTCCGGGTTTCTTGCACTCAGGCTTACAGCTGCACGATTAAGCCCCGGCAGCTGTAGTCCACGTGTGAGTTTCGAGCGTTATCCGCAAGCCTCATGCCGCACGCTGGCCACTTGGCTCAACCCGCTTGGCAGGCAGTTCATGGGGCTTGAGGATCAGTACGTCGCTGTCTAGCCGTTCGAGCACCGTCTCTGCGGTATTGCCAACCAGCATGCCCCCCAGCCCCCTGCGAGCAACAGTACCCAGCACGGTCAGCGCGGCTCCCTGTTCGCGGGCAACTCGCGGGATCAATGACTTGGCTGGGCCTTCAGCGATATGCAGGTGGCGCTCGGCGAGCGCGTACTCACGCTGGAACCACTGACACTGGTCATGACAGTGCTGGGCAATGGCCTGCTTGATGTGGATATCCGGATCGGCCAGGGGCGGCGCTGTGTATGCGCACACCACATGTAGCTCCGCGTGGAACAGGCGGCACAGGTCGGCGGTGTAATCGATGATATTGCCCTGTAGCGCCCGGTGCTCTTGGTCCTGATGATCGACGTCCATGGCCGCCAAGACGATGCTGTCCGTCCAAGGGCGCGCTGTTTTGACCAGTAGTAAGGGTGTTGGCAGTTCACGCGATAGCTGCCAGTCGTCCGCAAGCCTGAATAGCTGGCTCAGTAGGGGGCTGCGATAGTGCTGCTTGATCACCAAATCACACGCATGAAGCTGGTGCGCTGCGAGAATAGCGGCGTAGGCGTGCTGCGGTTGCCCTTGGACTTGCTCGCCCTGAACCCGGAAGCCTTCACCCCGCAGCGTGGTCAGCAGCCCATCGAGGTATTCGGCATGCTCCTCGCGTGGGTCGCAGAGCAATAGCTGGAGTTCTGCGCCCAAGGACTGGGCGAGTTGCTTGCCGCGTGCCAGGGCTAAGTCTTCGGCAGGGTCTGCATGCAGCATGACCAGGATTTTCTCAATCGTACGCATGGCAATCTCCTTCAACGAATGGAGGCGTGATTGCGGGCTGGCCACTCTTTACTCTTTGTGTCGATTAAAGGACGGCAGGTCTTGCTCGCGGAGTTAATGAACCTGGCGATTCATTGGCTTGATGAGTCAGTCCAGGCAATGAGTCGGTTGCAACAGTCGATTTTTAGACGGCCGTACTGGATGGTCATAAGGCCAAGTGTGGGGCTGGGAACTTATTGGTGCTCTTTACATGCAGGACAAGCAGCAAGCGCTGGATGTTGGTTGTCGTAAGCATGCGTCCCTACATTCACCGATCACTTGGTGGCGATAAAGGGCGCTCAAAGCGGCTATGCGATAAGCATCGGGCCTGGGAGGGCGGGGGAGTCGTGAGTGCCAACGAAAGTATTGATGCTGTCGGTCGATATGCCAAGGCATTCGGTCGGCTGGAGTATTCGCATTACGCCTTGAATATGTAGCGATTGGTTATACCAAGAGGCGGGCGCCTGTACGCCCGCCGCTGGGTTCAGCGCTGAGCAACCAGTTCCTCTAGGTGAGCAATGATGTCGTCCGGCTTGAGTATCAAGATGTCACTTTCCAGAGTGTCGAGAATCACTTCGGCGGTATTGCCGATCAAGGCCCCGGAAAGTCCGGTGCGGGCGACGGTGCCAATCACGGTAACGCCGGCGTTGAACTGGCGGGCGATCTGCGGAATCAATGAGTCCGCTGGACCTTCGGCAATATGCAGGCGTTCATCGCTGATGTCGTACTCAGTCTGGAATGCTTTGCACTGTTCCCGGTAGCGCGTTTCGATGGTCTCTTTTAGCTGGAAGGTCGGGTCGGCAGCTGAAAGCATCGGTGTGGGGTGAGCGCTGATGACATGCAACTCAGCCTTGGCCAGGGCAGCGATATCAAAGCCGTGGCTGACAATGCTGGTGTGCAGGGAGCGGTGTTCACTATCGGCATTGCCCACATCGACGGCCGCCAAGATGACGCTGCTGGTCCAGGGCTTATCGGTTTTAACCATTAACACTGGCGCGGGGCAGTAGCGCAGCAGCTTCCAGTCGCCGGGCGTCAGCAGGGCTTTTTTTAACGGGTTGTCGGGGAAGTGTTGCTTGATCACCAGGCCACAGCCTTCGGCCTGCTGCACATTGATGATGGTTTGGTGCTGGTTTTCATCCCAGGCCTGCTGGCTGGAGGTGCTAAAGCCTTCGCTATTAAGCAACCCGGTGAGGTCACTCAGGTAGCTGCTATGGTCACTCTTCTTGTCGCACACCAGTAAGTGCAGATGTGACTGGGTCACGCCAGCAATCAGTTTGGCGCGCTTTAGGGCCAGGTCCTCCGGGTGGTTGGGCTCCATCACTACCAGAATGCTGCGAATAGCTTGCATGATCGTCTCCATGTGCAGTCAATTGATCTAATTATCACTATAGATCGCTACCACCCGAGCGATGCTGATTGATGTCAATCGAGTGGTGGTTTGCGTGCTCAATCGTATAATGGCCGATCTCTAGCGATATCGCTGCTGCCGGCCTGGTTTTGTGAATTTATGTACCTGTTAATTGAAGCTGAACCCCTGCTGCACTGCTGTTTTTCTGTAATCAAACATTGCCAAGTTGCGGGCGTGTACTTATGAGCCTGCCTGAAATCCATGAATTCTTGGGTTGTCGTACGCCGGATGCCTGGATCACCGCTGCCTTGGCAAATCAGCAGACGCTGTTGATTGATCACAAGAACTGCGAGTTCAAAGCCGCCAGTACAGCGCTGAGCCTAATGGCCAAGTACAACACCTATGTCGATTTGCTCAACGCCATGTCGCGCCTGGCCCGTGAAGAACTGGTGCACCATGAGCAGGTGCTGCGCATCATGAAACGCCGCAAGATCGGCCTGCGCCCGGTGTCGGCGGCGCGCTATGCCTCAGGGTTGCGCAAAGTGGTGCGCACTCACGAACCCTACAAGTTAGTGGATACCCTGGTGGTCGGCGCGTTTATCGAGGCGCGCAGCTGTGAGCGCTTTGAGGCGCTGGTGCCGCACTTGGACGAAGAGCTGGGAAAGTTCTATTTCGGCTTGCTGAAAAGCGAGGCGCGGCATTTCCAAGGCTATTTAAAGCTCGCCTACCAATATGGCGAGGCCCGCGATGTCGATCAGGCTATCGAGCGGGTGAGGGCAGTGGAGCGTGAGCTGATCGAGTCGCCGGACACTGAGTTCCGCTTTCACAGCGGTATTCCGCCTGTCTGAAACAGCGGCGCATCTGAGCCGGCTTGTATGGCGGATGTTGCGCTTAGCATTGTTGTTGCAGGTCCTGTGCCTGTCTGGCACAGCGCCATCAGTTGAGAGGGTGGCTTAGGCCTGCCGCTCGTCACAAACGGCGCGGGTTTGCCGCAGGTGCCGGCAGTCAGTTCGCAGCCAGCTCGAAGGCGCTTTGCTGAAACCCTTGTCTGTCGACTTGCAGGGCCCAGCCCTGTTTGTCCCAGTCGCCGAGCACAATGCGCTGCGCCGTTTCGCCGTTGACCTGCAGTTGATGGGTGGCTGGGCGATGGGTGTGGCCGTGAATCAGCGTGCGCACACGGTGGGTGGCCATGATGCACGGCACTTCTTCTGGGGTTACGTCGACAATCTCACTGGCTTTCATACGGGTCTGCGTACGGCTTTCGTTGCGCAGTTTGCGCGCCAGTTTCTGCCGGCTGCTTAATGGCAGGTTGCGTAAGATAAACAAGGAGATAGGGTTGCGCAGCCAGCGGCGCAGCTTCATGTAGCTGACATCCTGAGTGCACAGGCTATCGCCGTGCATCAACAGTACGCGTTCACCGTTGAGTTCGATCACGCAAGGGTCGGGCAGTAAGGTGCAGCCCGCTTCTTGGCAGAAGGTTTTGCCAAGCAGGAAATCACGATTGCCATGCATCAGGTAGACGCGGGTGCCGCGCTCACTGAGTTGGCGTAAGGCCTGGGCAATCGAGCGTTGAAAGGGGCTTATGGCATCGTCGCCGATCCATACTTCGAAGAAATCTCCCAGGATATACAGCGCCTGGGCATCAACCGCGCGGGTTTCGAGGAAGCGCAGAAACGCCCGGCTGATGTCCGGGCGCTCCTGTTCAAGATGCAGATCAGAGATCAGTAAGATCACTCAACAATCTCGGCACGTTCGATTATCACGTCATCGACAGGCACATCCTGATGGCCGGATTTGCTGGTGGTTTCGACGCCTTTGATCGCGTTGACCACGTCCATACCTTCGACTACTTCACCAAACACCGCGTAGCCCCAGCCTTGTACGGTGGGCGCTGTGTGGTTAAGGAAGCTGTTGTCGCCAACGTTGATGAAGAACTGCGCGGAAGCCGAATGCGGCTCCATAGTGCGGGCCATGGCCACGGTGCCGATCTTGTTGGCGACGCCATTGTTGGCTTCGTTCTTGATAGTGGCGCGGGTAGCTTTCTGCTTCATGCCCGGCTCAAAGCCACCGCCCTGAATCATGAAATTGCTGATGACCCGGTGGAAAACAGTGTTGTCGTAATGACCGTCTTTAACGTACTGCTTGAAGTTGGCCACGGTTTCCGGGGCTTTGTCTTCGAACAGCTTGAGGGTGATAACGCCGTGGTTGGTGTGCAGCTTGATCATGTAGGTAATCGCTCTGTCGATAAATCCATGCGCCGCTTTAACAGCCACTGTTTGCGCACTAGGTAGCGGCAAGCAAAGGACATTGAAGCAGTTCGTGGGCCTGTCAGGGGATTGACAGCTTCGGCTATGATAAGCGCTTTGTTTTAGCCGGCCTACCCTGTGCCGCGCACCTGCATGATCAAGGACCCCATGAGCAAGCCAGAAACTGTCGCCGCCGCTAACATTTTTCGCCCCATCATCCAGGCCGACTTGGATGCAGGCAAGCACGCGAAAATCATCACCCGCTTTCCGCCGGAGCCCAATGGTTACCTGCATATTGGCCATGCCAAGTCGATCTGTCTGAACTTTGGCCTGGCCCAAGAGTTTGGCGGCGAGTGCAACCTGCGCTTCGACGACACCAACCCGGCCAAGGAAGATCAGGAATATATCGACGCAATCAAAAGCGACGTGCAGTGGCTGGGCTTCCAGTGGGCCGGCAAGGAGCACTATGCCTCTGATTATTTCGATCAACTGCACGACTGGGCGGTTGAACTGATCAAGGCTGGCAAAGCCTACGTGTGCGATCTGTCGCCAGAGCAGGCCCGCGAATACCGCGGCAATCTGACCGAGCCAGGCAAGAACAGCCCGTTCCGTGAGCGCAGCGTTGAAGACAACCTCGATCTGTTCGCCCGCATGAAAGCCGGTGAGTACCCCGACGGCACTCGCGCCCTGCGCGCGAAGATCGACATGGCCTCGCCGAACATGAACCTGCGCGACCCGATTCTCTACCGCATTCGCCATGCTCATCACCATCAGACTGGCGACAAGTGGTGCATTTACCCCAGCTACGACTTTACCCACGGTCAGTCGGATGCCATCGAAGGCATTACCCACTCGATCTGCACCCTGGAGTTTGAAGATCATCGCCCGCTGTACGAGTGGTTCCTGGCGCAACTGCCGGTGCCAGCGCAGCCGCGTCAGTATGAATTTGCCCGTCTCAACCTGAACTACACCATCACCAGCAAGCGCAAGCTCAAGCAGTTGGTCGATGAGAAGCACGTCAATGGTTGGGACGACCCACGCATGTCGACCCTGTCGGGCTTCCGTCGCCGCGGCTACACGCCGGCCTCGATCCGCTCTTTCTGCGACATGATCGGCGTCAACCGCGCCGGCGGTGTGGTCGATGTTGGCATGCTCGAGTTCGCCATTCGTGACGACCTCGACGCCAACGCGGCTCGCGCCATGTGCGTGCTCAAGCCACTGAAAGTGGTAATCACCAATTACCCGGAAGGTCAGGTCGAGAATCTCGAGCTGCCGCGTCACCCCAAGCAGGATCTGGGCGTGCGTGTACTGCCGTTCAGCCGCGAAATCTACATCGATGCAGGCGACTTCGAAGAAGTCCCGCCGGCTGGCTTCAAGCGCCTGATTCCGGGTGGTGAAGCCCGCCTGCGTGGCAGCTACGTGATCCGTGCCGATGAGGCGATCAAAGATGCCGAGGGCAACATCATCGAACTGCGCTGCAGCTACGACGAAAATACCCTGGGCAAGAACCCTGAGGGTCGCAAGGTCAAGGGCGTGATCCATTGGGTGCCGGCTGCAGAAAGCGTTGAGTGCGAAGTGCGCCTGTACGACCGCCTGTTCCGCTCCGCCAATCCGGAAAAGGACGAAGACGGCGGCAGCTTCCTCGATAACATCAACCCCGAGTCCTTGGTTGTGCTCAAAGGCTGCCGTGCCGAGCCATCCTTGGCTGAGGCGCTGCCTGAAGAGCGCTTCCAGTTCGAGCGCGAAGGTTATTTCTGCGCCGACATCAAGGACAGCAAACCGGGCGCGCCCGTGTTTAACCGTACCGTAACGCTGCGCGACTCTTGGGCTTAAGGCCTAGATGCTCTGATTAAAACCGGGCCGGCCTGCTGGCCCGTGGTTTCCAAGGAATCCCGATGCTCTCGATCTACAACACGCTGACCAAAAGCAAAGATGTCTTCAAACCGCTGGTGGGTAACCAGGTGCGCATGTACGTCTGCGGCATGACGGTTTACGACTTCTGTCATATCGGTCATGCGCGGGTGATGGTGGCATTCGATGTGGTTACGCGCTGGTTGCGTCATCGCGGCTTCGATGTGACCTACGTGCGTAATATCACCGACATCGACGACAAGATCATCAAGCGCGCCAATGACAATGGCGAGCCGTTCGAAGTGCTGGTTGAGCGCATGATTGCCGCCATGCACGAAGACGAGGCGCGCCTAAACGTGTTGCGCCCTGATCAGGAGCCGCGCGCCACTGATCATATCGCTGGCATGCACCAGATGATTCAGACCCTGATCGACAAGGGCTTTGCCTATGCCCCCGGCAATGGCGATGTGTATTACCGCGTCGGCAAGTTTGTCGGTTACGGCAAGCTGTCGCGCAAGAAGATCGAAGACCTGAAAATCGGCGCGCGTATTGAGGTCGATGAGGCCAAGCAGGATCCGCTGGATTTCGTGCTGTGGAAAGGCGTCAAACCCGGCGAACCAAGCTGGCAGTCGCCCTGGGGCGCTGGCCGCCCGGGTTGGCACATCGAGTGCTCGGTGATGTCCACCTGCTGCCTGGGTGAAACCTTTGATATTCATGGCGGCGGCCCGGATTTGGTGTTCCCGCACCATGAAAACGAGATCGCGCAGAGCGAGGCGGCCACTGGCAAGCTCTACGCCAATGCCTGGATGCACGCCGGTGCGGTGCGCGTGGACGGTGAGAAGATGTCCAAATCACTGGGCAACTTCTTCACCATCCGTGAGGTGCTGGAGAAGTACCACCCGGAAGTGGTGCGTTACCTGCTGGTGTCCAGCCACTACCGCAGCCCGATCAACTACTCGGAAGACAGCCTTAAAGAAGCTAAAGGCGCCCTGGAGCGTTTCTACAACGCGCTCAAGGGGCTGCCGGAAGCGGCTCCAGCGGGCGCTGAAGTGTTTGTGGAGCGTTTCGCCGCAGCGATGGACGACGATTTCAATTCGCCGGAAGCCTGCGCCGTGTTGTTTGAGATGGCCCGCGAGATCAATCGCCTGCGTGAGACTGATCTGCAGGCGGCGGCAGCTCTGGCCGCTCGTTTGCAGGAGTTGGCCGGTGTGTTGGGGGTTTTGCAGCTTGAGCCTGAGGCGTTTCTGCAAGCCGGTGCTGCTGGCAAGGTCGATGCCGCTGAGGTTGAAGCGTTGATCGCTGCGCGCCTGCAGGCCCGCGCCGAGAAGAACTGGGCCGAGTCCGACCGTATTCGTGACCAGCTCACGGCCATGGGCGTAGTGCTGGAAGACGGCAAGGGTGCGACCACTTGGCGTTTGGCTGACTAAGTCGCCGGTTAAAATAAAAAGGCCGCTTTCGAGCGGCCTTTTTATTGTGCGACGGTGGCTAATTCCACAGCCAGTTCCACAGCCCCGGCAGGCGTGCGTATTGCAATGGGTCGCCAAGGGCGCGCTTGAGAGCTGCACGTTGCAGGGCGTCGCGGTGGCCGTAGAACGGCTGCTTGTCGGTGGCCAGGCCCACCTCTGCAGCGACATCCAAGAGGATCTGCAGGTACTCCTGCATATGCCGCGCGGTGTAGGTATTGAGGTCATGGAAGGTCACCACCACCGGGATGACCCCATCAACCGTAGGCAGTGCGCCGACGTTGATCTGCTGCGCGGCCAGTGCCAGTTGATCACGTAAGTTGCTGCGCCGGCGCAGGCTGCCATTAATGCCCCAAGTCTTGCCGTCGTTCGCGCTCAAATCGGTCAATAACAGGCGCAGGCCGTGGGTCTGGTCGGCGGCGAATGTGCGCGCGTCGTAGTTCCAGAAGGGTGGTCGTACCAGGCGCGGGGCGGTACCGCTGATGGCAGTCAGGTCAGCCACGCCATCCTTCAGTGATTGTTTCAATACTGCCGGGTCGAGGAAGCGATGGTTGGCGTGCCCGGGGGTGGCGGTGTGAAAGCCCAGCAGGTGGCCCTCACGTTGCTGACGCCGCAACAGTGCCTGGCCCTGAGGGCTGCCACCTGCTCGGGTGGCGCGCGTTTGCACAAAGAACAGCGCCTTAATCCCCGGCTGAATCGGATTGTCCGCCAAGCTGTCGAGTATCTGTTCGGTTGGATTGTTGTCAGGGCTGGCGCTGGGGCCGTCATCGAAACTCAACAGAAAGCGTATGGGGTCGATTGCGGGATTTGGTTGCGGTGGTGCGATGGCTGCGCATGCGCTCAACAAACCGATGGTCAGCAAGGCGAAAGCACTAAGGCGTATTGGCTGGGGTACTTGCGGAAAAATCGATGTTGGCGTTGCAGGGTAACGCATCAGGTTTTAGCTCGAAAAGGGCGTGAGATTAGCAAGCTGGACGGTGCTGGACGGCAGCGGTGGGGCGCGGAGTCTATGCGGTCAGGGCCGCAGTGGGAACCTGTACGGGGTGGGTCAGCATGTATGCGCAGCTTCGACCGTGCCTGGGGCGTATAGATCCATGACTGCTGGATAAACCTGCGCGGCGTTCTTCAAATAGGTTTAAGGGGCTGTTGATGCGGGTTTCAACGTGTCGTTAGGCCCACTTCCCGTAGTCGTTTGTACAGCGTATTGCGACTGACGCCGAGGCGGCGTGCCAGATGGGAAATATTTCCGCCGCATGCCTGGTATTGGCTGGCCAGATCATTTTCGCCGGCTGCTGTATCAGGCTGCCGAGTGGTATCACGAATGACTGCGGCAGTGGCCTGCAGGTCGGCAAAAAAATCATCGGGTAAATGTTCGGGTCTGATCTGCTGGTCTTCGGCCATGGCCAGGGCAATTTGTAGCACGTTGCTGAGTTGGCGCAGGTTGCCAGGCCATGAGTGGCACTCGAACAGAGCCAACACTTCCGGGCTTATCCCGGCCCGCTGTTGGGGCTCGCGGTGATACTCCCAGATGCGTTGCACCATGGCTGCTTTATCCGTTCGCTCACGTAAGGGTGGCAGTTCAAGGTTGAGGCCGCTGATGCGGTAATACAGATCCTGGCGAAACAATCCGTTTTCGACATCTTGGCGCAACGGTCGGTTGGTGGCGGAGATCAAGCGGATATCCACGGGGTACAACTCACTGCTGCCGAGTGGCTGCACACAACGTTCCTGCAGCACACGTAGCAGGCGCGCCTGTACGCGCAGTGGCATGTCACCGACCTCGTCGAGAAACAGCGTGCCTTTGTGAGCTTTACGAATCAGGCCGATGCTGCCTTTTTGGTTGGCACCAGTGAACGCGCCTTTTTCATAGCCAAACAGCTCAGATTCCACCAGCTCGGCCGGAATGGCCGCACAGTTCACCGCAATAAACGCCTGACTGGCACGCGAGCTGGCGTGGTGCAGGGCTTTGACGAACACTTCCTTACCCACCCCGGTTTCGCCATGCACCAAAAACGGGATGTCTTTTTCCAGCAGGCGCTCGGCCTGGCGGATGGCTTTATCCACGCGCGGGTCGCCCAGGTTGAGCGAACTCAGGCTGAAGTTATCCGCCTGCACGTTTGTTGCGGTCGCGGCCGGCAGGCGAAAATCCCTGGCCTCAATCTTCGCCGCTTGCTGTGGGCGCTTGAGTTGCGCATGGAAGCGGAAGCGGCCACCGGCGCGCAAGTTAAAGGGCTGTGCTTCTGGTTGGTTGAGCAGTTTTTGCACAGAAATATCGAACAGGCTCTCTATATTCACCCGAACCAAACCCACACCGAGCAGGTTATCCGCACGGCGATTGGCGGATACCACCTGGCCTTGCTCATCAAAAATCACCAGCCCGGCCCAAGGGCTGCTGAGGTTGTCCAGACTGGTATTAAAGGTCAGCTGGAAATAGCGCTGCTGGAACAGGTTAAGGATCAGACGATTTTCCACCGACTGGCTCATCATCTTGACCATGCCCAAGGTGTGCGAGGCTGGCAGGTAGCTGTCGCTGGACACATCCAGCACCGCGATCATTTGCCGCTGCTCATCGAAGATCGGTGAGGCCGAGCCGGTCATAAAGCGGTTGGCCTTAAGGAAATGCTCATCGTGCTGGATATGCACCGCCTGGCCGCAACTCAGAGCGGTGCCGATGGCGTTGGTGCCGGTATAGCGCTCCAGCCAGGTGGCACCGGCCACAAACCCCGCGGCGCGAGTAGGCTCGATAAAGCGCTGATCACCCCAGGACTGCAGCACCTGACCTTGGTGGTCGGCCAGCATGATCAGGCAGTTGGAATTGGCCAGGATGGTGCCGTAATAGGGCAGCACTTCTTTGTGGGTGGTGTGCACCAGTGCGTGCTGGCTATCTAGCAGTGCGCTGACGGCGCCGCGCTCGGGTTGACTGAAGACTGGCGTGCTTTGGTGGGTCAGGCCGTAGTCGCGGCAGCGCGACCAGGAGTCCTGGATGATGGTCTCGTGGGGCAGGGCAGTAGCTGTGTCAGCCATGACAGAGGGGCACCTTGATTCTTATTGTTATGAGCCCCGGTCTGCGCCAGGGTCTTTGCAGTGTCGTCAAAGACTGTTCAATGTCAACGTTCAGCTGTTCATTTTGCGCTGTTCAATAGTGTTCATTTTGGCTGTGTAGTTTCTTTATTAATTTTTTAAGTTCTTATAAATCAATATTTTAGAGGTTTATGGCGTGGCTGGCACGGAATGCGCTTTAGACGTGGCTAGAAAACAATAATAAGGACAAGCCATGTCGCTTACCCTGGAGCACGTCACGCGCATCGTTGACCAGCAGGTACACATTGATGATGCCTGCCTGAGCTTCGAGCCCGGTTCTTTCAATGTGTTGCTGGGGCGTACGCTGTCCGGCAAGACCAGCCTTATGCGTTTGATGGCCGGCCTGGATAAACCCAGCAGCGGGCGCATTTTGATGAATGGCGCAGACATGACCCAAGTACCGGTGCGCCAGCGCAACGTGTCCATGGTTTATCAGCAGTTCATCAATTACCCGACCCTGACGGTATTCGAAAACATCGCCTCGCCATTGCGTCAGGCGAAGATGAGCCAGGCCGACATTCTGGAAAAGGTGCACGTCACCGCCAAGATGTTGCGTATCGACGGTTTGCTCAATCGCTATCCGCTGGAGCTGTCCGGCGGTCAACAGCAGCGCACAGCCATGGCCCGGGCGTTGGTCAAAGACGCCTCGCTGATTCTGTTTGATGAGCCGCTGGTCAACCTCGACTACAAACTGCGTGAAGAGCTGCGCCAGGAGATGCGCGAGCTGTTTCAGGCGCGCCATACCATCGCCATTTACGCCACCACCGAACCCAATGAGGCGCTGGCCTTGGGCGGCACCACCACCGTGCTGCATGAAGGACGAGTGATCCAGAGTGGCAAGACGGCCGACGTCTATCACCGGCCGCAGCAAGTGCTGGCGGCTGAGCTTTTTTCTGAGCCTGCCATCAACCTGATGCCGGGGCGCGTCAGCGGTACCGAAGTCAGTTTTGCCGATACCGTGCATTTCCCGCTCAACCCGGACTTACAAGACATTGCCGAGGGCGAGTACCGCTTCGGTGTGCGGCCCAGTCATATTGGTTTGGTGCCGTCCAATGACGACGACCTGGAACTGGCGGTGACCGTCGAGCTGGCTGAAATCAGCGGCTCGGAAACCTTCCTGCACGTGAGCAATGAGCAGTTCGTGTTGGTGCTGCACTTGCCCGGTGTGCATGAGTACGCGGTCGATAGCTCAATTCTTATCTATATCCCTACGCATAAGTTGTTTGTGTTCAGCGCGGATGGACAGTTGATTCAGGCGCCCAGTCGTCGTTTGGGGAGGGTTGCCTGATGGCTGAAATTCGCCTGCGTAACCTCGCTCATAGCTACAGCCGCAGCCCGAGCGGCCCGGCTGATTATGCAATTCGTGAGATGGACCATGTTTGGGAGCAGGGTGGTGCCTATGCGCTGCTGGGACCTTCGGGCTGCGGTAAATCGACGCTGCTGAATATTATTTCCGGCTTGCTCAGCCCCTCCCATGGTGAGGTGCAGTTTGATGGCAAGGTGGTCAATGCTTTGGCGCCGGAGCAACGCAATATTGCTCAGGTTTTCCAGTTTCCGGTGGTCTACGACACCATGACGGTGTTCGACAATCTGGCGTTCCCACTGCGTAACCAGGGCATGAATGAGGCAAAGGTTCTCGCCAAGGTCAACGAAATTGCCGAGGTGCTGGAGCTGCATCCGCTCCTGCGCAAGCGCGCCAGCAACCTCACCGCTGATGAGAAGCAAAAGGTCTCAATGGGGCGCGGCCTGGTGCGTGATGATGTGTCGGCGATTCTCTTTGATGAACCATTGACCGTGATCGATCCGCATTTGAAGTGGAAGCTGCGGCGCAAGCTCAAGCAGATTCATGAGCAGTTCAATATCACCATGGTCTACGTCACCCATGATCAGCTGGAGGCCTCGACCTTTGCCGACAAGATTGCGGTGATGTACGGCGGCCAGATTGTTCAATTTGGTACCCCGCGTGAGTTGTTCGAACGGCCCAGCCACACCTTTGTCGGTTACTTCATCGGCAGCCCTGGAATGAACCTGATTGAGGTGCTGCCTTATGGCGGCGGGGTGCGCTTCAACGAAACGATGTTGCCCTTGTCACCCGCACTCAATCGGCGTGTTGCCGAGATGCCAGGTGCCAAGTTGAAAGTCGGTATTCGCCCGGAGTTCATTCATGTCTGGGATGGCCCAAACGAAGATGCTTTTTGCGCCGATGTCGTGCACGTCGAGGACCTGGGCACCTACAAAATCCTCACCCTCAAGCTCGATGGCCAGTTACTTAAAGTGCGCCTGCAGGAGGATCAACCGGTACCGCAGCGGCAGGCTTACCTGAGCTTCCCTGCGCAGTGGCTAATGCTCTATGCCGATGACATTCTGGTTGAGCCCAAGCCTATGGAGGTGCAGCCATGAAGGTGCATAACAACAAGGCCTGGTGGCTGGTCTTGCCGGTTTTTTTACTAGTGGCGTTCAGCGCCATCGTGCCGATGATGACGGTGGTCAACTATTCGGTGCAGGATATTTTCGATCACTCCACGCGCTACTTCGTCGGTGTCGACTGGTACAAGCAGGTGCTGCAAGACACCCGTCTGCATGACTCGCTGCTGCGTCAGTTCATCTTCTCCGCATGCGTGCTGCTGATCGAGATTCCCTTAGGAATCGCCATCGCCCTGTGCATGCCAACCAAGGGGCGCATGGCCTCGCTGGTGCTGATTGTGTTGGCCATTCCGCTGCTGATTCCGTGGAACGTGGTCGGCACTATCTGGCAGATATTCGGTCGCGCCGACATTGGCTTGCTTGGCTGGAGCCTGAATAGCCTGGGCATTAGCTACAACTACGCCTCCAACACCGGTGATGCCTGGGTCACCGTGCTGATCATGGACGTGTGGCACTGGACCTCGCTGGTCGCGCTGCTGTGCTACTCAGGGCTGCGCGCCATTCCTGATGTGTATTACCAGGCGGCGCGCATTGACCGCGCTTCAGACTGGGCGGTGTTTCGCCATATCCAGCTGCCCAAGTTGAAAAGCGTACTGCTGATCGGGGTGATGCTGCGCTTTATGGACAGCTTCATGATTTACACCGAACCCTTTGTGCTGACGGGGGGCGGGCCGGGAAACGCCACCACCTTCCTTAGTCAGACCCTGACGCAAATGGCTATTGGCCAATTCGATTTGGGGCCGGCTGCAGCCTTCTCGCTGGTGTACTTCCTGATCATCCTGTTGGTGTCCTGGCTGTTCTACACCGCCATGACGCACAACGATAAGACGCGCTGAGGCTGACCATGACCCTACGTAAGAAGGTGGTATTGGGGCTGTATGTCCTGTTTCTGCTGGTGCCGATCTACTGGTTGCTGAATATGTCGTTCAAGAGCAACACGGAGATACTCGGTGGCCTGACGCTGTGGCCGCACGGCTTCACCCTGGACAACTACAAGGTGATTTTCACTGACCCGAGCTGGTATGAGGGTTACCTCAACTCGCTGTATTACGTGTGCCTGAACACCGTGATTTCGTTAACGGTGGCATTGCCGGCGGCCTATGCGTTCTCGCGCTATCGTTTTCTCGGTGATAAGCACCTGTTCTTCTGGTTGTTGACCAACCGCATGGCGCCTCCGGCAGTGTTTCTGCTGCCGTTCTTCCAGCTGTATTCCTCTATTGGTTTGTTTGATACGCATATTGCCGTGGCATTGGCTCATTGCTTGTTCAACGTGCCGTTGGCGGTGTGGATTCTCGAAGGCTTTATGTCCGGGGTGCCCAAGGAAATCGACGAAACGGCCTATATCGACGGCTACAGTTTCCCGAAGTTTTTCGCGAAAATTTTTATCCCTCTGATCGGTTCGGGAATCGGCGTCACCGCATTCTTTTGCTTCATGTTCTCGTGGGTCGAGTTGCTGTTGGCGCGCACCCTGACCTCGGTAGATGCCAAGCCCATTGCCGCCGTGATGACCCGCACCGTATCTGCATCGGGGATCGACTGGGGGGTGCTGGCAGCGGCGGGGGTATTGACCATTCTGCCAGGCATGCTGGTGATCTGGTTTGTGCGTAACCATGTGGCCAAGGGCTTTGCCCTCGGTCGGGTATAGGAGCAACGACTATGGATTGGATGGCCTGGACCTTACCCACAGCTTTGTTCTTCGGCTTTATCGGCACGCTGTTGGTTGGCATGACGATCTGGGAGCTGCGCTCGCCGTGCATCGAGCGCAAGGGCTTGTTGCCGATCAGCACCACCCGTGGTGATCGGCTGTTTATCGGTCTGCTTGGAAGTGCCTACCTGCATCTGCTGGTGGTAGGTGTGACCGATTGGAGTGTCTGGATAGCCTCGGTGCTGTCCCTGTTCTGGTTAATTGCAGTGATGCGTTGGGGTTAAGCAGCCTGCCTCGTGCGCGCCTGTTGCTTGGGCGTGTTCGTTAGCGGCTTGCCCCGTTCAAAACCCTGAGATGGAGGTCTCTATGTTCGACAATAACAACAAAACTCGACATAGCATGGCGCTGGCTGCCTTGCTGACGTTGTCCGGCTTGAGCGGCGCAGCTTGGGCCGATGCGTATGAAGAAGCAGCGAAGAAGTGGATCGGCGAGGAGTTCAACCCATCCACCTTGACGCCTGAGCAGCAGCTGGCTGAGTTGCAGTGGTTTATTAAAGCCGCCGAGCCGTTCCGTGGCATGAGCATCAGTGTGGCCTCGGAAACCATTGCCACTCACGAGTATGAATCCAAAGTCTTGGCCAAGGCCTTTAGCGAAATCACCGGGATCAACCTCAAGCATGACCTGATGCAGGAAGGCGATGTTGTCGAGAAACTGCAAACCCAGATGCAGTCAGACAAGAATATCTACGATGGCTATATCAACGACTCGGACCTTATCGGCACGCACTTTCGCTACGGCAAGGCGGTGGCGATCAGCGACATGATGGCAGGCGAAGGCAAGGCGGTAACCTCGCCGACGCTGGATCTAGAAGACTTTATCGGTCTTTCATTTACCACGGGTCCCGACGGCAAGCTGTACCAGCTGCCTGACCAGCAGTTCGCCAACCTATATTGGTTCCGCGCCGACTGGTTCGAGCGCCCAGAGCTGAAAGCCAAGTTCAAGGAAATCTACGGCTACGAGCTGGGCGTACCGGTCAACTGGTCCGCCTATGAAGACATTGCCGAGTTCTTCTCCGAGAAGGTCAAGGAAATCGACGGCCAGCGCATTTATGGCCACATGGATTACGGCAAGAAGGACCCTTCGCTGGGCTGGCGCTTCACCGACGCCTGGTTCTCCATGGCCGGTGGCGGCGATAAGGGCCTGCCGAATGGCTTGCCAGTGGATGAGTGGGGTATTCGTGTCGATGGTTGCCGGCCTGTAGGTTCCAGCGTTGCCCGTGGCGGTGATACCAACGGCCCGGCAGCGGTGTATGCGACTACCAAGTATGTCGATTGGATGCGCAAATACGCGCCGCCAGAAGCGCAGGGCATGACTTTCTCCGAGTCCGGGCCGGTACCGGCGCAGGGCAGCATTGCGCAGCAGATTTTCTGGTACACCGCGTTTACCGCGGACATGACTAAAGCAGGCCTGCCAGTGGTCAATGAAGACGGCACGCCAAAATGGCGGATGGCGCCGTCGCCTAAAGGCCCTTACTGGGAAGAAGGCATGAAGCTGGGTTATCAGGACACTGGCTCCTGGACCTTCCTCAAGTCCACCCCGGAGAAACAGCGCTTAGCCGCCTGGCTGTATGCGCAGTTTGTGACCTCGAAAACCGTATCGTTGAAGAAGACCCTGGTTGGCCTGACGCCCATTCGTGAGTCAGACATCAACTCGCAAGCCATGACGGATGTTGCGCCAAAACTCGGCGGTCTGGTGGAGTTCTATCGCAGCCCGGCGCGCGTGCAATGGACGCCGACCGGTACCAACGTTCCGGACTATCCTCGTTTGGCCCAGCTGTGGTGGCAGTTTATCACTGAGGCGGCCAGTGGTGATAAGTCGCCTCAGGAGGCTCTAGATGGTCTGGCTGCAGCGCAGGACACGATGCTCGGTCGCTTGGAGCGTGCTGGGGTGTTGGGTGAATGTGGGCCTAAGCTGAATGAGGCGCGTGATCCGCAGTACTGGTTGGATCAACCGGGTGCACCGAAGCCGAAGCTGGCCAACGAGAAGCCTCAGGGCGAGACCATCAACTACAACGAGTTGTTGAAATCGTGGGAGCAGGCGCGCGAGTAAGTAATAAACGCGCGATATCAGTGGCATAAAAAACGGCACCCGCGGGTGCCGTTTTCATTGTTGCGCAGTGCTATGGGGTTCAGTCGTGCAGATGCTCGGCCGCATGCAGGGTGTTTTCCAGCAGGCAGGCGCGTGTCATAGGGCCGACGCCACCCGGTACTGGGGTGATCCAGCCGGCGCGTGGTAGAGCGGTGTCATACACCACATCGCCAATCAACTTGCCGTCTTCCTGGCGGTTAATGCCGACGTCGATAACGATGGCACCCGGTTTGATCCACTCGCCATGCACAAGGCCAGGTTTGCCGGCTGCTACGACAACAATATCGGCCAAGCCAACATGCATAGGTAGGTCTTTAGTGAAACGGTGGGTGACGGTGACGGTGCAGCCGCCCAGCAGCAACTCCATCGCCATCGGCCGACCAACAATGTTCGACGCGCCAACCACCACGGCGTGCATGCCATAAAGGTCAGCTCCGGTGCTTTGCAGCAGGGTCATGATGCCTTTTGGGGTGCACGGGCGCAGCAAGGGCATGCGCTGCGCCAGGCGGCCAATGTTGTAGGGGTGAAAGCCGTCCACATCTTTATCTGGACGAATGCGCTCCAGCAGTAAAGAGGCGTCAAGATGTTCCGGCAGCGGCAATTGCACCAAAATACCGTCGATAGTCGGCTCATCATTAAGGCGGTCGATCAATGCCATGAGTTCGTCCTGACCGGTAGTGGCGGGCAGGTCATAGGCTTGTGAGACGAAACCGACTTCCTCACAGTCTTTGCGTTTGTGCGAAACGTAGACCTGGGACGCAGGGTCGCTGCCGACGAGAATTACCGCTAGTCCAGGTGCGCGCAGGCCTTGTTGGCGTCGCTCGGCGACACGTTTGGCGATCTGCTGACGCAGGCTGGCGGCAATTGCTTTGCCATCGATCAGTTGTGCGGTCATTGCGCTTGGTTAACCATAAAAAAGGATTGGAAAAGGGCGTGCATTCTCGCATGACCCTGTTGTGGGGCAAAGGCGGATGCCACGGTTTTCGCGTAACTCCTTTAAATGTCTGATTTTTTTAACTTTCCCTGTTGACGACCTGAAGTCAGCTCTATAACATTCGCCCCGCTTGTCGAGCACAGCCAGTCGCTGGGTAAGACGGCAAAGGTAGAAGCTGCAAAGTTTTTTCCGAAGCCGAAAGCTTTAAGTCTGCAAAAGCAGATGGATAAGCGCCCGTAGCTCAGCTGGATAGAGCATCCGCCTTCTAAGCGGATGGTCGCAGGTTCGAGTCCTGCCGGGTGCGCCATTTGGCGGTCTTGGCTCAAGTAAATGCAATATGGTGGGCGTAGCTCAGTTGGTAGAGCGCAGGATTGTGACTCCTGTTGTCGTGGGTTCGATCCCCATCGTCCACCCCATATTCCAAAACGCCAGGTTAGCCCCTGGCGTTTTTGTAAAAAGCTTTACCCGCGGACGTGGTGGAATTGGTAGACACACTGGATTTAGGTTCCAGCGCCGCAAGGTGTGAGAGTTCGAGTCTCTCCGTCCGCACCATCTTTTAGAACTCCCTCCCGTTTGCCGCCTGCTTCTTAGGGTGACTTCTGCATATTGACCCTCTAGAATGCATGCCCTTGATTTGGGGCCGGTAAACGGCCGGCTTATGTCTGTGCAACGAGGAATATCAATGCAAGTTTCTGTTGAAAGTACTTCTGCTCTCGAGCGCCGCATGACTGTAGGCGTTTCCGTTGAGCGCATCGAGACTGAAGTCAACAAGCGTCTGCAGCAGACTGCCCGTCGTGCCAAAGTCCCTGGCTTCCGTCCTGGCAAAGTGCCGATGAGCGTGATCCGTCAGCGTTATGAAGACGCTGCGCGTCAGGAAGCGTTGGGCGATCTGATCCAATCTACGTTCTACGAAGCCGTTGTTGAGCAGAAGCTCAATCCAGCTGGCGCTCCGGCCGTTGAGCCGAAGTCCTTCGAGAAAGGCAAGGACCTGGAGTACGTAGCGACCTTCGAAGTGTTCCCGGAGTTCACCGTTGCTGGTTTCGAGTCCATCGCCATCGAGCGCCTGCAGGCTGACGTGGCTGATGCAGACGTCGATAACATGCTGGAAATCCTGCGCAAGCAAAACACCCGTTTTGAAGCTGTTGAGCGCGCCGCTGAGAGTGGCGATCAACTGAACATCGACTTCGTTGGCAAGATCGACGGCGAAGCCTTTGCCGGTGGTTCGGCCAAGGGTACGCAGCTGGTTCTCGGCTCTGGCCGCATGATCCCCGGTTTTGAGGATGCGCTGGTCGGCGCCAAAGCTGGCGAAGAGCGGGTTATCAACCCGACTTTCCCAGCTGATTACCAGAACCTGGATCTGGCTGGTAAAACTGCCGAGTTCAACGTCGCCGTCAACAGCATTGCAGCGCCTCAGTTGCCTGAGCTGAATGATGAGTTCTTCGCCCTGTTCGGCGTGAAAGAAGGCGGTCTGGAAGGCTTCCGCGCCGAGGTTCGCAAGAACATGGAGCGCGAGCTGCGCCAAGCCATCAAGTCCAAGGTCAAAAACCAAGTAATGGACGGCCTGCTGGCTGCCAACGCGATCGAAGTGCCAAAGGCGCTGATCAGCAATGAAATCGATCGTTTGCGCGTACAGGCTGTACAGCAGTTCGGTGGCAACCTGAAGCCAGATCAGCTGCCGGCTGAGCTGTTTGAAGAACAAGCCAAGCGTCGTGTTGCGCTGGGCCTGGTTGTGGCTGAAGTGGTCAAGCAGTGTGAGCTGAAGCCTGACGATGCGCGCGTTCGCGAAATGATTCAGGAAATGGCTTCGGCTTACCAAGAGCCTGAGCAGGTTGTAGCCTGGTACTACAAAAACGACCAGCAAATGAACGAAGTGCGTTCGGTTGTACTGGAAGAGCAAGTTGTAGATACTGTTTTGCAGAAGGCTAACGTGACCGATAAAGCGGTCTCGTACGAAGAAGCTGTCAAGCCGGTAGAAGCACCACAAGCCGCCTGATTTCTTTACCTCGTTCGAATGCGTCATAAGCCAGCCGCCGTGCTGGCTTATGCGTATTTGTGACATGACTATTTAGGGAGCGAGTGCACGCATGTCCCGCAATCCTTTTATGCAGCAAATTCCTGAGATCCAAGCCGCTGGCGGCCTGGTACCCATGGTTGTCGAGCAGACAGCTCGCGGTGAGCGCGCCTACGACATCTATTCGCGCCTGCTCAAGGAGCGAGTGATTTTTCTGGTTGGCCCTGTAGAGGACTACATGGCCAACTTGATCTGTGCGCAACTGCTGTTCCTTGAAGCGGAAAATCCGGACAAGGACATCCATCTTTACATCAACTCTCCAGGCGGCTCGGTTACTGCGGGTATGTCGATCTACGACACCATGCAGTTCATCAAGCCTAACGTGTCGACCACCTGTATTGGTCAGGCATGCAGCATGGGCGCATTCCTGCTAACCGCAGGCACCGAGGGCAAGCGTTACTGTCTGCCAAACTCACGCGTGATGATTCACCAGCCACTGGGCGGTTTCCAGGGGCAGGCGTCGGACATCGAAATCCACGCCAAGGAAATCCTCTTCATTCGCGAGCGTCTCAATACGCTGATGGCCAAGCACAGCGGGCATACCCTGGAAGAAATCGAGCGCGATACCAACCGTGATAACTTCATGAGCGCCGAAGCTGCGCGTGAATACGGGTTGATCGACGCCGTGATCGAAAAGCGCCCCGCTTAATATACGCAGTTCAATATAGGGCGGTCGGCCTGTCAGGCCACCGGCGGGCTTGAAAAAGCCCGCATAAGCCCTCATCTTGTGTTGCAAGCCTATCGGATTTGGATCGAACGAATGACTGACACCCGCAACGGCGAGGACAACGGCAAGTTGCTTTATTGCTCCTTCTGCGGCAAAAGCCAGCATGAAGTGCGCAAATTGATTGCCGGCCCCTCGGTCTTTATCTGCGACGAGTGCGTCGACCTGTGCAATGACATCATCCGCGAGGAGGTGCAGGAAGCCCAGGCCGAGAGCAGCGCGCATAAATTGCCTGCCCCCAAAGAAATCAGCGGCATCCTTGATCAGTATGTGATTGGTCAGGAGCGCGCGAAGAAAATTTTGGCGGTAGCGGTCTATAACCACTACAAGCGTCTTAACCAGCGCGATAAGAAAGACGACATCGAGTTGGGCAAAAGCAACATCCTGCTGATTGGTCCGACTGGCTCGGGTAAAACCTTGCTGGCTGAAACCCTGGCACGCTTGCTCAATGTCCCGTTCACCATCGCTGACGCCACCACCCTGACCGAAGCCGGTTATGTGGGTGAGGACGTCGAGAACATTATTCAGAAGCTGTTGCAGAAGTGCGATTACGATGTAGAAAAAGCCCAGATGGGTATTGTCTATATTGACGAAATCGACAAGATTTCGCGTAAGTCGGACAACCCTTCGATCACCCGTGATGTGTCGGGTGAGGGCGTGCAGCAGGCACTGCTCAAGCTGATTGAAGGGACTGTTGCATCTGTTCCTCCACAAGGTGGTCGCAAGCATCCGCAGCAGGAATTCCTGCAGGTTGATACGCGCAACATCCTATTCATCTGTGGCGGTGCGTTCTCCGGCCTGGAAAAGGTTATTCAGGGTCGCTCGACCAAGGGCGGTATCGGTTTCAGTGCCGAGGTTCGCAGCAAGGAAGAAGGCAAAAAAGTTGGCGAGTCATTGCGTGCTGTTGAGCCTGATGACCTGGTCAAGTTTGGTCTGATTCCTGAGTTTGTGGGGCGCTTGCCGGTTATTGCTACCTTGGATGAGCTTGATGAAGCGGCTTTGGTGCAAATCCTGACCGAGCCGAAGAATGCGCTGACCAAGCAATACGCCAAGTTGTTCGAGATGGAAGGCGTTGAACTGGAGTTTCGTCCAGATGCGCTGAAGTCGGTTGCGCACAAGGCGCTTGAGCGCAAAACCGGTGCCCGTGGCCTGCGTTCGATTCTCGAGGGTATCCTGCTCGATACCATGTACGAGATTCCATCGCAGTCCGACGTCAGCAAGGTGGTTATCGATGAGAGTGTCATCGAAGGTACCTCCAAGCCGCTGCTTATCTATGAGAACAGCGAGCTGCCAGCCAAGGCTGCGCCTGACGCGTAACAGCTTTGTAACATGTTGAAAGCAAGGGGCCTGCGGGCCCCTTTGCTTTTGCTACTGCAATGCTTGTTTTTTGTATGGGCTGCCCCCATCTTAGCTTTAAGGGTCATCCCATCTGTTTACGGCCGTATGGCCGCCGTAGAGCTGAAACTATGAAGACAACCATCGAATTGCCTCTCCTGCCGCTGCGCGATGTTGTGGTCTATCCGCACATGGTCATTCCGTTATTCGTCGGGCGTGAGAAATCCATTGAAGCCCTTGAGGCTGCGATGACGGGCGAGAAGCAGATTCTGCTCCTCGCACAACGCAATCCTGCAGACGACGACCCGGATGAGGCAGGCCTCTATCGTGTCGGCACCGTAGCCACTGTGTTGCAGTTGCTGAAATTGCCGGACGGCACCGTCAAGGTGCTGGTCGAGGGTGAGCAGCGCGGCGAGATTGAGCAATTTATTGCTGCCGACGGTCACTACCGGGCTGAAGTACAGCTGATTGACGAGGTTGACGCCGCTGAGCGTGAGTCAGAGGTCTTCACTCGCAGTCTGCTTAGCCAGTTCGAGCAATACGTACAGCTCGGCAAGAAGGTGCCTGCAGAGGTGCTGGCTTCGCTCAACGGTATCGATGATCCAAGTCGTCTGGTCGACACCATGGCCGCACACATGGTGCTGAAAATTGAGCAAAAGCAGGAAATTCTAGAAATCACCGACCTGACTGCACGTGTTGAGCATGTGCTCGCACTGCTCGATGCCGAGATCGACCTGTTGCAGGTTGAGAAGCGCATTCGTGGCCGGGTCAAGAAACAAATGGAGCGGAGCCAGCGCGAGTACTACCTGAATGAGCAGATGAAGGCCATTCAGAAGGAGCTTGGCGACAGCGAGGACGGCCATAACGAACTCGATGAGCTGAAAAAGCGCATTGATAATGCCGGGCTGACGGCTGAGGCGCTAACCAAAGCCAACACCGAGTTAAATAAGCTCAAGCAAATGTCCCCAATGTCGGCTGAAGCCACCGTGGTGCGTTCTTACATCGACTGGTTGGTTAATGTGCCGTGGAAGGCGCAGAGCAAAGTGCGCCTGGATCTTGCGCGCGCCGAAAGCATTCTGGATGCGGACCACTATGGTCTGGAAGAGGTCAAGGAGCGCATCCTTGAGTACCTCGCCGTGCAGAAACGGGTGAAGAAGCTCAAAGGTCCAGTGCTGTGCCTGGTCGGCCCCCCTGGCGTGGGTAAAACCTCGTTGGCTGAGTCGATTGCCAGTGCCACCAACCGCAAATTCGTCCGCATGGCCCTTGGTGGCGTGCGTGATGAAGCTGAGATTCGTGGCCATCGGCGCACTTATATTGGCTCCATGCCAGGGCGTCTGATTCAGAAGATGACCAAGGTGGGCGTACGTAATCCGCTGTTCTTGCTCGATGAGATCGACAAGATGGGGCAGGACATGCGTGGCGACCCCGCATCGGCACTGCTTGAGGTGCTGGACCCTGAGCAGAATCATAACTTCAACGATCATTACCTGGAGGTCGACTACGACCTCTCCGATGTGATGTTCCTGTGCACGGCCAACTCGATGAACATTCCGGGGCCGTTGCTCGATCGTATGGAGGTGATTCGTCTACCGGGTTATACCGAAGCCGAGAAAATCAACATCGCGATCAAATACCTGGTGCCCAAACAGGTTCAGGCTAACGGCATGAAAAAGGCCGAGTTAGTGTTTGAAAGCGAGGCTATTCGCGACATTATTCGTTACTACACCCGCGAAGCTGGGGTGCGCGGGCTGGAGCGGCAAATTGCCAAAGTGTGCCGCAAGGTAGTCAAAGAGCACTCTACCGAGAAGCGCTTTCAGGTCACTGCTACGGCGGATTCGCTGGAGCATTACCTCGGAGTGCGCAAGCACCGCTATGGTTTGGCTGAGCAGCAGGATCAAATTGGCCAGGTTACCGGCCTGGCCTGGACTCAGGTCGGTGGTGAGTTGTTGACCATTGAAGCGGTTGTCGTACCGGGTAAAGGGCAACTGATTAAGACGGGTTCGCTGGGCGATGTGATGCTGGAGTCGATCACCGCTGCGCAGACGGTTGTGCGCAGTCGGGCCAAGAGCCTGGGCGTGCCTGTGGACTTCTACGAGAAGCAGGATATTCATATCCACATGCCTGAGGGGGCAACGCCTAAAGATGGCCCCAGCGCAGGCGTTGGCATGTGCACGGCGCTCGTTTCAGCGCTGACGCAGATCCCGGTGCGTGCCGATGTGGCAATGACCGGCGAAATCACCCTGCGTGGCCAGGTATTAGCGATCGGTGGTTTGAAAGAAAAACTGCTGGCCGCTCACCGTGGTGGAATCAAAACTGTGATCATTCCAGAAGAGAATGTGCGCGATTTAAAAGAGATTCCGGAGAACATTAAGCAAGACCTGCAGATTAAACCGGTTAAATGGATTGACGAGGTCCTGCAAATTGCGCTGCAATACGCCCCGGAGCCCTTGCCTGATGCGGCTCCCATGGTTGCAAAGGATGAAAAACGCGAGACTGATTCCAAGGAGCGAATTAGCACGCATTAGCCGGAGGGGTTTCTTGACACATTTTTAGAGCCCTTGTTATAAAGCGGCTCTTACCGTGTTCGCAGGCTCTCCAGCACCAGCTTCGCTTACATTTAAAAGCAAGAAATAAACTCAACAGAAATTAAGGGGACTTAAGAGTGAACAAGTCGGAACTGATCGATGCCATCGCCGCATCTGCTGATATCCCAAAAGCTGTTGCCGGCCGTGCGCTGGACGCAGTTATTGAATCCGTTACTGGCGCTCTGAAGGCTGGTGATTCTGTAGTACTGGTTGGCTTTGGTACTTTCGCTGTTAAAGAGCGTGCTGCTCGCACTGGTCGCAACCCACAGACTGGTAACCCAATCAGCATCGCTGCTGCCAAGATTCCAGGTTTCAAAGCCGGTAAAGCTCTGAAAGACGCTGTCAACTAAGCCTCTTTCGGTTTTGCCCAGCAGATCAGTTGAATGACTGATCTGAGCGGGGTGGGATGTTCAGTCAGCCTTATCCGGCTGGACACAACGAATCTGTTGCTTGAGTTCGATCCGCTTCGCAAGTTATGAGAAGGCGCATCCACTGATGCGCCTTTCTTCTATCCGGATTTTACCCACACTGCACGGCTGCTGTTTTGTGCAGTCGTTCTGGGGGACGCATGCTGCAAAATATCAGGGACAATTCACAGGGTTGGATTGCCAAAACCATCATCGGCATCATTGTCGCGCTGCTTGCGCTGACGGGCGTTGATGCCATTTTCACCAGCACCAGTAACAGCCAGAATGCGGCTGAGGTGAATGGTGAGAAAATCACCTCTGCGGAACTCAGCCAGGCTGTTGAGATGCAGCGCCGGCAGTTATTGCAGCAGTTGGGGCGTGACTTCGATGCATCCCTGCTGGATGAGAAGCTGCTGCGTGAAGCGGCTCTGAATGGTTTGGTCGAGCGCACCTTGTTGCTCGATAGCGCCAAAGACGCCAAGTTCGCATTTTCGCAACAAGCGCTGGATCAGTTGATCCTGAAAACGCCTGAATTTCTGGTCGATGGTCAGTTCAACGCAGAACGTTTCGATCAGGTGATCCGTCAGTTGGGCTATAGCCGTTTGCAATTCCGCCAGATGCTTGAGCAGGAAATGTTGATCGGTCAGTTGCGCGCCGGTCTGGCCAATAGCGGTTTTGTCACTGATGCCCAGGTGCAAGCCTTTGCCGCACTGGAAAAACAAACCCGTGACTTCGCCACCCTGACACTCAAAGCCGACCTTGATGCGGTGACGCTTAGCGATGACGACATCAAGGCTTACTACAACGCTCAAGCCAGTGAGTTCATGAGCCCTGAGCAGGTGGTCTTGGAATACGTCGAGCTGAAAAAAGATGCGTTCTTTGACCAAGTCGAAGTCAGTGATGAAGCGCTGCAAAGTGCTTATCAAAGTGAAATCGCCAACCTCGCCGAACAGCGTCGTGCCGCGCATATTTTGCTTGAAGTGAACGATGCTCTGAATGACGAGCAAGCCCAAGCCAAGCTGGTCGAGGTGCAGAAACGTTTGCAGCAGGGCGAGGATTTTGCCGCCTTGGCTAAAGAGCTCTCCGATGACCCTGGCTCGGCAAGCGAAGGTGGTGATCTCGGTTTTGCTGGTCCGGGCGTGTATGACCCGGCCTTTGAAGAGGCGCTGTATGCGCTGAACGAGAATGCCGTATCGGCTCCGGTGCGCAGTGAGTTTGGCTGGCACCTGATCAAACTGCTGGGTGTTCAGTCGCCTGAAGTGCCGAGCTTTGCCAGTCTGGAAGAAAAGCTGCAGCGCGATCTGAAGGCACGTCAGGTTGAGCAGCGCTTTGTCGAAGTCTCCAAAGACCTTGAAGATGCTGCGTTCGAATCTTCGGATCTGGCTCAACCTGCTCAGGAGCTTGGCCTTGAGGTCAAGACCACTGAGGCGTTCGGCCGTCAAGGTGGCAGCGAAGGGCTGACGGCTAACCGCCAGGTAATTCAGGCGGCGTTTAGCGCCGAAGTGTTGGAGGACGGCAGCAACAGCAGTGTGATTGAGCTCGACCCGAACACTGTTGTGGTGGTGCGCGTCAAAGAGCACAACAAGCCTAAGCAGCTGCCGCTTGAGCAAGTTGCCGCAAGCATTCGCGACCAGCTGACTAAGGTGCGTGCCAGCGAAGCTGTGAAAGCCAAAGCTGAAGAGCGACTGGCGGCTTTGCGTGAAGGCCAAACGCCAGTTACTCAAGCGGACTCTGAGCAGGGGTGGACTGTTGTCGAAGCCGCCACGCGGAGTCAGGAAGGCATTGAGCCGGTCGTGCTGCAGGCGCTGTTCCGTATGCCCAAGCCTGAAGCGGCCGACAAGCCAACCTTTTCCGGCATTAGCCTGAGCAACGGTGATTTCGTGATCATTCGGCTTAATGGCGTGAGCCAGCCGCAGCAAGCGCTGTCGGATGAAGACAAGGCGATGTACAGCCGCTTCCTGGCTTCACGCGAAGGGCAGCAGGACTTCGCGGCATTCCGTAAGCAGCTGGAAGAAAAAGCCGACATTGAACGCTTCTAATCCGTTCGCTGCATACAAAAAGGCCGCTCAATTGAGCGGCCTTTTTGTTGCTACCAACTACGCGATTATTCGTCCATCGCGCCCATGGCGGTGGTGTTGAAGCCGCCATCGACATACATGATTTCACCGCTCACACCCGAGGCCAGGTCCGAGCAGAGGAACGCACCGGCGTTGCCGACTTCATCGATGGTGACGTTGCGGCGCAGCGGGGTCTGCTTCTCGTTGGCAGCGAGCATCTTGCGGAAGCTCTTGATCCCGGAGGCCGCCAAAGTGCGGATAGGGCCGGCCGAGATGGCGTTGACGCGGGTGCCTTCTGGACCGAGGCTGCCTGCCAAGTAGCGTACGCCGGCTTCCAGGCTGGCTTTGGCCATGCCCATGACGTTGTAGTTAGGCATGGTGCGCTCGGCACCCAGGTAGGAGAGGGTGAGCAGGCTGCCGTTGCGGCCTTTCATCATCTCGCGGCCGCCTTTGGCCAGGGCCACGAAGCTGTAGGCGCTGATGTCGTGAGCGATGCGGAAGCCTTCGCGGGTGGTGACGTCAGTAAAGTCGCCGTCCAGCTGGTCGCCAGGTGCAAAGCCGACGGAGTGCACGATGCAATCCAAACCGTCCCACTTCTTGCTCAGTGCTGCAAATACCGAGGCGATTTCTTCGTCATTAGCCACGTCGCACGGGAAGCACAGGTCAGCGTTTGAGCCCCAGTCAGCAGCAAAGCCTTCAACCCGGCCCTTGAGCTTTTCGTTCTGGTAGGTGAAGGCCAGTTCGGCGCCTTCACGGTGCATGGCTGCCGCGATGCCGGAGGCGATGGACAGTTTGCTGGCGACGCCAACGATCAGTACGCGCTTGCCGCTTAGAAAACCCATGGATGCGATTCCTCTTCCTGTCTTCAGAATTAATCAGCTGGGACCATAAAGGCCGCTTCCAGCAATTGCTGTGTATAGATGTCCTGTGGCGCGGCAAAGACACGTTCCGCAGGTCCTTGCTCGACTACTTTGCCCTGTTTGACCACCATCACGTGATGGCTCAGGGCTTTAACCACGGCCAGGTCGTGGCTAATAAACAGGTACGTCAGGTTGTATTTGGCCTGCAGCGACCGTAGCAGTTCGACTACCTGGCGTTGCACGGTGCGGTCGAGTGCCGAGGTCGGCTCATCGAGCAGAATCAATGCGGGTTTGAGTACCAGGGCGCGGGCAATGGCAATGCGCTGGCGCTGACCGCCGGAGAACTCATGCGGATAGCGATGGCGGGTGTCTGGGTCAAGATCGACTTCAACCAGGGCATCGATAATCGCCTGCTCCTGCTCGGCTGCAGTGCCCATGCCATGAATCTGTAAGCCTTCGCCGACAATCTGGCTGACTGACATGCGCGGGCTGAGGCTGCCAAACGGGTCCTGAAAGACCACCTGCATTTGTCGCCTCAGCGGCCGGACCTGCTCTTGCGAGAGCTGATCAATTGCCTGCCCCTGGAAGCGAATGTCACCTTGGCTGCCGAGCAGGCGCAAGATCGCCAAGCCAAGGGTGGACTTGCCTGATCCGCTTTCACCAACGATGCCCAAGGTATGCCCCTGCGGCACGCTGAAGTTGATGCCATCCACCGCTTTGACGTGATCGACGGTGCGCCGCAGCAGGCCTTTTTTGATCGGGAACCATACGCGCAGGTTGTCGACTTCCAGCATTGGCTCACCGGCTGGTTGCTCGACCGGGCCGCCGGAAGGTTCGGCCCCCAACAGCTCACGGGTGTAGGGGTGTTGTGGGGCGCTAAACAGTGTGTCGCAAGCGGCTTCTTCGACGATATGCCCGTGCTGCATGACGCAGACTCGGTGAGCAATGCGTCGCACCAGGTTGAGGTCGTGGCTGATCAACAGGATCGCCATGCCCAAACGCGCCTGCAAGTCCTTGAGCAGTTCGAGAATCTTCAGCTGCACGGTAACGTCCAGCGCCGTCGTCGGCTCGTCAGCGATCAGCAGTTCCGGCTCGTTGGCCAGCGCCATGGCAATCACCACGCGCTGACGTTGTCCGCCTGACAGCTCATGTGGATAAGCCTTGAGGCGTTTCTGCGGTTCGGGAATGCCGACCAGCTCCAGCAACTCAAGGGTGCGCGCCGTGGCAGCCTTGCCGCGTAGCCCCTTGTGCAGGGCTAGCACTTCGTTGATCTGCTTTTCGATGCTGTGCAGCGGGTTGAGCGAGGTCATGGGCTCCTGAAAGACCATGGCGATGCGGTTGCCGCGAATGCCGCGCAGTTTGTTTTCGTTGAGCTTGAGCAAGTCCTGCCCGGCATAGTGAATCCTGCCGCTTGGATGTTGGGCCAGCGGGTAGGGCAGCAGGCGCAGGATGGAATGCGCCGTCACCGATTTACCGGAGCCGCTTTCGCCCACCAACGCCAGGGTTTCACCGCGTTTGATGTCGAAGCTGACGCCTTCCAGGACCCGTTGTTTGCGGCTGCCGGTAACGAACTCGACAGCCAGGTCGCGGACTTCGATGAGGGGGGAGTCGGTCATGTTATTTCCTCGGATCGAAGGCGTCACGTGAGGCTTCGCCGATAAACACCAGCAGGCTAAGCATCAGGGCGAGCACGGCAAAGGCGCTGATGCCCAGCCACGGTGCTTGCAGGTTGGACTTGCCCTGGGCCACCAATTCACCCAGCGACGGTGCGCCAGGGGGCAGACCAAAGCCGAGGAAGTCCAGTGCAGTGAGGGTGCCAATTGCGCCGGTGAGGATGAACGGCATAAAGGTCATGGTCGAGATCATGGCGTTGGGCAGGATGTGGCGGAACATGATCGAGCCGTTCTGCATGCCCAGCGCGCGCGCGGCCCGTACATATTCCAGGTTGCGTCCACGCAGGAACTCGGCGCGCACCACATCCACCAGGCTCATCCAGGAAAACAGCAGCATGATGCCCAGCAGCCACCAGAAATTTGGTTGCACGAAGCTGGCCAGGATGATCAGCAAGTAGAGCACCGGCAAGCCCGACCAGACTTCGAGAAAGCGCTGACCCACCAAATCGACCCAGCCGCCGTAGAAGCCCTGCAACGCGCCGGCAAATACGCCGATCAGCGAGCTTGCCAGCGTCAGAATCAGGGCAAACAACACGGAAATGCGAAAGCCGTAGATCACCCGCGCCAGCACATCACGGCCCTGGTCATCGGTGCCCAGCCAGTTCTCTGCCGAGGGTGGGGCCGGCGCGGGCACTTGCAGGTCGTAGTTGATGCTGGAGTAGCTGTAACGGATCAGCGGCCAGATCATCCAGCCGTCTTTTTCCTTGATCAGTTCCTGGATATATGGGCTCTTGTAGTTGGCCTGCAGCGGGAACTCACCACCGAAAGTGGTTTCCGGGTAGCGCTTAAATACCGGGAAATACAGTTCGCTGTCGTAGCTCACCACCAGCGGCTTGTCGTTGGCGATCAGTTCGGCGCCCAGGGTGACGAAAAATAATACGAGGAAAATCCACAGCGACCACCAGCCGCGTTTGTGCGCCTTGAACAGCTGGAAGCGTCGTTGATTGATCGGGGAGAGTGTCATTTCAACCCTCCCGGCTTTCGAAGTCGATGCGCGGATCGACCAGGGTGTAGGTAATGTCGCCGATCAATTTCACCACCAAACCCAGCAGCGTGAAGATAAACAGAGTGCCGAACACCACCGGGTAGTCACGGTTGATGGCGGCCTCGAAGCTCATCAGGCCCAGGCCGTCGAGGGAGAAAATCACCTCGATGAGCAAGGAGCCAGTAAAGAAAATGCCGATAAAGGCCGCGGGGAAGCCGGCGATGATGATCAGCATGGCGTTGCGAAACACATGGCCGTAGAGCACGCGGTTGTTGCTCAAGCCCTTGGCCCTCGCGGTGACCACATATTGTTTGTTGATCTCATCAAGAAAGCTGTTTTTGGTCAGCAGCGTCAGGGTGGCGAAGTTACCGATCACCAAGGCTGTAACGGGCAGAGCGAGGTGCCAGAAGTAGTCGAGCAGCTTGCCGCTAAAGCTCAGTTCATCGAAGTTGTTCGAGGTCAGGCCGCGCAGTGGGAACAAATCCCAGTAACTGCCGCCGGCAAACAGCACGATGAGCAGGATGGCGAACAAAAACGCCGGGATGGCGTAGCCAACGATGATCATCGAACTGGTCCAGACATCGAAAGCACTGCCATGACGGGTGGCCTTGGCGATACCCAGCGGGATCGACACCAGGTACATGATCAGGGTGCTCCACAGGCCTAGGGAGATCGACACCGGCATCTTCTCGATGATCAGGTCGATGACCTCGGCATCGCGAAAGAAGCTGGAGCCAAAGTCCAGTTGTGCGTAGCTCTTGAGCATCAGCCAGAAGCGCTCGGGGGCCGATTTATCGAAGCCATACATACGCTCGATTTCAGCTACCAGATCAGGGTCAAGTCCTTGTGCACCGCGATAATTGGAGCCCGCCACTGAAACTTCGGCACCGCCGCCAGCAATGCGGCTGGTCGCGCCATCGAAGCCTTCCAGCTTGGCAATCATCTGCTCAACCGGACCGCCGGGGGCAGCCTGGATGATGACGAAGTTGATCAGCAAAATACCGAACAGGGTGGGAATGATCAGCAAGAGGCGACGAAAGATATACGCCAGCATCTTATTGCTCCGTGCTCAACGGCGCGCTAACGGCCGCCGCTTCGGGTGATTGCTCGCGGGCCCACCAGGTGTGCAAGCCTATGTCGTATTGCGGCGTCACTTTGGGGTGCTCAAAGCGGTTCCAGTAGGCCACGCGCCAGGTTTTGATATGCCAGTTGGGCACCACGTAATGGCCCCACAACAGCACGCGGTCGAGGGCGCGGGTGTGGCTGATCAGGCTTTGCCGGGAGTCGGCATTGATCAAGCCCTCGACCAGGCTGTCGACAGCCGGGTCTTTGAGGCCGATAAAGTTACGGCTGCCGGGGTTGTCGGCGCTGCTGGAATGCCAGTATTCGCGTTGCTCGTTCCCGGGTGAGTTGGACTGGCCAAAGCCGCCAACGATCAGGTCGTAATCGCGCGAGCGCAGGCGATTGATGTACTGCGATACGTCAACGCGGCGAATCACCAGTTCGATGCCGAGATCGGCCAGGTTGCGTTTGAACGGCAGCAATACGCGTTCGAATTCGGTTTGTGCCAAGAGAAACTCGAAGCTCACCGGCTTGCCGGTGCCGTCGAGCATCTGATCGCCATCGATCCGCCAGCCGGCCTCTTGCAAGAGCTGGTAGGCGCGGCGCTGCTGCTCGCGAATGATCCCGCTGCCATCCGTAACCGAAGGCTGGTATTCGTCGCTGAACACCTGTGGCGGTACTTGTTCGCGCAAAGGTTCCAGCAGCTTCAGCTCATCAGCAGAGGGCAAGCCGACTGAAGCCAGTTCAGAGTTGTCGAAGTAGCTGCGGGTGCGGGTATATGCGCCGTTGAACAGCTGGCGGTTGGTCCACTCGTAATCAAACAGCAGGCCCAAGGCTTCACGCACGCGGCGGTCGCTGAACAACGGGCGGCGTGTGTTGAAAATAAACCCCTGCATGCCGGTGGGGTTGTGATTGGTGATTTCTTCCTTGATCAGTTGGCCGTTGGCGACGGCCTCGGTGTTGTAGGCGGTGGCCCAGTTCTTCGCGCTGGTTTCCAGCCAGAAGTCGAACTGACCGGCCTTGAGCGCTTCCAGGGCTACCGTGTTGTCGCGGTAGTAGTCGGTTTGCAGGGTGTCGAAATTGTAGAAGCCGCGGTTAACCGGCAAGTCCTGACCCCACCAGTCCTTGACCCGTTCGTAGCGTATCGAGCGTCCGGCCTGGACGTCGGCCACTTTATAAGGTCCGCTGCCCAGGGGGATATCCAGATTGCCTTTGCTGAAGTCGCGCTCGGCCCACCAGTGCTTCGGCAGCACCGGTAGCTGGCCGACGATCAGCGGCAGTTCACGATTGCCGGCATGCTTGAACACGAAGCGAACACGCAGGGGGCTTTCGACTTCGACCTTTTCAACATCCGCGTAATAGCCGCGGTACATCGGCGCGCCTTGGCTCATCAGGGTGTCGAAGGTGAACTTAACGTCTTCGGCAGTCACCGGCTGGCCGTCGTGAAAGCGTGCTTGCGGACGAAGATAGAAGCGTACCCAGGCATTGTCCGGGGCTTTCTCAATTTTCTCGGCGAGCAGGCCGTATTCGGTAAAGGGTTCGTCCAGGCCATGGCGGGTCAGGGTGTCGTAGATCATGCCGATGTCGTCGGCAGCCACACCCTTGTTGATAAAGGGGTTTAGGCTGTCAAAGCTGCCAAAGCCCGCTTGACGCAAGGTGCCGCCCTTGGGGGCATCCGGGTTGGCGTAATCAAAGTGGGTGAAGCTGGCCGGGTATTTGGGCGGCTCGTCATACAGGGTTTGTGCATGCTTAGGGCCGGCCAAAGCCAGGCCGGCAGCGCCAAGCAGGGCAATGCTGCTGAAGTGGATGAGCAGGGTGCGCAATGCACGGGTCATTCAGCGTTCTCCATGGATTTTAGCCACCAGGTACGCAGGCCCAGGGTGTAGGGCGGCGTGGCGACGAAGGCAAATCGGTTGCGGTAAGCCAGGCGGTGGTAGTCGATATACCAGTTCGGGATGGTGTAGTGCTGCCACAGCAGCACCCGGTCAAGGGCGCGGGTGGCCGCCACTTGTTCAATTCGTGTTTGAGCCAGCTGAATTTTTTCAATCATCGCGTCGACCACGGGGTGGTTAATCCCGGCGTAGTTTCTGCCGCCCTTGACGTTGACTTGCGATGAGTGGAAGTACTGTGACTGTTCAAGACCGGGGCTGAGGGTTTGCGGCAGGGTGAGCAGGATCATGTCGAAGTCGTACTGATCGAGCCGCTGTTTGTACTGGGCGCGATCAACGATACGCAGGTTGGCCTGGATGCCGATGTTGCTGAGGTTGCGGGCAAAAGGCTGGAGAATACGCTCAAGGTTCGGGTTGACCAGGAGAATCTCTAAGGTGAACGGCTGACCTTGTTTATTGAGTAAACGTTGCCCTGAAGGCTTCCAGCCGGCTTCGGCTAATAAACCCAAGGCGTGGCGCAAGGTTGCCCGTGGGATACCACGGCCATCGGTTTGCGGCATGGTGAAGGGTTCGCGGAACAGGCGCGCCGGCAGTTGTTTACGGTAGGGCGACAGTAGCAGCCACTCTGCGCCCTCTGGCTTGCCTTTGGCGGAGAACTCGCTGTTGGGGTAATAGCTTTTGGCGCGTATGTATGAACTGTTGAACAAGGCGCGGTTAGCCCACTCAAAGTCGAACATCAAGCCAAGGGCCTCACGGACTTTACGCTCGGCGAATTTCTCGCGCCGGGTGTTCATGAACAGTGCCTGGGTCTGGGTGGGGATTTGGTGGGCGATCTCCGCCTTGATCACTTCTCCGCGACTCATCGCGGGAAAGCGATAACCGTTGGCCCAGTTCTTTGCCTGTTGTTCGATGTAGACGTCGAACTCACCTGCCTTGAACGCTTCGAATGCGACATGGCTGTCGCGGTAGAACTCGACGTCTACTCGATCGAAATTGTACTTGCCACGGTTAACCGGAAGTTGCGCGCCCCACCAGTCTTTGACTCTCTCGAAGCGCAGGCTACGCCCCGGGCTGACGTTGGTGATGCGATAGGGTCCGCTGCCCAGCGGTGGCTCGTAGGTGGTGGCCTTGAAGTCGCGGTCTTTCCAATAGTGCTGCGGCAGCACCGGCAGCTCGCCCAGGCGCAAAATCAGTAACGAACTGCCGGCACGCTTGAGGATAAAGCGGATGCTGTGGCGATTGAGGATGTCGACGCGTTTCACTTCCTGCAGGTTGCTGCGGTACTGCGGATGACCTTGCTTGAGCAGCAAGCGGTAGGAAAAAGCCACGTCGTAGGCGGTAATCGGCTTGCCGTCATGGAAGCGCGCCTCGGGGCGTAGGTTGAACACCACCCAGCTGCGATCGTCGCTGTACTCCACCGACTCGGCGATCAGCCCGTAGCTTGAGGCCGGTTCATCGCCGGAAGGATCGTAGGCCCCGGTGCCAACCATCAAGGGCGCGTTAAGTTCATTGACCCCATATTGCAGGAAATTGGCGGTGCTGATCGGGCTGCTGCCCTTGAGGGTGTACGGGTTGAGCGTGTCGAAGGTGCCGTTGGCCATCATCCGCAGGGTGCCACCTTTTGGGGCTTCCGGGTTGACCCAGGCAAAATGGGTGAAGCTGGCAGGGTACTTCAGCTCGCCAAATTGGGCGTAGCCGTGACTTGTATACAGGGTGGCCCAGGCGGACGAACTGATGGCCAGGCAGAGAAACAGCGAGAGGAGGGGACGTATCAAGTGAAATATCCGATCCGTGGCGTCTTTGGGGCTGCTGGTCAGGCACATTAACAGCTTGTATCGACAGGAAAAAGGGTAGGCTCGCGGCTTAGTCATCGCAGCACTTTCACTACACTAAAGCGACTCATCATGAGGACACTGTTTTGGCGACACGATGCCATGGTTTGCAGTCATGGATTGACCACTTCAACCAAGCCGAATTACCTGCCCTGGCGACGGTCGTGCAGGACCTGCAGCGCCTGACGCTGGGCGATAAATCATCGGTTCAGCAGTTGGCGGATGTTTTGTTGCGTGATGCTGCACTGACCGCCAAGGTCCTGCGCATCGGCAATAGTGTGTATTACAACCCTTCCCAGGAAGCCATTCGCACCATCTCCCGGGCCATTGTGCTGATCGGTTTCGATAACGTACGGCAAATCGGCCTGTCGGTCAGCTTGATTGATGGTTTGCTGGCGCGCAGTTCACGCGATCAGCTCGCGGAGTTGCTGGCCTGCTCTTTCCACGCGGCCGTGCAGGCGCGCAATATCGCCGGCTATTTACTGACTAAAAATGACGAGGAAGTGTTTATCGCCGCGTTGTTGCATAACGTCGGTGAGTTGGCGTTCTGGGGCTGCGCGGGCGATGCCGCCGATGAATTAGCCAGCGCCTTAGCTCAGCCTGGGATTGAAACCGATGAGGTAGTGATGCAGTTGCTCGGCACCAGCTTTCGCCAGTTGAGCCTGGCCCTGGTGAAAAGCTGGAACCTGGGCGACACCGTGAGTCTGGCGCATCAGTCCACCAGCCAGAATGATCCAGCGGTTAAGGCTGTGACCCTGGGGGCGAAGATTAGTCAGGCGGCATTGCAGGGTTGGGATACGCCGGCCATGGAGGCGTTGGTCGGGCAGTTGGCCTGTCTTATTGGGGTCACTCCGGAGGAAGCCATGCAGCAAGTGCTGGCCAGTGCCGAGGAGACGGTGAAGATGGCCGCGACTTTTGGCGCCAGTCAGCTGTGCAAGCTGATCCCCAATACCGACCCGGAGCAGATTCGCCTGCAGCGTGAGCAGCGCAAGGTGCAGTTGCTGCAGCCCAACTTACTGGTGTTGCAGCAAGCCCTGCAGGATCTCGGGCTGATGCTTTCGCGGCGTAGCGAAGTTGCTTTGGTGCTCGACACCCTGTTCAAGGGGCTGCATCAGGGGGCAGGTTTGGAGCGCGTCATGCTGGTGGTGCTGGCCGACGGGAAAACTTGCTTTCGCGCCAAACGGGTGATTGGCGAGGGCACGGAAAGCTGGGCGGAAGATTTTGTCTTGCCCGTTTCCCTGCGTGAGCAGCCACATATATTCAGTTATGCGCTGCGCAATAAAGAGGTGCTATGGATGGGGGTACCAGCCAGTTACAACCTTAATGAACTGGTCACCCAACCGATTCGTCAGCGCCTGGGCCAAGGCATGTTCTTTGTTGCGCCGCTGTTGGCCGGCACCCGGGAAATTGGCCTGCTGTATGCCGATTGCCGGGTCTCCGGGCGGGCGTTGAAGCATGAGCAGTTTGTCGCCTTTCAGCGGTTTAGCCAGCTGACGGGGCGTTGCCTGGATGCGATGAGCAGGAAGGCCTGATCAGTTGGCACTGTATAGGGTCAGGGTCTGCCCAGGCTTGAGTGCTCTGCCGGCCTTGGGGTTCCAGTTCTGCAGTGTCTTCATCGGCACCTTGAGGCGCTTGGCGATCAGGTACAACGAATCACCCTGGCGCACCTTGTAATAGGTTGCACTCTGGCGGGTTGTGCCGGGTTTTCCAGCGTGCAAGGTCAATACCTGGCCGACCCGCAGGCTATTGCCCGCTAGCTTGTTCCAGCGCCGTACGTCGTTGACCGCGACCTTGTGGCTCTTGGCGATCTGCCAGAGGCTATCGCCGTTTTTAACCCGATAGGTGCGACTGGGCGCGCGCTGCGCCGTGGTGAGTTGGCGCAGTGGCTCACGCGCGATGACCCCGGACTGTGCGGGAATGCTGAGCATTTGGCCGATGCGCAAGTGATTGCTGGAAAGCTTATTGATGTTCTTCAGCGTGACCACGCTTAGCTGGTGACGATTGGCAATGCTGTGCAAGCTGTCGCCTGAACGTACGCGGTATTGCTGCCAGTCCACCCGATCCTGGGGTTTCATCAATGACAGGTTGGCGGTCAGCAGTTCAGCTTTGTCGGTCGGCACCAGCAGGTGCTGCGGACCGTCCAGAGTGATGCCTTTCTTGAACGCCGGGTTGAGCAGGTACAGTTCATCTTCATCCAGGTCGGCCATGGCGGCGACACGGGCAAGGTTCATGTGCTGCTTGAATTCGATCTTCTCGAAATACGGCTCGTTGGCTATCGGATTGAGGCTGACGCCATAGGCGTGCGGTGTCATCACCACTTGCGAGACTGCCAATAGCTTGGGCACATAATTCTGCGTTTCGGTCGGCAGCGAGAGGTTCCAGTAGTCAGTCGGCAGGCCAAGCTTCTGGTTACGCTCAATCGCTCGACTTACTCGGCCTTCACCTGCGTTGTAAGCGGCCAGGGCGAGTAGCCAGTCACCGTTGAACATTTCCTTGAGGCGCGACAGGTAATCGAGCGCGGCGTTGGTCGAGGCCAGCACATCGCGGCGGCCGTCGTACCAGTTGGTCTGGCGCAGGTTGAAATGGCGACCCGTGGACGGGATGAACTGCCAGAGCCCAACTGCATGGGCATGTGAGTAGGCCAGTGGGTTGTACGAGCTTTCAATCATCGGCAGCAGGGCCAACTCCATCGGCATATCGCGCTGTTCCAAACGCTCAACGATGAAATGGATATAAGGGCTGCTGCGCTCGCCGGCTTTTTCAATAAAGGATGGGTTGCTGACGAACCACAGCCGCTGCTGTTCGATGCGCGGGTTGAGGGTGATGGTCTCTTGCAGCTGATAGCCGTTGCGCACCCGTTCCCAGATGTCTTTAGGCTCTTCGGGAGCTTGCGCCACGCTGTCGTCTAGCCACTCGGGTTCTTGCTCGAGGCTGGCGTTGGACGTGCGCTCATGGCGCTGCTGACTGGTGCTCTGACAGCCCGCCACAGTTATGCATATGATCACCAGAAGCGCCTGCGCGCTACGTGCTAATGCCTTTAAATTCAAGGTCTTGCGTGGTGATAAAAGCATTGGCGGCGATGTACTTCCCGGCGAAAAGGTCGGGCGATTCTAGAAACGAGTCTGCCATTGGTCAAGTTTTAACCAGTTTTTTGTGTGCCTGTCGTGGTTTAGAAACGATCTTTCCAGGCGCGCAAGGCGGCGAAAACCTGAGTCGGCGAACGCTCGGCAGGTCCTTCGCGCTCGGCGATGCAGGCGTTGACTGAAGGCTGTGCACTGCGCAGAAAAGGGTTGGTCGCGCGCTCCAGGCCGATTGATGAGGGCAGGCTGATTTGCCCTGCTTCACGCCATTGGCTGACCTGCGCCAGGCGCTGTCTGATTTCGGGGTTGTTAGGTTCAACTGCCGCGGCGAAGCGCAGGTTGCTCAGGGTGTACTCGTGGGTACAGAACACTTGGGTCTGCTCAGGCAATGCGGCTAGGCGGCTGAGTGATCCATGCATCTGCTCGGGCGTGCCTTCGAACAACCGGCCACAGCCGCCAGCAAACAGCGTGTCACCGCAGAACAGCCAGTGTTGCTCGGGCTGGATATAGGCGATGTGCCCCAGGGTGTGCCCCGGCACTTCAACGATGTTGAAGCAGTGCCCGAGGATCTCAGCCAGGTCGCCGTCGTGGAGCGCCAAGTCACGCCCAGGAATCTGCTCGTTTGCGGGGCCGAGCACCCGAGCGCCAGTGAGAGTCTTGAGCCGCTCGATACCACCGACATGATCAAGGTGATGGTGGGTGATGAGGATGTCGCTCAACTGCCAGCCAGGATTAGCCGCCAGCCAGGCTTCGACAGGTGCAGCGTCGCCAGGGTCGACAACCGCGCAGCGACGCTGTTCAGCGTCTTGCAGTAGCCAGATATAGTTGTCGGTAAATGCAGGCAGGGCGTCGATTTTAATCATCACTAGGTCGCTAAGCAGGGCATAAAGGTTCATCTTAGGGTGCAATAGCGGTGCTGGCTACGTAGGTGTTTTTTATGACCGATCATCCGTTTGCCCATGCTGATAGTGAGTGGCTCGACCTTATAGGCGCTGCGCGTAGTTGGCTGGGCGGTCCGCTCGGGCAGTTATTGCTGGAGCAGGAGCGGCAGCTACTGGAAGAAGAGCTGGCGCGCTTTTTCGGTGGATATTTGCTGCATTACGGCCCAGCTGCCGATACGCCGCCGGACGCCCAGCAGATTCAGCGCAGTGTGCGCGTGGGGGCGCCGTTCAAGGGCGTCGAAATTGTCTGCGAGGAACAAGCCTGGCCACTGACCGAGCATGCCGCTGATGTGGTGGTGCTGCAGCATGGTCTGGATTTCAGCCTGTCGCCCCATGGTTTGCTGCGTGAAGCCGCACGCAGCGTGCGCCCCGGTGGCCATTTGCTGATTGTCGGGATCAACCCGATGAGCAGCTGGGGCATGCGGCATTTATTTACCCGCGATGCGCTGCGTCAGGCACGTTGTATTGCGCCCAGCCGGGTCAGCGACTGGTTGCGCCTGCTGGGCTTCGCGCTGGAGAAACGCCGCTTCGGGTGCTATCGTCCGCCGCTTTCTTCACCGGCCTGGCAAACGCGACTGGCATCGATTGAGCGCTTGGGGGCGGCCTGGCAGCTGCCTGGCGGCGGTGTTTACGTGCTGGTGGCGCGCAAGCTGGTGGTCGGGCTACGCCCACTGCGCCAGCCCAGCCGGCAGACCGTGGGCAAATTGCTGCCGATGCCCGTAGCCAAAGTCAGCCGCCGTGAAACACCGCAGAAATATAACCGGCCGATCAATTGAGTGAGAGTTGCAGATACATGAGTGAACAGGTCGAGATCTACACCGACGGCGCCTGCAAGGGTAACCCGGGCGTGGGTGGCTGGGGCGCGTTGATGATATTCCAGGGCGTGGAAAAAGAGCTGTGGGGCGGTGAGGCCAATACCACTAATAACCGTATGGAAATGACCGCGGCCATTCGCGCCCTGGCCGAGTTGAAGCGTTCTTGCGATGTGCGCCTGGTGACCGACTCACAGTATGTGATGCAGGGTATTCAGGACTGGATGCCAAACTGGAAGAAGCGCGGCTGGAAAACCGCTGCCAAGCAGCCGGTAAAAAACGCCGACCTCTGGCAGCAGCTGGATGAGCAGGTCAATCGGCATACCGTGACCTGGCAGTGGGTGCGGGGACATACCGGCCACCCAGGCAACGAACGTGCCGATCAGTTGGCCAACCGCGGCGTTGATGAAGTAAGAGGTTTGAAGCATGCGTAGTGTGATTCTTTTCTGCCCACTAGGCAGCAGTGTAAACGGGCGGCGAGTGAGTGAGGTCTAGCCTCAAGCCTCGATAGAACGTTGCCCGACAGTCAGTCAGCGTGATGCTGATGATTGAGTCTTCGTCCTTACATGAGGCCAAAGTGTAAATGGTGAGCTATTTCGGCCTTCCATCGTTTACATTTTGAGATGTTGCTCCGAAGACGCGAAAAAACCGTATCCCCGCTAGGGTCTGTTGCCGTTTCACATGGTTAACCAAAGGAAGGCACAGGCCATTGCCACCACGCTTTCATAATTTCTCTTGAGCTTGTCGAATCGAGACGCCAACGTCCGGTAGTGCTTCAGTCGGGCGAAGGCGTTTTCCACCAAGTGTCGATTGCGATAAAGCCCTCTCATACGTATAGAGGCTCAGGGGAGGTTCAAAATGATGGCCGGATTAAACCATAATTTATATGAGTTAGTTGTAGTCGCCCCAGGCCCGGATTAATGTGGTTGGGCCATTCCCTGCATGCGATTTACTTACTATGGTTAGTAGAGAGGAAGATTCATCATAGGGTTTTTGCCGAGAGTATCCTTTACGACTAGAAGCCCTTTTTTAAGGTGCTCTTGGGTGTCTGGTGTTGTGAGTGCAAGTCTCACTGAGTTGAGCTCTTTGCTTCTTCCTTGCGTGAAATGGCTGGAGTCGATGCAGGCAACGCCTTCTAGCTTTAAGGCGCTAATAAACTCAGATGACCGCCATTGCGTTGGTAATTTCAACCATAAGAAAGGCTTTGCTTCATTGTCGGCAGGAAAGTATTCGCCAAGAATTTGTTTGGCTATTTCCCAACGTGCAATAATTTCTTTGCGCTGCCAGTTTGCAAGTTCATAGATGATGCCAGTTTTTATCCATGTTCTGGCAACCTCAGCCTGAAGTGATGAACCAGTCAATGATAGAGCATGTTTGGCGATCTCTAAGTCTGGAATATATTTAATATCAGACCTCAAATAGCCGATGCGTAAAGTGGGGGAGGCATACTTTGAGAGACTGGTTACATAAAAAGTATTGTCGGGTGCCAAGCTTACTATGGGGGGCGGCAACGCTCCTGAAATGGCCCAAAAAGGGTTGTTCTCGATAATGTAAAATCCACATCGCTTTGAAATTTCAGCGATTTGTTTTCTACGCTCTAGAGACAAGGTGATGCCCGTTGGGTTTTGGATGTTGGGTACAATGAACAGCAGTTTAGACTGAGTTTTAGTTGCTACGCTCTCCAAGCATGAAGGGATTATTCCCTGATCATCCATGGCAATGGGGGCGATTACCCGGTTTTGAATAGAGCAGGCTGTTTTGAATCCTAGGTATCCAATCTCTTCTGTCATTACAATGTCACTGGGTTTGGAAAATACACTTAATAGCAAGTGAATCGCTTCCTGAACGCCATCAGTGACTAGTATTTCCGAAGGGGGGGCACTGTAACCGCTTTCAGCCATGAACGATGCGCCGGCTCTTCGGTGGCTTTCGTAACCTAATTCGGGCCCGTAACCAGTAATCGGTTTGCGCAGGAGATCATTGCCTAGCTTAGTCAGTGTGTCTGCAAAAGCTTGTTTTCTAAGTGCACGATCATTTAGTGGAGATGGCAATAGAAGACCAAAATCGACTCTACGTTCCTTCTTCCGCCCTAGTACCAGGCGTGTTTCGGAGTCTTCCTGTTCTTTGATTCGTGTCCCATCACCTACCTTCGCGTAAACCAGCCCCCATTCCGCCAGTAACTGGTAAGCCTTGGCGACGGTTCCAATGGTAACTCCCAGCCGCCAAGCCATTTCACGATGTGCTAGCAGCTTGGAATCAGGCCTGAGCTCTCCACTGAGGATTGCATCGCGTATGGCTTCGGCAACTGCTCTGTAGCGATGGCCGCTGTAGCCACTGATATCGGGAGTCCAATGAGTCATCTGAGGTCTGAAAACTATATTGCCACGGTGTCAATACAGTAATTGACCCCCGGAAGGGTGTCAATGTAGGTTGACTCAAGCTTCGTAAAAGGTAGCAGGGCCAAATGCTCGCCCCTTGATCGAGCGAGGCGAACAGAACCGATAACTATCTTGTAGAGGTCGTGATGCTGAATAACAAAAATACAATGAAGTGCACCATTCTTGGCATGGCGATGGCTAGCGCTCTTGCTGCTGTTGGTGTGGCTCATGCCGCTGGCGACCGATTTGTGACCATCGGTACTGGGGGGGTGACAGGTGTGTACTACCCCACTGGTGCGGCCATTTGTCGCTTGGTTAACAAAGGCCGTGAAGAGCACAAGATCCGCTGCTCTGTCGAGTCGACGGCGGGTTCCGTCTACAACGTCAATGCGATCCGTGCCGGCGAGATGGATTTCGGTGTCATCCAGTCTGATGTGCAGGGCGATGCAGTTCATGGCACAGGGATCTATGCCGATGCCCCCTATAAAGAATTGAGAGCACTATTTTCGACCAGTGCAGAACCTGTTCATTTGATGACACTCCGCGATGCCAATATCAACGACTTTAAACAGCTTGCGGGTAAACGGGTCAACATCGGTAATCCTGGCTCAGGCCAGCGTGCGATGGCGGACCTCGCCATGGAAACTTTGGGGTGGAGCAAAAAAGAGTTCTCTCTGGCTGGCGAGTTGAAATCAACCGAGCAGGCCGGGGCGTTATGTGACGGCAAGATGCAGGCAGTATTTTGGGCGGCTGGTGTGCCGAACGGTGCAGCGCAAGAAGCTACAAGCACCTGCGATGTGAAAATTATTCCCGTGGTCGGTGACTGGGTTGACGCGATCGTAGATAAGAATCCTGCATATACCAAGTCGGTCATACCGGGCGGTACCTACACGGGCAACCCCGACGATATTCCAACGTATGGAACACGCGGCACCTTTGTAACTTCCGCTAACACGCCTGACGATGTCGCCTATCATTTGGTTAAAGCCGTGTTTGACGACTTGGATGCATTTAAAAAGCTCCACCCTGCTTTTACGGCGCTAAAGGCTGAGCAGATGGTAAAAGAATCTCTCTCTGCACCTTTGCATCCCGGCGCTATTAAGTACTACAAAGAGAAAGGCCTGCTCTAAATATTGCAAGCCGGGGGCAGGCATGCCTGCCAACCGGGCTCTTGTTCTTGTATATATTTGCAGTGCATTTCTTATCGCAAAAATTAAGTGAAAAGAAAGCCCGCTGCATCCGTCAATAGAAGTACAAAAATACGGATTACCAGAATGGCTATATTCAAACGCACGGAGAAAGTACCTGTAGATGCTGTCGATGATCTAATAGCGATGGCGGATACCGGAGCGCGCAATCCGAAAAGCCGGATTGTGACATCTCTGCTCTGGTGGACCTTGTTACTTTGGGCACTGTTTCAACTTTGGATTGCCTCTCCCATACCTTATATCCTGGGCGTCGGTGTGATGAATGACACCGAAACTCGGGCCATCCATTTGGCATTCGCCGTATTTCTAGCATTCACGTCCTTTCCAGCATTCAAAAACAGCCCTCGCCGATATATACCACTTGCAGACTGGGGCTTAGCTTTTTTGGCTGCTGGCTGCGCCGCCTATATTTGGATTTTTTACGAGTCACTTTCAACTCGACCGGGAATGCCGAACTCGTTTGATATCGCCGTGGCCGGGTTTGGGATGGTTATTCTGCTGGAGGCGGCACGCCGCGCTCTCGGTGCGCCTTTGGCTGTGGTAGCACTGGTCTTCCTCGCCTATGTTTTCTTCGGCTCTGCAGACTTTCTACCGGATGTGATCCGCTGGAAGGGGGCGTCCTTCGAAAAGGCCATGTCTCACATGTGGCTCGGCACCGAAGGGGTATTCGGTGTTGCTCTTGGCATCTCGTCAGGATTTGTGTTCCTGTTTGTTCTTTTTGGGTCTTTGTTAAACCAGGCGGGTGCCGGAAATTATTTCATTCAAATCGCATTTTCTCTGCTGGGGCATATGCGTGGAGGTCCGGCCAAGGCGGCGGTTATTTCCTCGGCAATGACCGGTTTAATTTCAGGTTCCTCTCTGGCCAATGTGGTGACCACTGGTACCTTTACTATTCCCTTGATGCGCCGGGTCGGTTTCTCGCCGGAAAAGGCAGCTGCTGTTGAAGCCTCTTCTTCCGTTAACGGCGTACTTACTCCTCCGGTGATGGGTGCTGTTGCATTCTTGATGACCGAATATGTCGGTATCAGCTACATCGAGGTGATCAAGCACGCAATCATCCCCGCGTTGATCTCATATATAGCGCTCGTCTATATCGTGCATTTGGAAGCGATGAAGCATGACATGTGCGGGCTGCCCCGCAGTACGCCTATTGCTCCTTGGAAAGCACGCCTGATCCGCTCCGGTATCATACTGTCTAGCTTTATGATCCTCTGCAGCTTGCTCTACTACACGGTCGTGTTTATCAAGTCCCAACTGGGTGATCTGGCGCCTTGGCCGCTGGCATTGTTGATCATTGCTGGTTATGTAGGCCTGCTGAAGATTGCCGCAAAGTCCCCTGATCCCGAACTTGGCGAAAGTGCATTTGAAAAATTGCCAGCCTTCGCAGATATCTACAAGTCGGGTATTCATTACATCATTCCTATGCTGGTGTTGGTGTGGTTCCTGATGGTCGAAGGCAAATCTCCGGGACTCTCCGCATTCTATGCCAGTCTGCTGATGGCTTTTATTCTGTTCACACAGAAACCACTGAAGGCAATCTTCCGTGGTACGAGTGATTTTAAAAAGCAGGTCAAAATCGGCTTCATGGACCTCTGTGAAGGGATGGTCAATGGTTCGCGGAATATGATTGGTATCGCCATCGCCACGGCAGCAGCTGGTGTGATAGTGGGAACGGTCACACTGACAGGTGTAGGTCAGGTGATGGCTGAATTTGTCGAACTACTATCTGGCGGCAATTTGTTCTTGATGCTGGTCTTAGTGGCGACGCTCTGCATCATCTTGGGCATGGGGCTACCCTCAACCGCCAACTACATTGTTGTATCGTCACTAATGGCCGGTGTGGTGGTAGAACTTGCCGCACAGGGTGGCCTGATTTTGCCGTTGATTGCCGTGCACATGTTTGTGTTTTATTACGGCATCATTGGTGATGTAACACCTCCAGTGGGCCTTTGCTCTTATGCGGCGGCAGCAATCGCTAAGGGAGACCCCCTTAAAACGGGGTTTATGGCCTGCTTCTATTCGTTGCGCACAGCCGTTCTACCTTTCCTGTTTGTGTTCAATACAGAGCTGTTGCTTATCGATGTATCGCCTATGCATGCGATTTTCGTGTTCGTAATTGGGCTGACTGCAATGCTGCTTTTTGCAGCCGGTACCATGGGGTTCTTCTTCGTTCGAAGCCGGCTCTGGGAGTCCGCTGCGCTGCTCTTGATCTCCTTTACCCTGTTCCGTCCGGGTTTTTTCCTGGACATGATCGATCCGCCCTTTGAGCAGGTCGCGTCGGCCCAGATCTTTGAAATCGCTGATAAAGCCCCAGCTGAGACTGGTATTCGAGCACGGCTGCGCGGCGAGACGATAGACGGCAAGCTGGTCGAGTCGACCTTCATATTGCCGTTGGGAGCAGATAGAGCTGATGGTGGAATGCGCTTAGAGCAGGCCGCAGGTGTGCAGTTTCGTTTCGAGGGGGAACGTGTCTACGTAGACAATATTACTTACGGCGGAGTTGCACAGAAGGCGGGGATCGACCTTGACTGGGAAGTATTAGTCATCGAGCAAACCAAAGAGAGACTCGACAAAGAGATTTTCTACGTCCCCGCCTTCCTATTGCTGGCATTGGTGATATTTCTCCAAAGAAGACGTAAGGCACCTGCCGAAGTAGCAAAGGAAGTTAATTATGTTTAACGATATTCTTGTAGCGGTAGATCTTAATTACGCAGAAGAGCAGCGTGCAGTTTTAAAGGTGGCTAGGGAACTGGCGGTTGTCCATGGCTCCCGCCTGCATGTTGTCTCTATCATTCCGGATATTGCTAGCGCTCTTGTCGGCATTAATTTTTCAGTGGCTGAGCGCAAGCGGGTACTCGAGCAGGTCAATACACAGCTTCATGCCTATGTTAAGGATGTCGTCGGTGATAGTTGCCCTGTGCAGCATATCGTCGACACCGGAAAAGTTTATGAGGAGGTTTTGCTGTTGGCCAATAAACTACCCATTGACCTCATCGTTATGGGGGCACACCAGCCCGCACTTAGCGATTATTTACTAGGCTCGAATTCCGCACGAGTAGTGCGTCACGCCACCTGCTCGGTATTTATTGTCAGGCCCAGCGAGGTGGTGAGTGAGTAACTCGCCACTTGTTTAAACGGTCATGTTGTCCGAATAAATTATTTAATTTTTAGAAATATTGAGTCGGTGATCTGCAAACAGGTCGCCGCGGGATTAATTTGTCCAGAGAGAACATCAGGTGATGACAAACATTATGAATTTCGAAACGATCATTTACCGTAAAGCAGATCACTATGCGGAGATTCGCTTTAATCGTCCGCACCGCCTCAATGCCGTGGTTGAACAGTTCTATCACGAGTTGTTAGCCGCGTTGACGCAGGCTGAAAATGATCCAGAGGTACGTGCCGTGTTACTCACCGGCGAGGGCCGAGCATTCTGCGTCGGCGCTGATATGAAGGAGCATGGTGCGGGTGAGCGGACGCTTAGCCAGCGCCGCGACTATCTACAAGTAGGCAACGATGTATGCGAAAAAATATTTCGCCTGAAAATCCCCGTTGTTGCCGCCATCAACGGCTATGCCCTGGGCGCCGGCGCAGAGATGGCTTGCTGTTGCGACTTCGTACTGATGGCTGAGACGGCAAAAATCGGCTTTCCGGAAATCAGCATTGGCACCTGTGTGGGCGGCGGTGTAACTCAGTTCCTGCCTCGCCTTGTAGGACTGGCGAAGGCGCGTGAACTGATATTCACCGGTGAAAAAATAACAGGTAAGGAAGCGGCCGCAATCGGCATGGTTAACCGTTCGGTAGCCGATGACGAACTTCAAAGCGAAGCCGAGCGATTTATCGGTGTGCTGGCGAGCAAAGCGCCTATCTCCATGTCGATGGCAAAACGCCTTTTGAATAACGCCTCGTACCAAAACCTAGAAGATCAATTAAAGCTGGAAATCGACAGTGTCTTTATCTGTTCGACCACCGCCGATTGGCAGGAGGGCGTTGATGCCTTTGCCGAGAAACGCCTCCCCCGATTCAAAGGCTGTTGAGACGCTAAAGCTGAATCAATATTTTTCTACAGGTGCGATATGAAAACTTCAGAAGAAAAACATCTACAGTTCCTGGCCCCAAAGTCGATTGCCATTATCGGGGCATCCAACAAGCCAGAGAAGCGCGGCTACCAGGCTATCGCGCAGTTGAAAGCAGACGGCTTTGACCAGAGCAAGATATTCCCGATCAACCCCAAAGCTCCGGATATTTTAGGTATTAAAGCTTATCCGTCGCTGATGGATGTTCAAGAATCCATCGATATCGCGTTGGTCTGTACGCCTGCGAGCTCTTTGCCGGCTGTGATCGCCGACTGCGGCCGTAAAGGTATCCGTGGTGCAGTGATCCTGGCGGCCGGTATGTCCGAGATGGGAGAAGAAGGCAAACTGCTCGAGCAGAATATGCTGGCTGCTGCCAAGGAGTGGAATGTCCGCTTAGTGGGCCCCAACACCAATGGCGTGTTTAACTTGCACTGTAATCTCAACATGGTTGGCGTTTCCGATGCTGGGAAGGGCGATATCGGTATTCTGTCCCAGTCGGGAAACGTCATGTTGGGTTTTGTGGCCGAGGCGAAACGCAAGGGCGGCGTGGGTTTCAGTACCTACATTGGGGTAGGCAATCAGTCAGATATTCGACTGAGCGAGTACCTGGAATATTTCGGCGATGATGAAAATACCGCCGCGACTACAGTCTATATCGAAGGATTCAAAGAGGGCGACGGTCGCCGCTTTTTGGAGGTCGCCCGGCAGGTCGTACACAAGAAGCCGGTAGTCGTCTACAAATCAGGCCGCACAGCCGCCGGCCAGGTGTCCGCCAGTTCGCATACAGGCTCACTGGCGGGTAGCTATCAATTAACCCGCGATGTCTTGCGTCAGGCTGGTGTCACGGTCGTCAGTGAGTCTGACAAGGTGCTCTCCGTTGCCGAGGCCTTGGGCGAGCTGCCGCTGCCCAAGGGCAATCGCGTGGCGATTCTGTGTGACAGTGGGGGCCATGGAACCATAACCACTGATGCGTTGGTGGAGGCCGGTTTGGTGCTGGCAGAGTTGTCACCTGACACCTTAACTCGCCTCAAAGCCACACTGCCTCCTGCCGCCGCGCTGAATAATCCAATCGATGTGGCCGGCGCGACGGACGAAGACACCAGTGCTTTTGCAGACTGCACCGATATTTTGCTGCAGGACGATAACGTCGATGTACTGATGATCGTTGGGATGGTGGGGGCCTACAGTGTGCGGTTCTCGGCAACCCTGCTGGAAAACGAAATGGAGACCTCGCGGCGTATCATCGATCTGGCCCATAAGTATGGCAAGCCGGTGGTTGCCCAGTGCGTTTATCAGCCGCTCAAGCCCAAGCCTCTGCTGATGCTGCGTGAGCACGGCATCCCCGTTTTTATCTGGGCTGAAACAGCAATCCGCTGCGTCAAAGAGCTGGTGGACTACGCTCAGGCTCGTCGCCGCCTTGCGAGCACAAATCCGCATCCCGACGCCACGCCTAAATCGGCCGGTACTGCAATTTTTGACAAAGCCTATGCCGAAGGTAGAGCTGCGCTGTTCGAGTCTGAAGCCAAGGATCTGCTGCGGACCTATGGCATAACGGTACCGGCAGAGCTTGTCGTACGTTCCGAGGCAGACCTGGACAGCCTGCCCGCTGAAATTGCCGATGCGTCCCTGGCGATGAAAATTGTTTCTAAGGACATCCTGCACAAGACCGACGCTGGCGGCGTCAAATTGAAGGTGCAGGGCACGCAGGAACGTCTAGCGGCCTATCGTGAAATCATTGCAAACGCCAAACGCTACAAGGCCGACGCGGATATAGAAGGCGTATTGCTGGCACCGATGCTTAAACCGGGTGTTGAGGTGATCTTGGGTGTAACCCAGGACCCAACTTTTGGTCCGGTCATGATGTTTGGCTTGGGCGGCGTTTTTGTTGAAGTGTTGAAGGATGTCGCATTCCGTTCTATCCCGTTGGCAGAGACCGATGCCCGTGAAATGATCGAGCAAATTCGTGCGGTGGAAATCCTCAACGGTGCGCGTGGTACTGATCCGGTGAATAGGGAAGCACTGGTGGAACTGATCATGAAATTATCCGACTTGGTTTGGAAACACCCGGAGATTTCAGAACTTGACCTTAATCCAGTGATCGCTCGTGCCGACGGCTGCTCGATTGCGGATGCACGGATTATTATGGCGGTGAGAAAAGACCATGAATAAACCACAATTGCAGGACGCGACACTGAGTGTCGAAAACCGCATAGCGTTGCTGACGTTGAATCGCCACGACCTGCGTAACGCCCTGACCGGTTCCAATCTGATCGAGGATATCGTCGCCACCGCAGAATGGGTTAACCACGCTGACGATGTGTCGGTGCTGGTAATCACCGGAGCCGGTTCCGCTTTCAGTGCCGGAGGCAACATCCGCGATATGGCCGAGCGCGGTGGGGACTTTGCCGGCGATGTGGCCGAGTGCGAGCAACGCTACCGCAGGGGCATCCAACGAATCCCCCTGGCTCTGCAAGCAGTCGAGGTACCGATCATCGCCGCCGTCAACGGCCCGGCCATTGGAGCCGGTTTCGACCTGGCCAATATGGCCGATATCCGTATCGCCTCTGATAAAGCCAAGTTCGGCGAGACCTTCCTCAACCTGGGCATCATCCCCGGTGACGGCGGTGCCTGGCTGATGCAGCGCCTGATCGGCTACCAGCGTGCGTTTGAATTGACCCTGACCGGTCGAGTAATCGATGCCGCCGAGGCCAAGGAACTGGGAATCGTCATTGAAGTGACGACACCCGATGACCTGCTGCCGTCAGCCATGAAACTGGCCGAACGCATGGCCAATCAGCCGCCCAAGGCCACCCGGTTGACCAAACGCTTGATGAAGATGGCGCAACGGATGGAGCTCAAGGACTTTCTTGATCTCTGCGCCTGCTTCCAGGGAATGTGCCACAACGAGCCGGAGCACCTGAGCGCAGTGAGTCGGATGCTGGAGTCTATCGCCAAGCGGTAACGCCGATCTTTAATCAGGGCTTGTCGGTAAACCGCGCCCCGAGAGCAATACTCGGGGCGTGGTTTACCGCTCTTTGAATCGCCCCGGGCTTTCTAGACATTCTCCAAGCTCTCTCGATTGCAAGCTTGGTCAGCGTTGAAACGCTAGGTTTGTTGGGACATTCCATCTACCAGGCGCAGCCAGGCCAGTTTTTCAGTGCACGCATCCAGCCGATCTCTAGCGTTTACCCGCCCCCAAGCTCTTTAGATATAGCCTTTGCCGTGTCTAGCAGATGCTCTGTATAGCTGAGTTGAGTTTTCGGGTTGTCGAGAATGGCCTCTGGGCCGGACAGATTGATTGCCGCAACCACCTTACCGCTGTGATCGTTTATGGCGCAGGCGATGGCGGTGGAGTAATCGGAGCGGTGCAGTACCCAACCGTTTTCGCGGTCGCTGGCGAGCATGTTGATCAGCTCTGGCAGGGTTTTCGGTGCGGGTGGCGGGTAGTCGTCCAAGCGCACGTGGCGGTACAGGTTATCGAGTTCGAGTTGCGACAAGTCACTGAGCAGCACGCGGCCCATCGCCGTGCAGTGGCAGGGCAGGCGCGAGCCAATCGGGATGTTGACCGAGAGACGTTGTGCGGCGAAGGCACGGTAGATATAGAGGCTATCCGTTTGCTCACGGATGCTTAAGTGGCAGGTCATCGAGGTGCGGTCGCGCAGGTTGTTCAGGTGCGGCATTGCGATTTCGACAATGTCACGGCTGGCCAGGTAACTGAAGCCGTTGCACATCACCTGCGGCCCAAGCTCGAAAGTGTTCTTGCTGATTTTGTTCAGATAACCCATCTCTAATAACGTGTGCAGAATGCGATAGATCGCCGAGACGCTAAGACCCAAGCGTTCTGCGATGTCGTTACTGCTCAGTTGGCGCTGCTGGCTGCTGAACATTTCCAGCACCATCAGGCCGCGTTGCAGGGCTGGTACGCGATAGTCAACGTCGCGCTCAATGTCGAGGTTCATCAGGGCTCATCCCTTCCATGATTTACCGGCGTGTTTCACAACACGCCGGTTTCTGGCCTCAGTCGAGGAGGGCTGCGATACCTGCTGGCTTACCATCAAACTCCAGCATGGCATCCAATACGGCGTCCCAGAAGTAACTCGCAGAAGCGCGATCGCAGAGGATGTGAAAACTAGGCAACGCTGTAGCGTGATTATTGATAACGATCACGTTGATTCGCGCTGCCGACGTTTGCGCCACTGCACCCTGCGTGAAATTGCCATCGCGCAGATCAACGCCACAGAGTTTGGCCATTACCGAGGCGCAGTGTTCGCCGGTGAGGAGCAGCCACGCGTGGCTGTCCTGACGAGGGAGCAAATAGTTTGCCTGTTCGCTCAATTGCCACTGCGCTTCCAAATCCGCCACCCGAGTGCCGGCATCGCGCAGGCTGCCCAATACCAAGTACTCAGTTTGCGATAAGCGCGCGACAATGCTGCCGTCGTCCTGCGCGTTGGCACGGTTAGCGGCTTCTGGCAGGTCGTAGCCTTTGCTGTGCAGAAAATCTGCCGTATCGGTGCCGCGAAAACCGACGCGGGCCAAATTGCTGAGGTCTACCAGCGCACAGCGCGCTAATTGCGTGTTTTCTGCAGCCTCGCTGTAGCGTGCGACGGCTGCAGTGTCAGCAAGCGCTACCAGCGAAGCATCCTGATGCTTGGCGTATAGCGGGCTGCGTTCTTTGAAGGCTTCTGCTGTCAGGCTGTTCATGCTTACAACTCCTGGCGTTGATTGGCGGGGTCGAAGAAGGGCAGTTCGACAACGGTGGCGTGCACCATTGCGCCGCCTTCCACGCGGATCGGCAGATGGCTTCCGGGGATACTCTGGTTGGCGCCGGCATAGGCCAAGCCGATGATCTGGCCGAGGGATTCGCTGAACTCGCACGAGCTGACATTGCCTGTAATGTCATTGCCATCAAGTACCAGATGACCCTCCAGCGGTTGGCGACTGCCTTTGTCCAGGGTGAAACCCACCAATTTACGGTGCTGTGGTTGCTGCTCGAGAATCTCAACCGAGCGCTTACCAACGAAGAACGGCTTGGTGCGGCTGATTGCCCAGGTCATGTCGATCTCGCCCGGGGTGGTCATGCCGTCGGTGTCCTGGCTGATGATCACGTGGCCTTTCTCCAGGCGCAGCAAGCGTTGTGTCTCGACACCAAACGGACGGATGCCTTCCGCTGCGCCGGCTTCCATCAACACGTCCCAGAGGTATTCGCCGTAGCGCGCGGGGACGTGGATTTCAAAGCCCAGTTCACCGACAAAGCCCACGCGCATCAGGCGCGCTGGGATACCGGCAACCGTGCCCGTGCGTACGCCAAGATAGGGGAAGCCCTCTGGCGAGAGGTCAACATCGCTACACAGCTTTTGCAGCACGTTGCGTGACAAGGGGCCTGCCAGATTGACCGCCGCCAGTGCCGCGGTGACGTTGGTCACATCGACATTCAGGCGCCACTGGGCATTCCACTTGAGCATCTGTTGGTAGATACGGTCGACACCGCTGGTGGTGGCGGTGACATAGAAATGGTTATCGGCGAAACGTGCGCACACACCGTCGTCGATCACCACCCCGTGCTCGTTGGTCATCAGTGCGTAACGCGAACGGCCAACGGGCTGCTTAAGGAACGCAAAGGTGTAGATACGATTGAGGAACTCGGCGGCATCCGGCCCACGCACATCCAGCCCGCCCAGCGTCGATACGTCAATCAGGCCAACTTTGTTGCGCACATGCTTAGCTTCCGCCTGCATGCATTTATCGCGCTCTGCGCTAGTGCCGTAGTACGCCGGACGCTGCCAGACGCCCGCAGGCATCATCTTCGCCCCCGCCTCCAAGTGGCGGCGATGCATAGGCGTTTGACGGTAAGGGTCAAAGCCGCGACCCGCGACATGTGCGAGCTTTTCCGCGACGAAAGGTGGGCGAGCAGTGGTCACCCCGGTTTCGCTGATATTGCGTTGGGTCGATTGGGCGACCAAGCGGGCGGTCGGTAGGGCTGAGTGGCGACCCTGCGAGGGGCCCATGCCGACGGTGGAGAAGCGCTTGACCAACTGTACGTCGCGGTAGCCGATTTTGGTGGCGTTGATAATGTCGCGCACTTGCAAGTCTTCATCGAAGTCGACGAAGTCCTTGCCTTTAGGGTGGGCAAAGATGGGCCACGGGAAATTAACCTGAGCTTCCGGGCTCACCTTAGCGCGGCTATGGTCGCTGTTCAGCCCCAGCGCCGCGATGATATCGAGTGCGCAGTTCGTCGCATCAGCCAGCACGTTATCCAGTGCATGGCAGCCGTTGGCCGAACCACTCACGCGGAGAATCTCCGGTAGGCCGCTGAGGGTGAATTCTGCCAGTTGATCGTCATACGCCAGCTTGCCACCCGCCTGACACAGCAGTTGGTAGACCGGCATGTAACCGCCAGACATACACAGCAGGTCGCAACCGAGGGTCAGTGAATCACTGGCCACTTCGCCCTGAGCGGTGATTTTGCGCAGATCGACGCCGCTAATGTGACGCATGCCTTTTGTGTGCAGGGCCTCAAATACGGTGGTGCTCAAGTGGCAAGTAATGCCGCGCGTTTGCAGGAGCGTGAGCAGTTTCGGGTCAGCGGGCTGGGCACGCATATCGACCAAGGCAGCCACTTCTACGCCTTGCTCGTGCAAGTCGAGAGCCGCCAGATAGCCGTCGTCGTTGCCGGTCAAAACGACTGCACGCTTGCCTGGCTTCACGGCATACAACTTCATCAGTCGTTGTGCCGCGCTGGTCAGCATCACGCCCGGCAGGTCATTGTTGCGGAAAATCACCGGTTGATCGAATGAGCCACTGGCGACCAGGCATTGCTTGGCGCGCACTTTGTACAGGCGCTTACCCTGAATCACCGGCAAGTAGTTATCGGTGAACCAGGCGTTGCAGGTCGCCTTTTTCAGAATCTGGATATTGCAGTGGCCTTCAACTGCGGCGATCAGTTCCTGGCGCAGGTTATCAGCGCGCACGCCTTCGGCGTCGAAGCGCGCATAGGTCAGCGAGCCGCCGAGAATCGACTGTTCTTCTACCAGCAGTACCTTGGCGCCGGCATTGGCAGCGGTCAGTGCGGCCTGCAAGCCCGCCGGGCCAGCACCCACTACGGCGAGGTCGACGAACAGAAATTGTTTGTCGTAGTACTCAGGTTCGAATTTTAAGTCGAGCACACCGAGGCCGGCCTTCTTGCGAATGATCGGCTCCCAAACCTTCCACATGCCTTTTGGCTTATAGAAGGAGCGGTAGTAGAAGCCCACCGGCATAAACTTGGAAAATTTACCCAGGTAGGCGTCGCGGTCGTTGTCCAGTGAGCCGGACACATTCTGCGCGCTGACCTGCATGCCGGCTTCAACGCTAGTGATGTCGGCCAGAACATTGGGCTCGCTGGGCAGTTGCACCAGGGTGTTGGCATCTTGCCCGGCCAGTGTCAGCGGGCCACGAGGGCGGTGGTATTTAAACGAGCGTGACATCAACCAGCGACCATTGGCGATCAGGGCGCTGGCGATACTGTCACCGCCCAGGGCGCTAAAAGATTGGCCGTCGAACTGAAAGCTGAGCGCCTGGTTACGGTCGATCAGCAGGCCCATAGGGGCGGGCAAACGGTTCGAAGAACTCATGCTGTGACTCCCTTGAGCGCGGTGCTATTGGTGTGAAAGTCGACGCGCTGGTTGAATACTTCTTTCGGGTCGAAGGTGCGAATGATCTGGTCTGTCACGGTGTGACGCTCGGCCAGAAACCAGTAGCTCGAGGGTGTGTGCATCCACCATTCAGTCACTACACCGGCAGCGTTATCACTGTTGAACACATAATCAGCCCACTCGATATCGCTGCAGGTGGCCGAATCGGGCATGGCTTTGAGTTCGCCGCCATAGGTGAATTCGCTGATGTTGCGCGGCCCGTTGAGTGGGCAATTCATGATTTTCATTGTCCGATCCTCAATGGCTGGCGGCGGTTGCGCCCATTTCGTTGACTTGCTGGAAACGCGAGAAACGTTCCAGGGCAAAGGGCTTGATCAAGTCAGGCACCTTGCCGCCGCTGGCAATCAGCTCGGCCATGGTTTTGCCGCAGATCGGCGTGGCCTTGAATCCCCAAGTGCCCCAGCCCGCGTCGAGGTAATAGTTCTTCACTGGCGACAGGCCCATGATCGGGCTGTAGTCCGGGGTCATGTCGGTGATCCCGGCCCACTGACGCATCAGTTTGGCGTTGGCCAGGAATGGGAACATTTCGATGGCATGGGCCAGCAGGCTTTCCTTGAGATCCAGGGTCGAGCGGCTGTTGTACAGCGGGTAGGGGTCGGAACCGCCGCCAAACACCACTTCGCCACGGCTGGTTTGCTGCACATAGCAGTGCAGTGCCGAGGAACTTACCAGGGGGTCAAGGAACGGCTTGAACGGCTGCGTCACCATGGCTTGTAACGGGAAGGTCTGGATCGGCGAGCGGATACCGGCCTTGGCCATCATCAGCGAGCTGTGCCCGGCGATGGCTTGTACCGCACAGCCGCACTTGATGGTGCCACGGTTGGTTTTAACCGCGGTAATGGCTCCGTTTTCGATGACCAGGTCTTGCACGTCGGTTAGCTGGTGGATTTCCACGCCGCGCTTGGCCGCCTGCTTGGCATAGCCCCAGGCTACGGCATCGTGACGTGCGGTGGCGCCGTCCATATGCCACAGCCCAGCGAGTACCGGCAGGTGCCCCGGGTCGAGATTGAGGCTCGGCACCAGTTCGCGAATTTGCTGGCGGTCGATCATTTCGGTGCGTCCGCCGAAGTGCTTATTCACCTCGGCGCGCTGGCGAAATGCGCGCACGGTTGCATCCGTGTGGGCCAGGGTCAGTTGGCCGCGCTCGGAATACATGATGTTGAAATCGAATTCGTTGGACAGGTTCTGGAACATCTCCACCGACTCGGCGTAGAAGCGCACGCCCTCGGAGGTGAGGTAGTTGGAGCGGATTACTGCGGTGTTCCGTGCAGTATTACCGCTGCCGAGGTAGGACTTTTCCAATACGGCGATGTTAGTAATGCCGTGATATTTCGACAGGTAGTAGGCGATGGCCAGGCCGTGGCCGCCGGCACCGATGATCACCACGTCGTAGGAGCTCTTCAGCTCCTTCGGCGCGGGAAGATCCACTTCAACCGGGTATTCGGAACTGAGGCCGTATTTCAGGAGATTGAAAGGCATGGTGCCTCCGCACGTGTGGAGTGGGTGGACAGGGCAGGCTGCTGTAATTGGGTTGCGCTGACGGTGTTCTTCATCAGCAAGGCAATGGTCATGGGGCCTACACCGCCGGGCACCGGAGTGATGGCCGAGACCACGCTCAAAGCGCTGTCGAAGTCGACATCACCGACTAGGCGCGTTTTGCCACCTTCGTCGATCCGGTTGATGCCTACGTCAATCACCACGCAACCCGGTTTCAACCAGCTGGCATCGAGCATGCGCGGGCGGCCGACGGCCGCGACCACAATGTCGGCCTGACGGCAAATTTCGCGGGCGTTGACGCTGCGTGAGTGGAGTACGGTGACGCTGCAGTTGGCCTTTAGCAGCAATGCCGCCATCGGTTTCCCGACGATGTTTGAACGCCCGACCACCACGGCGTGTTTGCCGCTCAAGTCGCCGAGTGCGTCGTGCAACAGGTGCATGCAGCCGCTGGGGGTGCAGGGCGTAAGCACGTCACGGCCTTGGCTGAGGCCGCCGACGTTTTCACTGTGAAAGCCGTCGACGTCTTTCAGTGGGTCAATGGCCTGCAATACGCGGTTCTCGTCAATGTGCGCGGGCAGCGGCAGTTGCACGAGGATGCCGTTAATCGCTGGGTCCGCGTTGAGGCCTGCGATCAGATCAAGCAGTTCGGTTTCTGTCGTGTCGAGCGTTAGCTTGTGCTCGACTGAGCGAATGCCGGTCTCTTCAGCGCGCAGCACTTTGTTGCGTACATACACCTGGCTGGCCGGATCATGGCCGACCAGCACCACGGCCAGAGCCGGGTGCAGGTCGTATTCCTTGAGGGCGCTGACAGCGTCGCGAACCTCGCTCAATACGCGGGTGGCGGCGGCTTTACCGTCGATAATGGTGACACTGGAAGGGCTGTTCACCGGAATATCACCGTACGGTCCTGGTTGAGAAAAACCCGGTGCTCGAGGTGGTATTTCACCGCCTTGGACAGGGCCACGGTTTCGGTATCGCGGCCGATGGCCACAAGGTCGTCAGGCAGGTAGGCGTGATCAACACGCTGCACTTCCTGCTCGATGATCGGACCCTCGTCAAGGTCGCTGGTGACGTAGTGGGCGGTGGCGCCGATCAGTTTCACGCCGCGCGTATACGCCTGGTGGTAAGGCTTGGCGCCTTTGAAGCCGGGCAAGAAGGAGTGGTGGATATTGATCGCGCGGCCGGCCAGCTGTTTGCACAGATCATTGGACAGGATCTGCATGTAGCGGGCGAGTACGACGAGTTCAGTTTGGGTCTCGTCGACGATTTTCATCAGCGCGGCTTCTTGCTCAGCTTTGTTGTCTTTGGTCACGGGTAGGTAGATGAAGCGGATGCCCTCACGTTCGGCCATTGAGCGCAGGTCGAGGTGGTTGGAGACAATCGCGGTGATCTGCATGTCGATTTCGCCTTTCTGGTGGCGATACAGCAAATCTGTCAGGCAATGGTCGAACTTGCTTACCATCAACAACACGCGCATTGGCTGTGAGGTGTTACTCAGTGACCATTCCATATCAAAGCGTGCGGCTACATCAGCGAAGCCTTGTTCAATCTCGGCGATATCGCCCTCTATACCCTGGTTAAAGCGGAACACGGCACGCATGAAAAAGCGCTTGCTGATGTCATCATCAAACTGCGCCATCTCGCCGATGTAGCAGCCTTTATCCGCTAGATAGGTCGTCACTGCCGCGACAATACCGGAGGCCGCCGGGCAGCTGATCTTAATAATGAAGTGGCTGTTGGCGTGTTGCATGTCATGTCCTCGATAGGGGGGGCGGCAGCTGATTTCAAAGCGTAAATGCGTGGGCGAAAGTATTTTTTATAGGTGAATATTTTTAACTGAAGGGAATATAAATTTCCCGTGGCGCTTTTATATGCGAAGTAATCCTGCCGGTCTAGCGTTTTGTGAAAATTTATATCCTGGTGGGAAACTATTTGCCGGTGCCGGTCTAGCCAGTGAGGCTGTTCAGGGCATCAAAGGTGGGGCGCACGAGATCGAGGGTGAGGAGGGCATTTTGCGCGGGGGGGTATCAGAGGTCAGGGGCGTCGAAGGAGGAGGTAGCCCGGCGCTTATAGGGATAAGCGCCATGAGCCTGCGATGCAGCCCTTTGTAGATTGTGTAATGCAGTCACAGCCGAATGGCTCATGAATCCTTGCTGTAGTTCATGATCGAGAGCAGGCGGATTGGGACGTGCAGCAATTGCTCGGGTCCATGCGGGACTTCGCCCTCAAAGGTCAGGCTGTCCCCAGCCTGCATATGATAGAGCTGATTACCGTGACGGTAGACCAACTCACCTTCCAGCAGGTGCAGGAACTCGGTGCCGGGATGGGCGAAGGTGGGGAACTCCTCACTGGCGTCATCCATGCTCACCATATAGGCCTCGAAGTTCTTCTTCGGCCCTCGCGTATGGTTAAGCAGCCGATAGGTATGACCCTTCTCTGTGCCACGGCGGACTACTTCAAGGCCTTCACCGGCTTTAACCAGCAGCGCACTGCCGTCAGGCTGGTCGTACTGGCTGAAGAGTTTTGACATCGGCATGCCGAGCACGTCGCAAAGCCGGCTGAGAATCTCCAGGCTGGTCGACACCTGGGCGTTTTCAATTTTACTCAGCATGCCCTGACTGATGTTGGCGATACGCGCCACATCCGCCAGCTTCAGCTCCTGCTCCTGGCGCTGCCGTTTGATCTGCATGCCCAAGTATTGCTCCAGCCTAAGGCGGGGTTGGGTGTCATTCGACATAGAGCGATATTCCTGCACAATTTAGGTTCAAGAAATTTAATTTCGCACAAAGAAAGTGCGAGCTAAGTATCTCAGCCTTCGGCTGCCCCCAAGCTTTCCCTCTGGGAAACGTATATTCCCATATAAACAGAAGGCTGACCGCTCCTCAGCGTTTTTTTAGTGGCCGACGCATTCTGGCAAGGTGATTGCATTCCTGTAGGGAAATAAAGTTTCCCTCATGGAATTAGCATACCGATATGAGCCTGACCTCCTCGAATCAACTGCTTCTCGCAGTAACAGCCTTCTCCCGGTTTTTAGCGATTCGGGCATTTCAAAGTGCCCACGTTCACCTGCCGCTCTTTAACCGCCTTGCCTCTAAATTAGGAGTGAAACCTCATGTTGCCATCTGAAACGCAGCGGCTCATTGATCAGCACGGCATCAAGTATGTGCTGGCCCAGTTCGTCGATATCCATGGTGCGGCGAAGACCAAGTCTGTGCCCGTTTCCGGCCTCAAGACGGTGGCTGAAGAAGGTGCCGGTTTTGCGGGCTTTGCTATCTGCGGCATGGGCATGGAGCCCCATGGCCCTGACTTTATGGCACGTGGCGACCTGTCCACATTAACCCCGGTTCCTTGGCAGCCTGGTTATGGCCGCGTGGTGTGTGTGGGTCATGTCGAAGGCAAGCCGCATCCGTATGACAGCCGCTATGTTCTGCAGCAGCAAGTGCAGCGTCTGAGCGACAAGGGCTGGACCTTGAATACCGGGCTTGAGCCGGAGTTCAGCCTGTTTCGCCGTGACACCGACGGCAAGCTGCAGCTGGTCGATGGCTCCGATAATTTGGACAAGCCTTGCTACGACTATAAGGGCCTGTCGCGCTCCCGTGAGTTTCTCGAGCGTTTGACCGAGGCGCTGCAGCCGGTAGGTTTCGATATTTATCAAATTGATCATGAAGATGCCAACGGCCAGTTCGAGATCAATTACACCTACAGCGATGCCTTGGAGTCAGCTGACCGCTTCACCTTCTTCCGCATGGCCGCCGGCGAGATCGCCAACGACATGGGCATGATTTGCTCGTTCATGCCTAAGCCGGACCCTAAGCGCGCCGGTAACGGCATGCACTTCCATCTGTCGATCAGCAGCGACACGAACAAAAATATGTTCCATGACGCCAGCGATCCAAGTGGCATGGGCTTATCGAAAATGGCCTACCACTTCGCTGCAGGTCTTCTGGCGCATGGTCCAGCGCTGTGTGCCTTTGCCGCACCAACGGTTAATTCTTATAAGCGTTTGGTGGTCGGCAATTCACTGTCCGGCGCTACGTGGGCACCTGCATTTATCGCCTTCGGCTCCAACAACCGCTCGGCCATGGTGCGCGTGCCCTACGGTCGGCTCGAGTTCCGCTTACCAGATGCAGGCTGTAACCCTTACCTGGTGACAGCCGCAATCATCGCCGCCGGCCTGGATGGCATCGACCGCAAGCTGGAAATCGACAATGTCTGTAACGAGAACCTCTACAAGCTCAGCCTTGAGGAGATTGCTGCACGCGGTATTAAAACGCTGCCGCAGTCACTCAAGGAAGCCTGTGACGCACTGGAAGCTGACCCGCTATTTCGCGAAGTCCTGGGGCCCGGAATTGTTGATGAGTTTATCAAGCTAAAGCGCATGGAATGGGTGGAGTACAGCCGTCACGTTTCTGATTGGGAACTGAAGCGCTACACCGAATTTTTCTGATCACCGGATCTATTAACCGTTTTCGACGCCCTGCGAAATGGGTAGGGCGTCTTCTGCCGTGGAGTTTTGACTATGTGTGGAATTGTTGGTCTTTACCTGAAAAATCCGGCGCTGGAGTCTCAGCTGGGTGCGTTGTTCGAGCCGATGCTCGAAGCGATGACTGATCGTGGCCCCGACAGTGCCGGCTTCGCCATTTACGGTGATGAGGTCCCGGACGGCTGGGTCAAGCTGACCCTGCAGGCCACCACTGAAGGCTATGATTTCAAGGCGCTGGTTGCAGCTTTAGAAGACACGCTAGGTGCTGAGCTGGATTGGTTCCAGAACGCCAGCGCCATCGTACTGAAAATCCAGGCCGAAGAAGCCACCGTGCGCGCTGCCTTGGCTGAGCTGGCGCCAACTGTGCGCATCATGAGCGCGGGTAAAAGCATTGAGATCCTCAAGGGCATGGGCCTGCCGAAGGAAATCTCCGAGCGCTTCGGTCTTAAAAATATGCAGGGCAGCCACATCATCGGCCACACCCGTATGGCCACTGAGAGTGCGGTGACCATGGAAGGTAGCCACCCGTTCTCTACCGGTGCCGACCTGTGCCTGGTGCACAACGGCTCGCTGTCCAACCACTTCCGTCTGCGTCAGGAACTGCGCCGCGAAGGCATCAAGTTCGACACCGAAAACGATACCGAAGTCGCTGCCGGTTATCTGGCCTGGCGTCTGCAGCAGGGCGACTCGTTGAAGACCGCGCTGGACAGCTCCCTTGAAGCGCTGGATGGCTTTTTCACCTTCGCCATCGGCACCCGTAACGGCTTTGCTGTGATCCGCGATCCGATTGCCTGCAAGCCGGCGATTCTTGCCGAAACCGATGACTACGTGGCCATGGCCTCGGAATACCAGGCGTTGTCCAGCCTGCCAGGCATCGAGAAAGCCAAGGTTTGGGAACCTGTCCCAGCCACTATGTACATCTGGGAACGCGAGTCGGCTTAAGGAGCTCACACATGAAAACTATCGACCTATCCAACGCCACTGTGCGTGATTTGAACCAGGCTCTGCACGATCAGAGCAAAGAGTTGCAAGACCGCGAGTGGGTAGTGACCCATCCCAACGGCGCACACAACCTGGCGGTTGGTGTGAACGAGGAGATCTCCATCGATATCGAGGGCCATGCCGGCTACTACTGCGCGGGCATGAACCAGAAAGCTTCAGTCACTGTGCACGGTAACGTCGGTGTTGGCTGCGCTGAGAACATGATGTCCGGCTACGTGCGCGTCAAGGGCAGCGCCTCTCAGGCTGCAGGTGCCACCGCTCACGGCGGTCTGTTGGTCATCGAAGGCGATGCCGGCGCACGTTGCGGCATCTCCATGAAAGGTGTCGACATCGTCGTCGGCGGCAGCATTGGCCATATGAGCTGCTTTATGGGTCAGGCCGGCCGTTTAGTGGTCTGCGGTGACGCAGGCGATGCGCTGGGCGATTCGCTGTACGAGACACGCATCTACGTTAAGGGCACAGTCGAATCCTTGGGGTCGGACTGCATCGCCAAAGAGATGCGTGCCGAGCATATCGAAGAGCTCCAGGCGCTGCTTGATCGTGCCGGTTTCAACGAAAAAGCGGCGGACTTCAAGCGCTATGGCTCAGCCCGCCAGCTGTACAACTTCAAAGTCGATAACGCCTCCGCGTACTGATCCAGGAGCAAGAACATGAGCGACCAAACTACCCAGAAAGCAGCTCCACCCGTGCTGCGCGAGTCCGCTACATTCGACCGCCTGACGATCCAGGAAATCCAGCGTGCTGCCGAAACCGGCATCTACGACATCCGGGGTGGTGGCACCAAGCGTAAGCTGCCGCACTTCGATGACTTGCTGCTGATCGGCGCCAGCGTGTCGCGCTATCCGCTTGAAGGCTACCGTGAGAAGTGCGGCACCGATGTAATTCTCGGCAACCGCTTCGCCAAGAAGCCACTGCACCTGAAGATCCCGGTAACCATCGCCGGTATGAGCTTCGGCGCACTGTCGGCCAACGCTAAAGAAGCCTTGGGCCGTGGCGCCAGCATCGCCGGCACCAGTACCACTACCGGCGACGGCGGCATGACCCCGGAAGAGCGCGGCCAGTCGCAGCACTTGGTGTACCAGTACCTGCCGTCGCGTTACGGCATGAACCCGGATGACCTGCGTAAGGCTGATGCCATCGAGATCGTTCTCGGTCAGGGCGCCAAGCCCGGCGGTGGCGGCATGCTGTTGGGCATGAAGGTGACCGAGCGGGTTGCCGGCATGCGCACCCTGCCGATTGGTGTTGACCAGCGCAGTGCTTGCCGTCACCCAGACTGGACCGGCCCGGATGACCTGGCGATCAAGATCGCCGAGATCCGTGAGATCACCGACTGGGAAAAACCGATTTACGTGAAGATCGGCGCTAGCCGCCCGTACTACGACGTCAAGCTGGCCGTTAAGGCCGGTGCTGATGTGATCGTCCTCGACGGCATGCAGGGCGGTACTGCGGCGACCCAGGAAGTGTTTATTGAGCACGTCGGTATTCCTATCCTGCCGGCCATCCCCCAGGCCGTGCAGGCCCTGCAGGAGATGGGCATGCACCGCAAGGTGCAGCTGATTGTCTCCGGTGGCATCCGCAACGGTGCCGACGTAGCCAAGGCCATGGCCTTGGGTGCTGATGCTGTAGCGATCGGTACAGCGGCGTTGATTGCCCTGGGTGACAACCACCCGCGCCTGGACGAGGAGTTGAAGAAAATCGGTTCGGCTGCCGGGTTCTACGATGACTGGCAGAATGGTCGTGACCCGGCGGGTATCACCACTCAGGACCCAGAGCTGTCCAAGCGTCTGGATCCGATCGAGGGCGGTCGTCGCCTGGCTAACTACCTGCGCGTGCTGGTGCTGGAAGCCCAGACCATGGCTCGGGCCTGCGGTAAGTCCCACCTGCACAACCTCGACCCTGAGGATCTGGTGGCATTGACCGTAGAGTCTGCGGCGATGGCCCGTGTGCCGCTGGCGGGTACCAGCTGGATTCCGGGCAAGAGCTACTAGCCGCTGATCTGCAGTGTTGATACGCCGATTCGCAGTAGTGCCAGCACTGCTGCGATCGATTATCGAAAAGGCCCGCTTCGGCGGGCCTTTTTTTGCATAGCAATTATCTCGCTGAGTGAGGTGCATGAAGCGCTGCTCACGGCGTGATCGCGTTTTATATAAAGGAGCTTATATGACTACTTATGGTGCATGGATGGTCTTGCTGGCGGCCGGTGTTTGCGAGGTGATGTACGCCGCAGCAATCCCGCGAACCGAAGGCTTCACCCGCCTGTGGCCCAGCCTTTACTGCGGGCTATTCATCGTTATCAGTCTGTACCTGCTGTCGCTCGCGGTGCGCACCTTGCCGGTAGGGACGGCCTATGCAGTATGGGTTGGCATCGGTGCTCTGGGTACGGCGATCTATGGCATCGCGGTGCTCAATGAGCCTGCCCAATTGGCGCGATTGGGCTGCTTGGGCCTGATCATCGCGGGTGTGGTAGGGCTCAAGCTGGTCAGCACGTCAACGGTGGTCTGAACAACCTAATGCAATAGCCATCGGCTGCGAGCGGTGCATAGCGCACGGCCCCGCAGCCGATGGCGACCTTTGCGTCGCTTGAGTGCCGTTATGAAGGGTTGGCCATTATTCTGGCCCGGAGGGTGGGCGTGAACGCCGTGAGTACCTGCCAATAACGTTGCTAACCCAAAGGCCGGGTAACGCCTCGGACGTCAGGCTACGCGGCTAGCGCAGCAGCGCATCAGATCGCTCTTGAGGCCAGCAGCGACCTGCTGCAGGTATTGCGGGTTGGTATCGGGATGGCCCTGGACGATAAACAGGGCTGAGTCGCTCGTTTCATCTAAGGCGGTAGCCGCACATTGCCGGTATTCCATACGACAAAGCACCTGACCTTTGGCGTCTATGTAGGCGTACTCGCCAGTAGGTAGCGGATGGCTGGTTTGGCTGCCCAGTGCCTGAAAGCTTTCACCGCCCTGGGTTAGGGTCAAGCTGGCCGGCAGCTGTAGATGCCGTAAATCATGGGCACCAATCGATAAGCCACTGTTCAATGACCATTGATTATAAAGATCGACGATCGGTGAGATTGGCCGTAGGCCAGAGTGACGTTGGTACTGGTCGAGTAGGGCCTGTGGCGACGCTGGAAAACGTTTGGGCGAACGCCCCATACGCAAGCGTAATGCATTAAAACCCGCCATCTGCCGTTGGCTGTGCCGGAGGTCGAGTTGATTTCGCAACCGCGCCAGGCAGACCTGCAACGTGCTGCTGTAGTGCAGATTACTCAGTGAGTGCAGGCTGAATGCGATGGCCTTAAGGCCAAGGTTGGGAGGTGTGAGTAGACAGAAAACTGGACTAAACATGGCTGACTCCAGGCCGTCCGACGCCCCTTTGGGCGGCGGACGGCTGAACTTACTTCTTGATCATCGGGCTTTTATAGCTGACCTGCTCGTGACGCACGGTGGCGTAAATGGCGAAGATCGTTAGGGCAACGGCTACGACGAGGATAAAGCCCAAAACCATGGGCTTGTCGGCGAAAGTGAAGACAGTGCTGGCACCTTCCCAGCTGTTTATTGGACTGCTCATGGCATTTCTCCTAGATGGCGTCACCCGGTCGTAAATACCGAGTGACGGGGTTCAAACTCACGCAGGTTTGGTTTCACCAATGATCGTATTAGGGCGCACTTCGCTCTCCGACACCGTGGTGATGCTGGCACCCGTGATGGCCCATTCTGGGTAGGCTTGAGCCGGTACTTCTACCAGGTCCAGACCACGTTCTTCAGCATGCGCAGGTACGCGTAGAACGCCCATTTTCTTCATCAGCAGCGAGATGAAATAGCCAGGGATGAAGCCCAGTGCAGCCAGTACGATTGCGCCGCCGGTTTGGCCGAGGAAGTTGACGGCGGGGGAGCCTTCGATCACGTTCGGGTAGCCCGCGATAAAAATACCGCTGAGCACCAGGCCGGCAAAGCCACCGAAGCCATGGACGGCGAATGCGCCAACGGCATCATCGATACCACGCTTGCCCAAGAACTTGTGCACCAGCGGTGCGGCAGCGGCAACACCCATACCAATAACAAAGGCTAACGGTGGGTAGTAAACGTCCAAACCTGGGGCCACAGAAACAATGCCGATCAGTCCACCGGACATCATCCAGAAAGGCTCGCGAGTGGTCAGGTAAGCACCGATCAAACCGCCGGAAAAACCCATCAAGGTGTTGAAGGCAAATGCCGAGAGGGTGGCTGGCTGACCATAGATGTTGGTCCACTGACCGCCGCCGTTATAGATGATGCAACCACCGAGGAAACCGAAGAAACCGACGATAACCAGCATCAGGCCAATCACGCTCATCGGCATGCTGTGACCAACGATGTTATTCGAGCTGCCATCGGCATTGAAGCGCCCAATACGAGCACCTACGTTCATCACCACGCCCAGGGTGAAGAAACCCGCGATGGTGTGCACGCAGCCGGCAGCACCGACGTCATGGAAGCCCCACTCGGTGGTCAGCCAGCCGGCTGGATGCCAACTCCACGCGGCCCCCAGGATCCAGACGCCCGAACCCAGAATGATGGCCAGCACGATAAAGGCACTCATGCGGGTTCGCTCGATAAGCGCACCGGACATGATCGATGCCGTGGTGGCGGCGAACAGGACAAAAGCGGCCCAGAAAATACCGGTGGCGTTGTCAGTGATGTTCGGCCCCATGCTACTGGCCCACGGCAAGCTGGCGGCGGCACCGTCCAGGTCAGGGATCAGTCCACCGGAAAAGCCGTTGTAGATCCACCAGCCGAAGAAAAAGAACGTCGGCACAATGAAGGCGAACGCCAGAATGTTTTTGACGCCCGCGGTCAGGGCGTTTTTCAGGCGTGAGGCGCCAATTTCGTAGGACAGGAATCCAGCGTGGATCACCATCATCAAGGCGATACACCACCAATAAAAAATTTCCATATTGATGGTGTTAGACATCTGAATGAGCTGTTGTAGCTCTTCCAGTGTGGGGGTGGCCTGTTCCATTGTTGAGTCCTCGATGCAGTTTTCAGAAGTGGATTTGTATTCGGCAGGTCGAGTGTTGAGTAGGTGCGAGTGGGCCTTTAATTTATCTTGGGTTAAGAAAAGTTCCCTTTGAGAAAGTGCAAGGCCTGTGCCATTTCTCTATTTGTCCGCAAAAAGCGCAACTCTGCGGGTTAGCGCTACTGGTTGGCGGCGAAAAAGCCCCATTACTGTTCGTTTCCCGTGGGGCGCGCCTGCTCTTGGGTCATCGGGCGGCTCAGCACCCAGCGTTTAGTTGCGTTGCTGCAACATGGTTTGAATCTGTTGCACCGAATCCTGGGTGCGCTTGGCCAGCGTGCGCACCTCATCGGCGACTACAGCGAAGCCGCGACCCTGTTCGCCAGCGCGAGCGGCTTCGATGGCGGCGTTGAGTGCGAGCAAGTTGGTTTGATCCGCAATACCCTTAATGACGCCTGCTACTTGGGCGATCTGGGTGTAGGTGCTTTTGATGTTGCTCTGTTCGCGCTTGCGAAAATCTTCAGCGGCTTTTTCATCGGTGATTTCGCGTACCGCTCCGATCACACGTTGCAGTACGCCTTGGCTGTTGCGTAAGCAGCGACCTCGCTCGCGGAACCAAAGCTCGCCGCGCTGCTTGTGTTGCATGCGGTATTCAACGACGTAAGCGGGTTGACCTTTGGGGTCAGCAATGAAGTCACCGAAGACCTGCATAACTTTCTTCAGGTCGTCGGGGTTGACCACCGCAAAGAAGCTGTCCCAGCCATCGGTAAACTCGGTGCGGTTGTATCCGATCAGGTTGCGGAACTGTTCGGACCAGCAAATCAGGTTGTCGGGATGATCGGCATCACCCTTAACGACGGTTAGATCCCAGCAGCCTTCGGTGAGGGTTTGCTTGGTCAGTTGCCACGCCTGTTCGTCCTGCTGCCATTGCACCTGTTGCGCCTCAGCGTGTGCCAGTTGTGTATGGTTTTGCTGAAGTTGCTGTTGGAGCTGTTCGTTATGCCGATTGGCATCGTCGAGTTGCTGCTGTAAGTGCTGATATTGCTCAGCGGAGCACGGTGGCGGCGCAAGAGGCTCGGCTTGGTGCTGCGCATGGTGTGTATGCCAGCGATGGCTGAGCCGTTCGATGGCCGCGAGTAAATGGGGGTAGCGTTGCAGCGCTGAAGGCTGTTGACCCTGATGGGTGTGCTGATCGGGTAACTGGGTCAGCACGTTGGCGAGGTCGCTAGCCAGCTGCCGGGCGTTATTGTTGAACCACATGGATTAATGCTCCTCTTAGGGAAACTGCGCTGCTGGCAGCTGGTGCCAAAGCATGACGACCAGAGCGCTAGCAATTTCCCCGCCGTTCCTTGTGGTTAACTCCGGACCCTTGATTTATCCGGGTCGTAGGCGACCGTTCCACTGGAAACGCGTGCGTTAATGCGCTTCTGTAAACCGTCGAGTTTGCCGATTTCAACGACCGTGCCGGCTTCGCAGTAGTCGATTGCCAGGCGGCACAGGGCGATGTTCTTGCCCAGTACCGGTGAACGTGTGGCACTGGTAATCACACCGACTTGCGCTCGACCAACGCGAACACAATCGCCATGCGCGGCCGGCTCGTTACCCTCCAGCTCCAGCCCAACCAAGCGCTGTTGTGGACTGGCATTGCGCCGTTGCAGGGCAGCGCGGCCGATAAAGTCGTCCTGCTTGCTCTTTAGCGGTACACAGAAGCCGATACCTGCTTCATAAGGGTCGGTCTGATCGCTAAAGTCATACCCCGCAAATACCAGCCCGGCTTCGATGCGCAGCATGTCCAGCGCTTCAAGGCCGAGCGGCACCAAGCCGAGTGGTTTGCCGAGCTGCCACACGCGTTCCCAGACACGCATGGCGTCGCTTGGGTGGCACCAGATTTCAAAGCCCAACTCGCCCGTGTAGCCGGTGCGCGAGATCATCAGTGGGCAGCCGTTGTAATCATCAAGGCGACCATTTAGGAAGCGAAACCAACCCAGCTCGCTCACCGTTGGCTGACTGGGCGGCGTCCAGATCATCTGGCTTAGCAACTCGCGACTCAGTGGCCCTTGCACGGCAATGTTATGGATTTGCTCGGAGGCCGATTTTATCCAGACCTTCATGCCGAGTTTTTCAGCCTGCTCGCGCAACCACACGCCGCCGTGGTCTTCGCCGCAGATCCAGCGGAAAGCATCCTGGCCAAGGCGCAGCAAGGTGCCGTCGTCGAGCATGCCGCCGTGCTCGTAGCACATTGCTGAGTACACCACTTGGCCGATAGCCAACTTGCGTACATCGCGGGTCAGGCAGTGGTTGAGCAGGGCTTCGGCATCGGGGCCGAGGATTTCAAATTTGCGCAGGGCCGAGAGGTCCATCACGGCCACATGCTCGCGGCAGCCGTGGTACTCCTCCAATGCGCCGAAACCTTCGAAGTGAGTAGGCGTCCACCAACCGCGATAATCGACAAAATGGCGGGTGAGGGCACTGGTACCTGCATGGAAGCCGCTCTCGCGAGTCAGCACAGGATCGGAATCTGGGGATATGCGCGTGGCCATGGCGATACTGAAACGCTCCTTTGCAGAATAAACGCGGATGTGGATGTCGGTAGGTTGCCAGCCGTTGGCCGGGTCGATGTCGTCCGGGCAGGAACTGTTAGCGCAGATCAGGTCATTACTGGCGCGCATCAGTACGTAGTCGCCGGGGCGTGACCACGGCTCGTCCATGGTCAATTGCTGATGATCATCAATCGCCGTGTTGAAGAAGAAGTTGATCGCGGGCCAGCCCGATCGCGCCGCAACACCATGTTCTGCCAGCGCGCGGCTGATGTTGTCGCTGCAGTTGGCGTGGCCAAAGTAGCCCTGATTCTCGTAATAGCGGGCAGTGCAGGCTAAGGCGAAGGTGTCGTGCCGCCCCACTGTGTCGCGGCAGACTTCGAGCATCGGCTGCATATTGCGATCAAAGAAACGACTAAATAATCCTGGGCCGGGGTAGGCGTGGTGATTAATCGTGCGCGTGACGGTGGGGTCGAGGTCGATCTCTCGGCCCGCATCGAGGCTTCTGCGGTCGAAGGCGACGAAGTCCGAACATTGTCGGCCGGCCACGTCGAGCACTTGAATGTATTGACCCGCGGCTACGGCATACGCCTGCGCTGTACCGGGCTTGATGGTGAATTCATCGATCACCTCGCCAAGCGGCTCTGGCAGCGGCGGCGCAAGCACTTGGCGTGGGTTGGCACGCTGGATGAGTAGGCGCAGCTCACTGGCGCGTAGCTGGCTGAACACCGGGCTGTCTTCACCGGGTGCGGCGACCATAACCACCAAGGCTTCGGCCGCATGCAGGGTGCGACTGTATCCAGCGGGTGTGCTTGCGGGCCACAGATTGGCCGCGGTTTGCATGGCGGCGGTATTGATACCTAGGCCCAATAGCCTGCGCTGACTGCGGATTGATTCAGTGCTGCCATTGGCGAGTAAGCGTTGGCTGAACTCTGCGTGCGGTGTCGCGGTAAGCCCTAGCGCGGCAAGTGCCGCCTGGCCATTTTTGGCAAAGGCATGCAGTTCGGCGCGCTGATCACCTTCGAGGTCAATTACCTGCAGCGTATCGCCGGGTTCAAGGTTAATCAGCGTAAGGCCGCCGGGGGCGACTCGATGACGCTCTAGGCTAGGCGCGCAGGCAAACAGGGCCGGTTCCCAGGGGCGAGAAATGACAGGTTGGCGCATGGTGAGGCTCCACATGGGCGGGGCGTTTAACACCCCGCACGGCTTCAGATAGCGGTTACTTGGCTAACGGCCGGAGTCTCGCTGAGGTAGGCGTCTAGGGAGTCATCAAGTGCTTCCAGCCACGGCGTGTGATGCGGTGTGGCCATGGTGCCGCTGATCAGCGAGCGGAAGCATTTGTTGCGATACCCCATGATGTCCTCGTACTTGTCATGCTTCCAATCAAGGAATGTCTGATTGACCGCGGCAATATCAAAGCTCGGATAGTCCGTGGCTTCGATCAGCTGACGGATGTACTCGCCCTGAAACTCAAACATTTGCTGCGCCGTTTCGAGCATTTCCTCTTCTTGTCGCCACGCCAGATCTTCAGCTTTCATTTGCGCGAGATCGGGCAGATTGATGCGCCCGAGAATGACGTCGCGGGCATACCAGGCCTGCGCGTCGAACATGTTGAAGCTGTACCACTGATCCTGCATGCCGAGGTAAATCAGCTTGGGGTTTTGCTCCCAGAACACGCCCTTGTACAAGCTCAGTGGCCACAGCCGGTTATCCGTCTTCAGGCGCAGCTCTTCGGCGAGGAAGGGGAAGTGGTGCTTGTAGCCGGTGCACAAAATGATCGCGTCGACATGGTGGTGCGTGCCGTCGGCAAACCAGGCGGTTTTGCCGGTCATGCGTTGCAGCAGTGGCTTCTCTTTCCAGTTCTCCGGCCAGCGGTAGCCCATCGGCGCACTGCGGTAACAACTGGTGATCGAGCGGGCGCCGTACTTGTAGCACTGAGAACCGATGTCTTCGGCTGAGTAGCTGCCGCCAACGATCAGGACATCTTTGCCTTTGAACTCCAGCGCATCGCGGAAGTCATGGGCATGCAGCACACGACCGCCAAAGCTTTCGAAGCCTTCGAAATAGGGCACGTTGGGGGTGGAGAAATGACCGCTGGCGACCACCACATAATCAAAGATTTCGGTGCTGGTTTGGTCATTGTCGTAGCTGTGCACGGTGACGCTAAACAGGCCGCTGTCCTGGTCATAGCTGACGCCGCGCACCGTTGTATTGAACTGGATAAACTGGCGAACGCCGGCTTTTTCGACGCGGCCCTTAATGTAGTCCCAAAGCACTTCGCGTGGTGGGTAGGAGCCTAGGGGGCGGCCGAAATGCTCGTCGAAACTGTAGTCAGCAAACTCCAGGCACTCTTTCGGCCCGTTGGACCAGAGGTAGCGGTACATGCTGCCATGGACCGGTTCACCGTGCTGGTCGATGCCGGTGCGCCAGGTGTAATTCCACATGCCGCCCCAATCCGATTGTTTCTCGTAGCAGACTACTTCCGGACAATCTGCGCCTTGCTCCTTGGCTGACTGAAATGCACGTAATTGGGCCAGGCCGCAGGGGCCAGCACCGATGATGGCAACTCGCTTTTTCATGCTGGAATCTCCATAGAAGGTTTAGCCTGGCGAGCAGCCGGGTATTGCAGCTGCGCCGCAGTAACGGTGTTTTTCATCAGGTAGGCGATGGTCATGGGGCCGACGCCTCCGGGTACCGGAGTAATCGCCTAGGCTGTGGCTTTAGCGCTGTCGAAGTCGACGTCTCCGACCAAGCGACTTTTGCCGTTTTGCTCGATACGGTTAATTCCCACGTCGATCACTACCGCGCCGGGCTTTAGCCAGTTGGCATCAACCATTTGCGGACGACCGACAGCAGCAATCACGATGTCGGCCTGGCGGCACAGTTCGCGGATGTTGTGGCTGCGCGAATGCACCACCGTGACGCTGCAGTTGGCCTGTAACAGCAACGCTGCCATTGGCTTGCCGACGATATTCGAGCGGCCAATGACCACCGCGTGCTTGCCACTGAGTTCACCGCACGTCTCTTTTAGCAGGCGCATGCAGCCGGCAGGCGTACAAGGAGTGAGCACCTTGCGGCCTTGGCTCAGGCCACCGACGTTTTCACTGTGAAAACCATCGACATCTTTAAGCGGGTCAACGGCCTGCAGGACGCAGTTCTCATCGATATGCCCAGGCAGCGGCAGTTGCACCAGAATGCCGTGCACCTGTGCGTCGGCATTGAGGCGCTCGATCAGGTTGAGCAACGCTGTTTGTGAGGTGTCGGCGGCCAGCTTGTGTTCAAACGAGCGAATGCCTGTCTCTTCGGCGCGCAGTACTTTGTTGCGCACGTATACCTGGCTAGCCGGGTCGCTGCCGACCAACACCACAGCGAGGCCCGGATCAATACCCACGTCTTTGAGTGCCTTGACCTCGGCACTCACCTCGCGGATTACAGCTGCGGCACAGGCCTTGCCATCGATCAGCGTCGCGGCACTCATGGCAGGATCACCGTTTTGTCGCAGTTAATGAAAACCCGGTGTTCAAGGTGATATTTCAGCGCCTTTGACAGAGCCACGGTTTCGGTATCACGGCCAATTGCTACCAGATCTTCCGGCAGGTAGGCGTGATCCACGCGTTGTACTTCTTGCTCGATGATCGGGCCCTCATCGAGGTCGCTGGTGACGTAATGAGCGGTCGCGCCAATCAGCTTCACACCCCGTGCATAGGCTTGGTGGTAGGGCTTGGCACCCTTGAAGCCGGGCAGGAAGGAGTGATGGATATTGATGGCGCGCCCGGCCAGTTGCTTGCACAGACTGTCCGAAAGGATCTGCATGTAGCGAGCGAGTACCACCAGATCGGTTTTGCTTTCGTCGACGATCTTCATCAACGCAATTTCTTGCTCGGTTTTCGTCTCTTTAGTCACCGGCAGATAGACAAAGCGAATGCCTTGACGCTCGGCCATGGGACGCAAGTCGAGGTGGTTGGAGACGATGGCGGTGATCTGCATGTCCAGCTCGCCTTTTTGGTGGCGATAGAGCAAGTCGGTTAAACAGTGGTCGAACTTGCTGACCATCAACAGGACGCGCGGCGGCTGGCCGGCCTCGAATAATTGCCAATCCATGTCGAACGGCACGGCAACGTCTTCGAAACCCTGACGCAGCACTGTGGTGTCACCCACGCAGCCGCTGTTGAAGCGAAATACCGCGCGCATAAAGAAGCGCCCGGTGAACTCGTCATCGAACTGAGCCAGTTCGCTGATGTAGCACTCATGCTCAGCCAGGTAGGTGGTCACAGCCGCGACGATTCCCGAGGTTGCCGGGCAACTGATCTTGAGGATGTGTTGGGTTGATACGGGAGCCATGAAGCTCTACCTCTCTATAAAAATAATGACTTAGGGGGGTTAGCCTTTGGCTGTGCGTTTCTTTTTTTCCGGATCATCGAAGGGCAGCGTGTGCGCGATCGCGTGGGTTTGCAGGCTGCCGCGAACCTCCAGTGCCACGCCTTGTTCGGCGTAGCCCGGCTCGAAACGGGCAATTGCCATCGAACGATCGGTGAGGCGTGAGTACATGCCGCAGGTGATCACACCGACCTGGCGGCCTTCGTGCCAGAGGGTGTCGCCGCCTTCGGCCGCCTGCTGACCGTCGAGCAGTACGCCGAAAATCTTGAAGCGCTCTTTGCCTTGCAGACGCTGGTGCTCGCTGGCGCCACGGAAGTCCTGCTTGCCTGGTGATACGGTGAAGTCCAGGCCCAGCTCCCAAAGGGTGTCGCCGGCTTTCTGATCGGCGAAGGGGTACATCTGCGAGTTGTCGTAGGGGAAGAACAGCAGGTAGCTTTCGACCCGCAGCCAATCCAGCGCAGTAAAGGCGCACGGGATAATGCCCATGCCTTTGCCGTGTTCGAGGATGCCGTCCCAGATGATTGGTGCATCGGCGGCTTTGCAGAAAATTTCATAGCCGCGTTCGCCGGTGTAGCCGGTGCGCGAGATCATCACCGGGCGGCCAAACAGCTTGCCTTGCAGGTGATGGAAGTAAGGCAGGTCACGGATCCCAGGTACGTGCTCGGCCAAGAAATCGACAGCCAGTGGGCCTTGAAGGGACAGATCGTGCAGGTCGTCATCGAACAAAACAGCGACCTGGCGGCCTTGGGCTGAGCGGATCAACATCTCGTAGCCGGTGCCGGCACCATGCACCACCATGAAGGCGTTGGGACCGGTGCGATATACGATGCAGTCATCAACAAACTTACCGTCTTCATCGAGCATGCTGGCGTAGACCGATTTACCCGGATAAAGCTTGCTCATGTCGCGAGTGGTGGCGAAGTCGAGCAGGCTTTCGGCGTGAGGGCCGACGTAGTGCACTTTCTTTAGACCGGATACATCCATCAGGCCGGCGCGGGTACGGATCGCTTCGTGGTGGTCAGCCAGGTCACTGGAGTAGGTCCAGGGCGTGCCCATACCATTCCAGTCCTCAAGGGAGGAGCCGAGCGCTAGGTGACGGTCGCGTAGAGCAGTGATGCGCCATGAATTAGCCATGGTTAATGTCCTTTTCTGAGGTCGTAAGTAGGGTTCAGGCCTGGCTGTCGAATTGGCTGAGCCAATCCACCAGTGTCTGGCGATAGAGGGTCATGCCCTTGTAGTCGGCAATCGCGTCCGGCAGGTCGCGCAGCACGCGGTGCAGGCGTTGGGCCCAGGCGGGCTGGGTCACCAGTTCGTCCATGCTGATCAGGTAGGTACGGATGCTGAACATCAGCGCGTTGGAGCGCGGCAAGCGAGCCATGACCTGGAGCTCGACGCGCAGATGGACGAGGCTGCCGACGTTTTCCGGGGTGATGCTGGCGCGATCGCTGCCCCACTCGTGGAAGGTTTCCGGCGAGGTGTCGAGGCGCGGGTTGATGGTCAGTGTCCAGTTCAGGCGGCGCACTGGCTGGCCGACCTGGATGTTCACCAGATACTTCAACGCACGGTCGAATACGCCCATCTGATGGGCCATCGGCACCGGCGAGTGCCATTGCTTGAAGCTCATGCCGGCATCGAATGCCAGGGACCAGTCGGCCGGGCAGGTAACGATGCCGGCATCCATGAACAGGTCACCGTCGCGCTGGTCGAGCAAGGCGAAGTCGCCCTGCACCTGACGGCCGATATATTCCAGCGGCTCACATGGCAGCGTATCGGCATCGCCATAAGTGAAGTGTTGCTCGATACCCAGAGCGTGGTTTTGCCACTGCCATTGATCACCGTCGCGGCTCAGGGCGAACCATTGTGGATAGTCCTGGCTGAGGTGCTCCATCAACATGGCCAGGGTGTCCCAGGCTGCGGTTTGCATATGCGGCATCACTAAGCAACGGCGCGGATCGCGCTCCAGTACTCGGCCGCGCTCGGCCATTTCCGAGCGGTAGTGCTCATCGATGTCGAAGCAGTGCTCGAAAATAGAACCGGGATCGCGCGAGGTGGCCGGTTCCAGATTCACCGAGTACATGTACTGGTCTTCAGGGAACGGAAACGGAAAGCGCTGTATGGCCTCTTCGCTGTTACGGAAGCTGAAGTCCTGGTGATAACTCTCCAGCGGCTTAAAAGTCAGGCTCATAAATACGTCTCCTAAAGGTCGAGCAAAAGGGGCTGGCCGCAACCGCGCGAGACGCAGGGCATCAGGCTGGCGGTTTGTTCTTCGGGGCTCAGAAAGTGATCACGGTGCTCAACATCGCCTTGCAGGTAAGCGGTTTGGCATTGGCCGCAAACGCCGCCGCGACACAGGTTCGGTACCTCGACGCCGGCGGCTTCGAGGGCCTCGAGCAGACTTTGATCAGCGCCGACACTCAGCTGTTGCTGACTGCGCAGCAGTTGCACGCTGAATGGCTCGCCCGATTGCGCGGCAGTAAAGGCTTCGCAGTGAATACGGCTGTCACTCCAGCCGAGCGTTGCCGCTTGCTGGTGCAGGTCATCGAGCAGCCGCTGTGGGCCGCAGGCATAGATGTGACTGCCCAGCGGTCGGTTGCTGAGCACGTACTTGAGGTCAAGGCGCTGCTGCGGGCTGTCATAGCAGTGCAGGCGCTCACCGATGAGCTCACGCAGCTGTGCCACATAGGCATCGCTGACGCCGCCGCGGTAGGCGTAATGCAGCTCAAATGGTGCGCCGCGTCGTAGCAGCTCTGCGCAGTAAGGGATGAATGGGGTAATACCAATCCCGGCGGCGAGCAGAATGTGCAGGTGCGCCTCGTTGTGCAGCGGGAAGAGATTGGCAGGCGGCGCAATACGTAATTCATCACCGACCTGTAACTGCTCATGCACATAGCGTGAGCCACCGCGCGAGTCGTCCTGATGGCGCACGGCGATCCGGTAGTGGCGCGTATCCAGTGGGTCGCTGAGCAGCGAGTAGGCGTTGCGCTTGCCGTTGGGCAGCAGCACTTGGATGTGACTGCCAGCCGAGAACGCGGGCAATGCACTGCCGAGTGGCTGCAGGCTGACTTCCCGGATCACCGGGGTGACTTGGCGTATGTCGGTTACGCGCACCGGAATAAAACCGCTCATGCTTGCACCGGCGCAAAAGGCTGGCGAGCGTCGGCGCAAACGCCGAGATAAGCACCCAGGCGCCTGGAAAAATGCTGGCGAATCTCAAGCACCACGCCACATTCTGTACAGGTGTGGGGGCTTTCGAGGGCGCCATGTTGGGTGGTTGAGCAATGCACGCAGTAGATGGCATGACCGCCACTGGCACTCGGCACCACCTCAATCTCTTCAGGTTGCAAACCGGCCACACGGGCCAGTGCGTGCAGCGGCCAAATAAAGTCTTCATCGCCCAATAAGTAAATGCGCAAACCCACTTTGGCTTCGCGCAATGTGCTGAGCATGGCGCGTTGCAGGTCGGCTGAGCTGGCGAAGTCAGTCAAAGTCAGATGAGCCATAGGTACCGACGTGCTGCCTAGGCTGGCGACGATGCGAGCCTGCTCGGTGCAGTTTCTGCCCTGCGAAACCAGCAGGTGATGAGTCGCCATCGGGCTGGGTTCACTGCGGCAATAGCGCGGTACGCTGGTGGGAAACTGTTTGGCTGTAGTGCTCATGTCGATCCTCTTGCTGGCTTGCGCCAATCGCCATTTATGCCCCGTGGTGATGCAGTGAGGCGTTTACTTGGTGCATGAGAAACACGGTTTTGCGGGTGAGCTACCGTTTCCTGTCTGGGAATATATTTTCCCCGTGGGAAAAATTGGTCAATCAGCAAGAGGGGGTACGCACAAAGGGGTAGTGCGATTGGCGGGCACGTAAATTGCTGTTGTTCTGAGTCTGTTAAGCCACGGTTCAATCGCAGCTGAGGAGGAGAACGATGACCAACGCCAGTCTGTTGCTATCCGCCACGCGGCCACAGCGTGTTGTGCCACCCGAGGTGTTGCCGGGCGAACTGACCGAGCGTGAAAGCCAGACACTGGGCTTGATTGCCAATGGCTTGAACAACAAACAAATTGCCCGCGAATTGGGTATCAGTGATGGCACGGTAAAAATTTACGTGCGCAACCTGCTACGCAAATTCCGTCTGACTTCGCGCCTGGAACTGGCAACGTGGGTGCATCGCAGCGATGCCAGCGTCCAACCACTGCCAGTGCAGAACCCGAGCGTTAAGCACGTAGCCAATCCAATGGCGGGTATTGGCGGGCTGATTGATGAGCTACCCGGATTGATCTACCGGGGTGACAACCAGCGTAACTGGCCGATGCAATATGTCAGTGCCGGCTGTAAGGACCTGACGGGTTATTCGCCTGATTATTTATCGAATAACCCTGAGCATCACTATGGCGCGCTGATCCTTCCCGAATACGTGGATTACATCTGGTATTGCGTGCAGTACGCATTGCTGCGCAATGAGCCCTACCAACTGAACTACCGCATCCGCTGCGCTGATGGTCAGATCAAAGCGGTGTGGGAGAAGGGCGTAGGCGTCTACTCGGCGACCGGAGAAGTTCTCGGGGTAGAGGGCGCCATCTTTGAAGTTCACGGGGACGGCTGCAGGAGCTGAGTGCATCACGGTTATTGAATTGAAGTTGGAGCGATTCAGTCAGGTTCGCCTTGGGTCCCCCTCTCCTTGCAGAGAGAGGGGGTAGTGGGGAAGGGAGGGGGCATTGGTTAGGAGGTTAGTTCCTGCTCAAGCTTCACCACTGAGCCGCGCTTCATTGCGAAGTAATAGGTCAGGGCAGGGACCAGCAAGCCTATGACCCAGGCCAGGTCGATACCATCCAGGGCAGTGGCGATGGGGCCGACATAGAGGGTCGTATTCATAAACGGCACTTCCAGCAGGATGGCCAGAATAAAGCTGCCGCAGGCCACCAGATTTACCCGTCCATAGCGACCGTTCAGGTCGAAGATGTCTGGCACGCAGTAGTTGCCTTTCCTCACCAAGTAGTAGTCGACCAGGTTGATGGCAGTCCAGGGAATGAGGAAGTAGCTCATGAAGAAGATGAAGTTGAGGAAGTAATCGATAAAGTTATCTTGGCTGATGGTGCACAGCGCCGTGGCGATGATGCTGATGAGGAGCATGAACACACCCCGCACGCTGGGCGTCACGCGCAGGCGCGAGAAGGGTTCGATCACCGTGATAGTCGACATGAAGGCGCCGTACAGATTGAACACGTTGATCGCCACCTGGCCGTAGACGATGAAGACGAACATCAGCACCGCAGCAGGCCCGAACATTTGCGCCAGGTGGCTACCAACGTTGTCGGAGAAACCGCTGATGGCCACGCTGAGTACTGCGCCGAGAATCATCATCCAGCCCCCACCTAACACGGTACCGGCGTAGCTGTACCAGAACACCTGAGAGGTTCGCGTAGAAGTCGGCAGATATCGCGAGTAGTCCGCCACATAGGGCGCGTAAGAGAGCTGCCAGGTGACGGCGATGCTCACTGCCACGAGGAACTTCGCTAGCGAGAAACCGGCAGGCGACCATTGCTCAGCGGGGATTGGCAGGCCGAGGGCGAGCGCCGAGGCGATCAGAAATACCAGGATGGAAAGGCACGACAGCACCTTTTGCAGACGGTGAATCAGCCGGTAGCCGTAGAGCGCCACGACGAAGCACAACGCGCCGATCAGGTAGATGTTGCCATTACCGTTCAGGGGGCTGACCGACTCGATGGCCTGGGCGGCCAGCAAGGTGTTACTGACGAAGAAGCCCAGGTAGATGAGCATCACGAACAGCAATGGCAGCACTGCGCCGATCACGCCGAACTGAGCACGGCTCTGGATCATCTGCGGGATTCCCAGCTTGGGGCCTTGTGCCGAGTGGGACGCCATGAAGATGGCGCCGATCAGGGAGCCGAGAATGATCGCTACGGCGCTCCAGAACAGGTTTAGGCCGATGGCCACGGGCAACACGCCGGAGGCGATGGTGGTGATGTTCATGTTGGCGCCGAACCAGATGTAGAACAGCGAGCCGGGTTTGCCATAGCGTTCGTTTTCGGGAATGAAATCGATGCTGCGTTTTTCGACATTCATGATGGTCACTCCTGTGGCTGAAGGCTGGCTTCGAGGCGGGCGATGGCCTGCGGAAGCATGTCGGGTTGATGGGCGAAGAGGTCTGGAGCGCTTGGCTTGCAGGAGCTGAAAGCTTCCCCACGCAAGGCGCGCAGGTACTCTTGGCAACTGAACAGTTCGATGGCGTAGACCCAGTTGGCCATGATCAGCAGTGAGGAGTAGTGCGCCGCACTGGTGGTCGAGGTGCATGCGTCGACGATCAGGTCGACCCGATAGCCCAGGGCAAAGGCATCGAGCACCGTGGAGAGTACGCAGGCATCGGTAAGCACCCCGGAGACCATCAGTCGGTCCACCCCGAGCTGCTTGAGCTGTGCATCTAGTTCGCTGGCGTGGAAGGCGCTGTAACGGGGTTTATCGATCACCCGGTCGCCAGATTGAGGCGCCAGGCGCGGAAGGATTTCCACCTGGCGAGTGCCGGCGCAATAGCTGGCCGGGCGTCCGCTGCTGTCCAGCGGCTCGCCGGGCGGTAAGTTGGAGGCGTCGGCGTTGTTGACGTGACGGGTGTAGATCAGCGGAATGCCGGCGGCGCGCGCAGCAACGATCAGCGCGGCGCTGTTGTCGATCACGGTCTCGATGTTGTGCAGGGGGAATCCGTCCTCCTGCTGCATGTCGATGATCAGGTAAGCGATATTAGTTCGCATAAGCAACTCTTGTTTTTGTTGTGCAGAAAAGCTGGCGGCGCGCGCCATGGCGTCGTTGATGCACGGGCGCTATGGCCGGAAACTCGAGTGATCGAGCCGGCAACCAGGTGAGTTCAGCGGGAGGAGTTGCTCAGGTGACTATTTGCCAGAAGCCATTTTGCTTGGCCGAGACAGAGGCGCGTAGGCGCTTGAGATGAACATGCCCAGGGGTCCACTTGCCGCGCAGATAAGCCATTGCGGCTCCGGGCAGTGGTTGGGCGTTGCAGGTGATCAGGCCTTTGTTCATGGGGCTGTCAACCATATTTATGGAGTGCGCAGCCGGATCGCCCGATCCGGCCGCGTAACGCGATGACTCAGCGGAAAGCTGGTACTACGTGCTTGATAAACAATTCCAGAGATTGCTTTTTCTCGGCGTGGGACAAGCCATTGTCGGCCCAGAAGCTGAACTCATCTACACCCAGTTCCTGGTAGTGCTTGATCCGCGCGATGATTTCTTCCGGGGTGCCGATCATGGTGTTCTTGTGGATGTTCTCCAGTTCGAACTCTGGGCGGTCCTTGAATTTTTCTTCCGGGCTAGGCGGCAGCAGACCATTAACTGGGGTCTGCTTGTTGCCGAACCAGGCGTCGAAGGTGCGGTAGAAACGCGAGATGGCCTGAGCGCCAATTTTCCAGCCTTCGGGGTCATCCTTGCTGTGCACGTGGGTATGGCGCAGCACCATCAATTGCGGACGTGGCACGTCTGGGTTGTTGCTCAGGGCGGTTTCGAACTTGTTCATCAGGTCGACAACTTCTTCGTCACCCTTCATCAGCGGCGTGACCATCACGTTGCAACCGTTCTTCACGGCGAAGTTGTGTGAGTCGGGGTCGCGTGCAGCAATCCATACCGGTGGGCCGGGTTGCTGAATGGGCTTGGGTGAAGAGGTGGAGGTGGGGAACTTCCACAGTTCGCCATCGTGGGCGTAGTCGCCCTTCCACAGCGCTTGTACCACTGGGACCATCTCACGCAGGTGCTGGCCACCGGAGGAGGCCGGCATGCCGCCGGCCATGCGGTCGAATTCGTACTGGTAGGCACCGCGGGCCAGGCCCACTTCCATGCGGCCGTTGCTGATTACATCGAGCAGGGCGCATTCGCCGGCCACGCGAATGGGGTGCCAGAACGGCGCGATGATGGTGCCTGCACCGAGACGAATGGTGGTGGTCTTGCCGGCCAAGTAAGAGAGCAACGGCATCGGGCTCGGCGAGATGGTGTATTCCATCGCGTGGTGCTCGCCGATCCACACGGTGCTGAAACCGCCGGCCTCGGCCATCAGAGTCAGTTCGGTGAGATTCTCGAACAGTTGACGATGGCTGACCTGCTCGTCGTAGCGCTCCATGTGCACGAACAAAGAAAATTTCATGACGCTTACCTCGAACCTGGGTGTATTGGGCCTCAGCGCTGGGCTGGCCTCGGGGGTAAAGAGCGCTGCGCGCTTTATCGCTGTGCATCTGTGGCTAGGCCAGTCAGAAGACTCCGCATGTTGCGTATTATTGGTATACCATAATATGGAATATGTGCAAATTTATTCTGCCCGTCGAACAGCCTCTCACAGTAAGGATAGAGGATGAACATCAAGCAAAAACTCACCCTGGGATTTGCCGTTATCGCCTGTGTGCCGATCATTCTGGTTGCCGTGCTGGTCATCCTCAATTTGCGCAGCGAGGCGCGCACGGCGTTCCTCGATAGCAGTGCACGGGAGATCCGCCAGGTCGACAACGCCATGCAGTTGTTCTTCGAGGGCATCAGCCAGAACGTCGAATTCCTTGCCACCCAGCCGCAACTCAAGGCTGTCGACAGCGAGCTGAAAAGCTATGTTTCGGCGAACGCCGCCGGCATCCCTATGGGCCGGCAAGACCAGCGCGTGTTCGACCTGTTCGCCGGCCTGGCCTCCAGCCATCCGGCCTACGCCTACCTGTCGCTGGGCACGCCGGAGGGTGGTTATGTGTTCTGGCCCGGCGACCCCAATCTGAGCAACTACGACCCGCGTACCCGGCCTTGGTATCAGCGCGCCATGGCTGAGCCGGGCAAGACCCTGCGCACCGAGGCCTATTACTGGGCTGATGACGATGTGGTGCTGGTTAGCACCGTGCGCAGCTTTGCCAACCGTTTGGGCAGCCAGGGCGGGGTGATGAACATTGACGTGTCGCTGAAGCAGCTCACCGATATCGTCAAGCAGATCAAGCTGGGCGACAGCGGCTACCTGATGCTCATGGAGCACAACGGCACCGTACTGGTGGACCCGAGCGATCCAGCGCACAACTTCAAGAAGCTGGATGAATTAGGTGCTGCCTATGCCCAGCTCGGCACCGCCGAGAAGGGTCTGGTAGAGATCGAGTTGGATGGTCAGCGCTACATGGCCAATGTCTGGCCTTCCGATAAGCTGGGCTGGCGCTTTGTCGGCCTGATTCGCGAGAGTGAAGTGATGAGCGCCGCGACTCGCCTGACCTGGTTTATCGCGGCCATCGCGCTGGTGCTGGGTCTGCTATTCGCCTGCGTTGGCGCCTATTTCGCCGGGCTGATCGTGCGGCCGATTCGTGCGGTGGCGGGTGGCCTGGAGAGCATTGCCCAAGGTGAAGGTGATCTGACCAGCAGCCTAGCGGTACGCGGTAGTGATGAAACCGCGCAACTGGCCGGTTGGTTCAATCAGTTTCTCGGTGCCATCCGTGAGTTGATCCAGCGCATTGGTCAGGCGGCGACACAGATTCATCGCGCCTCGAGTAACTCCAGCACGGTCGCTCAGGAAATGGCCGAGGCCGCCATGCGTCAGCGCGAAGCCGTGGACATGGTCTCTACCGCCTTCCATGAGATGGTCATGACCGCCAATGAGGTCGCGCGTTCTTGTAGCCAGGCCGCCGTATCCGCTGATAACGGCCAGTGCCAGGCACATGATGGCCAGCGCCAGATTGATGCGGCGGTTACCAGTGTCAACCAGCTCAGTCATGAGCTTGCACATTCGGCCAACGCCATGCAGCAACTGGAGCAGGACAGCAGCGAGATTCAGTCGATTCTCGGCACCATCCGCTCGATTGCCGAGCAGACCAACCTGCTAGCGCTCAACGCGGCCATTGAGGCAGCGCGTGCGGGTGAGCAGGGCCGCGGTTTTGCTGTGGTCGCTGATGAGGTTCGGGCGTTGGCCAAGCGCACCGCAGACACCACGGGGGAAATCGATGGTCTGCTCGGTAAGCTGGCCCAGCGCACCCAGCAGATGGGCAAGCAGATGCACGGCAGCCTGGATATCTCCCAGCAAACCGTCAGCACGATCAATGCGGCGAGCGCCAGTTTTGAGTTGATTCGCGAGTCGGTGGACGTTATTCGCGACATGAACACCCAGATTGCCACCGCCGCCGAAGAGCAGCATCAGGTCGCGGAAGATATCAACCGCCATATCAGTCAGATTCACGGTGATGCGCAGCTGGTGGACACACTGGCCAGCTCCACTCGCGATGATGCGCAGAGGCTCACGGGCCTGTCTGAGGAGTTGAGCAGTCTGATCCAGCGCTTTAAGACCTGATCGAAATTGGCCTGCCCCCGGCTTAGAGGCTGGGTGCAGGCCAATGCAAAGCTGTGCGGGCAGAGATGCTACTGCAGGCGCGTGTAAGCACGCTGCTGCGTGGCTGCGCAATGGATCGAGGGATCGGAATAGCTCAGCGCTGCTGCGCGCGTATTGCGAGGGGGTTGCTCATCCGCCGCGCAAGGCGGCGGATGAGTGGTGGGGCTTTAAGCGAAGGCTTGCAGGGCGCCCATTTTGCCGCGGCAATAGATCATCGGAATTACTTCCTGCTCCGGCACGATCAGGTTCTTTACCGCACCTACGAGGATGGCATGGTCGCCGCCTTCATATTCACGCCACAGCTCGCACTCGATGATTGCCGTGGCATTGCGCAGCACCGGGTTACCCAGCTCGCTGAGGCTCCACTCGATGCCTTGCGCCTTGTCGCTGCCCTTGCGGGCGAAGGCATAGGCTTCGCTTTGCTGCTCGGCCGAGAGAAAGTGAATGGCGAAACGCTTGCTCTTGATTAGCGCCGGGTAGGAGTCAGAGTTGTAATTGGGGCAGAACAGCACCAGCGGCGGATCCATCGATAAAGAGCTGAACGCGCTGGCCGTCATGCCGACGATGTCACCGTTGTCGTCCAGGGTGGTGATCACGGTCACGCCAGAGGGAAAAGAGCCCATGACTTGTTTATAGGCATTTGCATCGATCATCTGGAACACCTCTGCAGAGCATGGCTGCACCCGGCAGCACTGTGGAACGAGAGAAGGGCTGCCGGCATGGATGACGGCGAGGCTATGTCTGATGGTATACCGTAATATTAATGATGCAAGAGCTTTTTAGCGGACGAATACTGGTCAATAGCCGCAGTGGACTCAGGGCGTTTGTTTAAGTGGGGCTGCGAGTGATATTGCGTCGGTTAATCCGGCGCGTAATAAAACAAAACCCCCTGGTCTTCACAGCGAAGAGCAAGGGGTTGTTGTTGATACGTTAAGGCTTTAGTGGGCGCCAGCGGTCTTGCTTAGGTCGCTTTCGTCCCACTCGCTGTAGACGCAGGCATCCGCCGCTGCCCAGCGCACGCGAACTTCTGTGCCGGCGTGCAGTGGCTGCAGGTTGCCGGACAGGGCTTTGACGATGAGTGCTGTGCCGCAAGGCGTGATTACGTTGTACGTCAGGCTTTCACCGAGGAAGACCACTTCGTTGACGGTCGCGCTGATCTCGTTCCAGCCGCTCGCCAGCGGTTCACTGCTCGCCTGAGAAAGGGTCAGGGCCTGGGCTTTTTCCGGGCGTACCATCAGCAGCAGTTCTTGAGCCGCTTGCACGCCTGCGGTGGGGCGGATGGCCACAGACTGGCTAGCAAATTGCGCGCTCACATTGCTTTGCGCTTTGACCTTAAGAAAGTTGGAGTTACCCAGGAAGGAGGCGACGAAGGCATTCGGTGGGTTCTGGTAGAGGTCATAACCGCTGCCCAGGCCGACGATCTTGCCGTGACTGAAGATGGCGATGCGCTGCGACAGGCGCATGGCTTCTTCTTGGTCGTGGGTCACGTAGACGATGGTGATGCCGAGGCGCCGGTGCAGGTGGCGCAGTTCGTCCTGCAGTTCCTCGCGCAGTTTCTTGTCGAGGGCGCCAAGCGGTTCGTCCATTAGCAGTATGCGTGGCTCATAGACCAGCGCGCGGGCAATCGCCACACGTTGCTGCTGGCCGCCGGAAAGCTGAGCCGGACGGCGATGGGCGAAGTCATCCAGTTGCACCAGCTTGAGCATGGCGTCGACTTGGCGCTCACGTTCGGCGACCGGTAGTTTGCGCAGGGTCAGAGGGAAGGCGATGTTGTCGCGTACGCTCAGGTGCGGGAACAGCGAGTAACGCTGGAACACCATGCCAATGTCGCGCTTGTGCGGCGGTACTTTGATCAGCGACTTGCCTTCGACCTGGATTTCACCAGAGGTCGGCGTTTCGAAGCCGGCGAGCATCGACAGGGTGGTGCTTTTGCCAGAGCCGCTGGAACCGAGGAAGGTGAGGAATTCACCTTCCTTAATCTCCAGAGAGATGTTGTCTACCGCGGCGAAGTCGCCGTAGTACTTGTTCAGGTTGCGTAGGCTGACCAAGGATTGTTGATTGGCGTGGGCGGAATCTTTGAGTACTGCGCTCATGTTGTTCTCCTTGGCGCTCAGGCGCTGACTTCATTGCGCCGGCGCAGGGCAGCGGCGATCACCATTATTAGGATGGACAGGCCGATCAGCAGCGTCGAGGCGACGGCGATCACCGGGGTCAGATCCTGGCGTAGGGTGGTCCACATTTTCACCGGCAGGGTCTGCAGGGTCGGGCTGGCCATCATCACGCTGAGCACCACCTCATCCCATGACACCAGGAAGGCGAACAGCGCACCGGCGACCATGCCGGGACGGATTGCCGGAAAGGTCACCTTGTACACCGCCTGCATGCGCGAGGCGCCGCAGATTACCGCTGCATCCTCAATCGATTGATCGAACAGCTTCAGCGAGTTGATGATCGAGATGATGGTAAACGGCAGCGCGACGATGACGTGGCTGACCACGAAGGAAAACAGCGTGCCGGTGTAGCCCAGCTTGAGAAACAACGCGTACACCGCCACTGCGATGATCACCAGGGGCACGATCATCGGTAGGGTGAACAGGCCGTAGAGCAACTCGCGGCCCGGGAAACGCCCGCGTACTAGGGCAAAAGCGGTCGGCAGACCGAGAGCCACGGCGCAAATGGTGGTTAGTACGGCGACCTTGAAACTGGTCAGCACCGAGGCCATCCACTCCGGATTGGAGAAGAATTGCTCGTACCATTTCAGCGTCCAGCCCGGCGGCGGGAACACCAGCCACTGCGAGGAACCGAACGACAGCAGCACGATGAACACGATCGGCAGCAGCAGGAACAGGGCGATCAAGCCGGTGGTCAGGTACAGGCCGATGCGCAAACGCGGGCCCATGGCATTGGGTGTCAGCAACATGCTCGATTACCTCCCATTGCTGGCGCCAACCGGAGATTCCGGCTGGAGCTTAAGGTAGAAGTAGAACAGCACCAGGGTGATGCCGATCAACAACGCGGCCGCCGCGCTGGCGATACCCCAGTTGAGGAAGGACTGCACCTGCTGAATGATGAATTCCGGCAGCATCATGTTTTGCGCGCCACCGAGCAGGGCCGGGGTCACGTAATAGCCGAGAGACATGACGAAGACCATCAGTCCGCCAGAGAACAAGCCGGGGCGACAGAGCGGCAGGAACACCCGAAAGAAGTTGCGCCAAGGGCTCGCGCCACAAATGGCACCGGCCTGCAAGACCATGGGATCAATCGCCTGCATGGTGGCTTGCAGCGGCAGGACGATGAACGGAATCATGATGTAACTCATGCCGATCACTACGCCCGTGAGGTTGTGCACCATCTCCAGTGGCTGATCGATGATGCCCATCGCCATCAGGGTCTTGTTGATGACCCCGGAGGCCTGCAGCAAAACCAGCCAGGAGTAAGTGCGCGCTAGGAGGCTGGTCCACATCGACAGCAGTACGATGTTTAGCAGCCAGCGCCCCCAACCGCGCGGCACCAGGGTGATTGCCCACGCCAGGGGGAACCCCAGCAACAGGCTGATCAGGGTTACCAGGCCGGCCACCGAGAAGGTATTGATCAATACCCGGGTGTACGCCGAATTGGCGAATAATTGTTCGTAGTTGCCCAGTCCCAGGCTGGGCTCAATGAAGCCGCGTAATAGCAGGGCGATCAGCGGTGCGAGGAAGAACAGGCCGAGGAACAGTAGCGCCGGCAGCAGGTTTGGGAACCCTTTCCAGCGTTGCGTATTCGAACTGCTCGTCATGCCGGCGGCACGCGAGGCGCCGGCGGCAACTTTGGACGACTGAGGGGACTGGGCTGTAGTCATCTTATTTCAGCAACCATTCGTTCCACTGAGCGGAGATGGCCTCACCGTTCTTGGCCCAGTAGGCGTAGTCGAGGTTGACCTGATCTTTGACGTGGGCGGTCGGCAGGTTTGGGGCCAGGTCGGCGTTCAGCATTTCGACGCTGCCGACGTTGACCGGGGCATAGGCGGTGAGGTTGGCGAAGTCGGCTTGGCCTTTGGCGCTGCTGGCGTTGGCCAGGAATTTCATCGCCGCGTCCTTGTTCTTCGCGCCCTTGGGGATGACCAGGAAATCGGCCATGACCAGGTTCTGCTTCCAACTTACCCCAACCGGAGCGCCATCCTGCTGCAGTGCATAAATGCGGCCATTCCAGAACTGACCGAGGCTGGCCTCACCGGAGGCCAACAACTGCTGCGACTGTGCGCCGCCGCCCCACCAGACGATGTCTTGTTTGATGGTGTCGAGTTTCTTGAAGGCGCGTGCGAGGTCCAGTGGGTAGAGCTTGTCGGCTGCTACGCCGTCGGCGAGCAAGGCCAGTTCCAGTACGCCAGGGCTGGCCCACTTGTACAGCGCGCGCTTGCCAGGGTAGGTACTGGTGTCGAACAGCGCGGTCCAGTCTTGCGGCGTATTGCCACCGACCTTGCCCTGGTTGTAGCCCAGCACGAAGGAGAAGTAGAAGGAACCGACGCCGTGGTCGGAGACGAAGCGCGGGTCAATGGTTTCGCGCTGGATCACGCTGAAGTCCAGGGGTTCGAGCAAGCCTTCGCTGGCTGCGCGCAGGGCGAAGTCAGCCTCTACGTCGACCACGTCCCATTGCACGTTGCCGCTTTCGACCATGGCCTTGAGCTTGCCGTAGTCAGTTGGCCCGTCCTGTACTACGCGGATGCCGCTGGCTTCGCTGAAGGGTTCAGCCCAGGCCTGCTTCTGTGCGTCTTGGGTGCTACCACCCCAGCTGACGAAGTTCATGCTGTCTGCGGCGACAGCGGTGTTACCACCGAGCATTATAAAGCCTGCGGCTACTAACGCTTTTGCACTTTTATTCAACACCATTTTCACGCCCTCATTTCTTGTGTTTTGAGCGGGCTGTTGACGCCCGCCTATCGGGAGCAGTAGGTCCATCGGAGCCTTTAAAGGCGACCGTGCCAAGGGCTGTTATTGGTGCTGTCCCTGTCGGGCGCACTTGGCAAATTCATCGGTCTACGGAATATCATATTATGGTATTCCAAAATATCTGCAAGCCTTACCTGACTATGGAGTCATCGTATGTGGGGTGAGTTGACTGGTGGTCGTTGGTACGCACGCTAAGGGCATGCGTTGGTTTGTCTGCCGGGGGAGCTGTGATGGTAGAGCTAGGGGCGTAGGCGGGGGAGGTAGGGCTAACAACGTGGAGGCGGGAGGAGGTCCTCCCGCTGCTTGGGTTTATTCGCCGAAGCTGAGGGTTTCCACGACTTCCAAGTCGTAGCCAGTAAGGCCGGCGTATTTCAGTGGGGCGCCAAGGTGGCGCAGTTTACCGACACCAATGTCCTGGAGAATCTGCGCGCCGGTACCCACTTCGGAATAAATACGCGACTGCGAGCGGCTAAATTGCTGGCGTGGCTGAGTCAGCTGTGGCACCCGCTCCAGCAGGGCTTGTGACGACTCGTTGTTGGCCAGCACCACCACCACGCCGCGGCCTTCTTCTGCGACCTTCTGCAGTGCAGCCCAGAGCGTCCAGTTCTGCGGGCCGGTGTACTCGGCGCCGACCAGATCGCGCAGCGGATCAATCACATGCACGCGGACCAATGTCGGCTCGTCGCGGTTGATCTCACCCATCACCATGGCCATGTGCACGCCGCCTTCGATGCGATCTTCATAGGTGATCAGGCGGAACTCGCCGTGCACGGTCGGCAGTTCACGCTCACCGATACGGGTCACGGTGTGTTCGGTGCTCAGGCGATAGTGGATCAAATCGGCGATGGTGCCGATTTTGATGCCGTGTTGGGCGGCAAATTTTTCCAGGTCCGGGCGGCGGGCCATGCTGCCGTCTTCGTTCATCACCTCAACAATCACCGCGGCCGGGCTGAAACCGGCCAAGCGCGCCAGGTCGCAACCCGCTTCGGTGTGGCCGGCGCGGTTGAGCACACCACCGTCGCGGGCGCGCAGTGGAAAGATATGCCCGGGCTGGACCAGGTCTTCAGGTTTGACATCGGCGGCCACGGCGGCCAGTACCGTACGCGCACGGTCGGCTGCGGAGATGCCGGTGGTCACGCCGGTGGCGGCTTCGATGGAAATGGTAAAAGCGGTGGAAAAGGCGCTGCCGTTGCTCGGCACCATCTGCTCCAGGCCGAGGCGCTGGCAGTGCTCGTCGGTCAAGGTCAGGCAGATCAGGCCGCGTGCTTCACGGGCCATAAAGTTGATCGCCGCCGGTGTGCAGGCTTCTGCCGCTAAGAGCAGATCGCCCTCATTTTCACGGTCTTCGTCATCAACCAGCAGGACCATCTTGCCCTGGCGGAAGTCTTCAATGATTTCATCAATGCTGTTGAATGGCATGCCAAGGCTCTCACGGTTTGCGATAGGTGACGGTGGATTAGTAGACTTTATGGTATACCATAATACGTATTGTTGACGAATTACGGAGCGCGCAATGAAGGCCTATTGGATTGCACATGTCGAGGTCACCGATCCCGAGCAGTACAGCGAATACACCCAGCGGGCGCCTGCAGCGTTCATCAAGTATGGCGGCCGCTTCCTCGCCCGTGGTGGTCGCGCAGAGGCCTTGGAAGGTCGGCCGACACCACCGCGCAACGTAGTGATCGAATTTGATTCCTATGAGCAGGCCTTGGCGTGTTATCACTCGCCGGAGTATCAGCAGGCCTGTGGCCACCGCCAAGGCGCAGCGTGCGCCGAGGTGATAATAGTCGAAGGGTGCGCCCCCTGAGGCTATAGGGCGAGGCGGTGGAGCGGTCTTCAGCGGATAAAATGCACCTTGCCGCTATCATCGTTGCCGATATAAATGCCGTAGACGCCGGCCTGCCGCTCCTCAATATAGCGTTCGAGAATCTGCCGGATGGCCGGGTAGTAGATGCTCTCCCACGGGATGTCTTCAGGGGCGAAGAAGCGGTAGTCGCTGGTCTCCGGGCCGAACTGTCCGGTCACCTCCAGCGCCACTGCGCGAAAGATGATGTACACCTCGCTAATCTTTGGCACGCTGAAGACCGAGTAGGGCGAGACGATATCCGCGCGCACCCCACTTTCTTCCCAGACTTCGCGCAGGGCCGCTTGCTCGGTGGTTTCCCCTTTTTCCATAAAGCCGGCTGGCAGGGTCCAGGTGCCGGCGCGGGGAGGGATACCGCGCTGGCAGAGCAAGTATTTGCCGTCCTGCTCGATGATGCAGCCGGCGATGATCTTCGGGTTTTCGTAGTGGATGTACTGACAGCCCGCGCACACCAGGCGTTGGTGCGTATCGCCCGGTGGTATCTCAAGGCAGAGGCGGTCGGCACCGCAGTTGGGGCAGAAGCGCGGGCTGGTCATGGTTTTAGCGTCCTATGCGAGGCTCGTTGAGGGCGATCGGCATAGCGATTTCGCGTGCGTTGCCGGTCTCACCTTGCTTGGATTTAAGATAGTCCAAGGCCACCTTGGCGGCTGCACGGACATGGTCGACCGAGGCCTGATGTGCAGCGAGGTGGTCGCCGCTCTTGATCGCCTCGACCATGCGCTCCATTTCCTGGTTGCTGTGGCCACGGCGATTGGCTTGAGACACCGAGGTTGCACGCAGGTAGCTGATGCGCGCCTGCAACTGACGCAGTTGGGTGGCGGCGATGTGGTTACCGGAGCCTTCCAGCAGCACGTCGTAGAAACCCTGTACCGAGTCGAGCACTTGATGCAATTCACCTTCTTCAAGCACTCGGCGGTTTTCTTCAAGGGCACGCTCAAGGGCCCGAATGTCCTTGGCCTTGGCGTTGAGGGTGAATAGTTGCACGATTAGTCCTTCGAGTACGCAGCGCAGCTCATAGATATCGCAGGCGTCTTCTAGGGTGATGATGGCCACGCGCGGACCTCTGGCGTCGGCAAACTCCACCAGCCCTTCGGACTCCAAATGGCGTAGGGCTTCGCGTACCGAGGTGCGGCTAACCCCTAGGCGATCGCAGAGGTCGCGCTCAACCAAGCGGTCACCGGGCAGCAACTGGAAATTCATGATGGCGCTGCGCAGTTTATCCAGCACAATTTCGCGCAGGGTAATGGGGTTGCGATTGACCTTAAAGCTATCGTCGAGGGGCAGGCGTTTCATGGGGTCCGCTCTAAGTGGTTATCCGAAGAAAAAGCAAAAAAGCACCCCGATCAACGGATCCAGAGTGCCTAGCTCGCTGTGCGCCGCCTACGACTAGGGTTGGCTTTCGGCATCGGCTTCCGCGAAGGCTTCACGGGCAATGCGAAAACTGTCCACGGCCGCAGGCACGCCACAATAAATACCGACTTGAAGCAGGATTTCGCGGATCTGTTCACGGCTGAGGCCGTTACGCAAAGCACCGCGAATATGCAGCTTCAGTTCATGGGGCCGGTTCAGGGCCGAAATCATCGCTAAGTTTATCATGCTGCGTTCCGCCAGCGACAAACCCTCACGGCCCCAGACGTGGCCCCAGCAGTATTCGGTGACCAGTTCCTGCAGGGGGCGATTGAAGTCGTCGGCATTCTCGATCGACTTGTTGACGTAAGCCTCGCCCAGCACTTGAGTGCGGATCGCCAAGCCTTTTTCGTACTTGTCATTACTCATGTTGTTCTCCTTCGATAGTGCAGGTTAGAGGCCGCCCATCAGGGTGTATTTGATTTCGAGGTAATCCTCGATACCGTACTTGGAGCCTTCGCGGCCGAGGCCCGAGGACTTAATGCCGCCGAAGGGCGCGACTTCGGTGGAGATCAACCCTTCGTTGATGCCGACCATGCCATATTCCAGCGCCTCACTCATGCGCCAGGCGCGGCCCAAGTCGCGGGTATAGCAGTAAGCGGCCAGGCCATATTCAGTATCGTTGGCCAGCTGCACGGCTTCGGCTTCACTGCTAAAGCGGAACACGGCGGCCAGCGGGCCGAAGGTCTCTTCGCGGGCGACTTTCATGCTCAGTGAGACGTCGGCGAGCACGGTGGGCTGGAAGAAACCATGGCCGAGTGCATGGCGTTCGCCGCCACAGAGTAAGCGGGCGCCTTTGCTGAGGGCGTCTTGTACATGGTCTTCGACCTTGGCCACCGCGCGTTCGTTGATCAATGGGCCCTGGTTCACGTTGGCCGCGAAGCCGTCGCCGACGGTGAATTCACCAACGCGCTCTGCCAGGCGGCTGACAAAAGCCTCGTAGATGCCGTCCTGCACCAGAAAACGGTTGACGCAAACGCAGGTCTGCCCGGCGTTACGGTACTTAGCGATCAGCGCCCCTTCGATCGCGCGCTCCAGATCAGCGTCGTCAAATACGATAAACGGGGCGTTACCGCCTAGCTCTAGGGAGACCTTCTTCAGGGTGTTGGCGCACTGGGCCATCAACAGTTTGCCGATGGGCGTGGAGCCGGTGAATGACAGCTTACGCACCTCGGTACTGGCGGTCAGTTCACCGCCGATGGCAACCGCGTCACCGGTAATGACATTGAAAATCCCTGCGGGGATGCCTGCCTGTTCGGCTAACGCCGCCATAGCCAGTGCCGAGAAGGGTGTTTCGGGTGCCGGTTTGACGATGCACGGACAGCCCGCGGCCAGCGCTGGGCCGGCCTTGCGGGTGATCATCGCGGCCGGGAAGTTCCAGGGTGTAATGGCTGCCACCACGCCGATCGGCTCTTTGCTGACCACTATTCGCGCGTCGCCCTTGTGGCTCGGGATGGTGTCGCCGTAAATACGCTTGGCTTCTTCAGCGAACCATTCGATAAAGCTCGCCGCGTAGAGGATCTCGCCTTTGGCCTCGGCCAGTGGCTTGCCTTGCTCGAGGGTCAGGAGCTCAGCCAGCGCGTCGGCATTTTCCAGCATAAGGGCGTGCCAGCGTTTGAGGATCGTACTGCGATCCTTCGCTGTGCGCGCGCGCCATGCTGGCCATGCGGCGTTAGCGGCGGCAATGGTCCGTTGGGTTTCCACTGCACCCATATTTGGCACCTGGCCGATGGCAGCGCCATTGGCTGGGTTGAAGATTTCCTGGGTGCTGGCGTCTTCAGCGTCGCACCATTGGCCGTTAATAAAGGCCTGTTGACGGAATAGCGTGGCGGCTGCAGGGGTCATGTGAGCTCCGAAAATAAAAAAAGGGCCGCCACCAGCATAAGCGGCAGGCGGCCCCAAAATAACGTTACGACAATGGTGCTTAAGCTATGGTGGGCAGGGCGCCTAGCTTGCCGCGGTGGTAGACCATCGGCGTGACATCAGCCTCCGGAATAATCAGGTTCTGCACCGCCCCCACGATGATGGCGTGATCACCACCGTCATACTCGCGCCACAGTTCGCACTCAATGATCGCGGTGGCCTTGTTCAGCAGCGGGTTACCCAGCGCGCTGAGCTGCCACTCGATGCCCTTGGCCTTGTCTTTACCCTTGCCGGCAAACGCATAGGCTTCCGCTTTCTGGTCGGCAGACAGCAAGTGGATGGCGAATTTCTTACTGGCGCAGAGTATTGGGTAGGAGTCTGAAGCGTAGTTGGGGCAAAACAGCACCAAGGCCGGCTCAATCGACAAGGCGCTAAAGGCGCTGGCCGTAATGCCAACGATATCGCCCGCTTCGTCGAGGCAGGTGACTACCGTGACACCGGAGGGGAACGAGCCCATTACCTCTTTATAAATACCTGGTTCGATCATCAGTGTGTCCTCTGAATACGGGCGTTGTGCGACTAGCGCATGACAAACGGGTCAGCCATCGGAGCCTGCGAGAGGTTGATCCACACCGTTTTCTGCTCGGTGTAGGCCAGTACCGAATCGATACCGCTCTCACGACCGTAGCCGCTGTTCTTGAAACCGCCGATCGGTGCCATGGCAGAAACCGCGCGGTAGGTGTTGACCCAAATGATGCCCGAGCGCACGTCGCGAGCCAGACGGTGGGCGCGGCCCAAGTCACGTGTCCAGATGCCGGCGGCCAGTCCAAACTGCGAGTCATTGGCCATGGCCAGGGCTTCGGCTTCGTCTTTGAAGCGGATCACTGAGGCCACCGGCCCGAAGACTTCTTCCTGCATGATCTTCATCGAGTTGCTGTCGCACTCGAACAGCGTCGGCTCGTAGTACCAGCCCTTGCCATCGATGGTTGCACGCTTGCCGCCTAAGCGCAGTGTGGCGCCTTCGGCCAGGGCGTCGGCGACCAGACCTTCAACGACCGCCAGTTGTTGCGCGGTGGCCATGGGGCCCATCTCACTGCTGTCATCCTGCGGGTTGCCAATGCGGATGCGTTGAGCGCGAGCGATCAAACGCTCGACGAACTCATCGTAAATCTCGTCTTGCACCAGCAAGCGTGAGCCAGACACACAGCTTTGCCCGGACGCAGCATAAATGCCGGCGACTGCGCCGTTGACCGCGCTGTCTAGGTCGGCGTCAGCGAAGATAATGTTCGGCGACTTGCCGCCCAACTCAAGCGACAGTTTGGCGAAGTTTTCCGCGCTGCTGCGCACCACATGACGGGCCGTAGCGGCGCCGCCGGTAAAGGCGATTTTGCGTACTAATGGGTGACGAGTCAGGGCTGCGCCGGTGCTGGCACCGTAACCGGTGATCACGTTGACCACGCCCGGCGGAATGCCGGCTTGCAGAGCCAGGCGCGCCAGCTCCAGCAAGGTTGCAGAGGCGTGTTCGGAGGGCTTGATAACCATGCAGTTACCCGCTGCCAGGGCCGGTGCCAGCTTGATGGCGGTCAGGTAAAGCGGGCTGTTCCAAGGAATGATCGCGGCCACCACACCGAGCGGCTCGTGAATCGTGTAGCCGAACATGTCGGTCTTATCCAGCGGCAGCGTGCCGCCCTCAAGCTTGTCGGCCAGGCCTGCGGTGTAATAGAAAAATTCCGGCAGGTAGCTGACTTGGCCGCGGGTTTCGCGGATCAGCTTGCCATTGTCACGGCTCTCCAGCTGGGCCAGTTGTTCCTTGTTCTCAGCGATCAGGTCGCCGAGGCGACGCAGCAGTTTGCCGCGGGCAGTGGCAGTCAGGTCTCGCCAGGCCGGGCTTTCAAAAGCCTTCTGGGCAGACTGCACCGCGCGCTCGACGTCTGCTTCGTCCGCATCAGGTAACTCCGCCCAGGGTTCGGCGAGGGCTGGGTTGATGCTTTGGAAGGTGTTGCCGGACAGGGCATCGACCCATTGGCCGTCGATGCACATTTGAAAGCGGGTGAGTGTCATGCAACGGTCCCCTCTGCTGTTTTTTGTGAGGTCTGGGCGCGGTTGAGGAAGTCCAGTAACACCTGATTGACCAAGCGTGGTGACTCCACCGGCATCATATGCCGTTGCTCGCTGAGCACGGCAACCTGCGCACCGGGAATGTGTTCGGCCAGCTCTTGGGCCATTTGCGGGGTCGAGCCGGGGTCCAGCTCGCCGGTGCTGATCAAAGTCGGCACGTGGATGTTGCTGAGCTGATCCACTAGGTACATATCCTGGGTGGCGAACAGCTCGTAGGTGGTCAGGTACCCTTCGGGGTCGTTGCTCGCCATGGTCTGGCGGAGCGCGGCGATTTGCGCCGGGTTGGCAGCCTGATATTCGCGGCTGAACCAGCGCGTTAACGCAGCTTCGGCGTTCGCATTAGGACCGTACTGGGCGACCTGGCGCGTGCGCTCGATAACCGCTGCACGTTGCTCCGGGCTGCGGTTGAATACACTGTTGAGTATCACCAGGCCCAAGGTGTGCTGCGGGTAATGCAGGGCGAAGGCGCGCGCGATCAGGCCGCCCATCGAAAAACCGATGATGGTGGCCTGTGGCAACTGCAGGTGCTCAAGCAGTTCACGTAACTGCTCGGCATAGCCGAGCAAGTTCGTGCCTGTTGCCGGGCGCGGGCTGGCGCCATGGCCGAGCATGTCATAGGCGATGACCCGGTAGTGCGGCGCAAGACCGACGATCTGTCCGCCCCACATCTCTTTGTTTAGGCCGACGCCGTGGATCAGGACCACGGGCTGGCCCTGGCCGGTCGCCATGTAACTGGTGCCGGCAGGGGTGCGTTCAGCGGTGAGTAACATCATGGCTTGCTCCTGCACTGACCGGGGATTACTGAGCCTGCTCTGCAGCGAGCTCTTCCAGGTCGATATAACGGTTACCAATCCGTGGATGCAGGCGGCCACCGTTAGCGGCACCCAGTACGACAACAATTTCGTCGGCGCGCGGGGCGTCTTCGATTTGCATTTCCAGGGTGACGTAGTGCGAGCGTGCGCCTTCGTCATCCTTGTGCATCATCGGGATCTGGATGGAGGTGCCCGGGCCGCCGCGCTTGTTGGTGAAGCTCAGGTAGCTCTTGGCTTGTACCGCCTGGCGGTAGTGGTTGCCGAAGCGCAGGTTGTGGATCACGGCGGAGGCGTGTTCGATCTCGCCATCAGCACCGACCACTGCGGCCTTGCCATAGGCTTCGATCTTATCTGCGCCACCAATGGCGTCGGCCAGGCGCTTAACCATCAGCTCGCCCAGCTCGGAAGCGTGAGGGTTGAGTTCCGAGCGGATGTCTTCGACAAACCCACGGCCTGCCCAAGGGTTCTTCATTACCACGGCCAGACCGACCATGGTCACCGGCTTATCGGTTGCTTTGCCACCCTCGATAAGGGTTTCTTCTACATAGCTGACGATCTTACGAATTTCAAAACTCATGAGGCTCTCCTAGGTAACTGAGACAGAATCAGGCGCATCGCGCTTCTCGGTATCATGGTATACCATAATACGTATCGTGCAAGTCAAGCTTTTAACGCGTGCTGTTTTTCGGCGTAAAGGCCTGTAGCTCTAGGCTTGTGGGATTTTTAATAAGTTGTCGACTAGTGGTCTTTGCTTAACTAATTGCGTTCATGGTATACCGTAATACAAGCGAGGCTGCTGCTCATTTCAGGTTGTTCACGAGCGGTTGTATCCCTAGGTTGAGGCCCTTTCAGGCGGACTAGGTACCAGCAGAGGCAGGGCGCCCGGCATTCGCGATGAGCACTACTTTGTGTGTCCACTATAAAAACAAGGAGGAGACGCGCCTGTGAGCGAACATCCCATGCAAGCCCCTCATCGTCTGTTCGCAGGCGTAAACCCGACAATGGCCATCTCATCGTTGCTTATGGTGGTGGGATTTGTGCTGTTCACTGTGTTGTTCAGTGAGCTCGCCAATAGCCTATTCACTGGCATGAAACAGTGGATCGAGAGTTCTCTGGGTTGGTATTACGTAGCGGTTGTCAGCGGCGTATTGTTCTTCACCCTTTGGGTTGGGCTCAGCCGGTTCGGCAATCTGCGTCTTGGGCACGATGATGAACGCCCTGAATTTAGCAACTTCTCTTGGTTCGCCATGCTGTTCAGTGCCGCAGTGGGTACCGGTTTGCTGTTCTGGAGCATTGCCGAACCGGTGATGCATATGCAGGGCAACCCTTTTATGGAGATGGCCGGGGTAGCGGCTAATACGCCAGAGGCGGCGCAAATCGCCCTGCGTATCACCATGTTCCACTGGGGGCTGCACGGCTGGAGCATTTACATCATTGTCGGTCTGATCCTGGCCTACTTTGCCTATCGTCGCGGCTTGCCCCTGACAATTCGCTCGGCGCTTTACCCGCTGTTTGGTAAGCGTATTTATGGCCCAATCGGCCATGCAGTGGATCTTCTGGCGATTTTCAGCACGCTGTTTGGTACTGCCACCACCCTCGGTTTGGGCGTGTCGCAAATGAATGCTGGCTTGAATTACATGTTCGGTATTGAGATATCGACAACCAATCAGTTGATCCTGATTTCGGCGACAGCGGTGGTTGCCACGCTATCGGCAGTGTCTGGCGTGCGTAAGGGAATCCTCTGGTTGAGCGAGTGGAATATTCGCCTCAGCGGTATTCTGTTCCTGTTCTTGCTATTGGCCGGCCCGACTGTGTTCCTGCTGGGTCTGTATGCCACCAGCGTCGGTGACTACGTGGCGAACTTCATTCCGATGGGCATGTGGACTGACTCCAACCCCGAGCGTCAATGGCAGGGCTGGTGGACCATTTTCTACTGGGGCTGGTGGCTTTCCTGGGGTCCTTTCGTCGGCATGTTCATCGCCCGTATTTCCCGTGGTCGCACCGTGCGCCAAGTGGTACTGGGTGGCATGCTTGCCGCTACCTTGGGCGCTTTCCTGTGGATCGTCATCATGGGCGGCACAGGGGTGTTCTTGCAGCTGTCCGGTGCTGTCGATCTTAGTACGGTAGCCAATAACGACCTGACCATGGTGTTGTACAAAACCATCGAAGGGTTGAATGTGCCATGGGCAACCATGGGTATGGCGGGTCTGGCGACACTTATGATCGTTAGCTGGTTCGTCACTTCAGCCGACTCGGCCACCTTGGTGATCTGTACGATTCTGTCGATGGGCGACCAGAACCCGCCGCAACGCTTCCGCATTATTTGGGGCCTGGGCCTCGGTGCCTTGGCTGGAGTGCTGTTGTTGGCTGGCGGGCTACAAGGGCTTCAGGCTGCCACTATCGCCGCCGCCTTGCCATTCTCTCTGGTGCTGATCCTGATCTGCTATTGCTTGGTCAAGGCCTTGCACCAGGAGGAGCTTGAGGCCCAATCAGGGGTTGATATACAGCTACCGGTTCGTGCTACCTAATTGACTTCTCACGGCCTGCTGCATTGTTTGACGCTGATGGGAGCATGCCGTCGAGTTCAGTCATTAGGGCGAGAAGGCCATGGTTATCCTTATCTAGGCGAGCCATGGTCATTCCGTTAAGCCTGCAGTGCTTAATTCGTTGACGCCGAGCAAGAGGAGGATGTGCGACGGATTGTGGAGGCATTGAAAATGGTGCCATTCAGGATGACCGACCATCGTGTCTTTAGGGCCAAGCTTGTTCACGCTCAACGGCGACCTTTTGAAAAACATCCAGCCACTGGCTGCGACATCAAAACTAAATGGTACGCCGTGACCTAGTCCCACAGCCTTGAGCACGCAGCTTTAAGGCTGTATTCACTGAGTCATCTACCGCCGAATACACTCAAGTTGACGTGCCTCACCACTGTAGTGGTGTGGTCATGTGATTGTTGGCTGCTACTCGCCAACACCGCCACCTAGAACCTTGTACAGGGTGATGCGATTACTTTGCTCGGTGAGTTGCAGGCCGATCAGGTTTTGTCGTGCGGTGTACAGCTCCCGCTGCGAGTCGAGAGCATCCAGGTAACTGCTGGCGCCGTTGCGGTAAAGCGCATCGGCCAGTTTGTAGCTCTGGGCGGTGGCCGCCGTGAGCGCTTGCTGCGCATCCAGTCGTTCAGCCAGAGTACTGCGAACTGCCAACGCATCGGCCACTTCCTGGAAAGCGGTCTGAATACTCTTCTCGTAGGTGGCAATCTGGATCGCGGTCTCGCTTTTCGCGGCATCCAAATTGGCGCGGTTACTGCCGGCATTAAAAATTGGCAAGCTGATGCTCGGGGCGAAGTTCCAAGCCCCACTGCCGGCCTTGAACAGCGAGCTGAGTTCGGTACTACTGGTGCCCCCAATAGCCGTGAGACTGATGCTTGGGAAAAACGCCGCACGCGCAGCCCCGATATCAGAATTGGCAGCCTTCAAGCTGTGCTCAGCGGCCAGCACATCCGGGCGTTGCAGCAGCAGATTGGAGGACAAGCCACTGGGAATACTCAGCAGTTGTGCGCTGTCATCGGCTAACGCTTTTGGCAGTAATGCCTCAGGCAGGCTTTCGCCGGCCAGCAGATTGAGTGCATTGATATCCACCTGCACTTGGCTGCGAAAGTTAGCCACATCACCACGCGCCGTTTCGACCGTCGTCTGCGCTTGGGCCAGCGCCAAGCCTGAGGTGTTGCCCAGCTCATGGCTGCGTTGTTGCAGCTGATAGCTGGCCTGTTGGCTGCTCAGGGTTTCCTCGGCCAACTGCAGTAGACCTCGATCCGCGGCAACCGTTAGCCAGGCATTAGCCACCTCCGCGACCAGGCTGATCTGGGTGCTGCGCTGGGTTTGCGCCAGTGCCAGGTAGTCTTCCAAGGCTGCGTCACTGAGGTTACGCACACGGCTGAACAGGTCCAGCTCATAGCTGCTAAAGCCCAGCTCGACGCTGTACTGGTGGCTTGTGCCGGCGACGCCACTGCTGCTGAGGCTGGATGGCGTTCGGCTGTGACTGCCGCTTGCGCTGGCACTCACAGCTGGCAGTAGCTCAGCTCGCTGAATCCGGTACTGCGCCTGAGCTTTGTCGACGTTCAGCGCCGCCACACGTAGGTCACGGTTGTTGACCAGGGCGCGTTCGATCACTTTTTTCAGTTGTGGGTCGAGAAAGAACTGCTGCCAGCTGATTTCGACGCTGGCTTGACCAGTGCTGGTGCTGGACCACTGGCTGGGCACCGGCGCCAGTGGTTGCTCATAGGTAGGCGCCAAGTTGACGCAACCTGCCAGTAGCAATACGGGCAAGATCAACAGAATTCGCGGAAAACTCATCATGCTTCAACTCCGCCAACAGAGGGGGTCGGTTCACGGCTCGCCAGACGGCGCACCATAACGAATAGCAAGGGCACGAAGAAAATCCCCAAGACGGTGGCGGTGAACATGCCGCCGAGCACACCAGTGCCGATAGATTGCCGCCCGCCGGCACCCGCACCTCTGCTCAGAGCCAACGGCAACACGCCGAACATAAAGGCCAAGGACGTCATCAAGATGGGACGCAGGCGCTGACGACAGGCCTCTAGTGTGGCGCTGATCAGATCCTGACCCTGCTCCTGTAGATGCTTGGCAAACTCGACAATAAGAATCGCGTTTTTCGCCGCCAAGCCCACAGTGGTCAACAGGCCCACCTGGAAATACACGTCATTGGTCAAACCTGTAAGCCAGGTACTGAATACCGCACCAATGACCCCGAGCGGCACGACCAGCATCACCGAAAAGGGCACCGACCAGCTCTCATACAAAGCCGCCAAACAGAGGAAAACGAACAGCACGGATATGGCATAGAGCAACGGCGCTTGCGAGCCGGAGAGGCGTTCCTGATAAGACTGCCCGGACCACTCATAACCGATACCGCTCGGTAGTTGAGCAATCAAGCTTTCCACCTCGGCCATGGCCTCGCCGGAGCTGACTCCGCCTGCCGGATCACCGACCAGCGCCACCGCAGAACTGCCGTTGTAACGCTGCAACAAGGGTGAGCCATAGCTCCAGTCGCTGCGGGTAAATGCACTGAACGGCACCATTTCACCGTTGTCGTTGCGCACGTACCAGGCATTGATGTCATCGGACTGCATGCGGCTAGACGCATCGCCCTGCACATACACTTTCTTTACGCGGCCGTTGTAGACGAAGTCGTTGATATAGCTGCCACCCAAGGCCGTGCCCAGGGTGCTGTTGATGTCGGATGTGCTCAGGCCATAGGCACCGGTTTTATGGTCGTCGATGCTGACGTGCAGCTCCGGGGTATCTTCCAAGCCCGTAGTGCGCACGCCAGCGAGCTTAGTGCTTTGCGCTGCCAGGGCGAGGAACTGGTCGCGCGCATCGATCAGCGCAGTATGGCCAACACCTCCGACATCCTTGAGTTGTAGGCTAAAGCCTGAGCTGTCGCCGAGGCCGCGAATGGCGGGCGGCAGTATCACAAAAATACTGGCGTCACGCAGATCGGACAGTGCGATGGAGGCGCGCCGAGCCAGGCTGGCGGCGGTTTGCTCAGTGCCTAGGCGCTGGCTCCAGTCCTTCAGCTTGATAAAGGCTCGACCGGAGTTCTGCGCGTTGCCCCCCACACCTGCACCGGTAATACTGACCATCGAATCGACTTCTGGTTGAGCCCGCATATAGTCAACCAATTGCTGAGCGGCAGCCTTGGTGCGTTGATCCGTCGCCCCTACTGGTAGCTGGATCATGGCCATCAGTATCCCTTGGTCCTCGTTCGGCAGGAACGAGCTGGGCAGACGCGAATAGCCAAACACCAGCACCGCCAGAATCAGCCCGTACAGCACCAATGCCCTCGGTTTGTGGCGCAGCACACTGGCTACGTTGCGCTGGTAGCCATTAGCGCCGCGTTCAAAGTTGCGGTTAAACCACGCGAAGAAGCCGCGTCGCGCTGGCGTGCCATGCGTTGGCTTAAGCAACGTGGCGCAGAGTGCCGGGGTGAGGCTCATGGCGACCAGCACGGAGAGCAACATGGCGCTGACGATAGTCACCGAAAACTGCCGATAGATCATCCCAGTGGAGCCACTGAAAAACGCCATCGGAATAAATACAGCAGAGAGCACCAGCGCGATACCGATCAGTGCACCACTGATTTCCCGCATCGATTGGCGTGTGGCTTCTAGGGCAGACAAACCCTTTTCGCTCATGACCCGTTCGACGTTCTCCACCACGACGATGGCGTCATCCACCAGCAGACCGATCGCCAAGACCATGGCGAACATGCTCAGGGTATTGATCGAGTAACCAAACACCGCCAATACACCGAATGTGCCAAGCAGTACGATGGGTACGGTAATGGCGGGGATGAGCGTCGCGCGCCAGTTCTGCAGGAACAGGTACATGATCACCACAACCAGTGCAGTGGCCTCGAACAGCGCCTTGACCACTTCCTCGATAGACAGCTTTACGAAAGGGGTGGTGTCGTAGGGGGTGCTCGTGTGCAACTGCATTTCCGCGGGGAAATTAGGCAGCAGCTCGCTGAGCTTGGCTTTCACCGCATCGCCGGTGTTCAGCGCATTAGCATCAGTGCCCAGTTTGATGCCCAATGCGGCCGAGGGTTGGCCGTTGTATGAGGCGACTACATCGTAACTTTCTGCACCGAGTTCGATCCGCGCCACATCGGAGAGCAGCACCAGCGAACCGTCGCTATCGGTTTTGAGGACTATGTCACGAAATTCCTCGACCGATTGCAGCTTGCTGCGAGCCGTAATGGTGGCGTTCAGTTCCTGTCCGGCGACGGCAGGCAGCGCGCCCAACTGGCCTGCAGACACTTCAGTATTCTGTGCTTGCAGTGCGCTACTGATATCGCTTGGCATGAGGGAGAACTGCTGCATTTTAGCGGGGTCGAGCCAGATACGCATCGCATAGGGCGAACCGAGCAACGACACTTCGCCCACACCGTCGACACGGCTCAGCTGGTCAAGCACCTGACTATCAAGAAAGTCGCTGATATCGATATTGTTGATCGTTGGATTATCCGAGGTGAAGGAAATGATCATCAGAAAGTCATTACCGCCCTTGGTCACGGTAATACCTTGGTTTTGCACAGCCAGCGGTAGGCGCGACTCGGCTTGCTGCAGTTTGTTTTGCACCTGCATCTGGGCAACGTCGGCGTCTGTACCCGCAATAAACGAGAGGCTAATACTGGCGCTACCGGCCGAACTACTCGTCGCAGACATGTACACCAGGCCGTCAATGCCCTTCATCTCCTGCTCAATCACCTGGGTGACCGAGTCCTCGATGGTTTTGGCCGAAGCACCCGTGTAGGTGGCGGAAATATTGATGCTGGGCGGCGCGATATCCGGATACTGCTCAAGCGGCAGCTGACTGATGGACAGGCCACCGGCGAGCATAATGACGATGGCGATGACCCACGCGAAGATCGGCCGGTCGATAAAAAAATGTGCCATGTTCAGCCCTCAGTTACTCGCCACGGCAGCCGGGCTACCTGATTGTTTGGCAGCGACGCTGTTGACCGTGTCGCCAATCTTTACTTTCTGCCCGCCCTCGACGATCACCTCGTCACCAGCGGCCAAACCTGCGGTGACCCACCATTGATTGCCGACGTTACGATCGATGCTAATCAGGCGTTGCTCGACCTTGCCATCGACCACCACCAGTACGCTGGTTGCGCCGCTGTGGCTGCGCGTGACGGCGCGTTGTGGAACCAGCAATGCGTGTGGGTCAATGGCTTCAGTCAACACCGCACGCACATACATGCCTGGCAGCAACAGACTGTCTGGGTTTGGCACCACGGCACGCAGGGTTACGCTCCCGGTGCTCTCGGAGACACTGGCCCCGCTGAATTGCAGGCGGCCGGCATGGGCATACTGGCTACCATCCTCCAGTAGCAGATCGATCTTTACACCGTCCTTATCGGCGCCAACAAGGGTACCAGCAGCTAGCTCACGCTTGAGGCGCAGCACTTCGGCGCTGGACTGGGTGATGTCGACATACAGGGAATCGATCTGCTGCACGGTGGTCAGCACGCTGTCCTGACTGGCCGTTACCAGTGCGCCAGCGGTGACGCTGGAGGCTTCAATGCGCCCGGCAATGGGCGAGGTGATGGTGGTGTAGTTGAGATCAATGCGTGCGCTGGCGACACTGGCTTGTGCGGCTTGGTAGGCCGCATCGGCACTTTGCAGGCTGGCCTGCGCGTCTTCATTGTCCTGGCGACTGATCGCATCAATCTTCACCAATTCGCTGTAGCGACTGGCCTTCAATCGAGCGGATGAGAGTGTAGCCTTGGCTTCGGCTGCACTGGCCTTGGACTGGGCGTAAGTGGCTTGATACGGCGCAGGATCAAGCTTGTACAGCGCTTCTCCGGCCTTGACCACACTGCCCTCGGTGAATAACCGCTCTTTAACGATACCGCTCACCTGAGGGCGAATCTGCGCGCTCATCCAGGCCTTGGTCCGGCCTGGCAGTTCGCTGGTCAGGGTTTGTGCCTGAGGTGCCATAGAGATGACGGCAACCTCGGCCTGCTGCTTCTGCGGCGGCGTTTGCTCGGGTGAACAGCCCGCTAACACCAGGCCGATGGTGACGGCCAAGGTAGCCAAGGTGCAGGAATTGATGCGTGACATAGACGTTCTCCAACCGGTTGTGCCGGGTTTTCTATGGTGTGCATCCTGCCGGGCAAATGTGCAGGGAATATGGAGATTGCACGCCTGACGTTGAAGCCTGCGTGGCGTTCGCCCTTAATACGTACATATTTCTGCACTCGGGCCTGCCATGAAACTCAGCTTGTCACGCAAACTGTTCCTCGCCTTATTGGGTACTTCCTTGCTGGTTATTCTGGCGATGGGCGTCGCCGATAAGATGAGTTTCGCGCGCGGCTTTCTCGGCTATATCAATGGTCAGACCGAAGAGCGCATGAGCACCGTGCTACCGAACCTGCGCGATTACTACATCGAGCACGGCAGCTGGGATGAACTACGCGATGGACGCAAGAACTGGTTAGAGCTGATACACCCCCAGAGCAGGCTGGATCCGAACAAGACCAATTGGACGGTGCCAGTCTCTGACTTGACCGGCGCGGTGTTTCGCATTGCCCTGCTGGACGTACATCAGCAGAAGGTTATTGGCTTCGTCGAGTTGCGCGATAAAGATCCGCGCCTACCCATAGTGGTGCAGGGTAAGACGGTGGGCTGGCTGGCCATGGCGCCGTTCCAGAACGTCACTGAAGCAGGTGGCGCGCGCCTACTCAAACAGCAGCTGCTGGCCAGTCTGGGTGTTGGCACGCTGGCCCTGTTACTGGCCGCGTTAATTGCCGGATGGGCCTCGCAGCGGCTACTGGCCCCGGTCCGCCAAGTAGCTGCTGCGACTCATCGGTTGGCCAGTGGCGCTTACGCTGAGCGTGTCACAGTGACCAGTGCTGACGAGGTTGGCCAATTGGCCCGCGACTTCAATCAGTTGGCCCATACCCTGGAGCGTAACGAGCGTATGCGCCGAGACTTCATGGCGGATATTTCCCACGAACTGCGTACGCCTCTGGCGGTGTTGCGCGGCGAGCTGGAGGCGCTCGAAGATGGAGTACGCAAGCTGGACGGCGACTCTCTGTACTCTTTGCAGCAAGAGGTCGCGCAATTAAACAAGCTGGTCGACGACCTCTATGAGCTGTCCCTAGCTGACGTTGGCGCACTGTCCTATCGCAAAAGCAGCCTGGATATACGGGAGGTGTTGCAGCAATCGCTGGTTGGCGCTGTTGAACGCTGCCAGGAAAAAGGGCTGACGCTGGAGTTGCAGCTGCCGACGACACCGCTATCGGTGCTGGCAGACGCCGGACGCCTGCGTCAGCTGTTTAGTAATTTGCTCGAGAACAGCTTGCGCTATACAGAGTCCGGCGGACGCCTATGCATTCACTTATACAGCGACTCCGCAGAGGTCAGGCTCGATTGGCTCGACTCAGCGCCTGGGGTTGCCGAGGCCGATTTACCGCGCTTATTCGAGCGGTTTTTCCGTGGTGAAGCGTCGCGCCGGCGAGCCAGTGGTGGCTCCGGCCTGGGCCTGGCGATCTGCCGCACCATAGCCGAAGCACACGGCGGCAGCCTCGACGCACAGCCGTCTCCGCTGGGCGGGCTATTGCTGCAACTGCGCTTGCCACGGGAGCATGTCTAATGCTGACGAATGACGCGTTGCGCCCTGCGCGCATCATGGTGGTAGAGGACGAACCCAAATTGGCCGCGCTACTGCGCGACTATCTGCAAGTGGCCGGGCATCACGTGGATTGCCTCGATGATGGCCTCGCCGTGGTTCCGGCAGTACGTGCTGCCGAGCCGGAATTGATCCTGCTCGACATCATGCTGCCAGGAATGGATGGCCTGCAGATTTGCCGTGAACTGCGCACCTTCAGCGAAGTGCCGATCATGCTCATTACTGCACGAGTGGAGGAAGTGGATCGCCTGCTTGGGCTGGACCTGGGGGCAGACGATTACATCTGCAAGCCGTTTAGTCCCCGTGAAGTGATGGCGCGCGTGCGTGCCATCCTTCGCCGCCGTCCGGCACAAGCACCCAGTCACTTACAGTTAGATCGCGAGACTTACCGAGCGAGCTTTTCCGGAACTGATCTTGACCTGACTCCGGTGGAGTTCCGCCTGTTGGATTATCTTGCCGGCTCCCCAGGACGCGTATTCTCGCGTGACCAGTTGATGAATCGGCTGTACGACGATCGCCGCGTGGTAACCGACCGGACTGTCGACAGCCACGTAAAAAACCTTCGGCGCAAGCTAGAGCAAGCTGCCCCAGGACAGGAATTGATCCATTCAATTTATGGCGTTGGCTATAAGCTGGAGCTGAATGGTCTTTAGTTTCAGACCCCCCTGATTGTCGGGTTCAGACTGTGTAAAAGCGTATGCGCTGTCGCTTACCTCTAACGTTCCAGTTCCATTAGCACACTGATAGCGCAGATGGAGGCTGAGAAAGCCGCGCGCAATAAAGGTTATGAAGTGTGGGTGCTGCTGGATATCCGCCAGTTTTCTGAATAGCTCAGCGCAACACTTCGCTTATTGCTCAAGGTCACCGAGAGGCTGAATTAGCTCAGGCGAGTCGTACTTAACATTGGCAACGGCTTTGCTGACGGAGTGCCATTCGAAGGCAGTCGCGCTCAGTCCGTGCTTTTGCGCCAGCTCTTCAGCCTTCGCGGAGGTTAAATCTGGGCAGATCCAGGATCAGGCTGCATCCGGGGCCAGAACCACCGGTTGCCGGTCATGGAGGGCTAGCATGTCTCCGCACTCGACTGGGTGATGATCACTAAGGTGATGATCACTAAACCGTCGTCTTCTCTTTCCTGATGGTCATCGCTTGGGTGCTGGCCCAGTGAGCGAAGAACATCGGTGCACCGCTTTTAAGCCTGATGAAGTAGGGCAGCTTCTTCTTAGGATCTGCTTCGTTTTTCACCCATTCGTACCAGCCATCGGCCATGACCAGTGCGCGGTGCGGCCAAATCGATCTGAAATACTTGCCTGTAGCCACGGTCTCGACGCGGGCATTGATCGCTGGAGACAGGCACTGGCTTGGCCCAGTGCGGGGCCCAGCCCCACTTGACAGCGCCTAAGTGGATTCCGCGGCTGTCGCCATAGAGCATGTGCACTTTGGTGCTTGGGGCAACGTTGTAGCGGGTAATGGGTACGTTGTCATAGCCGCTGATAACGCCCCGCTCGGCGTTCAACTCTGCCAGGTAGTCCGCCTGGCCTTGGTACTGGACGAAGCGTCCGCACATAACCGCCTCCATCTGTCGTTCCTTTCAGCATGGCATTGACCGGTCTGCTGTCAATTGTTCTACTGTTTGTCCATACAGTATTTTTTTAGGTATTCCTCCATGGCCACCGCCACGATTCTCGGCCCTGTGGGAAGCTCCCATACCGAGCTGCCCTTTTTTTCCTCTCGTGTTCCCGCTGGCTTTCCCAGCCCGGCGCAGGATCACTTGGAGCAAAAGCTCTCCCTGGATGAGTTGCTGGAAATAGATGCGCCGCATACCTACCTGGTGCGTGCCGATGGCGAGAGCATGATCGGTGCCGGCATTTTCGATGGCGATGTGTTGGTGGTCAGTCGTGCGCTACAGGCGAACAGTGGCGATATCGTCATCGCCGCGATCAATGGGGATGCCTTTGTCAAACGTCTGGACAAGGAGGGCAAGTTGATCGTATTGCGCTCAGAGAACCCCACGTTCGCCCCACGCTTCATCATGGAGGGTGACGAGTTGATTATCTGGGGCGTGGTCACGGCCAGCCTACGCCGGCACCGCTGCCATGCCTGAGCCGGCCATCGCCTTGATCGACTGCAACAGCTTCTACGCCAGTTGCGAGCGAGTGTTTCGCCCAGACCTGCTGCGTACGCCCATCGTGGTGTTGTCCAACAACGACGGCTGCGTGATCGCCCGCTCGGCCGATGCCAAGCCTTTCGTGAAGATGGGTGAGCCGTACTTCCAAATTAAGCACAAGCTTCGCCAGCACGGCATCGTCGCGTTCAGCAGCAATTATGCGTTGTACGGAGACATCAGCGAGCGGGTAATGGCGGTGATCGAGGGCATGGTACCGGCGCTGGAGGTGTACAGCATCGACGAGGCCTTCGCCGATATCAGCGGTATGCCCGGCTCGCTCGAACAGCTTGGTCGGCAGATCCGTGCCCAGGTGCTGCAGTTCACCGGCATCCCGACCGGGTTGGGTATAGCTCCGACCAAGACCCTGGCCAAGCTGGCCAACCATGCCGCCAAACAATGGCAGCGCCAGACCGGAGGCGTGGTGGATATCCGCGATCCGGCCCGCCGTGATCGGCTGCTAAAACGCATGGACGTGAGCGAGGTGTGGGGCATCGGCCGCAAGATGACCGGGCACCTGGCCGGCATGAATATCCGTACTGCCTGGGATCTGGCCCAGGCCGATACCTGGATGCTACGCAAGAACTTCAGCGTGCTGATCGAGAAAACCGCCAGGGAGTTACTCGGCACGCCTTGCCTGGAGTTGGAAGAGGGTGCGCCGGCCAAGCAGGAGATCTGCTGCAGCCGCATGTTCGGTAAGCGCCTGCACGAGCTGCCGCCGCTCCGTGAGGCAGTGGCCACCTTTGCGACTAGGGCCTGCGAGAAGCTGCGCGCCCAGCAGTCCGTTTGCAAAAAAATCCGCGTAAGCATCCGCACCGGCATGTTCAATCCACAAGAGGCCAAGTACGCCAAGGGTGTACTGTGCGAGCTGCCATACCCCACAGACGATACCCGTCTGATCATCAGGGTCGCTCTGGCGGGCTTGGAGCGCGTTTATCGCAGCGGTTTCGCCTACAGCAAAGCCGAGGTGCTGCTACTTGGTCTATGTCAGCGCAACCAATGCAGCGGTGACCTGTTTGCAGCAGTGCAACCGAGCGAGACCAGCCAGGTGATGGACGTGCTTGATCAGATCAATAGCAAATGGGGCAGGGGAACCATCCGCCCGGGACGCGTGCAACTGGCCCCTGACTGGGGGATGCGCCGGGAGATGATGAGCCAGAGCTACACCACGAGGTTGGATCAGTTGTGGCGAGTTGGAGCGCGTTAGGCAGTAGGCAACCGACGCTGTGCAAACCTGCGTTAAAGACCCAAAAAACTAAGTCACTCTAGCTTCGAACTGAGAAACGGCTGATGCCCATACTTAGCCGCAAGCCCCTCTTGAATCCGCCCCTGAAGCAGCACCTCACTTCTGTTTGGATAATGCCGGAGAAGGTGTACCGCAGCAGGCAGCCCAAAGTACTCCAAAGGGGGGAAGGAATATGTACCACTCGTTGAAGGGTAACTTCAGTGTTGAGGTACAGCTAGCTATGGGGCTGCCCACTGAACCAGACGAGAAGATTTCTGGATACCACTCAAGGTGATTAAGAAGTTAGAAAGTTCCGCATGGTTGCGAAATTATGGTGGGCAAAGCGTTTTTCGAAAAGTGTAGGGGAAGTAAATACCTGTGGATGGATTTCCGAAAGATCCGCTGTGGCTATCCCGTGCTAACACGCCCCCCTTACACATGATTTATTTTTTGCGCACTTGAAGAGAGTGCTCGGTGTCATTTACACCTGATCATCGGTCGTTGCGATGGTTTTCGCCCGGCGTGTTAAGATTTGGCGCGCGTTTATAGGGGAAAAGCAATGACGGTTTACAACAACGCTGCTGACAGGAAGGTAGTGCTGGATACTGAAACCACCGGTATGCCGGTGGCGGATGGCCACCGGATTATTGAGATCGGTTGTGTTGAGCTGATCGGCCGTCGCCTGACGGGGCGGCACTTTCATGTCTACCTGCAACCGGATCGTGAGAGCGACGAGGGCGCAATCGCCGTCCACGGTATTACCGATGAGTTTCTGAAGGATAAGCCGCGCTTCAAAGAAGTTGCCGATGAGTTCTTCGAGTTCATCAAAGGCGCGCAGCTGATCATTCATAACGCGGCGTTCGATATCGGCTTTATTGCCAACGAATTCAATTTGCTCGGCCAGCGTGACCGCGCCGAGGTCAGCGATTACTGCTCGATCCTCGATACCCTGATGATGGCCCGTGAGCGGCATCCGGGGCAGCGCAATAACCTTGACGCGCTGTGTAAGCGTTACGGGGTCGATAACTCCGGCCGTGATCTGCACGGCGCCTTGCTCGACGCCGAGATTCTCGCCGACGTCTACCTGACCATGACGGGTGGGCAGACCAATCTGTCCCTGGCGGGCGACGGCTCTGAAGGTGACAACAATGGTCGCCAGCAACCCAGTGCGATTCGCCGCTTGCCTGCAGAGCGTGCCCGCACGCGGGTGATTAAGGCTAATGATGCCGAGCTTGCCGAGCATATGGCGCGCCTGGCAATTATCGAGAAGTCTGCCGGGGCTCTGCCACTTTGGTTGCAGATGGAACAGCCGAAAGTCGAGGCCTGAGCAGTGCGGGCGCTTGTCGTTGCACGCGAGCTGGAACGACAAGCGTCTCTGTGAGTTATTCACTCGCGACCTTTTCGTACAACGTCACGTAGAGGGGGTTACGCCCAGCGTGACGAGTCTCTAACCTGAGGCGATCGGCAGGCCTGCACCTGCCACTCTCAGGGACGCCACAATGTATAAAGACCTAAAGTTCCCCGTCCTGATCGTGCACCGTGACATCAAGGCCGATACAGTGGCCGGTGATCGCGTACGCGCCATCGCGCAAGAACTGGAGCAGGACGGCTTCAGCATTCTCTCCACCGCCAGCTCCGCCGAAGGGCGTATTGTCGCCTCCACCCACCACGGACTGGCCTGCATTTTGGTGGCCGCCGAAGGGGCGGGGGAGAACAGCAACCTGTTGCAGGACATGCTTGAGCTAATCCGCATCGCCCGCCGCCGTGCGCCGCAACTGCCGATTTTTGCCATTGGTGAGCAAGTCACGATTGAGAACGCGCCGGCCGAGGCCATGATCGATCTCAATCAGCTGCGCGGCATTCTCTATTTGTTCGAAGACACCGTGCCATTCCTGGCCCGGCAGGTTGCACGTGCCGCGCGTAATTATCTGGATTGCCTGTTGCCGCCGTTCTTCAAGGCGCTGGTGCAGCACACCTCACAATCTAATTACTCCTGGCACACGCCCGGCCATGGCGGCGGTGTGGCGTATCGCAAGAGCCCGGTGGGGCAGGCGTTTCATCAGTTCTTTGGGGAAAATACCCTGCGCTCCGATCTGTCCGTGTCGGTGCCAGAGCTGGGCTCGCTGCTCGACCACACCGGGCCGCTGGCCGAGGCCGAAGCCCGCGCGGCGCGTAACTTCGGTGCCGACCACACCTATTTCGTGATCAATGGCACCTCGACCGCTAACAAGATCGTCTGGCACAGCATGGTTGGTCGTGATGATTTGGTGCTGGTGGACCGTAACTGCCACAAGTCGATTCTGCATTCGATCATCATGACCGGCGCGATCCCGCTGTACCTGTGCCCGGAACGTAATGAATTGGGGATTATCGGGCCGATTCCGCTGTCCGAATTCAGCCGCGAGTCGATCCAGGCCAAGATCGACGCCAGCCCGCTGGCGCGCGGTCGTGTGCCGAGCAGCAGTGGGGCGATGGTCAAGCTGGTGGTGGTGACCAACTCGACTTACGACGGCCTGTGTTACAACGCCGAACTGATCAAACAGACCTTGGGCAATAGCGTCGAGGTGCTGCATTTCGATGAGGCCTGGTACGCCTACGCGGCGTTTCATGAGTTCTATTCCGGCCGTTATGGCATGGGTACGCTGAAAACCGACGATACGCCGCTGGTGTTTACCACCCACTCGACGCACAAGTTGTTGGCGGCATTCAGCCAGGCTTCGATGATCCATGTGCAGGATGGCGGGGCACGCCAGCTGGATCGCGATCGCTTCAACGAAGCTTTTATGATGCACATTTCCACTTCACCGCAGTACGGCATCATCGCCTCGCTGGATGTCGCCTCGGCGATGATGGAAGGCCCGGCAGGGCGCTCGCTGATTCAGGAAACCTTCGATGAGGCCCTGAGTTTCCGCCGGGCCCTGGCTAATCTGCGGCAAAACCTCCGCGCCGATGACTGGTGGTTCAGCATCTGGCAGCCACCGCAGGCCGAAGGCACTGATGATGTGGTGACTGAGAATTGGCTGCTGCAGCCACAAGCCGATTGGCATGGCTTCGGCGATGTTGCCGAAGATTACGTCTTGCTTGATCCCATCAAGGTGACCCTAGTCACGCCGGGGCTGACGGCGGATGGCACACTGGCTGAGCACGGAATTCCGGCGGCGGTGGTGAGCAAATTCCTCTGGGAACGTGGTCTGGTGGTGGAAAAAACCGGTCTGTACTCCTTCTTGGTGCTGTTCTCCATGGGTATCACCAAGGGCAAATGGAGCACGCTGTTGACCGAGCTGCTGGAGTTCAAGCGCAGCTACGACGCCAACCTGCCGCTGAGTGATGTGTTGCCGTCGATTGCACAGGCGGGGAACGCGTTTTATCAGGGCATGGGCCTGCGTGACTTGTGCGAAGCCTTGCATGCCTGCTACCGCGAAAACGCCACGGCTAAAGCGCTCAAGCGCATGTACACGGTCTTGCCGGAAGTGGCCATCAAGCCCGCCGATGCTTACAACCAACTGGTGCGCGGTGAGGTTGAGGCCGTACCAATCGAACAGCTGGAAGGCCGGATTGCGGCTGTGATGCTGGTGCCCTATCCGCCAGGTATTCCGCTGATCATGCCGGGCGAGCGGTTTACCGCGCAGACGCGCTCGATCATCGATTACCTGGCCTTTGCCCGTACGTTCGATCGCAGCTTCCCCGGCTTTGATGCCGATGTTCACGGCCTGCAGCGTGAAGACGGGGTCTATACCGTTGACTGCATCAAGGGCTGAGCTTGAACTGGCCTGCCAGCATTCGCTGGCAGTTCTGCTCTGTTCTGTTCATTGGCGCGCCGCCAACCTTTCTCAGTAGATCAAGTGCTTATCACCTATAAGTAAAAATCGAGCTTAACTGTGACGACGTGTTCTGCATCACAGAGCCCGGCATCGACTTTTGCCTGTCGGTTGTTATAGTTGCTCGATTTTAAGCATGCGCATAATTTCATTGAGCGCTAGCGCCCCGCTGAGGATGACAGTCTTGTCCGACTACAACGTTTTTAATGTCGTACTGGCAGATTTGCCATCTGGAATTCTGCAATTGGCAGGTACACGCGTGGCCATGCCAGCGCATGTGAGCAAGCAGAAACCGGAGTTCGCTGAGTGATGCAGTCCTGCAATCTGTTCTTAATCTCGAAGCGGGAGGCGCAATAGCTCATGGTTTCTGGAGCCACGTCGCTTAATCTGGTGCGCGATGAATTGTTCACCACCATGGAAGAGGCCGAATCGAGCCTTGAACACTTTATTGCAGAACGCCATAACGGCAGTTTGTTACAACAGGCCGTAGAGAGCCTGCATCAGGTACGCGGCACGTTAAACCTGATCGAACTGACCGGTGCCGAGTTGCTGGCGCAGGAAGTGCTGGATCAGGCCACAGATATTCCCGCAGGTGCCGGTGAAGAGCGCGATGTGCAGCTTTCTGCTTTGAGCAATGCGCTGCATGTTCTGCGCCGCTATCTGGAAAGCGTCGAAGCGCATCGCCAGGAAATGCCCGAGTTGTTGCTGCCGGCGATCAATGATCTGCGTCAGGCCGGCGGGCAGCCTGCCTTGCCGGAGAGCTTCTTTTTTAGTGTGCGTCTCGACCATGCTCGCCCGCGTACCGCGTCGGCCAGCGTTGATGGCGCGGCACGCGAAAGCGAAGGCCGGCGTCTGCGGCACATGTACCAAGTGGGCCTGCTGGGCTTTATTCGTGAGCAGAACCCGCAAGCCAGCCTCAAATTGATGGGCCGTGCGCTGACCCGTCTCGACAGTCTGTTTGCCAACGAGCCGCGCGGCCGACTCTGCTGGGTAGGCGCAGCGGCCGTTGAAGCGCAGGTTGCTGGCCAGTTGCTGGCGCGCAAATCGCGCAAGCAGCTGTTCTCGCGAGTCGATCGCGAACTCAAACAAATGCTTGCCAACGGTCAGTACGAAGCGCCGCGTGGCCTGCTTAAAGAGTTGCTCTATCTGGTGGCTCTGGCCAGCAGTCGTGGGCCGCAAGCGACGGCCCTCGGTGACGTATTTGCTCTGACGTCGCTGCCTTTTACCGACCACCTGCTGGAAGAGGAATACCAGCGCCTGTCTGGCCCTGGGCAATCAGTCATGCGTTCGCTGAGCTCGGCGATTCGCGAAGAACTCAATAGCCTTAAGGACATGCTCGACTTGATCGAGCGAGGCACGTTGCAAAGCGAGAACCTCACGAGCCTGCACGCCTTGCTTGGTAAGTTGAGCAAGACCCTCGGCATGGTCGGTCTCAGCTCGGCCGGCAACTCGCTGAATGCCCAGCTACCAGTCGTTTCCAGCTGGAGTGAGACCAGCGCGCCGCAACCGCAGGCACTGAATAAACTGGCAGATGCGGTGTTGTACGTCGAAGGCATGGTTGCCAGCCTGGAAAGTGGCGAACGCCGTGAGGTGCGCCCTGTCCCGGCGCAACCAGGCAACGAGGCCGACTCATTTGCCCTGCATCAGCTCAACGAAGCGCGCATTGTGGTGGTCGATGAGGCGCAGGCGGGCTTGGCGTTGGCCAAGCGCGCAATTACTGCGTATCTCGAATCGGATGGCGAGCGCATGCACCTGTCTAACGTGCCGTTCAGCCTGCAAGCCGTGCGCGGTGGGTTATGGTTCCTTGACCAGGAGCGCGCCGCCTTGTTGGTCGGTGCCTGTGCCGATTACATCCAGCAGCAGATGTTTGATGCGCCGCAGATGCCTTCCGAGCAGATGCTGGAAACCCTCGCCGATGCCCTGAGCAGCCTTGAGTATTACCTGGAAGCTGGTGCGGTGATGCGTCCGGAAACTCAGCCAAGTGTGCTCGACCTCGCGGCTGAAAGTGTCCGGGCCCTGGGCATGCCGTTGGAGGTTTGAGTATGCAGCGCTGGCACGCCACTGTTCTTGATAGCCAGCAGCCAGGCGGCTGGGTTATCGCGCATTTTAAGCAGCACTTTCTCGCCGACAGCAGCGGTGTGCTGTTCCCTCGGGAGTGGTTGAAGAAACAAGACCTGCCGATTATCGCCGAGCATGGCCTGGGCCACTTTGATGGCGATGCGGTCTACCTGCTGGAACTGGATCAGCCTTTCGAGCTGCCCGGTTGTGCCTGGCAAAGCCTGCGTCAATTTATGCTGCAAGCTGATGACGACATCTTCAAGCTGCTCAGCTACGCCACGCAAATCGGCACATGGGCCAGCCAGCATCGCTTCTGTGGCAGCTGTGGTGGGGCGATGCAGCATGTCCCAGAGCAGCGGGCCATGCATTGCCTGCGTTGCGAGTTGCAGCACTACCCGCGGCTTTCACCCAGCATGATTGTGCTGGTTACGCGTGGTGATGAGATCCTCCTGGCGCGCTCGCCGCGTTTTGTGACGGGCATCTACAGCACCTTGGCAGGGTTTGTCGAAGCCGGCGAGTCGGTGGAGCATTGCGTGGCCCGTGAGGTGCGCGAAGAGGTCGGGCTTGAGATCAACAACTTGCAGTACCTGGGCAGTCAGGGCTGGCCTTTTCCGCATTCACTGATGCTGGGCTTTCATGCGCAATATGTTTCCGGCGATATCGTTATGCAGGTCGATGAAATCGAGGATGCGCAGTGGTTCAGCGTGCATGATCTGCCGCCCTTGCCGGCGCCACGCTCGATTGCGCGCTATCTGATCGATGTTTATGTCGCGCGTCGTTTAGGCCAGCCCGAACCAGTGCTGCCAGGCTAAGCGTACGGTCAAGCCAAGCACCACTAGGATGAACACCGGGCGGATAAACTTCGAGCCGCCTTTGATCGCCGTGCGTGCGCCGAGAAATGCCCCGACCATTAGCGCCAACCCCATGCACAGGCCTAGCAACCAAGCCACTTGCCCGCTGAAGATAAACACGCTGAGTGCGCATATATTGCTGACGAAGTTCATGCTGCGCGCCACGCCGCTGGCCTTGACCAGGTCAAGCGGGTAGAGCAGCAGGCTGCTGACCGTCCAGAACGCTCCCGTGCCAGGGCCGGCCACCCCATCATAGAAACCCAGGCTCAGGCTCTGTGGCCACTGCCGGCCCTTGGCGATCGGTGCTTCTGCGAGTAGCGGCGCTGCCGGGGTTTTGCCAAACAGCAGGTACAGACCGCAGGCAAAAACCACCACAGGCAGCATCTGGTTTAACCATGCCGAGGGCAACCATTGCGCCATGGCCGCGCCAAGCAGGGCGCCGACGGCTGTGCCGATCAAGGCATTGCGCCACTGGCGGGGATCAAACAATTTACGCCGGTAGAAGGTGTAACTGGCAGCGGCCGCGCCAAAGGTCGAGCTGAGCTTGTTGGTGCCAAGCGCCAGATGCGGCGGCAGGCCGGCAGTGAGCAGCGCGGGAATGGTCAGCAACCCGCCACCGCCGGCAATGGCATCGATAAAACCGGCAAAAAATGCGACCAGCGCGAGGATTGCCAACGTCGACAGGTCAACGCTGAGTTCGAACGGGAAAATCATGAAAAGTTACCGGGGGATTTTTAAGGTCATGTAGCGACGGCCAATGGGTAGTCGCCATAGAAATAGGCCACAGCGATTGTTAACGTCGCGCAGGGTGGTCACCATGGATGGCAGACCATAAAAACACGCTCTGCGTCTAATTGTACTGCGCACTTGCTGTTCGTCAGCCTGGCAGCTGCGCATAATGCCGACAATTTCAAACATAAGGAATGCACAGCGATGCAATACGATGGACTGGCATGGGCAACGGCGTTGTTGGCGTTGCTGGCCGCTTTTGTTGCGGTTCGCATTCTGTTCACTCGGCAGTGGTTTCTCGGTTGGTTGCGTGGCACCTGCGGCCTGGCATTTCTCGCTTTGGCCGTGCTGATTGGCGTTTTGGCCAACGATTTGCGCAGCTACGCCCCGATTGCCGAAGGCAAACCGCTAGCGACGCTGAGTTTCAAGGCTGATGGCCCGTTGTATCGGGTCAGTCTGTTGGAGGGTGGGCGTGAGCGTACGCTGACCATGGAGGGCGATCTGTGGCAGCTGGATGCACGCTTCCTGCAATGGAAGGGGCTGGCGGCGTTAATCGGCTTGCAGCCGGGTTATCGCCTGGAAAAACTCTCGGGGCGCTTCCTCTCCATTGAGCAGCAGAACCTGGCCCTGCACACCCGTGTCGAACTGGCGCGCAGTCCCTACGGCATTGATCTGTGGCGCTGGCTGCGATTGGGGCCGCATGACCTGTTTGTCTTCGACCCGCAGGCACGTCGGGTGACTTATTTACCGCTGGCTGATGAGGCGGTTTACAGCATCAACCTGACGCCCGCCGGCTTGCTGGCCGAGCCAATGAACCCGGCAGCCGAGCAAGCGCTGAAAGACTGGCAATAAAGCCTGCATAACAGGCAGCCGCCTAGCTCACGCCGTAACTCCAGAACCGCGCCGCGCCCTGCGTCGGCGCGCTGTTGTGTGGCGTTTCAGCGATATTTTTAAGCGTGTCTCCCTAAGTGCCGCGCACCTATCGCTGCACGTATTTATCCCTGCGCAGCTTCGCGCTTAGCGCAAAAAAAACAGCCCAAAATGCTGCGAGTCGCCGGGCATTTCTCGCTCATAACTGAATCGCATGACAGTCGACTGACCAAAGAGTCAGATATTTGTTGACCTCAAAGTCAGAAAACTCTAAATTTGCCCCATGCCAAGCCGTGTGGAAACGCTGTGCTGCCCTGTGCAGCTGTTTCAGCAGAGCCTGATACAAAAACAATAAAGAGCCTGGAGGTCGTCCTTGATCCAGTTTTTACTCAACCGGGAGCTGCGCACTGAGCACGCCCTCGATCCAAACGTCACCGTGCTCAACTACCTGCGTGAGCACTTAGGCAAGTCTGGAACCAAAGAAGGCTGCGCCTCTGGCGATTGCGGTGCCTGTACCGTGGTAGTCGGTGAATTGGACGGCGAGCGCGTGCGTTATCGCACCCTCAACTCCTGCCTGACCTTTGTATCCTCGTTGCACGGTAAACAACTGATCACGGTCGAAGACCTCAAGCACCAAGGCCAGCTGCACAGCGTGCAACAGGCCATGGTTGACTGTCATGGCTCGCAGTGCGGCTTCTGCACTCCGGGTTTCGTCATGTCGCTGTTCGCCCTGCAGAAAAACAGCAGCGGCTTCGACAAGGCCGAGACCATGGAAGCGCTGGCCGGCAACCTCTGCCGCTGCACCGGCTACCGGCCGATTATCGACGCCGCCCAGCAGGCTTGCTGCCAGAAGCAACCGGATCAGTTTGATGCTACCGAGGCGCAAACCATTGCCCAGCTGCAAAGCATTGCGCCGCGTGACACTGCCGAGCTCAACAGCGGCGACAAGCGCTGCCTGTTACCGCTGACCGTCGCCGACCTGGCCGACCTGTATGCCGCCAACCCGGAAGCGCGCCTGCTCGCCGGCGGCACCGACCTGGCCCTGGAAGTCACCCAGTTCCACCGCGAGTTGCCAGTGATGATCTACGTCGGCCATATCGAGTCGATGAAGCGCGTTGAAGTCAGCGCCGACAGTATCGAAATCGGCGCCGCCACCGCGCTGTCCGATTGCTACGCCGCGCTGGCTCAGGACTACCCGGACTTCGGCGAGCTGCTGCACCGCTTCGCCTCCCTGCAGATTCGTAACCAGGGCACTTTGGGCGGCAATATTGGTAACGCCTCGCCGATTGGCGATGCGCCGCCATTGTTGATCGCCCTTGGCGCACAGATCGTCTTGCGCCGAGGCGCTGAAAGCCGCAGCTTGCCGATTGAAGACTACTTCCTCGATTACAAGGTGACGGCACGCCAGGAAGCCGAATTTATCGAGAAGATCATCGTGCCGCGCCACCAGGCCAGCCAGGCGTTCCGCGCCTACAAGGTGTCCAAGCGCCTGGACGATGATATTTCAGCCGTGTGCGCCGCCTTCAACCTGGTGGTCGAAGAGGGCGTGGTGCAAAGCGCCCGCATCGCCTTTGGCGGCATGGCTGCTATCCCCAAACGTGCCGCCGCCTGTGAAGCTGCTCTGGTTGGTTGTGCTTGGTATCCAGAGGTGATCGAGCAAGCCTGCAAAGCGCTGGCCGCGGATTTCACCCCGCTGAGTGATTTCCGTGCCAGCAAGGAATACCGCCTGCTCATCGCGCAGAACCTGCTGCGTAAATTCTTCCTTGAGCTGCAGGCTCCAGAAGTCGAAACCCGGGTGACCGCTTATGTCTAACCATCACGTAGCCAAAAGCCAGGCCGAACTGGCCGAATTGTTCCGCGCCGACATCACCACCGGCGTTGGTCGCAGCGTTAAACACGATAGCGCCGACAAACACGTATCCGGTGAAGCCGTTTATGTTGACGACCGCCTGGAATTCCCCAATCAGCTGCACGTCTATGCACGCATGAGCGACCGCGCCCACGCCCGCATCCTTCGCATCGACACCGCACCGTGTTACGCCATTCCCGGCGTGACGATAGCGATTACCGCCGAGGATGTACCCGGCCAGCTGGATATCGGCCCGGTTGTCGCCGGTGACCCATTGCTGGCTGACGGTAAGGTCGAGTACATCGGTCAAGTGGTGCTCGCCGTCGGCGCTGACAGCCTGGAAACCGCACGCAAGGCGGCCATGGCCGCGATCATCGAATACGAAGACCTTGAGCCGGTATTGGACGTGGTCGATGCGCTGCGCAAAAAGCACTTCGTGCTCGACAGTCATCAGCACAAGATCGGTAACTCCAGCGCTGAACTCGCCAGCGCGCCGCGCCGCCTGCAAGGCAGCCTGCATATCGGCGGCCAGGAGCACTTCTACCTGGAAACCCAGATTTCCTCGGTGATGCCGACTGAGGATGGTGGCATGCTCGTCTACACCTCGACGCAGAACGCCACTGAAGTGCAGAAGCTGGTGGCTGAAGTGCTTGGCGTGCCGATGCACAAGATCGTCATCGACATGCGCCGCATGGGCGGCGGTTTCGGTGGCAAGGAAACCCAGGCCGCAGGTCCTGCGTGCCTGTGCGCGGTGATCGCGCACCTCACCGGCCGGCCGACCAAGATGCGCCTGCCGCGCGTCGAGGACATGCAGATCACCGGTAAGCGTCACCCGTTCTACGTCGAATACGACGTCGGCTTCGACGACAACGGCCTGCTGCATGGCATCGAAATCGAACTGGCCGGCAACTGCGGCTACTCGCCCGACCTGTCTGGCTCGATTGTCGACCGTGCGATGTTCCACTCCGACAACGCCTATTTCCTCGGTAACGCCACCATCAATGGTCACCGCTGCAAGACCAACACCGCCTCGAACACCGCTTACCGCGGCTTCGGCGGCCCGCAAGGGATGGTCGCTATCGAAGAGATCATGGATGCGATCGCCCGCAGCCTGGGCAAAGACCCGCTGGAAGTGCGCAAGACTAACTACTACGGCAAGACCGAGCGCAACGTCACTCACTACCACCAGACCGTCGAGCACAACGTCATCCACGAGATGACCGCCGAACTGGAGGCCAGCAGTGACTACGCCAAACGCCGTGAAGAAATCCGCGCGTTTAACGCCAAAAGCCCGGTATTGAAGAAAGGCCTGGCACTGACTCCGGTTAAATTCGGCATCAGCTTCACCGCCACCTTCCTCAACCAGGCCGGCGCGCTGATCCACATCTACACCGACGGTTCGATTCACCTGAACCACGGCGGCACCGAGATGGGCCAGGGCCTCAACACCAAGGTCGCGCAGATCGTTGCCGAAGTGTTGCAGGTGGATATCTCGCGTATCCAGATCACCGCCACCAACACCGACAAGGTGCCTAACACTTCTCCGACGGCAGCAAGCAGCGGTACTGACCTCAACGGTAAGGCCGCGCAGAACGCCGCCGAAACGCTGAAGCAGCGCTTGGTTGATTTTCTGGTGCGCGAATACAAGGTCACCCCGGAAGACGTCGAGTTCCGCAACAGCCAGGTGCGCGTGCGTGACTTCTTTCTGAGCTTCGAGGAAGTGATCCAGAAGGCCTATTTCGGTCAGGTCTCGCTTTCCAGTACGGGTTTCTACCGCACGCCGAAGATATTCTACGACCGTGACAAGGCTGCTGGTCGGCCGTTCTACTACTTCGCCTATGGCGCGGCGTGCGCCGAGGTGATCGTCGACACCCTGACCGGCGAGTACAAGATGCTGCGCACCGACATCCTGCACGACGTCGGTGCCTCGCTGAACCCGGCCATCGACATCGGTCAGGTCGAAGGTGCCTTCGTCCAGGGCATGGGTTGGCTGACCATGGAGGAGCTGGTGTGGAACGGCAAAGGTAAGCTGATGACCAGCGGCCCGGCCAGTTACAAGATCCCGGCCGTCGCCGACATGCCGCTGGACCTGCGCGTCAAGCTGGTGGAAAACCGCAAGAACCCGGAAGACACGGTGTTCCATTCCAAGGCCGTGGGAGAGCCGCCGTTTATGCTCGGCATTGCCGTGTGGTGTGCGATCAAGGATGCCGTGGCCAGCCTGGCGGACTACCGCGTACAGCCGAATATCGACGCGCCGGCCACGCCTGAGCGCGTGCTCTGGGGTGTGGAACAAATGAAGAAACTGCAGCAAAACGCCAAATCGGCCGCCGCTACAGAGATTGAACTGGCGTAACGCCAACCACCTTGGTGGATGTGCTGCGCGATATCCACCCTACAAACGGCCATGAAACTGCTGTGGGAGAGGCTTTAGCCGCGACGGTCGCCGCTGAAGCACCTCACACAGGCACAAGAACCACCGCCCGACGCAACAGGTGTACAACAATGACAAAACACACCGACGCAAAGACCCAACCGACTCTACCAGCGCCGGTTCCAATCTTGGATCCGTCGCCAAGCAACTGGCGCCTACCGCGCCCCGGACAACTGCCACCTACCTGGAGGCTGAGCAAATGAGCTGGATCAGCGCCCTCGCCGAACTGCAGCAGCAAGGTCAAGCTTGCGTGCTGGTGACCATCATCGAAGAGCGCGGCTCAACCCCGCGCAATGCCGGCTCGAAAATGGTGGTCACCGCTGAGCGTATTTTCGAGACCATCGGCGGTGGTCATCTGGAATACAAGGCGATGGAACTGGCCCGCGAAATGCTCGACAACCACAGCCAGGACACCCGCTTAGAGCGCTTCAGTCTCGGCGCCAGCCTCGGCCAGTGCTGTGGCGGCGCCACCGTGCTGCTGTTCGAACCCATGGGCCAACCGCAGGCGCAGATCGCCGTGTTCGGTGCGGGCCATGTCGGCCGAGCCCTGGTGCCGCTGCTGGCCAGCCTGCCGTGCAAGGTGCGCTGGATCGACTCGCGGGAAAATGAGTTTCCTGAGCAGATCCCGGCAAACGTGGAGAAAGTGGTCAATGAAGAGGTGGTCGACGAAATCGAGCGCATGCCCGCCGGCAGCTATTTTATTGTCATGACCCACAACCATCAGCTCGACCTGGAGTTGACGGCCGCAATTCTCAAGCGCAACGACTTCACCTATTACGGCTTGATCGGCTCGCAGACCAAGCGCGTCAAATTCGAACACCGCTTGCGTGATCGCGGTTTTGAGCCTGCGGTGGTGGCGCGCATGCGGTGCCCCATGGGCCTGGCCGAGGTCAAAGGCAAGCTGCCGGTGGAAATCGCCGTGTCCATCGCCGGCGAAGTGATCGCCACCTATAACGCCGCCTTTGGCCAAGAGAGCAAAAAGGGCCAGTCCAGCGTTGCCAAGCTGCTGCCCACCTCTCGCCGCAGTCAGGCCTGAATAGCGGCCCAGGCGCACGCGCGCCTGGGCAACCAAATCCATAGATTGAGATAAGCGTTACATGACTAGCCCAGTGAAAGCCTACCGCGCCGCCATCCTGCACAGCCTTGCCGATCCGGCCGTGGTGGGCATTGAGCACTCCTATGAATACTTCGAAGACGGCCTGCTGGTGATCGAAGACGGTCAGGTGGTTAATGTCGGCCCGGCGGCTGAGCTGTTGCCCACCCTCAAGGGCGTGGCGGTCACCGAGTACTGTGATGCGCTGATCACCCCTGGCTTTATCGACACCCATATTCACTACCCACAAACCGGAATGATCGCCTCTTACGGTGAGCAACTGTTGGATTGGCTGAATACCTACACCTTCCCCACAGAACAGCAGTTCGCCGACAAGGCCCATGCTGCGGACGTGGCGGGTATTTTCCTCAAGGAACTGCTGCGTAACGGCACCACCACCGCTCTGGTGTTCGGCAGCGTGCACAAGCAGTCGGTGGACGCCTTCTTCGAGGCCGCCGAGGCGTTAAACCTGCGCATGATTGCCGGCAAAGTGCTGATGGATCGCAACGCCCCGGACTATCTGACCGACACACCCGAATCCGGTTATGCCGACAGCAAAGAGCTGATCGAACGCTGGCACGGTAAAGGCCGCCTGCATTACGCCGTAACCCCGCGCTTTGCCCCAACCAGCACCCCGGAGCAACTGGCGTTGGCAGGCGAGCTGTTCGGCGAATACCCGGACCTGTATATGCACACCCACCTGTCCGAGAACCTTAAGGAAATCGACTGGGTCAAAGCGCTGTTTCCCGAGCGCAAGGGCTACCTGGATGTGTACGACCACTACAAGCTGATCGGCGCGCGCTCGGTATTCGCCCACGGCGTGCACCTGTGCGATGACGAGTGCAAGCGCCTGGCCGAAACCGGCTCGGCTGTGGCCTTCTGCCCGACGTCCAACCTGTTCCTCGGCAGCGGTTTGTTTGACCTGAACAAGCTGGAAGCGCATGGCGTACGCGTCGGCCTGGGTACCGATGTCGGTGCCGGTACCAGTTTCAGCCAACTGCAATCGTTGAACGAGGCGTACAAGGTGATGCAGTTGCAGGGCAAGAAACTCGACCCGTTCAAGTCGCTGTACCTGGCCACGCTGGGCGGTGCCCATGCGCTGTATCTGGACGATAAGCTGGGTAACTTCCTGCCCGGTAAAGACGCCGACTTCGTGGTGCTCGACTACAACGCCACGCCGCTGATCAGCTACCGCATGCAGCAAGCCAAGACGCTCGATGAGAAGCTGTTTGCCCTGACCATGCTCGGTGACGACCGTGCGATCAAGGAAACCTTCGCCGCGGGCCAGTCGGTACACCGCCGCGATTAAAACGTCACGCTACGTCAGCAGGTAAGTACTGCGCGCAATAAAAAAACCGGAGGCTAGGACTCCGGTTTTTATTTGAAGCGCTAGTGCTTTGTCGCTTAAACCGGGAACAGCTCGCTCAGCTTCATAGCCAGCATCATGTCGCCTTCGGCGCGCAGCTTGCCGGACATGAAGGCTTGCATGCCATCGGTTTCGCCGGTGGTGATGCCTTTCAGGGTTTCGGTATCCATGATCAGGGTCACGCTGGCGTTAGGGTTGTCACCTTGCTCAACGGCACAGGTGCCGTCTTTAACGATCAGAGCGTAGTTCTCGCCGTCTTCGATGTTGAACTGGAACACCAGATCCAGGCCGGCAGCGGCCGAGGCGTTGAATTTGGACTGCATGGTATTGACGATGTCTGCAACGCTCATGGTTTTTTCCTTTTCTCAGGTTTTTCTAGCGCCCGTAATGGGTGCAGTGGGCCGCAGCTCAGCGATAAGTGATGAGCTCCGGCGTCTTCAACAGCTGTAAATGCACATGGCTGTTGAAGGAAGCCAGGCTCACTTGGCTGCCGCGAAACTTCAGGCAGCTCAGTGAGGTATTAACAATTTGCCAGTTCAGCTCAAACGCTTGCGCAGGCGGTATGCCGGTAATCAAGTGGAGCAGGGCGGTGATGGTGCCGCCGGAGGTGAATACGGCGATGTTCTGTTTGCTCTCGGCCTGTGCCAGCAGGCGGGCAAGGCCGCCCTGGACCTGCTCGACAAAGCCTTGCCAGCTTTGCAGTTCCGGCTTGTCGTGCTCTCCGCAAATCCAGCGGCCAATCAGCTTGGCGAACAGGCGCTGAAATTCGGCGCGGTTATTCGCGCCATTACGCAGGATGTGCAGGGCTTCTGGTTCTTGATCAAGTATGTCCGGGAGCAGGCTGCGGATCACCGCGTCGGCATCAAATTCATTAAATGCCGCATCAGTTTCCAGCGTCGGTACCGCGATATCAGCCGCGCGCAGCTGCTGCAGGGCGCTGTTGGCCGTGTGTTGCTGACGACGCAGGCTGCCACTGACGCTGCGATCAAGGCGCGTGCCGAGTTGTGCGAGGTGCGCGCCGAGCACTTCGGCCTGGCGAACACCGATGGGCGATAGCACATCGTAGTCGTCGGCACCGAAGGAGGCTTGGCCATGTCTGATCAGGTAGATGCTGCCCACGTCCGCTCGATCCCGGTACGGTGAAAGTTTCGCGAGGGTATGGGGAAGCACAGGGGGCTGTCAACGTAAAAACATACGCTTGTTTGAATTGCATCGATGCGCTGAATGTCAACGCCTTGCTTGCTGGTCGCCAACCCATGGCCTCGGTATGCTTGCGGGTAACTCAGCGTTAACGACAAACGGGCGCTGTCATCGGGGCAAGGGGATAGACGTGGAGTTTTTTGCAGAGTACATCGGCTTTCTGGCTAAGACAGTGACCTTGGTTGTGGCCATTCTCGTCGTGCTGGTGACGATTGCCGCGCTACGCAGCAAGGGCCGCCAGAGCACTGGTCAACTGCAGGTGAACAAGCTCAATGACTTCTTCAAGCAGCTGCAGCAGCGTATGGAGCATGCGGTGCTCGATAAGGATCAGCTGAAAGCCGCCGGCAAAGCCGAAGCCAAGGCTGCCAAGCTGGAGAAGAAGGCTGGCATTCATAAGCCGCGGGTTTACGTGCTGGATTTTGCTGGCGATATCAAAGCCTCGGCCACCGACAGTTTGCGTCACGAGATCACGGCATTGCTGAGCATGGCAACCGCCCAGGATGAAGTGGTGCTGCGCCTGGAAAGCGGTGGCGGCATGGTGCACAGCTATGGTTTGGCGTCTTCACAGCTGGCACGGATTCGTCAGGCGGGTGTGCCATTGACCGTCTGCATAGACAAGGTGGCAGCCAGTGGCGGCTACATGATGGCGTGCATTGGCGAGAAGATTATTTCTGCGCCATTCGCCATCCTCGGTTCGATTGGTGTGGTGGCGCAGTTGCCTAACGTGCATCGTCTGTTGAAAAAGCATGACATCGACTTTGAAGTGCTCACCGCCGGTGAATACAAACGCACCCTGACGGTGTTTGGTGAGAACACCGAGAAGGGCCGGGAGAAGTTTCAGGAAGACCTGGAAATCACCCATGAACTGTTCAAGGGCTTTGTGGCGCGTTACCGGCCGCAGCTGGATATCGATCAGGTTGCTACAGGTGAAGTCTGGCTGGGCCTGGCTGCGCTGGAAAAGCAGCTGGTCGATGAGCTCAAGACCAGTGATGAATACCTGGCAGAGCGGGCGAAGAGCGCCGAGCTGTTTCATCTGCACTATGCCGAGAAGAAAACCCTGCAGGAGCGTGTTGGGCTGGCGGGTAGCATCGCGCTGGATCGTTTTGTGCTGAACTGGCTGAGCCGCTTGAGTCAGCAACGCTTCTGGTAATCGTACCGTCATACAGAGGAAGAACATGAGCAAGTTCAGTGCACTACAAGCCCGTGAAAATGTAGCGGGTGGTTTTGAGCAGGTGATTGTCCAGCGTGATATCGACGAGTTACCGGCCGGTGAGTTGCTGATTCGGGTCAAGTATTCCTCGCTCAACTACAAGGACGCCTTGTCGGCCAGTGGCAACCGCGGCGTAACCAAAAGTTTTCCGCACACCCCGGGCATTGATGCTGCTGGTGTGGTGGAAGCTTCCAGCGTGGCCGAGTTTGGCGCCGGCGATGAGGTCATCATCACGGGTTACGACCTCGGCATGAACACCTCAGGCGGCTTCGCCCAGTACATCCGTATCCCGGCGAGCTGGGCGTTGAAACGGCCCAAGGGTTTGTCGATGCGTGAGGCGATGATTTTGGGTACCGCCGGACTGACGGCCGCGCTCTGTGTGGACAAGCTTGAGCAGGCCGGACTGACGCCAGATGCTGGCACTGTGCTGGTGACTGGGGCCACTGGTGGCGTGGGCAGTGTGGCGGTGGCTTTGCTCACCACCCTGGGTTACCGCGTGGCGGCATCGACGGGCAAGGCGGAGCAGGGCGAGTACCTCAAGGCGCTAGGCGCACAGCAGATTGTGCTGCGCTCCGAGCTGCAGGACGGTAGCGATAAGCCGATGCTCAAAGAACAGTGGGCTGGCGCGGTGGACTGCGTAGGCGGGGACATCCTGTTTAACGTGGTCAAGTCGCTGCGCTATGGTGCCAGCGTTGCCTGTTGTGGCCTGACGGCTGGTGTGGGCTTCAAGGGCAGTGTGCTGCCGTTTATCCTGCGCGGGGTGAATCTGCTTGGGGTCGACTCGGTCGAGCTGCCGCTGGTGGTCAAGGCGTCAATGTGGGACAAGCTGTCGCTGCAGTGGAAGGTCAATCTCGATGCGTTGGTCAGCGAAGTGACGCTTGAGCAATTGCCAGAGGCGATTGCTCAGGTGCTGGCGGGCAAGCAGGTCGGGCGCGTGCTGGTCAACGTGGACTAAATGTCGCGGATATGAAAAGGCCCGGATCACCGGGCCTTTTACCTTGCATGCCTAGATCAGGCGCGGCGACGGAACAGCGGCAGTGGCTGGTCCGTGGAGGCCTGATAAACCTCGCTGAACTCCTCGAAGGCTTTCAAGGCATCCTGCGGGTCTTTGTCCTCACGCAGAGCAAAGGCATCGAAGCCCACGCGCAGGTAGGAGAACAGCTGGTCGCGCAGCACGTCGCCAATGGCGCGTACTTCACCGGTGTAACCGTAGCGGTTGCGCAACAGGTAGGCGGTGGAGCAGTGGCGGCCATCGGTGAAGGCTGGGAAATTCAGCGCGATCACCTGGAAGTTATCCAGCTGATCGGCGATTTCTTCGATTTCCTCACCCGCTTCCAGCCACACGCCCAGGCCGCCATCGCGGGCCTTGAGCGCCGTGCTGTGCTCGACCCACAGGCTCAGCGGCACAATCAGGTCGTCGCAGTTGGAAATGCCGTCCAGCGTGGCGTCCTTGGGCAACAGGTGCCAGCTTTCATCGACCAGCTGACCGTTCTTAATGATTCGCTGCATATACGCGCTCCTTGAACGGGGCGACACCGATACGGCGGAAGGTGTCGAGGAAACTCTCTTCTTCAGTGCGCTGCTCGACATAGACTTTGACGATCTTGTCGACTACGTCAGCCATGTCCGCTTCGGCGAAGGATGGGCCAAGAATCTGTGCCAGGCTGGCGTCACGACCGGCGCTGCCGCCGAGGGACACCTGATAGAACTCCTGACCTTTCTTGTCCACCCCAAGGATGCCGATGTGGCCGACGTGGTGGTGACCGCAGGCGTTCATGCAACCGGAGATGTTCAGGTCGATGTTGCCGATGTCGAATAGGTAGTCCAAGTCATCGAAACGGCGCTGAATGGCTTCGGCAATCGGGATTGACTTGGCGTTGGCCAGAGAGCAGAAGTCACCGCCCGGGCAGCAGATGATGTCGGTCAGCAGGCCGACGTTTGGCGTGGCAAAACCATGCTCACGCAGCTCGCCCCAGAGGCTGAACAGCTGCGCTTGCTCAACATCAGCCAGAATGATGTTCTGATTATGGCTGTTGCGCACTTCGCCAAAGCTGTAGCGATCGGCCAGGTCGGCAATGGCGTCAAACTGTTTGTCGGTCACATCACCCGGTGCCACGCCTGTTGGCTTGAGCGACAGGGTCACGGCGACATAGCCTGGCTGCTTATGGGCAAAGGTGTTGCGCTGACGCCAACGGGCAAACCCAGGGTGCTCGGCATCCAGTGCAGCAAGTGCGGCGTCCTGATCGTCGAGAGCCTTGTAGCTTGGGTCGATAAAGTGCGCGGCAACGCGCGCCACTTCAGCTTCGGTCAGGGTGCTCGGGCCGTCTTTCAGGTGCGCCCACTCGGCCTCAACGCGCTCGGCGAATACGTCAGGGGTGAGGGCCTTGACCAGAATCTTGATGCGCGCCTTGTACTTGTTATCACGACGGCCGTAGCGGTTGTACACACGCAGGATGGCGTCGAGGTAGCTGATCAGGTGCTGCCACGGCAAGAATTCGTTGATAAAGCTGCCGACGATCGGGGTACGGCCCAGGCCGCCGCCGACGGAGACACGGAAGCCCAACTCACCGGCCTCGTTCTGTACGGCTTCCAGGCCGATGTCGTGCACTTCGATCGCCGCGCGATCACTCACCGAGCCGTTGACCGCAATTTTGAACTTGCGCGGTAGGTGGGTGAATTCCGGGTGGAAGGTCGACCACTGGCGGATGATCTCGCACCAGGGGCGCGGGTCGATGATTTCATCCTTGGCTACACCGGCGAACTGGTCGGTGGTGGTGTTACGGATGCAGTTGCCGCTGGTCTGAATCGCGTGCATCTGCACGGTGGCCAGCTCGGCGAGAATATCGGGAACATCTTCGAGGTCCGGCCAGTTGAACTGCACGTTCTGGCGGGTGCTGATGTGCGCGTAGCCCTTGTCGTAGTCGCGGGCAATCTTGGCCATCATGCGCACTTGCGCGGATGACATCAGGCCGTACGGCACGGCAACGCGCAGCATCGGCGCAAAGCGCTGGATATACAGGCCATTTTGCAGGCGCAGCGGGCGGAATTCTTCGCCGCTCAGCTCGCCAGCCAGGTAACGGCGGGTTTGATCGCGATACTGCTTGACGCGGTCTTCGACGATTTTTTGGTCGTACTGGTCGTATACGTACATGTGGTGTCCTGTTATCAGGCTTTTTACAGCTAATCGGCGCGCACGGCCGCGCACTCCTGGCGGAGCTGGTGGAAGATACCAGCTCGGGGTTATGCGCAAAAGTGATGTTTGAGTATATGGAAAGAACTTAAAAGGATAAGGCGGTGGTTGAACATAGCGGTTCGGCTTGAGTAAGCGGGAGCGCTGGTCTTAACTGCAACAAGCGATTCACCCATAAACACAACAACAGGGGTAGTCCATGACCGAACATAGCGAACCGGATAACGCGGACAGTGTGGTAGATGCCAAGGCCATATTGGCCTTAATTGTGATTTTCGTCGCCAGCGTGGTGTTTTGGGTTAGCCAGCAGTAGAGCCCCCCAGCGCAGCCATTTGCCGTTTCTAACGACCAAGCGGGCCCTCGGTAACGAGGGCCCGCTTTTATCTGGAGACCCCAAAGCGATTTATTGGCAGTTGAGGCTGTCGGCCTGGCGATAGAGCATCAGCAGTTTGCGTGTGATGGTCTGTTGGATATCGTCGCATTCAAAGGCGGACAGCCGAGTCAGGCGGCTGACCTGTAGCCGGTGTAGGTGGATATAGGGCATCTGCTGATTAAATTCGCGCAAGTCGCCTTTTATCATGATCGGCAGGAAAATATCGCCGGCCTTTTTCTGGTTACTGATGATCTGCGCCAGCGCAGGTTTGAATGGCATCGTCTTCGGTTTAGGGCCACCTTCCTTGATCATGGTCGTCAGCAGTAATCCCGGCTTGTTTAGCACCACACCGGGCAGTATGCAGAGCCCGGTCTTGCGTATCGCCTGAGCGTCAATGCCGTGCAGGGTGTCATGGAAGGCGTAGGGGTTGGGCAGCACCACCATCTTGCGGCCCAGGTCACTGGGGAAGTGCAGGTCGTAGTTGGTGTACAGCTGGCGTGTCGACTCAGAGTAAACGCACAGGCGGTTCTCGAACAGCTTGATAAAGCGCTCGGCCAGCCCGCGCCGGGCAATGCTGTCCAGGTCCCAGATCAAGTCCTGATTCTGCGGTTTGGTTAGGTCGACTTCCTGGTGTTCCATGCTGCTCATGTATTCCTTATGCCCGGAACTGCCCAAGTAGCTGGTTTAGCTGCTCAGCCAATTGGCCCAAATGTTGCCCGGCATCACTGGACTGTTGCGCCGCCAAGGCATTGTTATGGGCCAGGCTGGCTGCCTGGGTGACGTTTTGATTGATGTCTTCGACCACGTGTGATTGTTGCAGCGTCGCACTGGCGATGGAAGCGTTTAAACCGCTGAGATTGCGCAGCCCGCTGGCGATTAGGGTAAGGCTTGCACCGGCTTGGCTGGCTTGTTCAATGGTCAATTGTGAGGCTTGGCTGCTGTCATTGATCACTTTAACCGCGGCCTCAGAGTTGCCTTGCAGACGCTCGATCATCACCTGAATTTCTGCCGTGGATTTTTGCGTGCGCTGCGCCAGCAGACGCACCTCATCAGCCACCACGGCAAAGCCACGCCCTTGTTCGCCAGCCCGGGCCGCTTCGATTGCAGCATTGAGCGCCAGTAGGTTGGTCTGGTCGGCAATCGAGCGGATGACCTCCAATACGCTGCCGATCTGCGTGCTTTCCTGTGCCAGGGCCTGAATCACCGTCACGGCCTGCTCGATAGTGGCGGATAAGTCGTTGATTTGGCGCAGGCTGCTTTCGATGTTCTGCTGGCCTTGCAGGGCCTGTTCTTCGGCTGCATGCACTTCGGATGAGGCGTGCTCGGCGTTCTTCGCTACGTCCTGTACGGCGTAGGTCACCTCGTTGATCGCAGTGGCAACGAGTTCCATTTGTTGTGACTGTTGCTGGCTGTGCTGGTGCGCCTGAGCGGAAACCTGGCCGAGGTCACGCGCGGCAGTGTCGAGTTGACCGGCCGAGTCGAGAGACTGTTTGACCACCAGGCGTAGCTTGTCGGTAAAGGCGTTGAAGTGGCGGGACAGGGCGGTCAGCTCATCGTTGCCACGGGTGTCAAGGGTGCGCGTCAGGTCGCCATCGCCACTGGCGATATTGGCCATGGCACTAACGGCTTGCTGCAGGGGTTGGGTAATGCTGCGCAAGATCAGCACCACCAGTACGGCCAGCAGCACAGCAATCGCCAGGCCAACCACTATGGCGTTGACTGCCTGAGTCTGAAACTCGGCCTGCACATCATCGACATAGACACCAGAGCCGATGATCCAGCCCCACGGCTGAAACAGCTGTACATAGGAAACCTTTGGCACTGGGTCGCTGGCCCCTGGTTTGGGCCAGCGGTAATCGACCTGACCAGCGCCCTGGCTCTTGCTGATGGCGACCATTTCATTGAACAGCGCTTTGCCGTCGGGGTCCTTGAAACCAGACAGGTTCTGGCCTTCCAGTTTAGGGTTGGTCGGGTGCATGACCATGATCGGTGTCTGGTCATTGATCCAGAAGTATTCCTGGCCGGCATAACGCAGCCCACGGATAGTTTCCATTGCCTGCTTCTGTGCTGCTTCGCGGGTCAGGGTGCCTGCCGCTTCCAGGCTTTGATAATGCTGCAGGATGCCAGTCGCGCTCTGTACCACGTGCTGGGTTTTCTCGGCTTTTGCGGCATACAGATCAGCATGGACCTGCTTGAGCAGCAAAGCGCCCTGAATAACCAGCATGGCGATGGCGACCAGCAAAATTAGCCATAAGCGACGGTTGATGGGCAGGCTGCGCAGGCTATTCATAGCGTTGTTTCCATTATTGTTTTAAGTGTTGGCAGCCTCTTATAGATCAAGAGATCTGCTTGGCTATCTTAGACTTTAGGCTAGTTGCTAGCCAGGCAACCTGCCGGTGGATGATCGCCTGGGGTTTTATTGAACGAACCGTGCAGTGAGTGATGGCGCAGTCGGCATGCGCCATGTGTGCCGCTTCTCTGTTAGGATTTGCGCCATTGCGGGTTAAGTATGTGATTTGTCTGTTTTTTCTGTTTGGCATAAGCCCTTTTAGGGGCGGACTGGTCATCTTTTTACGTTGATCATCATGTGTTTTATAGGCGCCGGGTAAGGCCCGTATTTAGGAGTGGGGATGGATCTTTGGGTGGCTGTTCAGGCGCTGATTCTGGGTATCGTTGAGGGTATTACCGAGTTTCTGCCGATTTCCAGCACCGGGCACCAGATCATTGTCGCTGACCTGATTGGGTTTGGCGGCGAGCGGGCGATGGCCTTCAACATCATCATCCAGCTGGGGGCGATTCTCGCGGTGGTGTGGGAGTACCGGCGCAAGATTCTCGATATCGTGGTGGGTTTACCAACAGAGCCCCAGGCGCAACGCTTCACGGCTAATCTACTGATTGCCTTCCTGCCGGCAGTAGTGCTGGGTGTGCTGTTTGCCGATCTTATCCATCATTACCTGTTCAACCCGATCACTGTAGCCCTGGCGCTGGTGGTCGGCGGAGTGATCATGCTGTGGGCTGAGCGGCGTCAACATCTGGTGCACGCGGAGAGCGTGGATGAGATGACCTGGAAGGATGCACTGAAGATCGGCTTCGCCCAATGCCTGGCGATGATTCCTGGTACTTCCCGCTCGGGTGCGACGATTATCGGTGGCCTGTTGTTCGGTTTGTCGCGCAAGGCGGCGACCGAGTTTTCCTTCTTCCTCGCTATGCCGACCATGGTTGGCGCTGCCGTGTACTCCGGCTACAAGTACCGCGATCTGTTTCAGGCCAGTGATCTGCCAGTGTTTGCCATCGGCTTTGTCACCTCGTTTATCTTCGCCATGATTGCAGTGCGGGCGCTGCTCAAATTTATCGGCAATCACAGCTATGCAGCCTTTGCCTGGTACCGCATCGGTTTCGGCTTGCTGATTCTGGCGACCTGGCAGTTACAGTGGATTGATTGGAGCACTGTGCAAGGTTAGCCGCGCGACCGTATTCGGTGGCGAGTCAGCTCTTCATGGACTGCGTAAAGCAGAACATTTCGGTGATGGTGACAGGCGCGCTGTGTGGCTCAACTGCTTGTGTCTAGCCACTTAACAATCTGAGATGAGCTGCCCCAGCCCCAGCAAACTACCCGCGCACAGTGCAAGAAGGCGACGTTTCCTGAGGGGGCGTCGCTTGATCATTGCGATGCTTTATAAGGTCGACAAAGGCGCTGGCTGGAATCGGTTTACTGAATAGATAGCCTTGGTAGAGCTGGCAGCCATTTTTAAGTAAAAACTCGCGTTGTTGTTGGGTCTCTACGCCCTCAGCGATCACCTCCAAGTTTAATGCGTGACCCAGGGTAATGATCGTGCGCACTAGAGAGGAGCCATCGTGTTTGTCGCTAATATCGTTAATATCGGCAACAAAGGATCGATCAATTTTCAATTGGTGAAACGGCAGTTTTTTCAGATACGACAGAGATGAGTAACCTGTGCCGAAGTCGTCCAGCGAAAATAAAATGCCGGCGGCGCTTAAGATGGACATCTTGCTGATGATGTTGGTCATGTCATAAACAAACAAACTTTCGGTTAACTCCAGTTTGAGCCGGGCGGGATTGGCTTTAGTTTGTTTTAGAGCGGATAGCACCTGCTCGACAAAATCAGGGTGCAGTATTTGTCGGGCGCTGATGTTCACCGCGACGGTAAGCGACTGCAGTGTCGGAACTCGCGCCCACTCGGCGATTTGCAGGCAGGCGAGTTCTAAAATTTTATTGCCCAGTGGGATGATCAGGCCGGAATCCTCACACAGGGCAATGAAGTCTTGCGGGCCGATCAGGCCACGTTGCGGCGACTGCCAGCGCACCAGTGCTTCGGCGCCACGGATGCAGTTGGTTTGATCTACCTGGGCCTGGAAATACAAAACAAACTCATCGCGTTGTACGGCGCTGCGCAACTCGGACTCTAGGTTGGCTCGCTCTTGTGCCTGTAACAACATGGGGGATGCAAAAAAACAGAAGCAATTACGCCCATTAGCTTTGGCCTGATACATCGCTAAATCAGCGTGGGTCATTAACTCTGAGGCGCTTTGTCGCTCGCCACTGAATAGCGCAATACCCATGCTTGAAAAACAGGTGTGCATGTGACCCTCAAGCACATAAGGCTGATTCAAACAGCGTTGGATTTTTTCGACAATCACCGTGACGGGCTGCAGTAGGTCAGTGTTGTCATTGTTTAGGTGCTGGACGAGTACGACAAATTCATCGCCGCCTAGTCGGGCCACAGTGTCGACATCACGTACCGTAGCGCTAAGCCGCCGGGCGACCTCATGCAACAGCATATCGCCCATCTCATGACCGCGGGTGTCGTTGAGGGTTTTGAAATTATCCAGATCAATAAAGATTAATGCCCCTGCTTGTTTAGTGCGTACGCTGAGGGCAATGGTGTGCTGCAGGCGCTCCATTAAAAAGCGCCGGTTTGGCAGCCCGGTTAATACGTCTGTATTGGCTAGCTTCTCCATTGAGCGCTGTGCTTTTAGTTGGGTACGCAGAGCCAGAGCTATTAGAAGCCATGCGAGCGAGAGCACAGAGGCAACAGCAAGAAATTGCCACAAGGCGGTTTGGTCGGCATCGGCGAGGGCGCTTTGCAACTCATCGTGTGAGACATAGCTGTGTAATTGCCAGTCTTCAGTGCCGGCTTCCCTGAATGCTTTGGTGGCTTGAAATACCGTTGGTTCGCGCTCTTGCTCGGCGCTAGCCCAGTAGGTGTTGCGCCGATCGAAAATGCGTATGCCGGTGCGGACGTTTTCAAGCATGTAGTTGACGGGGGTGGTGTCGAGTGAGTTTCCCAGTAACCGTCTGAGTTGCCTCCATTCCTCTTCATGGGTAGGCAGCAGTGGCCAGCCAAGCAGTGCAGCTTCCATCACGTTGCTGCGCAATATGGCGGTCACTAAACCAGTAAACCTGCCGTCGTTTAGCCCATAAATAGGCACTGAAAGGCTAAAGCCCATCGCGTTACGAGGGTCGCGCTCAGCCAGAGAGAGGTATTGTGAGTTATCACAAGTGAGTAATTCGCCAGAAGCGATCGGCGTGATCGCATTCAGGTCATTGCCGATTGGATTTGGGCGCTGGCGAAGTAGCGCCAATTGGCGAACATAGTCCTGATACTCGGCCTCCTCATATTCCTCTGGATGGTCAGGGTCTGAGCCTGGGGGCTCATCTAGCTGCTGATGAAAGCGGTCAAGGATCACGTGATCGAACATCAAAAATGGCACTTGCCCTTTGTTGGGATCAAAGCCGTCGAGCACTAAGTAGATTTCCGACACCGCGACCGATGCCGCTACGTGGTTATACAGTTGTTGGACTGTGTCGAAGTCAGCTTGTGAGATGCGCCCTGTGACAACTACGTCTTCTTTATCGCTGCTGCGATTGTTCGGGGCAATTTCCCGCACACCGGGGAGTAGCGAAATGGTGCGGATAGTGTGGTAGGTGCGCTGCAGGATGCCTTCAACTTCGCTGGCTTTGCTCTGTAGGGCAAAGCGCATTTCACGGTTGAGTTGCTCGCGAATAACGTCGCCGTTTGTTATCCAGTTACGGCCGATCAGCAGTGTGCTGAACAGCAGCAGGGTAGTGAAAATACCTGTGAGTATTTGGGGCAAATAGCGCAGTAAGGTTTCTTTGTAACCCGTTTTCATTTGCACCCCTTGTTTGGTAACGGCGTGTCGCGCATGGCTTCTAACCGGCTGAAGCAAGAATAAGCGGTAGGGGTAGCTGCTTAAGTTTTAAGGTTATCTAGATAGTAGCGCAAAGCCATGACTGTACTAGCCAGCCGGAACTGTCGCTAGTCGAATCGCGGTCCTTGCTGATTGTCTAGCGCATGTTGCTGCTCGGCTTAGTCGCTTCTATTCAAGATCCTTATTTACCCCGAGCGGGAACAGTCGCTGCGTAAGCCATTGCTATGATCGGCATTGAAACCAGCGGAGGGGGCGTAGACGAGAAATTTTCGTACCCGCGAAATTCTCCACGAGCAGTACCTGATGAACCGATAAGGGGGCACATGTGGATCAGCTTGAGCATCAACTACTGCAGGTCAACGGAATAGACCTGAGTCTTTACAGTGCTGGCCCAGCAGCGGGGCGACCGGTCTGGCTGCTGCATGGGTTCCCCGAGTGTTGGCATTCCTGGCGGCAGCAGATCGCCCCCTTGGCGGCTGCAGGCTATCGCGTGTTAATCCCGGAAATGCGTGGCTACGGCAAAAGTAGCGCACCGCGTGAGCATGCCGCCTATGACGTGCTGACCATCTGCGCTGATATTCAGGCCGCCATGGAGCAGCTCGGGCAGCATCAGGTATGCGTAGTGGGGCACGACTGGGGTGCACCGATTGCTTGGCACCTGGCCTTGCTTGAGCCTGCGCGGGTAAAAGCGGTTGTCGGCATGGCGGTGCCGTTTGGCGGACGCCCGAAGCAGCCGGCCATCGACATCATGCGTCAGCTGTATGCCGGGCGCTTTCATTACATCCTGCACTTTCAGGAGCCTGGCGTAGCCGAGGCAGAAATGGATGCCGATATAGCCCGTACCCTGCGCATGATGATGCACAACACTTCAGCGGCCGTGCCCAAGGATCATTTCCTGCAGGACAAACCTGCCGGGGCTGGCTTGTTTGATGGCATGCATGACCCGGGCACCTTACCAGCCTGGTGTGACGCCGCCGCTTTTGCCGAATACCTGAACACCTTCAAAGGGCGTGGCTTCTATGGCGCGGTCAACTGGTATCGAAATTTCGAGCGCAACTGGCAGCGCACCGAGGCATTGGCCGAGCGGCAGGTTGAACAACCGGCGCTGTTCTTGCTCGGCGACATGGACCCAGTCGGCACGCTGGAGGCGTACACCCTGAAACAGATGCCCAAACGCATCGCGCAATTGGAGCAACATGTACTGAAAGAATGCGGGCACTGGATCCAGAACGAGCAGGCCGAGCAGGTTAATCGGCTGTTATTGGACTTTTTGAGTCGCCACTACGCCTGAATCAATGCCACGCACAAACTAAAACGCCCCGTTCGCAGGTTCTGCAAACGGGGCGTTTTGGGTTACTGCAAGCGTTAAACGATCACGCCCTGGCTGCGCAGGTAGTCGTCGTAGGTGCCGCTGAAGTCGGTGATGCCGTTGGCCGACAGCTCAATGATGCGCGTGGCCAGGGAACCGACGAATTCACGGTCGTGGCTGACGAAAATCAGCGTGCCCGGGTAGTTTTCCAGCGCCAGGTTCAGCGCCTCGATGGATTCCATGTCCAAGTGGTTGGTCGGCTCATCCATCACCAATACGTTGGGTTTTTGCAGGATCAGTTTGCCGAACAACATACGGCCTTGCTCACCACCGGAGATGACCTTCACCGATTTGAGGATTTCGTCGTTGCTAAACAGCATGCGGCCCAGTGTGCCGCGGATCATCTGCTCACCGGTGGTCCATTGACCCATCCAGTCGAACAGGCTGACGTCGTCTTCAAAGTCGTGGGCGTGATCCTGGGCGTAGTAGCCGATTTCGGCACTGTCGGTCCATTTCACTTGACCGGCATCCGGGGTCAGCTCGCCAACCAAGGTGCGCAGCAGGGTGGTTTTACCGATACCGTTCGGGCCGATAATCGCCACGCGCTCGCCGGCCTCAACCTGGAAGCTGAAGTTCTTGAACAGCGCCTTGCCGTCGAAACCCTTGGCCATTTTGTCGATCATCACGGCCTGGCGGTGCAGCTTCTTGTTCTGTTCAAAACGAATGAACGGGCTGACGCGGCTGGATGGCTTGACCTCGGCCAGCTGGATCTTGTCGATCTGCTTGGCGCGCGAGGAGGCCTGCTTGGATTTCGAGGCGTTGGCCGAGAAGCGGCTGACGAAGCTTTGCAGCTCGTTGATCTGCGCTTTCTTCTTGGCGTTGTCCGACAGCAATTGCTCGCGCGACTGGGTCGCGGCGGTCATGTACTCATCGTAGTTGCCCGGGAACAGACGCAGCTCGCCGTAATCCAGGTCAGCCATGTGCGTGCACACGCTGTTGAGGAAGTGACGGTCGTGAGAAATGATGATCATGGTGCTGTTGCGCTGAGTGAGGATGTTTTCCAGCCAACGGATGGTGTTGATGTCCAGGTGGTTGGTTGGTTCGTCCAGCAACAACACTTCCGGGTCGGAGAACAGTGCCTGCGCCAGCAAAACGCGCAGTTTCCAGCCCGGCGCGACTTCGCTCATCGGGCCGAAATGCTGCTCCAACGGAATACCCAGGCCCAGCAACAACTCACCGGCACGGGACTCAGCGGTGTAGCCGTCCATCTCGGCGAACTCACCTTCGAGCTCGCCGACCTTCATGCCGTCTTCTTCGCTCATTTCGGCCAGCGAGTAGATACGGTCGCGCTCGGCTTTAACCTTCCACAGCTCTTCGTGCCCCATGATCACGGTGTCGATCACCGTGAATTCTTCGTAGGCGAACTGATCCTGGCGCAACTTACCCAGGCGCACGTTCGGCTCCAGCATCACCTGGCCACCGGAGGGCTCAAGGTCATCACCGAGAATTTTCATAAAGGTCGACTTGCCGCAGCCGTTAGCCCCGATCAAACCGTAGCGGTTGCCGCCGCCAAACTTGACGGACACGTTCTCGAACAGCGGCTTGGCGCCGAATTGCATGGTGATATTAGCGGTGGAGATCAAAGGTCTTACCTATCAATGACTTGCGGCTTGCTGAATGAGGTTGATACCAGGATTCAGCTTTTCCAGTTCGCTCCAGGCGGAGCTTGAGTTGATCCAGCGGGCATACGCTGACCACAACATCTGGACGCTATGGCCCAATTGCTGAGAGATGAATGCGGGATTCATGCCGGACATTACGCATATTGTCGCATAGGTACGACGGCAGTTGTACGGCGGCCGATCACCTAAGTCCAAGCCGCTCAATGCTTAGTTGGCTACACCCCAGGCGAAAGGGCGACTTTTTGCGCGAAGCTTTGTTCATTAGCAAAGGCCCGGCAGGACTACGCGATTAATCCGTCCGCTACCGCTGCTTTTAAACGCGCAGGAATTTTAATCAGTGCGTTTATTTTTACGCCGGATGATGCCCGTGTGTGCGGTGTTCCTGCAGTACCCGGTGTTGGAGTTGGTAGTCGCTGAAGAGGCGCAAGATGCGGCGACTGACTTTATGATGGGCCTGCTGATCACTTATCGTGGGATCTTCCACGATGAAGACGCTGCAGTGAATTGGATCGGCGGCGACGCCTTCCAGAGTGCCTACCACGATTTAGGTGCGCCCACTAAAGCTCTTGAGTTGAGCGGCTTGGCTTTCGCGTCAAGCCGCCACTGTCCATCTGCAATTGCATTTCCGGTATTGCCGCGATGCATATCTATCTAAGGAATTGAGGTGGCTGTTCAGCCTTTCAACTTGGCTACAATTTTTGCGACATGCTCACCCTGGTGGCGGGCAATGCCTAATTCACGCTCGTCAGGCTGGCGCGAGCCATCGCCACCGGCAATAGTTGATGCGCCATAGGGCGTGCCGCCGCCCACTTGGGAGATATCAAAAAGCGCTGACGTGGTGTAGCCGATTGGTACGATGATCATGCCGTGGTGCGCGAGCGTGGTCCAAGTGGACGTGATCGTCATCTCTTGCCCGCCGCCGGTGCCGGTAGAGGTGAACACACTGGCTACTTTGCCTGCCAGAGCGCCATTGGCCCATAGGCCACCGGTCTGATCGAAGAAGGTGCGCATCTGCCCGGACATGTTGCCGAAACGAGTAGGCGTCCCAACGATGATGGCATCGTAATCAGCTAGTTCCGACGGTTTGGCGAATGGTGCATCTTGATCGCTCTTGCCGCCGGCAGCTTTGAACGCCTCGGCATTCATGGTTTCCGGTACACGTTTTACCGTGACCTCTACTCCCGCAACGCTACGAGCGCCTTCGGCCACTGCATTGGCCATTGTTTCGATATGACCGTACATGGAGTGATAAAGAACCAGCACTTTAGTCATTTCAGTGTCCTCTTAAGGTGAGAGTTGAACTGTGTAGGTGCTTTTGGTGATGCAGACGAGCAATTGCCGTTGGGGAATAGCTATTCAATAAACGTTCAACCTGAAAGGTGACAACACCTATCTAACCCATCTGAATGTAGCACTGGATCAGAAAAACGTTGATCACCGCACAGGTATGCGATGTGTTTACAGTAATTCGTGCTGGGCGAATGGCTAGAGCAGCAGACCGAGTTGCAGGCGCTTGGGTAATTTGGCCACGACCAATTGATGTGAGCGTGTCAGCAGTTGTTGCAGTTCGTCATCACTCAGCGGGTAGGGTGCAGCCATGCTGATCCAGCGTGCGCGAGCCAGATAAGGCGCGGGGCGGATACCTGGGCGGTCGCAGAAGCCGAGAAACAAATCGTTTTCGACTTTGAAGGCCAGACCGTCACGACCACTCAGGTGAAACAGGGCGAACATCTTGCTCTCGACCACTGAGAACACTCGCACGCCGCCCCATTTGATGTCCTCGCGGGCGCCGGGCAGGCTTAGGCAAAAAGCTGCAACTTGCTCTGGCGTCATGGCCTACTCCCGGTAGAAAACCTGCACCAGATGATAGCCAAACTGGCTTTTCACCGGGCCGTGCACTTCGCGCACCGGCTTTTTGAAAATCACCTGGTCGATGGCACGCACCATCTGTCCTGGGCGTACCTCGCCTAAGTCGCCACCCTTTTTGCCGGACGGGCAGGTGGAGTACTTGCGCGCGAGCACATCAAAGGCTTCGCCAGCAGCAATGCGTTTCTTCAATGCCGCCGCTTCTGCTTCGGTTTTCACCAGAATGTGGCGGGCCATTGCCTTTGCCATGACGGCCTCCTCGTTTTTTAAGGTGTGTATTGTGCCAGTATTTCAAGTGCTTAGCGCTTGAGCCGAGCGCGCGCTGATTTTCTTCTGAGTGCGCCTCGATCTTGGCCTAAGGTAATCAATCCAACCTGCGGAATAAGACGTTATGGACCTCAATGCAATGCTCAAAGTCCTGTCCAGTCAGGACGGGTCCGATCTTTACCTGTCAACGGGTGCGCCGCCCTGCGCCAAGTTCAACGGCGTGCTCAAGGCGCTGAGCGCCGAGCCACTCAAGGCCGGTGAGGTGGCCGAGATCGCTGATGCGGTGATGGATGTGGCGCAGCGTGAAGAATTTGAACGTGAGCTGGAGATGAACCTGGCCATCTCGATTGCCGGCGTCGGGCGTTTCCGCATAAACATTTTTAAGCAGCGCAACGAGGTGTCGATCGTCGCGCGCAATATCAAGCTGGATATCCCCAAGTTTGAAGACCTCAAACTGCCGGAAGTACTGCTCAAGACGGTGATGGAGAAGCGCGGTCTGGTGCTCTTTGTCGGTGGCACTGGCTCGGGTAAATCGACCTCACTGGCAGCCTTGATCGACTACCGCAACCGCAACAGCGGTGGCCATATCATCACCATCGAAGACCCGGTGGAGTATGTGCATAAGCACAAAAAATCGATCATCAATCAACGTGAAGTCGGGGTCGATACCCGCAGCTTTCATGCAGCGCTGAAAAACACCCTGCGCCAGGCGCCTGATGTGATTTTGATTGGCGAAATCCGTGACCGCGAGACCATGGAGCACGCCCTGGCGTTTGCCGACACCGGGCACTTGGCAATTTCCACGTTGCACGCCAACAACGCCAACCAGGCGTTGGACCGCATCATCAACTTCTTTCCCGAAGACCGTCGGCCGCAGCTGCTTAACGACTTGGGCAACAATCTCAAGGCGTTCGTTTCCCAGCGGCTGGTGAAGACGGTCGACGGCAAGCGCCGCGCGGCGGTTGAAGTGCTGCTGGGTACGCCGACCATTCGTGACCTGATCAAACGCAACGAGTTTGCCGAGATCAAGGAGATCATGGAGAAATCGAAGAACCTCGGCATGCAGACCTTCGATCAGGCCCTGATCGATCTGGTTAATGACGGTTCGATTGATGAAGAGGAAGCGGTGAAAAACGCCGATTCTGCAAACAACGTCCGCCTCAAGCTCAAGCTCTATCGCGAGACACCAAGCGCGCCGGCCGTCGTCGCAGCCCCTGCTCCGGCTGCCACTGCAGCGCGCCCAGCAGCACCAGCAGCGCCAGCGGGTGACTGGGGGCTTGAGTTGAAGTTGGAAGATATTGAAGTCGAGCAGCCGCCGGAAGATCCGGGCCGCAATGGGATTTAACCCGCTACGGTCTTGCCTGGAACAACCGCTGGGTCAGGCTTTTGCCTGGCCCAGCGTATTCACGGTTGGTAAAAGCGCGCTACAGCAGCGCTCAGCGCGCAGCTGTCCGGAAAATCAGCTCTGCAGATCCGGCAAATCACGGAACAGCTCCAGCGCCTGTGGATTGGCCAGGGCATCGGTGTTCTTCACCGGTTTGCCGTGCACCACGTTGCGCACCGCCAACTCGACGATCTTGCCGCTGATGGTGCGCGGAATGTCGCTGACGGCGATGATTTTGGCTGGTACATGGCGCGGCGTGGTGTTGGCGCGGATCACTTGGCGAACCTGCGCTTGCAGCGCCTCGCTCAACTCAACGCCATCACGCAGGCGGACAAACAGCACCACGCGCACGTCATCGTCCCATTCCTGACCGATGGCGATGGACTCCAACACCACTTCGACTTTTTCCACCTGGCGGTAAATTTCTGCGGTGCCAATCCGCACGCCGCCTGGGTTGAGTACCGCATCCGAGCGCCCGTGAATCACCAAACCGCCCTGTGCGGTGATTTCCGCATAGTCGCCATGGGCCCAGATACCGGGGAAGGTGTCGAAGTAGGCGGCCTGGAATTTGCTGCCGTCGGCGTCCTGCCAGAAACCGACCGGCATGCACGGGAAGTGCTGCGCGCAGACCAGTTCGCCTTTCTCGCCGGTTACCGATTGGCCGGCTTCATTCCACACCTGCACATCCATGCCCAGGCCTTTGCATTGCAACTCGCCGCGCCATACCGGCAGCACCGGGTTACCGAGTGCGAAGCAGGAGACGATGTCGGTGCCACCGGAGATCGACGACAGGCACACATCGGCTTTGATCTCGCGGTACACATACTCGAAGCTTTCGTGGGACAACGGCGAACCGGTGGACAGGATGGCTTTCAGGCGTTGCAGCTGGTGTGTGTTACCCGGCTTGGCACCGGCTTTTTCCAATGCGGCAATAAACTTGGCACTGGTGCCGAAAATGCTGATGTTCTCAGCATCAATCAAGTCAATTAGCCGTTCGGCACCTGGGTGGAAGGGCGAGCCATCAAACAGCACCAGGGTCGCGCCCAGCGCCAGGCCGGAGACCAGCCAGTTCCACATCATCCAGCCGCAGGTGGTGTAGTAGAACAAGGTGTCTTCGGCCGTCAGGTCGGTGTGCAGGCCCAGCTCCTTAACGTGCTGCAGCAAGGTGCCGCCGCCGCCGTGGACAATGCACTTGGGCACGCCGGTGGTGCCGCTGGAGTAGAGGATGTACAGCGGGTGATCGAACGGAACTTGAGTGAATTCAGGCTCGCCGCCTGCCTGGTAGAAGCTTTGCCACAGTGCGACTTTGGCCGCTGAGTGGAAGTCGTCAGGCTTGGCCTGAGCGTTGGCGTAGGGCACCACGATCAGCTGTTCAAGCGACGGCAGGCGTTCGAGGATTTCATTGAGTTTGCTGGTCAGGTCGAGGTTCTTGCCGGCGTAGCGATAGCCCGCTGCGGCGATCAGTACCTTGGGTTCGATCTGGCCGAAGCGGTCAATCACACCCTGGGTGCCGAAGTCCGGCGAGCAGCTCGACCAAGTGGCGCCCAGGCTGCTGGCGGCCAGCATGCCGACCAGGGTTTGCCAGGTGTTGGGCATAAAGGCGGCGACGCGATCACCCACGCCAACGCCGGCATGCTTCAGGCTGCGTTGCAGACCGGCAACGTGGGCGGCCAGCTCGGCATAGCTGAGTTGCTCGCGGCTGCCGTCTTCGGCAATTGCCACCAGCGCCGGGTGAGCGTCGCGGCGGCGCAGCAGGTGTTCGGCAAAATTCAGCGTCGCGCCAGGAAACCACTGGGCACTGGGCATGGCCGGGCCTTCGTGCACTACGGCCTCAGGATGGGCACTGAAACGCACGTCGAAGAAATCTACGATGGCCTGCCAGAACGCTGCACGCGTGCTCACGCTCCAGGCGTGCAGGGCCGGGTAGTCGGCCAGCTGCAGGCTGTGGCGCTGATTAACGAAGCAGCGGAAGGCCTCCATGCTGGTGGCGGCGATGCGTTCGGCGGAGGGAGTCCAGAGGGGAGCGTTCATCGGTTTATCCAATCAGGCAAGGAAGTAGAAGCAGCCGGTAATCACCAGGCCAGAGTAAACCAGGGCAATCAGGCAGTAACCCATGATGTCGCGGGCGCCGAGGCCGACGATACCGAGTAAAGGCAAAGCCCAGAACGGTTGGATCATATTGGTCCAGGCGTCGCCCCAGGCAATCGCCATGGCGGTCACCGCAGGTGCTACCCCCAGGGCCTGGCCAGCCGGCAGCATGATCGGCCCTTGTACAGCCCACTGGCCACCGCCGGAGGGTACGAAGACGTTGACCACGCCGGCACTGAGGAAGGCCAGCAGCGGGAAGCTGTCTGCGGACGAACCCTCAATAAACAGCTGGCTGATCTGCCCTGCCAGCGATACGCCGTCAGCATTCGCCCCGGTCATCATGCCCATGATTCCTGCGTAGAAGGGGAATAGTAGGACGATGCCGCCGATGCCGCGCACGCTGATATCCACGGCGCGCATGTAGCGCTCGGGCGAGCCATGCATCAGCAAACCGAGGAACAGAAAAATGCCGATGACGGTATTCAGGTCGAGGACAAAACCCTTAGCAATAAAATGCCCGGCGAAATACACACCGGCCATGGCCACCAGTGCCAGGCCGAGCAGGCGGCTGTCATCTAGGCGTTGCGCGGGGGTGTCACGCGCCGGCAGTGGGCTTTCCGGCTCTGCGAGTAGTGCCGGGTCGGCCGTTTTGCTGTGCGCCGCGCTCGGGTGCATGGCGCGGTTGAGCAGCGGCAGGCCGATCAGCAGCAAGGCGATGATGCTCAGGTTAAGTGGGGTGAACAGGGTCATTTCAATGCCAATGGCGTCGGTGATAACACCGCCACTGATTCTCGCAACATCGGCACCGCCACCGGCCAGCGCCAGCGGAATCGAGCCGGACAGGCCGCCGTGCCAAACCAGAAAGCCGGTGTACGCCGAGGCCACCAGCAGTGGGTAATCGACGCCTTTGACCTGGCGCGCGAGGGCGCGGGCCATCACCGCACCAATTACCAGGCCAAAACCCCAGTTGATCCAGCAGCCGAGCAGACTGATCAGGGTGATCATCACAATGGCCTGAGTCGGGCTGCGCGGAATCGAGGCCAGGCGGTCAAGCAGGCGGCGCAAAGGCGGTGCGCTGGCCAGTGCATGGCCGGTGACAAACACCAAGGCCATTTGCATGGCGAACGCCAGCAAGGTCCAAAACCCGGCGTTCCAGTGTTTGACCATGGTCGGCAGCCCCTGCTGGGTGCTAAACATCGCCAGCGCCAGCACGAACAGGCTGAGCAGGGCAGAGAAAACGAAGGGTGAGGGCAGGTAGCGCTGTACCAGTTGCACATTCCAGTGGGTGATTCGGGCGAACATGGGAACTCCTTTTTATTGTTGTGGGGTGAAGATTTAGCGGGCTAGCCAGCCCCCGTCCATATTCCAGGCGGCGCCACGCACCTGAATGGCGGCATCGCTGCAGAGGAACAGGGCCAGCTCGCCGAGCTGCTCGGGGGTGACGAAGTCCAGTGATGGTTGTTTTTCACTCAGCAAGTCCTCGCGGGCACGGGCGCTGTCACCATCAATGGTGCGGTCATCAATCTGCTTCTGTACCAGGGGCGTCAACACCCAGCCAGGGCAGATGGCATTGCAGGTGATGCCGGTGGTGGCCGTTTCTAGCGCCACGCTTTTGCTCAGACCAATCAAACCGTGCTTGGCCGCTACATAAGCGCTTTTACCGGCTGAAGCGGCCAGGCCATGGGCTGAGGCGATATTGATGATTCGCCCCCAGTTGCGCTCACGCATGCTTGGCATGACCAGGCGAGTGGTGTGGAACGCGGCGCTGAGGTTGATCGCGATGATTGCGTCCCAGCGTGCTACCGGGAAGTCTTCAATCGGTGCCACATGCTGGATGCCGGCGTTATTGATGAGGATGTCGACACCGCCAAAGTTGCTGGTGGCGAAGTGTATTAAAGCCTCGATTTCCTCGGGTTTGCTCATGTCCGCTGGGTGATGCTCGGCGCGCACACCATGGACGCGCACTGCGGCGAGGGCGGCGGCGCTGTCGCCAAAACCGTTAAGCACTAAGTCAGCGCCGGCCTCAGCCAGCTTCAGGGCGATACCTAAGCCGATACCGCTGGTCGAACCTGTTATCAGAGCGGTTTTTCCACTGAGCGTCATAGCGTCTCCACATCATTAATGTATTAAGTGTAAGCAGGCTGTGTGGGGCCTCTGCTTATGCACTGTGTTACGTGCAGTTCTATCGGTCACTTGAGCGTTGGTGACGCCTGGTGATTGCGCTAATCCTCAGTGTGCAAGCTGTCTCGGGCGGCCAGCCTGAAACGCCCAGTATTGTTCGGTTTACTACCTGCTGTACTGAGGTGCTGTGGTGTCAGCGTCACATCATTCAGCCGATTGTCGCGCTTCTTACTCGGATTGCAGCAACGCTCTACGGTTTCAATAATCACATCGTTGACTGTCTGCGCCGGTAGCGCATTCGGCATGCCTGGCATCTGCTAAAAAGGCCGAGCCTGTAGGGCCCGGCAAGGTTTACCACGGAGTCATCGAAGGATGCCGGCGCTGCTTACCAGAGTGGCAGGCTGTAGCTGACGATAAAGCGGTTTTCGTCCAGATCGCTACCAAAGTTGCTGCGGGTGGTGGCGTTACGCAGGCGCAGGCCGACGTTTTTCAGCGGGCCGCTTTGCACCACATAGGCGATATCGGTGTTGCGCTCCCAAGTCTTACCTTCGCTCATACCCACGCCGCGATCGACGTTGTCACCGGACAGGTAGCGCGTCATGAACGTGAGTCCGGGTACCCCCACGGTGGCGAAGTCGAAATCGTAGCGCGCCTGCCAGGAGCGTTCGTCCTGGTTACCGAAGTCGTTAATTTGGATCAGGTTGACCAGTGCGTTGTCCGAGCCTGCGATGTAGGCGAAGCCGGTGTCGCCGCTGAGGTACTGATAGCCGGCGGTCACACCATGGCCACCATGGCGATAAGTGAACAGCGCGCCGAAGGCGTCGTTGTCGACGTTACTGCCGCCATCATCGCTGGAGCGGGCGAAGCGGATATCCGACTTAAAACTCTGACCCTCGCCCAGTGGCAACTGGTGCACAAGGTTAACCAGGTGCTGCTTGTAGAGGCCGTCAAGACCACCGTAGTAGTAGCTGGTGGCCAGTTGCGGGGTCCACTGGTAGCGCCCGCCACCGAACAGGAACTCGTCGCTGGTCTTAGCGCTACCCAGGACGATGTTGCGCTTGCCGCCGTTGAACACACTCATATCCTCGTTATCCGAGGAGTCGCGCTGGTTGACTTGATCGATTCGTCCGAGGTCAAGGCTAAGACCCTCCACCTCGTTACTGTTGAGCCAGGCGCCGCGGAATGTCTGCGGCAGCAGGCGGCTGTCGTTGCGCATCAGTGCAGGCAACACCGGCTGCAGGGTGCCGAGCTTGAGTGTGCTTTTTGAGGCCCGCAATTTGGCCGTGAAACCCGCCTCGCCGTATGCATCTTGGGCGCGCTTGGGCGCTTCGCGGTCGCTCTTGAGGATGCCGGTGCCGGTCCGATCTGGGCTGGAGTCGAGCTTTAGCCCGAGTAGGCCGATGGCATCGAAACCGGCCCCGATTGGCCCCTCGGAATAGCCGGACTCGAAACGCAGCATGAATCCCTGCGCCCATTCCTCAGCTTTGGCTTTAGGGGCACCGCTCTGGCGGAAGTCGCGGTTCATATAGAAATTGCGCGTATCCAACGCGGCCGTACTGTCGTCGACGAAGGCCGCAAAGGTTGGGGCGCAAAGGCCTAGGCCGATGCTGCTGACGAGCAACTGGCGGGTGAATGTCGGCGTGTATCGCATGGGTGCTTCCTCTTGTAGTTATTGTGGTTACAGCTTTATTGCCCACGACCGTCCTGGAAACGCCTGCCAGGCAGCGTCGTGAGGCAGGGTGAAGCCTGAAAAAGTGCAGCCCAATAGGTGGGCTCGCGTGCTCTCTCAAGGCTTAGCAGGGCTCGCCTAAACTCAGGTCCTTGGCGCGTAACAGCCGCGTATGGCCGTCCAGGGCTCTGGGTTGATGAGCGCCAGCAGCGGGGCGGTGTTGCCGGCAGATAGCAGTGCTAGTTGCGGGGCAAGGCAAAATGGGGTGAGGGCGCGGTAGGCGAGCACGCTAAATTCGGCGAAGGACGACGGAGTACCGAGGCTACTCATGGGGGTGTTCCTTATTTTTTTGTTGTTTTTGTTAGCGTCCTGCGTGCGCTGACTTTACGTATGGGCAGGCCGCTCAATGGGTGCTTGAGTTACTACAGCGAAAGGCGTGCCAAACCGGCCAGACGACTGTAGGAAAGCCGGCGTGAAAGCTGCGGGTCAGGCGCTATAAGGTTTTGCGGTCGTCAGCAGGAGCTGTGCCAGCGGGACGGGAGGGGGGTGCGGGAGTGTCTTTATGTCCAATTATCTGGGCATGTTTATCTGGGCGTTTCTTAGAAGAAGGCTCGTCCAGTTTTCTGGACGAGCCGCTCAGCGCTGGCTAAGTCCGTGTTGTTGCAGCTTGCTGTAAAGACTGGCGCGGGAGATGCCCAGTTCGATGGCGGCACGTCGACGGTTACCATTGCAGGCTGCCAAGGCCTGTTGCATGGCTTGGCGCTCAGCTTGGGCCAGGCTTTCTGCCAGGGGCCGTAGCGGTGGTGCCACCTCGCTCGCAGCAATAGCCGGTGGCGTGGTTGGCTGCGTGGGTGCGGGTAGGCCTGGCGCAGCCAGCAGCGGTTGCAGCTGAGCGGCGTCGAGCCGCGGCCCTTCGGCGTCCAGCTGGGTGCGCTCGAGCAGGTTGCGCAGCTCGCGCACGTTGCCTTTCCAGGCTTGCTGGCCGAGCAGTATCAGGGCTTCACGGCTGAGTTCCATTGGAGGCTGGCCGGAGCGGTTAGCGATGTCGTCGAGCAGATGCTCGGCCAGGGTAGGGATATCTTCACGGCGCTCGCGCAGAGGCGGCACGTGCAGGGCCAGCACGTTAAGACGGTAGTAAAGGTCGTCGCGGAACTCGCCGGCGGCAACCTTGGCTTCCAGGTCGATATGGGTGGCGGCGATCACCCGCACGTTGAGTGATTTAACCTGATTGGAACCGAGCGGTTCGACCTCTTGCTCCTGCAGCACGCGCAGCAATTTGGCTTGCAGTGGCATCGGCAAGTCGCCGATTTCGTCGAGGAATAGAGTGCCGCCGTTGGCCACCTCAAACTTACCGATGCGCGCTTTGCGGTCGGCGCCGGTGAAGGCACCGGGGGCGGTGCCGAACAGCTCAGCCTCGACTAGGGTCTCGGGGATGGCGGCGACGTTGACCGCGACGAAAGGACCGTTGGCCCGCGGCGACAGGTTATGGATGCCCTGGGCCAGTAGCTCCTTGCCGGTTCCCGTCTCGCCGCGCAGCAGTACCGTGGCGTCGAGCTGGGCGGCGCGCCGAGCCTGGCGCTTAATCTCGCTGGCAGCAGCGCTGGCGCCAATGAACCCCGCGATGGTGTAGCGCGCACGACGGGCCTTGGCCAATTCGTTCTGGGTGGCGAGCAATTCGTTTTGCAGTAGGTTGAACTTGGCCATCAAGGGTTTCAGGGCGCGTGCACGGTCGAACAGGACGAAACCCAGAGCACCGACCAATGTGCCGTCTTCATCGCGTAGCGGGATACGGGTGACCACGAAGTGTTCGCTGCCGAAGGCCATCAGGTCGAGCATGCTTGGCTGACCGCTCTCCACCACCTCGCGCAGTCTACTTGCCGGCAGCACCTGCTCGATCTCCTTGCCGAGCACGCGGGACGGGTCGTTGATGCCGACCTTCTCAGCATATTTGTCGTTGATCCAAACGATCCGCGCCTGACGGTTGACCGCAATGGTGCCCTCGCACTGGGCGTTGAGGTGATCGAACAACAGCGGCATGGCCACCGCGCGGAAGCGCTCGGGAGACACGCCGACGATCAGGCCGTGCTGGTCGAGGTCTTCGCTGGATATGGCCATGGCTGCTGGGGCTCCATAAGGGGGTGCGAGGGATTATGGGAGCCGCTACGCGGCTGAGGCAAGGTGTTCCCCGAGGGCCCATTGGGCGGCTCGGGGGGAGGGAAAGTTTACGGGCCGCCATACACCTCGTTGGGCAGCCAGGTGGCCAGCTCCTGGAAATAGAACACCAGGGCCAGGCCGAGCAGCTGCAGGGCGATGAAGGGGGCTACGCCCAGGTAAATGTCGCGGGTGGTGATCTCCGGCGGGCAGACGCCCTTGATGTAAAACAGCGCGAAGCCCACCGGAGGGGTGAGAAACGAGGTCTGCAGGCAAATGGCGAAGAGGATGGCGAACCACAGTGGATCCACCCCCATGGAAAACAACACCGGCGCTACCAGCGGCAGGATAATCAGGGTGATCTCCACCCAATCGAGGAAGAACCCCAGCAGGAAGGTGATGAACAGCACGGTGAGCAATACACCGGTCTGGCCAAACGGCAGGCCGGTCAGTGCGTCGCGCACCACGTCGTCGCCGCCAAGGCCGCGCAGCACGGCGGCGAACACCGTGGCACCGATGAAAATGCCGAAGATAAAGGCGGTGGTGCGGCTGGTCTGGTACAACGCCTCCTTGAGCATGCTCAGGTTCAGTCGACGGCTGAGCGCGGTCATCAACAGGGCACCGGCGGCCCCTACTGCCGAAGCTTCCGTGGTGGTGGCGATGCCGAAGAAGATCGAACCCAGCACCGCGAGAATCAGCGCCAGTGGCGGTACCACGGCCCAAAAAACGTCGAGCAGGGCGCGAGCGTCGAGTGGCTGGCGGTCTTTCGGCGCCGGGGCGAAGTCCTTTTTCAGCCAAGACACGATGACGATATACAGGATGTAGAGCAAAGCGAGCATCATGCCGGGAATCAGCGCGCCCATGAACAGCTTGCCAACCGAGGCCTCTGGGGTGCCGAGACGGTCCGCCATCAGCACCAGCATGATGCTCGGCGGAATCAGGATGCCGAGGGTGCCCACCGAACAGGCGGTGCCCACCGCCAGGCTCTTGTTGTAGTTGGCTTGCAGCATTGGGCCCAGCGAGAGCATGCCGAGCAATACCACCGAGGCACCGACAATGCCGGTGGAGGCGGCCAGCAACACGCCGACGATGACCACGGTGATCGCGTAGCCGCCACGCAGCGGCCCCAGTACCCGCACCAGGCTGTGCATCAGGCGTTCGGCGATGCCGGAGCGGTCGAGCATAATGCCCATGAAGATAAACAGCGGCAGCGCCACCATCAGTTCGTTGGCGACGATGCCGTAGATGCGCGCATCAAGTACGCCGATGGTGCCGCTCCAGGTGAACCACAGGTCAGCGTCGAAATACTCCACCAGCACATGCCCGGTGACGGCAAAGACCAGGCCGATACCCGCCAGCGACCACGCCACAGGAAAGCCGCACAGCAGCAGCCCCATGAAGCTGGCGAACATGGCGATAACCAGAATTTGTTCCAGACCCATTACTTCAACCTCGTGATCAGGGGTGCGAATGGCCGCCATTGCGGTCATCGTCGGGCACTTGAACGGCCCGGGGGAAGTTCAGCAGTAAGGTGCTGCAGCGGGAGGCGCGCGAAACCAGGGCAATGAACACCAAGAGCAGGCCTAGCGGCAGTACGCTCTTGAACAGGAAGCGATAAGGCAAGCCGCTGGGTGCCTGCGAATGCTCCTGGTAAACAAAAGCGGTGTAGGCATAGGGGATCATGGTGTCGATCATCAAGCCGATCACTGGTAGGGCCAGCAGGACAATGCCCGCCAACTCAACCTTGGCTTGCAGGCGCAGGGAAAACTTCTCTCGCAGCACATCAACGCGCACATGGTCGTCGCGCACCACTGCGTAAGCCAGGGCCAGCATCATCGCGGCGCCGAACAGGTGCCAGGACATCTCCTCCAAGGCGATGGAGCCGCGAGCCAGGACGAAACGGCTGAACACATTACTCAGCACCACCACCAGCACAGCCAACCATAGCCATGCACTGGCTTGGCCGATGGCGACGATAAAGCGGTCTAGTTGCAAGGAAAGGCGATTTTTTGGCAAGTCAGTTGTGGCCTGCGCATCGGCTGAAGCAGGTTGCTGCATTGGGAAAACCTCGCACGTATCAGGCAAAAACGAAGCGGGCCTCGGCATGGCCGGGCCCGTGTAGGTTCAGGCTGGGTGATCAGTCGTGCTGGTGGAAGTCCCGTGGCAGGTAACCCATGCCATGCCAGGTGCTGTGCAGCTTCATGAACTCGCGCTGGCTGGTGAGCACGCGCTTGAACATGACGTCCTGGCCGGCCATTTCGTCCAGCACCTCGTTGGTTACGCGCTGCAGTTCACGCAGTACGGGCTCAGGCAGAACTTGAGCTTTCACGCCCTCCTTCTGGTACTCGGCAAGAGCAGTTGGCTGGGCCCACTCGCTCTCAGCCAAGCCCTTGAGGGTCGCCGATTCGCAGCCCATCTCGATCAGCGCGCGGCTCTGCGGCTTAAGCTTGTCCCACACGTCTTGGTTGACCAGTAGGTGTGAGGTGGTCAGGGTCTGATGCCATCCTGGCATGATGTAATTCTTGATGATTTGGTCGAGGCCGAGCATCTTGTCGATCGCCGGCTGAGAGAACTCTGTGGCGTCGATGGTCTTGCGCTCTAGCGCCTGGTAGATCTCGCCACCGGGGATCATTGTGACTGAGGCGCCGAGTTTCTCCAGTACCTTACCGCCAATACCGGCGAAGCGAATGCGCAGGCCGTCGAAGTCCTTCAGCTCTGTAATCGGCTTGGCGAACCAGCCCGCGCCTTCCGGGCCGATGATGCTGCACAGCATCGGATGGATGTTGTGCGGGGCGTAAATTTCCTCCAGCAGCTTCTTGCCGTCGCCCTGGTAGTACCAAGCCACGTAGGCGGGCGGCTCGAGGTTGAAGGGCGCACCGGAGTAGAGCGGCAGTGCCGGGATACTGCCTTGGTCGTAGCCGACCCAGGTATAACCGGCTGGGTACTTGCCGCTGCTCACCGCATTCATGATTTCGAACGGAGGTACCAGCTCGCCTGGCTCGTAGTAGCGCAGCTGGATGTCACCGTCGGAGATGGCTTTTAGCGAATCACCCAAGTGCTTGGCTGGGGTTACCAGGCCCACCAGATGCGAAGGGAAGGCCAGCGGTACCTGCCAGCGAATCTTTTCAGCGGCCATTGCTGGACTGGCCAGCAAGCTCCCGGCAAATAGCGCAGCTGCGGTTATACCTAGGGTTAGGCGTGATAGCTGTTGCTTTGTAGACATGCTGGAGTTCCTTTTTATTGTATTTTTTTTGAACACTGACTAAGTGAGACGGCGCCTTCAACTGCGGTAATGACATCTGGCGCTAGCGGTCAGCTTGTGTTGTAAAGCGATTTCCATGCCAGTTATAAATTGCTATATAAAACAATAGCTTATTTATTGGCCTGGGTCGGCTAAATGGGGTTTTCTGAAAATTTGGACCTTTCAGTCTAAGCCATCGCTGGTTGTGTCCAGCAATATAGACTTGCTCGTCCAGATTTCTGGATGCGGGTTGCAACGCAGGCCGGGAAAGCTGCTCGCGCTCAACGGTGCTGGCTGGCCAAAGTGGCGCGAGCCACCCGCGAGCCATTGGCTTTGTTCAGCACCGTACAGATGCGCTGGCCGGCGTTGATCAGTTTATCCATATCAATGCCGGTGTCGATGCACAGGCCGTTAAGCAGGTACAGCACATCTTCTGTGGCCACATTGCCGGTGGCACCTTTGGCATAAGGGCAGCCGCCCAGGCCCGCGACCGAGCTGTCGAACACGCTGATGCCTTCGAGCAGGCTGGCGTAGATGTTGCTCAGGGCCTGGCCATAGGTGTCATGGAAGTGCCCGGCCAGCAAGTTTCGGGGTACCTCGCGGCCGACCACGTTGAATAAGTGACGGGTTGCGCCGGCAGTGCCGGCGCCAATGGTGTCGCCCAGCGACACCTCGTAGCAGCCCATGGCGTAGAGCTCACGCGCTACGCTGGCGACCTGCTCGGGCGCCACATTGCCATCGTACGGGCAGCCCAGCACGCAGGAGACATAGCCGCGCACGCGCACATCGTGCTGCTTGGCAGCCGTCATCAGCGGCACGAAGCGTTCAAGGCTTTCGGCTATTGAGCAGTTGATGTTCTTTTGCGAGAAGGCTTCAGAGGCGGCGGCGAACACCGCCACTTCTTTCACTCCAGCCTGCAGTGCGGCCTCAAAACCACGCAGGTTGGGGGCGAGGGCGGCGTAGGTGACGCCAGGCTGCTGCTGGATCTGCGCAAACACCTCGGCACTGCCGGCCATCTGCGGCACCCACTTTGGCGAGACGAAACTGCCCACTTCGATATAGCCCAGCCCGGTGGCGGACAGGTCATCAACCAAGCGCACCTTGTCAGCCACGCTGATCGGTTGTTTCTCGTTCTGCAAGCCGTCGCGCGGGCCGACTTCGACCAGGCGCACTTGGTTGGGTAGGTTCATGGGGGCCTCGTTGCGCATATTGATGGGTATCGCTGCACTCAACCCATCCTACGTCGCGGTAATTGTTTGTGGGAGTGGTCTTGGCCGAGACCTGTGCTTATTCGTTAGTCACGACCAGGCGCAAAAAACTTGCAGTGTTGACGGTTGCTCAATCGGTAGGCTGGGTTGAGCAGCGCGATGCCCATCAAAGGGCATCCTCCAGCTCCACCAGCACTGCACCTTCGCTGACCATCTCGCCTTCGTTGCAGTACAGCGCCTTGATCGTCCCGGCATGGGCGGCGCGGATGCTGTGTTCCATTTTCATTGCCTCCAACACCACCAGCGCCGTACCCGCTTCGACCTGCTGGCCGGCCTCGACCAGCACGCGTACGATACTGCCGTTCATCGGTGCCGTCAGGCCGTCGTGGTGCTGATGACTGGCTTCGACCTCTGCGATGGGGTCGAAACGCTGAACGCTGCGCAATTCGCCGGCGTAGTGCAGGTACAGGGTATCGCCGCGACGGATCGCCTGATGTTGCTGGCGCACACCATCACGCTCGACGGACAAGCTTTCGCCGTGCAACTGCACTGCAGAGGCGGCCGCCTGGCGCAGGCGGACCACCTGCCGCTCGCCCAGACAGCTCAGGTGCAGGTCGGTTTCTGCCGGTAAGCCCAGGCGCAGGCCATTGTTAGTGGCCCACGGCGAGTGATAGTCGTCATGGCGCGGCTGCGGCGCTTGGCTCTGCACAAAGGCTTCGGCAGCCAGTTGCCAGAATTCGGCGGGCAGCTCGCTAACCGGTGGCAGCAGTAGCGCTTCATGACGCGGGATAAACCCGGTGTCCAGTTCGGCAGCGGCAAAGGCTGGATGCGCCAGCACACGGGTGAGGAATGCCAGGTTGGTCTTAACCCCGCCGACGCAGGTTTCCTTGAGCATGGCCAGCAGACGCAGGCGCGCCTCTTCGCGGTTTTCGCCCCAGGCGATCAGCTTGCCGAGCATGGGGTCGTAAAAGGGCGAGACCTCATCGCCCTCACTCACGCCGCTGTCGACGCGCCGACCGGGGCCAGTTGCCGCTTCGCGGTACAGCGCCAGGGTGCCGGTAGCCGGGAGAAAGTCGTTATCCGGGTCTTCGGCGTACAGTCGCACTTCGATGGCGTGGCCGATCAGCGGCACCTGCTCTTGGCTGATAGGCAGCGCTTCGCCTCGGGCTACGCGGATTTGCCAAGCAACAAGGTCGAGGCCGGTGATCAACTCGGTCACCGGGTGCTCGACCTGCAGGCGGGTGTTCATCTCCATAAAGAAGAACTCACCGCGCTCATCCAGCAGGAACTCCACGGTACCAGCGCCAACATAGCCGATGGCTTGCGCGGCGTTTACTGCGGCTTCGCCCATGGCGCGGCGCAGTTCGGGCGTCAGCCCCGGTGCTGGCGCTTCTTCGACCACTTTCTGGTGGCGGCGCTGGATCGAGCAGTCGCGCTCGTTCAGGTACAGGCAGTTGCCGTGACTGTCGGCGAATACCTGGATTTCCACATGGCGCGGCTTGAGTACGTATTTTTCAACCAACATGCGCGAGTCGCCAAACGATGACTGCGCCTCGCGCTGCGCCGAGGCCAGGGCTTCGGCCAGTTCGCTTTCACGTTCAACCACCTTCATGCCCTTGCCGCCGCCACCGGCAGTGGCCTTGAGCAGTACCGGGTAGCCGATCTGCGCGGCCGCGTCACAAAAGGTTTGCGCATCTTGCGCTTCGCCGTGATAGCCCGGCACCAGCGGTACGCCGGCGGCCTCCATCAGCGCCTTGGCGGCGGATTTGCTGCCCATGGCGTCGATGGCCGAGGCGGGTGGGCCGAGGAAGATCAGCCCACCCGCCTCTATCGCACGGGCAAAGCCGGCGTTTTCCGAGAGAAAGCCATAGCCCGGGTGAATCGCCTGCGCGCCGCTGGCCTGGGCCGCAGCAATTAGCTTATCCACCAGCAGGTAACTGTCCGCCGGCTTGGCGCCGCCCAGGTTCACCGCCACATCGGCTTCGCGCACATGGCGGGCGTTCTGGTCGATGGCGCTGTGCACCGCCACCGTACGAATGCCCATGGCCTTGGCCGTGTGCATCACGCGGCAGGCGATTTCGCCGCGGTTGGCCACCAGCAGGGTGTCGATAGTTTTCAGGCTCATGCGGATGGCTCCTGCCAGGCGGGTTTACGTTTGTCGAGCCGGTGGCTGCGCAGGGCGTGTGCAACCACTGCTTCAAGGACGATGATCATGGTCATTACTCCTGCCAGCTCGGCTTACGTTTATCTAGGAAGGCACGCAGGCCTTCCTGACCTTCTGGGCTGACGCGGATGCGGGCGATGGCGTTCTCGGTGTAGCGGCGCAGGGCCGGGGTCAGTACGCCGCTGCCGACTTCGCGCAGCAGGTCTTTGCTGGCTTGCATGGCTTGCGGGCTGTTGAGCAACAGGGTGCTGATCCAGCTTTCTACTTGAGCGTCTAATTCGCGAGCCGGATAGCTCTCGGCAAATAAGCCCAACTCTTGTGCGCGCTCACCGCTAAAGCGCTCGGCTGTTAGGGCGTAACGGCGCGCCGCACGCTCGCCGATGGCTTGCACGACGAAGGGGCTGATCACCGCCGGCGCCAGGCCGATGCGCACTTCCGACAGGCACAGCTGCGCATCTGTTGCGCCGATGGCCATGTCACAGCAGCTGATCAGGCCCAGCGCGCCGCCGAAGGCCGCACCTTGGACCACGGCTAGGCTCGGGATTTTTAGCTGATAGAGGTTGTGCATCAGTTCGGCCAGCTCACGCGAGTCGGCCAGGTTGGCGTTGTAGTCCAGCGTCGCCGCGTACTGCATCCAGGCCAGGTCCGCGCCGGCGGAGAAGTGCTTGCCACGACCGCGTAGCAACAGAAAACGCAGGGATTTATCAGCCTTCACCGCGTCGAGGGCGAGAATCAGCTCGCGGATCATCTCCGCGTTAAATGCGTTGTTTTTATCGGCGCGATTGAGCCAAAGCGTGGCGAAACCGCGTGGGTCTGTTTCGAGCTGGATGGTGGTGAAATCGGTCATGGTGTTCGACTCGAAAAATTAGTTAACGCTGTGGGAGGGGCTAAAGCCCCTCCCGCGAATCACATGCGGAACACGCCAAAGGTGGTCGGCTCGATCGGTGCGTTGAGGCTGGCAGACAGCGCCAAGCCCAGTACATCGCGGGTTTGCGCGGGGTCGATGACGCCGTCGTCCCACAGCCGGGCGCTGGAGTAGTAGGGGTGGCCCTGGCGCTCGTACTGTTCGAGGATCGGCTGCTTGAGCGCCGCCTCATCGTCGGCGGAAAAACTCTGCCCAGCTCGCGCCGCCTGCTCGTGTTTGACCTGTACCAGTACGCCGGCGGCCTGTTCGGCGCCCATCACGCCGATCCGCGCGTTTGGCCACATCCACAGGAAGCGTGGCTCAAAGGCGCGGCCACACATGCCGTAGTTACCGGCGCCGAAGCTGCCACCGATGATCACGGTAAATTTCGGCACCTTGGCGCAGGCCACGGCGTTGACCAGCTTGGCACCGTGCTTGGCGATACCGCCGGCTTCGTACTTCTGCCCAACCATAAAGCCGGTGATGTTCTGCAGGAACACCAGTGGAATACCGCGCTGGCAGGCTAACTCGATAAAGTGCGCGCCTTTCTGTGCGGATTCGGCAAACAAAATCCCATTATTGGCGAGGATTGCCACCGGATAGCCGTGGATATGCGCAAAGCCGCACACCAAAGTCGCACCGAACAGCGCCTTGAACTCATCGAATACGCTGCCATCGACGGTACGGGTGATCACCTCACGCACATCGAACGGCTGCTTGGCGTCTGCCGGGATCACCCCGTACAGCTCATCGCTGCTGTACAGCGGGTTGATCGGCGCGCGGTTGTTGAGCACGCCGAGCTTGCGCCAGTTCAAATTGCTGATGCTGCGCCGGGCCAGGGCCAGGGCGTGCTCATCGTTGTCGGCGTAATGATCGGCTACCCCCGAGGTTTTGCAATGCACATCGGCGCCGCCAAGCTCTTCGGCGCTGACCACTTCACCGGTGGCGGCTTTCACCAACGGCGGGCCGGCGAGGAAGATGGTCGCCTGATTACGCACCATGATCGCTTCATCAGCCATGGCCGGCACATAAGCGCCGCCCGCAGTGCAAGAGCCCATGACCACGGCGATCTGCGGGATGCCCATGGCACTCATGTTGGCTTGGTTGAAGAAGATCCGCCCGAAGTGCTCGCGGTCCGGGAACACTTCATCCTGACGCGGCAGGTTGGCACCGCCCGAATCCACCAGATAGATGCACGGCAGGCGATTCTGCTGGGCGATGGTCTGCGCGCGCAGGTGCTTTTTCACGGTTAGCGGGTAGTAGCTACCGCCTTTGACCGTGGCGTCGTTGGCCACGATCATGCATTCGACGCCTTCGACCCGGCCGATACCGGCGACCACGCCGGCCGCTGGCACGTCTTCGCCATACACTTCATAGGCAGCCAGCTGGCCAATTTCGAGGAAGGGCGAGCCGATATCCAGCAGGCGGTTGATCCGCTCACGCGGCAATAACTTACCCCGTGAGGTGTGGCGTTCTTGGGCCTTGCTCCCGCCGCCCTCATGCACGCGGGCGAGCAGGGCGCGCAGGTCGTTGACCTGGGCAAGCATCGCCGCACTATTGGCAGCGAACTCCGGTGAACGAGTGTTGATCTGGGTGTGCAGGATGGCCATTGAGTTGGCTCCAGTGTGCTGGCTTGGCGTTTGATGGGTGTCGCGTTGCTCAACCCATCCTACGGCTCTGGTTTATTTGGTTTCGTTGAACAGCTCGCGGCCGATCAGCATGCGGCGGATTTCGCTGGTGCCAGCGCCGATCTCGTAGAGCTTGGCGTCACGCAGCAGGCGGCCGGTGGGGTATTCGTTGATATAGCCGTTACCGCCGAGAATCTGGATCGCATCGAGGGCCATTTGCGTGGCGCGCTCGGCGGTATAAAGGATCACGCCGGCGGCGTCCTTGCGCGTGGTTTCGCCACGGTCGCAGGCCTGGGCCACGGCATAAAGATAGGCGCGGCTGGCGTTGAGCTGGGTGTACATGTCGGCGACCTTGCCCTGGATCAGCTGGAACTCGCCGATGCTCTGGCCGAACTGCTTGCGGTCATGGATGTACGGCACGATCACATCCATACACGCCTGCATGATCCCGGTCGGGCCGCCGGAGAGCACCACACGTTCGTAGTCGAGGCCGCTCATCAGCACGCGTACGCCGCCGTTGAGCTGACCGAGGACGTTTTCTTCCGGGACCTCGACGTTGTCGAAAAACAGCTCGCAGGTGTTGGAGCCGCGCATGCCGAGTTTGTCGAACTTGCTACCACGGCTGAAACCCTTCCAGTCGCGCTCGACGATAAAGGCGCTGATGCCGTGCGCGCCTTTTTCCAGGTCGGTCTTGGCATAAATCACGTAGGTGTTGGCGTCGGGGCCGTTGGTGATCCAGGTTTTGCTGCCGTTGAGTACATAGCGGTCGCCTTTTTTATCGGCGCGCAGCTTCATCGACACCACATCGGAGCCGGCATTCGGCTCACTCATGGCCAGCGCACCGACATGCTCACCGCTCACCAGCTTGGGCAGGTACTTGGCCTTCTGCTCAGCGGTGCCGTTGCGTTTGATCTGGTTCACACACAGGTTGGAGTGCGCGCCGTAGGACAGAGCGACCGACGCCGAGGCGCGGCTGATCTCTTCCATGGCAATCACGTGGGCCAGGTAACCCAAGCCAGAACCGCCATATTCCTCATCAACGGTGATACCGAGCAGGCCCATGTCACCGAACTTCTTCCACATATCAGTCGGGAACTGGTTTTCACTGTCGATGGCGGCGGCGCGTGGCGCCAGTTCGGCCGCAACAAAGGCCTGGGTCTGCTCGCGCAGCATGTCGATGGTATCGCCGAGGGCGAAGTTGAGGGACGGATAGCTCATGGTTCCACCTGTATTGTTAGATTTAAGATCAGGAGATAACTATTTGTTTTTTATCGGTTTCATCTAGAGCTAAAAGACAGCGCTCTTCGGCGGTATCCAGCTCTAATTGCATCTGTTGGATGTCCAGCAGTTGCTGTTGTAACTGGGCGCGGCGCTCGGCAATCTTGCTCATAAAGGTTTCCAGCTGCTTGCGATTGCCGTGCACCGGGTCGTACAACTCGATCAGTTCTTTGCATTCAGCGAGGGAAAAGCCGATGCGCTTGCCGCGCAGGATCAGCTTAAGCGCGACCTTGTCCTTGGCGCTGTAGATGCGCTCCTGGCCACGCCGTTCGGGGCTGAGCATCTGCTGCTCTTCGTAGAAACGGATGGCACGGGTGGTGATATCCAGCTCGCGGGCCAGATCGGAAATTGAATAGGTAGAGGCAGCCATGTTCGATCTCTTGATTTACCTTTACGTTAACGTAAAGGTGAGTCCAGCAGGTGTCAAGCAAGCTGAAGGGCGAATGAGGAGGGCTGTGGAGGGCGTTTAGCCGCGCCTGCACGGTGATGCCGGCAGGCGCTTATGCAGACTATCGAAAGAAGAGATAGCTTATTTATCAGAGACTTATATGGTTAAGCTAAAGCTTTTAATGCTTTGGCTTCCTGGGCCACGGCCTGCTGAGAAATCTCGATAATTTGCTCGCGCATCCAACGGTTTGCAGGGTCCTGGTCAGTGCTTTCGTGCCAGTAGATGTGAGTTTCCAGTGGCGTCATGTCCTTAATCGGCAACTCGACAAAGTGCAGCTCGTTACGCCGGGCGAAGCGTTCCGGTACGGTCATGGCCATGTCGGTGCCTTGCAGCACGGTGGTGGCCATCAGGTAATGCTGCGAGCGCAGGGCAATCTTGCGCTGCATACCCATGCGTCCCAGCGCCAGGTCGACATGGCCGAGACCACTGCGGCGGCTGGAGATGTGGATATGGGTCAGCGCCATGTATTCATCCAGGCTGATCTTATCCTTGGCCAGCGGGTGCCCCTTGCGCAGGGCGCAAACGTAGCGGTCTTCCATCAACTTGACGTGGCGCACTTGGGGGTCGGTGTTAAGCGGTGCATCCACGGCGAAATCCAGGCGGCCAGCGGCCAGCTCCTTGGTGGTTTCGCGGCGGCGCGCCAGCATGCTTTCAATATTCACGCCTGGTGCCATACGCCGCAGGCGCTGGAACAGCGGCGGCAAGATGATCGCTTCAGTCAGGTCGGTCATGCTGATGCGGAAGGTCTTGTTGGCTTGGGCCGGGTTGAAAATGCGGCTTTCTTGCACGGAGATGCGCAGTTGCTGCAGGGCATTGCGCACCGGACTGATGATGTTCTGCGCCATTGGCGTGGGCACCATGCCTTGGGCTGTGCGCACAAACAGCGGGTCATTAAAGGTTTCGCGTAGACGCGCCAGGGCGTTGGATACGGCGGGTTGAGTAATGCCGACAATCTGCCCGGCGCGGGTCAGGTTGGCCTCAGTGTAGATAGCATCGAAGACGACAAAGAGGTTGAGATCGACCTTGTTGAGATTCATTACACGCTCGCTCTGCAGGTTGTCGGTATCAGCGGATCATATATCGGTGATGAATGTTTATACACGATGAGAATAGATTAGATAAATCTTAACCCCTGTTCTAGCATCATTTCACCTTACCGAATGTCCTAAAAATCAGCGTCAGAAGGAACCTCTCATGGATTTCGCCTACTCCCCCAAGGTTCAGCAGTTACGTGAACGCGTTACCGCGTTTATGGAAACGCATGTTTACCCAGCCGAAGCCGTGTTCGAGCAACAGATCAATCAAGGTGACCGCTGGCAGCCCACTGCGATCATGGAAGAGTTGAAAGCCAAGGCTAAAGCCGAAGGCCTATGGAACCTGTTTCTCCCGGATTCCGAACTGGGCGCTGGCCTGACTAACAGCGAGTACGCCCCGCTGGCGGAGATCATGGGCAGCTCGCTGATCGGCCCGGAGCCGTTCAACTGCGCCGCGCCGGACACCGGCAATATGGAAGTGCTGGTGCGTTACGCCAACGAAGCGCAGAAAGAAAAGTGGCTCAAGCCCCTGCTGGACGGCACCATCCGTTCGGCTTTTGCCATGACCGAGCCGGGCGTTGCCTCAAGCGATGCCACCAATATGGAAGCGCGCGCCGTACGTGAAGGTGATGAGTGGGTGATCAACGGCCGCAAGTGGTGGACCTCCGGCGCCTGTGACCCACGCTGCAAAATCATGATCTTTATGGGCCTGACCAACCCCGACGGTCCACGCCATGCGCAGCATTCGATGATTCTGGTGCCGATGGATACCCCTGGCGTGAAAGTGCTGCGTCCGTTGACGGTGTTTGGCTACGACGATGCGCCGCATGGCCACGCCGAAGTGCTGTTCGAAAACGTCCGTGTCCCTTATGAGAACGTGCTGTTGGGCGAGGGCCGTGGTTTTGAGATCGCCCAAGGTCGTCTTGGCCCTGGCCGTATTCACCACTGCATGCGCTCCATCGGTATGGCCGAGCGCGCCCTTAAGCTAATGTGCGAGCGCTCCATCAGCCGCACCGCTTTCGGCAAGCCGCTGGCGCGTCTGGGCGGCAATATTGACCATATCGCCGACTCGCGGATGGAAATCAACATGGCCCGCCTGCTGACGCTTAACGCGGCGTACATGATGGACACCGTGGGCAACAAGGTGGCCGCCAGTGAAATCGCTCAGATCAAAGTCGTGGCACCTAACGTGGCGCTAAAAGTCATCGACCGAGCGATCCAGATGCATGGCGGTGCCGGGGTCTCCAATGACTTCCCGCTGGCTTACTGGTACGCCATGCAGCGCACCCTGCGCCTGGCCGACGGCCCGGATGAGGTGCACCGGGCTGCCATTGGCAAGTTTGAAATTGGTAAGTACGTGTCGAAAGAGGTGATGAACGCCAGCCGTTAAGGCGCTTGCCTCACAGCAAACACAAGGCCCGCTGTTGCGGGCCTTGTGCGTTATGGGCGTAGAGCAATCGGCTGTCTAGCTGCTTGGTTGCAGGGCCTAATCGATTAATTGGTCGGCTTGGATGCTCGGGTTTTAACCAGCGACAGTATGACTGCGCCGGCCAGCAGGCCGAGGGTCACACACAGCGAGAGCAGAGCGGGAACCTTGAATAGGTCGTGGAGGAAAATCTTGCCGCCGATAAACATCAACACCAACGCCAGGGCATATCTCAGGTAGATGAAACGATGCATCAATGCGGCCAGGGCAAAATACAGCGAGCGCAGGCCCAGAATCGCGAAGATGTTCGAGGTGTAGACGATAAATGGGTCTTGGGAAATGGCCAGCACCGCTGGCACGCTGTCCACGGCAAACACCAAGTCGGCCAGTTCAATCAATACCAGGGCCAGGAGCAATGGGCTGGCATGCAGCAGTTGCTTGCCCGAGCGTCGATCCGGCTGGCGCACGAGGAAGCGCCCGTTGTGCATGCTGTCGGTTACTCGCAGGTGCCTGCGCAGGAACTGCAACAGACGGTTCTGGCTTAGATCGGTGTGCTGTTGTTGCTCGGCAGAGAGCATTTTCACGCCGCTGAACAGCAGAAATGCGCCGAACAGGTACAGCACCCACTCGAAGTTTTGTACCAGCGCTGTACCTAGGCCGATCATCGTGGCACGCAGCACGATGACCCCGAGGATGCCCCAGAACAGCACGCGGTGTTGGTAGCGCCGGGGGATGGCGAAGAAATTCAGAATCATCGCCATGACGAATACGTTGTCCATCGACAGCGATTGCTCGACCAGAAAACCGGTGTAGAACTCCAGTGCCTTAGTGGCCCCGAGCTGCCACCAGATCCAGCCGCCAAAGGCGGTGCCAACCGAGAAGTAGCCGCTATACAGCAGCAGGCTTTCACGCATCGCGATTTCATGGTTGTCGCGGTGCAGCACGCCGAGGTCGAGCACCAGCAAGCCGAGAATGATCAGGATAAAGGCTAGCCAGAACCCTCCAGGGGTGCCGAACAGTGGAGTGTTGAGCGCACTAAACAGGCTGTCCATGACGCCGCCTTGTATGTCTGGCCACGTAGAGAATTAACTCAGTGACTCCGACATCACGGTGATGGCTCACCGCCAGAGGGGCCCGGCGTCACGCCTGAACAAGATTAGCAGGGCGGATCACCCTCAGTAGACCCAGACCTCGACCCGGCGATTTTTTATTCGCCCGTCATCGGCGCTGTTGGTCGCCACCGGCAGTTCATCGCCGAGGCCGATAATGTCGCGGAAGATCACCCCACCCTTGCTCAACTCACGGCGTACCGCCATGGCGCGCAGTTTGGAGAGCAGCTCGGCGCGCGCCGGATCAGCCTTGGCATCGCCGAAGCCAACCAGTACCACGCTGCCCTGTAGTTTGTTCTGCTCGCGCAGATAAGCCAGCAGCCGATTGAGGTCGCGTCGGGCTTTGTTGTCCAGGCTGGCGCTGCCTTCCTGAAAGCGGAAGTTCACCGACAGGCGCTGGGCGTGTTGCGCCAAGGTTTGGTAGCTGGCGGGCATTTGCGCATGCGCAGGGATGTTCACTGCCTGCACGGTCTGTGCGATAAACCCGCTTTGCTCGACAATCGCCTGGCCGCGCGGGCTGTGGGCAAACTGCACCAGCGCACGGGCCCAGGGGTTGCTCAACTGCGGCTGGTTATACAGAAACAGCCGCCGCGACAGTGGGTAATCCTCGGTGGCAATCAGGGTCAGGCTAGGCAGCATGGGTTGTGAGTCGCCGGCCGCGATGGCCAGGGCCTTGGCCTGGCGGATATAGGGCAAGCCGATAAAGCCAATACCCTGAGGGTCCTGACTGACCGCATCAGAAAGCCTCTCGCTGGATTCAAAGCGCTTGGCGTTGCTGGCCAGGGCTTTGCCATTGGCACTGAGCACCAGCTCTTTGAAGGTGTCATAGGTGCCGGACTGATCATCGCGGGCATATATATTGATCTCACCTGCGGGTGCGCCCAGTTGGGCCCAGTCGCTGAGTTCACCGGCAAATATCTGCGCCAGCTGTACGGTGTTCAGGGCGGAAATAGGGTTGCCGGGGTGCAGGATGATGGCCAGGCCATCGAGGGCAATAATCTGTTCGGCGGCGGGGCTTTTCAGGTCACCCAGGGCCTGCAGGTTAGCGGCTTCGCTGTCTTTGATGGGGCGTGAGGACGCTGCCAGTTCGGCGCTGCCCTCGGCTAATGAGGTAAACCCGGTGCCAGAGCCGTGCGCCGCAACGTCAATGCTTACGCTGCGGCCATCGGCGGTTTTAGCGGAGATTCTCTGCTCGTTTTCCAGCGCACCGGCTTCGATGCGGATGGCGCTCAGGCCTTGCTCCTCAAACAAGCCTTTGACCAGCGCCGGGCCCAATTTCGCGCCAATGGTATTGGAGCCTTGGATGCGCAGTACGCTGCTGTTGTCGGCAGCAGCCGGCAGGGCCGCGAATACCGACCAGGGCAAGGCGTAGCAGAGTGAGCCGAGCAGCAAGAAGCTGATGGCACGAGTCCATGTGTCACGATCAGAGGCAGAGCGGGCGCGCGGCATGTAGCAAACACCTATATGGGTGAATGAAAGTGCCGCGACGATAAGACAAATAGGTGACTGTTATATGACAGTCACCTTTCCATGTAGACGCTCTAGGGCAGGGCTATTCGCTCAGTTCCAGCCAGATAGGGGCGTGGTCCGAGGGTTTTTCCATGCCACGCAGGTCGTAGTCAATGCCCGCGTCTTTAATGCGTGCCTGCAGGGCTTGGGACGCCAGAATCACATCGATACGCAGGCCGCGCTTGGGCTCGTCTTCGAAACCACGGCTGCGGTAATCGAACCAGCTAAAACGGTCATTCACCGCCGGGTTGAGATGGCGGAAACTGTCGACCAGGCCCCAGTTCTTTAAAGTGGCCAGCCATTCGCGCTCTTCTGGAAGAAAGCTGCACTTGCCGCTTTTCAGCCAGCGCAGACGGTTCGGTTCACCGATGCCGATGTCGATGTCTGCAGTAGAAATATTGATATCGCCCATCACCACCAACGGCTGCTGCGGGCTGAACTGACTTAGCAGCAGATTTTGCAAATCGGCGTAGAAGCGTTGCTTGGCTGGAAACTTAGTCGGGTGATCGCGGTTTTCGCCCTGTGGAAAGTAACCATTCATCACCGTCACCGGGTTGCCCTGGGCATCGGCGAAGGTGCCGTAGATAAAGCGCCGTTGCGCGTCTTCGGCATCCCCAGGAAAACCCTTGTGCAGGCTTAGTGGTGCTTGGCGCGAGAGCAGGGCGACGCCGTAGTGGCCTTTCTGGCCGTGATAGTGGACGTGGTAACCCAGCTCGCGGATGGCTGCTTCAGGGAACTGCTCATCAGCCACCTTGGTTTCCTGCAGGCCAATGACATCCGGCTGGTGCTTGTCGATCAGCGCTGCCAGTTGATGCGGGCGGGCACGCAGGCCATTGATATTGAAGGAGACGATCTTCATGGGCGGCTGTCCTGAGTGGCGTTCTGGAAAACCCGCGATGCTAGCCCATTGTGGGCGCTAGCGGCCAGCCTGTGGCGGCAGGTGGTGCACGGTGCTAACGTGGCTGCAGGCCCGTTAAATCAAGAAAAAAGAGGTCAAACCGATGCCCAACAGTCTCGCCGAAGTTCGTATGCTCGATAGCGGCTATGCCCGCGAAGCGCGTTCGTTGCTGTATCACGCCTACCGGCATGACCCGACGTTTGCTTACCTGTTTGAAGCAGAGCGCCCCGGCTATGACCAGCGGGTGCGCGCGACGGTTCGCGAGCTGGTGCAGCAGCATTTTGCCGAAGACCTACCGGCCATTGGTTTGCTGATTGATGATCGCTTGATCGGTATGGCACTGATCGCCCCGCCACAGCGGCGCATGGACATCACCGAAAGCTGGGGCTGGCGCATGCGCATGCTGCTGACCGCAGGTTTTCGCTGCACCAAGCGTTATCTGGCCTACCACGATGCGGTGATCGCCTGCCTGCCACCAGGGCCGTATCACGTGTTACCACTGCTCGGTATTCACCCGCAGTACCAGGGCAAGCATCTCGGCGAGCAACTGCTTGAGGCGCTGCATAATTGGTGCGCTGAAGACGCCAGTTCGCAAGGCGTGGTGCTTGATACGGGCAACGCGCACTACCTGGATTTCTACAAGCGTCAGGGCTACGAGGAAGTCGGCGAAGTGGCCATTGGCCCGATCATCGAGCACGTGTTCTTCCATCCCAGCCCACAACTGGCGGTTAAGGTCAGCGCCTGATAGCCGCGCACTCGGTGTGTGACGGCACACTGCGGCGCAATGAATCCAGGTAATGATTCCAGGTGCTGGCGCGCTATAACGGCCACTGGCTCGTGCTAGCATCGTCGCATGTCTGTGTTCCCCAAATTTCTTGCCGGGCTTTGCCTGCTCCTGCTGAGTGCTACGGCCCTGGCCGAGGCTCAGTTGCGCGTGCGTGTAGAACCGGCCAACAGTGCCTTGAAAACCAATATCGAAGGCTATATTGGCAGTCTCGGTGAGCGTGATGCTGAGGCCCTGCAGCGTTACCGTCGGGTAGCCGAGAGTCAGGCGGAAAAAGCCGCGCAAGCGCTGGGTTACTATCAGGCGCAGATCACCACCGAGGTCAGTGAAGGCAAGACCCCACGCCTGACCGTGAAGATTCAGCCCGGCGAGCCGGTGCGCCTGCGTGATGTGCTGGTGCGCATCGACGGCCCAGCCGCGCAACTGCGCGCCTTCCGCCCCCCCAGCAAGCCGCAACTGCGCAGCGGCGCGCAGCTCAATCACGGACATTACGATACGGCCAAGCGGGACATCCAGAATCAGGCTTCACGCTATGGTTTCTTCGCCGGACGCTTCAGCCAGCAACGCCTGACCATTGATCCGGATGCTGGGGTTGCCGATATCGAACTGGTCTATGTCAGCGGTCCTCGTTACCAGCTTGGCGCGGTGAGCTTTACCGGCGATGCGCCTTTTGATGAGGATCTGTTGCAGCGCATGGTGCCGTTCCCGGCAGATAGCCCCTATGACTCTGCGCTGATTGCCGAGCTGTATCAGGCACTGCGTTCCAGTGGTTATTTCGAAGCGGTGCAGGTGGATGCCAACCCGAGCAGCGCTGCCGCCGAGCAGATTCCGGTTATGGTGCAACTGCAGGCACGCAAGCCACGCAGCATGGGCTTGGGTGTGGGTTTTTCCACCGATGTTGGCCCACGTGGGCGCGGCAACTGGACCCGGCACTGGGCCAATCCGCAGGGGCACAGTTATGGTGCGGAGTTTGAACTGTCGGCACCGCGGCAGAATGTCGGCCTGTGGTACGACGTACCGCTTGATCCGCCGCTAACCGACAAGTTGCGGGTCGCCGGCGGTTACCAGGCTGAGGAGCTGGCCGATACCGACAGCAATAGCCGCCTGCTGACGTTCGGCCCGGAGTGGCACAGCAAGCTGGATAACGGTTGGCAGCGGGTGCTGGAGCTGAAGTGGCGGCATGAGCAGTACGTCCTCGGCGATGATGCTGGTACCAGCACGTTGTTGATGCCGGGCATCAGTTACTCCTACCTGCACAGTGACAATCAGATTGATCCGAATCACGGTTACCGTCTGCAGTTTGACCTGGCCGGGGCGGCCAAGGGGTTGTTGTCTGACGCCAATGTGTTGCACGGCAATATCCAACTCAAAGGGCTGACCACGCTATTTAAACGCCACCGCCTACTTGGCCGCGTGCAGGTGGGGGGCACTGAATCGAATGGCTTTGCCCAGGTGCCGCCGTCGCTACGTTTTTTTGCCGGCGGCGACCAAAGCGTGCGCGGTTACGACTACCAGAGCCTGTCGCCGGAGAATAGCGCGGGCGACAAAGTCGGCGGCCGCTACCTGTTTAGTAGCAGCCTGGAATACCAATACAGCCTGACCGAGCGTTGGCGCCTGGCGAGCTTTGTCGACCAAGGCAATACCTTCGACTCGTTGCAGCTTCCGTCGCTGAAAAGCGCCGTGGGCCTTGGCGTGCGCTGGGTCTCGCCACTCGGTCCGCTACGCCTCGACTTGGCCCATCCGCTGGATGATCAAGGCGGCATCCGCCTACACTTCTCCATGGGCCCTGAACTGTGAAGCGCCTACTGCGTAATAGCCTGTTCGCGCTGCTGGGGCTGCTGTGTGTGTTGGCGCTTGGTTTGAGTGTGTTGCTGGGTACACAAGGCGGCAGCCGCTGGCTTTTGGCTCAGGTGCCGGGTTTACAGGTGGACGGCTTCAGCGGGCGCTTGGGCGGTAGCTGGCAGGCTGAGCAATTACGTTGGCAACAAGGCGCGAGCCGCGTTGACGTGCAGGCCCCGAGCCTGACCTGGTCGCCCACCTGCCTGCTGCGCTTGACCCTGTGTGTCGAGCAACTGCACAGCGGGCCGATCAGCCTGCTGTTGCCCGCAGACGAACAGCCCAGTAGCGAATCATTCAGCCTGCCGGACGTGAGCCTGCCGCTGGCGCTGCAACTGGGCGAAGTGCGCATCGCCAGTCTGCAACTGAATGGCGTCGAGCAACTTCGCGGCCTCCAACTGGCTGCACGCTGGACGGCGCAAGGTATCCTACTGGACAACATCAGCCTGCATGCCGCTGACCTCGACTTGGTGCTCCAGGGCCAGCTACAAACCAGCGGCAATTGGCCCTTGCAACTCAGCGGGCAACTGCAACTGCCCGCGCCCGAAAAGCAAACCTGGCCGGTGACACTGCAACTTAACGGTGAACTGCGTGAGCGCGTGCAGGTTAAGGCCCGCAGCAGCGGTTATCTGCAGGGCGAGCTAAGCGGCTGGTTGCAGCCTTTGGCGGAACACCTGCCCGCCCAGCTGCGCTTGCAGGTCGCGGCCTTCAAGGCCAGCGCCGAGTTGCCGGACAGCCTGAGCCTGGAGCAGCTTGAGCTGAAAGCCCAGGGCGACTTGCAGGACGGCTATCAGATTGTTGGCAGCGCCAAGCTACCCGCCGCCGAAGGGCCGGTGGCCTTGGCCCTGGCGGGTTTGCTCAAGGCTGACGGTGCGACGATCAGCAACCTGAGCTTGAGCGCTAACCCTGAGCAACAGGTACAGCTCAGTGGCGAGCTGAACTGGCAGCAGGGCCTGAGCCTGGAGAGTCGCTTCAATTGGCAGAATTTCCCCTGGCAGCGCCTTTATCCGCTGGCGGAAGAACCGCCGGTAGCGTTACGCGAGCTCAAGGGCGAGCTGGCCTATCAAGCAGGCAATTACCTTGGGCATTTCGCTGCCGAACTGGATGGGCCGGCCGGAGCCTTCAGCCTGCAGAGCCCACTGAGTGGCGATTTGCAAAAGCTGTACCTGCCCGAACTGCGTCTGCAAGCCGGTCAGGGCCGCGCCGAAGGCCAGGTCAGCCTGGGTTTTGCCGAGCAGCTGAGCTGGGATGTACGCCTGCAGTTGAGTCAGCTTGACCCCGCCTACTGGCTGGCCGAATTGCCCGGTAGCCTGGCCGGCCCCTTAAACAGCGCCGGTAATCTGCGCGATGGGCAGCTCAACCTGAATGCCGACATCGACCTGAGTGGCCGCCTGCGCGGCCAACCGGCCAAGCTGCTGGCGAAATTCACGGGTGGCCTGGAGCAGGGTGAGCTCAGTAGTTTGGATGTGCGCCTCGGCGATAACCGCATCAGTGGCCAGGCCGCTTTGCGCCAACAGCTTAGCGGCCAGTTGCTGCTGGCCATGCCACGTCTGGGGCAGCTCTGGCCGGGTTTACAGGGCCAGCTCAGCGGCCAGCTAGACCTAGCGGGCAAGCTGCAAGCGCCGCAGGGCCAGTTGCAGCTTAAAGGTCAGCGCCTGGCCTATGCCGATCAACGCTTGCGGCAGCTCACGCTCGACGCCAGCCTCAACAGCGCTCAGCGCGGTCAGTTATCCCTGGCGGCGCAGGGTATTCAGCTTGGCGAAACTGCACTGGGCCGGCTGGGTCTCACGGCCGCTGGTGATCAGCGCCAACAGAGCCTTGAGTTGCAGTTGCAAGGCCCCTTGCTCAATAGCCAACTGGCTTTGGCGGGGCGTTTGGATAAGGGCAATTGGCGCGGCAGTCTGAGCCGTGGCGAGGTGCAAAGCGGCGGCCAGGACTGGCGCCTGCAACAGCCGGCCACCTTGGTGCGCCTGGCCAATGGTCAGCTCAGCCTGGGTGCGCATTGCTGGCGCGCCGGCCAGGCCAGCCTGTGCGGGGCAGAGCAGCGCTTGTTGCCGGAGCCGATGCTGGACTACCAACTGAGCAACTTCCCCATGGACAGTCTGGCCGAGTGGCTGCCCAAGGATTTCACCTGGCAGGGTCAACTTAATGGCCAGTTGCAGCTCGCACTGCCGGCCAGCGGCCCGAGCGGTCGTTTGTCGCTGGATGCCGGCAGTGGCACCTGGCGTATTCGCGACCAGCAGCAGTGGCTGGAATTTGCCTATGACAGCCTGCGTCTGGATACGCAGATTGGCCCGCAACGCATCGACAGCTCGCTGCTCCTGCGCGGCCCGGCGATTGGCGAACTGGCCTTGGACGCCCAGCTTGACCCGCGTCCGGCGAGCAAACCCTTGTCTGGCAGCTTCCGCCTGAGTGGCCTGGACCTGGCACTGGTTCGCCCGTTTGTGCCGAAGGTTGAGCGCATCGCCGGGCAGTTGAATGGCTCGGGCAGCCTGTCGGGCGTGTTGCTGGCACCGCAGGTCAATGGCAGCTTGCGCCTCAGCAATGGCGTAATAGCCGGCGGTGAGTTGCCCATGAACATCGAGCAGCTGCAACTGCAGGCCCGCATCGAGGGCGAACGGCTGCTGCTGGAGGGGGATTGGCGCAGTGGTGAGCAGGGCCAGGGCAGCCTTAATGGTGAGTTGAGCTGGGCGACGGGGCTGGCGGCTGACATGCAGCTACGTGGCAGTCGTCTGCCCGTGGCCGTGGAGCCTTACGCGACCGTGCAAGTTGAGCCGGATCTGCGCCTGCGCCTGCGTGATCAGCAGTTGTCGGTGGCGGGCAAGGTGCTGATCCCCAGCGGCAAGATAGAGATACGCCAGTTGCCGCCTTCGACGGTGCAAATATCCAGCGATGCGCATGTGCTGGGGCGTGACAGCGCGCAGCAGCAGGCCACAGCCATTGCCATGGATATTGCTGTCGAAGTCGGCCAGGAACGCCTGACGTTCAGTGGTTTTGGCTTGAAGGCCGAGCTGCAGGGCCGTGTGCATATCGGCAATGACCTGGATACCCGCGGTGAGTTGAATCTGAACAAGGGGCGTTTTCGCGCCTATGGTCAGCGCCTCAATGTACGCCGTGCGCGCCTGCTGTTCGCCGGTCCGATAGACCAGCCGTTTCTGGATATCGAGGCCGTGCGCCAGGTCGATGATGTCGTTGCTGGCCTGCGTCTAAGCGGCAACGCCGCGCAACCGACCAGTGAAGTGTTTTCCGAGCCGGCGATGAGCCAGGAGCAGGCGTTGTCCTACCTGGTCATGGGCCGTCCGTTGGGGCAGGGCGGTGGTGATAACAACATGCTTGCCCAGGCTGCGCTGGCGTTAGGCATGGCCGGCAGTGCACCGCTGGTCAATAACCTGGCCCAAGGGTTGGGGATCAACGACTTTCAGCTTGATACCGAGGGCTCTGGGCTGACCACCAGCGTGGTGGCCAGCGGTAACCTGTCGGAACGTTTGAGCCTGCGTTATGGCGTCGGGGTGTTCGAGCCGGCGAATACCATCGCGTTGCGCTATGAATTGAGCCGCAGGCTCTATCTTGAAGCTGCCAGCGGACTGGCCAGCTCGCTCGATCTGTTCTATCGCCGAGATTTTTAGGGGCCGTTTGTGCGGGCAAACGCTGGATTAAGCCGGTTAATTCGCGTTTTAATTGCATGCCGCGCTCAAAATGTCTGAGCGTTGAAATCTAAACGGTGAAAACCACTATCCCAGTCTCCATATACTGGCTGCCGCTAATCACCGGACAGTCGTCTTGCTGGCTGATATAGCCCGATGCGTTGTTTGTAAACGCGCCAACCCGGCTCGCGTTTTGCGAAACAGCTTGGCCTACCCGGCAATCGGATAAGCGATGGCTATCCACCTCGCGTTCACTAAAACAATAAGGAAATGAGCATGGAATTCGTCAACACCCTGGTTAATCAACTCAATGGCGTGGTCTGGGGCCCGCCCATGCTGGTACTGATTCTCGGCACCGGTCTGTTCCTCATGCTGCGCCTGAAGTTTATGCCGCTGAGCAAGATTGGCGCTGGCTTCAAGCTGATGTGGCAAGGCCGCAAGAAAGGCGACGAAGAAAGTGGCGAAATCAGCCCGTTCCAGGCGCTAATGACCTGCCTGGCTGCCACCGTCGGTACTGGTAATATCGCCGGTGTGGCCACTGCAATCTTCCTTGGCGGCCCAGGCGCACTGTTCTGGATGTGGTGCACCGCACTGGTCGGCATGGCCACCAAGTACTGCGAAGTGGTGCTGGCTGTGCACTACCGCGAGAAGGATGAGCGCGGCGAGCACGTCGGCGGGCCGATGTACGCGATCAAGAACGGTCTGGGCAAGAAGTGGCTGTGGCTGGGCACTGCATTCGCCATCTTCGGCGGCTTTGCTGGTTTCGGCATTGGCAACATGGTGCAGGTCAACAGCATGGCCGCGGCCCTGCAAACCACCTTCAACGTGCCGCTGTGGGTCACCGGCGTGGTGACCATGGTCTTTGTTGGCATGGTGATCCTCGGCGGTATCAAGCGCATCGGTAAAGTCGCTGCGACCCTGGTGCCGTTCATGTGCGTGGCTTACATCATTGCTGCGTTCGTGGTGCTGGTGGTTAACGCCGCGCAAATCCCAGCCGCTTTTGAAATGATCTTCACCTATGCCTTCAGCCCAGCCGCTGCGACCGGTGGTTTTGCTGGTGCGGCAGTGATGGCGGCGATCCGCTTTGGTGTGGCGCGCGGTATCTTCTCCAACGAAGCAGGCCTGGGTACTGCCGGTATCGCGCAAGCGGCCGGGACCACCAACAGCCCGGTGCGTTCGGGGATGATCGGCATGCTCGGGACCTTTATCGACACCATCATCATCTGCTCGATGACCGGTCTGGCGATCATTACCTCCGGCGTATGGACCAGCGGTGTCAGCGGTGCCGCCTTGTCGGCGGCGGCCTTTGAGTCGGCGATGCCAGGCGTGGGTGGCTATATCCTGACCATCGCCCTGGTGGTGTTCGCCTTTACCACCATCCTCGGCTGGAGCTACTTCGGCGAGAAGTGCTGGGAATACATGGTCGGCACCAAGTCGATCCTGCCGTTCCGTATTCTCTGGGTGGTGGCAGTTCCTTTCGGCGCGATTGCCCAGTTGGATTTCGCCTGGCTGGTGGCCGATACTCTTAACGGTTTGATGGCGATCCCCAACCTGCTATCACTGATCTTGCTGAGCCCGATCGTGGTCAAGCTGACCAAGGATTATTTCGCAAAAAATTGATGTAACACTTGGGCGCGCAGGGTAGTCTGACTCATTGGTCAGTTCTACTTGCCGTTCTTCAATAGGGGGTGGGGTTGCCATTTGGCGGCTTCGCCCCTTGTTTGTTAAACCTCCTCAACTCCGCTGAAAGGATCATTCCCATGGCACAAGTCACCCTCAAAGGTTCCCCGGTCGAAGTCACCGGTCAACTGCCGCAAGTTGGTCAGCAAGCGCCGGCTTTTAGCCTGGTCGCCGGTGACCTGAGTGATGTGAGCCTGGCCAGCCTGGCCGGCAAGCGTAAAGTTCTGAACATTTTCCCAAGCGTTGATACCCCGACCTGCGCCACCTCCGTGCGCACCTTCAACGCCAGCGCCAGCAAGCTGGCCAACACCGTGGTGCTGTGCATTTCCACTGACCTGCCGTTTGCTCAGGCACGTTTCTGCGGTGCCGAAGGCCTGGAAAACGTGATCAACCTGTCCACCATGCGCGGTGCTGACTTCCTGCAAAGCTACGGTGTGGCCATCGCGAGCGGCCCGCTGGTGGGTGTGGCTGCCCGTGCTGTAGTGGTACTGGATGAAAACGACAAAGTGCTGCACAGCGAGTTGGTTGGCGAAATCGCCGACGAGCCTAACTACGACGCAGCCCTGGCTGTGCTCAAGTAACACCCGCTGCACGATTGTCCAACGGCCTGCTTTGCAGGCCGTTTTTATTTATGGCCTGCCATCCCGGCGACCACCCTGCGGGCCGTCGCTACGCGACGTTGAAAACTGTTCCTGGCAGTTTTCTATTCGGATCAGACATTTAGTTACCTAAGAGAAAGGTAAATAGGCGGTAAAGACGCTTTGCAGTCTGGCTGATAGTGAATATCGTTCACACTTTCCACGTCAGTGATCGTTGCCATGCCTGATACACAGCTCTCCTCCCGCTCTCGTAGCCTGTCACGCCAATGGCTGATCGGCTTGCTGCTGCTCGCGGCGCTCATCCTGCTGCTGTGGTGGTTCTGGCCGAGCAAACCGGAATCGGGGCAAATGGGCCGTGGCCGTTTCGGCGATATGGGGCCGGTGCCGGTGCGCGTTGCAATGGTCAGCCAGGGCAACTTTCCGGTTGAGCTGAAAGCCCTCGGCACTGTGACTGCTTACAACACGGTGAATGTACGTAGCCGTGTAGACGGAGAGCTGGTCAAGCTGCTGTTTAAGGATGGCCAACAGGTTAAAGCTGGTGACTTGCTCGCAGTGATTGACCCCCGCGCGTATGAAATTGCCCTGCAACAGGCCCAAGGGGCGCTGCAAGAACGCCAGGCGCTGCTGCGCAATGCCGAGTTGGACCTGCAACGCTACCGTGGTTTGTACGCCGAAGACTCGATCGCCAAGCAGACCCTCGATACTCAGGAAGCCTTGGTTAACCAGTACCGCGGCGGCCTCAAGAGTTTGCAGGCAGATGTTGCCACGGCGCGCTTGAACCTCGATTTCACCCAGGTGCGTGCGCCCATCAGCGGTCGTTTAGGCATCCGCCAGGCCGATGTGGGCAATTTGCTCAGTTCCGGCGATGCGCTGCCGTTGGTGGTGATAACCCAAACCCTGCCGATTGCGCTGATGTTTACCCTGCCGGAAGCCGAACTGCCGGCAGTGGTGCAGCAACTGCGCACTGGCGCAACGCTTACGGTTGAGGCCTGGGACCGCAGTGAAACACTCAAGTTGGCTGAAGGCGGGTTGGAAAGCGTCGACAACCTGATCGACACCGCCACCGGCACGGTCAAGCTCAAGGCGCGTTTTGCCAACGCAGAAGAACTGCTGTTCCCCAACCAGTTCGTCAACGTGCGCCTGCGGGTGAAAACCTTGCAGGACGTCACGTTAATGCCCTCGACGGCGCTGCAGTTCGGTGCCAGTGGCACCTTCGCCTATGTGGTAGACGCAGACGATAAGGTTCAACTGACGCCCATCAGCATTGGCGCCAGCGATGGCGTGGTCACTGTGGTCGAGAAGGGGCTCAAGGCGGGTGATCGCCTGGTGCAGGAAGGCACTGATCGCCTGCGCTCGGGTAATAAGGTCGAAGTGATCAGCGATAAACCAGCCGCTACTGAGATTGAACCGGCCAAGGCCGAGAGCCAACGAGCGCCGCGCGCCGAATGAACGCCTCCCGCCTGTTTATCCTGCGCCCGGTCGCTACCACGCTAATCATGCTGGCAATCTTCCTCAGTGGCTTGATCACTTACCGCATGCTGCCGGTATCGGCGTTGCCTGAGGTGGATTACCCGACCATCCGCGTGCTGACCTTGTATCCAGGGGCTAGCCCGGACGTAATGACCAGCGCCGTCACCGCGCCACTGGAACGCCAGTTCGGGCAGATGGCCGGGCTCAAGCAGATGTCCTCGACCAGTTCCGGTGGCGCCTCGGTGATCACCCTGCGCTTTAACCTCGAAGTAAAACTGGATGTGGCCGAGCAGGAAGTGCAAGCGGCGATCAACGGCGCGAGTAACCTGCTGCCGAGCGATTTGCCGGCACCGCCGGTGTACAACAAGGTCAACCCGGCTGACACGCCAGTTTTAACCCTGGCCATCAGTTCGCAAACCCTGCCATTGCCGCAGGTGTTTGACCTGATCGACACCCGCCTGGCGCAAAAACTGGCGCAAACCAGCGGCGTCGGTCTGGTTACTCTCGCGGGTGGCCAGCGGCCGGCGGTGCGGTTGCGGGTCAACCCGCAGGCCTTGGCCGCTTACGGTTTGAACCTCAGCGATGTGCGCACCTTGATCACTGCCAGCAACGTCAACCAGCCCAAAGGCAACTTCGACGGCCCAACCCGGGTGTCGCAACTGGATGCCAACGACCAGCTGAAATCCGTCGACGAATACCGTGAATTGATCCTCGACTACCAGGACGGCGCAGCTCTGCGTCTCAAAGACGTCGCTGAGATCATTGACGGTGCGGAAAACCAGCGCCTGGCCGCCTGGGCGGATCGCAACGAGGCGGTGCTGGTCAATGTGCAGCGTCAACCAGGCGCCAACGTGATTGATGTGGTCGAGCGCATCCAAATCCTGTTACCCAACCTGACGCAGGGCTTACCCGCCAGCGTTGACGTGCGGGTGCTGACCGACCGTACCGAGACCATCCGCGCGGCGGTCAAAGGCGTGCAGCATGAGTTGCTGTGGGCCATTGCCCTGGTGGTGTTGGTGACCTTCCTGTTCCTGCGCAAGCTTTCGGCGACGCTGATTCCGTCTATCGTCGTGCCGCTGTCGCTGGTTGGCACCTTTGCCGTGATGTACCTCGCAGGCTTTACCATCAACAACCTGACGCTGATGGCACTGACCATTGCCACCGGCTTTGTGGTGGACGATGCCATCGTCATGCTGGAGAACATCACGCGGCATCTGGAGGAGGGCGAAACCCCGCTGAACGCCGCGCTGAAAGGCGCGCGGCAAATCGGCTTTACCTTGGTGTCGCTGACCATTTCGCTGATTGCCGTGCTGATTCCGCTGCTGTTTATGGCTGATGTGGTCGGGCGGCTGTTTCGCGAGTTCGCCATCACCTTGGCAGTGGCCATCCTGATTTCTCTGGTGGTGTCGCTGAGCCTGACGCCGATGATGTGTGCACGCCTGCTCAAGGCGGAAAAGCCCGAGGAAGAAGGGCGCTTCTACCGCGCGGCTGGGGCGGTGATCGACGGCATGATCGCCCGTTACGGCGTGTGGCTGATCTGGGTGCTTAAGCATCAGCCGCTGACACTGTTTGTCGCCATTGGCACGATGGCGCTGACGGTGGTGTTGTACCTGGCCGTACCCAAGGGCTTCTTCCCGGTGCAGGACACCGGGGTTATTCAGGGCATTTCCGAGGCGCCGCAGTCAATTTCCTTCAAGGCCATGAGCGAACGCCAGCAGCGTTTGGCCGAGGTGGTTTTGCAGGACCCGGCCGTGGCCAGTCTGTCGTCCTATATCGGTGTCGATGGCGATAACCCAACGCTCAATAGCGGCCGCCTGCTGATCAACCTGACGCCACGGGCCGAGCGCGATGTCAGCGCCAGCCAGATCATCGAACGGCTGCGTCCCGAGTTGGCGCGGATTCCCGGCATCGAGCTGTACCTGCAGCCGGTGCAGGACTTGTCCATCGAGGATCGAGTCAGCCGCACCCAGTTCCAGTTCAGCATGGAATCGCCTGATATCAGCCTGCTGGAAGCGTGGGTGCCCAAGCTGGTCAGCACTCTGGGCGAGCAGCCGGAGCTGCGTGACGTGGCCAGTGACCTGCAGAACCGCGGCCTGCAGGTCTACCTGCAGATCGACCGCGACTTAGCCGGGCGTCTCGGGGTGAGTGTGGCGGACATCGATAACGCGCTGTACGACGCCTTCGGCCAGCGGCAGATTTCCACCATTTATACCCAGGCCAGCCAGTACCGCGTGGTGCTGGAAAGCCAGAATGCCGGCAGCATCGGTCCGGCGGCGTTGCAGCAGATTCACGTCCAGGCCGCCGATGGTCAGCAGGTCGCGTTGTCGACCCTGGCGCGGGTGGAGGAGCGCGCCGCCAGCTTGTTGATCAACCACATCGGCCAATTCCCGGCAGCGACGCTGTCGTTCAACCTGGCCGGCGGTGTGTCGCTGGGCGAGGCGGTGGCGGTGATTGAGCGAGTCGAGCAGCAGATCGGCATCCCGGCCGCCGTACAAACGCGCTTCCAGGGGTCGGCAGAAGCCTTTCGCGCCTCGTTATCCAGCACCTTGCTGTTGATTCTCGCAGCCATCGTTACCATGTACATCGTGCTCGGCGTGCTCTACGAGAGCTATATCCACCCGATCACCATCCTCTCCACCTTGCCCTCGGCGGGAGTCGGCGCGCTGCTGGCGTTGCTGCTTAGCGGTAAAGAGCTGGGGTTAATTGCGATCATCGGCATCATCTTGCTGATCGGCATCGTCAAGAAGAACGCGATCATGATGATCGACTTCGCCCTCGACGCCGAACGCAACCAGGGCATGCAGCCGGAAGCGGCGATTTACCAGGCGGCGTTGCTGCGTTTTCGGCCGATTCTGATGACCACCCTAGCCGCGCTATTCGGCGCGATTCCGCTGATGCTGGCCAGCGGCTCCGGGGCGGAGCTGCGTCAGCCGCTGGGGTTGGTGATGGTCGGCGGTCTGCTGCTTAGCCAGGTGCTGACGCTGTTCACCACGCCGGTGATCTACCTGTATTTTGATCGGCTGTCGCGGCGCATCAGTGGTCGCAGCGCGGCCGGGCTTGTGGTCAGACGATGAACCTTTCTGCGCCCTTTATCCGCCGACCAGTTGCCACCTTGCTGCTGAGCCTGGCAATTCTGTTACTCGGCGGCGTCAGCTTTGGTTTGCTGCCGGTCGCGCCGTTGCCGCAAATGGATTTTCCCACCATCACCGTGCAGGCCAGCTTGCCCGGTGCCAGCCCGCAGATCATGGCGTCGAGCGTGGCCACGCCGCTGGAACGCTCGCTCGGCACCATCGCCGGCATCAGTCAAATGAACAGCCGTAGCAGCCAGGGCAGCACGCGGATCATGATCCAGTTCGACCTGGAGCGGGATATCAACGCCGCTGCCCGTGAAGTACAGGCGGCGATCAATGCCTCGCGCGAGCTGTTGCCCAGCGGTATGCGCAGCATGCCGACCTATGCCAAAGTCAACCCGTCGCAGGCACCGATCATGGTGCTGTCGCTGACCAGCGAGGTACTCGACAAAGGCCAGCTGTACGATGTGGCCTCGACCATCCTGGCGCAGAAGCTCGCCCAGGTAAGCGGCGTCGGTGAAGTGCAGATTGGCGGCAGCTCCTTGCCCGCCGTGCGTGTGGCGCTGGAGCCACGATTGCTCGATCACTATGGCATCGCCTTGGATGAGGTGCGCCAGAGCATCAGCGCGGCCAATGCAAAACGGCCTAAAGGCGCGGTGGAGGATGCCGAGCGACACTGGCAGGTGCAGGCCAGCGACCAGCTGGAGAAAGCCGCCGATTACCTGCCGTTGATCATTCGCTACCAAGACGGCGCTGCGGTGCGTCTCGGTGATGTGGCGAGCGTCAGCGATGGCGTCGAGGATCGCTACAACAGCGGCTTTTTCAACGATCAACAGGCCGTGCTACTGGTGATCAACCGGCAGACCGGCGCCAATATCATCGAAACCATCGCCGGCATTCGCGAGCAATTACCGGCGTTGCAGGCGGTTATTCCCGCCAGCATCGAGTTGCAAGTGGCGATGGATCGCTCGCCGGTGATCACCGCGACCCTGCATGAGGCCGAGCAGACCCTGCTGATCGCCGTGGTGCTGGTGATTCTGGTGGTGTTCGCCTTCCTCGGCCGTTGGCGTGCGGCGCTGATTCCGGCATTGGCGGTGCCGGTGTCGCTGGTCGGCACCTTTGCGCTGATGTACTTGCTGGATTTCTCCCTGAATAACCTGTCGCTGATGGCGCTAATCATCGCCACCGGCCTGGTGGTGGACGATGCCATCGTGGTGCTGGAGAACATCTCGCGGCATATCGAAGCCGGGGAGACGCCGATGGCAGCGGCCTTCAAGGGCGCGCGTGAGGTGGGCTTCACCTTACTGGCGATGAACCTCTCCTTGGTTGCGGTGTTTATCTCGATCCTGTTTATGGGCGGTATTGTCGAAAGGCTGTTTCGCGAGTTTTCCATCACACTGGCGGTGGCCATCGTGATTTCCTTGTTGGTGTCGCTAACGCTGACGCCGATGCTCTGCGCGCGCTGGCTCAAAGTTGAAACTTCCGAACACCGCCCCAGCGCCATGCAGCGTTGGGGCGGTGCTGTGCAAACGAGGGTGTTGGCGTTTTACGCGCGGGGTTTGGACTGGGCACTCAAGCACTCCTTGCTGATGCTGTTCAGCCTGTTGGCGACCATCGCACTGAATATCTTCCTGTTTGTCAGCGTGCCGAAAACCTTTATGCCGCAGCAGGACACCGGCCAACTGATCGGTTTTATCCGTGGCGATGACGGCCTGTCGTTTCAGGTCATGCAGCCGAAAATGGAGATCTACCGCCGCGCCGTGCTGGCTGACCCGGCGGTGGACAGCGTGGCGGGGTTTATCGGCGGCAGTGGCGGGATCAACAACGCCTTCATGATCGTGAGTCTCAAACCGGTAACTGAACGCAAGATCAGCTCGCAAGCGGTGATCAGCCGCCTGCGCGAGACCGTGCCAAAAGTACCCGGCGGGCGGATGTTTCTGATGCCCGATCAGGATCTGCAGATTGGCGGGCGGGAAGGGCGCAGCTCGGAAAACGAATACATGCTGCTGTCCGGTGATCTGGATGCGCTGCGCAAGTGGTTGCCGCCGGTGCGCGAAGCGCTGCGCGCACTGCCGGAGCTGACCGATATCGATGCTAAAGAAGTTGAAGGCACCCAGCAGATTCGCTTGGTGGTGGACCGTGATGTGGCCAAGCGCCTGGGCGTGGACATGAACATGATCACTGCGGTGCTGAATAACGCCTTTAGCCAACGGCAAATCTCGACCATCTATGACAGCCTCAATCAGTACAGCGTGGTCATGGAGATCAACCCGCAGTTCGCTCAATACCCCGAGACGCTTGATCAGATTCAATTGATTACAACAGAAGGTGCGCGAGTGCCGTTATCCAATTTTGCGCGCTGGGAGCGCAGCCTGGAAGAGGATCGCGTCAGCCACCAGGGCCAGTTCGCCGTAGAAAATATCGGCTTTGCCCTGGCCGAAGGCGTTAGCCTCGATCAAGCCAGCCGAGCGATAAACAACGCCATTGCGCGGGTTGGTTTACCGACCGAGGTGCAGGGCATGCTGGGCGGTACTGGTGGGGCGTTCCAGCAAACTCAGCAGAACCAGCCGTGGATGATTCTGCTGGCGTTGGTGGTGGTGTATATCGTTCTCGGCGTGCTCTATGAGAGCTATATCCACCCGTTGACCATTCTTTCCACCTTGCCCTCGGCCGGCGTCGGCGCGCTGCTGGCACTGCAACTGATGAGCATCGAGTTCAGCCTAATCTCACTGCTCGGATTGTTTCTGCTGATCGGCATCGTTAAGAAGAACGCCATTCTGATGATCGACCTGGCGCTGCAGCTGGAACGCCAGCAGCACCTGAGCCCAGAGGAGTCGATCCGCCAGGCCTGCCTGTTGCGTTTCCGCCCGATCATGATGACCACCCTGGCCGCCATTCTCGGCGCGTTACCGCTGATGCTCAGCAGCGCCGAAGGCGCGGAGATGCGTCAGCCGCTGGGCATCACCATCGTTGGCGGGTTGGTCTTGAGCCAGATGCTGACCCTGTACACCACCCCGGTTATCTACCTGTACTTCGACCGCCTGCGCCACCGGGTTAACCGCTGGCGCGGTGTGCGCACCGACGCTGCCTTGGAAACCCCGCTATGAACGTTTTTGCTGCCTACCGTTTACCTACGCTGCTAGTGTTAAGTCTGGCCCTGAGTGCCTGCACCCTCGGCCCGGATTATCAACGCCCGCAGCTGCAAACCCCGGCGCAGTTCAAGCAGATTGCGGGCTGGAGCCAAGCCAAACCTGGCGATGCACTGGCGCGTGGCAGTTGGTGGCAGTTGTACCGCGATGCCGAGTTGAATGCTTTGGTCGAGCGGCTGAATGTCTCCAACCAGAACCTTGCCGCCAGCGAGGCGCAATATCGCCAGGCCCGCGCCTTGGTGCGCGGCGCGCGGGCAGCGTTTTACCCAAGTCTGTCGAGCAGCGCAGCAGCTACCCGCAGCAGCCAAGGCAGCACTGACAGTGCTGCTAGCAGCGGCGTCGACAAGAACTATGACCTGAGCCTGAATGCTGCCTGGGAGCTGGATATTTGGGGCAAGCTGCGCCGTTCGCTGGAATCCAGCCGCGCGGGTGTTGAGGCCAGCGCCGCTGACCTGGCGGCGCTGAAACTCAGCCTGCAGGCCGAACTGGTGCAGAACTACCTGCAACTGCGTGTGCTGGATGATCAGCAGCGCCTGCTCGATGCCACAGTCGCGGCCTATGCGCGCTCGCTGAAACTCACGCAGAACCAGTACAACGCCGGCATCGTGCCGAAATCCGATGTCAGCCAGGCGCTGACCCAGCTGAAAAGCACCCAGGCTCAGGCGATAGACCTGCACTGGCAGCGCGCCCAGTTGGAGCATGCAATAGCCGTATTGGTCGGGGTGCCGCCTAGCGAGCTGAGTATCGCCGTGCGCGAGCAACTGCCGGTGCTGCCGGAAATACCCGTGGCGGTGCCGTCGCAACTGCTGGAACGCCGTCCGGATGTCGCTGCCGCCGAGCGCCGGGTAATGGCCGCCAACGCCGAAATTGGTGTGGCAGAGGCCGCCTGGTACCCGGACCTGAGTATTTCCGCCAACGCTGGCTACCGTGGCAGCAGCTTTGCTGACTGGATCGATCTGCCCAACCGTTTCTGGTCCCTTGGCCCGCAGCTGGCGCTGACGTTGTTTGACGGCGGCGCGCGCAGCGCCGAGCTGGCGCGCACTGAAGCGATTTACGATCAGACCGTGGCGCAATACCGCCAGGCGGTGCTCGACAGCTTCCGTGAGGTGGAAGACTACCTGGTGCAACTGCGCGTATTGCAGCAGGAAGCCGCGGTGCAAGAGGAGGCACTGGAGGCGGCACGCGAATCGCTGAGGTTGGTTGAAAATCAGTACAAGGCCGGCACTGTCGACTTCAATAGCGTGGTCAGCGTGCAGGCTACTGCGCTCAGCAATGAACGCAGCTCTTTAGGCCTACTGGGTGGCCGTTTAACCGCCAGTGTGCAGCTTATTGCTGCACTCGGCGGTGGCTGGCAGCAACAGCAGTTGCTGCAAGAAAACTCAAACGTAGCGGGGCAGCTTGCGCCAGGTAAAGCAGGTACAGCCGCGCCTTGAAGGGTATTGCCGGCCAGTCCTGGTTCTCGCGTATTTCCACTCAGGTATAGCAACCTCATGACACAGCCGCTTGCCGGTAAACGGCTGTGTATGCCGCGCCTATCAGCTGCGCTTGTTGCGGTTAACCGTTTGCGCGGCTTTCATCACGTCTGCGCCGACCACCTCTTCGAACTGCTGCCATACAGGCTGCATGGCCTTGCGCCAGGCGTCGCGCTGTTCGTCGCTGAGGGCGATTACCTGGGTGCCGCTGGCAGCAGCAATGCGCTCTCGGTCGGCTTGGTTGGCGGCTTCGGCCTGACGGTTCACCTCAAAGGTCACCTCGTCGATGATCCCTTCAAGTTGCATGCGGATTTGGTGCGGGATGGCGTACCAGAAACGTGGATTGCTCACCAGCATGTAGTCGAGCACGCCGTGGTTGGTCTCGGTAATAAACGGCTGCACGCTATGCAGCTGCTTGCTGTAGATGTTTGACCAGGGGTTTTCGGCACCCTGCACCTTGCCGCTTTTCAGGGCATCAAACACTTCGGCAAAAGGCAGCACCCGCGGTGTTGCGCCAAGCTGGTTGAACTGTGCTTCCAGTACCGTAGAGGGCTGAATACGGAACGTCAGGCCAGCCGCATCGCTCGGCACCAGCAGCGCTTTGCTGGCTGACAGCTGCTTCATGCCGTTGTGCCAATAGGCCAGGCCGACGATGTTGTGGTCTTCCATTGAGCGCAGCAGTTGGCGGCCTTTGGCCCGTTTCTGGAAGCGATTGACGGCGGCCAGATCATCGAACAAGAAGGGTAGGTCGAAGACTTGCAGTTGCTTGGTGTATTTCTCGAACTTGGCCAGCGAGGGTGCCAGCAGTTGCACCTCGTTATTGCTCAGCGCCTCAAGCTCATTGGCATCGCCGTAGAGCGTGGAGTTGGGGTAGACCTCGACTTTCACCTTATCGCCCAGGCGCTCTTCGGCGAGTTTCTTGAACAGCAGTGCGCCTTGGCCTTTGGGCGTGTTGTCTGCCACCACGTGGGCAAACTTGATCACGATTGGCCCTTTATCGTTTGCGGCGTGAAGCGTGGCAGACGCCAGCAGCAGGCTGCCAGCTGCGATAGCGCAGATCGACTTAAACATAACGGTGTCCCTGTTTTTCTTATGTGGGTGTGGTGACGGCTGCCGATGCTATTCAGCAATCTGGCGGGAACGGCGGTCACTGCATTGCGTGGGCAATGCCAGGGTTGTATCGCAATGCCTATGCCAGAGCGGCAGGCGTGCTAGAGGGCTTGAGTGGTCAGAAAAGGTACGTGATCGAACGCACAGTGCGTGGCGGAAAATCGCCGTTTTGACGATTGGATAGGCGGGAATCCGCTTATCGCCTGGCGCTTTGTCAGGGCAAAGCGCCAGGGCTGATGATTAACGACGAACCGCGCGCCAGGCGGTGAACAGGCACAGTGCCAACAGCAGGGCAACGCTCAACAGCGTCCAGGCCGTGAATGACAGGCCAAGAATGTTGTAGTCGTTCTGCCCGCAGACGCCGGCGCTCATAAACACGTTTGGCAGCCATTCGTGCAGCGGCAGGTAGAAGGCATAAAAGGGGAAGGGCGAGCAGCTGGAGCTTTCCAATACGCCAGTCTCGATCAACAGCAGATGCGTGTTGTCATACACCGCCATGCTGCTTGCAGCCAACAGCAATGGCCACAGCGGCAGGCTCAGCCAGCGCAGGCCGGCGGTTTCTACTGCAAGGATCAGCAGGCTGACAACGCCAGCTAGGAGCAACCACAGACGGATTTGAATGCACAGGGTGCAGGGCTCCCAACCGGACAGATGCTGTAACAACAATGCACCGCCCAACATGGCGAAACAGGCGAGGGCGATCAGGGCGAGCAAGGGTTTGAGTGAAGTCACGCGAAACATCTGAATCTCCGAAAAGGCCTGGCGTATTGGCCAAGGCAAATACTCTGTTGGCCGGCGCCGGCTTAAGTTGCAGACCTGGACGCGCGGTCCAGGTACAGCGCCAGCAGCGCAAGGATGATCGCCAGGGAATAGGCAAACAAGCCCAGATTGATTCCCAGAATCATTTTCTCTGAGATCACCCTCGGGCTGCGCTTAGCGTTTAAGCAGCGCGCAATCCAATTGGTTGAAGCACTGCACGATGCGTTCATGGCTAATATCGGCGAAGGCCTTTTGGGTCAGGCTTACCAGCACGCTGGGTTTTACCCGGCCAGAACGCAGCTGGCGGTTCATGTAGGCCAGCACATCGTCATCGCTAAGGGTGTTGGGGGGCGATTGTTCCACGGTCTGAGGAGCCTTTGTCGGTGAAGTAATGCGGTGTATGGCGTTGCTAGGGTGCGCTGTATCAGTCGCAGTACAGCAACATATTGCATCTTCTTGCTGTTTGACGGCTACGACTCGCAGCTCTGGTGCCATACTCATTGATGACTATAACGCTCATACCGAAATCCTATTGGCTCGTTTACTGCCTAGCTACGAAGCTGTGTGCATCCGTTAGGTGAATACAACAGGAGTGAATCATGTCAAACGAAGCGAAGTGCCCGTTCTCGGGTGGTGCTGGTAAAAACACCGTGTCTGGCGGTGCGCCGAAGAACGCCGATTGGTGGCCGAATCAGCTCAACCTGAAAATTTTGCAGCAACACTCCTCCAAGTCCGACCCTATGGATGCGGACTTCAACTACGCCGACGCATTCAAAAGCCTTGATCTGGACGCTGTGATCAAGGACCTCCACGTGTTGATGACTGACTCCCAGGACTGGTGGCCGGCAGATTGGGGCCACTATGGCGGCCTGATGATCCGCATGGCCTGGCACGCAGCCGGCACCTACCGGACCCATGACGGTCGCGGTGGTGCCGGCACCGGTAACCAGCGTTTTGCGCCGATTAACAGCTGGCCGGATAACGGCAACCTGGACAAGGCGCGTCGCCTGCTCTGGCCGATCAAGCAGAAGTACGGCAGCAAGCTGTCTTGGGCCGATCTGTTGGTACTCGCCGGCAACGTCGCCTTGGAGTCGATGGGCTTCAAGACCTTCGGTTTTGCCGGTGGCCGCGCGGATATCTGGGAGCCGGAAGAAGACACCTACTGGGGTGCCGAGACGGAATGGCTGGCCACCAGCGACAAACCCAACAGCCGTTATTCCGGTGACCGTGACTTGGAAAATCCGCTGGCGGCTGTGCAGATGGGCCTGATCTACGTCAACCCGGAAGGCCCGGACGGCAACCCAGACCCACTGGGTTCGGGGCGCGATGTGCGCGAAACGTTTGCCCGCATGGCCATGAATGATGAGGAAACCGTGGCCCTGGTTGCCGGCGGCCATACCTTCGGCAAAGCCCATGGCGCGGGTGATCCAGCCTTGGTTGGGGCTGAGCCAGAAGCGGCCGGCATCGAAGAGCAAGGCCTCGGCTGGATTAACAAATTTGCCAGCGGCAAAGGCGCACACACCACCACCAGCGGTATCGAAGGTGCCTGGAAGCCCAACCCCACCACGTGGGACAACGGTTATTTCGACATGCTGTTCGGTTACGAGTGGCAGCTGACCAAGAGCCCGGCCGGTGCCCACCAATGGACACCGATTAACTGCAAGCCCGAGCACCTGATTCCCGATGCCCATGATCCGGCGCTGAAACACCCGCCGATGATGACCACCGCCGATATGTCGCTGCGCATGGACCCGGTCTACGAGAAAATCTCGCGGCACTTCCACCAGAACCCTGAAGCATTTGCTGATGCGTTTGCCCGGGCCTGGTTCAAGCTGACCCACCGCGACATGGGCCCACGGGCACGTTACCTCGGCCCGCTGGTGCCTGCAGAAGTACTGATCTGGCAGGACCCGGTTCCAGCCGTCGAGCATGCCCTGGTTGATGCGCAAGACATCGCTAGCCTCAAAGCCAAAGTGCTCGCCAGCGGTCTGTCGGTCGCCCAACTGGTCAATACCGCCTGGGCCTCGGCCTCAACTTTCCGCGGGAGCGACAAGCGCGGTGGTGCTAACGGTGCGCGCATTCGCCTCGCTCCGCAGAAGGATTGGGAAGTTAACCAACCCGCCGAGCTGGCCAAGGTGTTGGCTAAGCTGGAAGCGATCCAGAAGGACTTCAATGCCTCTGCAACCGGCGGCAAGCAAATCGCCCTGGCCGACTTGATCGTTCTAGCCGGCGTCGCAGCAGTTGAAGCCGCAGCGAAGAAGGGTGGTGTGGATGTTGCCGTGCCGTTCGCACCAGGCCGTACGGACGCCACACAGGAGCAGACTGATGTCGACTCCTTCGAGGCGTTGGAGCCCAAGGCAGATGGCTTCCGCAACTATGCCCGCAAGGGTTATGAAGGCGTTGCCGCCGAAATGCTGATCGACAAGGCCCAGCTCTTGGAGCTGACTGCGCCAGAGATGACCGTACTGGTTGGTGGCTTGCGTGCGCTGAATGCCAACGTTGGCAAGGCCCAGCATGGAGTGTTCACTCAACGTCCGGAAACCCTGAGCAACGACTTCTTCGTCAACTTGCTGGATATGGGAACCAAGTGGCAGGTGTCCGCCACTGCAGGCGTGCTAGAGGGGCGTGATCGCAATACCGGCGATTTGAAGTGGACCGGTAGCCAGGTTGATCTGGTGTTCGGCTCCAATTCGCAGTTGCGTGCGCTGGCCGAGGTCTATGCTGCGAGCGATGCGCAGACGAAATTCGTCCACGACTTCGTCGCAGCCTGGGACAAGGTGATGAACCTGGATCGCTTTGATCTGGCTTGATCATCGCACATAAAGCCCTGCGGGCTTAACCCAAAGCCGCAGCCTGATTGAGGGATTTTCCTTTATCAGGCTGCGGCTTTTTTATGCGTGTCTGCTTGCGATAGCCCGCAGTAGATAGACCAAAAAACGCCGCTTAATCGGTGGCGCTGTGTAGTTGATTGCGCCCATTGCTCTTGGCTTGGTAGAGCTGTTTATCAGCCATGGCAATCAACTCTGAGGATTCTCTGCCGACCTGTGGCTGCAAGCTGGCGACGCCGATGGAGAGCGTAAGCTGCTCACTCACTGCAGAGCCGGCGTGCGCGATGGCTAACTGACGGATGTTGGCCTGTATCTGTTTGGCCAATGTCAGTGCTCCTTGCAGGTTGGTCTGCGGCAAAATGCAGGCGAACTCTTCGCCACCAAAGCGCGCGGCCATGTCATAAGGGCGGTTGACGGATTGCTCGATGGTTTTGGCCACCTGGCGTAGGCACTTATCGCCCTCCAGGTGGCCGTAGTGATCGTTATAGCGCTTGAAATAGTCGATATCGATGAGCATCAAGGACAGCGCTCCTGCTTCTCGGCAGGCCTGGCTCCAGGCTTGTGCAAGGCTTGTATCAAAGGCCCGGCGGTTTGGAATGCCGGTTAGGCCATCCAGGGAGGCCAGCCCCTTGAGGTAGTCATTCTGCAGCTTCAGGGTGAGATGGGTTTTGACCCGCGCCCTGACGATGGCTGAGTTCAGCGGCTTACTGATGTAATCAACGGCACCGAGCTCCAAGCCTAACGCCTCATCGATTTCTTCACTTTTGGCAGTGATGAAGATGATCGGGATAGCGGCCGTTGCCGGGTCACTCTTCAGGCGGCGACAGACTTCAAGACCGTCCATGCCCGCCATCATGATGTCGAGCAGAATCAGATCGGGCTGCAAGGTTTTACTGACCGCGATGGCCTGTTCGCCATGAGTGGCCATGTGCATGTCGCAATCAGCGCGGAACAGCTCATTAATAATGCGAATGTTGATGGGCTGGTCGTCCACCACGAGTAACTTCGGGCGCCCCTGGCAATGCTCTATCCAGAAACTCATATCAATCCTCTTGCGCGAGATTAAGCAACTCATCACCCAGTACGCTCGCGTTGGGGAAGTCTAAGCAGTCGACTGCCTGACAAAACTTGGCGAAATGGCGTTGCCATTGCCTAGGGATCTCATGCACCAGCGCCTCGGTCTGCTCAATGGCCTGCAGGTTGCCAACTGCAAGCAGTTTAAGGATGTTGTGCAGCGACTGCTGCCACGGCGCTGTGGGTTTAGCCGTGACTGTGGCTGGTTCTGCTGGTTCTGCTGGTTCTGGGGCAAGAAATGCCAGATGAAGCTCAGCAACGCTCTGTTTTAGCACGTCAGTCAGTGCATCCCGCCAGCCCCTGCGAGCTAGAAACTCGGGCGCAGCGGCTGGATCAAGTTGCTGGATTTTCTGCTCAAGGTTCGCCGCTTGTTCTGCCAGTTGTTGCGCGCCCATGGTGCCGGCGCTGCCCTTGAGCATATGCAACTGAGCCAGCACCGCTTTAAGGTCGCCTTGGGTCGCATGTGAGTTCAGCTGCTGCAGCTGTTTTTGCATTTCCGGTTCAAAGTTGCCGAGCATACGCCGCAGCAGTTTGAGGTTGCCGCCAAACCGTCGAAGCACCGCATCACTATGCTCGGTGACTGCATCTGAGTGTTCTTGACTCGCATGGCTGTGCTGCGCAGTGTTCCCGGTCCAGTGCAGCAGGGCATCGACCAGTTTCTCCAGGTCAATGGGTTTGCCGATGTGAGCACTCATCCCGGCAGAGAGGCAGACTTCTCTGTCCGCCGGCGCTGCATTGGCTGTCATGGCGATGATGGGTAAGTCCGCAAAACGGGCGTCCTGGCGAATCAGTCGTGTGGCTTCAAGGCCGTCGATGCCTGGCATCTGGATATCCATCAGCACCGCATCGAAGCCATTCGCTGAGTCGATAATCATGTCTACACCTTGCTGCCCGCCTTCTGCCAACAGCACCTCGGCACCTTCACCCATCAGCAGTTCTTGAGCGACTTGGCGGTTCAACTGATTGTCTTCAACCACCAGTAGGCGCAGGTTTTCTAGGCGTTTGGAGACTTGATAAGCCGGCGCTATCCGCCTTGCTGGCGCACCACTGATGACCCGCGCGACGGTGCTGGCCAATTGTTTGGGGGTTATCGGCTTGGTCAAAAACGCGGCGAAGGGGGTGTCCGCGTCCTGCGCGCTGTCAGCCAGGGCTTCACGGCCGTGCGCGGTGACCATCACCACCAGTGGCGGGCGTGCATCACCGGCAGAGTCGCGCACAAGCCGGGCCGCGTTCAGGCCGTCCATACCCGGCATCAGCAGGTCCATCAATATCAGGTCGAAGGGGTGTCCTTTGGCATTCGCTTCCCTGACACGGGTCAGGGCCTGGGTGCCGTCATGAGCGGCTTCGGCAGACCAGTCAAGATCAGAGCTCATTTGTACGAGTAGCTCTCGCGCCATTGGATTGTCGTCGACCACGAGGATGTGCAGTTGTTTATCGACCACTGCGCAAGCCGCTTTCATTGGCGTGTGTTCTGCGATAGCAAACTCAAGGTCGAACCAGAAGCGACTGCCTTCGCCAACACGGCTGTCTACGTGCAGTTCACCGCCCATCATATGGATCAAGCGGGTGCTGATTGCCAGGCCCAGGCCAGTGCCGCCATAACGGCGGCTGATGGAGGTTTCTGCCTGGGAAAAGCCTTCGAAAATACGCTTGAGTTGTTCCACACTGATACCGATCCCGGTATCACTGACGGCAACGCGCAACTTAACCTGCGTTTCGTTTCGTGCAAGCTGGCGCAGGCTGACAAGCACATTACCCTCTGCCGTGAACTTAAGGGCGTTACCCGCCAGGTTGATCAGGATCTGCTGCAGACGCTGGCTGTCGCCGATCAGTACTCCCGGCAACGCTGGGTCAAGGTCAAACATCACCTCAACGTTTTTCTGCGCCTGATTACCGCTGAGTACCACCGCTAGATCGCACATCAATGGCTCCAGTTCTATCGGTTGCAGATCAAGCTGCAGCTTGCCCGCTTCGATTTTGGAGTAATCCAGGATGTCGTTGAGCAGGCCCAGCAGTGATTGCGATGCGCCATAGGCTTTTTGAATGTAATCAAGCTGGCGCTGACTCAGTGGGGTCGCCTGTACCAGCTGCAGCATGCCCAGCACTGCATTGAGTGGCGTACGAATTTCATGGCTCATATTGGCCAGGAAGGCGCTCTTGGCCGCACTGGCGGAGTCGGCCTGTTCTTTGGCGAGACGTAAAGAGGCTTCCAGCTCGCGCTGGCTGGTGATGTCGCGATTGATCCCGATCATCTTGACGACATTGCCGTCAGTGTCGGTCTCAACTTGCGCACCGCCCTGAATGATACGGGTACTGCCATCGGGCCGTACGATGCGAAAAATTGGATCGTAAACACCCGTGCCGGCTATTGCGGCTTGGAGTTTCTCTGTCGCCATAGTCGCATCTTCAGGGTGTATTCGCGCGAACCAGTGTTCATAGCTAAGACCTGTCTCGCGAAGTGCTAGTGGCTGCTGATAGAGCTCGTACATGCGCTCATTCCACTGCAGGCTGTTATCGGCCAGTGTCCATGACCAGATGCCCAGCTCTGCAACGTCGGCCGCCATCAACAGTTGATCACGGGTGGTTATGAGCTCTTGGCGCAGTTGCACCTGCTGGCTGAGATCGGTGATCACACAGACCAGCAGTTGCTTGTCGGCGCGCATCGAACCGAGAGAGAGTTGCACAGGGAACTCGCTACCGTCCGAGCGCAAACCAATAAGCTCTGCCGACACCTTGGCGTGATCACGCTCACCAGCCGCCGCAAGCTCCATCAGTGCTTGCATAGGTTGCCGTGAAGCAGGGCTGAGTAATGCAGGCAAAAAATCCTCAGCCGTAGTGCTATCCAGGCCAAATGCCAGCTTGGCCGCCGGGTTGAGGGTATGGATTCGTCCGCAGGCATCCAGGGTCACTACCGGATTGGGCGCGGTGTCCAACACGGCCTGAGTCATATCCAGACTGGCCGCCAGTTCGGCCTCTGCGGCTTTGCGCTGGGTGATATCCACGCCGATACCGAGAAAGCCCACCAGCTCACCGCTGGCCCCGTACATAGCGGTCACCATCAAGGTAACCGCGAGCTGTGTGCCATCTTTGCGCACGTAGCGCCATTCGCGAACTTCGGCACCCTCCGTCTTTGCAATGTGGACAAAGGTTTGGAAGCCCTCGATGGTCTGGCCATATTGCTGACTGAGTTCGCTGCTGCGCTGTTGTACTTCTTCGGGCAGGTGGATAAGGGCAGGGGTTTGTAAGCCGATCATTTCTGCGGCGCTATAGCCCAAAAGGCGTTCCGCACCGTGGTTAAACAGGGTGATCAGACCTTGAGTGTCGGTGGCAATGATCGACACTTCAGAGGCCGAATCCAGCACGTTATTGAGCAAGGTGTTGAGTTCATTGAGTTCGCGGGTACGTGCGACAACCTGCTTTTCCAAACTGGCGTTGAGTTCGCGGATTTCCGACTCTGCAGCCTTCTGTTGGGTGATATCGCGAATTGTTTCTGACACGCCAATGACTTGGCCCAGCTCATCAAAAATCGGCGCGGTGGCCGCTGACACCTCGACCAGGCTGCCATCTTTGCGCCGCCGGTAGGTTTCATAATGCTCTATCGACTCGCCGGCGTTGATGCGCTGCAGGATATTAACTTCTTCGTTTATACGTTCCGCCGGCACAATAAGTTCGAGCAGGCTTTGGCCTACTGTTTCTACGCTATTAAAACCGAAAATATGCTCGGCGCCCTTGTTCCAGCTGGTGACAATGCCGTCGAGGGTTTTACCGATGATGCCATCGCGTGAGCTTTCGACGATGGCCGCTTGCTTGGCTTGCTCAGCAATTACCTGGCGGCGGTGCTGACGGCTTGCGCCGAAAACCGCGCTTAATGCTGCGAGCAACATGCTCAGTAAAACCCCGACCGAGAGCACCAGGCGCGGAGACGTTTGGTACAGGCCGTGGATAAATGCAGGGTGAGCGGTGAGATTGATTTCCCAGCGGCGGCCAAACACCTCCCTCACAGATGTGCTGCTCAGGCTGTCAGACAGTTGGTCTGCTTGCGGATTGTCTGTGTAGAACAGGGCTGGGTTTGCTGGATCGGTGATATCGCGCAAGCGCAGGTCAACATCCCTAGTGCTGAGCGGCAAGCCGCTCAGCACTTGCTCTGTGAGCAGGGGGGCATAGCTCCAGCCGAAGCCTTGTTGCAGCCGCTCGGCTTCTGTTTCTGGGGTGGTGCCTGTGCGGTAAATCGGCAGATAAATCAGGAAAGACTGCAAAGGCTTGCCGCTGGCCTGCACCAGCGTGATGGGGCCCGACAGTTGCACGGTGCCGGTTCTTAAGGCGTTAACTGCAGCGTCGCGACGGTTCTGCTCAGATGAGACATCCAGGCCGACAGCCGCCAGGTTGCGTGCTTCAGGTTCAATGTATTGGATTACAAAGCGCTCATTATTGTGCGGCGCTAATTGACGAATGTTGAAATCTGGCTTGCCGTCGTTGCGGGCTTGCTGGAGAAAATCGGCTTCATCAGTCGGTAGCACCCGACGAATCAAGCCAAAACCCAGTGCTCCTGGAAATTCCTGTTCCAGGTCACGCGTTTGGCTGTATTGGGAAAACAGCTGGCGGCTGATGCCATGCTCACCGAGGGCGACAATTGTGCCGCGGGCTCCACGCAGCCCATATTGGTAGAGCCGCATACGCCTGAATACAGCATCGGCCTTCTCATCGGTGGCTTGCTGTAAGGCCTCCAGGGCCTGGGTTTCATTGCTGTTATGCAGCCATTTGGCAGCCAGTATGCTCAATGCCAGACCGACAGCCAGAGGCAGCAGTACACTGAATGCAGTTGCATGGCGGGAGATGATTTTCTTCAAGGAAAGCATGCCTTATTGGTATGAGTCATGGCTCTTAGTCAAGTCAGACTCTATTAGCGGCGTTGTTTGCAGGTATTCGCACAATTCCTGAAATGGCATCGGTCTGCAATAGAGGAAACCCTGCATGACGCTACAACCAAGGGCCAGTAATTTGCTTGATTGTTCCTGTAACTCTACCCCTTCGGCAATCAACGCAAGGCCCAGCGCCTGACCCATACGGACAATAGCCTCGATAATTGCAGCGTCGCTGCTATCGCTCAGCATGTCACGGACAAAGCTCTGGTCGATCTTCAAAACATCGATGGGCAAGCTCTTCAAGTAGGTCAGGCTGGAATAACCAATGCCGAAGTCATCAATCGCAATATGCACACCCATAGCCTTGAGCTCATTGAGCACATTGCTGGCCACATTAATGTCATGCGCCAGAACGCTCTCGGTGATTTCCAACTCCAGCATCGAGGGCGTAAGCCTCGTCAGCGTCAATGCATCTTTGACCATGCTGAGAAAGGATTCCTCACGAAACTGGATCGCCGAGATATTCACGCTGACCGGCACGTTCAGGCCCATTCGGATCAGCCGCTGTGCATCATGGCAAGCCTGTATCAGCACATAGCGGCCTATTGGGATGATCAACCCGGTTTCTTCAGCCAGTGGAATAAAATCAGCTGGCGAGACCAGGGTGGAATCTGGCTTGCGCCAGCGGATCAAGGCTTCCATGCCACAGATGGTGCGGTTCTGGGCATCGTATTTGGCTTGATAGAAAACCTCGAAAACCCCTTGCTCCAGGGCGCTGCGCATATTGCCTTCGAGCAGGTGGCGGGCGCGCGAAGTATTCTCAAGCGCTGGCGAGAAAAAACGGTAACGGTTACGGCCGAGTTTCTTGGCCTGGTACATGGCGGTATCGGCATGACGGTAGAGCGAGGCAAAGTCTTGGCTGTCGTCTGGGAACACGCCAACACCGGCGCTGGCCGTGATGTCGTAGCGCTTGTCATCGATGAACATCGGGCTGGCGATAATTTCCAGAACACGCTCGACGAAGTCGCTAATGGCGTCCAGGCGAGTCACCTCGGACAGCAGCATCACGAACTCGTCGCCACCGCGCCGGCTGACCGTATCAATCTTGCGGGAGAACTGGGTTAAACGTCGAGCAACCTCAGACAGCACGGCATCGCCAACCGCATGATCGACCGAGTCATTGATGCTTTTGAAGTTATCCAGGTCCAGCATCAGCAAGACCACCTTGCTCTGGTCGCGCTTGGCCTTGTGTAAGGCTTGCACGGCACGATCCTGCAGCAGGCTGCGGTTCGGTAACCCGGTGAGTTCATCGTAATAGGCCAGGCGCTTAGCAGCTTGGCGCAGACTCAAGTGCGCTCGGACGTGCACTTGAACAACGGGGATATTCAGCGGCTTCTTAATAAAGTCGATGCCGCCAAGTTCCAGTGCCTTGATTTCATTTTCTGTCTGGGTTTGCGCGGTCACAAACAGAATGGCGGCGTCACATAATCTGGGATCAGCCTTGATCTCCCGGCAGAGCTGAAAGCCACTCATGCCCGGCATTTGGATATCGAGCAAAATCAGGTCAGGGCGGCAGCGTCTTGCCACCTCAAGGGCCATCTGGCCATTGCTGGCGATATGAATTTCCCCCAGGTCCAGCACTGCCTGGCTAAGCACCAGTAGATCGCTTGGTTGATCATCCACGATCAAAATAGAGGGAGGAGCGATGGGCGTCGCCTCAATCATTAACGGTGCTCCAGAGGTTCCTTTTCTGCTAGAGAGACTAGTCGAAGAGTCAAGCGCCAGATGGTTTTGGCATTTCCCTATTCAATGCTCTAAGCGTTTGCGCATTTATACCACCGCGCTTACGGTCCTGCAGGGGGCAGATAAAAATCTAACGTAAGGCCTACTGCAGCGCTGGGAAAGGGCGGATTGAAGCGTGGCGTGACAGTTACCGTAGTCATCCTTAGGGTTGGTATCAACGGTGCAACCACGCTTTTTTGTAGTGGATAATAGGTTTAGTACGCCCTGAGCGGCTCACCCATCTGGGCGATGGCACTGCACCTGATGCCTCCTTACAGTTGCTGTTACGCCGGACGCAGTTCCCCGGCGTGCCAACAATAAAAATAAGGAGGCACCCATGCGTCGCGTTATTAGTACTGCTCTAGCTGCCGTTGCCTTGGTCGGTGCGGTCGAGGCCCAGGCTGTGGGCTACACCCAGACCAAATACCCCATCGTGTTGGTACACGGGGTGACCGGCTTTGACACCATCGGCGGTTTGATCAACTACTTCCATACCATCCCCTGGAACCTAGAACGCGATGGCGCCAAGGTTTATGTGGCCAGCGTGTCGGCGCTCAATGACAGCGAGCAACGTGGCGCGGCATTGGCGCAGCAGATTGTGCCGTGGGCCGGTGCCAATGGCGGTAAGGTCAACCTGATCGGTCACAGCCAGGGTTCACCGACCTCGCGCGTTGCCGCGTCCTTGCGCCCGGATTTGGTAGCCTCGGTAACGTCGGTCAACGGTGTCAACAAAGGCTCGAAAGTGGCTGATGTGTTGCGCGGGCTGATCCCTGCAAACGGTGCCATTGAAGGCGGCGCCAATGGTCTGGCGAATGCCATTGGTGGGGTGATCAACCTGCTGTCGGGCAGTAATAACCCACAGGATGGCTTAGCCGCGCTGAAAACCCTGACCACCACCGGTACTGCGGCACTGAACAGCCGTCACCCGTGGGGCGTGAACAACAGCAGCTACTGCGCCAAATCCACCGAAGTGCACAACGTGCGCGGGCACAACATCCGTTACTTCTCCTGGACAGGTAACGTGGCCTACAGCAACGTCTTCGATGCGGTTGATCCGTTCCTGGCGATCACTGGCCTGGCTTTTGGCAGCGAGAAGAATGATGGTCTGGTGGGTGTTTGCTCCACCTACTTGGGGCAGGTGATAGGCGATGGCTACAACATGAACCATGTGGATGCGATCAACCACTTGTTTGGTATCCACGGCTGGACTGAGCCGGTATCGCTGTACCGTCAGCATGCCAACCGCCTGAAAAACAAAGGCGTCTGACCTTGGCCCCGGCGGGCTGCGCTGTGCAGCCCGCAATCAGGAGGACATATGGTCCTGTCGTTGCGCTCCACTGCTCCATTGTTGTTACTGGCCGGCAGTGTTGCCGGCCTTACGCTTTATTGGCAGTGGCCAAGCGCGGCCATACCGGCTGCGCCTGCAATAGAGGTTGTCGGCAATCCTCCTCTAAGCGTTGCTCACATACCGCAGCTGAACAGCGCCAAGCCAGCACATGCAGTCGTAGGCGAACCTATGCACTTGCCGGGGTTGCAGGGCACCGAAGTGGATGGCGAGCTCAACGCGGACAGTGCCGGCAATCTACAACTCAACTTAGCGTTGCGTGACTATCTGGATTACTTCCTCAGTGCCGCCGATCAAGCCGGGCTGGAGGTTGTGGTGGAAGCCATGCTCAGCGATGCACGCGGCCGTTTGCCGGAGCCGGCGTTAGGTCAGTTTATTGGCCTGCTGGGCGATTATATGGATTACAAGCGCGCCAGCCTGGCGCTGCTACAGCAACCCATGAGCGCCGCTCAGCAACGCTCATCCGATGGCCAGCTGATCGCTTTGCAGCGCGCCTTTGAGCAGCTCGCGCAGTTGCGCCGTGCGCACTTCTCCAGCGCTGCGGCCGAAGCGTTGTTCGGCGCAGAGGAGGCCTACGGCCGTTACACCCTGGAGAACCTGGCGCTGATGGCCCGTGATGATCTCAGTGCGCAAGGCAAAGCACTGGCGCAGGAACGATTACGTGCTCAGTTGCCCGAGGCCATGCGCGCCAGCGAGGAACGTCAGGCTCAGGCGCAAGCGTTGCAAGTACACAGCGAGAAGCTTTGGCAGCAAGGTGCCAGCGAAGAGCAGGTGCGCCAGCTACTGGCCTTGACCTATGATCCGCCCACAGTCGAACGCCTGCTTAGCGAGCAGCGCAACGAGCGCGTATGGCAACAACGTTATGCCACCTACCAGCAGGAACTTGCCGATTTACAGGGTAATGGCCTTAGCACTGTGGATCAGCAGCGCGAGCAGCAACGTTTGCGTCAGCGTTTATTTAACGCCGATGATCAGCACCGAGTGGAAACCTATGACGCCATTGCCGCCAAACAGCAGGACAACAGCGCCCTCGAGCGATAGCGCAGGCCGCCAGCCATGAGCCTTGAGCAGCAGGAGCCTTTGCTGCTCATGCAACAACGCCGTGGCTATCGGGGCCTGCGTTTCAGTGACGTGCTGGAAGCCGATTTTGTAGAGCACCGGGTGCAGCGTATTCGTCGCCGCCTGCTACTGATCATGAGCACCGCAGTGGTCTTTCAGCTGGTGTACGCCACCCTCGATTTATTACTGCTCGCCCCGACGCTCAGCGCTAGTTTGCTGCCTGTGCGGGTGTTCGGCATAGGGGCAGCGCTGCTGGCTTATTTCTACTGCCGCCGTGCGCAAAGCCCATCGCGACGCACCTTGTTGGCTTATGTAACGGCCTACGGGCTGAACGGTGCCTGCGTTGCGGTGATTATACACCTGTGCTGGAGCCAGGGCGTGGCCATGCCCTATGACGGGCTGTTTCTGGTGCTGCTGTTTGGCTATGTGCTGCTGGGGGTGTCTTTCCGAGCCGTGAGCATGGCCTCCTGGGGGCTATGCGGTTGGTTCCTGTTGCTCGGCTATGTAGGCACGGGTGGGAGCGTGGCGCTGGGCTATCAGGGGATGTTTTTGCTGTGCGCTAACCTGATTGGCAGTGTCGGGGCGTACTTGCAGGAACACGGTCAACGCGGAGCCTGGCTCAACCTGCGCTTGCTCGATTTAGCCCGGCAGCGCGCTGAAACCGACGATGCCCGCAAGCTGCGTGTGTTGGCGGCGGCTAGCCATGATCTACGCCAACCGTTGAATGCCATGGGGCTGTATGCCCAGCATCTGCTGGAGCAAAACCAAGACCCTGACGTGCACCGTATCAGCAGCCGTTTAGCGATTGCCGTGGAGCAGCTCAGTCGATTGCTGCAATCGCTGTTTGATTACACTCGCTTGACCTTACCTGGCGGCGTTCAGCCCAAGCCGCAGGTATTTGCCTTACGTCCTCTGCTCGCGCGGCTAAGCGGTGAAACGCGTGCGGAGGCCGCCTCCTTGGGTATTGAGTTACAGATGCAGTGCGCGGACCTCTGGGTGCGCAGCGATCCCCTGTTGCTGGAACGGGTGCTGCGCAACCTGCTTAGCAATGCGTTGCGCCATGCCCAGGCACGGCATGTTTGGTTGCATGCCCGCGTGGAGCAGGGCGAGGTGCTGTTGCAAGTCGGTGATGATGGCCGGGGGCTAAGCGAAGCACAGCAAGGCCAGGTGTTCGAAGAGTTTCGCCAGCTGGATAACCCCGGACGTAATGCCGAGCGTGGTCTTGGCCTGGGCTTGGCCATCGTCCAGCAACTGCTGCAGTTGCTGGGCCATCGCCTTCAGCTGCACTCAAGCTTGGGCACGGGTGCACGCTTTATCTTGCACCTGCCACAGGCTGAAGCGGGGCAGTGGCAGGCCCCCGCTGCGCCGGTAAACGCCTTGAGTGGGCGGGTGTTATTGCTGGAAGACGATGCGCCGGGACGTGAGGCCTTGGCCGGTTTGCTGCAGCGCTGGGGTTGTGAGGTTTGGCCCTGCGCGGATCCAGCAGAAGCCATGCAGTGTTTGGCGCAAGCCCAGCCGCAGGTGTTGATCAGTGACTATCGACTGGCCGCCACTGAGGATGGCTTGCGTACCATCGAGCGTTTACGTGAACAGGCTGGGCGCATGCTCCCGGCCTTGCTGATCACCGCCGATGTCGGCGCGGACCTGCAGGAACGCTGCACCCGCGCACATGTCACCTTGCTCGGCAAACCCTTGTTGCCGGCCCGTTTGCGTCAGACCCTGGCGGTGTTGTTGCCCGCGCCTACAGCCGTTACAACCAGCCCCGTTGCCGCGCCGCACTGACACAGGCCGTGCGGGTATGCACGGCGAGCTCCTGAAACAGTGATTTGAGGTGGGTTTTCACTGTGTCTTCGGAAACACCGAGCTGACGGCTGATAGATTTGTTCGGCAAACCTTCGGCTAACAACTGGAGGATTTCCAGCTGGCGTGGGGTGAGTTGCGGTTTATCGCTTGCTTGCGGCGCAGGTAGGGTTTCGCCCAGCAGTACGCGGGTTAAGGCTTGGCGCAAGGCGTCGCTGTTAGCACTTTTCGAGATAAACCCTAGCGCACCGGCTGCCAACGCGGCCTGGGCATCTAAGTTGGAGTCGCTGGCGCTGAGGACTGCCACCGGGGTCATGCGGCCTTGTTGTTGCCAGCGTTGCAGCAACTCCAGGCCAGGCATGTCAGGCAGGCGCAAGTCCAGCAGGATCAGGTCGAAGCTGTGGTCTTGCAGGCATATTTCAGCGGCGGCAGCGGATTCGGCGGTGCGAATCTGCAGGTCGGCACAGAGCGGAGCGAGGGCCAGGCTGAGGCCATCGAGAAAAATCTGGTGGTCATCCACCAGCAACAGGCTGAGCTGTGCGGGCAGTTCGTTACAGAGTGCAGTCATGGGGCTGTCTCAGGCGGCATTTTTATTCTTGTGAGCGCCGCGCGAGTGTAACCCAAACCGCTGGTTGAATTAGAAGCGGTAGGTCACTTGCGTGCCCAGGCCATGGGCGGTGTTTTTGTAGGTGGCGCGGTAGTCGCCTTTATCGATGTGGGTGTTGTCTTCCATCAGGTAGGAGTAGGCCAGATCGACGGTTACATCATCATTCGGGCTCCAGGCCGTACCCAGGCTGAAGATTGTGCGGTCACCGGTAGGGATGCGCGGCGAACGGTCGGTGTTGTTAGTCGGCGACTGGTCCACGGCCAGGCCGGCACGCAGGGTCCACTGGCGGTTCAGCTTATAAGCCGCGCCTACAGCATGGGACCAGGTGTCGTGCCAGTTTTGCGGCTCGACGATGCTGTTCAGCCTGCTGGCCAGTAAGCCACCTACGCCTTTGTTATCGGCGCGGATTTCTTCCAAACGGCTCCAGCGTGTCCAGGTGCTGCCGGCATACAGGGTCCAGTCGGCATCCAGCTCATGGGTCACGGAGAAATCCACCGACTCCGGCGTGGTCAGTTCCAGTGACGCGTCGTAGGTGCCGGCTGATGTGGCAATGAAGCCGGGACCAGAGACCGTGGTGTCGCCTTTCAGGCGGTAATCCACCTTGGAGTGGTAGGTCAGGCCGAAACGAGTTTGCGGGGTGATCTCAAACAGCACGCCGAGGTTGTAGCCCAGTGCCGTGTCATCGCCCTTGATTTCGACCTTGCCGTCACCACGGGTGAGTGGATCATTGGCCGCCGAAGTCAGCTCGCCATCAATACGGTTGATGGTTGGGCCGAAACCGATCGACAGCTGCTCGTTGAAGCGGTAGCTCAGGGTTGGTTGCAGAGTAACCACTCGCACTTCGCTACGGTCGCCGTGATAACGGCCTTGGAAGTTGCGCTCGTAATCGGTGACCAAGCCAAACGGCACATACAGGCCCAGGCCGAAGCTCCAGTTATCGTCCAGCGGTTTGACGTAGTAGCCCATGGGCGCGCCGATGAACGGCACCATGTCGCCGTCATTGCTGCCGCGGGTGGAGCCGCTGGCGTCCTCGATATCGGTTTTCGCGTGGATCAGGGCAATGCCGCCGCTGACTTGTTCGCGCTTGATTCGCGCCATGCCGGCCGGGTTACCGAATACGGTGCTGGCGTCATCGGCAGAAGAGGAGCGGCCAGCAAAGGCGGTGCCCATGCTGCTGACGCTTTGTTCATTAATCGCGAAGCCACCGGCGAAGCTATGGCTGGCAGCAGTAGCAAGGGCAATAAACAGACTGGTCTTGACGACTCTTTTGGACACGGGGCAATCCTAGGTTTTAGCGGGAGGCGGAAATTAACAACTTTCCATGGGCCTTGCCAACCTTTGGGGTTCTCGGGCTGGAGCAGAATTATGCTGTCAAATAGCCGCTATCGTCTGGTAACTTCTGTTAGATTGTCGGACAACTGTGTTTGTCTGTTTAGGCTTCAGGCCACCTGGCTGAGGCTGCCGATGCAACGTTGCCAGGCAGCAATAAAGTCTTTGCTACGGCCATGGGGCCTGAACACTCGACGCCAGACCTGCGCCATGCCAAGCAGGTCGTCGGCTGCTGGCAATTCGCGGTGTTCGGCCTCAATCAGCATCCAGGCAATGGCCGTGGCGTAACGCAGGTTAACGGTCAGTTCCAGATGTGGCGCGGCGAGAAAGGCGTGCTGGCTGGCGAGGCCGCGCACTTGGCTGGCGAGCTCCGGGTCCAGCGCCAGGTGTTGATCCCAGAGCTGTTGGTGGCGCTGTGCGGTGATGCGGTAAAGGCCATGGCCGTGTTTGTCATCAAGGATTGAACCAAGCTCCGATTGGCTGGCGGCGGCACCAAGCAGCAAGGCTTCAGCGGCGATGGAGTGGCGACCCAAGTAGAGCAGGGTAGGGCGGATGATGTACTGGCTTATCTCGCAGGCGGCAATTCCCATAAAGCCCTCAGCAGCAGGTTACCGATGGGGCTGGGGCGCTGGCAGCTTTTGCTTGGTTTGATAAAGGCCCCACCGGAAGCGGGTTTAGCCGCTTATCTTCAAGTGTAGTGTGAGCTTATCGCTGTAAAGGATTGTTTTTAAATTGTTATCGGCAGTCGGTTGTTGCCTATATTCCAGTTGGTGCTAAAGCATGGCTGGCGGGCCCGACGGCATCACCAGCCAAAGGCGTTAGTCGCCGGTGGCGACCGGGCGAGCAGGGTCGGTGATCCATTCACTCCACGAACCGGCATACAGCGACGCCAGCGGATAGCCCGCCAGGCACAGGGCGAAAAGGTTATGACAAGCGGTCACGCCTGAGCCGCAGTAAGCCACCAGTTTGGTGGCTGGGCGCTCGCCGAGTTGCGCGGCAAAGCGTTGCTGCAGTTTTGCGGCGCTGAGGAAGTGGCCATCGCTGTCGAGGTTGTCAGTGAAGGCTGCGCACTGTGCGCCGGGAATATGCCCGGCAACTGGGTCGATCGGCTCGACTTCGCCCCTGAAGCGCGGCAGCCCGCGGGCATCCAGTAGGGTCATGTGGTTATTGCCCAGCTGCTGCTGCAGTTGTGCGGCGCTGACTAGAAGGCTGTCATCGGCGCTGCCACTAAAGCTGCCAGGTGTCGGTGACGGGATGGCTTGGGTCAATGCTCCACTTGCCTCGCACCAGGCTTTGAGGCCGCCGTCGAGCAGGTAAACACCGTCACGTTTCCCCAGCCAGGCCAGCAACCACCAGGCCCGTGCAGCAAAAGCGCCGGGGCCGTCGTCATACAGCACCACGTCGCTGTGCGTATTCAGGCCCCATTCGCGCAGGCGTTGCAGCAGTTTCGGCGGTTTTGGCAGTGGGTGGCGGCCAGTAATGCCTTTATGAATCGGACCGGACAGGTCGCGTTCCAGATCGGCAAATTGTGCGCCGGGAATATGCCCCTCGGCGTAGCTGCGCTGACCGTAGGCTGGATCATCCAGGGCAAAGCGACAGTCGAGAATCAACAGCTCGGGCTCAGCCAGGCGTTGTTGCAGTTGTGCAGCGCTGATCAGTTGGGCGAGGGGCATGCCAGTCATCCTGTGGGCAGAGGAACAGCAGGCATCATAAACCCAGTTGTTAGGCTGTCGAGGCCGCGCGTGCAGACAATTTATGCCGACAAGGCGCTGCATCTTTAGCCGTTTATGTGCATGCTGCCTGCCCGTTTGACTCTGACCCAGGTTGTTGCGACCCATGAAGCGTTTTGTATTGCTCGATACCGCCCCGATTCCCGATGGCTCCGGCGCACTGTGCCTGTTCGAATACGGTGAGGATTTTGTGATCAAGATTGCCGGCGGCGATGGTGGTCAGCTGATGAACACCCGTATGCATGGTTCCGAAGATGCCTTGGCGGCGATCCCCTGCAAGAAGGTCGCGGGTCGGCCCGACTCAAGGGTGCTGATCGGCGGCCTGGGCATGGGTTTTACCCTGGCGGCGGCGTTGCAGAACCTTGGCAAGACCGCCGAAGTGGAAGTGGCTGAGCTGGTGCCTGGGGTGGTGGAGTGGAACCGTGGTCCGTTAGGCGCCAAGGCTGGTTACCCGATCAACGATCCGCGTACGCGGGTGATTCAGGACGATGTCGCCAATTGCCTGAAGAGCGCCGATCAGCGTTATGACGCGATCATGCTGGATGTCGACAACGGCCCGGAAGGACTGACGCAGAAGCGCAACGGTTGGCTGTATTCGGCCCAAGGCCTGCAGCGCTGCTATCAAGCATTACGCAACAAAGGCGTGCTGGCAGTGTGGTCGGCCAGTGCCGACCAGCAATTCAGCGACAAGGTGCGTAAAGCCGGCTTTAAGGTGGAAGAAGTGCAGGTGTATGCCCACGGCAACAAGGGTACCCGGCACACCATCTGGATCGCCGAAAAAAAGTAGGCGAGTACTGCAACAAAAAAGCCCGCGCAGCTAAGCCGTTGCGCGGGCTTTTTGTGTAGGTGCTTTAGAGCCTGTTTCGGGTCTTGCGAGCTAGAGCGAAACAAAGCGTTTCAACGCAGCTTGGCCGACGCACAGCAGACCCGAGGCAGGTTTTAGCGAATTTTAAGCTTGCCGATCCGATCATTATCCAGGCTGCCAAAGTACAGGTAGTCACCCACCGGCTTGACCGAGGTGATCATGCGCAAGTGCGTGCCGCTGGTATCGTGCAGGCTCTGGGTGATTTTGCCTTGCTCACTCAAGGCGATAACAAAGCCATAGGGTACGGCCTTGGGCCAGAACGCTCGCGGCAGCTTGGCCAGTTGCGCCTTGGCCCAGGGTGAGCGGTGCAGCAGGTCGGCGTTGGCTTTACGCGGCGTTGGCAAAGCCACCCAGAAGGTACCGTTGCGGTCGCCCTGCAGGTTATCCGGCAGGCCCGGCAGGTTGTCGATAAAGATGTCGTGGCTGCCGGCCTTATCGCCTGTCAGCCAGAAGCGGGTGATGCGATAGCGGTAGGTTTCATTGACCAGGACGAAGTCTTCGTTGGCTGACAGCGCCACGCCGTTGGCGAAGTACAGGTCCTTGAGCAGTACCTTGGTTTCGCCGCTGGCCGGGTTATAGCTGAGCAGGCGGCCATGGGGGCGGGCTTCAAGCAGGTCGAGCAGGTAATCCGGTTGTTCAAAGCGCGCGGAAGCATCGCTGAAGTAGATGGTGCCGTCGCGGGCGATGTCGAGGTCATCGGTGAACTTGAAAGGCACGCCCTCGGCTTCAGTGGTCAGTACCTTGATCTGCCCCTGAGCATCGATACTCAGCAAGCCTTTGTAGGCGTCGGCGACGATCAGGTTACCGGCGGCGTCAAAGTCCATGCCCAGCGGCCGGCCTTGGGTGTTGGCGAAGGTTTCCAGGCTGCCATCGGCTTTGATTCGCACAATTGTGCCGTCATGCAGGCCACTGTAAACCAGGCCCTGGGCGTCCACGGCGGTGTCTTCCGGGCCGTGCACCTGGCCGCGGCCGAGCAATTGGGCTTTCATCAGGGTGTCGTTCGGCTCTAGCACACCGGTCATCGGTGGTGGGCTCGGCGCCTCCCAGGCGAGCGGGTCAATTGGGCTGGGCGTGACGACGAGGTAGATCGCCACTGCCGCGATCAGGGCCACAAGCAGGCCAAGCAGTTTCTTCATTGTTGTTATTCCCTGTAGTGAAGGTGGTCATATGCCAGCGCTGGGCAGAATAGCGCTTATGCGCTTTGTCGCGCATCGTGAATGCCCGGCTATGGGGTGTGGCGATATATACTGCGCGGCATTCTTGATGGGAGAGCCGCGTGGCGATTGATATTCAGTGGATTGGTGATGACGCCAGCCTGGCGCAGCATTGTGCAACCTGGCGTACGCTGGCGTTTGTGGCCGTCGATACCGAGTTTATGCGGGTCGACACCTTTTACCCGATTGCCGGCCTGCTACAGGTCAGCGAAGGCGAGCGGGCTTACCTGATCGATCCACTGCTGATCAGCGACTGGACGCCCTTTGCCGAACTGCTGCAAGACCAATCTGTGGTCAAGGTGTTGCACGCCTGCAGCGAAGACCTCGAAGTCTTCCTGCGCCTGACCGGCAGTCTGCCCGCGCCTTTGTTTGATACCCAATTGGCGGCCGGCTACCTCAATCTCGGTTTTTCCATGGGCTATTCACGCCTAGTACAGGCCGTGCTGAATATCGATCTGCCCAAGGGCGAGACCCGCTCTGACTGGCTGCAGCGGCCGTTATCGGCCAACCAAGTGAGCTATGCCGCCGAAGATGTGCTGCACCTGGCCGAGGTGTATGCCCGACTCAAGGACCAGTTGTCTGCCGAGAAATATGCCTGGGTGCTGGAAGACGGCGCCGAATTGGTCGCCAACCTCACCCGTGAAGTCGATCCCGAGCAGGCCTACCGCGACGCCAAGCTGGCCTGGAAGCTCTCGCGCCAACAGTTAGCCGTGTTGCAAGCGCTGTGCACCTGGCGCGAAGACCAGGCGCGCAAACGCAATCAGCCGCGCAACCGCATTATTCGTGAGCATTCGTTGTGGCCCTTGGCCCGCACCCAGCCGGATAACCTGGTGGCCCTGGCGCGGATCGAGGACATGCACCCGAAAACCGTACGTCAAGACGGCGAATTTATCCTGCAATTAATCAAGCAGGCCGCCGCAACGCCTGCAGCCGACTGGCCGCAGGCGTTGCCCGAGCCATTGCCGCTGGAGGCTTCGTCGTTACTGAAGAAGCTGCGCGCCATCGGTCAACGAGAAGGCGAGCGGCTGAACATTGCCCCAGAGCTGATGCTGCGCAAGAAAACCCTCGAAGCGCTGTTGAAAACCGGCTACCCCAAGGGCCCTTACCAGCTGCCGGAGTCGCTACGCGGCTGGCGGCGTGAACTGATGGGCCAGGCCTTGCTTGATTGCCTGGCTGCAACCGGAGAGTCCGCGTGAAACGTATTTGCTCGATCTATAAAAGCCCTCGCAAGAATGAGATGTACCTGTACGTGCTGCGCAGTGATGCGCTCAAGCGCGTACCGGAAAACCTGCTGCTGGCCTTCGGCCCGCCGACCCTGGCCTTCGAGATGGTGCTGACGCCTGAGCGTGTTCTGGCGCGCGAGGATATTCACAAGGTGTTGGCCAACCTCGACGAGCAGGGCTATCACCTGCAAATGCCGCCTCCGGAAGATGAGTACATCGAGCACCTGCCGGATGAGTTGCTGCGTCGTAACGACCCGGTGTAGTTACCATGAACGCGACTGCAAAAGCCCCGCAGCGGGTGTTGATTGCTGAAGTCGAGCACGCGCGGTATGCCGACTTGCTGCGTCAGCAGGCCCCTGGGCTTGAGTTGTTTGCCAGTGATCAGCCGTCCGAGTTGGCTGCTTATGCTGCGCGCGACGCCATCTGGCTGGGCCGCCCGGATCTGCTCGTGCCCTTGCTGCGCCAAGGCCTGCAGCCGCAGTGGTTGCAGTCGACCTGGGCTGGCGTCACGCCGCTGCTCGCGGCTGGTCTACCAAGCAAGTACCCGCTGACCCGCGCTGTGGGCATCTTCGGCCAGGTGATGGCCGAGTATGTGCTCTGTCATGTGCTGGCCCATGAGCGCCAGTTGTTGACCCGCTTGGCGGCGCAGGTCGAGCAGCGTTGGGATAATCGCCAGCCGCAGAGCCTGAGTGGGCGCAAGGCGTTGATCGTCGGCACGGGTGATATTGGCCTGAGCGTGGCGCAGTTTCTCGCGCCATTCGGCATCGAGTTGCTTGGCATCGCCAGCAGTCCTCGTCATCTGCCGCCGTTTTCTCTGGTGGCCGGTCTCGACGACCTGTCGCGCTTAGTTGGCGAGGCCGATTACGTGATTAACCTGCTGCCTGACACCCCGGCCACCCGCGATATCTATGACGGCGCGTTATTCGCCTGCTGCAAACCCAGCGCGCTGTTTATCAATGCCGGGCGTGGCGTTGCGGTGGTCGATGCCGACTTGGTCGCAGCGCTGCAGCAGGGCCAGTTGGCCGGCGCGGTGATTGATGTCTGCCGTGAGGAACCGCTGCCCGCTGGGCATTCGCTCTGGGATGCACCGCGCCTATTGCTCACCGGGCACAGCTCTGCGCCCACTGATCCGCGCCTACTGGTGCAGCTGTTTGTCGACAACCTGACGCGTTGGCGTGCTGGTGCTGCACTGCGCGGGCATGTGGATTTCGCGCGCGGCTATTAACCCCCGCCTGCCATTCAGCATGCCGCCCTTGGCCGCCGCTAACCAAGCGGCTAGACTGCCGGCCTTTTCGCCCTTCACGTACCCTCGCCATGGCCGCCAAAGTCGAACCCTTCTGGAAACGCAAAACTCTCGAACAGCTGGATCAGGATGAGTGGGAATCGCTGTGCGATGGCTGCGGCCTGTGCTGCCTGCAAAAGCTTGAGGATGAAGACGATGGCAGCGTTTATTACACGCGCATCGCCTGTAAATTGCTCGATCTGAATACCTGCCGCTGCACCGACTACAGCAACCGGCGCAAATTTGTCGCTGACTGCATCCAGCTCACCCCGGCTCAGGCTGACCAGTTCCAGTGGCTGCCGCCTACGTGCGCCTATCGCCTGGTCAGTGAGGGCAAGGACTTGCTGCTCTGGCATCACCTGGTGTGTGGTGACACCGAACAGGTGCACAAACAAAAAATCTCCCAGGCCGGGCGCATGCTCAGCGAAAACAGCGTGGCCGAAGATGATTGGGAAGACCATATGATCTTCCGCTCCGGCTGAACCGCACGCCAGTAACGCGGCCTAAACTCACCTACGCCAATACACAGCCTTGTGGAGCCTTGCCATGTTGATTCGCCGTCTGTTGTTGTCTGCGGTTTTACTGAGTTTGAGCACGCCGTTGTGGGCGAAGAAGGTAGACCTCGACTACCGCGTACGCTTCCTGCCTGAGACCGAGCAAGCCGAAGTCAGCCTCACCTTAGCGGACGGCGCGCCGGTGCTTAGCCTGGCGTTCAATCTGGGTGAGCAGGGCGTTTACAGTGACTTCAAGGCCGATGGTCAGTGGACTCAGGACAAGCCCGAACTCGGCACCTGGCTGCCGGCTAAAGGTACATCGACCCTGACTTACCGCGTACGCATCAACCACGAACGCAGCCCCGGCCGCTTCGATGCGCGGATGACGAAAGACTGGGCGCTGCTGCGGGGGGATGATCTGGTGCCGGCGGTAACCCTGCGTCAGGAAGATAAAACCGAGCTGGTCTCACGTTTGCAGTTCGACCTGCCCAAGGGCTGGAAAAGTGTCGAAACCGGCTGGCCGCGTATCGGTAAGAACAAATTCCGTGTCGATAATCTACAGCGTAAGTTTGATCGGCCGACCGGTTGGATTGTTGCCGGCAAGATCGGTACCCGTCGCGGCAAATTAGGCGAGACCGATATCAGCATCTCGGCACCGGTTGGCGAAGGCATGCGCCGTATGGACGTAATGACCCTGCTGACCTTCATCTGGCCGCATGCTCAGGAAGTATTTCCGCGTGACCCCGCCAAGCTGCTGATTGTCGGCGCCGGTGATCCGATGTGGCGCGGCGGCCTGTCGGCGACTAACTCCTATTACATGCACAGTGATCGGCCACTGGTCAGCGAGAACGGTACCAGCTCCCTGGTGCATGAGTTGGTGCATGTATTCAGCCGCATCCGCGCCCGTGATCGCAGTGACTGGATCACCGAAGGCCTGGCCGAGTATTACGCCATCGAGCTGATGCGTCGTGCCGGCGGCCTGAGCGAGGAGCGTTATCAGAAGATCCGTGAGCAGTTGATCCGCTGGAGCAAGCCGGTCAAAAGCCTGCGCACGGACAACTCCAGCGGCCCGGTGACCGCCCGCGCCGTGCTCTTGCTGCAAGAGCTGGACCGGGAGATTCGTCAGGCCACCAAAGGCAGCACGCAACCGCGCTCGCTGGATGACGTAACTCGCGGCCTGATGCGCCTGGACAAGGCCAGCACCCAAGATTTTATCGAGATCAGCGAAAACGTCATCGGTGGCGCGTCTGAGGTTCTGGACAGCAAGCTGCTGCGCTAGCGCAGCAGCTCACGCTTACTTGAACTTGAGCCCAGACTTGGTGTTGTTGCCCTTGGCCATGCGGTCGTAGAGCACCACATTAACGGTGGCGGCCAGGTTCATGCAGCCCTGGGTGGGGATGTAGATCACGTCCTCGCACCAGTCGAGCACTTCCTTGCTCAGCGAGCCGTCTTCGGGGCCGAAGATATAGATGGCGCGGTCGGGGTGGGTGTATTGCGGCAACGGCCGCGCGCCTTCGACCAGCTCCACGGCCACCGGCGTACAGCCCAGCGGGATGATCTTTTGCAGGTCTTCCACGCCGATTAACGGAATATCCATATATATGCGCTGGGTGTCGGTGACGAAGTCGCGGGCACGCGCATAGCGCTTGCCGCTATAGAACACCGAGGCGGCGCTGTAGCAGCCCGCTGCACGCATCACCGCGCCGACGTTCTCTGGGGATTTGGGGTTGAATAACCCAATGCAGCTGTATCGTTTGTTTGCCACGTGGCCGGCCTTACGGGTAAAAGCCGGCATTATACGGGGTTAAACCGGGCGACTTACTCTTTGCTTTTAAGCAACGCCGCAAGGTCGGCAAAGGCTTTATGGGTCGACTTGGGGCCTTGCTGGCTGGCGGTCGAGCCTTCGCTAAAGTACTGCTGATCGGTGTAGCGCGAATGTTCATTGTCATGGCAGAACAGGCACAGCAGCTCCCAGTTGGAGCCGTCCTGCGGATTGTTGTCATGGTTGTGGTCGCGGTGATGCACTGTCAGCTCGCTGAGGCGCTTGCCGGCAAACTCGCGGGCGCAGCGCCCGCATACGTGCGGGTACATTTTTAACGCTTTGTCGCGGTAGCCTTCTTCACGCGAGCGCTGAGCATCTGCAAGGATGCGGTCAAGCTTGGCGGTGGCGGATTTTTCCGTGCTCATGTCTGGTCTCGGGCTGGCTAGGCTGGGTGTCACAGTGTAATCCGGCCAGTGGTCGGGGAGAACACTAGGACGGGCACTTAATCGCTAGCCGGTTAGCCTAATAAGCGGGTCAGGACAAACGGGAGGAGTTTTATGCAGACGTCCATGTTGCTGCTTGCGAGACTGCTAGCGCTGTCTGCTGCTGCGACCGCCGAAGACTATCGGTTACCGCCAGCCGCGCAACCTGTGCTGGGATCACCCGGTACGGCTACGCCTCAGCCCTTTACCCAACCGACACTGCGCAACCTGCCGAGCAGTGCGCCAAACGTGCCGCCGTTGCTCAGGCGTGGCCCAGCTGACACAGGCTCACGGCTCAACTCGTCGCACGGCAATCTTGCCCTGCCTGATGCTGATTTGCCCTTGCTCGAGGAGCAACGCCAACGTAATAGCCAGCGGTTGGGTGATGACAGGCGCAGGGCCGATTGATCAGAGCTGCTGCTCGACCAGTTGCCCATCAACCATGCGCAGGCGCTTGGACATGGCCACGGCAATCGCACGTATCACCTTGGCTGCCGACTTTGGAGCCTCCACCAGCATTTTATCCAGCGACTCCTTGCTGAGAACCAGCAGGATGCAGTCGCTGATAGCAACGCAACTGGCCGAACGACGTTCGCCATCCAATACCGCCATCTCACCGAAGGCGCGGCCCTTGCGAAGTTTGGCGATCTCGAGGGGGTGGCCGCTGGAATTGGTTTTGCGGATCGAGACCGCACCGAAGTGAATAATGCACATAAACGTGCCGGGATCACCTTCCATGCAGATAACGGCATCGGGCTCAAACTGACTGATGCTGAAGTAGCCAGCCGCGCTCAGCACCTCAGTAGCATGCAGGCTGTTGAACAGGCCGCAGTCGAGGAGCATGTCGCGAATTTCATCAATCAGATACGACTTTTCTGGCATGGGCTTGGGCTGCGCGATAAAGGGAAGGGCATGACGGTATCTGCCACGAGCGGGTTTGCCAACTGCCGCTCGCCAGAAGTCGGGTGGTCATCACCACGTTAGTTTCAGCAGCGTTTGAGCACCTTGAGGATAAAGGCGTACTCCAGCGCGACATCCTTGAAGGCCTGGTAGCGTCCACTCATGCCGCCATGGCCGGCATCCAGGTCGGTTTTCAAGAGCAGCAGGTTGTTGTCGGTCTTGTGCGCGCGCAGCTTGGCCACCCATTTGGCCGCTTCCCAGTACTGCACGCGGCTGTCGTTGTAGCCGGCTACGGCGAGGATCGCCGGATAGGCTTGGGCCTGCACGTTCTCATAGGGCGCGTAGGCTTGGATGCGCTCGAATACCTCGGGCTCGCTCGGGTCGCCCCATTCGTCATATTCGGTGACGGTCAGCGGCAGGTCGGGGTTCTGCATGGTGTTGAGCACATCGACAAACGGCACCTCGGCGATGGCTGCTGCGAACAACTCTGGGCGTTGGTTGAGCACATTACCGATTAATAGCCCACCCGCGCTGCCGCCGCTGATCACCAGCCGCTCGGCCTGGGTGTAACCGCTGCTGATCAGGTGTTCGGCGCAGGCAATAAAGTCGCTGAACGAGTTATGTTTGTGTTGCAGTTTACCCGCGCGGTACCAGGCTTCCCCAAGCTCGCCGCCGCCGCGCACATGGGCGATGGCAAACACAAAGCCGCGCTCAAGCAGTGACAGGCGCGCGTGGGAGAACCAGGGGTCGAGGCTTTCGCCGTAAGCACCGTAGCCATACAAATACAGCGGTGCATGGGTGCCGAGTACCTCGCGCTTGGCCACCAGACTGATCGGCACCTGCGTGCCGTCTGCTGCTGTGGCCCACAGGCGTTGGCTGACGTAACTGTCGGCATCGAACGGCCCGAGCACCGGGGTTTCCTTGAGCACGATCTGCTCACCAGTGGTCAGCTCCAACTGACGCACTTGCGCGGGGCGGTTGAGCGCTTCATAGCGCAGGCGAATCACCGGGCTGTCGAATTCCAGGCTGTCCTGCACATACAGGCTGTAAGCCGCATCGGGCAACTGCACGCGGTAGGCGGTTTGCCCTTGCGCGTGCACCTCGATGATCGGCAGGCCGTTCTCGCGCAGGCTGAGTGCCAGTGCCTGTTGATTGAGGCTAAAGCCTTCGAGCATCACCTGCGGATCATGTGCGCGGCGCAGTTGCCAGTGCGCACGGCTCGGCGTTGAGTCGTCGGCACTGAACAGGGCGAAATTGATGCCGTGTTGATTGCTGCGAATCAGCCAGCACCATTGATCCTCCAGCATGCCGTGGTCGATGTCATATTCATGGCCTTCTTGGCGCGGGGCCACGCAGCTGAAGTTGCCTTGTGGTGTGGCGGCGTCCAGCACCCAGGCTTCGCTGGTGGTTTTGCTGCCCAGTTGCAGAATCAGCTGGCGCTCGGAGCTGCTGCGGTAACAGCTGAGGAAAAAGCGTCCGTCAGGTTCATTGAACACCAGCTCGGCCGCGTCAGTACCCAGTGTGTGGCGATAGAGTTTGTGCGGGCGGTGGGTGTCGTCCAGTTCGCCGAAGAACAAGGTCTGGCTGTCATTGGCCCAGGTCATGCTGCCGTCGCAGTCAGCGAACGGCAGCTCAATCAGGCTGTCGTCGGCCAGTTCCTTGACGAACAACTGGTAGGTTTCCTCACCGCTGGTGTCCAGGCTGTAGGCCAGGCGCTGATGATCAGGGCTGATGCTAAACGCGCCCAGCGAGATAAAGCCGCCATCGGCCAGGGCATTGGGGTCGAGTAGCAACTGCTCGCTGTTTTCATCGACACGCAGCGAGCCATCGGCCGGTTTGCGGCAGCGGTAATGCCGTGGGTATTCGTCGCCAGCGACAGTGCGCTGGTAATACAGGTACGGCCCCCAAGGTGAGGGCAGGCTCAGATCGGTTTCGCGGATACGCCCCTTGATCTCCTCAAACAGGCTTTCACGCAGCGCTAATTGTTCGCTGAGTTGCTGTTCCAAGTAGGCGTTTTCCGCCTTGAGATGATCGAGCACCTCCACGCTGTCGCGGTTTTCCAGCCAGCAATAAGGGTCAGCGGCGTTATCGGCGCGGGCGATGGGGGCGTATGACATGAAACAACTCCTGGAGCTGAGAGCGGACAGTAGGACGCCGCAGCAGGCAAAAGCCGTTATCATAAGCGCCACTTCGCCCGTCGGCTGCTGAAATGTACACGCTCATGTGTCGACTCGCCGGCCGAGCCCTTAATGCCAGAGAATTTGCGTGTTATGACTGAAAACGACTACCTGCTTGCCTGGGGGGCCTACCTAGTGGCAGCGCTTGGCTGTCTGTTGGTGTGGTTTCGTTTGACCAGCTGGATGTGGCGTTACGTGCGTGAGCCGCTGCGCGTGCTGGTCGTGGTGCTGTTGTTCAGCCCGACCATCGTGGACCCTGGCAAAGAGCAGTTCGCCCCGGCGATTGCTATTACCGCCATGGACCTGCTGTTGGATGTAGGCAACAACGCCTGGCGCGCCGCGGCTGATCTGAGCATGTACGGCTTGATCCTGTTTGTGCTGTATGCGCTGTTTGTGGCCATTCGTTGGCCCGTAGAACGCTGGTGGCAGGGGCGCAAAGGCCCTGCACCGATTGCCGATGATGAGCCTACCCTGCGCGAAATGATGGCGCACGATGCTGAAGACTCTGGCGACACCCGCGTAGATGCGCGTGGCGAGCGCCGTTTTCGGTTAGAACCGCGTCTGTAAGACGCTGTGCTACCTGCGCGAGCAGTAAGTACGTGCCGCCTGTGAAGGCAAAACCCTGGATTGGCAACGCCCACGGCATCGCGATATCTGATGCAGGTGCTGTGGTGCGTCCTGACGCGTTTTTACCCTGCGGCCTAAGCGCCTGGAGGCCGGATTGCTAGTAGAAGCGGAACAACTGCGCGAGGCGTTACGCCATGTGTGAATTGCTGGGCATGAGCGCTAATGTGCCGACCGACATCGTCTTCAGTTTTACCGGTTTGATGCAGCGTGGCGGGCGCACTGGCCCGCATCGTGACGGCTGGGGGATTGGCTTCTACGAGGGCCGTGGTCTGCGTTTGTTCCAGGACCCGCGGGCGAGTAGCGAGTCGGAAGTGGCGCAGTTGGTGCAGCGTTACCCAATCAAGAGCGAAGTGGTCATCGGCCATATCCGTCAGGCCAATGTTGGCCGGGTGTGCCTGGCCAATACCCACCCGTTCGTGCGCGAAATGTGGGGGCGCAATTGGTGCTTTGCGCATAATGGCCAGTTGGCAAATTTTGCCCCGCGCTTGGATAACTACCGGCCGATTGGTGATACCGACAGCGAAGCGGCGTTCTGTGATCTGCTCAATCGTTTGCGCCATGCATACGCTGAGCCGGTAGCCATGGCTGCGTTGCTGCCGACCCTAGTCAGTGCCTGTGCCGGTTACCGGCAACTCGGTGTGTTCAACTGCCTGCTCAGTGATGGCGAGTGGTTGTTCAGCTTCTGTTCGAGCAAGTTGGCGCACATCACCCGGCGTGCACCGTTTGGCCCGGCGCATTTAAAAGATGCCGACGTGCAGGTGGATTTCCAGGCCGAAACCACGCCCAATGATGTGGTCACGGTACTGGCCACCGAGCCGTTGACCGACAACGAAAACTGGACGCTGTACCAGCCGGGTGAGTGGCGTTTATGGCGCGGCGGTGAATGTGTGGCGCAGGGTTTGGCTGATTCGCTGCAGCGTTGATTTAGAGGGGGAGGGAGTCATGTTCAGAAGCTATCTGCGGTTAGCCTTGTTTGCCCTGGGGTTGCTGGTCGGGGTGCAAGTGCCGGGCTTTATCGATGACTACAGCAAGCGAGTCGAAGCCCATCGCATTGAAGCCGAGCAGGGCCTCAAAGGTTTTCGGCAAACCGCACAGCGCTTTTTTAAAGGTGACTTGGTCGCGTTGGTCGGCCATTACCAGGCCAGCCCTGACCCGGTAATGCGCAGCGATGCACAGAGCCTTGGCAGCTTGGTCGAGCGTACGGCATTTTTGCAGCGTGAAGCCAAGGCCATGCAAGGCCCTTGGTACGCTCAGGTCTTGCACCTGGCCACAGCCGCAGACCATGAGCTCATGGAAGAAACCTTCAGCGCCTACCGTTATCAAGTGCTGTTGGCACCCGAGGCGATTGCCTGGGGCATTGCCTGCGCCATGCTGCTGGCCTGGTTGCTGGAAAGCCTGGCGCTGCTGATTGGTATGCTGCTCGGCGTTGGCCGCAGCCAGAAGGTGCAGCAGCGCCATTGGCGCTGAATACGTGCTTAGAAACTCATCGTCAGTTCAGGGCCAAGGTAGGCGTTGGCTTGGAGAATATCGTCCTCGCCGAGTAGGCCAACCGCCGCGGCCAATTGCAGGCGTGCCAGCAGATAACGCAATTTCGCTTCAAGCAAGTCACGTCGGGCGATAAACACCTGCTCTTCGGCGTTGAGAATGTCGACGTTGGTGCTGGAGCCGGCAAGAAAGCCCTTCTTAGCTGAGTCTTGGGCGCGGTTGCTTGAGACCACGGCCGTTTCCAGGGCTTTGATGCGAGCCTGACCGCTTTGCACCCCCCTGAACTCGCGGGTTATCGAGGAGAAGACTTCCTCGCGTGCGGCATTCCCTTCCTCGCTTGCCTGCTCTCGGCTGGCCACGGCTTGGCGCACTCGGGCACTCACACCACCACCGGCATACAGCGGCATGTTGAACTCCAGCCCGGCTGATGCGTATCTGTTTTGTTGGTTTATGGTGGACAGTGACTCGCTCTCATTGTCGGTGTAGCCCAGCACTAAATCGAGGGTTGGCCAGTGACCGCCTTTGGCCCGATTAACTTCTTCATCCGCTACGCTCTGGTTGAAATCCCGCGCTTTGAGCACAGGGTTATGGGTCCGCGCTTTATCCAGCCAAGCCTGTAAATTACCGGGGTGCAGCAGTGGCATTGTAAAACGCTCCTGCAGAGTGGCGACTTGCCGTGGCTCCTCACCGATCATCTCTTGCAGCAGGCGCAGGGCAACGACCAGACGGTCCTGCGCCTCAATCAGTTCGGCCTTGGCCAAATCGCGGCGCGCAGTGGCTTGATCGACATCGGTGATGGTGCCATCGCCCAGATCGAAACGCCGTTGTGAGGCGCTGACTTGTTGCTCGAAAGCCTTGAGTTTGGCATTCGCCAGATCAATGGTTTCACGCGCCAGCAAAACGTCAAAGTATCGATTGGCCAGCCTCACCGCTACATTCTGCGTCTTGGCGTCGAACACCGCCTCGCTGTAGTCGGCGCGGTATTTACCCTGGCGGTATTCGGCCATTTTTTGTTTGTTGAACAACGGCTGACGCAACTGCACGGCGAGATTTTGCGAGTCGTAATCGAGGTCATTGCTCACTGACCTGCCAAACATATTGTCCTGTTCCTGAGTACCATTGATACGGTTTTTGCTGGCGCTGGCATTGATCCGCGGTAACAGGCCAGCACGTCCGAGGGCGCGATTTTCCATGCCAGCGTCACGCTCATAGGCTGCGGCGCGGTAGGTTGGTCCTTGCAGTTGGGTGATTGCCCAAGCCTCCTGCAAGTCCAGCGCTGCGGCAGGCAGGCTAATGAGTCCAGCGAGACACAGGAGTAGTCGAGCGGTCATGTCATTGCTCCTTGAAAGCGCCATCAATGCGGTCAAACATCGGTTTCATCAGGTAGCTCATTAGGTTACGTTCGCCGGTCTTGATGGTGACGGTGGCCGGCATGCCCGGGCGAATCATGCTGTTGCCGAGCTTATCCATGCCGGAACTCGTCACCTCGACCTGAGCCAGGTAGTAAGGTTGTTTGTTGGTTTCGTCGATCAACCGGTCAGCCGAAATGGTCATTACGCGTCCGGGGATGCTGGGTGTTTGGGCGTGGTTGAAGGCGGGGAAGGTGATGTCCACCGGCAAGCCTGGGATCATTTTGTCGATCGCTTGCACGGGAATCATGGCGTCCACTTGCAGCGGCTCGCCGGCGGGCACCACATCCATAATGGTTGAGCCGGCCTGGATCACGCCGCCTACGGTTGAGACATTGAGAGCCAATATGATGCCGTCTATTGGCGAGCGGATAACCGTATTGGTCACTTCATAATCGAGTACGCGTAGACGGTCAGCCAGGGCAGTGGCTTCTTTCTGGGTGTCGCTGAGTTGCGACTGCACCTCTTTCTGATAGTCCTGCTCAAGTTGCAAAATACGCAGCTTAAGTTCGGCAATCTGGTTACGAGTGCGGCCGATGTCGGCAATGTTTTGCGAGAGTGCGGCATTTAGATCGGCACCGTTGCGCTCCAGTTCGAGCAAGCGATTACGCGTCACGTAGCCTTCCGCCGCCAAGCTACGAACGCCCACCATTTCCTGCTTGAGAAAATTTACCTGTGCACTGCGCGAGCCTTGAATCTGCCGCAGGCCTTTGAGTTGCTCTTCGGCACCGAGGATGTTTTCACGCAAAATACTGGCTTCGCCAAGCAGTGCCGCACGGCGGGTGTTGAAGAGCCGTTGTTGCAGGCTCATGGCCGACGCCAGGCGCGGGTCGTTGGCGAATTGGCTAAGCAGTTGTGTATCAAAACTGACCTCGCGAGCACCGTCACGCTCGGCCTGCAGGCGGTTTTCGACGGTGCGCACCACAATGTATTGCGCGCTGACCACGCCTTGCTCAGCGATGGCGCGGGTGGAGTCGAGCTCAATCAGCGCTTGGCCTTTTTTAACCTGGTCGCCTTCACGCACCAGAATGGCCCGTACCGATCCGCCGGTGAGGTGTTGGATGGTTTTGCGGGCATCGGTCACGTTGACTGTGGCAGTGGCCACCACGCCCGCATCCAGAGGGGCCAGGCTAGCCCATAGCAGAAACCCACCAAAGCCGGCCAAAACCAACCACAGGCCCCAGCGACTAGGTCGATGGTCGTCGATGTCGATCACCTGCTCAGGGTTGGCCAGGATCAGACCCTTGTGCTCGTAGTCGAGATTGGACATGGACCTCACTCCTTGCTCTTGACGGAGGCCAGGGTAGGTGCGTTGCCCTGGTTATGCGCCACGTTGGCTTGACGCAGGCTGGCGAAGACTTCGTCGCGGCTGCCGAATACCTGCACTGCACCCTCGTGGAGCATCAAAAGCTTGTCCACGATGTTCAGTACGGTGGGGCGATGGGAAATCAGTACCAGGGTTTTGCCTCGGCGCTTGAGGTCTTGTAACGCCAGCACCAGAGCCGCTTCGCCGACGTCATCGAGGCTGGCGTTGGGCTCATCAAGGACAACCAGAGATGGGTCGCCGTACAGCGCGCGAGCTAGACCTATGCGTTGTTTCTGCCCGCCGGAGAGCGAGCCGCCATCAGCGCTGAGGTAGGTGTCATAGCCTTGTGGCAGGTGCAAGATCATGTCGTGCACGCCGGCTTGTTTGGCCGCGAGAATGACAGCTTCGCTGTCGATGCTGCCGAAGCGTGCGATGTTTTCGGCGATGCTGCCTTCAAACAACTCGACATCCTGAGGCAGGTAGCCAAGCCAGGGGCCGAGTTCCTCCTTGTTCCACAGGAAAATATCCGCGCCGTCCAGACGAACCTTGCCGGCATAGGCGGGCCAGACGCCCACCAGTAAACGTGCGAGGGTGGATTTGCCTGCGGCCGAGGGGCCGATCACACCGAGCGCCTCGCCAGGCATGAGGTTAAAACTTACACCGCGCAGGGTGGCGTTGCCAGAACCGGGGGGGCTGGCAAAAACCCCGTTTAAGCTGAGCAGGCCAGTTGGCTTGGGCAATGACATTGAGATCGGGCGGGCAGGAAAATCATTCAACAGAGTATTGAGTCGCTCCCAAGCACTGCGACTGGAGAGCACTTGCTTCCAGGCGGCAATCACTTGCTCGACTGGGGCGAGGGCGCGTCCGGATAAAATCGAGCAGGCGATCATCATCCCGGGGGTGATCACGCCTTTGATCGCCAGTAATGCGCCAGCGCCGAGGATCAAAGATTGCAGGGCGACGCGAACAAAGCGCGTGGCCCCATTTATATAGGCTGCTCGATCAGAGGCCAGGGTTTGCATTTCGAGGATGCGCAAGTGATTGCCGAACCAGCGCTTGCGGATTGCCGGCAGCATGCCCATGGCTTCAATGACTTCAGAGTTGCGCAGGTTGTTGTTGGCAAAACTGCCGGACATTAGTGAGGCCTTGTTGGCTTCACCTAAAGGTTTACGGGTGGATATTTCGGTTAGGTAGGCGAGGGCAAACAGCAGCAGTGAACCAATCAAGCTGATAAGCCCGAGCAGCGGGTGTACCAGATAAATCACCAGCAGATAGATTGGCGTCCAAGGTGCATCGAAAAACGCGAACAAGCCATTGCCAGTGAGAAATTGCCGGACCAACGCCAAGTCTTGCAGGGCTTGTGCGGGGTTACCGCCACTGCGCCTGAGGTTGCGTTCAAAGGCGGCAGTGAAAACGCGTCTGTTGAGCATCATGTCGAGCCGATTACCGACCCGAATCAACACGCTGGAACGTACCACCTCGAGCAACGCCATCAGCACGTAAAGGCCCAACACCAATACGGTCAGCATGAGCAGAGTGGTGACGTTGCTGCTAACCAGGGCGCGGTCGTAAACCTGCAGCATGTAAACCGCTGGGGTTAGCATCAGCAGGTTGATCACCCCACTGAAGGCGGCCAGTACATAGAAGGTGCGGCGTAAGCGAAACAACACTTCGGCTAATTCGGAGCGATGGGACGGCAACGTGTCCATATATAGGTCTCCAATACAGCAGGCCAACAAGTGCCGGGCAGGCAGGGCGATAAAACGTATTCACCTAGCAGTAGACATCGCCTGCAAGCGCCGCGTGTGGCATCAGCTTGAAGCGCAGCTAGTGAGCTAGGTATAGATGGCGTTTTACGCTTTCGCCAAAGTATTGGTTGGAATGATCTTATCTTTCTGCTGAGTGGTTTCTTTGTATTTTTTCATTTGCAGCAGTAGCTTATGATTTGTAATGGATTTTATTGTTCGGATAGACGGTATCTTGACAGTACTCGGTAGTGCGACTTAAGTCTGACTATGCGTGTGGGTATTGCTGAAGCAAACGGCGAGGTAATTACGTTTGCGGCAACACCCACTCATAGCGCTTAGGGCATAAATAATCATGGATAGAGTGTCGCGTCTCCTCACCACTCGCGTTGCAACGCAAGGTCACTACTTGCTTGCGCGCCGATTCCACGGGCCGCCTGGGTTGACTGCGTGGCCTTAAGTCACAGGCTTATGCATTGCGTAGGTATGGCTTAGCAGCCAGGCACTAGAAGGTTTGCTTAATCGCTTAAGCGCGCGTTAGTCGTGCGGCGAGGGGGTTTTTGGGTCTTTTAAAGTACGGGGGTTTACTTCATTTGGAGCAATCGTCATGTCTAGCAGCCAATATGATTTCACCGTCACACAACAGGACCTTGAGTTCATTCTCAAGCAAATAAAGATTTCCGAAGCGACTACCGACCCGTTGACCGGAGCGGTAGTCGGCTTGCCAGAGCTGGTTGGCAGCCCTTTGCTGCCTTACGGCTTACGCACGGTGGATGGCTCCTGGAACAGCCTGCTACCTGGGCAACAAGCTTTAGGCGCTGCCGATAACATCATGCCGCGCCTGGTTGAGGCCAACCTGCGCGATGCCGATCTCTCGCCCATCCAGTTCGGGACGCAGATGCCGACGTCTTATGCCCAAACCAGCGGGTTTGTCTTCGACTCACAGCCGAGGATTGCCAGTAACTTAATTGTCGATCAAACCGCCAATAACCCGGCTGCCGTGGCCGCGGCTCTGCAATTGGCCGGGCATGCCGATCCTTATGGTGAGGCAACTGTCATCGCCACCTTTAATGTTCCGGTACAAACCGCCAATGCGCTGATTCAAGCCGCGCACGCGAGCATCATCGCGGCGGGCAGTGACCCTGTTCTCTTAGCCGAAGCGCAGCAACAATTAGTCGATGCTAAGGCCGTGCATGCAGTGGCCTTTTCAGCATTGAGAGCGGAGATGGAGGATGCCGGCCTGACCGTGTCGGACAGCGGCACCATCGGCATCGAAAACCAATCTCCGGATATCGGCTTATCGCCAGCCTTCAATGGCTGGATGACCTTGTTTGGTCAGTTTTTTGACCACGGCTTGGACCTGGTGACCAAAGGCGGTAACGGCACGGTGTTCGTACCGCTGCTGCCCGACGACCCGCTGTATGTGGAAGGCAGTCAGACCAACTTCATGGTCTTGAAACGTGCCACTCAGGTGAATGGCCCAGGTCCTAATGGCATTCTGGGTGACGACGACGACACCACTCATGAAAGCATCAACACCACCACGCCGTTCGTCGACCAGAACCAAACCTATACCTCACACCCGTCGCATCAGGTCTTCCTGCGTGAATATGTGATGGTCGACGGCAAGCCGATGGCCACTGGTCATTTGCTGAGTGGTGCACATGGTGCTGGCAACTGGGGCGAGGTCAAAGCCCAGGCCAGCTCCATGCTGGGCATCCAGTTGGTGGATATGGACGTGCACAACGTGCCTTTGCTGGCCACCGATGCCTATGGTGCGTTTCTGCGCGGTGCCAGTGGCTTTGTGCAAATCGTTACGGTCAGTGGTTTGGTCGAAGGTGACCCTGCTGCCAATGGCGGGCTCGGTGTTTTACTGCCGCCCGATACGATTCGCACTAATCATGCCTTCCTCGACGACATCGCACACGGAGCGGCCCCTGGCTTTGCCGACTTGGATGGCAATCCGGCTACCCCGCCTACCGAGTTGCTGGCGGATTCCGACACAGTAGTGGGCTCCATGCCCAACCCAAATTTCGACCCAAGCTTGCCCGTTGGGCCGAATAACATGCCGATCCTGCCTCAGGCGCCCGGCACCTATGACAACGAACTGCTGGATCGGCACTTCATCACCGGTGACGGGCGGGGTAACGAAAACATCGGTTTGACGGCTGTGCACACGATTTTCCACTCCGAGCACAACCGCCTGGTCGAGGCTTACAAGCTAACCATCCTCAAGAGCGCCGACCTGAGCTTTATCAACGAATGGCTGGTGACTGACCTGACTAACTTGAATCAGGTGCCGACTGATCCGGCAGGTATCGCCGCGCTTAACTGGGACGGTGAACGGCTGTTCCAAGCCGGGCGCTTCGTCACCGAGATGCAGTACCAACACTTGGTCTTCGAAGAGTTTGCCCGTGCCGTACAGCCGACAATCAACCCCTTCGTATTTTCCAACTCGGCCGACATAGACCCAGCCATCATGGCTGAGTTCGCCCATGTGGTTTATCGCTTTGGCCACTCTATGTTGACCGAGACGGTTGATCGTCTGGATTTCAACATGCAGTCGGACGATATAGGCCTGATTGCCGCTTTCCTCAATCCGCTGGCCTTTGATGGTGATGGTGCCATGAGTGTGGAAGCCGCTGCTGGGGCTATTGTGCGGGGCATGACGCGCCAGGCGGGCAACGAGATTGACGAGTTTGTCACCAGTGCGCTGCGTAACAACGTGCTTGGTCTGCCACTCGACCTGGCCACGCTGAATATGGCCCGTGCCCGCGACACCGGGATGCCGAGCTTTAACGAGGCGCGCGCACAGTTTTATGCCAACACCGGCGACAGCCAATTGGCGCCCTTCACCAGTTGGGCCGGGATGGCACCGGAGCTAAAAAACCCGGCATCCATCATCAACTTCATTGCGGCCTACGGTACCCACTCCAGCATCACCAGTGCCGATACCTTGGCGGGTAAGCGCGACGCGGCAATGACCTTGGTCTTTGGCGTTGCCGGCCCGGGTGGCACGGTGCCCGCTGATCGCATGGATTTCCTCAACAGCACCGGCGCGTGGACGGCGGCTAATTCCGGCCTCAACGATGTCGACTTCTGGATCGGTGGTTTGGCTGAACGCAAAAATGAGTTTGGCGGCATGCTCGGCGCCACCTTCAATTATGTGTTTGAAAACCAGATGGAGAACCTGCAGAACGGCGACCGTTTCTACTACCTCAGCCGGGTACAGGGCACCAACATGCTTAACGCGTTGGAGGCGAATACCTTCTCCAAGTTGATCATGCGCAACACCGACCTGGGCAACGAGGGCTCCTCGCACCTGCCGAGCCTGATTTTCCATACGCCTGATCTGATTCTGGAAATGGATATCAGCAAGCAAATTGGTGCCGACCCCATCGAGTCGAATCCCATTCTGCAGATTCTCCATCCCAAGGTTATTCGTGTTGCACCCGGCGCCGATGTGGATGGTGACGGTAAGGCGGATGGCGGCTATTTGCGTTTCACCGGCGGTGAGCACGTGGTGCTTGGTGGCACAGCGGGCAACGATACAATTATCGGCGGTAATGGCATTGACACTATCTGGGGTGGTGCCGGTAACGACCGTCTGGATGGCGGTAATGAAGCCGACCAAGTGCATGGCGGCGATGGCGACGACATCATCACAGATCTCGGCACGCCAGCTGGCGGCGCAGACTTCTTGCATGGTGACGCCGGCAATGACGTGATCTCCTCAGGCATGGGCAACGACCTGGTGTTTGGCGGTGCGGGTCAAGACTTCATCATCACCGGTCATGATGCCACTGAGGTATTTGGCGGCCTTGACAACGACTTTATCCTGGGTGGTAACGATTCAGACTTCCTGCTGGGTAACGAGGGGGATGACTGGATTGAGGGCGGCGAAGGGTTTGACACCCTAGCCGGGGAAAACTCGGAGTTATTCTTCAACAGCCCGATCATTGGCCACGATGTGCTCAATGGACAGGGCAACGACACCGACTACGATGGCGAGTCGGGCGATGACATCATGTTCCAAGGTCCCGGCATTCAGCGTAACAACGGCATGGCCGGGTTTGACTGGGCTGTGCACAAGGGCGACCCTAATGGGGCTTTCTCCGACTTGGGAATCCCGATCTTCGTTAACCAGCAGAATCTCATTCTGCGTGATCGCTTTGACCTGGTCGAAGGCCTGTCGGGATGGAACTTCAATGACACCCTGATTGGTCGCGAGGTCGTGACCGGGGCCGCAGGTGCCGATGGTGGTGGGGCGGCGATATTTGATGCGAATACTCCATTGGAGAGCTTCTCGAACGCCCTGTTGCAAACAAGCGTTGACCGGATCAATGGTTTTGATCAGTTGGTCAGTCACTTGATCACAGAAACCTTTACCTGGAACGGTAAGGCGTACACCGTTGTGGTGATGGACGAAGCCGCTGTGGTGCGTGATGGCAACGGTATCGTCACTTTTGTCGGTGACAGCCCCTCCGACATTTTGCTCGGCGGGGGCGGCAGCGACTTTCTCCAGGGTAAAGCCGGTAATGACATCCTCGATGGCGACGCCTGGCTGAATGTGCGCATTAGCGTGCTGAATGCGGTTCCAACGGCTGCCAACCCTAATCCGGGTCAGTGGTTCAGCGTCGATAGCATGAATGAAATCAAGCTGCGCATGCTTAGCGGTGAGATCAACCCCGGTCAATTGCAGATCGTGCGGGAGATTCTCTATAGCAACAGTGCGGACGATATCGATACCGCGGTGTTTAGTGGAGTCTTTGCCAACTTTGAAGTCACCGAGAACTTCGACGGTAGCTTCCAGGTAGTCGATACGACGGGGGCTGAAGGCTCTGACTGGCTGCGCAACATCGAGCGGGTTGAGTTTGCTGACCACACAATGTGGCTGGTTGATCGTCCTGCCACAGGTAGTGTGACCATTAGCAGCCTGACCCCAGCCGAAGATCAGCTATTGACCGTCACGGATACCATCAGCGACCCCAATGGCTTGTTGAATGCGACCATTACCTACACCTGGCAGGCGGATGTGAATGGTGTGTGGACGGATGTCGGCAACGGGCCAAGCTTCCAGCCTGGAGATGCTGAAGTAGGTTTAACGCTGCGGGTAGTTGCTTCGTTTGTCGATGATGGGGGTTATCCAGGATCAATTACGTCTGACATCACGGCGGCGGTCACTAACGTCAACGATGCACCGACCGGTTTACCGCTGCTTAGCAATGACACGCCAATTGTCGGGCAGCTGTTGAGTGCGTCGACCCTTGGCTTGGCCGATGCCGATGGCTTGGTCGGAGTGACATTTGCCTTCCAGTGGCAGTCCGGTAGTGGCGCCACCTTCAGCGATATTGCGGGAGCCAATGGTGAAACTTTCACCGTCACCGCAGCTCAGTCGAGTCAGCAGATACGTGTAGTGGTGTCCTACACCGACAACCGCGGTACGTTCGAGAGCGTCACGTCGGCGGCTACAGCACTGGTTGCCAGTGCCGTGATCATCGGCACCAATGCAAGCGAAACCCTGACTGGCACCGAGTTTGATGACCAGATATTCGCATTGGGCGGCAATGATGTGCTCATTGGTTTGGCGGGTAATGACTTGCTGGATGGCGGCGCGGGTAGCGACATTCTAGATGGTGGCTTAGGCGCCGATGTGATGATTGGCGGCACTGGCAACGATACCTACATTGTCGATGATGTTGGCGATGTGGTGACTGAGCTGGCGGGGCAAGGCACCGATACTGTGCTGACCTCACTGCTGAGCTATGTGCTCGACGCTAACGTAGAAAGGCTGACCTTTACCGGCATCGGTGACTTTGTTGGGACAGGTAATGCCTTGAACAACATCCTGACAGGTGGCAATGGTAATGACAGCCTGGATGGTGGCGCCGGCGCTGATCGGATGATTGGCGGTTTTGGCGACGACAGCTACTTTGTCGATGTCGCCAATGACATCATCATCGAAGGAGTTGGCGGTGGTATTGATACCGTCTATTCCACCAGCTCTAGCTTTAACCTGCGTGCCAACGTGGAGAACCTGACCCATGTCGGTAGCAATGCCACGGTAGTCAACGGCAACGGCTTGGATAACGTAATCCAAGGCGGGGTCGGCAACGATACGCTGAATGGCGCTGGCGGTAACGATACCCTGATAGGGGGCGATGGCAACGACACCTTAAACGGCGGTGGCGGTAATGACCTGCTTGAAGGCGGGATGGGTAATGACACCTTGCTCGGCGGAGCCGGTAACGACACCTTGGAAGGTGGCGCGGGTGATGACTTCTTGAACGGCGGAGGGGGCAATGACCGCATGATCGGTGGCGAAGGTAACGACATCATGGACGTCAGCCAAGGCAATGACATCTTGGTGTTCGGGGCGAACTTTGGCAACGATACCGTTATTGGCTTCGATGCCAACCCCGTGGGTGGTCAGGATCTGCTAAATATCGCCTACTTCAACCTGACTGCGGCAACCTTCAATAGTCGCGTGAGCATCACTGACATTGGCAACGACACCTTGGTGTCAATCAATGGCGCTGACGGCGGCACTATCACCTTGGTTGGTGTCACCAATGCTACTACGGTGACCATTGCTGACTTCCAGCTGGTGTGAGAGCCACGATAAACCCATGCCAGGGACGGCAGGCTTTGCACGCGCTTGCGTGATGCGTTAACAAAAAGCCCCAGTCGAGAGTCGGCTGGGGCTTTTTTTGTGCGCGCTGAGTGTTGGCTCGGGGTTACTTCGACAAAAACTTCATGCCGTCTTCCAACCCCTGCAAGGTCAGCGGGTACATCTGGTCTTCCAGCAATTCACGCATGATATTGGTCGACGCGGTGTAGCTCCATGTGTCCTTGGGGTAAGGGTTGATCCAGATAAGTTTTTTGTACTTCTCCATAAAGCGCTTAATCCAGACGTAGCCCGGTTCTTCGTTCCAATGCTCGACGCTGCCGCCGGCCTGGGTGATCTCATACGGCGCCATGGCGGCGTCGCCGACGAAGACCACTTTGTAATCAGCACCGTATTTATGCAGCAGATCCTGGGTGGAGAAACGCTCGGAAGTGCGGCGTAGGTTGTTCTTCCACACCGACTCGTACACGCAGTTATGGAAGTAGAAGTACTCCATATGCTTGAACTCGGTCTTGCAGGCGCTGAACAACTCTTCGCAGACCTTAACGTGGGCGTCCATCGAGCCGCCGATGTCGAACAGGATCAGCAGCTTCACCGCATTGCGCCGTTCCGGGCGCATCTGGATATTCAGCAGGCCGCCGTCCTTGGCGGTGTGGTCGATGGTGCCGTCCAAGTCCAGTTCATCCTGCGCACCCTGGCGAGCGAACTTGCGCAGGCGCCGCAGGGCCACCTTGATATTGCGCGTACCCAGTTCGACCTGATCGTCGAGGTTCTTGTACTCACGCTGGTCCCAGACTTTAACCGCCTTGCCCTGACGCTTACCCGCATCACCGACACGAATGCCTTCCGGGTTGAAACCGCCTGAGCCGAATGGGCTGGTGCCGCCGGTACCGATCCATTTGTTGCCGCCCTCGTGGCGTTCCTTTTGTTCTTCGAGGCGCTTCTTGAACTCCTCGATCAGTTTGTCGAGGCCGCCCAAGGATTCGATTTTGGCGCGCTCTTCATCGGTCAGTGAACGCTCGAACTCTTTGCGCAGCCACTCATCGGGGATCAGTGCCTCGATGTGCTGGTTGAGGTTTTCCAGGCCCTTGAAGTAAGCCCCAAACGCGCGGTCGAACTTGTCGAAATGCCGCTCGTCTTTGACCAAGATGGTGCGCGCGAGGAAATAGAATTCGTCCATGTCGGCGAACACCACGTTGTGTTTCAACGCGTTGATCAGGTCGAGCAGCTCACGCACCGACACCGGCACCTTAGCGGCGCGCATTTCATTGAACAGGTTGAGCAGCATATAAGCGCCCTCATGAGTAACCGTAGGGTGGGTTAGACGCGCAGCGGCGTAACCCACCATCGATGCCGCAGGCACCGTCATGGCCAGCCAGTTGGCTGGTGGGTGGGTTACGCCTCTGGCTAACCCACCCTACAAGAGCGTCGCTTAGCGCGAGGCGCGGCGGCTCATAAACGCCAGGCGCTCCAGCAGCTGCACATCCTGCTCGTTCTTCACCAGGGCACCGGCCAGTGGCGGGATGGCCTTGGTTGGATCGCGCTCGCGTAGCACGGCTTCGCCGATATTGTCGGCCATCAGCAGCTTGAGCCAGTCGACCAGCTCGCTGGTGGACGGCTTCTTCTTCAGGCCCGGTACTTTGCGCACGTCGAAGAACACGTCCAGCGCTTCGGCGACCAGGTCTTTCTTGATATTTGGGTAGTGCACGTCGACGATCTTCTGCAAGGTCGCGCGATCCGGGAAGGCGATGTAGTGGAAGAAGCAGCGACGCAGGAAGGCGTCCGGCAGTTCTTTCTCGTTGTTCGAGGTAATGATGATGATCGGGCGCTTGCTGGCCTTGATCGTCTCGTTGGTCTCGTAAACGTAGAACTCCATCTTGTCGAGTTCTTGCAACAGGTCGTTGGGGAACTCGATGTCGGCCTTGTCGATTTCGTCGATCAGCAGAATCACCCGCTCTTCGGCCTCGAAAGCCTCCCACAGCTTGCCTTTCTTGATGTAGTTGCGCACATCGTGGACTTTGTCCGAATCCAATTGCGAGTCACGCAGGCGGCTGACCGCATCGTACTCATACAGGCCTTGGTGGGCTTTGGTCGTGGATTTGATGTGCCAGGTGATCAGGCGTGCACCAAAGGACTCCGCCAGTTGTTCGGCCAGCATGGTTTTACCAGTGCCCGGCTCGCCCTTGACCAGCAGTGGACGCTCCAAGGTAATAGCGGCATTGACCGCGAGCTTGAGGTCGTCGGTGGCGACGTAGGACTGGGTGCCTTCGAACTTCATCGGTAAATCCTCGAACGGTAACGCGCAGGCCATACCTGCGGGTTCAGTATTTGAAAAGCAGACTATAACGCGCAGCCCTGCCGACTGTGAACGCAGACGGGCCATTCAGTCACTGAATGGCGGGTCACGCAGCGCTTGTCACAACTATTGGCTATCAAAACGGCTGCGGCTTTGCGCCAGAGCACTCGCGCTGCTGGACTGCTGCTGCAAGCGGCCTTAGGCTTGAGAACTTACTCGGCAACCGATGAACAAGGACCTCGCCATGAGCCGCATCTTCGCAGACAACGCACAAGCTATCGGCAACACGCCGCTGGTTCGGATCAATCGCCTGGGCCCGGCTGGGGTAACCATCCTGGCCAAGATCGAAGGGCGCAACCCCGCCTACTCGGTGAAGTGCCGCATCGGCGCGAGCATGGTCTGGGATGCCGAAAAGCGCGGTGTGCTCAAGCCCGGTATGACCATCGTTGAGCCGACCTCCGGTAACACCGGTATTGGCCTGGCCTTCGTCGCGGCGGCGCGCGGTTACAAGCTGCTACTGACCATGCCGGCCTCGATGAGCTTGGAGCGCCGTAAGGTACTCAAAGCATTGGGTGCTGAGCTGGTTTTGACCGAGCCGGCCAAAGGCATGAAAGGCGCCATCGACAAGGCTGCAGAAATCGCCGCCTCCGACAGCAGCACCTACTTTATGCCGCAGCAATTCAATAACCCCGCCAACCCGGCGATTCATGAAGCGACCACCGGCCCGGAAATCTGGAATGACACCGACGGCGCGATTGATGTGCTGGTGTCTGGCGTCGGTACCGGCGGGACCATTACCGGTATCTCGCGTTACATCAAGCAGACTCAGGGTAAGCCGATTATCTCGGTAGCCGTTGAGCCGATTGGCTCACCGGTGATCAGCCAGACCATCGCCGGTGATGAGGTCAAACCCAGCCCGCACAAGATTCAGGGTATCGGCGCCGGCTTTGTCCCAGCCAACCTCGATTTGAGCATGGTCGACCGGGTGGAGCTGGTGTCGGACGATGACGCTAAGGCACTTGCTTTGCGCCTAATGCGCGAGGAGGGGATTCTCTGCGGTATCTCCTGCGGCGCAGCCATGGCGGCGGCGCTGCGTATTGCCGCCGAGCCTGAGATGCAGGGTAAAACCATTGTGGTGATCCTGCCGGACTCCGGTGAGCGCTACCTGTCGAGCATGCTGTTTGCCGACATGTTCACCGAGCAGGAATTGCAGCAGTAAGCGGCAGCGGCCTCAAAAAAACCGCCAACTAAGGCGGTTTTTTTGTGAGGACTTACTGGGTAATTCACGATCCACATGGTCGTACCGTCGGCCAGCAGATCAACCAGATACAAGTGCCTATTTAGCTATAGGCACCTACACGCCTGCCAACGACCGCACAGCGCTCAGTCCGTACGGAAGCAGCCCACCAGCTTGTTCAGCTCGCTGGATATTTGCGTCAGCGAGTGCGTGGTGGTTTTGGACACGCTGGACACCTCGCTAATACGACCGGCATCGCTGTGAATATCAGTGATATGGCGGTTGATGTCTTCGGCCACAGCATGTTGCTCCTCGGCTGCAGTGGCTATCTGGGTGTTCATGTCCTTGATCGTTGTCACCGCCACATGCACGCCAGCAAATGCCTCTTCCACCTGGGCGGTAAAGGCCACCGACTCGTTTGATTGCACCAGGCTGTGCTGCATCTCCAGTGCCACACTCTGGCTGCTGATGACCAGCTTGTGCAGCAAACCGTTGATCTGTTCGGTCGAATCGGAGGTGCGCTTGGCCAAGGCGCGTACTTCATCGGCAACCACGGCAAACCCACGGCCTTGGTCACCGGCACGAGCGGCCTCGATGGCGGCGTTGAGCGCCAACAGGTTGGTCTGGTCGGCAATGCCGCGAATGGTGTCGAGAATGGCGGTAATGTCCTGGGTATTCTGCTCCAGCTGGCTGATCGACTCAGATGCCAGACGAATACGCTCACCCAGGCTGCTGACCTGGCTGACCATAAGGCCGATGACTTGCTGCCCTTTATTCGCCTGATCCTGGCCATGCTGAGCGGCTTCAGCGGCGCGATTACAGTTCATGGCCACTTCATTGGCCGTGGCGACCATTTCATGGAACGCAGTAGACACCATGTCCACGGCCATCGACTGGCGTTGCGCTGTAGAGTCGAGTTGGTCGGCCTGAATCCCTATATCCATAGCCTCCCGTTCAACTTCTAGGCTGGAAGCGCGAATTTCCCTGATCAAGTTCTGGATGCTGGCAACAAAACTGTTGAACCCATTGGCCATTTGCGCCGTTTCGTCATTGCCCTTGACCAGCAAACGCCGCGTCAGGTCAGCGTCGCCGCTGGCGATATCGCGCAAGCCGGTCGAGGTATTGTTGATCGGCGCTATCAGCATCTTGGACAGTGCTACGCCGCACAGCCCAAAAACCACTACCAGAGCACTGCCGAGAAGCGTGATCACCCACACCAGATGCCAGGCACCGGCGCTGATTTCGCTGCTTTCGATCAGGCCAATATAGGTCCAACCCAGAGTTGGCGATTTATACACGCTGGCGTTGTAGTCTTTACCTTCCAGCTCCACGCTATAAAAGCCTGCCGGCTGGCTGGCGAGAAACTTGTACCCATCCCCCAGACTAGCCAATGCTTTAAAGTTGTATGTGGGGTGCATAGGGTCAGCCAATACTGTGCCGTCACCTTCCACCAGTAACAGATAACCCTTGTCACCAAAGCGGACATTCTTGGCCACTTCTGTCAATTTGTTCAGCGAAACATCCAGAGAGATAACACCTGTTCCGCCATCGGCATCGGTAAAAGTCTGCGTGGTGGAAATGATGACGGCGTTAGCTTCTTTGAACTCGTAAGCCTGAGTACGGACAGGCTTGCCGTTGCCAGTGAGCGCTGCTTTGAACCATGGCCGTTCGCGTGGATCGTAGTTGGCGCGAAGCTCAGACACTGGCCATTGCAGATAATGCCCCTGGCTAGTAGACGCATACACAAATGAGTAGCTGGGGTGTGTTGTGCCGAACTGCTCGAATAGTTCATAGATTTCGACGCCAGCCCCACTGGTAGGGGGTGACATTTGCGTTGCTTGCGATTTTTCCATGTAGCGAGGCAGGCTGCTATCGGCGGACTGCAACAGCCGAGTCTGAGTCAATAGCGTGACGTTTTCTGCAGCGCTTTCAAGGAAAATAGAAAATGCATTATCCACTTCTTGAATCTGCTTAACGCTGCTCTGATTGAACTGGGTGCGCTCCCGGTCCATGGCCTGCCTAGTGACAAACAGCGTAATAATCAGCACGGGAATCAAGGTCACGACAATAAAGGCGGCTATCAGTTTGAAGCGAATAGTCATATATCCCTCTGATTTATTATTTATGCCGTCCGGGAGGACTTGCCACCATAAACTTTGTAGGAATAGTGACACTTGTCTGAAATCGACCTGAAGTTGTATGGATTCACCCCATCAATGTCGGATCAAGACCTAGATCGCGTGAAAACGCATAGGCTGGAAATTTAAGCGCCAGTCGTATTCAAATGGCGCAGGCACTATCAGGAAACAAAAATAAAGGGGCGGAATGATTTATTTTTAATCACTCCGCCCCTTTAAACGCTGATGATTTACTTAGGTCATGTCGCAGTCTTTCAGCCACTCTAGGATGTCGACAAACAATGGCCGCTCGGAAGGTTGCGGGTTGTTACAACGCGCATGCAGTTGCCACAAGCGGGTTTGTTGATGTGGCTGATCATCCTTATTACAGCGGCGTAACAACTCCTCCAGCAAACCGGCAAAGGCCCTGGCCTCGAGTTGTTGCAGGGCGATCCCGCTGCTGCTCTGGGGTTCAAAAAACGAAGCAGCGCCGAAGTCGCCCAGTAGCGTTTGCCCTGCTGCGTCGACCAGCAAGTTATGTGCATACAAATCGCCATGAAGAATGCCGCGTTCATGCAGGTGAGCGACGGCCGCCGCTGTGCCGCGCAAAATGCGTAAGGCTTCTGCCACGGTGAAACGGCGCTGCTCGGCGTAACAGTCGCGCGTGCAGCTGGCGAGTGAGGGTGGCCCGGCCAGTGTTTGGAAGCTTGGCGCAATACGCTCCAGTAACAGGCCGGGCGGGCCGTCCTGCAGTCGTTGCAGTGGGCCGGCCACGCTGATCAGGTTGGCGTGTTCACCGGCTGCGATGCAGGCGGCCATCTCACTGTGGGCAAGCCCGTCGCTGGTCACATCGCCCTTGAATATTTTCACCGCCATGGCCCGCGCCGGCTGGTTGGGCTGCTGCCAGGTTGCGCTGTGGATGATCCCCGAGGCGCCCTGGCCGAGTATTTCACCCAGTTCAAGGGTGTCGTGCGCGATGGTCGGCAATGGGTGTTGCCGGAGAATTTCAGTTTCGCTGGCGTCACTGAATGGATTGCCGGCAAAGGCCAGCCAGCACAACGACGGTAAGTCCGTGAGCCATGCCGGCAGATGCTCTAGGCGGTTTGCCGCGATGCGCAGCAGCTCCAAGCGATGCAGGTTGGCCAGGCTCGCGGGTAGCGCGCGTAGTCGGTTGCCCGCCAGCATCAGCTTTTGTAAGTACGCACAGTCACCTAACTCAGCCGGTAGCTGCTGCAGTCGATTGTCGGTCAGGATCAACCAGCGCAACTTCGGTGGTAGTGCCGCAGCAGGCAGGTGTTGAATGCGGTTGCTCTTGAAACCGATCATTTCTAGCTGGGTGCAGTTGCCCAATACCTCAGGTACTGAGGTGAACTGGTTGTCTGAGCAAAACAGAATGCGCAGCTTGTGCAGGCGCGCTAAGTCAGCGGGGAGTGCGCTGAGGCGGTTTCCCGAGAGGTTGAGCACTTCGAGGCTGTCGGCCAGGGAGAAAATCTCCTCTGGGAAGTCGGACAGGTCGCAGCAAAGGTCCAGCCGAGTGATACCGGCCAGTTCTCCGCTGCGAAGTTGTTCAAGGCTGTGCATAAGGGGAGGGGGCTCGCGCACTGACAACAATGCCCGGTGCTGTTTGGCTGACCAGGGCGTAACCACAGCGGCTGCGGGCTGAGCATGAAGCCGCCCGCAGCCGTGTGTTTATCCGCAGCAGTTGTTTAGTTGTCGTACCCCAGATTCGGCGCTAACCAACGCTCGCTTACGTTGAGGTCCTGTTTCTTGCGGGTGGTGTAGCTTTCCACCTGGTCCTTGTCGATTTTGCCGACGGCGAAGTACTGCGCCTGCGGGTGGGCGAAGTACCAGCCGGAGACGGCAGCCGCCGGGAACATGGCGTAGTGCTCGGTGAGGAACACCCCGCTGCGGCCGGCTTTGTGGAACTCAGCCGCGGGGTCGAGCAGTTCAAACAGGGCCTTTTTCTCGGTGTGATCCGGGCACGCCGGGTAGCCGGGGGCAGGGCGGATGCCTTTGTAGGCTTCCTTGATCAGCTCGTCGTTGCTCAGCGCCTCGTCGGGCTCGTAACCCCAATGGGTTTTGCGCACCTGTTGGTGCAGCCATTCGGCGCTGGCTTCGGCCAGGCGGTCGGCCAGGGCTTTAACCATGATCGAGTTGTAGTCATCACCAGCGTCCTGGTAAGCCTTGGCCACGTCCTCGGCACCGATACCAGCGGTGGTGATAAAACCGCCGATGTAGTCGGTCACGCCGCTGTCTTTCGGCGCGACGAAGTCGGCCAGGGAGAAGTTCGGCTTGCCGTCCGGCTTGATGGTTTGCTGGCGCAAGTGGTGCAAGGTGGCCAGTTTTTCGCCGTTGTCGGCGTAGACGTCCAGGTCGTCGTCATTCACCTGATTGGCCGGCCAGAAACCAAATGTGGCGCGGGCACTGATCAGCTTCTCGTCGATCAGCTTCTTCAGCAGCGCCTGAGCATCGGCGAACAGCGCGGTGGCGGCTTCGCCAACCACTTCATCGGTGAGGATGCGCGGGTACTTGCCGGCCAGGTCCCAGGAGATAAAGAACGGCGTCCAGTCGATGTAGTCAACCAGCACATTAAGGTCGATGTCCTCCAGCACTTTCACGCCGGTAAAGCTCGGTACGCTTGGCTGATAGCTGGCCCAGTCGAACTTGGGCTTGTTTTCCACCGACTTGGCGTAGCTCAGGCGCTCGGTGCGGGCGCTGCGGTTGGCCGTGCGCTCGCGCACTTCGATGTAGTCCAGACGGGTGCGCTCGACGAAGTCGGCTTTCAGCTCTTTCGACAGCAATTGCGTGGCCACACCAACGGCGCGCGAGGCGTCGGTGACGTAGATCACCGCGTCGTTCTGGTACTTGGGCTCAATCTTCACCGCCGTGTGGGCTTTGGAGGTGGTCGCGCCGCCGATCATCAGTGGCAGGCTAAAGCCCTGACGCTGCATTTCACGGGCGACATGCACCATTTCGTCCAGCGACGGGGTGATCAGTCCGGACAGGCCGATGATGTCGCACTTTTCGGCAATCGCGGTTTGCAGGATTTTCTCTGCAGGCACCATCACGCCGAGGTCGACGATGTCGTAACCGTTACAGCCGAGCACCACGCCGACGATGTTTTTGCCGATGTCGTGTACGTCGCCTTTGACCGTGGCCATGAGGATCTTGCCTTTGGCTTCCGGCTTGTCGCCCTTTTCCAGCTCGATAAAGGGGATAAGGTGGCCAACCGCCTGCTTCATCACCCGGGCGGATTTCACCACCTGCGGAAGGAACATCTTGCCCGCGCCGAACAGGTCGCCGACCACGTTCATGCCGGCCATCAGCGGGCCTTCAATGACCTCGATGGGCCGGGCACACTGCTGACGGCATTCTTCGGTGTCTTCGATGATGTGGCTGGTAATGCCCTTGACCAGCGCATGCTTGAGACGCTCGACCACGCCCCAGGTACGCCACTCTTCGGTTTCAACTTCCTTGACGCTGCCGTCGCCCTTGTAGTTGTCAGCAATGGCCAGCAAGGCTTCGGTGCCGTTCGGGGTACGGTTAAGCACCACGTCTTCCACCGCATCGCGCAGCTCTTTGGGAATCTGGTCGTAGATTTCCAGCTGGCCGGCGTTGACGATGCCCATGGTCAGGCCGTTCTGGATCGCGTAATACAAGAACACCGAGTGAATGGCTTCACGCACCGGGCTGTTGCCACGGAAGGAGAACGACACGTTGGACACGCCGCCCGAGGTCAGCGCATAGGGCAGGTGATCACGAATAAACGCACAGGCCTCGATAAAATCGACGGCGTAGTTGTTGTGCTCTTCGATACCGGTGGCCACGGCGAAGATGTTCGGGTCGAAGATGATGTCTTCCGGCGGAAAGCCCACTTCATTGACCAGAATGTCGTAGCTGCGCTGGCAGATCTCACGCTTACGCGCAGCAGTATCGGCCTGGCCGGCTTCGTCGAAGGCCATCACCACCACGGCAGCGCCATAACGCTTGCACAGATTGGCGTGGTGCTTGAACTGCTCGACGCCTTCCTTCATCGAGATCGAGTTGACGATGCCCTTGCCCTGGATGCACTTGAGGCCGGCCTCGATCACTTCCCACTTGGAGGAGTCGATCATGATCGGTACACGGGAGATATCCGGTTCGCCAGCGATCAGGTTCAAGAAGGTGACCATGGCCTTCTGCGAGTCGAGCATGCCCTCGTCCATGTTGATGTCGATCACCTGAGCGCCGGCTTCCACCTGCTGCAGGGCGACTTCGAGGGCTTCGGTGTAGTTGTCTTCACGGATCAGCCGGGCGAATTTGGCCGAACCGGTGATGTTGGTGCGCTCGCCGACGTTGATAAACAGCGAGTTGCGGTCGATGGTGAACGGCTCCAAGCCCGACAGGCGGCAGGCCTTGGGAATATCTGGAATGGCGCGTGGCTTGTACTTGGCCACTGCCTCGGCAATCGCCTGGATATGCGCAGGCGTGGTGCCGCAGCAGCCGCCGACGATGTTCAAAAAGCCGCTGGCGGCGAACTCTTCGACCACCACGGCCATTTCTTCCGGGCTTTCGTCGTATTCACCGAAGGCATTTGGCAGGCCAGCGTTGGGGTGCGCCGATACGTGGGTGTTGGCCTTGGCGGCCAACTCTTCCAGGTACGGACGCAGCTCTTTGGCACCAAGGGCGCAGTTCAAACCGACCGAAATGGGCTTGGCGTGGCTGATGGAGTTCCAGAACGCCTCAGTGGTTTGCCCGGACAACGTGCGCCCGGATGCGTCCGTGATGGTGCCGGAGATCATGATCGGCAGTTCGAAACCAAGCTCCTCATACACACCCTGCACGGCGAAAATAGCGGCCTTGGCGTTGAGGGTGTCGAAGATGGTTTCGATCAGAATCATGTCCGCGCCGCCTTCGATCAGGCCGCGGGTTGCCTCGGTGTAGTTCTCTACCAGCTCGTCGAAGGTGACGTTGCGGTAGCCGGGGTTATTTACGTCCGGGGAAAGCGAGCAGGTGCGGCTGGTCGGGCCTAAGACGCCGGCAACAAAGCGCGGGCGCTCCGGGGTTTCCAGGGTCTTGGCGTCGGCCACGCTGCGGGCCAGGCGCGCGCCTTCGACGTTCAGCTCATACACCAGGCTCTCCATGCCGTAGTCGGCTTGGGATACTTGGGTGGCGTTGAAGGTGTTGGTCTCGAGAATGTCTGCGCCGGCGTCGAGGTAGGCCTTCTCGATGGCGCCGATCACGTCAGGACGGCTGAGGATCAGCAGGTCGTTGTTACCTTTGACATCCTGTGGCCAATCGGCGAAGCGCTCGCCACGGTAGTCCTCTTCCTCCAACTTGTAGCTCTGGATCATCGTACCCATGCCGCCGTCGAGGATCAGGATGCGCTCAGAGAGAGCCTTCTGCAGAGCGTGGAGGCGGGCGTTGCGATCAGACATGGAGAGCTACCTGGGTAACGTAAACAAAGGCGGCGATGATAACAAAGCTGCACGCTTTTGCAGCGCTCGCGATTTATCATGAATTTAGTTCATGTTGATGGGTTCGCCTTGCATTGCCGCAGACAGCTAGAATCGCCGCCTATGCCCTTTTAGAGACGCCTCTCATGTTCTGCCGCTTACTGTTTAGCGCGTGTGTATTGTTCGTCGGCTCAATACAGGCGGCCGAACGGCTCTATTACAACCGCGATATTCAACCGATCTTTACCCAGCACTGTGTGGCTTGCCATGCCTGCTATGACGCGGCCTGCCAGCTCAATCTGGGCAGCGGCGAAGGCGTGCAGCGCGGCGCGAGCAAGGCCACGGTGTACAACGGTGTACGCACCCAGGCGCAGGCCACCACGCGTTTGTTTGTTGATGCCCATGACCCCGAGGCTTGGCAGCGCAAAGGCTTTACCTCGGTGCTGGAGTCACAAGGCACTCAGGCCGCGCTGCTGGCGCGTATGTTGGAGCTGGGCCATCAGCAACCGTTTGCCGCCAATAGAAAACTGCCGGCCGAGCTGGACATCAGTATCAAGCGGGTTAACCAATGCCCGCTGCCGCAGGAGTTCGTCGAATTTGCCGGTAAGAATCCGTTGGCGGGTATGCCGTTCGCGGTGACTGGTTTGAATGAGACGGACTACCAGACGCTGCAAAATTGGCTGAAGCAGGGCGCTGCGGTAGATCAACCGGCGGAACAAACCACCGCGGCAGAGGCGCAGCAAATTGCTATCTGGGAGGCGTTTATGAACGCCTCGGGTGCCCGCGAGGCGTTGGTTTCGCGCTGGTTGTTCGAGCACTTGTTCCTCGCTCACCTGCATTTCGCCGAGGGCCAGCAAGGTCATTTCTTTCAACTGGTGCGTTCGCGCACGCCCAGTGGCCAGCCGCTGGACATCATCGCTACGCGGCGACCGAATGATGACCCTGGCAGTGAGTTCTACTATCGGCTGATGCCGGTGCCAGGGGTGATCGTGCACAAGACCCATATTACCTATGGGCTGAGTACGGCGAAGCTGGCGCGCATCAAGCAGCTGTTCTTCGCCACCAACTGGCAGGCTGATGCGGTGCCTGGCTACGGCCTGCAGCGCCGCGCCAATCCGTTTGAGACCTTTGCCGCGATCCCGGCTCAAGCACGCTACCAATTCATGCTGGATAACGCCGAATACTTCGTGCGCACCTTTATTCGCGGGCCGGTGTGCCGTGGGCAGATTGCCACGGATGTGATTCGCGATAATTTTTGGACGCTGTTCCAGGACCCACAACACGATCTTTACATCACCGACCCGCTGTACCGCGAGCAGGCGAACGCGCTGCTGGCCATGCCTGGACAGCTCGATAGCATCAGTGACCTCGTCGGCCTGTGGCGCACCTACCGCGATAAGCGTAATGAGTACGAAGGGCTGCGCATGCGGCGCTATGCCGACGCGCCTGCGCCAAGCTGGTCGCATATCTGGGCCGGTAACGACAACGCGCTGCTGTCGATCTTCCGCCAGCATGACAGTGCGTCGGTGCGTAAAGGCCTGATTGGTGAAGTCCCGCAAACGATTTGGTGGCTGGATTTTCCCTTACTGGAACGCACCTATTACCAGTTGGTGGTCAATTTCGATGTATTCGGCAACGTGTCCCATCAGGCACAAACGCGGCTGTACTTTGATTTGATTCGCAACGGTGCGGAGGTCAACTTTCTGCGCTTAATGCCGGCCACCTCGCGTAAAGGCTATTTGAGCGATTGGTACCAGAGCAGCGGCAAGCTGAAAGTCTGGCTCGATTACCACGCCATCGACACTAAAACCCCGAGTGCCTTGCTGCTGGCCGGCAGCGACCCCAAACGCAGTTTTGTCGAGACCTTGCTGGAGCGGTACGGCAGCTTGAATGCCCGGCCTGACCCGATCAATCGCTGCAGCGGCGCGAATTGTCACCGCGCGGGTTTGAGTACCGAACTGCAGTACGCCGAACAGTCCTTGAGCCGCCTGGCAGCGAAGCCGGCAGGCACACTCAAGGTGATTGATCAGCTTCCGGAGGCCACCCTGCTGCGGGTGGCAATGGCCGATGGCCAGCGTGAGGTGTACAGCATGCTGCGCAATCGCGCGCACACCAGCGTGGCCTTTATGTTGGGCGAAGAGCTGCGCTACCAGCCGGCGCTGGATAGCCTGACGGTGTATCCGGGGGTGCTCAGCAGCTACCCGAACTTTATCTTCAATATTCCGGTGGCGCAGGTCGCGGAGTTTGTCGCGGCGCTGGAACAGGCGCGTGATGCGTTTGCCTTCGAGCGGGTGGTTGAGCGCTGGGGCATTCGCCGCACGCATCCCGAGTTTTGGCGCTATTTCCACGATATGGCGGCGTATATCCAACACACCGAGCCCGTTGAGGCCGGTGTGCTGGATATGAATCGCTATGAGAATTTGTAGCGGCGGGGCAGGCGAGGCATCTGCAGGTTATTGGCCTGCAGATGCGTGCTGGCTGTTTTAGCGGTTAAAGCGCTCAACCAATGCGTACTGACCTTGAGCAGTCGCGGTGAGGGCTTCGCTAAGCCGGGCGGTGTCATGCGCTTCGCCCGCTGTCTGGTCGGCGAGCTGGGCGATGGTGGTGATGCTGCGATTCACCTCGTCGGCCACGGCGCTCTGCTCCTCGGCGGCAGCGGCGATCTGGTCGGCCATGTCGGCAATATTGGCCACGGCGTCACTGATCCCAGCCAGGGCGTCATCGGCTTGTTGCACACGCACAACGCCTTCCTCTGCCTGTTTACGGCCGATTTCCATGGTGGTCACGGCTTCTTCGGCGGTGCGCTGCAGCTTGGCAATCAGTTGGTGAATCTGCCCGGTTGATTCAGCAGTGCGTTGTGCCAGTGAACGGACTTCGTCGGCGACCACGGCAAAACCACGGCCCATTTCACCTGCGCGGGCAGCTTCGATGGCGGCGTTCAGCGCAAGCAGGTTGGTCTGGTCGGCGATGCCTTTGATCACATCCACCACGCCGCCGATCTCATTGCTGTCTTGGGCCAGGCGGGTCACCGTTTCACCGGTATCACCCACCGATTGCGACAGACGCTGGATGGCCTGGCGGGTTTCGCTGGCAATGCTGCGGCCGGCGCTGGTCAAGCGGTTGGCATCCTGGGTGGCAATGGCGGTGCGCGCCACGTTGCTCGCTACTTCCAGGGTGGTGGCGGCCATTTCATTGATGGCGGTGGCAACCTGATCGGTTTCGCTGCGCTGACGCTCCAGCCCGGCGGAGCTGTTGTGCGCTAACGAGTCAGCTTGCTTGGCCTGCAGGGTCAGTTGCTCGGCGGTGTCCTGCAGGCGCGTCAGGCAGGTTTTCAGGCGTGCTTCCTGGCTGAGCAGAGACATCTCCAGGCGACCTTCGGCTCCACGGCTGTCGGTGTACATCTTGGCAATCAGCGGGTCGCTGGTGGTCTGCTCAGCCATGCCCAACAAGCGTTTGAGGCCGCGTTGCTGCCAGCTTATCCCGGCCAGGCCGAGCGGTATCGAGAGAGCGGCGGCGAGGGCAAAGCCCCAGCTGGTGTCGAGCCAGGCACCGATGAGGAAAGCAATTTGGCTGATCAGGATAAACGGCAGCCAATTCTGCAGAACCGGCAGCCAGCGATCGCTGCTCGGAATGGCTGATTGGCCGCTGTTGAGGCGCTGATAGAGTGCCTCGGCGCGGCGCACCTGTTCGGTGGTTGGTTTGACCCGTACGGATTCAAAACCTATTACCTGGTTGTTCTCGGTAACCGGCGTGACGTAGGCGTTGACCCAGTAGTGGTCACCATTTTTGCAGCGGTTTTTGACGATGCCCATCCACGGTTTGCCCTGCTTGAGGGTGTCCCACATGTGCTGGAACACGGCTGGCGGTACATCCGGGTGGCGGACCAGGTTATGCGGCGCACGAATCAACTCATCACGGGTGAAGCCGCTGATCGCCACAAAGGCGTCGTTGCAGTAGGTGATCTGCCCTTTGACGTCGGTGGTGGAGATCAGTCGCTGCTGCGCGGGGAAGCTGCGGTCACGCTGAGTAATAGGCTGGTTGTTGCGCATGGTGGGGTAATCCTTTGATCGATGTCACATGATCGGCCATTGCCGCTAGAAGTTGAATAGAAAATACCGCGCTGATCAGGCGCGGTATCGTTTACACATAAGCGGTTAGGCCTCTAGGCCAGTCTTTGCAGGCGGGTCACGGGGCGGCGATCAACTGGCGCAGTACGTAGTGGAGGATGCCGCCGGCCTTGAAGTATTCAACTTCGTTGAGGGTGTCGATGCGGCACAGCACTTCGACGCTCTCGCGGCTGTGGTCCTCACGGTGAATCTCCAGGGTCAGGGGCATTGCCGGATGCAGCTCTACGCCGTCGAGGCCAGCGATGGTCAGGGTCTCCTTGCCGGTGAGTCGCAGGCTTGTACGGCTCTGTCCGGGTTTGAACTGCAACGGCAATACGCCCATGCCCACCAGGTTGGAGCGGTGGATGCGCTCGAAACTCTCGGCAATCACCGCCTTGATGCCGAGCAGGTTGGTGCCCTTGGCGGCCCAGTCGCGGCTAGACCCGGTGCCGTACTCCTTGCCGGCGATCACCACTAGCGGCGTGCCGGCGTCCTGATAGCGCATGGCCGCGTCGTAGATCGACAGTTGCTCGCCGCTTGGTACGTGCAGGGTGTTGCCGCCTTCCTCGCCGCCGAGCATTTCGTTGCGGATGCGGATGTTGGCGAAGGTACCGCGCATCATCACGTGATGGTTACCGCGCCGTGAACCGTAGGAGTTGAAGTCGATCGGCTCAACCCACTGTTCACGCAGGTAGCGGCCGGCGGGGCTGTCGGCTTTGATATTGCCGGCCGGGGAGATGTGGTCGGTGGTCACCGAGTCGCCGAGCAGGGCGAGAATACGCGCCTGATGAATATCACCGATATGCGGCGGGGCGTCGGCGATGTTCTCGAAGAACGGTGGATGCTGAATATAGGTCGAGTCGTCCTGCCAGACGTAGGTCGCAGCCTGGGGGATTTCGATGGCCTGCCATTCGGCATCCCCGGCAAATACCTCAGCGTATTCCTTGTGGAACATGGCGGTGTCGACCTTGAGGATCGCCTCGGCGATTTCCGCCTGGCTTGGCCAGATGTCCTTGAGGTAAACCGGTTGGCCGTTTTTATCTTCACCCAAGGCTTCGCGGGTGATATCGATGCGTACGTTACCGGCCAGGGCATAAGCCACCACCAAGGGCGGTGAGGCCAGCCAGTTGGTTTTCACCAGCGGGTGCACCCGGCCCTCGAAGTTGCGGTTGCCGGACAACACCGAGGCGACGCTGAGGTCGGACTGTTGAATGGCCTGTTCAATCGGCTCGAGCAAGGGCCCGGAGTTGCCGATGCAGGTGGTGCACCCGTAGCCGACCAAGTCAAAGCCCAGCGCATCCAGGTACTGCGTAAGACCGGCGGCATTGAAGTATTCGGTGACCACTTTGGAGCCGGGTGCCAGCGAGCTTTTCACCCAGGGCTTGCGCTGCAGGCCTTTCTCCAAGGCTTTCTTCGCCAGCAAGCCGGCGGCCATCATCACGCTGGGGTTAGAGGTGTTGGTGCAGGAGGTGATAGCTGCTATCACTACCGCGCCGTTCTTCAGTCGATGGGTTTGCCCCTCGTGTTGGTAGTCGGTTTCCCCCACCAACGCTGCACTGCCCACCGCTGCGCCGCCACCGCCTTCGCCGACCAAGCGTGCTTCGGCGCTGGGCTCGGGCTTGAATTGCAAAGCGATAAAGTCGTCGAAGGCATGCTTGACGTTAGGCAGGGTGACGCGGTCTTGCGGGCGCTTCGGCCCGGCCAGGCAGGCTTCTACGCTGCTCATGTCGAGTTCAAGACTGTCAGTGAACAGCGGCTCAACTCCCGGTTCACGCCACAAACCCTGAGCCTTGCAGTAGGCCTCGACCAGTTTCACGGTTTGCTCTGGGCGACCGGAGAGACGCAGATAGCCGAGGGTGATCGCGTCAACTGGGAAGAAGCCGCAGGTCGCGCCGTATTCCGGGGCCATGTTGGCGATGGTGGCGCGATCCGCCAGCGGCAGCTCGGCCAGGCCGTCGCCGTAGAATTCGACGAACTTGCCGACCACGCCTTTGCTGCGCAGCATCTGGGTGACCGTCAGTACCAGGTCAGTGGCGGTGATGCCTTCTTTGAGTTTTCCGCTGAGTTTGAAGCCGATCACCTCGGGAATCAGCATCGACACCGGTTGGCCGAGCATCGCTGCTTCTGCCTCAATGCCGCCGACGCCCCAACCGAGCACGCCCAGGCCGTTGATCATGGTGGTGTGCGAGTCGGTGCCGACCAGGGTGTCGGGGAAGGCGAAGGTGTGCCCGTTTTCTTCTTTGGTCCATACGGTACGGCCGAGGTATTCCAGGTTGACCTGGTGGCAGATGCCGGTGCCCGGTGGCACCACGCTGAAGTTGTCGAAGGCATGCTGGCCCCAGCGCAAAAAGGCATAGCGCTCGCCATTGCGCTGCATTTCCATGGCGACGTTCTGCTCGAATGCGGAGTGGCTGGCGAACTTGTCGACCATCACCGAGTGGTCGATTACCAAGTCGACCGGAGACAGCGGATTGATTTTCTGCGGGTCGCCGCCGGCCTTGGCCATGGCGTCACGCATGGCGGCCAGATCAACCACGGCCGGTACGCCGGTGAAGTCCTGCATCAGTACCCGCGCCGGGCGGTATTGGATCTCGCGTTCGGAGCTGCGGCTCTTGAGCCAGTCGGCCACGGCTTGCAGGTCAGTGCCGGTGACGGTTTTACCGTCCTCCCAGCGCAGCAAATTCTCCAGCAGCACTTTCAGCGACATCGGCAATTGGTCGATATTGCCCAGCGTCTTGGCGGCTTCGGGCAGGCTAAAGTAGTGGTAGCTGTGGCCGTCAACGTCGAGGCTGCGACGGCTGTTCAAGCTGTCTAAAGAAGGCATTGCGCATCTCCTTGGGCTTGCCACGCTGCAAGCCGGATTAATAACTGCAGAGCTCTCACCCTAGCCCTGCCGGGGCATGCTGCCAAGCACTGCGCATCTGCGGTTGCTTGTTCAGCACGGTCTTTGTCGGCGCTGTAGCCATGGCGTGGCGCTGTCTTGCCTGATTCCATACAGGCACTTGCCAAAGCCTCAGCGGTTAAGACTGGACAGGTCGCGGGGGCTAAGGGTTCCCGAGTCGGCTATGATGCGCGCCTTGAGGAGAACCCCGATGAATACCCCCGCAATCAATACACTGCTACTGCACTGCCGCCCCGGTTTCGAGAATGAGGTGTGTGCGGAAGTCGCCGAGCATGCTGCGCGCCTGGATGTGGCCGGTTATGCCAAGGCCAAGCCGAGTACCGCCTGCGCGGAATTTATCTGCACTGAGGAAGACGGCGCCGAGCGCTTGATGCGTGGGGTTCGCTTCAATCAACTGATCTTCCCGCGGCAATGGGCGCGCGGGGTGTTTATCGACCTGCCGGAACTCGACCGCATCAGCGTGTTGCTCAGCCATCTGGCTACGTTCCCGGTGTTTGGCAGCCTGTGGCTGGAAGTGCTGGACACCAATGACGGCAAAGAGCTGTCGAATTTCTGCAAGAAGTTTGAAGCGCCGCTGCGCAATGCCCTGACTAAGGCCGGCAAGCTGGTCGAGGATGAGCGCAAACCGCGCTTGCTGCTGACCTTTAAAAGCGGCCGTGAAGTGTTTGTCGGCATGGCTGAAATCAACAATTCAGCGCAGTGGCCCATGGGCATTCCACGGCTGAAATTCCCCCGTGAAGCGCCCAGCCGTTCGACGCTCAAGCTGGAAGAGGCCTGGCATACCTTTATTCCCCGCGAACAATGGGATGAGCGGTTATCCGGTGAGATGACCGGTGTCGATCTGGGTGCGGCTCCCGGCGGCTGGACCTATCAGCTGGTCAAGCGTGGCATGCTGGTCACCGCGATCGACAACGGCCCTATGGCTGAAAGCCTGATGGATACCGGCCTGGTGCAGCATTTGATGGTTGACGGCTTTACCTGGAAGCCCAAGCAGCCGGTGGACTGGATGGTCTGCGATATCGTCGAAAAACCGGCGCGCAGTGCCGCGCTACTGGAAGCCTGGATCGGCGAAGGCCACTGCCGTGAAGCCGTGGTTAACCTGAAACTGCCGATGAAACAGCGCTACGCCGAAGTCCGCCGTTTGTTGCAGCGCCTGGAGGATGGCTTTGCCGAGCGCAAGATCAAGGTGTCGATTGCCTGCAAACAGCTCTACCACGACCGCGAGGAAGTGACCTGTCACTTGCGCCGGTTAGGTAAATAAGCCTTTTTGCGCGAAAATAGCGGCCTGCTACTGGAGCCCACTGATGTCTTTGCAAACCCCTGTGATTCCCGATGACACCCTCGACGCGACTGGGCTGAACTGCCCGGAGCCGGTGATGATGCTGCACAACAAAGTGCGCAACCTGCAGGCCGGTGGCCTGCTCAAGGTGATTGCCACCGATCCCTCGACGCGCCGCGACATTCCCAAGTTCTGCGTATTTTTGGGCCATGAGCTGGTCGAGCAGGCTGAGGACGGCACGACTTATCTGTATCTGATCCGCAAGAAGCTCGACTGATGGATTGGTATTTTGCCTACGGTTCAAACATGAATCCGGCACGGATGCAGGCGCGCGGCCTGACGGTGCTTGAAGCGATGCCTGGCCGCCTGCCGGGCTATGGCTTGTGTTTCAACAAACGGGCGATGGACCGCGCGCCCGGCCGGGCCTACGCCAATATCCGTCACGCGCGCCAAGGGCAGGTGGAAGGCGTGCTCTATCGCCTGCAGGACGCTGGTGAAATCGCCAAGCTGGATCACTTCGAAGGCACGCCGATCTACTACAGCCGCGAGTGCTTGCCCGTTGTCACGCTACAGGGCGTGCAGCCGGCTTGGGTGTATATCGCCAACCCGGCCTTTCGCGAAGAGGGTTTGCTGCCCAGCAAGGACTATCTGGCGCATCTGCTGGCCGGCCGTGAGTTGCTCTCCGAGGCTTACTGGTCGGCGTTGGCGGCGTTGCCGTTCCATCCCGACTGACCAGGGGCAAGGCCGCAGCTGTTGAGCAGGTCTTGCCAGCTGCGCACATGACGCACAGTCGCTTGTTGGAAACCTGCCCATAACGAGTGCTCATCTGCACTCAGGCGCTCGAGGTACTGGCGGGTAGCGTTCGGCACCTGCGCCACGCGAGCAAGGCGGCGCAGGCTGTCACTCCAGGCTTGGCCGCGCTGGTCTGCCTGCGCCAGATAAGGCTGCAGGCTGCCAGCGTAATACTTGACGAAGATGTTTTGCAGAATCCGCCCGCGCTCTGTGGCCCTTCCCGTGGGGCAGACGGGCCTTTGCTGCTGACGGCTTTCCAGCATCTGGCTGGCCTGGTTGAGGCTGTGGGTCAGGCTGGCCAAACTGCTGATTAGTTGACCGCCTTGATCACTGGCGTGCAGGGCGAAAAACAACGGGTCCAACTGCGCGGCACTTGGCGGTAAAACAGCGGGCAGAGCACTGCCGATGCCCGCGAGCTGGGCCAGGGCATCCTGCGCCGCGCTATCTTCAGGCGCTCCGACTGGCAACGCCTGATTGGCAAAGCGCAGGTAGCGCTCAACCTCTGGGCTGGCATTCAAGGCATTCCAGAATACTGCCGGCAGCTGCTCGCGTTTGTCCTGGGCGAGTTGCTCCAGGGTGCCGCGCAGTTCCTCTTGCTCCTGCTTGCGCAAGTATTCGCTACAGCTGTCGAGGGCGCGCAGCAGGTCGCCTTCATAAGCCAGTCGGCTGCTGGCCGTCAGTTGTTTACCCAGGCTGTTGTTGCGCTGGCTGATTTGTTGTTGCAGGGCAGGGCAGTGACGCGCGTCAACCAGCAGTGCAAGCAGGCTGATGCGTAACTCGGGAATCTCGATAAGCCGTTCGCGGCGTGCCGACAGACGGTAGCGAACCAGCTCGGCAACGTCGAAATTGACCGCCGGCTCGACATCCAGGGCGTTGCTCAGGCGCTTCAGGTAATCGGCCTGCAGCGCTAAGCCATCATCGTCTGGCGTGCAGGCGCACAGAACAAGTGCAGTAATCAGAAGTAGCAGGCGGGCGTTCATCAGGCCATTTTAGCGATTCGAATGCGTTTGCGCGCGCTGCCGGCCAAGCGTAATGCGAGCATGCCGCCGGCGCAGGTCAAGCCGACTATCAGGCCTTGCCAGAGCCCGCTGGGACCACTGGGCTGGCCAAACCAGTCGGTCAGGCCCAGCACGTAGCCGACCGGCAAGCCAATACCCCAGTAGGCGAAAAGAGTCAGAATCATGGTCACTCGGGTGTCCTGATAGCCGCGCAGCGCGCCGGCAGCGGTCACCTGAATAGCGTCGGAAAACTGGAACAGCGCCGAGTACACCAACAAGGTGGTGGCCACTACGATCACGGTTTTGTCTGGCGTATAGATCTGCGCAATATCTTCGCGCAGCAGCAACATCAGGCTGGCCGACAGGCAGGCATAACCCAGCGCGGCCACCATGCTCACCCCAGCGGCAAAGCGCGCCTCCCGTGGCTCGCCCCGGCCCAGCGCTTGGCCCACCCGCACGGTGGCGGCCATGCCCAGGGAATAGGGGATCATAAACACCATGGAGCTGAAGTTCAGGGCGATCTGGTGACCGGCCACCACGGTGGCGCCCAGGCCACCGATCAGCAAGGCAATCACCGCGAAGATGCTCGACTCGGCAAACACCGCAATGCCAATGGGCAGGCCTACTGACAACAAGCGCTTGAGCAACGGCCAATGCGGGTTTTCAAAATGGCTAAAGATTTTGCTCGACTGATAGAACGGCGCCCACTTTACCCACCAGAGCATGCTCACAAACATAAACACCATGACCAGGCCCGTGGCCCAGCCGCAGCCGACGCCGCCCATGGCCGGCAGTCCGAGCTTGCCGTAGATAAAGATATAATTGAGCGGAATATTCAGCGCCAGGCCGCACAGGCCAATGACCATACTCGGTCGGGTATGCCCCAGGCCGTCACTGAAGCAGCGCAGCACGTAATACAGCGCCACGGCCGGGAAACCGCAGGCCACGGCGCGCAGATAACCCATGGCCGGTTCGATCAGCACCGGGTCGACATTCATTAGGGTGAGGATGATTTCAGCGTTCCACAGCATCACCGCGGCAACGATACTCACGGCGAGAGCCAGCCAGAGTGCCTGACGCACCAGAGGGCCGATCTCGGAATGCGCGCCGGAACCGAAGCGTTGCGCGACCTTGGGGGTGGTGGCCAGCAGGATGCCGGTCATCAAGAGAAACACCGGTATCCAGATCGAGTTGCCCAGCGCCACGGCGGCCAGATCCTGCGGGCTGACGCGGCCCGCCATCACGGTATCGACGAAGCCCATGGCGGTATTGGCCAGCTGGGCAATGATGATCGGCGTTGCCAGCTTCAGCAGGCTGCACAGTTCAGTGCGGGTGCGTTGCAGGCGGGATTGGGCAAGCATGACGGTATCCGGAGAGGGTGGCAGAAAACCGGGCAGTTTACGCCTTGACGGCTCAGTCAGGAAAGTGTGATTTCACTCTTGCTAGCGCCGGCCCCAGCCTAGCCAAACCGCCACGTCGGGGTAGAATGCCGGCCTGATAGAGGGAGCCCTGCCATGCGAATTGTCGCGGACGAAAATATTCCACTGCTGGATGAGTTCTTTGCCGGCTTCGGTGAGATCCAACGGCTACCCGGTCGCGGCATTGATGCGGCCGCCGTTGCCGAGGCCGAGCTGCTATTGGTGCGCTCGGTGACGCGGGTTGATCAAGCCTTGCTGCAAGGCTCGGCGGTGAAATTTGTCGGCACCTGCACCATTGGCACTGACCACCTTGACCTCGACTATTTCCAGCAGGCGGGCATCACCTGGGCCAGTGCGCCGGGTTGCAACGCCCGTGGCGTGGTCGACTATGTGCTGGGCAGTTTGCTGGTGTTGGCCGAGCAGCAGGGCGCGGATCTGGCATCGCGCACTTATGGCGTCATCGGTGCCGGGCAGGTCGGTAGCCGGCTGGTCAAGGTGCTGCGCGCTCTGGGCTGGCGTGTACTGGTGTGCGACCCGCCACGGCAGGCTGCCGAGGGCGGTGATTTCGTCAGCCTGCAGCAGGTGCTGGATGAGTGTGATGTGATCAGCCTGCACACCCCGCTTGAGCGCGGCGGTGAGCACCCGACTCGTCATCTGTTTGATCAGCACCGTCTGTCTGCACTAAAAGCGGGCAGTTGGTTGATCAATGCCAGCCGTGGTGCGGTGGTGGATAACCGAGCGTTGCGCGAGTTGCTGCTACAACGCGGCGATCTGCAGGTGGTGTTGGACGTTTGGGAAGGTGAACCCCAGGTCGATGTTGCGCTGGCTGGCCTGTGCCGCATCGCTACGCCGCACATCGGCGGCTACAGCCTGGATGGCAAGCTGCGCGGTACTGCGCAGATCTATCAAGCGCTGTGCCGGCACCTCAAGGTTGCCCCCAGCGTTGAACTGGCGCAGCTGATGCCGGCCGCCTGGCTGAGTACGTTGACCCTAGATGGCTGTGCCGATCCGGCATGGGCCTTGGCCAGCATCTGCCGTGCGGTGTATGACCCGCGCCGCGATGATGCAGATTTCCGCCGTAGCTTGCAGGGTGATGCGCCGAGTCGGCGGGCTGCCTTTGACGAGCTGCGCAAGCATTACCCGATGCGACGGGAAATCGACGGGCTCAAGGTCTGTATGCAGGGTGATGCGCCGGCATTAGGCAGCCTGGTGCAGGCGTTGGGCGCGAGTTTGCAGCAGGTGTAATGAAGGGCAGCGCATGCTGCCCTGGCGGGGCGTTACTGCGGAGAGTTACTTACGCTTGGCCGCTTGCTGTTGGGCTTTTTCCAGCGCATTGCAGGCCTGTTGGATCATGTCTTCGGTGATCGGAACTTCCCGGCCTTGTTCGTCGATGACAGAGCCACCGACTGGCATTGGCGTGGTTTTTGGCGGGTTCTGCTGCGAGCTGTGCATGGTTGTCTCCTCATCGATTAGCGCGATTTTATGAGTGTTGGATGACGGCGCTATGACAATTGCGACGGCGTAGAGCCGGCGCAAGACACAGGGCCAAGTAGTCACCTGCAGGCACTGTGCCAGAATGCCGGCAGGAAATGAACAAGAGGGTGTTATGGGGCTTTTCCATATTGGCTTGATTATCAATCCCTTGGCAGGGCTGGGCGGTCCGGCGGGGTTCAAGGGTAGCGACGGCATGGCGGCGCAAGCCTTGGCCTTGGGTGTTGAGGCCAAGGCGGCGCAGCGCACGCAAACGGCGCTGGAAGTGTTGCTGCCGCTGCGCGAACGCTTGCAGTTCATCACCTTCCCCGGAGCCATGGGCGCTGACTTACTGACTGATATGGGCTTTGCCCACCGTGTGGTCGGTGATCTGCCTGTGGGGCCCAGCAGTGCCAGCGATACCCGCAAGGCGGTTGAACTGCTGCAAGAGGCTCAGGTGGCCTTGATCCTCTTCGCCGGTGGCGATGGTACGGCGCGGGATATCTGTGCGGCCGCTCGCGAAGGTCAGCCGGTGCTGGGCATTCCGGCTGGAGTGAAAATCCAGTCGGGGGTGTATGCCATCAGCCCACGCGCCGCTGGCGAACTGACCGCACGCCTGGTTGCAGGCGGCCTGGTGCGCCTGAGCAGTGGCGAGGTGCGTGACATTGATGAAAGCGCCCTGCGTGAAGGCCGGGTGACCGCGCGCTGGTATGGCGAGCTGACGGTGCCGCAGGAAGGCGGCTATGTGCAGCAGGTCAAGCAGGGCGGCGTGGAGTCCGAAGAACTGGTACTGGGCGACCTGGCTGATTGGCTGCAGGACAGCTGGGAAACGGATGTGCGCTACGTCTTCGGCCCCGGTTCGACCCTGCATGGCCTGGCACAGAACCTGGGATTGCAGGCCACGCTGCTCGGCGTCGATGTGGTGGAGAATGGCCAGCTGCTGGCCACTGATGTCAGCGAGGCGCAGCTGTTTGAACTGGTCGATGGTCATCCAGCACGCCTGCTGGTGACGGCCATTGGCGGTCAGGGGCACATCATCGGCCGTGGCAATCAGCAGATCAGCCCACGGGTACTGCGCGCCATCGGCCTTGAGCATCTGCGGGTGATTGCCACCAAACGCAAACTCGGCACACTGGAAGGCCGCCCGCTGCTGGTGGACAGCGGCGACGTGCAACTCGACGATGCATTCCCTGATGTGGTGCGCGTATGGGCCGGTTATAAGGAAGAGCTGCTGTATCCGGTGGGTAAGTGACCGCAGCTGTGCTGAGAGGAGTTGAACATGACCGCTCAAGTACCTCCGCCATCCATCCAGAACGGTGAGCGCGTGCTGCTGTTCGATGGCGTTTGCAAGCTGTGCAGTGGCTGGGCGCGTTTTTTGATTCGCCATGACCCGCAGCAAACAATTCGGCTAGCGAGTATGCAGTCCGCCGAAGGCCAGGCCTTATTACGCTGGTTTGCGCTGCCCACCGAGCGCTTTGACAGCATGCTCTATGTCGAAGCTGGCGTGCGCTACGAGCGCTCGGGGGCGTTGCTGCGCATCATCGCTCAACTTCCGGGTTACTGGCGCTTGCTGGCCTGGTTACGGCTGATTCCACGGCCGTTACGTGACTCCTGTTATAACGGCATTGCGCGCAACCGCTATCGCTTGTTCGGTCGCTATGAGCACTGCCTGCTGCCCAACGCTGACCATGCACGGCGCTTTCTGCATGACGACTGATGGTGCCTGCTGGTTGATCTCGCCCTCATCAGCCCCCATCTATTGCTAAAGGCCTGCAAGCCGTGGTGCGGCCATGCCTCGGTGGGCTGCTTTACGTGCCAAACGCCTGCTTCTCTAATTGGCCTCAGCGCCCATGGTGAGTATTCATGCCCTCGATTCTGTCTTCCCGTCAGCGCAGCGCCTTGCGTATGGCCTGGCGTTTTATTGCGCCGTATCGCGGGCGTGTGCTCGGGGCCTTGCTGGCACTGATGTTCACCGCCGCCATCACGCTGTCCATGGGCCAGGGCATCAAGTTGCTGGTCGATCAGGGCCTGTCGACCCAATCACCGGCCGCGTTGCAGCAGTCGATCGGGCTGTTCTTCGTGCTGGTATTGGCCCTGGCCATCGGCACCTTTACCCGTTTCTATCTGGTGTCGTGGATTGGCGAGCGTTTTGTCGCGGATATCCGCAAGCGCGTGTTTAACCACTTGATCGAACTGCATCCGGGCTTCTATGAAAGCAACCGTAGCTCGGAGATTCAGTCGCGGCTGACCGCCGACACCACGTTGTTGCAATCGGTGATTGGCTCGTCGCTGTCGATGGCGCTGCGCAACTTGATCATGCTGATCGGCGGCAGCGTGTTGTTGGTGGTGACCAATGCCAAGCTCAGCGGCATCGTATTGATGGCACTGCCGCTGGTGGTCGCGCCGATTCTAATTTTTGGCCGCCGTGTGCGTGCGCTGTCGCGACAGAGCCAGGACCGCGTTGCCGATGTCGGCAGCTATGTCGGTGAAGTGCTCGGGCAGATCAAAACCGTGCAGGCTTACAACCATCAGGCCGAGGACAAACACCGCTTTGGCCTGTCTGCCGAGGCGGCTTTCGACACCGCGCGTAAGCGCATTGCCCAGCGTGCCTGGCTGATTACCGTGGTTATCGTGTTGGTGCTGGGCGCTGTCGGCGTGATGCTCTGGGTCGGCGGCATGGATGTCATCGCCGGGCGGATCTCTGGCGGTGAGCTGGCGGCCTTCGTCTTCTACAGCCTGATCGTCGGCTCAGCCTTCGGCACCCTCAGTGAAGTGATCGGCGAGTTACAGCGCGCCGCCGGCGCGGCTGAACGCATCGCCGAACTGCTGCAGGCGCGCAATGCAATCACCGCACCGGCCGCGGATAGGGTGCAACTGGCGCAGCCAGTGCAAGGGCGTATCGAGCTGCAAGGGCTGCGCTTTGCCTACCCATCACGCCCCAACAGCTTTGCCATCGACGGTATCGATCTGCAGGTTACGCCAGGTGAAACCTTGGCGGTGGTTGGCCCCTCGGGGGCGGGTAAGTCGACGCTGTTTGACCTGCTGCTGCGCTTTTTCGACCCACAAGAGGGGCGCATTCTAGTTGATGGACAACCGATTCAGCGGCTTGACCCCGCCGACCTACGGCGCAGCTTTGCCCTGGTGTCGCAGAATCCGGCGCTGTTTTTTGGCACGGTAGAAGACAACATCCGCTACGGCCGTATGGATGCCAGCCTGGCCGAAGTAGAGGCAGCTGCCAAAGTGGCGCATGCCCATGGGTTTATCATGAAGCTGCCCAACGGTTACCAAACCCATCTGGGCGATGCAGGCCTCGGCCTGTCTGGCGGCCAGCGGCAACGCCTGGCGATTGCCCGGGCGTTGCTGGTGGATGCGCCGATTCTGCTGCTCGATGAAGCCACCAGTGCGCTGGATGCAGAGAGCGAGCACCTTATCCAGCAAGCACTGCCACGCCTGATGCAAGGCCGCACCACCCTGGTCATTGCCCACCGCTTGGCCACGGTGAAAAGCGCGGATCGGATTGCCGTGATCGAACACGGCAAACTGGCCGCCATTGGTAGCCACAGCGAGTTGGTACTCAGCAGCCCGCTGTATGCACGCCTGGCCGAACTGCAGTTCAGCAATGAGGCCGAGGCGACGGTTTAAGCGCACAGCCGCACTGCCTGGTCAGTTGCGGCTTGATCAGCGCGCTGGAGCAGTGACGCGACCCGTTTGGGGTGTTGGCATGGCCATATGCGTTTTTATCCTGAGGCCTGTTTGGTTAGGCTTTAGCGCTGAGTTCATAGTGAGGGTGGTGTTAATGGCGAAGTGGAGTACACGCGGTACAGCTGCAGCCATATTGAGCGTGTCGCTGTGGTTGAGCGGTTGCAGTTTGCCAACGCTGGAAGGGCGTCCAGCATCGTTTGCCCTGCCGCCCGAGCAGGCGGCGCAGACCACTCTGGGACGCGGCATTGCGCCTGTGCTGGAGCGGCGTGGCGACTTGAGCGGTTTTCATGCGTTGGCCGACCCGCAGGATGCATTCGCCGCCCGCGCGCTGCTCAGTCACGCCGCCGAGAAGACTCTGGATGTGCAGTACTACATCTGGCGAGATGACATCACCGGCATTTTACTGCTGGAAGAGCTGCACGCCGCCGCACAGCGTGGGGTTCGCGTACGCCTGTTGCTCGATGACAACGGCACATCGGGCCTCGACTCATGGCTGGCAGCGCTGGACAGTCATCCACTGATCGAGGTGCGCCTGTTCAACCCGTTTTCGCTGCGCAGCCCCAAGTCCTTGGGCTTTGTCACGCACTTCTCCCGAGCCAATCGGCGTATGCACAACAAATCACTAACCGCCGATAACAGCGCCACCATCGTCGGCGGGCGCAATATTGGCGACGAGTATTTCGGCGCCAGCGATGGCGTGTTGTTCGCTGATCTGGATGTGTTGGCCATTGGCCCGGTGGTGCAGGCCACCTCGAATGATTTTGACCGTTATTGGGCCAGTGCCAGTGCGTATCCGGTGGCTGGGCTGCTGCCTGCCGTACTGCCTGAGCAACTGCAACAGTTGCAAGCGCGTTCCAGTCTGGTCGAGCAGGAACCGGCCGCCGCGCAGTATGTACAGGCGTTACAGCAATTGCCGTTTATTCAGCAATTGCTCGATGGCCAGCTGCCGCTGCAATGGGCGGCTGCCAGCATCGTCAGCGATGACCCCGCCAAGGGCCTCGGGCAGGCCGCCGGCCATGGGTTACTGAGTCAACAACTGGCGGTAATTTTGGGTCAGCCACAGCGCCATATTGAGCTGGTCTCGCCGTATTTCGTGCCCACCGCTGCGGGGGTTGAAGCCTTTGCGCAGCTGACCGCACGGGGCGTGCGAGTACGGATCTTGACCAATGCGCTGGAGGCTACTGATGTCGTCGCCGTGCATTCAGGTTACGCCAAACGCCGCAAGGCCTTGCTCGAAGCCAGCGTCGAGTTGTTTGAAATGCGCCGTAATGCGCCAGCAGCCAAGCTGCGGGGCAAGGCCGGGCCGTTCGGCAGTTCGGGCTCCAGTCTGCATGCCAAGACCTTTGCCGTGGACGGCGAGCAGGTGTTCGTTGGCTCGTTCAACTTTGACCCGCGCTCGCTCAACCTCAATACCGAGCTTGGCTTCGTTATCCAAAGCCCGGCCTTCGCGCGTCAGATTCAAGCCGTCTTCGATCAGGGCATGCTGCAGAGTGCCTATCAGGTTCAGCTGACGGATGACGGCCAGTTGTATTGGCTGGAGCGCCAGGGTGAGCAGCTGCGGCGACTCGATCAGGAACCTGGCACGAGCTTTTGGCAGCGCACCGGAGTCAGGCTGCTGAGCTGGTTGCCGATCGAATGGTTACTGTAAAAGGCTCGTTTAAAGGGCCTTAACCTGAGGTCTGATCGTGGCTGCCGCGCCCGCTGAGGCGAGGATGATGGCGCTGATGGCCAGCCATTGGTTGAGCGTCAGCTGCTCGCTGAGAAACAGCAGCCCGGAGAGCGCGGCGATGGCCGGCTCCATGCTCATCAAAATGCTGAAGGTGCGCGCGGGCAGACGGGTCAGGGCAATCATCTCAAGGCTATAGGGCAGGGCCGAGGACAGCACCGCAACAGCCAGGGCAATGGGCAGCAGGTCGAGTGAAAACATGCTGCCGCCGGCTTGCCACAGGCCAATCGGGAATACCAACAGGGCCGCGACTATGGTGCCCAGGGCCACGGTTTGCTTACCGTGCTCGGCCCCCGCCTTTTGCCCGAAGACGATGTACAACGCCCAGCACAGTCCCGCTGCCAAGGCCAAGGCCATACCGACCGGGTCCAGCGGTACCTCGCTCTGGCCGTTGGGCAGGAGCAACCACAAGCCAAACACGGCAAGCGCAATCCAGAAGAAATCCAGCAAGCGGCGTGACGACAGCAGCGCCAGGCCCAGCGGCCCGGTGAACTCCAGGGCTACGGCGATGCCCAGCGGGATGGTTTTCAGTGAAAGGTAAAACAGCAGGTTCATGCTGCCCAGTGACACACCGTAGGCCAGTAACGAGCGGCAGGACGCCAGGCTCAGCTTGGCCTGCCAGGGGCGCATCAATACGCACAAGATCAACGCACCGAGCCCCAGGCGCAGGGCCGTGGTGCCGCTTGCGCCAATTTCAGGGAACAAGCCTTTAGCCAGGGAGGCGCCGCCCTGAATCGAGGTCATGGCAACGAGCAGCAGCAGGATTGGCAGGATCACCAGGGAAAATTGGCTTGAGCGCGGCATGGGGGACCTTAATATCTACAGCATCAATTTAGGGTTAAACCTGAGGGCGCGCAGTGAGCGGCGCGACCCTGACCATTAGAGCGACGACCATCGACCTCGCAGAGGCACTAATACGCTGACCTTTTGCCGCATCTGCAAAGGCTATGTGCTGGTAGTGCAACACGCATAAAAAAATCCGCGGCCCATGCAGGCTGCGGATTTTGATTTGTTACGGGCAAAGGTCAAGCTAAAGGGCTTAACCGAACGCCTTTTACTCGTTAGGAGAGGAAACCACCGTCGACGTTCAGCGCCACACCGGTGGTGTAGCTGGAGGCATCACTGGCCAGGTACAACACGGTACCGGCCATTTCGCTTGGCTCGGCTACGCGCTTGAGCGGGATGCGCTGCAGGGCGAGCTTGAGAATCGCGTCGTTCTTCACCAGCGCAGAGGCAAACTTGGTGTCGGTCAGGCCTGGCAGCAGGGCGTTGCAGCGGATGCCGAACTGCGCACATTCCTTGGCGAACACCTTGGTCATGCTGATTACTGCCGCCTTGGTGACCGAGTAGATACCCTGGAATTCGCCAGGGGAGACGCCATTGATCGAGGCGACGTTGATGATACTGCCGCCACCGTTGGCCTTCATCAGCTTGCCGCCTTCGATGGACATGAAGTAGTAGCCGCGGATGTTGACATCGACGGTCTTCTGAAAGGCCCCCAGGTCGGTGTCCAATACGTTGCAGAACTGTGGGTTGGTGGCGGCGTTGTTGACCAGGATGTCGAGGCGGCCGAACTGTTCTTTGATTTGCGCGAAGACGTTGGTGATCTGCTCCATTTCACCAATGTGGCAAGCCACGGCAGTCGCCTGGCCGCCATCAGCAATGATCGCGTCAGCGACTTTCTGGCAATCGTCGATCTTGCGGCTGGAAACAATCACGTGAGCGCCTTGTTGCGCCAATAGCTTGGCGATGGCTTCGCCGATACCGCGGCTGGCACCGGAGACGAATGCGATCTTGCCGTCGAGGTCGAACAGTTGGGTCTTGGACATGTGTTTTTCCTTTCTTATTGAGAGGCCTGTTCGGCCGTTACAGCTGCGATTTATTGATGACCTGCAGGCTCATCTGCTCCAGCAACTTGTTCATATGAATGAACTGGGCGAAGCGTTTGTCCTGGGTTTGGCCGTGGTAATAGCGGTAGTAAATCTGCTGCACGATGCCGGCCAAACGGAACAGGCCGTAGGTGTAGTAGAAATCGATGCTGTTGATTTCAATCCCTGAGCGCTCGGCGTAGTAGTCGGCAAACTGCTGGCGCGTGAGCATCCCTGGGGCGTTGCTTGGCTGACGGCGCATCATCTGCACAGGGGCAGGGTCATCGGCTTCGATCCAGTAGGCCAGGGTGTTGCCCAGGTCCATTAACGGGTCGCCGATGGTGGTCAGCTCCCAGTCCAGTACGCCGATGATCTCGCTTGGGTTCTGCGGGTTGAGAATCACGTTGTCGAAGCGGTAGTCGTTATGCACGATGCCGGGCTTGTGGTGGTCGGCGGGCATCTTCTCTTTAAGCCAGGCCTTGACAGGCTCCCACAGCGGCGCATCGGGGGTCAGGGCTTTTTCATAGCGATCACTCCAGCCGCTAATTTGCCGCTGTACATACCCTTCCGGCTTGCCCAGGTCGCCCAGGCCGCAGGCCTGATAGTCGACGTTGTGCAGTTCTACCATTTTGTCGATAAAGCTTTTGCACAGGTTGCGGGTCTGCTCTTCGCTGAAGTTCAGCTCGGCCGGCATGTCGGAGCGCAGGATGATGCCGTTGACCCGCTCCATCACATAGAACTCACCGCCGATCAGCGCTTCGTCCGTGCAGTGCGCGTAGGCTTTCGGGCAGTAGGGGAAGCCGGCGTTGAGCTGATTGAGGATGCGGTACTCGCGACCCATGTCATGCGCGGACTTGGCCTTGTGACCAAACGGCGGGCGACGCAGCACCAGTTCTTGGCCTGGGTACTCGAGTAGGTACGTCAGGTTCGACGCACCACCGGGGAACTGGCTGATGCGCGGCTCGCCTGTCAGGCCTGGGATATGCGCCTTGAGATACTGGTCGATGACCGCGGCGTCGAGTTCTTCGCCTTCGCGGATACGGGTGGACTGGTCAGTAAGCGCCATGTTTATCCCTTCTGCTTATGATGGGTGCCTAACATAATTAGCTAATCTAATGCGCCAATGCAGCGCTCACAACCTCTGCGGGCTGTTATAGGCCAGCGTGTTGCAGCCTAATCAAGATGCCTGATTGATCTTATAGCCGAGTATTTTTCAGGCCTAATAGTGAACCTGTGCCAGGTCGCAAGCTGACTATTGAGTCGCTGTACGGCAGACATTTGCCAACACTGCCTTTAACGTAGCGCTGCGTCAGCGGCAGGCCTGCACACGCGGGCCACTTGAGCCTATGCCGCGTTGCCCGAACCGCCAATAAAAAAGGGGGATGGCTACTATGCCATCCCCCTTTTTGTTCAGGTTACCGCCTACCCGGTAACCTGCCTTGGGCGCTTAGAAGTGGTACTTGACCAGCGCCTGGATTGAGCTCTGGTCGAAGCCATGGCCGGAGCCATCAATTGGTTTAGCGCCGTAGCGGTTATTCCACATGTTGACTTCGCTACCGACATACAGCTTGCGGCCTTCGCCAAACAGCGCTTTACCCGCATCCCATTTGACCTGAATGGAAGAGCCGACCGAGGTGCGGGTATTCGCTGTCGACGTTCCGGCACGCCAGTCAACGAAACCATCCACCACAAAATCCTGCTCGCCGATAGCGAAGGGGTAAGCGCCGGAGAGGGTCAGCTGATAGGTGTGAGCGTTGTTGTTGCCATGGTTACGGTCAAAGTAGACGTTGTTGTTGACTTTCACCCGGTACAGGTTGGCATTGAAGAAAGCAAAACCGGGCACGTTCCAGGCCGTACCGATGCCATACAGGTAGTTCTCTGTACCTGCGCCGCCATTGCCTTTTTCATAGGTAAAGGCCGCATACACGTCCTTCAACGGGCCGACGGCGAGCTTCTGACCGCTCAACCAGCTGAGGCTCACACGCGGCGAGAGCTCCATGTAATAGAAGCTGTCTTTTTCTTGGCCGAAGTCACCACGGCGCGACTGCTTGTTATCCGCCAGCACATAGTCGGCAAAGCCGAATGCGTCGCCCCATACCCAACCACTGGCATGTTCAGCGGTAAAGGTGGTTTGCGTGCCCTGCTGCTCGGTGTTGAATTGACCTCTATTGAAGTTTTCGCCGTACAGGTAAGAAAGGCTGTTGTTCTGCCACAACAGGGCGTCACCGGCCACTGCCTGCTGGCAACCAAGAATGCCGGCGGACAGTACGATGAAGCTGGCTAGACACTTTGAGCTCATTGTTTTTTCCTTATTATTTGGACTTACGTCGTTGCTCCACACTCGGCCGCGAGCAGCCGAGTGGGTCTGGTGCGGACTAGGGTGTTCAGCTGGCGTTATAGGCTTTGCCTGTACTCGCTTCACGCTCTTCGCCATGCCTGTTCTGCAGCACTGTGTGCAGATGCGCTTCGGGGTCGTAGGAATGGTCGACTGGCGCGGGATCTTCTTCCGGCAGGAACACGTTGAGCAGGATTGCACTCAGGGCGCCGATGGTGATCGGTGAGCCAAAGATGTTTTTCAGGAAGTCCGGCATCTGCGACAGCGCGCCCGGTACTGCGGCTACGCCCAAGCCAAGACCGAGAGAGATGGCCACGATTAGCACGTTGCGGCGGTGCAGGCCTGCTTCAGAAAGGATGCGGATACCGGCGACGGCGACCGTACCGAACATGATCAGGGTGGCACCGCCAAGGACCGGCTTGGGCATCAATTGCAGCACCGCGCCGAGGGTCGGGAACAAACCGAGCAGGACGAATATTGCCGCGATGTAATAGCCAACGTGACGACTGGCGACGCCGGTGAGCTGGATTACGCCGTTGTTTTGGCTAAAGGTAGTCATTGGCAGGCTATTGAACATGGCCGCCATGGCCGAGTTGCAGCCATCGGCCAGCACGCCGGACTTGATTCGACGCAGATAGACCGGGCCTTGAATCGGCTGCTTGGAGATGATCGAGTTGGCAGTCAGGTCGCCGGCGGTTTCCAGCGGCGTGATCAGGAAGATCACCGCGATCGGCACAAACGCCAACCAATCGAAGCTAAAGCCGAACTTGAACGGCACCGGCACACTGACCAGCGGCACGTCAGCCATGTTGGCGAAATCCACCCGGCCGGTGTACCAGGCCACGGCAAAGCCCACCGCTAAGCCGACAATCACCGCAGACAGGCGTACCACCTGCGACTTGAAGCGGTTGAGCACGATGATGGTGGTCAGTACCAATGCCGCCAACCCCAGGTGATGCAAGGCCCCCAGGTCCGGCGCGCCGAAGCCACCGGCGATATCAGTCATGGCCACCTTGATCAGCGACAAACCAATCAGGCAAATAATCGTGCCGGTCACCACCGGGGTGACGATTTTGCGCAACTTGGTCATCACCTGGCTAAAGGCAATTTCAACGAATGCCGCGCAAAAGCACACGCCAAACAGGGTCGAGAGAATCTCCTCGGGGCTGCCGCCACGCGATTTAACGATCATCCCGGCGCTGAGAATGGCACTTAGGAAGGCAAAGCTGGTGCCTTGCAGGCACAGCAACCCTGAACCGATCGGGCCAATACGCTTGGCTTGGACAAAGGTGCCAAGGCCGGAAACAAACAGCGCCATGCTCACCAGATAAGGCACATAAGCACCGAGGCCGAGTACGTTGCCAACAATTAGGGTGGGGGTGATGACACCGACGAAACTCGCCAGCACGTGTTGCAGCGCAGCAAACAGAGAAGGGCCAAAGGAGGGGCGATCATCCAGCTGGTAGATCAGGTCGTGGCTACCAGCAGACGGAGCTGCGGCGCTTGCGGTATTAGTCGTGGTCATATCAGAGCCTGCCATTTGTTTTTATACGGTCATGGGCTTGCGAGGCTTCACGGCGCCTCTGTTCTGCACGCAGTTGAAAGGTGTCTGCGTGGTCATAACGCTTCGACTATAGCAACTTGTCCACACCTATAAAAACAATTTATTTTGCGATTGTGTACAAAATAATAAGTGAGATGGTTGGATATTGATGGCGACCTGTCAGTTCACCTGTCATCGTCTGACGGCAATCTGCGATTGTTTTAGGCGCAAGCGTAAGTAGGCCGCCAGGCGAGCGAGACGGCAGACATAAACAAGGAAGGGGGGCAGCCAGGGCGATGCCTGTGGCGGAGATTTATTTGCGAGGGGGCACAAATGCCGCGCTCAGATAAGCGCGGCATTCGGCTGGATCAATTGAGCTGTGCGCCCTGGTCAATCCATGCGCCGATCAACTCACGTTCTTCAGCGGTCATCTGGGTCATGTTGCCCAGCGGCATGATTTGCGAAGCAACGCTTTGTGCGTGGATCTTCGCCGCCTGGCCCTTGATCTGCTCTGGCGTATCCAGCATGAAACCCAACGGGGCCGCACTGAACAGCGGGCTGCTCGGGGTCGCCGAGTGACATACGCTGCAGCGTTCCTGAATCACACTGTTGACCTTGGCAAAGTCAACGCCAGCCGAAGTGGCGGGCGCTGCCGCTGGTACGGACGGCTCAGCAGCCTTGCTTGCCGCTGGGTTGGCACTGACGCCGGTAGCCGGTACGGGGGCGTACTGGATCGCGGCGGCTTTCGGTGCGGATGCCGGGGCGGCTTGCATGCTCGGGCCGGTGACGAACGCCAGGCAGATCATGCCCAGAGCAGCGGCGGGCAGGGTCCAGATGTATTTGCTGCTGTCATGGCGGGTGTTGAAGTAGTGCCGCACCAATACCGCCAGAATCGCGATGCCCGCCAGAATCAGCCAGTTGTACTGGCTACCGTAGGTGCTCGGGAAGTGGTTGCTGATCATGATGAACAGCACCGGCAAGGTGAAGTAGTTGTTGTGGCGCGAACGTAACAGGCCTTTGGCGGGCAAGGTTGGGTCGGGCGTGGTGCCGTCTTCAATGGCTTTAACCAGCGCGCGCTGGGCCGGCATGATGGTGAAGAACACGTTGCCGACCATGATGGTGCCGATGATTGCGCCGACATGGATATAGGCTGCACGGCCGCTGAAGATCTGGCTGAAAGCATAGGCGGCGGCGATCAACAGGACGAACAGCACCGCACCGAGCAGCGCCGGGCGCTTGCCCAAGGCCGAATCACACAGGAAGTGGTAGGCCACATAGCCCGCAATCATCGAGCCGAAGCCGATGACGATGGCCAGTTCTGGCGCCAGATCAACGCCCGGTTTGACCAGATACAGGCTTGGGTTGAGGTAGTACACCACCAGCATCAGGGCCACGCCCGACAGCCAGGTGAAATAGGCTTCCCATTTGAACCAGTGCAGGTTCTCCGGCATTTTCGGTGGGGCCAGTTTGTATTTTTCCAGGTGGTAGATACCGCCACCGTGGATCGCCCATAAGTCGCCGGACAGGCCATCCCGTGGGTTGCTGCGGTTGAGGTTGTTCTCCAGCCAGACGAAGTAGAAGGATGCGCCGATCCAGGCCACGCCGGTGATCATATGCACCCAGCGAATGCTCAGGTTTAGCCACTCAGTCAAATGTGCTTCCACAATCAATACCTCTTTCCCAGTACCGACACGCCGTCAGTCTGGGCTTCTCTTATTGGTGGGGGGCGAGGAGCAGTAGCTCGTCGTCGGTAAAGAAATGCTCATCGCAGTTGTTACCAGAACCACTGCGATCAACCACCAGGAAGTCATCCCGCTTTTCGATCGTCAGCACCGGGTGGTGCCAAACGCCGCGATGGTAATTGATGCCTTGCCGACCATTACTACGGAAGGCACGGACTAACCCTGATACAGGTGCATCGCCAGCGGGCGCGACCACGATCAGAAAGGGGTTGCCGAGCAGCGGGATAAACGCCTGGCTGCCTAGCGGATGTCGTTCCAGCATGCGCACAGTCAGCGGCATCGGCACTTGCTCGGCACTGAAAATGCTGATGATCGCCTTATCGTCGGGCTGTGCGGTTTCAACCGTGGCCAGTTTGTGATGGCGGCGAGTCGAACCGTTGTTGATCATGAAAAATTCGCTGCCTGCGGTTTCGATGACATCACCAAAGGGGGCGAAGGCTTCTTTGCTTAAGGGCTCAATGATCAAATTGCGCATGTGGGTCTTCTTATCGGTTGCGTATAAACCATGCCTGTTGCCAAGCGTGGGCTTTGTGTCGGCGTGGCCTCTGTCGTAAGCAAATCACCTGACAGAACCCGCATGATGCCTGCGCAGCTTGTTCGATGTTACGGCTTACAACTGTTGCAGACGGAACAGCGCGATCTTGTTGATTTCGGCCAGTGCGCAGGCGAACTCTTGCTCCGGGGCGTTATGGATACGCTCCTCGAACGCCGCGAGGATCTGGTGCCGATTGCTGCCTTTCACCGCCATGATGAAGGGGAAGCCGAACTTGGCTTTGTAGGCATCATTGAGCGTGGTGAAGCGGACAAACTCTTCTGCCGTGCATTCGTGAATGCCAGCACCGGCCTGCTCTGATGTTGAGGACGCGGTCAACTCACCCTGCACGGCGGCCTTGCCAGCGAGGTCCGGGTGCGCATTGATCAGTGCCAGCTGGGCAGCGTGATCGGCGCTGAGCAACAGGTTGGCCATGCGCTGATGCAAGCCGTCAACCTCATCAATGCTAGGGTCCTGACCGAGGTCAAAAGCTTGTTCGGCGACCCAGGGCGAGTGCTCATAAATGTCGGCGAAGGTGCTAACGAACGCTTCGCGGCTCAGGCTCGACGGGGTCAGGGTTTGAAAACGGTTCATTGCGCGAGCTCCTTACCAGCCGGCTGAGTGAAGGGGTGGGTCGCATGCCAATGTTTGGCTATGTCGACGCGACGAGCGCACCAGACCTGTTCGTGGCTTTGCACGTATTCAATAAAGCGTGCCAGTGCTGCCATGCGCGCAGGGCGGCCGAGCAGGCGGCAGTGCATGCCGATGGTGAGCATCTTCGGTGCGCCGGCTACGCCTTCGGCGTAGAGCACATCGAAGGCGTCTTTGAGGTAATGGAAGAAGTCATCGCCGGTGTTGAAGCCCTGCACCTGGGTGAAGCGCATGTCATTGGTGTCTAGGGTGTAAGGGATCACCAGGTGCGGTTTATCTGCGGTGCTGGCAGGGTCCCAGTAGGGCAGGTCATCGTCGTAGGTGTCGCTGTCATACAAAAAGCCACCTTCTTCGCGCACCAGACGGCGGGTGTTCGGACCGGTACGCCCGGTGTACCAGCCAACTGGGCGCTCACCGGTCAGCTCGGTGAGGATGCGAATAGCTTCGTGCATGTGCTCACGCTCTTGCGCTTCGTCCATGTACTGGTAATCGATCCAGCGATAGCCGTGGCTGCAAATCTCGTAGCCCGCCGCGACCATGGCCTTGATCACTTCCGGGTGACGCTGCGCGGCCATGGCCACGGCAAAGATGGTCAGCGGAATATTGTGCTTCTGGAACAGCCTGAGCAAACGCCACACGCCCGCACGGCTGCCGTATTCATACAGCGACTCCATGCTCATGTTTCGTGCACCTTGCAGCGGCTGAGCGGAGACCATCTCGGAGAGAAAGGCCTCGGATTCTTTGTCGCCGTGCAACACATTGCGCTCGCCGCCTTCCTCATAGTTGAGGACAAACGACAGGGCAATACGCGCATCATTTGGCCAATGCGGGTGGGGCGGGTTGTTGGCGTAACCGATCAGGTCGCGTGGGTAGTCAGCGCTCACTGCAGTCTTCCTTCTTGCTGTGTGTGGCGGTCATTGGGCAAGGGTAAATCCGTTGCGCGACCGTGATGGCCTAATTGTATACAAAACACATTGCATCTTGTAAATCTAAAAATCACTTATTTTTATGGCTTCTGCTTTATCTAGGGTGCTGCTCAGTGCATCAGCTATTGCCTGGTATTTGCCGTAATCATAGGTACTTATGAGCTGCCTGAGGTTCGTTTGCGCAGCGATAGACAGGCATTACATGTGGCTTATTGTGTACAGTTTTTTAATAAAGTGTCTTATTTGTTGTTTTCAGCGTGCTATGCTGCAGCTCAGCCGAGGCTGCTTGGCCCGATCAATCTGCCGAATTCAATAAAAGTAGAGGAGGTGCGGTGTCTGCGTTGGCATATCTACGCAGGTGCCCATAAGCGATGGGACGATTAACCACACACGTACTGGATGCTGCCCATGGTTGCCCTGGCAGCGAGCTGAAAATCGAGCTGTACCGCGTTGCAGGCACTCAGCTTGAGTTGCTCAACACTGTCGTCACCAACCACGACGGCCGCTGTGATGGTCCCGTACTGCAAGGTGACGATTACCGCAGTGGTGTATACCAGCTGCACTTCCACGCCGGCGATTATTACCGCGCCCGCGGCGTCACATTGCCAGAGCAGGCGTTTCTCGATGTTGTGGTGCTGCGCTTTGGCATCGACGCCGGGCAGGAGCATTACCACGTGCCACTGCTGATCTCGCCCTACAGCTACTCCACCTACCGCGGTAGCTGAACCGAATGCTTGTCACCCTCTGACTCAATTCAAGAGTCCTTAGCCCGTACACACTGCGGGCTTTTTTTCGCCGGCAACTTAGCCCATTGGTTAGTCGCGCTATTAACGGCTGAGTAGCGAGGCGGCCCCCGCGCCACCGAATAATGCCGCGCTGATGCGGTTGAACCACACCTGCCCCTTGCCCGAGCGCAACTGACGTGCCGCGCCCTGTGCACCGAGGCCATAGAACAGCTTGCAGGTCAGATCCAGCACCGCCCAGGTGGCGATCATCACCAGCAGTTGTTGAGGCAAGGCGTGTTCAGCGCTGAGGAACTGCGGCAGGAAGGCGGCAAAGAACAGGATGTCCTTGGGGTTGCTGGCTCCCAGGCCAAAAGCTTTCCAAAACATGCTGCGATAGCTTGGGTTGACTGGCGGTTCATCGGCTACAACAGGCTTAGCGGCCAGGCGTGAGGCTTGCCAGCTTTGCCAGGCGAGATAAAACAGGTACAGCGCGCCAACTATTTTCAGCAGGCTGAACAGCTGCTCGGAGGCCAGCAGCAATGCGCCCAAGCCAAGTGCCGAAGCACTCAACAGGCAGAGCGAGGCAGACACCCCGCCAATAAAAGCCGGGGCCGAGCGGCGTAGACCATAGTTCAGGCTGTTACTGACCATCAGCAACGACAGCGGCCCGGGAATCAAAATCACCACCAGCGCAGCGCTGGCGAACAACAGCCAGGTATCCAGGTTCATTAGCAACTCTCCAGATGTGAAAAGCCCCAGCACAGCGTGCCGGGGCTTGAGTGTTAGCCAGCCAACCTTACAGGAAAGCGAACTTGGCAATAAAGATGCCGCAGAGTACGTACAGGCTAATCGATACCTTATCGCGCTGGCCGGTCAACAGCTTCAGGGTTGCATAAGTCAGAAAACCCAGCGCAATCCCGTTAGCAATGGAGAAGGTCAGCGGCATCATCACCACAGTAACGATCGCGGGGATGGTGTCGGTGTTGTCTTTCCAGTCGATGTGCGCCATGCCGCTCATCATCAACATGGCTACATAAATCAGCGCACCAGCGGTGGCGTAGGCCGGGATCATCCCTGCCAGCGGCGCGAAGAACATCGCCGCCAGAAACAATACACCAACCGTTACCGCCGTCAGCCCAGTACGACCACCCGCGGCTACACCGGCAGCACTTTCCACATAGCTGGTAACAGGCGGGCAACCAACCAGCGAGCCGATGACGCTGGAAGTACTGTCGGCTTTCAGCGCCTGCGACAGGTTCTGGATTTTGCCGTCCTCATCCACCAGGTTGGCGCGGTGAGCAACGCCCATCAGGGTGCCGGCGGTGTCGAACATGTTCACAAAAAGGAACGACAGCACCACGCTGATCATCGAAACCTGGAACGCACCGGCAATATCCATCGCCAGGAAGGTCGGGGCCAGGCTTGGCGGCATCGACACCATGCCGGTGTACTCAACCATGCCCATGGCCATGCCGATACCCGTGACGGCCAGCATGCTGAACAGAATGGCGCCGAACACGTTGCGGTGGCTCAGCACAGCGATCAGCAGGAAGCAGATGGCGGCCAGCAGCGCATTGGGGTTGGCGAAGCTACCCATGGTCAGCAAGGTAGCCTGGCTGTCGACGACGATGCCGGCGGTTTTCAGGCCGATCAGCCCGAGGAATAAACCGACCCCGGCGCCCATGGCAAAGCGCAGACTCATGGGGATGCTATTGAGCAGCCACTCGCGGATGCGCGACAGACTCATGATCATAAACAGGATGCCGGAGAGGAATACCGCACCCAGTGCGGTTTCCCAGCTGTAACCCATGTCGCCAACCACGGTGAAGGTAAAGAACGCGTTCAAGCCCATGCCTGGAGCCAGGCCCACGGGCCAGTTGGCATAGAGGCCCATGAGGAAGCAGCCCAGAGCCGCGCCAACGCAGGTCGCGACAAAAGCAGCCCCCTGGTCAACACCGGCTATTGCCATGATGCTGGGGTTGACGAAGATGATGTAAACCATGGTGAAGAACGTGGTTATGCCCGCAATCACCTCGGTTTTGAGGCTGGTGCGGTGTTCGGTCAGCTTGAAGAAGCGGTCAAGCAGGCCCCGTTTGCTCAGGCCTTGCAACTGTGTCGCCGATTGTTCTTGTTTAGCGCTTTCCACAGGGGTAATCCTCATCTTTTGTTGTGTGCCACCCAAAGCCTGTGCTGCGCACTGTGCGACTTTCTGAGGTAGGTGGTGTATTGGATATTTCGGCGCACTTAGCTGACCTAACGGTCAAGAAATAACGCTGAGGCCGATTATGCTGTTGTATACAAAAAAAGCAAATACTGTTTCCATCCATTACCGCGGCTTACCCGATAGTCGTGCTGATGCGCGACTAGCAGATGCCCTGATCTATGCCCCGCGATACTGATTTTTTGCGGGCGTGATCTATTTGATTTGCTCAGGTCGAAGAGGGTTGCAGCAGAACTGCGACTTAACTGCGCAGCGATTAACCCGACACGTGGAAACCCCGTCACGGAAAAATGCGTTGCCATTGCGCGTTTATCGCCATAAAAACACCTCTAAAAGCAGGTATAAGTGCACGTTAATACACAGGGTATGCTTTAGTGGATGTATACGAACTGGTCACATTGTGTACAATGAAAAGACTATTAATTTCTGATTTTTCCTGACTGCAGCTTGCCCAAAGGTGGCCGCCAGGCAGGGAAAGTTGCATGAGCCTCCGTCGAACCACGACCACACGAGCCACAATGAACGAACAATTGCAGCCCCTTAAGAAGCAGACGCGCGAAGGCAAGACCACTCGCAGCGGGACTCAGGACGATGTCGTTTATGCGCACATATTCGATGCCATTCTTGAGCAGCGCTTGGCGCCTGGCACCAAGCTCAGCGAAGAGGCGCTCGGTGAAATTTTCGGCGTAAGCCGCACCATTATTCGCCGTGCTTTATCGCGTCTGGCTCATGAGGGCGTGGTGCTGCTGCGTCCTAACCGTGGTGCGGTGGTGGCTAGCCCAGGCGCGGAAGAAGCCCGGCAAATTTTTTATGTACGGCGGATGATCGAACGCGCAATTACCGAACTGGCCTGCAAGAATGCCAAGCCTGAGCAAATCGCGGCGCTGCGGCAGATGGTAATTGATGAGCGCGATTGTTTTGCCCGTGGCGACCGTGGCATGGGCATTCGCCTGTCGGGCGAGTTCCACCTCAAGCTTGCAGAAGCTGCCGGCAACCTGACCCTGCTGGGTTTTTTGCGCAGCCTGATTTCCCAAACCTCGCTGATCATCGCCTTGTATGAAAGCAACAGTCGTGCGCATTGCTCCGATGCCGAGCACGACAAGGTGATTGATGCCATTGAGGCCGGCAACGTCGAGGTGGCAGTGGACCTGATGATGCGCCACATGGACAGCGTTGACGCCAAGCTCAACCTGGATGGCGACACTGCATCTGACGACCTGCACGCCGTGTTCTCGCACCTGCTGCCAAGTGCCAAGAAGAAAGCAACAAACCACTGAGCATATAACTGGCGAATGCAAAAGGCTGGCCGCGCATCCCCAGTGATTCAGTGCAGTTTCTCGCACTAGTTTTATATAACCCCGCTCAACACCAATAAAAAAACCCCACGGCAAGGAGCAACTGCCGTGGGGCGAAAAAGGTTGGCCAGGCCAACCTGGGAGCGTTTGCTAGGTGCTAGGCGTCCGGTTGCCAACCACCGCCGAGCGCCTTGTAGATGGCGACAATCGCGCGATACAACTCCACCTCTGCTTGAGCCTGAGCATCTTCAGCGCTGAGCCGTTCACGTTCGGCGTCGAGCAGCACCAGAAAATCCACTTCACCTTCGCGGTAGCGCACGGCCGCCTGTTCGGCGGCTGCGCGACTGGCATCGGATTGGCGCAGCAGGGCGAGCAGGCGCTGTTGACGTTTGCCGTAATCACTAAAGGCATTGGCCGTCTCTTCCAGCGCCAACAGCACCTGTTGTTCATAGTTGGCTAGCGCACCATCGGCGTTGGCTTCAGCCCCGCGCAGGCGAGCACGCACGCTGCCAAGGTCAAACGCGGCCCAGCTGATGCTCGGGGCAATACTCCAGGCTTGCGCCGCCGATGAACCCAACTGCGAACCACGCCCGGCGGTAAAACCCAGGAAGCTCGACAGGCTCACCCGTGGGAACAGATCGGCCGTGGCCACGCCGATAGTCGCGGTAGCGGCGGCCAGTTGCCGTTCGGCAGCACGAATATCGGGGCGCCGCCGCAACAACTCGCCGGGGTCGCCAATGGGTAGCGCTTTGGCAATGGCAGGCAGGGCTTGTGGTGACAGATCAATCGTCAGTTGTTCCGGGCGCAGGCCGAGCAAGGTGGCGATGCGGTTCTGCGCACGCTGCTGCTGCGCCTGCAATTGCGGCACGCTGGCCTCAGTGCCGGCCAGGCGGGCATCGCTACGCAGCACATCGAGTTGACTGCCAATACCCGCCTCACGCAGTTGCTCGGTAAGTGCGCGTGATGCTTGCTGGTTTTTCAGGTTGGCGCGGGCGATGTGCTCGCGCAATTGCGCGCCACGCAGGCTGCCATAAGCATTTACCAGCTCGGCGATCAGGCTGACTTGTAGCTGCTGGTAATCCGCTTCGGCCACCTCCAGCTCGGCATCGCTAGCCTCCAGTTGGCGCTGGATACGGCCAAACAGGTCCAGTTCCCAGAGCATATCCAGACCGAGGTCGTAGCGCTCACCGCGCACGCGTTGCTCGGTAACCCCTGGTTGTTGTGCTTTACCAAATTCGCCACTGGTGCGGCTGGTGACAGTTGGCAGCTGGTCATTGCCGAGGTCATCACGAATAGCTTGTGCCGCACGTAAGCGGGCAAAGGCCACGCGTAGTTCGCGGTTTTCCTGCAGCGACTGCTCGACCAACTGATTGAGGATGGGGTCGTCGAACTGCTGCCACCAACTGGCTTCAAAGTGCGAGCGATCGTAGTTATTGCCTTGTGCGCTGTGCAGCGCGACGGCTGCCGGCTGCGGAGTCTGATAGTTTGGGCCAACAGCGCAAGCGGACAAAGCGAGTGCGAAGAGAGCGGGGGCAAAGGCTTTCATCCCTGCACCTCCTGCACGTTGGCCGCTTTTTGCGCCTCACGTTTCTCTACGAAACCGCGAATCAACACATAGAACAACGGGGTCAGCAACAGGCCGAAGAAGGTCACCCCAAGCATCCCGCTGAATACCGCCACCCCCATGGCGTGGCGCATTTCCGCGCCCGCGCCCGAGGACAACACCAACGGCACCACACCCATGATAAAGGCGAAACTGGTCATCAGAATCGGCCGCAGGCGCAGGCGGCAGGCTTCCAGAACCGCAGCGACGCGGTCCATGCCTTCTTCCTGTTTCTCCTTGGCAAATTCGACGATCAGGATGGCGTTTTTACAGGCCAGTCCCACCAGAACAATCAGGCCGATCTGGGTAAAGATGTTGTTGTCGCCACCGGTCAAAATCACCCCGGTAATGGCCGACAGCAACGTCATCGGCACGATCAGAATCACCGCCAGCGGCAGGCTCCAGCTTTCGTACTGGGCGGCCAGCACCAGGAAGGCCAGCAGCACGCAGAGCGGGAAGACGAAGATCGCGCTGTTACCGGCGAGGATCTGCTGGTAGGTGAGGTCGGTCCACTCGAAACTCATGCCCTTGGGCAACTCTTCTTTGAGCAGGTTGGCCATCGCCGCCTCAGCCTGACCGGAACTGTAACCGGGGGCTGCGGCACCGTTGATCTCAGCCGTGAGGAAGCCGTTGTAGTGCATCACCCGGTCCGGGCCGGAGCTCGGGCTGACCTTGAGGAAGGCCGACAGCGGCACCATTTCGCCCCGGTTGTTGCGCACCTTGAGTTGGCCGATCTGCTCCGGCTCCAGGCGGAACTGCTGCTCGGCCTGCACGTTGACCTGATAGGTACGGCCAAAGCGGTTGAAATCGTTGGCGTACAGCGACCCCAGGTAGATCTGCATGGTGTCGAAGATGTCGCTAATGGCAACGCCGTGAATCTTGGCTTTGTCGCGGTCAATTGCAGCATCGATCTGCGGCACGTTGACCTGGTAGCTGGTGAACACCGACATCGGATTCAACTCCGGCAGTTGTCGGGCCTTGGCAATGATATTCTGGGTTTGTACAAACAGCGCGTCATAGCCGAGGTTGCCGCGGTCCTGCACCTGCAAGCGGAAGCCGCCGATGGTGCCCAGGCCCTGTACCGGTGGTGGCGGGAAGATGGCGATATAGGCGTCCTGAATCTCGCTGAACTGCGCATTCAACTCTGCGGCAATTGCATTGGCACTCATCGACGGGTCACTGCGCTCATCAAACGCCTTGAGCGGGGTGAAGACGATGCCGCTGTTCGGGCTGTTGGTGAAACCGTTGATCGACAGACCGGGGAAGGCCACGGTGTTGGCCACGCCGGGGTGTTTACCGGCGATTTCCGACATCTCTTTAATCACTGCTTCGGTGCGATCCAGGGTTGCCGCGTCCGGCAACTGGGCGAAGGCCACCAGGTATTGTTTGTCCTGCGCCGGTACAAAGCCGCTCGGCGTAGTGGCGAAGCCCAGGTAAGTCAGGCCCATCAGCCCGGCATAAATAAACAGGGCGATACCGCTGCCGCGCAGTACGCGCTTTACGGTGCCGACATAGCCATGGCTGGCACGCTCGAATGCCCGGTTAAATGGCGTGAACAACCAGCCACCAAACAGCTTATCGAGCACCTTGGAGAAACGGTCTTTCGGCGCGTCGTGGCTTTTCAACAGCACAGCGGCCAGGGCAGGGGACAGGGTCAGTGAGTTAAACGCCGAGATCACCGTGGAGATCGCGATGGTCAGGGCGAACTGCTGGTAGAACTGCCCGCTAAGCCCGGAAATAAACGCCGTGGGGATAAACACCGCGCAGAGCACCAGGGCCGTGGCGACGATCGGCCCGGTGACTTCTTTCATCGCCTGTTGGGTGGCTTCCACCGGGGTTTTACCCAGGCCGATATTGCGCTCGACGTTCTCCACCACGACGATCGCGTCGTCCACCACGATGCCAATGGCCAATACCAGGCCGAACAGCGACAGCGCGTTAAGCGAGAAGCCAAACATGTGCATCACGGCAAAGGTGCCGATCAAGGACACCGGCACGGCAGCCAGCGGGATGATCGAGGCGCGCCAGGTTTGCAGGAACACAATCACCACCAGCACCACCAGGATGATGGCTTCAAGCAAGGTGTGTACCACCGCTTCGATGGAGCCACGGACGAAGATGGTGGGGTCGTAGACGATCTCAAAGTCCACACCCTGCGGGAAGCTTTGTTTCAGCTCGGCCATGCGCGAGCGCACCGCATCGGAGATCTCAATGGCGTTGGAGCCGGGGCGTTGGAACACCGGAATGGCCACCGCCGGTTTGTTGTTGAGCAGCGAGCGCAACGCATATTGGCTGGAGCCCAGTTCGATGCGGGCGATGTCCTTCAGACGAGTGATTTCGCCGTGCTCGCCGGCGCGGATGATGATGTTCTCGAACTCTTCCTCTGATACCAAACGGCCCTGGGTGTTGATCGACAACTGGAAGCTATTGCCGGCATCAGACGGCGGCGCACCGAGCGAGCCGGCGGCGACTTGGCGGTTTTGCTCGCGGATGGCATTGACCACGTCCGCGGCGGTGAGGCCCCGCGAGGCGACTTTGTTCGGGTCCAGCCATACACGCAGCGAGTAGTTACCCAGACCAAACAGCTGCACATCACCCACACCATCCAGGCGCGCCAACTCGTCCTTTACGTTGAGCGCGGCGTAGTTGGACAGATACAGCATGTCGTAGCGGTCGTCCGGTGAGGTCAGGTGCACCACCATGGTCAGGTCCGGCGAGGCCTTGTCGACGGTGACGCCGAGGCGCTGTACTTCAGTGGGCAGGGTCGGCATGGTGCGGGTCACACGGTTCTGCACCTGCACCTGGGCTTTGTCCAGGTCAGTACCCAGGGCGAAGGTCAGGGTCAGGGTCATCTTGCCGTCGGCAGTGCCTTGGGACGACATATAGAGCATGCCTTCCACGCCGGTAATCGCTTGCTCCAGCGGCGAGGCCACGGTTTCACCGATCACTTTGGGGTTAGCCCCGGGGAAGCTGGCGCGCACCACCACGGTGGGCGGTACGACCTCCGGGTATTCGCTGATCGGCAACTGAAACAGCGAGATTGCGCCGCCGATCAGGATCAACAGTGACAGCACTGCCGCGAAGATCGGCCGCTGAATAAAGAATTGCGAAAAATTCATCGTCGTTTTACCTGTTATCCGCGTGGTGCAGGGCTGGCGGAGATGTTTTTCACCGTGAGCCCACGAGGGGTATGGCGCTCGATGGCCTGACGTTGTTCGCTTAATAGCGCTTGGGTCTGCTCATCGGCCATCGGGACGCTTTGCGGATCGACCGTTGCGCCGGGGAACGCGCGTTGCAAACCGTTGACCACGATCTGCTCGCCTTTGGCCAGACCGCTGCGCACGATGCGCAGGCCTTCCAGCTTCGGCCCCAGCTCAATCGCCCGGTACTGCACCGCGTTGTCCTTATCGAGCACCAGCACGAACTTCTTCCCCAAGTCGGTGCCGACGGCTTCGTCCTTGATCAGCGCGGCCGTGTATTGGCTGCTGCCCACCAGCTTGAGGCGTGCGTAGAGGCCAGGGGTAAAGCGCCCGTCGTGGTTATCGAAGACCGCACGGCCACGGATGGTGCCGGTTTGCGGGTTGACTTGGTTATCGAGAAAATCCAACTGGCCCAGGTGGGGATGGCCGTCTTCGTTGGAAAGCCCCAGATAGACCGGACTGGCATCGCGGGCTTGAGCGCCGGCCTGACGCGCCAGCTCGACGTATTTAAGGAATACGCGCTCGTCGGCGTCGAAATAGGCGTAGACCTTGTCCGTGCTCACCAGGGTCGTTAGGTGGCTTTGCCCGGCATTGACCAGGTTGCCTTCGGTGATTTCTGCACGGCTGACACGCCCATCAATCGGCGCGGTAACACGGGTAAAACTGAGGTTGAGGCGCGCGTTGTCGAGTTGCGCCTGGATACCTGCGACGGCCGCTTTGGCTTCAGCTGCCGCACTGGCGCGGGCATCGGCTAATTCGGCAGAAATGGCGTTGCTGTGGCGCAGACGTTCGCCGCGATTGGCTTCGCTTTGGGTCCGGGCGTAGCTGGCGCGGGCTTGCTGCAACTGGGCTTCAAGGCGTTTGACCTCCGCCTGGAAGGGGCGCGGGTCAATCTGAAACAGCAGGTCGCCTTTTTTCACCAAACTGCCTTCATTGAAGGCGACGCGGTCAACCAGGCCGGAGACCCGTGGGCGAATATCCACTGACTCGGGGGCTTCTAGGCGACCGGTGAATTCGTCCCACTCGGTTATCGGCTGTTCGATTACTGGCGCCACACTGACTTTGGCAGGCGGCATTTGTTGTGCGCTTTGCGGTGCCTTGCCACACGCGCTCAAGAACAGCACCGCGACAAGGGTCAGCGGAAAATGCCAGTGATTTGTATTGGTCTGCGCCATGTGTACTCCGCCCTTGGGTCTTGTGAGGAGGCGGAGTCTGCGGCGAGGGCTCTATTACGGCGAATCGAACAATTCGAAGATATGTATCAACCAGAATGATTGTTTGCCGGGTTGTATCGATAAACACACATGTACACAAGGTCTGGCCCTGAGCGTAACAGGGCTATTCCATGCTATCTGGGTCGCCACAGAACATCTGGATACGCGAGCGTAACCAGCGTTCGGCAGGATCATTGTCCTGGGCTCCACGCCAGGCCATGTGCAGCTCGAAGGTTTGCGCCGCAAGGGGTAACTCCTCCGCGCGCACGCCCCCCGCGGAGCTCAGCGCTGCAGCGGTGTAATCCGGTACGGTGGCGAGAATATCCGTGCCGGAGAGGAGGGTGCCAAGGCCATTAAACTGGGGCAGGGCGAGTACCACCCGGCGCTTGCGGCCAAGCTTCTCCAGCTCCGCATCGATAAAACCACTGAGGTCGCCGGCAAAAGACACCAGCGCATGCGGCCGTGAGCAGTAGTCATCCAGGCTCAGCAGCCCCGGCGCGGAATCTGCGCGCAGCAACTTCGGCTTGCTGCGGCGCAGCACTTTGCGTTTGGCATTGGCTGGCAACTCTTCGGTGTAGGCCACGCCCACGGAGATTTCGCCAGAAGCCAGCAGCGCCGGCATCAACAGGTAGTTGGTACGACGAATCACCAGCACCACGCCGGGGGCTTCTGCGCGCAGACGTTTGATCAGCGGCGGCAGCAGGCCGAATTCGACATCATCCGACAACCCGATGCGAAACACCGCGTTACTGGTGGCGGGGTGAAAATCAGCGGCGCGACTGACTGCCGTGGAGATGGAATCCAGCGCCGGCGAGAGCAGGGTGGCGATCTCCATGGCCCGTGCCGTTGGCTCCATACTGCGGCCTGTACGCACGAACAACGGGTCATCAAACAGGCTGCGCAAACGCGCCAGGGCCGCACTGATGGCCGGCTGGCCAAGAAACAGCTTTTCCGCCGCACGGGTCACGCTACGTTCATGCATCAACGTTTCAAAGACGATCAGCAGGTTGAGATCGACGCGGCGAAGATCGTTACGGTTCATCCGGTGTCCATTGTCGAGTGGCTGCGGTTTTGCGCGCGGGTCAGGCTAATGCCGAATGCCGTTGACAGGCAATATGCACGGGCAAATGAGCGGCTGGTGCCCATCATCATCGACAAGCATGGTGAATATCAGCCCCCAGCGGTGGAATTGCTGGCAAAGCCCGGATAAAGTCCGTGGCCATAAGAGGTCGCTTGGTAAGGTTCAGGGCAAAATGCCTGAACAATCCCCGCGACCTGAATGGGTCAACCGAAGAGGTTTGCGATGTCCCGCATAGTGCGTTTCCATGAGTTTGGTGAGGCCGATGTCCTCAAGATCGAAGAGCGTAACGTCCCTGTACCTGCAGTGGGTGAAGTGCTGATCGGTGTTGAAGCCGTGGGCGTCAGCTGGCACGACGTACTCTGGCGGCAGAACCTTGCACCCACCTTGGCCCAGCTGCCTGCCAGCCTCGGCCATGAAGTAGCCGGTGTGGTACTGGCGCTCGGTGACGGGGTCACTGATCTGGCCGTGGGTGATCGGGTTGCCAGCTTCCCGGGGCACAGCGCCAATCATTACCCCAGTTACGCCGAGCACGTGGTTTTACCGCGCAGCTCTGTGGCTCGCTACCCAGAAAACCTGACCGCGCAACAGGCGGCCGTGCACTATTTACCTTCAATGGTCGGCTGGTTCGGGTTTGTCGAGTTGGCACATTTGCAGCCAGGCGAAACCGTGTTGGTAACCGCCGCCAGTCGCTGCTGGGGCCCATATATTGTGCAAATGGGCAAAGCCCTAGGTGCCACGGTTATCGCCGCGACGGCCTATGCCGAGGACAGCGAGTTTCTTAAACAGTTGGGCGCTGATCACATCATCCTCACAGAGGAGCAGGACCTGGTTAGCCGCGTCAGCAAACTCACCGATGGCCAGGGCGTCAATGTGGTGATGGATGCGTTGGGCGGCCCGCAAATGTGCCTGCTGGGCGACGCCATCGCGCCACGTGGGCGGCTGATCCTGTTTGATCTGCAAGGCGGCAATGAAACGCCATTTCCAGCCTGCGCAGCATTCCAGAAAAATATTCAGTTCTTCGTGCACTGCATCGGCAACTTCACCGGCAAAGAAGAGCTGAATATCCCGCAAGACCAGGCTGCCGTAGCCAAGGCGGTGCAGGGTATCAATCAGCTGACAACAGATGGTTTGATCAGGCCACTGATCGACAAGGTGTTCAACTTCGACGACGTGAGCGAAGCGCATCGCTATATGGAAACGTGCCCGAGTCGTGGCCGAGTGATGTTGCAGGTTTAATCGCCACTGGCCGCGTCATCAGGTTCAACGCGGTGGTCGGGTAGGGCATGCAACACTTACGAGCCGCTGGATGAATCCGTTCATCCAGCGGCTTTATGTTTAGGCCTTAACCTGTTGAGCCGGCTCTCGGCCTCATCGCACTGAAGCGCTTTGTCCCAGCCGATTAGCCCCCTCAAACCGCAGAGCGTTCGCCCTCATCATTGAGCACGGGCGGCGGCACTGCACGATCTCCATCCAGCCGTTCAAGCAATGCGGCGTTGGCACAGTTACCCATCACGTTGAGGGCGGTCCGCAGACCATCAGTAAAGCGGTCAACACCTGCAACAACTGCGACGCCTTCCAGCGGCAGGCCGGCGGCCCCCAGTACTGTCGTCATGGCCACCAGCCCGGCACCCGGCACACCAGCGGTGGAAAAGCTGACTAGCAGGCCGGTGGTAAACACCGTGATCAACAGCGAGGTGGTGATGTCGATGTTGAAAAGCTGGGCGACGAATAACGCATTAAAGCCCTGCAGTACGGCTGCTCCATCGCGCTTAAGGGCGGTGCCAAAGGGCAGGGCAAAGCTGGCTAAGGATTCACTCATACCGTAGCTGCGTGCGTTGCCAAGGGCCAAAGGAAGCGTCGCACCTGAGCTAGCGGTACCAAAAGCGAAGCCCAAGCTCTGACCAAAATGCTTTACGAACGCCAGCGGACGTGCGCCAGTGATGCCCAGCAGTAGCAGATAGAGAGCCGCCATCAGTGCCAGAGCCAGCGTCAGGCCAACCACGTACATACCAAGACGCAAGAGCAAGTCCAGCCCCTGGCTGGCAATCACCGAAGTGATCAAGGCAAACACCCCATAAGGTGCCAATTTGAGTACGAACTCCAACACCTTGAGGGTGACGGTGTAGCCACTCTCAATCAACCGGCGTAACGGCGCGCTGTCCGCCGGCAACGCACGCATGGCGATGCCGATCAGCGCAGCGGCGAAGATAACCTGCAACAGACCGCCACTGCTCAAGGCCGTAAACGGGTTGTTCGGCACCAACGCGACTAACCATTGGCTGAGGCTGTCGGCCTGACGGCTTTCAGGTGCCTGGCTGACGAGGCTCTCGGCTCCGCTACCTGGACTCAACCATTGCGCCACCAGCATGCCCAGCGCCAGCGCTATGGCACTGGTCAACACATAGCCCACCAGCAAGCGACCGGCATGACGACCAACAGCGGCACCATGCTCGCGGTTAGTTAGGCTCAGGATCAAAGCGCCGAACACCATGGGTACGACCACGAACTGCAACAGGCGCAGGAAGATATTGCCCACAGGGGTCAATAAATTAGCGTCCAGCCAGATCACGCTGCCTTCAGGCAATGCACCGGCGCTGGTATTCAGTACAAGACCGGTAAGGATGCCGAACACAAGGGCAAGCAGGATCTGGCGAGTGACGGACATGCGGCCTCCAAAAATCTATATGTGCAGCAAGCAGGCCGCATGGAATCGGGATTACCGAGGCGCGCCATTCTGATGATCGATAAGAGCTATATCAATGAAATAGCTAATAATATTGTGGAATAAGCTAAGAAGCTGTGCATCACCGCGATGCTCGCGATGAAGGTTAAAAAGACAGCCTTACGGCAAGAATCAACTGCGCGGATTCTAGACGGTGGGCTTGTTCGCCACACCAACTGCACGCGTTGCAGTGTGGCTTTCTGGAAGCCTGATTACTGGCAAACAAAGAAGTGTGCTTGTTGCTGGATCAATGTCAATTACTTCGCATAATGTATATTATGTTAAATCATCATTACGGACCTGTATCGAAGGCACCGTTTAAAACCCGTAATGTGACGCCTGATGAAAAAGTAGAAAATGACTGATTAAAAAAAATACCAAGATATCAGTGAGATGCAGCATTCTCCGCTGTCAAGGTTTCCCTTGCCCCCCCTCGTTAACGGTTAAAAAAGGAGAATCCTGATGAGGCTTTTGCCTGTTTAAAAAGCCTAAAAAGAAGACTAAATACTGTGCTATTTTTCAAGAGTACTCGTGACTTCCTTTTAGACCAATGGGATCGTCAATGTCAAAAGTCATAGACCCTCGGCCTGTCCTTGCTGGTCCCGAAAGTATGTCTCTCGATCTCGGGCTGTACTACGCTCGCTACCCCTGCATCGAAGCCTTCCTCAGTAGTCTCTCCGCTAATCTTGATGTAGAAACGGACTTAAAATGCGCTATCCGCTTTCTTGCATATCATAGTCACCCGCTTGGAACCTTTAATAATTACCGAACATTCGTTGAACGTTTGCTCCTATGGAGCTGGATTGTCGCCGAAAAAACTGTACTGACACTAGATAAAGAGACGTTTACGAATTTTATTACTTTTTGCAAGATGCCACCTTCAAATTGGGTTGGATTTTCTACAACCGCTAGATTCGCTCAAGTCGATGGTAATTCGGTTTTCAATGAATCATGGCGGCCTTTCAATATTCGAGCATCTAAAGATGTAGGGGCGCGCAGCCCTAAAGTGGAAACCTTGCGTTTCATTCGTAGCGTTTGTAGTTCATTTTATGGTTTTCTCTGCGAGGAAGATGTGATAGCGATAAATCCAGCTATATCATCACGAACTTTCTATGGAAGAGGAATGCGCGCTACTTACCCTGTGGAACGATATTTAACTTCCGAGCAATTAGGTCAGGTTCTGCAAGCGCTAGAATTTCATGCGCTGGGTGATCCTGCTGGTGAGCGTGCTCTTTTTATAATAGCAGCAACGACTCTTATGTGTTTGCATGCTGCAGACCTTGCAAATGCTGATAACTACTGCCCATGCATGAATTGCTTTGTTCTAGACGATGCCAGATGGTGGTTGATACTAGAGGCGCCAGGTCGGCTGCTAAGGAAAGTTGAAGTCACTCCAGAGTTCCTGCCCTACTTGAGACGCTATCGAAAAAGCCGAGGACTACCCCCGTTCCCAGAGCAGAACGAAGAAATCCCTATCTTGGAGGCTAGTCACGGGCGCCCCGGTCTTTCCGTGCGACAAATACGAAGCATTGTTAAAGAAGCGCTTATGAAAGCTCATGCAAGCATTACTTCTACAGACAAAGGCGGTGAGCACTGGAATATCCTGCTTGGTGGCAGTATGCGTTTTTTGAAAGAAAGCGGCGCAAAGATTCGTGCGCAAAGCTTCCGCCCTGCCGAGTTGCAGAAATATCTAGGCATTTTCAGCTTGGCTTATACCTATGGAAGGTATTATGGTTGATAGAGCGTTCCCCGCTAGCTTAAATTCCTGGCCTATAAGCTTCTCTGGCGGGACGCCCGGCAGACTCATTTCTCCCATTTAAAAATCCGACTCCAATCGTAACTGCATGTTATTAAACGTATTATTTGTAAGGATCATGGGGTTACAGATTTTAAGAAGGACAGCGAGGATTGATCGGAGAAATCTAAGCAATATCCGATAATCACCAGACCCGGATATTGCTCTATACTACGCTGAAAGACCGATATAGACGCATTCGCCCAGGTTGAACCACTTCATGTCGCAGCATCCCCAGCCGCTTTTCGAGACCTTTGATCGCTTCCACGAACTCAACTTTCTTCACCTCAATGGCGAGCTTCCAGCGGTTCGGGACTTCCTCCATGGTTGTGCCGATGAGCTCCAGGCCGTCGAGGGCTATCGCGCCGTTCGGGGATTTCTGAAGTCCTACGCCGGCAACGAAGCCACGTTCAACTCCTATCGAACCCACGTCGAGCGGCTGCTGCTCTGGTCCCTACTGGTGGCTGTCAAGCCCCTTGTTGAACTGCGTCGCCGGGACGCCGAGGCCTTCATGGAGTTCTGCCTCAACCCGCCCGCCGACTGGATAGGTCCGGTCGTAAAGTCCCGCTTCCTGCGCGTGGGTGGTCGCAAGAAGCTCGACACGGACACCTACATCGTCAATTTGCAATGGCGACCTTTCAGTCACACTGTGGCCAAGCGCGAACGCAAGATTGCCGAAGAGGCCGTTGCCGCCCTTCCCTCCCGTCCCTACCGCTTGTCCCAGGGATCGGTGGCTCAGGTATTCGCAGTCTGCGGCAGCTTCTTCCAACACGCGATTGATGAGGGTCTCACCGAGGTGAACCCCTTCCGGGCGGTAAAACAGAAATCCATCTACAAGCAACGCAACACCTTGGATGTGGCGTCACGTTCCCTGACTCCGCTGCAGTGGAGCTACGTGATCGAGACTGCCGAGCAGATGGCCGCGACCGACCCGACACACGAACGCACTCTGTTCATCGTTGCGACTCTGTTCTCCATGTACCTGCGAGTCTCCGATCTGGTCGGGCGTGACAACTGGACGCCTACCATGGGCGACATCCGCCGCGATAGCATGGGCAACTGGTGGTTTCATGTGGTGGGCAAAGGCAACAAGGCCGCCAAGATCAGCATCCGCGACGAATACATCCAGAACTACCTGATACGCTATCGCCAGCATTTACAGCTCTCCCCCCAGCCATCTGCCCACGAGAAAACACCGTTGATCAGTTCCCTGAAGGGGCGTGGTGGGCTATCTGATCGACATATTCGCCTGCTGCTCCAAGGGCTATTTGATCGCGCTATGGGGCGTATGGCTGAGGAAGGCTGGAGCGATGACGAAATAGACCAGTTGCGTTCAGCTTCACTGCATTGGTTACGCCACACCTCCGCAACCTTTGATGCACCATATCGAGAGATGAAGGACCTCCAGGCTGACCTTCGTCACAATAGTCTCAGCACTACCCAAAATACGTACTACAACTCGCTGGACGAACAACGGGCACACTCGGTGAAAAGCCTTCCAATCAGACGTTAGACGCCCATTAAACACACACTTGTTTAGCCATCGCGCATAGCTTGAGAACGAGAAAATTTTCCTTGGCTCAGGTGATGGGTGAGTTATGCAACCAGCGCATGCTCGACCTCGACTCGCGGACATGCCATCTGCTTGCTGGCGCGTTTCTGCGCCAGCAAGAAATCAGGAGGTCGCGCTTCCGTCGTCATTGAAAAAGTCATCACGGGAGATGCGTCCGAAATCGCTGAGGTCTTGGTCTTACTGGTCTTCAGCGACCGTCTCGAAGATCGTCGATCATTGCAGCCTTCGTGCTGTACTTGGCTCCGAGATGTACCAGCCTCTCGATGTTCGCGGCAGTGAAGAACTGGTGGCCGGCAGCGATGACTCTCTGTGCTTTGATAATCCCGTGCAGGACTTCACCCACCCATTTCGCAGGCTGCGATCTTCAGGCGTTGGGGTTCGACAAGGCCCGGTCTCATCGTACGGGGCGTCCTGATTATGATCCGGCTAATCTGCTCAAGATCTGTCAGTACGGCTACGTGCAGCGCAACCGTCACGTTCATTGAAAAGTATGGATGTGATGACCGGCGCCTCAGCACCTGCTAACCATCGAGTTGGCAGCCGCTTCGAGTCTCAAGGCTTTCTCATGATCCAACGCCTAGCCTAGGATCCGACTACGCACAGCGGATCGGCATCTATAGCAGCCGAGACCATGGTGGTTCCATATGCCGGTTGCGAGCGGTCAACCAGAGCACCACACCCGACATGGGTGCGGTGCTCAGTTCCTGATAGCAGTGGATCAGCCGGCAGTCGATTCCAGAGGTTTCTCCATCAGCGTGCAGACCTGACCCGGCCGGTGCCAGAGAAAACCCATAATGGCGGCGGCGCCCACCAGCCCCGGCAGCGCGAACGCCAGAAAGCTCGCCTGCAACGGCAGTTGCGCGGCGTGCAAAGCTCCGCCCAGCAACGGGCCGATGATGGCGCCAATACGGCCAATTCCCATCGCCCAGCCCAGACCAGTGGAGCGGATATGCGCGGGGTAAAATTGCACGGCGCAGGCATTGGCGAGGATCTGCGTACCGATAGTGCAGGCCCCGGCCACGCCGATCAGCAGGTAGAGCACCGGCAGCGGTGACTTCAGCGCCAATAGACTCAGCGACAGCGCACCGGTGGCGAAGAACGCCAGGAGTACCCGACCCAGGCCTATGCGATCTCCCAGCCAGCCGCCGCCGATTGCCCCGAAGATGGCGCCGAAGTTCAGCACCAGCAGGAACGCCAGGCTGGAGTTGAGGCCGTAGCCGGCAGCGTTCATAAGCTTCGGCAGCCAGGAACTCAGGGCGTAGACCATCAGCAGGCAGCAGAAGAAGGCCACCCAGAGCATCAGCGTTTTCAGTGCGCGACCATCCTGGAACAACTGGGAGATGGCCACCTTGCCCGCCTGCCCCTTTGCCAGATTGAGCCGGTCGTGCATTTTGGGCACGTAGTCGGGCTCTGCCCTGGCCAGCAGCTCTTTGGCGCGTTCGACCTCCCCCTGGCGCAGCAGGAAGTTCAACGACTCCGGCAGCTGGCGCACCAGCAACGGCAGCACCAGCAGCGGTACAACCGCCACGAAGAACACCGATTGCCAGCCCCAGCTGGGCATCAACGCCATGCCCAGACCCGCAGAGAGCATGCCCCCCACCGAGTAACCGCTGAACATGATCGCCACCAGGGTGCTGCGGATTTTCTTCGGCGCGTACTCGTTCATCAGCGCCACCACATTGGGCATCACCCCACCGATACCAAGCCCGGCGAAAAAGCGGCAAATGGCAAACTCCTCGGGAGTGCGCGCGAATCCGTTGATCACGGTAAAACCGCTGAACAGGACCACACAGGTCATGATGGTCTTGCGGCGCCCGATCCGGTCCGACAGTGGGCCGAAGAACAGTGCACCGAGCATCATGCCCACCAATGCGCAGCTGCCTAGCAGACCGGCCTGCAGCGCAGAGAGGTTCCAGGCTTGCATCAGCGACGGCAGCACCACGCCGTAGATAACCAGATCATAGCCATCGAAGATAATGATCAGCGCGCACCAGAACAGCACGCGCCCGTGAAAGGTATTGAAGCGGGCCCCGTCAAGCAGGGCGGAAACGTCGATATCACGCATGGCATAGCTCTTCTTGTCATTGTTATAGAGCCGGAACCGGCATCGAGGCCGATTCCGGTAGAACGACGCGCAACTAGGCGCAGTGGCTCAGGGCTGTCCAACCTAGTCGAGCGCGGGCATCTCGCACGTCAGCGTCGAGGTCGTGGTTCCACAACCAGTCGAAGCGGCTAGCCAAGGTAGCTCCCAGCGCCTGTTTGTCATCACCCACTGCCGGGTCACGCAGTTCGTAAAGTTCACCGGCTTCCCAGGAGGTACGCTGCACGCGGCAGGCACGCGGGCGGCGCAAGGCGTCGTAGGCAGCCAGCAACTCATCGAGGTTGCCGCGACTCACCTGAACATCTCCCAGCAGGCGGGCGAGGAAGTAGGCGTCCTCGAGCCCCTGCCCTGCCCCGGCGCCCTGGTGCGGCAGCATCGCGTGGGCGGCATCGCCGATCAGCGCCACACGGCCGTGGACATAACCAGGTAGCTCGGCGAGGTCGTGCAGAGCCCAGTAGGTTGGCGAGGGAATGCACTCCAGCAGGATTCGCGCAGCATCGCCCCAGCCGACGAAGGCGTCGAGCATCTCACGCTGGCTGGCCTGACGAACCCAGGGCGAATTCTCGGGCCAGGTGGGCGCGGGCTGACTGCGGTCAGATACGAAGGCCACCACGTTGATGATGCGCCCCCGCTTAACCGGAAAGGTAAGGATGTGGCCATCCAGGCCCAGGTACATCTGCGGCACGTCCACCAAGTGCTCGTCAACGCCAGCGGCACGGTAGGCCTCGCGCAGGTGCAGGCTATCGATCATGCCACGGTAGGCGCAGGTACCACTGAAGCGCGGCACGGCGGGCGGGGCCCCGATACCCTCGAGGACATGGCCACGAATAGCCGATTTGATGCCATCGGCGGCGATCAGCAAGTCACCGCGATATTCACTACCGTCGGTAAAGCGCACACAGGCCTCATCGCCGTGCTGCTCCACGCCCACGGCGCGCTTATTGAATCGGGCAATGCCCTCCGGCAGTCGGCTGGCGAGCACGTCGAGGAAATCCGCCCGGTGCACCGAAGACTGCCCCACGCCAGGAGCCACGCTCGCGCCAATGTAACCGGCGTCGACGCTGCGGCGCCATTCGAACCACACGTCCTGCCAGGGCTCGGGGGTGCGATCGGCAACCTGGGCGTAAGGCTCTGCAATGCCGAGACCGGCAATGGCTCGCACCGCGTTAGCACCGAAGGAAACGCCCGCTCCCACCTCACCGAAGGCCGGTGCGGATTCGAAGAGCTGGACGTCGAGATGGGAATGGCGGCACAGATCCAGTGCCAGGGCGACGCCGGAAATACCGCCGCCGATGATGCCGATACGCAGGGCAGGCTTGGTGATCATGTTTGTACCCATGATGTTGTTGTTGGAGTGAAGTCATCATGGGCGCACGAGAAATATTGATAAATACCGCAGCCTGCATACAAACTATTTCAAACCTGAATATTCCTACCAACCTATGAGGCAGACCATGGACCTGCGCGACCTGGATCTGAACCTGCTAGTGGTGTTCAACCAGTTGCTGATCGACCGCCGCGTCTCCACCGCCGCGGAAAGCCTGGGTCTGACCCAGCCCACCGTGAGCAACGCCCTCAGGCGCCTGCGTACAGCCCTGCAGGACGACCTGTTCGTGCGTACCTATCAGGGTATGGAGCCTACCCCCTACGCCCAGCAACTTGCTGAGCCAGTGTCGCTGGCCATCCATACCCTGCGCGAGGCGCTGAGTCGCCAAGACAGTTTCGACCCGCTAACCAGCGAACGCACCTTCACCATCGCGATGACCGATATCGGTGAAATCTACTTCACCCCGCGCCTGATGGATGCCCTCTCCCGCCTGGCACCAGGCTGCCGCATCAGTACCGTGCGCAACACCTCCGTATCCCTGATCGAGGCGCTGCAGAGCGGCACCGTCGACCTCGCCGTAGGCCTGCTGCCACACCTGCAGGCAGGCTTCTTCACTCGCCGTCTGTTCCATCATCGTTACGTATGCATGTGTCGCAAGGACCACCCCGTCACCAGCGAGCCGCTCACGCTGGAGCGCTTCTGCGCTCACGGTCATGTGCGGGTCATCGCCGCCACCACCGGCCACGGCGAAGTGGACGCACACATGGCGCGTCTGGGGATAGAGCGGGACATCCGTCTCGAAGTGCCGCACTTCGTCGCTGTGGGCCATATTCTCCAGCGCACCGATCTGCTGGCCACGGTACCCGAGCGCTTTGCCGAGTGCTGCGTCCAGCCCTTCGGTTTGGTGGCCCTGCCCCACCCCGTGCAGCTACCGGAAATCGATATCAACCTGTTCTGGCACGCCAAGTATCACCGAGACTCCGCCAACCGCTGGCTCAGGCAACTGATGTTCGAGCTATTTGCGGACTGACGGCGCCCGAAGTGCCTGACAGCCCATTGCCTGCCATGAGGGATCGGGCTGACTGCCGAGTCCTGCGACGGACTCAATACACGCAGCTCTCGCCCTGGCGCAGATACACCAGGGTATGGATCTCGCCGTGTGAATCCTCATAGACCATGGTCGCCTCGCCCACCTCACAGCCCTGAGGCATCTCGATCGAAATGACCCTGGCGACATCCATGGCCTGGCCATAATGGTATGGCTGCGCATCGTCGGCGACTGCCCACTGAGCGACAAGTGTCACGCCGATCATCCAGTATCTTGCTTTCATGCTGCACCTCGTAATGACTCGATGAGCATCAGCTTAAGGAGTGGTTCCGGCAAGAAACAGCGAACTCCAGGCAAGGTAGTTTTGCCTTTAGCGTAATAATCGAAGAGCGCTAAGCGACAGGGCATCAACCCTGGCCACACCGGTTTGCTCCCAGGGTCACGCCCAATAGGTGGGGTTTTCCACCAGGGTTCGATTACCGCGGAATACCAGGGGTAATTGCTCCTTGAGGAACTCCACCCAGGTTCTCACCTTGGCATCGAGAAAGCGCCGCGACGGGTACAGCGCATAGATACCCCGCTCGTGCAGGCGATGTTCGGCCAGCAGGCGTACCAGTCGGCCCTGTGCGAAGGCCTTGGCCGCTATCAGGTCCGGCAGTACGCAAATACCCATACCCTCTCCTGCCGCCTGGGCCATCGCCTCGGCGACGTTGACCTGAAATGTTTCTCCCAGACGGATCGCCCGCTCGACGCCGTTGTCGGTAAAGGTCCAGCTGTCGCCAAAAACCGGGTCGAGCAGGCGCAGGCAGCGATGCTGGCTCAGCTCGTCGAGAGTCATCGGAATACCGTGCTGCCCCAGGTAGCTCGGCGCCGCACAGACCACGCTGTAGGTAGTGCCGAGCAGTTGAGCGACCAGTTCGGAGTCGGGCAACTCCCGGGCCAGAGTAATGACCACATCCTGCCCCTCCTCGAGCAGGTCAGGGTGGCGCTGGGAGAGCGTCAGCTCAAGGTTCACTTCCGGGTAGAGCTCGCTATAGCGGGCGGCCAAGGGTGCAAGTAGATGGGTGCCCAAACCGGTGATCGCGTGCACCCGCAGGCGCCCCCTGGGCATCAGGTAGGCACCACCGGCCTCGGCGCCAGCGTCTTCCAGCTCGCTGAGAATATGCCGACAGCGCTCCAGGTAACGGCTGCCTACCTCGGTCAGCCCCAGCCGGCGGGTGGTACGTTGCAGTAGGCGTGCCTGCAGATGACTTTCGAGTTCGGACACCTGCCGCGACACCTGCGCGGTGGACAAGCCCAGCGTCTGTGCAGCAGCCGTGAAGGTGCCCGCGTCCACCACGCGAGTAAACACCCGCATTGCCTGAAAAACATCCATCTGACTGTTACCTATTTAGTAAGTGTTCTTTGCATAAGACGGCTATTTTTGCATGAAAGCATGGGAAATATACTGCCGCCTTCGCGGGCCGGCCCGGACTTTCCAGCGTGCGCCCGTCCCCCGACGCTTTGCTTAACCGAGGTATTCATGACTCCCGATCAACGATTTGCCCGCTGGGTTCAAATCGCTATCTCGGCCCTAGCCTGTTGCTTCATCTACTTCCTAACCGCCGACCTGAGCATGCCGTTGACACCACAGGCGCAGTTGACCCGACCGGTACTGAAGGTCGCGCCGCGGGTCGCAGGCCAGGTCAGTGAGCTGGCGGTGAGCAATAACCAGTACGTACAACCTGGCCAGTTACTGTTTCGCCTCGATCCGCAGCCATTCGAGCTGGAGGTGCAGCGGGCCGAGTTGGCGCTCGAACAGGCACACCAGGACAACACTGAACTCGATGCCCTGCTGGCCGCCGCCCGTGCCGAGGTCAGCGCGGCCCAAGCCAAGTCGAACGAGTCGGGCGCTCAGGCCCTACGCCTGTCGCGCCTGCTCGAACGCCAGCATGTCTCGCGCCAGGCCTACGATGCGGCCGAAGCGCAGCATCTGATGGCCCAGGCCCAACTGCGTACGGCGCAGGCCAGAGTCCGTGAACTGCAGGCCCGTCGCGGCGGCGCCGACGGTGCCAATCTACGGCTACGCCAAGCCCGCAATGCACTGCTCCGGGCGCACCTGCAGCGGGACTACAGCGAGGTTCGCGCCGAACGTGGCGGCGTGCTCAGCAACCTGCAGCTCACCCCCGGCACCTTCGTCGCGGCAGGAACGCCGGTGGCCGCTCTGGTCGAGGACCGCCTGGACATCATCGCCGACTTCCGCGAGAAGTCCCTGCGCTACATCGGCGTCGACACCCCAGCCGTGGTCGTATTCGACGCCCGTCCAGGCGAGCTGTTCAGCGCCCGGGTCAGTCATTTCGACGCCGGAGTCCGGGAAGGCCAGATCGATGCCAACGGCGAGCTGGCAACGCCCGCGCAATCCGAGCGCTGGGTTCGCGACGCGCAACGACAACGCGTGCACCTGGCACTCGATGAAGAGCTGCCGTTCCTGCTGCCCACCGGGGCTAAGGCCACGGTTCAGCTGAAGCCCTTCGACAACCCGCTGGTGAACCTCGCCGCTACGCTGCAGATCCGCCTGATCAGTTGGTTGCACTATGTCTACTGAACCCTCCGCGGCGGCACACACACTTGCCGAAAGGGCCACAGCGCCCCGTTTGTCACTGGGCAAGAACGACCTGCGCCAGTGTCTGCGCATCGCCACTGGCGGCAGTCTGGCCTTTGTCCTGTGCAAGCTGTTCGACCTGCAGTACGGTGCCTTCTTCTGCGTCTATCCGATGCTACTGCTCGGCCTGGTGCCGCGCCTGACTGCCCACCTGATGCGCCAGTTCTTCACCCAGGGACTGGTCGTCAGCCTGGAGGTCGCGTTGCTCTACGGTCTGTTCGGCGGCCGACCGCTGCTGATGATTCCGCTGGTGTTCTTGCTGTTTCTCTACCGTTTCGCGCTGATGGCCAGCGGCCCGAACTTCCTGTTCGGCGCCCTCGGCGCAGTATTTCTGTCGATCCAGCTGAACTTCGCCAGCTACCCGCACACCGACGTCATCGCCATGCTTGGGAGCAATGGCCTGGCCATCGTGCTGGCCGCAGCGATCGCCGTGCTGATGTTCTACCTGTTTCCCGACTGCGAGCCGCGCCCCGCACGCACGCCGCCGCCCAAAGACCGCGCCAGTCGGCGCCACGAGGCACTGCTCGGGGCAACGGTGGCGACGCTGTCGTTCAGCGTATTCCAGTGCCTGGATCTGCAGGACTCGCTGTCGGCTCAGGTCGCCAGCATCCTGCTGTTGTTTCCCATGCACTGGAACGGCTCACGCTTCGCCGGCCGTACCCGTGCGCATGGCACCCTGCTCGGCTGCGTGATTGCCCTGCTGATCATGCTGCTGCTCTATGATCACCACGACCTACTGCCGCTGGTCGCCCTGCTGCTATGGATCGCCGCCATGGTCTGCGCGCGCTGGCACATGCTGGAAAAGGGGGTGCCCGGCGTCGGCTTCGGCGCTTTGACCACCCTGGCCATCCTGTTCGGCCAGTCGCTTACGCCCAGCCACGACATCATATTTGCGACCCTCTACCGGCTGAGTTCGGTGTGTGTCTCGGTGCTGTTGACCCTGTTCGTCGTGTTCATGGTGCACCGCTTGCTCAACCGCTTTGTCACTACTCGCCACAGCAGCCATTGAAGCCAACAGCTGCGGCCACGGCGATTGTCAGATCAGCGCGCGTTTTTCCTGCTCGTACACAAAGCCGGCGACCGCGCACCGCTACAATTTGTTATCACGCGTGCAACACTTTCGCGGCAAGACGCGCTTGGCCGTGGATCCGAGCGTTTTACGATCATCTGGGAGAAATGATGCGAACGCGCGTGAACCGGCGAATCCACTTGCTCCGCCGGCCCCGAAACATCAGAAGGGATAAGGCTGATCAGATGGCTCAACAGTGACCCACTTGATTTCTGTGAACTCGTCAATCACAGCGCTTCCATCGAAACGGCCGTATCCACTCTGCTTCATACCACCATAGGGGGCCTGCGCTTCGTTTTGTACGGTGGCGCCGTTGATGTGGACACAACCTGCATCCAACCGACTTGCCAGCTCAAGCGCTTTGGAGACATTGGCGCTGAAAATTGCAGATGAGAGGCCATAAGCCGTGTCATTGGCCACTTCCAACGCCTCCTCTGCCCCGTCGACACGAACGATCGTGGTAATAGGACCAAAGGTTTCCTCGTCGTAGATTTCCATGTCCTTGGTCACGCGGTCGACTAGCGTGGGCTGCATCAAGGCACTGTCGGCGATACCGCCCGCGGCGATGACAGCCCCTTTGCCGAGCGCATCTTCGATCAGATGGTTGATCCGCTTTACCGAGCCCTGGGCGATGACCGGTCCGACTACGCAGGTCGGAGATGCGGTGGGGTCGCCAAGCTCCAGTTTGCCGATTCGCTCGGAAAACTTACTCACGAATTCGTCGGCAACACGCTGATCGACCACGAAACGCTCGGTCGACATGCAGATTTGCCCTTGATACAGGAACGAGCCGAATACTGCGGCATTCACTGCGCCGTCGATATCGGCATCCTCCAGCACTACGAAAGGAGCCTTGCCACCCAACTCCAACAAACAGCGCTTGAGATGGGACGCACAGGTTTCGGCGATCATGCGGCCGACCTTGGTGGAGCCCGTGAAGTTGACCCGGCGCACGGTATCGTGGGCCACCAACGCTTCGGTGACAGCCGATGCGTCTTCGGGCGCGGTAATCAGGAAATTGAGCACACCCGCCGGCAGGCCTGCCTCAATGAAGGCATCGGCCACAAGGGCATGAGTGCGAGGACTGTTTTCCGAGCCTTTGAAGATCACGGTATTGCCGCACGCCAGCGGATACGCGATAGCGCGAGCCCCCAGGATCACCGGCCCATTCCACGGCACAATGCTCAGCACGGTGCCCACCGGCTGGCGAAGCGTCAACGAGAAAGCGCCAAGCTTATCGGTTGGAATCGTCTCACCCTTGATTTGAGTAGTGAGCGCTGCAGCCTCGCGCAGCAGATTCGCCGATGCACCTACGTTGAACTGCGCCCAGAGCTGCGATGCGCCAATTTCCTCAGCCATGATCCGGCAGAATTCCGACATCTTGGCCTCGAGGACATCCGCTGCTGCGAGCAGGAGACGACGCCGCTCGGTCGGTCCGGTCTTGGACCATTTGCGGAATGCTCGCTCGGATGAGGCCGCGAGCCGTTTTGCGTCTTCCAGGGTGCAGGCAGCCGCAGTGCTGACCAGTTTGGCGGACACAGGGTCAAGCCGTTGGATCGTCTTGCCTCCGGTAGCGTCCAGCTTGATATTGTCGATTACCAGTTGTGCACTCATTTCTAGACCTTTTAGACAGTAGGAAAATTGTGTGACGCGACCGCATTCAGTCGGCAGCTCCGGGCATACGCAGAATGGGACTGCGCTGCGCAGCTGCGTCAGTGATTGCGCGACTACGCGTAGCCGGATCTGCTACCCGGCTATTGAAGATGGGCGTTGTGCCCACCCTGCGAGCCAACTCCAGGCGAGAAGGCATCACGTCCACGGCAATGGCGGAGTCATGCGGCCAGGGCCGCTTTCCAGCCTAAACGGCTGTAGGCCAAGTTCAGGTCTTGCTGCAGATCGTGATTCCACAGCCAGTCGAATCGGCTGACGAAGACTGCGTCACAACGATGGGGTCGCAAGGTGCCCACTTCAGCGATAGCCCGCTAACCCAGCAGCTCGACCATGTCCTGGGTCAAGGTGCGCTGCTCATTCAGGCGCCGAACGATGCGCTCGACCGTCTCCAGCCGCACCGCGGCGCCGGCACGCATCTCTGCCATGGCGCCCAGGGCCGCGGCGGACTTCTCCAGGCCGGTGCTGGTGGACTGGCCGATGTGTTCGACTCCCGTCCGCGCCTCCTGCGCCGACTTCTGCAGGCTGCCGGCGATCTGCTGGATCTCGCCGCTGGACTCGTTGGCGCGCTGGGCCAGGTGACGCACTTCGTCGGCGACTACGGCGAAGCCGCGGCCATGCTCACCGGCGCGGGCCGCCTCGATGGCCGCGTTGAGCGCCAGCAGGTTGGTCTGCTTGGCGATGTCCTGGATGCTGCCGACGATGGCGCCGATGCGCATCGACTGTTGCGACAGTTCGTCGAATACCTGATCGATGGTGCCCATGTAGCCGGCCAGCTCGCGGATCGCCGCCTCGCAGGCCTGGATGCTGGCGGCGCTGAACTGCACCTTTTCTCCGCCCGCGCGCGCCAGTTCAGTGGCGAAGAGCATGTCCTGCTCGGTGCGCAGGATGCTCTCGAGCAACTTCGCCAGGGGTGCGCGTAGCGGCAGGCCAGGGTCGGAAGGCGGCTCGGGAGCAGGCGCCGCCAGCAGCACCGGCGGTTCAGGCTCAGGCGCCGGTGGCGGCGCTGGCGCTGGCGCTGGTGGCGGCAACTCGACCAGGATCGGCGGCAACCTGTGGTAGAGCAGGCCGGCCAGGGCGACGCCGGCCAGCGCCAGGGCCGCCAGTGGGCCGTGCAGGCCGCTGTCCAACAGCAGCAGGCCGGCTGCGGCCAGCGCCGCCGTCGCTTGCAGCAACGCCGCCAGCGGCTTCTGCCAGTTTCGGGCAGGGGCGTCGGTCTTCTCGTTCATCGTCAGTCTCCCCGGCGTCACAGGCCAATATGTTCCTGGAGGATCTGCGGCTGGCACTTCAGCTCGACGCTGGGCCCGTCGAACACCACCCGTCCCTTGACCATGATCATGCTGCGGTCGGTCAGGTCGAGCAGCACGTTGACGTTCTTGTCCACCACCAGAGTGGCGATACCGCTGGCCTTGATCAGGCGGATCACGTCCCAGATCTCCTTGCGGATCAAGGGCGCCAGGCCCTCGGTGGCCTCGTCGAGGATCATCAGTTCGGGGTTGGTCAGCAACGCGCGGCCGATGGCGACCATCTGCTGCTCGCCGCCGGAAAGGTTGCCGCTCAGGTGGGAGAAGCGCTCGGCCAGGCGCGGGAAGGTCGCCAGCACCCGCTCCAGGTTCCAGTCGCGGCGCCCGTCCAGGCCCGGGCGGGCGGCCATGATCAGGCTCTCGCGCACGCTCAGGTTGGGGAACATGCCGCGGCCCTCTGGCACATAGCCGATACCGCGGCGGATGATCTGGTGGGTGGCGCGGCCGCTGCAGCGCTCGCCGCGGATCAGCACCTCGCCGCGGCGCGCCGGCGTCAGGCCGAGCAACGAGCGAATGGTGGTGCTCTTGCCCATGCCGTTGCGGCCCATCAGCGCCAGGGTCTCGCCCGGCTGGATCTGCAGGTCGACGCCATGCAGCACATGACTGTTGCCGTAATAGGTGTGCAGGCCGGTGGCCTGCACCAGGGCTTGTGCGCTCATCAGAATTGCTCCTCGCCGTCGCCCAGATAGGCCTGCTGTACCGCCGGATCGTTGCGCACCTGGTCCAGCGGGCCACTGGCCAGCAGCTCGCCGTTGACCATCACGGTGAGACGGTGGGCGATGCTGAACACCGCATCCATGTCGTGCTCGACCAGGACCATGGCGTACTGCTGCGACAGTCTGGCGAGCAGTTCGACCACCCGCGCCGATTCGTCCTTGCCCATGCCGGCCATGGGTTCGTCGAGCAGCAGGAAGCTCGGCTCGGTGGCCAGTACCATGCCGATCTCCAGTTGGCGTTGCTCGCCATAACTCAGGGCATCGGCCAGGGTGTCGCGGTGGGCGGCCAGGCCGCAAAGCTCCAGCGCCCGTTCGGCGCGCTCGCGTACCTCGACATAGGCCTCGCAGCGGCGGAAGAAACGAAAGGAGTTCTTCAGCCGCGACTGCGCCGCCAGCCAGCAGTTTTCCAGGCAGGTGAAGCTGGGAAAGATGTTGGTGCGCTGGAAGCTGCGGCCGATGCCCAGGTGCGACACCCGGTTGGGCGCCAAGCCGGTGATGTCGCGGCCGTGAAAGAGGATCTGCCCGGCGCTGGGCTGAAGATGGCCGGACAGCAGATTGACCATGGTGCTCTTGCCGGCGCCGTTGGGGCCGATGATCGCGTGTACCTCGCAGGGCGCCACGCTCAGGGAAATGTCGTTGACCGCACGCAGGCCGCCGAAGGCCTTGCTCAGTCCGCGGGTTTCTAGAACATGGGCGGTCATACGCCGGCCTCCTTCTTCATCGCGTCGGGGGTGGATACCGTACTTGCGTCGCAGGCCGTGGCTGTGCGCCGGTCGCAGAGCTGCAGCAGCAACCCGGCGAGACCGCGCGGCAGCAACAGAACCATGGCGATGACCACCAGCCCCATGGGCAGCTCCCAGTGCGGGGTCAGGCCGGCGAACAGATGGTGCAGGCCCTCGAAGGCGAAGGCGCCGAAGATGGCGCCGAACAGGCTGCCCATGCCACCGAGGATGACCATCACCAGGGCGTGGGCCGAGAGCTGCCAGCCGACCTGGTCGGGGCTGACGAAACCGTATTGGGTGGCCGAGAGCATGCCGGCGTAGCCGGCGATGGTGCCGGCAATGACGAAGGCCGCCAGCTTGTAGAACAGCGGGTTGTAGCCCATGGAACGGACCCGTTCCTCGTTGTGCTTGATGCCCAGCAGCACCCGGCCGAACGGCGCGCGCAGGAAGGTGCGCAGCAGCAGATAGACCAGCACCAGGGAGCCGAGCACCAGGTAGAACAGGCTGCGCGGGTTCTCCAGGTCGAGCAGATGCACCCCGGCGATGGCCACCTCGGGCTTGAGGAACAGGTAGATGCCGTCCGAGCCGCCGGCGAAGGCCGAGTCGTGGAACAGGTAATAGAGCATCTGCGAGAAGGCGATGGTCGCCATGATGAAGAAGATGCCCGAGGTGCGGATGATCAGCAGGCCCATCAGCAGCGCAGCTGCGGCGCTGACGCCCAGGCACAGCAGCAGCGCCAGCCAGAAGTTCACCGCCTCGAACTCCGGGGCGAACAACACCAGGCTGTAGCCGGCGATGCCGAAGAAGGCCGCCTGGGCCAGGCTGACCATGCCGGTCACGCCCACCAACAGGTCGAGGCTGAGAGCGACCAGGGCGAGAATCATGATGTGGGTCAGTTGCTGCAGGTGGAAGGATACTGTCGATCCCAAGCCATAAGCAATTGCTGTTGCTGTTGCTGTTGCTGTTGCTGACAGGACATGGACATGCCATAGCGATCCTACGTGTAGAAGGTCGGGCAAGCGACCAAGCCTTTCACTTCATCACGCGGCACTGCTGCTCGCCCTACGAAATCAATGCGGGTACTACACGTTCCGTAATAAGGGACTGTGGCACCATGCCATAAAGGAAGTTGCTTCGCCTCACCGACTGACGGATAGCGGTTGGTCAGGTCAACTTTCATGGCACGGAAGACGGGGTCACCAGCTACGCAGTTCTTACGACCTTATGTGCCTCTGCTTGAAGATTTCTGCCAGTGGCTATTACGACTGGAGGGATCGTGATCCAAGCCCCGAATGCTCGCCTGATTGCGACCGAGCGAATTCAATGATGGTAAGTACGCCAACGGCCTGCTTTGCCAACTGCCCTACCCGACCGATGACACGCGTTTGATCATTGCAGCGGCACAGGAGGGAATCAAAAGGCTGTAACGAGAGGGTTTCAGCTATGCCAAAGCCCAAGTGTTGCTGCTAGACCTGTGTAAGCGTGATGAGTACACACAGGATCTATTCGCACAGGAACAGCCAGCTCGAACAGAAAAGCTAATGAGCACATTGGATGCAATCAACGGTCGCTGGGGCGCCTTAAATCATCGCACCAAACCATCTTAGAGAGAGTTCACCGTCGCCCCTAACATGGCATAGGTGATGGATATCACCTTTATCCATACCAGCAGGACTGGCTGTGAAGGCAGCATTACTTCGCCTAATCTAGCGCGGCGGGATTAAAAAGGCGCAGAGCCTAGGTGTAGGACTCCGCGCAACGCTCAATCGTTAGAAATGTTAGGCACCTAGCTCGAACAGGGGGCGCTGTCGACGCGGATACAGGCCTCCAGACTCTGGTTGCGCGGCAACAGCCGTGAGAAGTAGACGGTGACGTAGAAATAGCCCGCGTCAATCTTTGTCTGCGCCACAACCGATGTAGCATGCCCGGGTTTTATAGACCGGGCCAAGATTAATGATGCTCGCCAAGTGGGGCCTGAGCGAGAATCACGTGCCTATTCGCCGGGCTCTTAGATACCACCCAGGCAGAGGTACTTGATCTCCAGGTAATCCTCAATGCCGTACTTGGATCCTTCGCGACCCAGGCCGGATGCCTTGATACCACCGAAAGGCGCAACTTCATTGGAGATCAGCCCAGTATTGACGCCGACCATACCGTATTCTAGGGCTTCGGCCACACGGAACACGCGCCCCATATCGCGGGCATAGAAGTACGAGGCCAGGCCGAACTCGGTGTCATTGGACATCGCGATCACGTCGGCCTCGTCCTTAAAACGGAACAGCGGCGCCAGCGGACCGAAGGTTTCTTCCTTGGCTACGGCGGCGTTATTCGGTACGTCAATGAGGATGCTCGGCTCGAAGAAAGTGCCACCGAGGGCGTGCGGCTTACCACCAGCGAGTAGCTTGGCACCCTTGCTAATGGCGTCGGCAATGTGCTCCTGGACCTTGGCCACCGCCTTGGCATCGATCAGAGGGCCGGTGGTGATACCTTCGTCCAAACCGTTACCAATCTGCAACTTAGCTACCGCGATTTTCAGCTTCTCGGCGAAGGCATCGTATACGCCGTCTTGGATATACAGGCGGTTGGCGCACACGCAGGTCTGGCCATTGTTGCGGTATTTGGAGATCAGTGCGCCTTCCACTGCCTTATCAAGGTCGGCATCATCGAATACGATGAACGGCGCGTTTCCGCCCAGTTCTAGCGACACCTTTTTAATGTCCTTGGCACATTCGGCCATTAGCTGGCGACCAATTTCGGTGGAGCCAGTAAAGCTCAACTTGCGCACGATCGGGTTGCTAGTCAGTTCGCTGCCGACTTCGCCAGCACTGCCAGTGATTACACTGAACACGCCTTTGGGGATCCCGGCACGCTCGGCCAGCACTGCCAACGCCAGCGCCGAATAAGGCGTTTGCGACGCTGGCTTGAGCACCATGGTACAACCGGCGGCCAGGGCCGGGCCGGCTTTACGGGTGATCATGGCTGCCGGGAAGTTCCAGGGTGTAATCGCTGCCGTTACGCCGATGGGCTGTTTGATCACGATCAGGCGTTTGTCCGGTTGGTGGCCGGGAATTACGTCGCCATACACGCGCTTGGCTTCTTCGGCGAACCACTCAAGGAAGGACGCCGCGAAAGCAATTTCGCCCTTGGCTTCGGCAAGTGGCTTACCTTGCTCCATGGTCATGAGACGACCCAGGTCGTCCTGGTTTTCAATCATCAGTTCAAACCAGCGGCGCAGTTTGTTGGCGCGGTCTTTAGCTGTCAGTGCACGCCAGGCTGGCAGGGCATGATCTGCTGCTTCGATGGCTCGACGGGTTTCCGCTGCCCCCATCTTCGGCACACTACCCATAACTTCGTTGGTGGCCGGATTGGTGACCTGAATGGTCTGGCCGCTGTCCGCGTCCAACCAGGTTCCGTCGATATAAGCCTGTTGGCGGAACAATTGGGTATCTTTGAGTTGCATGGCGTGCTCCTTCGCAGACTGCATTCAGTGCTGCTCAGCTATTTTCCAAGCTATGAATTTAAGCCGAGGAGAGCCACATAAAAGCAATTCTCTCCTCCCCCGGATTGATCTAACCAACCCACTGAGTGGTGTCGTCCAGCGCCCTGGCAAAGCGCTCTACAATCATTCCGACTTCCTGTTCGTTGACGATTAACGGCGGGCAGAAGGCCACGGCATCACCCATGGCGCGAGTAATCATGCCGTGTTCCTGGGCTCTGCCGGCCATGTAGCGTCCGAGGGTGCCTAGCGCCTGATACGGCGCCTTGCTCACGCGATCGCCAACTAGTTCTACCGCAGCGATCAGTCCACAACCGCGAATTTCGCCCACCAAGGGATGATCGATGAAATGCTGTAGGCCGCTGCGCAACAACTGGCCCATTTGCGCCGCATGCTCGACCAGGCTCTCCTCTTCAATAATCTTCAGGTTCTCCAAGGCCACGGCAGTAGCTACCGGATGACCGCTGCCGGTGAACCCATGCCCAAGCGCGCCAAGCGCTTGGCTCTGATCAGCGATGCCCTCAAATACTGGGGCATTGATCAGAATCGCCGCTATCGGCTGATAAGAAGATGACAGTTGCTTGGATAACACCATGATGTCCGGCTGGATACCAAAGGTCTGGCTGCCAAACATCTGCCCGGTACGCCCAAATCCACAGATTACCTCATCGGCGATAACCAGGATGTCGTACTTACGGCAAACTTTCTGGATCTTCTCCCAGTAGGTACGAGGCGGCACTATGACACCGCCAGCGCCCATCAATGGCTCGCCAATGAACGCTGCGATAGTCTCCGGGCCTTCGGCGAGAATCTTCTGCTCGAGCTCGACGGCAAGGCGGTCAGCGAAATGCTCTTCACTTTCACCGGCAAGGGCGAAACGATAATGGTGCGGGCAGCCGACATGCAGGAAGCCTGGAAGCGGCAGGTCGAAACCGCGCTGGTTGCCTGGAAGGCCAGTCAAGCTTGCGCTGGCGACGGTGATGCCGTGGTAGCCGTTGACCCGACTGATGAACTTCTTCTTGGCTGGTTTGCCTAGAGCGTTATTGAGGTACCAGACCATCTTCACTACAGTATCGTTAGCCTCGGAACCGGAGTTGGTGAAGAACACCTTACTCATAGGCACCGGCGCCATCTCGATCAGCTTTTCGGCTAACTCGATACTCGGGCGATGCGATTTGTGACTGAACAGGTGATAAAACGGCAGGGTGTTGAATTGCTGCTCAGCTGCCTTGATCAGACGTTGATTGCTAAAGCCAAGCGCGGCGCTCCACAACCCAGCCATCGCCTCGATATAACCCTTGCCCTGATCGTCATAAACATAGATACCCTCCCCGCGCTCGATGATCAGCGGGCCAAGCTCCTGATGAAGGCGAGCATTGGTGTAGGGGTGCAGTTGATACTGAATGTCTTTTTCTGGCAGCGAGGATACTGACTGGTTCATGGGGCGCTCTCAATATGACTAACAAGCATGGTTTCTGGGAGTAGCCTTATAAGTAGGCATCCGGCTTTTGATCACAATCACACACTTCAATTCGGTAACGAGTTCAGTAACGATGACTTGGCTCGGGGACGTTAAGTGCACTAGCCGATAGCCTATTAGACTGAGCCGGTGCGGGGCTTGTCGTCTTGCGCACAGTCTTGTTCGTTCCAGTGCACTGCCGAATTCGCCCCGCACTGCCTCATGCGGGATGTTGGTTTTTTACAAACCTGGGTAGCCCCTGCAGCTGTGCATCAATCTGCTTGATGATGTAGGCGCCTATGGGAATTGCAGAGGTAGCCGCCGGCGATGGTGCATTGCAGACGTTGACGCTACGGCGGGTATTGCGGAACAGGAAGTCCTCGATCAACTTGCCGTCCGCTGAAACCGCTTGGGCGCGGACGCCGGCCGGGTAAGGCTTGAGATCCTGCAGCGTTAAGCTGGGGCAGTACTTGCGTACTTGCTGTAGATAACCACGCTTGAACAGCGAGTTTTTCATCTCGATCAGGCCGGGCCGCAGATTGTCCTTGAGCACTTTAAGAATGCCCGGATTGGTGAGCATTGCGAACGTGTCGGACAAAGATATGTCACGCTTGCGATAGCCCTCACGCTTGAGTGCCAGCACAGCATTGGGACCGACTGTCACACTGCCGTCGATCATTCGCGTCAGGTGCACGCCGAGGAACGGCATGGAGGGATCGGGAATCGGGTAGATCAGGTGATTGACGATCCGGTTGTGCTGCTCAGGCAGCAAATAGTATTCGCCACGGAACGGGCAAATGCTAAAGCCAGGATCTAAGCCCAGTAGACATACAATGCGGTCGGCCATCAGACCCGAGCAGGTCACCAAAAAGCGTGCAATGACTTCTTCATGCTGGGTTTTAACCCGCATCTCCGTGGCGCGCTCTTCCAGGCCGATGACTTCGCTGTCGTAGCGAATCTCGCCACCGTGCCTCTGGAACTCGCGAGCCATGGCAGCGGTGACCTCGGCATAGTTAACGATACCACTGGAGGGCACGAAGATCCCGCCGATTCCGGTGATGTTCGGTTCGCGTTCCTTCAGTTGCTCCGCAGACAGCCACTCGCGCTCCAGACCATTGGCTGCAGTGCGCTCCCAAAGCGCGCGCATGCGCTGCATTTCCACCTCATTGGTGGCGACCAGCAACTTACCGCACTCATCGTAGATAATGCCGTGCTCGTTACAGAACGATTTGGTAGCACGGTTGCCTTCCAGGCAGAACTTCGCCTTCAAGCTACCCGGCGTGTAGTAGACGCCGGCGTGGATGACCCCGCTATTGTGCCCCGTCTGATGCTTAGCTGGCCCGGACTCTTTCTCGAGCAACAAGATTTTCGACTCTGGGTAGGCCTTGATTAATTGCATGGCAGTCGACATGCCGATAATGCCGCCCCCGATGATCACAAAATCGTACACCGCTATCACCTCTACTCGATCTGTTTTGCCCCGTGGACAAACGACAAGGGCTAAACCGCGCAGCCCCTGTTCAATTAATGGCAATTATTGGCCTTGCTGATGGCCGAGTTTGGGGTAACTGAAGTAACCGCGCTGGCGCATCAGTTCACGGCGCAGCCCAGGGTGAGGGGTGAAACGATCGCGGCCATGCAGCCAATACAGGTTATTAATCAGCAGGAAGCAGCCAACTGGCACCGGCACGGAAAGCTTCTGTTTACTGCCCTCCAGGGAGATAGACAGGTCGGTCAGCCAGTTGCCCTCGTCGAAGTCTTTGGGCTGAACAAATTGATCGATATAGCGAATAGTCGGCCGCCCTTCGGCGTCGACATCAAAGATCGAATGGAACACGTCCGTATCGACCCTTTTACTCGGCGGCGCGGTCCAGCGCATGACGCGCCGTGCTAGCGGATGATGGAAGAAAGCATGGCGATCCTCCCAGTCGTCCAGATGCAGGATCAGCGAGTTGCCACCTTCGATATTCTGCTCATCGATCTTCATCATCAGCACGTAGTCGGTGATCTGATCGACGAAAGTACCATCGTTGTGCAACTCCATTACCCGGTGAGGTTGGCGCAGGTAGCTGTCCGAATTATCGACGTTCTCGACCACGAAGCGTGCGTAGAACTGGCCGCTCATCGCATCAAAGTTCGACCGCCCCAGCAGGTGGGCCACAGCAGTCGAGAATTTGACCATATCATCAGCTTGTGCCACATCATTCAGGGCCTCCTGCTTGATTAACAGCCCTCCGGTGGCACGATCCATTAGGGCGTTGAGTAGCACCGGGCGCAGGCTGTTACCGCAGAGATCGTCAAGAATTTTGGCGAAGCGAAATCGCAAGAAGGACTTGTATTCCAGCGCCTGCACCGGCCACTCGGCCACTGCTACACAGAAAGCCTCTATCGTCGCCTTAGTGAAGGTCAGCTCGAACAAACGGGGCGACTGAGCGGAGGGTGAAAGAGAAAACCCCTTAACGGCGGTCGGTAGCGGCATCACAAGATCTTTGAGCTGGGTAAAGGCATTCATGGCAGAGTCCTGACGAAAAAATTGTCTGTACGCCGCCCCGAGATTTACCAGAACAGCCGGACTAAAAATATAGCTATTTTATAAAAATGTCTACGCTTTTATAAAATAGCGACACTCGGCAACTGCATCTCCACTTAGTAAATATTTCTGCAGTTGCGTATGATGGATAAAACCCGTTGAGGAGCATGGTTTATGGATACGCTCGCCCCCCGCCAAAACTCAGCAGTCAGCGGCTATGAGTGGCTCAAGCGGGACATAATTCAGGGCATGTTCAAGCCCGGAGAAAAACTGCGAATGACTGCGCTTAAGGAGCGCTACGACCTAGGCGTAGGCCCTCTGCGTGAAGCGCTATCGCATCTGATTGCGGAAAATCTGGTAGTAGCTATCAGTCAGCGTGGCTACCGCGTCGCTCCTATGTCGCTGAGCGAAATGCAGGACATCTATGACGCACGGGCCAATCTCGAAGCGCTGGTACTTAAGCTCGCCATCGAACGCGGCGATGACGCCTGGGAGGCCCAGGTGTTGGCCTATTCGCATACATTGGCCAAGGTAATGGAGGTCAAGACCCAGGAGCAGATGCTGGAAATATGGGATGCCCGACACAAGGCCTTCCATACAGCTATAGCCTCCGGCTGTGGGTCTAGACACCTGCTGCAGGCGCGCGCCTATCTGTTCGATCAGGCCGAGCGCTATCGCCAGCTGTGGCTGCGGCGCACGGTGCTATCCGAGGAGGCCTTGTCCCTGAAACGTCAAGAGCACAGCGAACTGGTAGAAGCTATCCTTGCCCGTGACGCAACGCGAGCAAGCGCCATGATGCAGGCTCATCTGATGACACCAGTACCGATCATCGAAGGGATCATGCGCAACAGCAACCTGAGAGCATCCCAGTCCGCCCCTGAAATCATGGGATAGTTACCGTGTCTCGCCCTTAGAGGGGGTGCCTGCGGAATTTCAGCATGTTTTTTGCAGGACAGACCTGAAGCAATTACTACCCAACACCATAGCTTTGCACCTAGCATGGTTCCGTCTTACGCTTGTGAAGCCTGCGCCGCTCTCAGCCCGCTCGCGTGAACCTAAAACAATAAGCTTGGCTTGATCAGCAACACCAGCTACGCATGAGTTTGCCAATGCAGACGACAAAGGCTTACCCAAGTTAGCGCCCGTATGGAATATCAGACGCCGATATATAACTGGTACTCCCGCAACGGTGAAAAGGCGTGGAGCCTTTATGGGGAGCTACGCCGAGTGACTTCTAATCCCCCAGAGCACATTGACAATAAAGTAACCGGCTACGGCTTTAACGAAACGGCTCGGGCTTCACTGGCAGTACAACTAAAGTGCTGGCGAAAATGCCGGGAAAATTGTGCCTGATCACTGAACCCCCAACGATATGCCAGCTCACCGATTGATAGGTGGCAGTGGGGATCACGTAGGCGTTGATATACAGCCTCCAATCGTTTCAGGCGAATCCATTCACCGAGACTGTAGGGCGTACTGAAAAATAATTTATGCAAATAGCGAACCGATAAGCCGCAGGCCTGAGCAATATGCTGCGGGTTTAGTTCAGCTGAACACAAGTTTCGGTCGATGTAGTGCTCGATACGCTGCAAATGCAGGGCAGCTAGACTCGAACTCTCACTATTAAGGACGCGCTCATCTTGGCGCAGAGCCATTAACAACGTCGAAAGCACCTGTTCCAGCAGCATATGACGGGCATCCGCATCGCATTCGTCGAAGCGCGCGGCACACATCGCCAGTTGATCAACAAAAATTCGTCCCAATCCACGCCGAGCCTCGAAACAGAAACGGGTGTAGCGCTCGGCTCCACGTATCTGTCCATGTAGCGCGCGCTCAGGCAGCTTGAATACCCAAAGGTCGTTGTCGCAGGAGTAGTGAAAACGATAAGGCGCATCGCCTCGCTCGAAGATGAACCCACCTGGCTTACAATGGAGCTCACGACCGTCTTGCTCGAAGTGTACTTCGGTAAGGCGCGGCACTGTTACAAGGTAACAGGGTTCAGTATCTTCGCTAACCTGGCTCTCGCTGCGCGAATAGCCTAGCTGACTGGAGCGCAGGCGCGATAACGCCAACGGCGTACTGCCCGTTTTCCAAATTTTCAGGCTGCCTTGGAAAATGGCGCTGGAATTGAACTCCAACGACAATGGAAAATATGTATTGCCGATGGCTTCGGCCCAACGCGATTGCCTTTCTCCCTCAGGCCAATACCGCGTAGACAATTGATCTGTCATGAAAGGTCCTCAATTTGTAGTTATTATGAGGGCGGCACCAACGGTGAATGCCGTCGGTGCCGTTGTTACACAATCCTTTGTTAAAAATCCCTGACGGTCAATGACCGGGAGTCAGTTCATATGTGGCCGAGGGATCCAGACTGACCCGCCAGCCCGGTGGAACAACGATGTTTGTGGTCGCTTCCTCAATCACACAGGGACCTTGAATAATCTGCCCTACTTCTATGCGGTCGCCGTTGTACACAGGCGTGTCCTGCCAATCGTCTTGCGCATTGAACAGCATCGGACGATGACCAGCCGGAATCGCGGCCGTTGCCTTGAGCGGGGTTGCAAGTTCAGGCATTGGTGGACGCTGTAACCGCGCGATCACCGAGCACTCTAGATTAACTAGTTCGACCGGGCTGTTAGGCTCACTGAAGGAAAACAGCGCCTTGTGCCGCTGGTGGAAGGATTCGCGCAGGGCCGCCAGGCTGCTACGGTCGAGCCGGTCGCAGCTCAGTTCGACGCTGCACTCGTGGATCTGTCCGAGGTAACGAATCTCCAGGCTGTACTGGCATTCAATACGATTGTCACCACCGAAACCATCGTCTCGCAGGTTCGTCATACCACGCTCGCGTAACTGCTGCAGGGCCTGGTTTAGTTGCTCCAAATCGACGAACTCGTCATCCAAACGCATCGGCAAAGTAGTCAGCTGATCATAGCGGATGTCAGAGAGAATCTGGCCGAAGGCGCACAGCCCCGAAGCCACCTTGGGAATCAGCACAACCTTGCTGCCGATTTCCTCAGCTAGTCGCATCACGTGCATGCCCGCTGCACCACCGGCACCGATCAGGGCGAAGTCACGGGGATCATAACCACGCTCAATGGACACGCGGCGGATACCACTAACCATGTTCAGGTTAACCAGGGTAATGATACCGACGGCCGCGCGCTCGACACTGATACCCAGCGGTTCGGCAATTTTACTGCGGATCGCATCGATCGCGGCTTGTCGATTTAGACGGATGCTGCCACCGAGCAGTGCACCATCAGCCAGATAACCGAGCGCCAGGTTAGCATCGGTTACAGTCGGCTCGACCCCACCCTTTCCATAACACACAGGCCCGGGGTTAGCCCCGGCACTGCGTGGACCGACCTGGAGCATGCCGAAGTCGTCAAGGTGGGCGATCGAGCCACCGCCGGCGCCAAGGGTTTCCACCTGAATCATTGGCACGCCGATACGGTAACGGAGGAAGTCGCTGTCTTTGCTGAAGTTGGTGCGACCGCCTTTGCTAAGAGTGATGTCGAACGAGGTACCACCCATATCGACGGTGATTACGTTGTCGATACCGAATGGCTGGGCCACGCACAAGCCGGCTTGCGGGGCAGATGCCGGACCGGAGTTGATCGCGTTGACCGCCCGCTCACGCATTACCACGCCAGGAGCCAGACCTCCGTTGGACTGGAAATAGCGGGTAGGCTGCTGCGCGCCCAGCTCCTCGAACAGCGCGTCGATGCGTTCGATATAACGACCCATCACTGGGCTAAGGTAGGCGTTGACCACGGTTGTCGAGGTGCGTGTGTATTCGCGAATCTGCGGGAACACCTCGTGGCCGCTGCAGACAAATACGTCAGGTAAAGCCGCACGCACCATAGCCATAGCGCGCTGCTCGTGACTAGGGTTGCGCACCGACCAGACGAAGGAGATCGCCACCGCCTGCACCTGTTGTTCGCGGAAGTAGTCGATGGCGGCATGAATCGCCGCCTCGTCTAGCGGGCTGAACTCGCTGCCGTCACTGATAATACGCCCGCCGATTGGACGGCGCAGGTGGCGCGGCACTAACATATGCGCCGGTGGATAAGTGGCGTCATAGCGATGGCCATCTTCTTTGTGGCCAAGGCGAATTTCCAGGCTGTCTTCATGGCCATCGGTACACAGCAGGCCCACCTTGACCCCGGTCTTTTCGATCAGTGCGTTGAGCGCCACAGTCGTCCCGTTGATGCACAGATCGCAGTCGGCAATGATCTCGGCTGGTGTACGGCCGAGGGCATCGGCGATTTGCGCCAGACCGTTGCGTATGGCCAGGGTGCCGTCATGTGGGGTGGACGGCGCCTTGAACAACTGCACGTTGCCCTGATGGTCGGCGAGGATGAAATCAGTGAAGGTGCCGCCGGCATCGATGCCCAGGCGATATTGTTGTTTGCTCATTTTCGAATTCTCTGCATTGCTCAAAGGGGCTGTGCTCAGTGCGCGGCTCGGTGTGCGTGGGTTGCGGCTTCATCGAGTTGGCCGTTGCCGTCAATCACTACGCCGTATTCAAGGCGCGCGCCGTCAATCGAGACCAAGCCGTTGCGCACATCGGCTAGAACCGTGGCCAGCGGACGACGTAGTGGGTCGCCATAGCCACCACCGCCCGGGTTGACGTTGATTACGCGCTCACCTGGTTGTGCGGTCAGCAGAGTGTTCTGGATGTAATGGTCTTCCTCACCGTCGACATGTCTATGGATCAAGCGGCCGAGCTTGGGCTCGAGCAGAACATTCTTCGCCCCTGCCGCACCGGCGGTAGGCAGCTGCCGGCCCTCACCGAAACCGACCACGGTCATGGCGTGCTTCAGCGGCTCGAGCTCCAGGCGAGTACCAGAGCCACCGCGGAATTCACCGGCGCCACCACTGTCGGTCATCAGGCTGTAGCGGTGTATCAGTACCGGATAGGAGTACTCAAGCAGTTCGATATCGCCGGACATCAGCGCGCCGAAGCAGCACAGCGGGCCGCAAGCAGGCCAACCATCCATAGCCTTGTTAGCGCCAGCGCCGGAGATGACCGAGGCCAGCACCATGGTCACATATTCATCGTTGTTGTTGCGTGGGTCGTGCCCAGCGATATTGATCCCGCTGGCATGCCCCCAGGAGGCGGTCACACGCTCCGGAGCCGCCTGTTCAAGGGCCAGACGCACGGCATCGGCGAGGGTTTCCATCGGAGTAGTGGTGCAGTTGACGTGCGGTGCCGGCTCCTGGGCGTTGCACAGAGTACCGGACGGGCCAAGGTCTACACTCACGCAGCGATAGAGGCCTTCATTGTAGGGCGGTGGCACCTGGGCGAACATCATCAGTCCGAGGTAAACCCCGGAGATCGAATTGCCCGCGTAGGAGTTGATGAAGTAAGGCACCTGCGGCGGGCTCTCTATCAGAACGTGCGCCTCGTCGCCGCGAATTTCCACCTGGGCAGTGATCGACAATTCTCCCAGACCATGACCGGAGTCTTCGAGAATGGCAGTGCCGCTGTAGAAACCGTCTGGCACATCACGCAACAATGCGCGCATATGACGGTCTGCCATATCTTTCAGCTCGGTAATGCACGCTCGGACCTGGTCGACGCCATAGCGATCGAGCAACTCGATCAGGTGACGCTCGCCCACGCTGCAAGCACCGTACTGGGCATTCAGATCGCCTTCTTGATAGGCGCGGGCGCGCATGTTGGTCAGCAGCAGGTTGATTACGTCTTCCCGGCGCTGGCCCTGGGCCCACAACTTGACAGGCGGGATGCGCAGGCCCTCTGCGTAGATTTCTTTTGCGTCCGGGTTGTAGCCGGCCGGTACCGGGCCGCCAATATCGGTCAGGTGGCCCTTGCAGACCGTCCAGAACACCAGCTCGCCCTTATAGAACACCGGTTTGTACATGCAGCAGTCGAGGATATGACTGCCCATGTAGGCTGGATCGTTATGATAAATAACATCGCCCTCGGCAATCTCATCACCGAAGAAGCCAGCAACGCATTTCATCGCTGGGATAAGCGAACCGAGATGAATAGGAATGTCCTGGCCTTGCAGGATCATTTCCGGGAGGTGATCGAAGAGTGCGTTGGAATAGTCGTGGGCGAGGTTGAACACGCTCGAGCGACTGGTCTTTTCCAGCGTCAGGGTCATTTCTCGCTGGGCTGTTTCGAGCGCACCGCGCACGACTGCCAGGGTGATCGGGTCTACTGTGTTCATGGGTCACCACAAATCTTGTTTTTGTCTGGGGAGGCGTGACGGATGTCTTGCCCACATCGCTAATCTACGCGCGGGCCTAGCGGCTGGCTTGTCTTCAAGCGCACCGTTTTTTGGCCTGAAGTGAACTGTTTCTACTGGTGCATCTACTCAAGATCTAATGCCGGGAGGCCGGAACGCTGCGATCGGGTAGGAGGCGGCCTCACGGCCGCCGTCCTCCCACACCACCGTGCGTACGGTTCCGTACACGGCGGTTCAGGCCATGCGGTTAAGCCGATTGATCGTATCCAGTATCGAGACCAGTCAAAGTCTGTCCCATAGCTTCTTCGGCAGCGCCTGATTCATATGCGGCGCTCCTGAGTTCCACCACGGGCCTCGGCCATTGAAGGCCGACTTGCAGGCACGCTCCTCGCTCAATCCCAGGCGCATCAGGTTGCGCGCCCTCGTAGAGGGCTGCTTCCATTGCCGCCAGATGACACAGCGAAGTTTGTGCCTGACCCAGCCATCCAGCTCTTCCAGTGGACGCTTGCTCTGGCTGAGCTTGAAGTAGCCTGCCCAGCCTCGCAGCACCGGGTTTACCCGCTCGATGACATTCGCCATCTTGTGGCCCCGCACCCCTCGCAGCAGTTCCCTGAGACGGTCGCGCACACGGCGCAGGCTCATGGTTGCCACTCGCAGTCTAGGCTGCGAGTGCCAACTCATCCCATACCCCAGGTAGTCGCATTTCCACGACCCAGCCACGCGACTCTTGTCCCGATTCAGTCTCAGTTTCAGACGGTGATTCAGGAACCGCTCGACACTGGCCAGCACTCGTTCGCCAGCACGCGGACTACGGACATAAATGTTCGCGTCATCGGCATAGCGCACGAAGCGATGGCCTCGCCGCTCCAACTCACGGTCGAGTTCATCGAGCAGGATGTTCGACAGCAGCGGCGAAAGCGGGCCGCCTTGCGGCGCCCCCTCCTGCCGATGGCTGACAACCCCGCCCGACATGACGCCCGCTTCGAGGTAACGGCGGATGAGTCTGAGCACCTGTTTGTCTTCGACATGGCGCTCAACACAGAACATCAGGATGTCGTGGTTGACCCGATCAAAGAACTTCTCCAGATCGAGTTCCACGCAACACCTATGACCCGCCGCCACATGGGTGCGGGCCATCTCGACAGCCTGGTGAGCGCTTCTGCCCGGACGGAAGCCGTAGCTATAGTCCGAGAACAGCGGATCGAAGATCGGCGTGAGCTGTTGCAGCAGGGCTTGCTGGATCAGGCGATCCACGACACTGGGAATGCCCAGTTGCCGCATACCGCCCTGCGGTTTGGGAATTTCGACCGCCCGCACTGCCTGGGGATGGTATTCACCTGCCAGCAGCCTGACCTTCAGGATGGGCCAATACTGTTTCACGTAGCCTGCCAAGTCGGCGACCGTCATGCCATCGGCACCCGGCGCCCCCTTGTTGCTGACCACGCGCTGATACGCACGCTTGAGATTGAGCGGCGCAAGCACCCGCTCCATCAGCGTGTCCGGCTCCGCGTTCATCCACGTCACCGACGCCGCCGATACCTCTGCGCTGTCAGGCGTCATCCTCGGCCTCTGGCCGGGACTCGGGGTGACAGTCTTCTCTTGGAGAAATTTCTGCATTTCGGTTATCGACGAGACGCTGACGCCTACTGGCGGCATGACCTGTTCGGCCCTTGATGGCGTGGTTGACCGCCACTTACTACGGCCTCGGCTGACTTCTGCACGCCCATCCCGTCGCCTCTCGACAATCGGTAGCACAATGGCAAGCGTACAGATCTCCCAGGGTAATTCGCGCGACCTTCCTGCTTATGCCTGTCGGATCTACGTCGCAGCGTTCCGTGCAAGTATCGGGCTTTGGCGATTATGGCCACCTCACCCCGCTGCGCCGCCTCATCCGCTTCCTGTTCGTCAGGCCAGCATTTTGTCTCGGGCTTCCTTCAGATTCGCAGTCGCCCGCGACACCCTTGCCTTCAGCTAACACTTCCCCTTGCCGGGTGTGTAGAGGACTTTCACCTCCAAGTCGCCAGGCTCACCACCACAGTGAACCCGACAGCGCCAGTCACGGCGCTACGCGCCATGCCTGGCGCACCATAAAAAAACGCCAGCACATGGCTGGCGAAAATAGGAGCGTGAGTGGTTGCTAGGGGCGCTTATTGCCTCAGAAGTAGTAACCGATATTGGTATACAACTGGTTTTCCCAGCGTTCGCTACCGCCGGCGCCCAGGCTCTGGGTGTAGCTACCGCCACCGATGTAGGGATCGTGCTTGCCGTGCAACCACTCGACGGCGATCCATAGGTCTTTCAGCGAGAAAGATGTGCCAAGGATGAAGCGCTGGGAATCCTCGAAGCTGGACTCATCCTTGTCGAACAGGCTGTAGTTACCGTAAACCTTGACACCAGAGAGCCACCCGAGTGAGCCAGGAATGTCATAGCTGAGGTCGGCTACATAGAGGTTACCCTTGGCGGCAACGTTAAAGGTGCCGTCGAAGCTGCCGAAGCTAACCAGCTTGTCTCTGCCGGGATTCTCCGGGCTCATGTCCTGGCGAGTGGCTTGCAGTTGCACGCCCCAGGGGCCATTCTTGCCCGAGTAGTGGACTGCTAGGGCATTTCGGCGGCCGCTATCACGACTGTCCTGGTTCTGCAGCGTCGAGGTCAATGCCGAGGCGCCGATCTCCGACTGCCAGCTCCCAAGCTTTAGGTTGCGGGCCAGACGCCCGACTAAGATGTCGCGCTCGTGGTTATCGCTGCCGTCGACGACGTAGTCATCTGCCGTAGCAACACTGGTTGCATAGGTCCGCCCGCCGCGGCTTGTACCTTGACCCTGATCAGCCGGGCTTAGGTAGTAAGCGAGTTGGAAGTTCCAGTCATCCTGCTGCTGGATGTATTTAACACCAAGGTTCGCAATGTCTTCCAGGCCGATCACGCTGCCCAAGGTCAAGAAGAAAGTGCTGCCGGCATAGGGCAGCAGGCCGAACGGAATCTTGTTTAGTCCCACCTGAATCTGACGCGACTCATCGAACTTGTAGCCGATCCATGCATATTCGGCGAAGGCGATGTCACCGATCTTGTCGGTATAGTCGAAAGGGTAAGCGTCGCCATAGAAACGGTATTTAGCCGCGCCGATCCAACTATCGGAGTTGTAGGTAGCGGTGAGAAAGGCAGTATCGAAACTCAGCTTCTCGATATCCCGGTCGGGGTCGTAGTCGATACGCGCACGCACGGCGCCGCCAATGTCCAAGTTGTCATTGATAGCCACCGCACCTGCGGGTAGCGCGAGCGATGCCAACAATGGAAGTAATATGAGAGTTGCTTGTGGGTGCAGGTTGATCATTTTCATGAATTGGCTCTTAGCATTGTTAGTCTTTTTTTCAGCTACGCAGCACTAAGCCGCTGCGGTGTTGCGGCTTAGTTTTGGATCGGGTTTGGTAGCTGCAGCAAGTTGCCGGAGCCGAATACATCGGCCCGGTGGGCGCCGATATTGGTTTCAGCTGCAGCTGGTGCGGACAAACCAGCTGCGTTTGGCGCTGTTGAGTAGCAGCCAGTAGCTGGCGAACGCGCAGACAAAGGTCACCGGCGCTGAGAAGGTCGCCAGCGTTGCTCCGCCGAAATTCAGCAGCACTATCCCCAGGCCAGCGGCAAAGAACCAGGCGATCAAGCCGCACGGGTTGAAGGCGTTGACTCGTTCGAGAGCGAATTCAATATTGCCCTCGAACAGCTGGGTATATTTCGGCGAGAAAATATGCGCCAAAGCGATCGCTACCCAAGCCACTACAAAGATGCTCTGGTATGCCAGGGCTTGCAGAATGTAGCTGAACACATTGAGCAACATCATTGTGTAGACCACGATGCCAACTACTACGGCCCATGCCATATAAGGCACAGCCGCCAAGCCAAAACGGCCGAAGAACGCATGCATGTTGCTAGCGGCCATGAAGAAATTTGCGGTATTGATACGGGTCTGGCTGACCCAAACGAACAACAACCCCCAGATACCCATCAGCTCGACAATGGCCAGCACCACCGAGACCTCAGACAGGCCGCCCTCTGTGGGAATGGTGGCGGCGAGAAAGATGCCGACCAGACCGTTAATAAGAAAGCTGAAGATATAGAATGGTAGGCCGAAGTTAAATTTAGCGTGGTAGCTGGCGTCCTGCTTACGACCGAAGCGTGCGTAGTCCCAGGTGTACATCATGAGAATCCACACTCCCATGAAATAGGTGAAACAGTCCCACCAGCCATTACTTACTGGCCCGCTCTCAGGCCCCATTTCCAACCAGGCAGAACTGTAGCCGTATTCACCGACGGCCATCGCTACTACGGCAATCAGACCAATCAGGTAGAGCGGCAGCAGCACGCCATTGAACTTATCCAGCCAGGTCTGCACGCTACCGAACACCAGTGGCACGCTGTATAGCACCACTATTAGGTAGGCTTGATTGAGCGTGATGTCGGACACGTAGTGTTGGATAGCAATGGCGATCACCGAGCCTTCAAACACGCTGTAGTAGATCGCCGTGGCGAAGAAAATCAGGGTGGCCAGTGCTGCGCCGGCGCGTCCGAATAGCACCCGGGAGAAGAGTGCGACCGATAATCCGGTCTTAATGGCGTAGCGGGCAATGACCCCGTTGATGGCCGCATAAGTTACGACCGACAAGAGTAAGCCGATTATGGCATTCATCGTACCAAAGCTCATTGCCAGGGTGGCGGACACCACCAGCCAAAACATAGCACTGCAGATGGCCCACCAAGCCATCGTCAGTGAGCCTTTGCTCATGCGGTGTTCTTCCGGAACCGCGACGGTGCTGTAGTCGATACTATCGACCTGTTTTTTGATGTTTCCGGCCATGGCTCTTCTCTTGTTTTTGTAATGAGTGGAGTCATGATCATAAGTACTTCAGGCGGGCGACCACTTGCTGCTGAGCGCACTCTCTTTTGTCATACCTGAAGCTTCTTGCTCTCTGGAAGATGGCCCACCCAGACGAAACTCCTCCAGCGGAAAGCGATGAGAAAATCTCTCAGGCTGTCCAAGTCAGAATAAAAGACCTCAATGACGCTATGGCTTACATCTCTTTCCGAGAGAGCGTTATTAGCGAGCGAGTCACCTAACAACACCTACACTCAGCGTGATAGCCAGACAGACAACATAGCGCTTAAACGTTTCAAGCCAGTAGGACTACAAGCAAAGCACTCAATGACGGGCTCGAGGCCGATTCAATCTCGGCACAACCACCCTAAGCCAGCAACCAGCACTACATGCTACAAGAAGTCAAAACCGGGTACAAAACCGGGTACAAAGAATAACGAAAACAACCAGAATGCCTAAGCTCAAACGCTCAAGCATCAGACTTACCGCATAACGTGTAAGTCAAAAAATTGTCTTTCCCGCACGTCAACTCTATGTTTCAAATGCATTAGCCCTGAAACCCGCACGCCACTTGAGTATGCACGCATAGCACAATTCTATAGGTATTGCAACACATTCCTTTAGGGCTTCAGATCACTTGCTGCAACTGCGGCACGACCTCGAACAAGTCACCCACTAGACCGTAATCCGCCACCTGAAAAATCGGCGCCTCTTCGTCCTTGTTGATTGCCACGATGACCTTGGAGTCTTTCATCCCGGCCAGGTGCTGGATGGCACCGCTGATGCCGACGGCGATGTACAGCTGCGGCGCGACGATCTTGCCGGTCTGGCCAACCTGCATGTCGTTGGGCACGAAACCGGCGTCGACCGCAGCGCGCGAAGCACCGACGGCGGCGCCGAGCTTGTCGGCCAGGGCATACAGGTGCTTGAAGTTGTCGCCGTTCTGCATGCCGCGACCGCCGGAGACGACGATCTTGGCCGCGGTCAGTTCCGGACGATCGGACTTGGCCAGCGCCTCAAAGACGAAGGCCGAGATGCCGGCGTCGCCGCCAACGGCCACGGCTTCCACGACAGCACTGCCGCCTTCGCCGGCCACCGGATCGAAACCGGTGGCACGCACGGTGATCACCTTCACCGCCGCCGAAGACTGCACGGTGGCGATGGCGTTACCGGCGTAGATCGGCCGCTTGAAAGTGTCGGCGCTTTCCACGGCGATGATTTCGGAGATCTGGTCGACGTCCAGCTGGGCGGCGACGCGCGGCAGGATGTTCTTGCCGTTGCTGGTGGCGGCGGCGAGGATGTGGCTGTAACCCTTGCCCCCTGCTTCTTGAACAAGAGCAGCTACCAGCGGCGCAACGTTTTCCGGCAGCTGATGGGCGAAGGCGGCGTTGTCGGCCACCAGCACCTTGGCCACGCCGGCGAGCTTGGCAGCCGCTTCGGCGGCGGCGCCACAGGCGGCACCGGCAACCAGGAGGTGGATGTCGCCACCGATCTTCTGCGCAGCGGCCACGGTGTTGAGAGTGGCCGGCGCCAGGGCGGCATTGGTGTGTTCAGCGATAACCAGGATAGTCATTTAGATTACCTTCGCCTCGTTCTTCAGTTTCTCGACCAGTTCCGCCACCGACTTGACCTTGATGCCGGCCTGGCGGGCAGCCGGCGCTTCGACTTTCAGGGTCTTCACGGTGGACGCGGTGGCAACGCCCAGGGCGTCCGGGGTGAGCACCTCCAGCGGCTTCTTCTTGGCCTTCATGATGTTCGGCAAGGAGGCGTAGCGCGGCTCGTTCAGACGCAGGTCGGTGGTGACGATCGCCGGCAGGTTCAACGCCACGGTCTGCAGGCCGCCGTCGATCTCGCGGGTCACGTTGACCTTGTCGCCCGCCACTTCGACCTTGGAGGCGAAGGTGCCTTGGCCGAAGCCGGTCAGCGCGCCGAGCATCTGGCCGGTCTGGTTGTTGTCGCTGTCGATGGCCTGCTTGCCGAGGATCACCAGCTGCGGCTGCTCCTTGTCGACCACGGCCTTGAGCAGCTTGGCCACGGCCAGGGAGTTCAGCTCGTCAGCACCCTCTTCCTTGACAGCCTCGACCAGGATGGCGCGGTCGGCACCGAGGGCCAAAGCAGTACGCAGCTGCTCTTGCGCCGCCGTCGGGCCGATCGACACCACGACGATTTCACTGGCAACGCCCTTCTCTTTCAGGCGTACGGCTTCTTCCACGGCGATTTCGCAGAAGGGGTTCATCGACATCTTAACGTTGGCGAGATCGACGCCGCTGTTGTCCGCCTTGACGCGAACCTTGACGTTGTAATCGACCACACGCTTGATCGCTACGAGGACTTTCATAAAGGCTCCATGGGAAAAATTGCCCCGGCAAGCTGGCTGGCCGGGGCATGGCAGGTTCAGCGTTCACCAAGCTGTTCGATGATGCCTTGTGCCTTCAACTCGGCCAGGCGCTCATCATCGAGACCCAACTGGCGCTTGAGCACCTCATCGGTATGCTCACCCAGCATCGGCGCGGGGCGCAGGTACTCGACCGGTGTGCGAGACAACTTGATCGGACTGCCGACCGTGACGAAGTCGGCTTTCAAGGGATGGGGAATGTTGACCAGCATGTTGCGCGCCAGTATCTGTGGTTCGTCCAGCGCCTGGGCAATGCTGTTGATGGCCCCTACCGGTACGCCCTGCGGGTGAATGCGCCCTACCCACTCATCGGCGAGCCCTCCGAGAAAGTGACGCGACAGGATGGCAACGATCTCCTCGCGGTTGCTGACTCGGTCGGCGTTGCGCGCGAAACGCGGATCTTTCGGCAGCTCTGGCAGGCCGATGGCGTCGCACAGTGCGACGAACTGTGAGTCGTTGCCGCAGGCAATGATGAAGTCGCGATCACTGGCGCGAAACACCTGGTACGGCACAATGTTGGCGTGGGCGTTGCCATAACGCCCGGGCGGCTTGCCGGAAGCCAGATAGTTCTGGCTCTGGTTGCACAGTGTGGCGACCTGAACATCCAGCAACGCCATATCGATATGTTGACCAAGCCCGGTCTTTTCTCGGCTGAGCAGCGCAGCTTGGATAGCCACCGTCGAGTACAGGCCGGTCATCAGGTCCGCGAAGGCAACGCCTACCTTTTGCGGGCCGCCACCGGGCAGATCGTCGCGCTCGCCGGTGATGCTCATCATTCCACCCATACCCTGAATGATGAAGTCGTAACCCGGTTCTGCGGCGCGCGGCCCGGTCTGGCCGAAACCCGTCACCGAGCAATACACCAGGCGTGGATTGAGCGCAGCGAGGCTAGCGTAATCCAGCCCGTACTTGGCCAAGGAACCGGCCTTGTAGTTCTCGATCAGTACGTCGCAACTGGTAGCCAGGGCCCGCACCATTTCCTGCCCCTCGGGGCTGGCGATGTTTAGCGCCACCGACAACTTGCCGCGATTGGTGGACTGGTAATAAGAAGCCTCGCCGGTGGACTCGGCGTTCTGCCCCTTCATCCATGGCGGCCCCCAGCCACGGGTGTCATCACCCGCGCCCGGCCGTTCGATTTTGATCACTTCGGCACCCAGATCGGCCAGAGTTTGGCCGCACCAGGGACCAGCCAGAATGCGGCTCAAGTCGAGCACGCGATACCCAGTCAAAGCACCCATTTCATTTCACCTTTGCTTGCGCGCACTTACACACGCTCCATCACCATGGCGAGGCCTTGGCCCACGCCGATGCATAGGCTCACCACAGCGTAGCGTTTGCCGCTCTGTTGCAGCGCGCGAGCGGTGCTCAGGGCCAGGCGCGCACCGGATGCACCTAATGGGTGGCCGACGGCGATGGCGCCACCGTGTGGGTTTACCCGCGGGTCGTTGAACGCAACACCCAGACCTTTCAGGCAGCCCAGCACCTGGCTGGCGAACGCTTCGTTGATCTCGATAATGTCCATATCCGCCAGGCTGAGCTGCGCGCGAGCCAATGCCTTATGAATAGCCTCCACCGGGCCGACGCCCATAATGCGCGGGGCCACACCCACGGCGGCGGCCGACAGAATGCGCGCCATCGGAACCAAGCCGTGCCGTTCGCCCGCCGCGGCCGAGCCAATCAGCAATGCCGCCGCGCCATCGTTGACGCCTGATGCGTTGCCGGCGGTAACCACACCACCTTCGGAGAGAGGATTCAGGCGAGCCAAAGCGATCAGGTCCGATTGCGGGCGCGGGTGCTCGTCCTGCTCCACCACATTGGGTGGCGTCTTGCGCCCGGTGGGCACGCTGACCGCGAGCAGTTCTTCCTGAAAGAAACCTGCGCTACGTGCGGCTTCATAACGGGCCTGAGAGCCGGCAGCAAAGACGTCGGCCTCAGCACGGGAGATGCCGTACTCCTGAGCCACGTTATCGCCCGTTTGCGGCATGCTGTCGTTGCCAAACTCGGCGACGATCTTCGGGTTGGGAAAACGGGCGCCAATGGTACTGTCGAACACCGTCAGTTCGCGGCTATAGGCCGCTTCTGCTTTAGCCATGACAAAGGGTGCACGGGACATACTCTCCACCCCGCCGGCGACAAACAGTTCGCCTTCGTTACAGGTCACTGCGCGGGCGGCATCGATCACCGCCGCCAGACCACTGGCGCACAGGCGGTTAACTGTCTGCCCAGGTACGGTCACGGGCAAGCCTGCAAGCAGTGCGGCGTGACGCGCGATGTTGCGGCTGTCCTCCCCTGCCTGGTTGGTATTGCCCAGAATCACGTCCTCGATGGCTTCGCCAGGGATGGCGTGGCGAGCGAGCAATTCGTGGATCACATGGGCGGCGAGGTCGTCTGGGCGTACCGAAGCGAGTGCGCCGCCGTGGCGGCCAAATGGCGTGCGCAGTCCCGCGAAGATGTAGGCGTCGAGCATGGGAAAATCCTAGCGTTGAGGTTCAGTCGGGAGTGGTTCGTTGTGACGCAATGAAAGGCCCAAGGCGGCCCGTCGCCGCAGCCAGGGACCCGGCCGATAACGGGGATCGCCCGTCAGTTCGGTCATGCGTTCAAGAGTGGTGAGCAAACGCTTGGGCCCGACACTATCGCCCCAGGCCAGCGGACCTTGCGGATAACCAAGACCACGGCGCACGCCTTCATCCAGGTCATCGACACTGGCGATACGCTGCTGAACGATATCGCCCGCCAGGTTGACGATCATGGCCAGTACCCTTTGGGCCACAAAGCCGACACTGTCATTGATCACACTGACGCCCACGCCATCGCGGCCCAACAGCGCATGGGCGGCATCGCGCATGTCGGCATGGGTAGCGGGATTTAGCATCAGCGTGCGGTAGCGGGCGATATCCAGCAGCGGGTCGATGCACACCGTGCGCTCAGGATCGGTGCCAAACAGGCCGACGGCGCCGGTGGCATCCAGACCGTAAGGTGCCAGCAAACACAGGGCCTCGCTGCTTGGGACCGTGCCCTCTTCGACCCGCGCGCCCACCTGCTGAAGAAGCTCGGTGAAACGTGCACGATCCTCGGGGTTTTCAGTGCCAAGCCAAACCGGCGGAAATGCTTCCAGCGCAGGTACTGCCTGTGCGGCGGGTGGATCGATCATCTGGCCGTCGGCGTATCGGTAAAACCCACGCCCGACCTTGCGCCCGACGTAGCCGGCATCCAGCATCTGGCGTGTTAGCGCTGCAGGCCGATACCGCGGTTCCTGGTAGAACTGGTTGTAGATCGACTCAATGACTGGATGGGAAACATCAAGAGCCGTCAGATCAAACAGCTCCAAGGGCCCCATGCGAAAACCCAGACCCTCGCGCAGGATACGGTCTACCTCGGCGGGTTCGGCTACGCCTTCCTTGAGAATTTGCAAAGCCTCAGTGCTATATGCACGGCCGGCGTGATTGATGATGAACCCTGGTGTGTCCTTCGCCCGAATACCCCTATGCCCCATGCGGGCAGCCAGGGCTCGGAGGCTGTCGCCTACCTGCGGGTCAGTCGCCAGACCATCGATGACTTCCACCACTTTCATCAGCGGCACAGGGTTAAAAAAATGAAAGCCAGCGATGCGTTGGGGAAGTCGGCAATTGCGAGCAATGCTGGTGACGGAGAGCGATGAGGTGTTGGTAGCCAGAATGCAGTCATCGGCAACCACGGCTTCCAACTCGGCGAGCAAGCCCTGCTTGGCGTCGAGGCGCTCGATAATGGCTTCCACTACCAGGTCGACGTCGCTCAGTTCCGTAAGGGCGCTCGCCACTTGCACGCGGGAGAGCGTGGCCAGCGCATCGGCGTTGGCAATCTTGCCTTTGTCGACCAGCTTGTCCAACGTGCCTTTCAAGCTTTCGCGGGCGCCCTGCGCAGCGCCTTCGCGACTATCAAACAGCGTGACGCGAATGCCCGCCTGAGCGGCGATCTGAGCAATACCTGTACCCATGACTCCGGCGCCAACAACCGCCATCCGGTTAATTTCACGTGTCATCGCTCATTCTCCTGAGAAGATCGCTTTGCGTTTTTCCAGGAAGGCTTGAGCGCCCTCTTTCTGGTCGCTCGAATCGAATAGCAATTGGAAGGCCTTGCGCTCCAACACCAGCGCGCTCTCCAGCGGCAGGTCAGCACCGGCCAGCATCACTTCTTTGATCTGCGCGACGGCTAGCGGCGGCAAGGCGGCGATTTCAGTGGCCAGCTCTAGTGCACGGACAATGGTCTGCTCGTCGCCCACCACTTCACTCAGCATGCCCATGGCCAAGGCTTGCTGGGCCGAGACCAAGCACCCGGTAAGGGCAATGCGCATTGCCTGGAACTTGCCGACCGCGCGGATCAGACGCTGAGTACCGCCGGCGCCCGGCATCAGGCCGAGTTTGACTTCTGGCTGGCCAAAGCGCGCCGACTCGCCGGCGACGATGATGTCGCAGTGCATGGCCAGCTCACAGCCGCCGCCAAGGGCGAAACCATTCACTGCAGCGATGACCGGCTTGGGGCAGCGGGAGATGGCTTCCCACAGCAGCTCGGTATGGCGCAGGTACATTTCAATCGGGCGCGCTTGGGCAAACTCGCGGATATCGGCTCCGGCCACAAAACAGGTGTCACCGCCGGTAAGTACAATCGCCCGCACCTGCCCATTGCGAGCCAGTGCCCGAAAGTGCTCGGCGAGTTGTTCACGCACCGCGCTATTGAGCGCGTTCTTGGCTTCTGGCCGGTCGATGCGTACGACGGCAACGCCGTCTTCTCGAATTTCCAGGTTCACTACAGATTCAGGTTCGTGACTCATACCCACCTCTAAACACGTTTCGCTATACGAAATTGCATTTCGTATTTACGAGATATCATAGGTAGGGTCGCGAATTCATGTAAATCAGAAATCTGAACTATTTTATTATTTCTTTATTAATCAATATATTATCTATCTAAAAATGAGCGTTTTGCATTTCATCTCGGCTCAAATATAATTTCGCCTGACGAAACGTACTTTTATTTGCTTGCAATTTCCAAAAATGAGGTTCTACCATGGCACGCAACAAAGCGGATCAGCAGAAGGCTGAGAGCAGCACTGGAGCGGATGAAATCGCTTTACTGAAGATGGGCATGCTCGACCCGGCCAGTGCGTCGAGTGAGGACGAAACCAGCGGCCAGTTCGTGACTGCGCTGGCACGTGGGCTGGAGCTGATGCGGTGCTTTACCCCGCGCGACAACGTGCTGGGCAATCAGGAACTGGCGCGGATGACCGGGCTACCCAAGCCGACCGTGACGCGCTTGACCAACACCCTGATGCGCCTTGGCTGCCTCAAGCGTGAGGTGCACTCGGGCAAGTACCAGCTGGATGTCGGTGTGCTGGGGTTCGGCTACGCCATGCTGTCGAATCTGTCGATTCGCTCGGTGGCGCACCCGCTGATGGAAGAGCTGGCCAATCACGCTCAAGCCGCAGTGGCAATGGCGGCCCGGGATCGCCTGCAGATGGTTTACCTGGACGTCGTTCAGGGCCAAGGCAATACCACGATGCGGCGGCAGATCGGCAGCTACTTGCCACTGGCGCAAAGCTCGGCGGGACGCGCATGCCTGGCGGCGATGCCAGAGAGCGAGCGAGAGTTTCTCCTCGACCACATGCGCCAACGCGAAGCAGCACAGTGGCCGGTGATCCGCAAGGGCCTGGATCGCGCGTTTCGCGATTACACCGATTACGGCTTTTGCCTATCGATCGGCGAGTGGCACCGCGACGTCAACTCAGTCGCCGTGCCGCTGTTACACCCGCAGTTCGGGTTACTGACCTTCAACTGCGGTGGACCGAGCTTCCAGCTTCCACGGGACAAGCTCACTGACGATATCGGGCCTCGCCTGATCAACATGGTTAACAACATCGGCGCCGCCGCTCGGTAACCCTTCAGGGTGACGGTGCACCGTACTACATCGGCCCACTTCCGGGCCCAGAGGAGCGCACATGATCCGTGATACCGAAACCCTGCAGATTCTGCTGGATTCTCTTCGCCAGTTCGTCGGTGAGGTACTGATTCCTCGGGAAAACGAGGTGGCTGAAACGGATGCGATCCCTAAGGACATCGTCGATCAGATGCGCGAGATGGGCCTGTTCGGGTTAACGATTCCGGAAGCCTATGGCGGCCTGGGCGTGACTATGGAGGAAGAGGTAAACATCGCCTTCGAGTTGGGTCGCACCTCACCGGCTTTCCGTTCCTACATCGGCACCAACAACGGCATTGGCTCAATCGGCATTTTGCTTGACGGTACAGAGGAGCAGCGCAACCAGTACCTGCCGCAACTGGCAAGCGGCGAGCTGCTCAGCTCGTTCTGCCTGACCGAGCCAGATGCCGGCTCCGATGCGGGCTCGTTGAAAACCAATGCTGTGCGTGACGCTGACAGCTACATCCTCAACGGTACCAAACGTTACATCACCAACGCGCCACACGCGGGCATTTACACGGTGATGGCCCGTACCAACCCGGAAATCAAAGGCGCCTCCGGTATCAGCGCCTTTATCGTTGAGCGCGGCACACCCGGCGTGTCGCTGGGCAAGACGGACCACAAGATGGGCCACAAAGGCGCCCATACCTGCGACGTGATCTTTGAAAATGCGCGAGTGCCCGCCAGCCAGTTGATAGGCGGCGTCGAAGGCGTTGGTTTCAAGACCGCGATGAAGGTGCTGGATAAGGGCCGCCTGCATATCGCTGCACTGAGTGTCGGCGCAGCCGAACGCATGCTGGACGATGCCCTGCACTATGCGCTGGACCGCAAACAGTTCGGCCAGCCCATCGCGGAGTTCCAACTGATCCAGGCGATGCTGGCTGATAGCAAAGCCGAAATCTACGCGGCCCGCTGCATGGTGCTGGATGCCGCGCGCAAGCGCGACGAGGGCAAGAACGTCAGTACCGAAGCCTCCTGCGCGAAGATGTTCTCCACCGAGATGTGCGGTCGTGTCGCCGACCGCTGCGTGCAGATCCACGGTGGCGCCGGCTACGTCAGCGAGTACGCCATTGAGCGCTTCTACCGTGACGTGCGGCTGTTCCGTATCTACGAAGGCACCACACAGATTCAGCAGGTGGTTATCGCCCGTAACATGATCCGCGAAGCGCAGCGGTGACACGGCACCTGCTCTGACACCAGTTGGGCTCCAGTCGCGCCGAGACTCAATAGCGCCACATCCTGGCTTCAAGGTAGTTGTTCGACATGAGTGCGTGTTCCACTGGTGTGGTCCCGAAAGCCTCAGCCTGCGAGCTTCCCGTCAACCTACCCCCAGATGAACTGCGGGGTAGCTGCACGAAACTGGAATTCCAACTACGCCACAGTAGGTCGCACAGCACAGTGCAGGCGCTGCCAGCGGCAACGATGAGGCTATAGGGAAAAGTCGAGCTGGCAATACCAGCAAGATTCACCTGGCGGTGGACGCCCACGGCTTGCCCATCGAGTTTGAAATCACAGGTGGCCAAATCAATGACTGCACTCAGGCACCCGCGTTGATTTCCAAGCTCCCGGCGGCAGAAACCATCGTCGCGGATAAGGGCTATGACAGCGAGAGAATCCGGGAGCAGGTTGAGCTACAAGGGGCCAAGGCCGTGATCCCGAGAAAGCGTAACTCCGTGAAAGGCAACGCGGATCTGGACAGAGGTCTTTACCGCAATCGGCACCTGGTGGAAAACGCCTTTGCCCGGCTGAAGCATTACCGGGCGGTGGCATCTCGATTCGACAAGCTCAAGAGAAATTACGAGAGCGTGGTGGCCATGGCCTGTGCCTTCCTATGGCTACCCATGTGAAATGGCAACAGCCCCTAGCGGTACTTAGCAACTGTTGATCGCCGGTGCGCCGGTAAATGGCGGGCTGATTGGAGAAATAATTTCTACATATAGGCGATTTACAGCGTGTTTATCGCCTTCTGTATCTCTCCTATTCTCTCTCGACTGCTCTGCTGCATTGATTGGCTGAGCCCGGACTGACCGCATGGTTAGCCCTAATCGCGCTAAACCCAACCTGAATAGAGGATCACTCCATGCCCGTTGTACGAGTCAGCTGGTTCGAAGGAAAAGACCACGCCGCGAAGGAAGCTGTCGCTGCAGAAATCACCCAGAGCATCGTGAAAAACACCGGTACCGATGCCAATTACATCTACGTCATTTTTGAAGACGTGGCGCCATCGGATTGGGCCGGTGCAGGCAAGCTGTTCGGCGACGATCCGAAGAAGACCTAAGGTCATTCGGCGTTAATGGCCAGTGGGCTGCAAGGAGTGTTACATCTTCTTTGCAGCCCGGGCTTGGCTCTTTTGTGCTGGGTAGCCGGACTCCCAGTCGACCTGCTCAAACTGTTCGACCAGAAAATTGATAAATGCCCGCACCTTGGATGCCAGGTGTTTGCGGGTTGGGTAGACGGCATAAATACCCAGTTCTACCGAGCGATACTCCGGTAGCAACTCCACCAGATCACCCCGCCGAAGATCCTCACTTACCATAAAGCTTGGCTGCAGCAAAATGCCGCCAGCAGTCAACGCAATAGATCGGCATGTATCACCGTTATTGCAGCGAATGACCGAACGCGTGTTGACCTTATGCTCGCCATCGGGCCCGGTAAAACTCCATTCGTTCCCACTGGAAAAGTTGCTATAGGCAATCACCCGGTGCTCGGCCAGGTCTTGCGGCACTTCTACTGGTGCATGGCTTTTGATGTAGCTCGGGGCTGCACACAGGCGCATCCGCGTGCTGGCAAACCGGCGCCCCACCAGTGAAGAGCTTTCCAACCGGGCGATGCGCACCGCGACGTCATACCCCTCCTCCACCAAATCGACCTGGCGATCGTTCAGGCTGATATCCAGCTCAATCTTCGGGTTTTGCTCCAAAAAGGCAGTCCACAGCGGCGCCAGGTGCAACACACCAAAACTCACCGGCGCATTGACCCGCAGCACGCCGGCAGGCTCATGGTTGCCCGAAGAAACAGCGCTTTCCGCCTCCCCCATCAACGCCAGCACTTCCCGCGCTTGCTGGTAGAAAACCCGTCCTTCTTCGGTCAGTGATAAGCGTCGCGTGGTGCGTTGCAGCAGGCGTACGCCCAGGCGTTCCTCCAGCGCATTTACATGCCTGGAAACGGCGGCCTTGGACATTTCCAGCGCATCGACGGCACCGACAAAGCTGCCCTTGTCGACCACGGCGCAAAACACCTGCATCTCCAACGCGCGATCCATTATTGCCTCACTTATCGGAACTATAAGTCACATTAAATCATGTTTATCTCGTAAATCGAATCTTTAAACTGGATCCCATCACACACAGCACGAGGCAAAAGACATGAACATTACCCTTATCGGTACCGGCAACATGGGCTCGGCTTTCGCTCAACAGTTGTCCCAGTTTGGACACCATGTTCGTATCACCGGCCGTGATCTGGACAAGGCGCACGCCCTCGCCGCGCAGCATCAAAACGTCGAAGCATTCGCCGCTGATCAGGCCCTTGGCCAGAACGAAGTGGTGATCGTCGCCACTGCTTACCAGGACGCCTTAACCGCGCTGAAAAGTCTGGGCAGTCTCGAAGGCAAAGTGGTCATCGACATCACCAACCCGCTGACAGCCGACTACATGGGTCTGACCATCGGCCACAGCACCAGTGCAGCGGAGGAAATCGCCAAGGCGCTGCCAGGTGTGGAGCTGGTCAAGGGCTTCAACACCCTGTTCGCCCAAGTGCTGGCCAGCGGTCCCACATTTGCCAACGAGCAGCAAGGCAGCGTGTTCCTGGCCAGCGATAGCGCACGAGCCAAACAAACCGCCGTTGCTCTTGCGCAAAGCCTGGGTTGGAAAACCGTGGATGCCGGCGGTTTGGTAAACGCGCGTTATCTGGAAGCGTTGGCCGGGTTGAACATCTACCTCGGCTATGGCGCAGGGCTCGGCACGCAGATCGCGCCGGTCTGGCTCAATCGTTAATTCCCACTTACCCAATGCCTGGCGCCACGGCCGAAACAGCTGTGGCCCCGGGCAACCCACACTCCCCGTATTGGAAAACACCCATGACCGCCGCTAGCCGCACCCTCCCCTATGCCGCCCTGGTACTACGCCTAATCCTTGGCGTGATGTTTCTCGCTCATGGCCTGACCAAGCTGCTGGTGTTCACCCCGGCCGGCACAGCAGGTTTCTTTGAGTCCGTTGGCTTCTCCGGCTTTCTTGCCTATCCGGTCATTGCCTTTGAAGTGGTCGGCGGCCTGTTCCTGATCCTTGGTGTACTCGCTCGCTGGGTAGCGGCCCTAGCCACCGTGCAACTGCTGGTGGCAGCAAGCGTGCACTTCGGTAATGGCTGGAGCTTCACCAACGCCAATGGTGGCTGGGAATACCCGGTCTTTCTGGCATTCACTGCACTGGCCTTGGCGCTGCTGGATGACGGAGCCTTCGCCTTGAAACGTTCAGCACGTAACTAACCGCTCGCTGCTTTCGGCCAGGTTGCCTTTGCCGGGTTCTCGCCAAACTTGGCAAGGGTAAAATCCAGAAAGCTTTTCAGCCTTGGTGTCATGCCCCGGTCCGGCGTACGCAGCACATGAAAGGGTCGAGTGGGCATGGGATATCGAGGCAGTTGGACGATCTATCCGCTTGGCTTTCAAGTCTTAAATAAACAAGGTAATCCCCCGGCTTAGCCGAGGGACTCCTTGAGGTTGACCGTGTGATGCGGTCATCAGGAACCTTCTATCTCGACCAAGAGATAGGGGTACCCAATGAGAGATTACCAAAGCCTTGCTCACACGAAGTGGGACTGTAAGTACCACGTTGTATTCATCCCGAAGAGGCGTAAGAAGGCGATCTTCGGAGCGATCCGCAAGCACCTGGGGGGAGGTGCTACATGAGTTGGCGAGGCAGCGTGAGTGCCGGATCGTGGAGGGTCACTTGATGCCAGAGCCGAGCCCGAACGATAATTTCAAGATGGAGCCGGACTAATGCGACGCGTCGTTCAGCCGACGCGTATCCGGACTTTCAATCCGTAATTCACTAACCCACCGACTTCAGTCGGTGGTTGTTTAGTGCTACCACCGGCGTAGACGAACTGATGATTGATGCGCGCATCTACGACCCGACGGCGCGTTGCCGTTCGTATCAACTGGCAGCGGAATCGATTGGAGATCTGCTCACTCACTGACAGCGTGCGCGCCGGTGACCTTCAGGTCACCCGTGCGGAACACACGTGCCAGGTAGTCAAGGGTTCAGAGGATATCGTCCACCACGCCGCCATCGACCCGCAGCGCAGCGCCGCTGGTGGCTGACGCCTGGGTGGAGCAGATATAGACGACCATATTGGCGACCTCATCGACCGTGGCCGCACGTTGAATCAACGAGGTGGGACGGTGGGTCATGACGAATTCGGCAGCGACGGCCTCCAAGGATTTGCCGGAGCGGGCAGACTCTCCTTTGAGCAGCTCAGCCAAGCCATCAGACAGTGTCGGGCCTGGCAGCACGCTGTTAACGGTTACGCCGCTGCCGGCCACACGTTTGGCCAAGCCACGCGACAACGCCAGTTGCGCCGTCTTGGTTACGCCGTAATGAACCATATCGGCCGGGATATTTCGGGCTGACTCCGAGGAGATAAACACCACCCTACCCCAACCTCGTTGGACCATGGCTGGAACCAACGCGCGGCTCAGGCGAACACCGGACATTACGTTAGTTTGCCAATAGTCTTCCCAGCAGTCGTCATCGGCCTCGAAGAAATCGGCCAAACCATAGATGCCGGCGTTGTTGACCAGAATGTCGATGGTGGGAAGCGCAGCTGTAAGAACGCCAACGCCGTCGGCATTGCCCAGATCAGCCGCGACTCCGCTGAAGGTGGCCTGCGGTACCGCTTCGCTCAAACGTGCCAGGGCTTTTTCGACCGAGCTGTCACTCCGCCCGTTGATGATCACGATAGCGCCGGTGAGCGCCAGGCCATGGGCAATGGCGAAGCCGATGCCGCCTGTGGAGGCAGTAACCAAAGCGGTCTTGCCGGCAAGATTGATGTGCATGCGTATTGACCCTCTAGCGCCAGGTAGTACCCGGCAGGTTAGATCGGTTGCTGAATAGTCAGCGGTCTTGTCCGCCGGCTACTGACTGGCGGTGTCAGGTCCGGGTAAACCCATCAAACGGATTCATGTACACCGCGCCAAAGGCATCCAGGTGCTTGCGCGTCGGCGCGTCTGGGTTGCCATAAACTAGCAGGCTGGTGATTTTCACCAGCTCGAGAAACTTTTCGCCGAACGGCGCGAAGGTTTCTTCAATATGGTTAACGACAGCATCGGCACGGTAACGCTCGATAATGTGCACCTCAGTGCGAGCCTCGTTGACGCTGTATTCGTACATCAAGGTGCCAGGCTCTTCGCTCGTAGCGGCGACAATCTTGGCAACCAGCGTTTTAAATTCAGGGAAGTCTTCCGGAGCCAGGCTTAGGGTAAAAATGCTGATGACTTCGTCTTTCATGGGGCGTCCTCACAGAAGTAAATGACCAACCCCATGCGATAGATGCAGAGGGTTGCTGAGTCAGCAGCCATGCTAAGGTAGAGCAGCAAGCTGATAAACAACCTTGAAATCACAGATAGGTAGCGTAATTTGCTACCAACTCTTGCGCCTAGGAAAACGGCAATGACCTCCGAAGATTCCTTCAGCGGCATCCATATTTTTCTCGCCACCGCCCGCTCTGCGACCTTCACAGAGGCAGCCGAGCGCCTGGGGCTGTCCAAGTCGGCCGTAGGTAAGGCGATTGCACGGCTGGAGGCACGGGTGGGTACCAGCCTGTTTTATCGCTCGACCCGCCGCTTGTCCCTGTCTCCGGATGGCGAGGCCTACTTCACCGTGTGGTCCAATGCGCTGGAGGAGATCAAGGCCACCGAGAGCAACCTCGGCAACAAGTTAGGCGTGCCCACAGGGCGCTTGCGGGTGGACATGCCGGTCGCGTTCGGTAAACAGGTGGTACTGCCGGTGCTACTGGAGATGAGCAAACGCTTCCCGCAGTTGCAACTGACCTTGACCTTTAGCGACCAACTGGTGGACCTGACGGAAGAAGGTATCGACCTGGCCATTCGTTTTGGCAGCGTCGACAACGTCCCCGGCCTGGTGGCCAGACGCCTGACGTCACACCGCTGGGTAACCTGTGCAGCGCCGGGTTATCTGGAAGAATATGGTACGCCGTTGACGCTCGAGGACATGGGCCAGCACCGCAGCATCGTCGGCTATCGCCGCGGCAGCCTAATGCCCTGGAAAATGGCCCAGGCCGGGCAATCCTTGAAGTTCTCGCCACCACCGACCTATCAGTTTGACGATGCCGAAGCGATGATTGAAGCCACGCGAGCCGGCCTCGGTATTTGCCAGATGCCGCTCTGTCTATTTGAAAAGGACATCGCCCAGCAGGTTGTTGTTACGGTACTCGAGCCCTTTGAACCGGCGCCTGTCGAGGTCCACGCACTATGGTCGAAGAGCAATCATCTGCGGCCCAAAATTCGTTACCTGGTCGACGAGTTATTGAAGCTGTATGGCCACAGCTAACGGCAGAACGGACAGCTACTGCGCGACCTTGGCGCGGGGTTGATCAACGCCAGCCCCATTAACTCAGGGTGCCACTCAGCAGCCATAGCGATGAGCGCGGACTGATCTGTAACAAAGCCAGGGAGCCCCCAAATACTAGAGCCCGCCGACCAGGGATCTACTCACCAACCTGCGTTCTGGCCAGGCGCAGGGGGCAATATTGGCACCTTGATGTGTAGCTCAGCGCTCCGGCTGGCAGCGGCCTGAAGAGTCGACAAGTGACCGCCAATTATCCCGGTTTTCGAGATAGTTATTCACCAATATCTGAGTTTATCTCCAAAATCGAATCTATAAACTTTGAGCCATCCCCAGCCAATCAGTGCGCTGTGGGTAGGCAGGTCAGTGAGCGGCGCACACGCTTTGCAACGCCGATCAGTCCACCTCTTGCTGCTGCGGCCCCAATATCTAAGCAGGATTTCAACCATGAGTCTGGCCTATCCAGTGTTGTTCGTGTCCCACGGAGCACCAACCTTTGCCATCGAACCCGGCCAGGCCGGGGCACGCCTGGCTGAGCTAGGCCGAGCGCTGCCACGGCCTAGCGCCATCGTAATCGTCTCTCCTCACTGGATGACCCGTGGGAGCGTGCGTGTAGGCAGCAGCAAGGCGCCGGAAACCATTCACGACTTCGGAGGCTTTCCGCAAGCACTGTATCGCCTGCAATACCCTGCAACCGGCAATCCTGCATTGGCCGAGCAAATCTGCAACCTGCTTTCCCGCAATGGGATTGCCGCAACTACCGAATCGAATCGAGGCCTGGACCACGGCGCCTGGGTGCCGTTGCTGCACCTATTGCCCACTGCGGATATCCCGGTGGTCCAAGTGTCCATGCCCCACCCGCTCAATCCATTGGGTGCCTGGCAGCTTGGCCAGGCACTCAAGCCGCTGCGCGATCAGGGCGTGCTGATCATTGGCTCCGGCAGTCTGACCCATAACCTTTATGAGTTCCGTAGCAACTACGGCGACCCGGCTGAGTACGTAGCGCGTTTTTCCGACTGGATCCGTGACGCCCTGCAAGCCGGTGACCTGCCAGCGCTGCTCGCCTACCGCCGCAATGCCCCGGAGGCCGAGCGTGCGCACCCCAGTGAAGAACATTTGTTGCCGCTATTTCTGGCGCTCGGTGCCGCAGGCGAGCACTACGCCGTGGATGTGCTAGAGGGCGGTGTCGCCGACGGCGTACTGGCTATGGACAGCTACCTGTTCAAAAGCCCAACCGCCACTCAGGAGATTACTCAAGCATGAACCTGCCACTAGCCATTTCAGAACTGCAGCAAGAACCGCAATCCGGCCTTGTCTATCGTCGGGTAATCCGTGCTGCTGCCCCTCGTGCACGTCTCCTGCTATTGCATGGTGTAGGCGGTAATGAAACCAATCTGGCAGGCCTTTCCGGCTTTATCCCAGAAGGAATTGAAATATTGCTGGTACGCAGCCGCCTGCAAATCGCAGCTGAGGGCTTTGCCTGGTTTCAGGTAAATTTCACCAACGAAGGCCCGGTGATCGTTGAAGAGCAAGCGGAAACCAGCCGCCAGAAACTAGTGGAGCTTGTAACTGCCTTACCACAAATGCCTACAGTGATAGCTGGCTTTAGCCAGGGCGGTATTCTCAGTGCAAGCGTCGGGCTTAGCGCCCCTCATTGCGTGCTAGGCTTTGGCTTGTTCAGCGGCAGAATTCTCCCTGAGCTGGCACCACACATTGCCAGCGCTCAAGCATTGAGTTCGCTATCGGCGTTTATTGCTCATGGCTATGGTGATAACAAGCTCCCCGTGTCTTGGGCACAAAAAGCGGATGCCTGGTTGCACCAACTGAACGTGCATCATGAAACATACCTGTACGACATGGGCCACGAAATCACCAATGAAGAAGTGGAAGATTTCATTCAGTGGCTGAAGCCTGTATTGAACATCGCCTGAGCGACCTTGATGGTGAACTCCCGCAGTAAACTTACGGAAGTGGATCTACTTCTTAAAGCGTTAGCCAGCCCCCAGCGCCGGTTGATCCTTGAGTGGCTCCGTGACCCAGAGAAACACTTTCCGCAGCAGGAACATGCATTCCTGCTCGGTGTGTGTGCCGGCCAGATTGAGCGCAAGTGCAAGTTGGCCCAATCGACCGTGTCCGATCACTTGCGCACGCTGCATCGCACAGGATTGATTACTTGCCAAAAGCTCGGCCCGATCCATTTTTTTCAAACGCTGCGAATACACCATCGAAATGCTGGTGAAAACATTGAAAGCGATGCTGTAAAGGGGATTTGAGAGCTCTGCCATGACTATTCGCGAGGACACATTTGCATCCATCGATCTCAATTTATTGGTGGTTTTTATGTGTATTTACAAGGAACAAAGTATAACGTTAGCAGCCAAGAGTCTTGGCGTAACACAGCCAGCCGTAAGCAATTCGCTGGTCAAGCTACGTGACAAATTTAATGATCCGCTCTTTACTCGTTCGGGCAGGGGTATTGTGGCAACACCGAAAGCGAAAAAAATTGCTTCTGAATTATGTCCAGCGATGAGACTGATTACAGCCACACTAGCATCGAACTTTAGATAATCCTCTTTGCAGCAGAGCACTATTGGCCTGCTCTAACCTCTCATGACTGGCGGTGTCAGGTGGACTGACAGATGACTGGAGTCTATGTCGCTGGTGGCATCATGTTATGCCGACGCAAGCTGAACATTCCTGTCTGTAATTGAGCAATCATCTGATGGCGAACTCTCATGGTTTACCGTCGCCCTTTCGATACGTATCAATAACACCAGCCACATCAAGGCCAAAGCCCAGCATTGGGTGTAATTGCTCCGCGGAAACAAAGCAGCCATCACCGGAAGTGCTGAATGGCTTGAGGCGGTCAACTGCCCGGCAGTGCAATTGGACGAGGCAAACTCGACAAAGCCTCCGCCTCCAGGCCTGGCACCATCGGCCGCAGTTGCCCGGGGAAAAAGCCGGTGCTGTCCACATAGAGCAGTACCGACTTGGCATCGCGCCAACCGACATAGCCCATCAACGCCTTCTGGTCCCAGCCACTGCGCGTGGCCCAGGTGGCAAAGCCACGGCGTAGGGAGTGGCTGCTATACAACTCGGCGGGCAATCCGGCCGCTTTCAGTACCGCCCGCAGCAGCGGGATGACGCTGTGCGGGTGCAGGCCCTGCTCGCGCAGGTGACCCCAGCGGTCAATGCCGCGGAACACCGGACCGCGGGCGATGCCGGCGACACAGATCCAGTCGTTGTAGGCCTGCACCGGGCAGAGGCGGGCCAGCGCCGGCGCACTGTAGGTCTGTCCCTGGTTGTCACGGTCGCCCTTGCTCCACGGCAGGAACAGCTGCATGCCCTCCCCCGGCCGTACCTGGATGTGCTCGACCTGCAGGCGGCACAGTTCGTCGCTGCGAAAGGCGCGCCAGAAGCCGATCAGCAGCAATGCGCGATTACGCCAGCAGCGCAACAGCTGCGGCAGGTCGCCCTCGTCCAGTGCTTTCTCGCCCGCCCGCTCCAGCCACGCCACGCACTGCTCCAGTTCGCGCAGCTGCAGCGGTTCGGCCTGCTTCTCCGGCTTCGGGTGCAAGGTACGAATGCCCTTGAGGATCTGACGAACCAGCGGGGTCTTGGTCGGATCCGGGAAGCCCTGGCTGACATGCCACTGCGCCAAGGCCGCCAGGCGCAGCTTGAGGGTGTTGCTGGACAACGTGGCGGCGTGATCGACCAAGTAACGCACGATGGCATCGCTGGTCGCCGGCAGAAAGCCGCCCCAGGCGACCTCGAAGTGCTCGAGCGCTTGCCGGTAGCTGCGCCGGGTGTTGGGGCGGGTACCGGCCTGCAGGTACCGCTCGATCTCGTGGCTCATCGACGCACATCCCCTTGATGTACTGGTGAGCGACTGCCAAACGACGAAAAAATCGCCTCACCTTGGATAATTAAAGATTATCCGACCTTATTTATTGGATAGTGGAAATATAATACGTTGGACGTATCATATATTACTGATCAGATGCCGTTGATCGACGAGCCCACCCTAGACCCCAGTAGATTGGCGTTGAAGGCTCAGGAGGCGGCCGCAGGCTTTGTTGCCAGCGGCACCGCCGAAAACACGGTACGGAGCTATCGCAGCGCCCTCGCCTACTGGTCGGCTTGGCTGCACCTGCGCTACGGCGTTGCGATGGGCGATGCGCCTGTACAGTCGACTGTAGTCATTCAGTTCGTGGTGGATCACCTGGCGCGCCCACTGGCAAATGGTGCATGGACCTATCTGCTACCGCCGACCATCGATGCCGCGTTAGTCGCGGCACGTGTGAAGGCAAAGCCGGGACCTCTGAGCTACAACACGGTATGTCATCGGCTTTCGGCACTGGGCAGGTGGCATCGCTTCAACAACTGGGAAAGCCCAACTGAAGCACTGGCAGTGAAAACGCTGCTGCGAGATGCGCGAAAAGCCCAGGCGCGCCAGGGGGTAGTTGTCCGCAAAAAGACGGCAGCTGTGGTGGAGGCTCTGGAGGCCATGTTGGCGACCTGTACGGATGGCATTCGCGGTACTCGTGATAGCGCCCTCCTCCTGATGGCGTGGAGTGGCGGCGGGCGTCGTCGATCCGAGGTGACCGGCCTGCAGGTCGACGATGTGCGCAAACTGGATGAAGACACTTGGCTCTATACGCTGGGCGTCACCAAAACAGACACCACGGGATCCCGTCGCGAAAAACCTCTGCTGGGTCGCGCTGCACACGCGTTGACGGCTTGGCTCATCGCCGCGCCCGCCGATACCGGTCCGCTTTTTCGGCGCCTCTACAAGGGCGGCAAAGTCAGCCCGTTCGGACTATCGTCTGATCAGGTAGCACGGATCGTTCAGCGCCGCGCCAAATTGGCTGGCCTCGACGGCGACTGGGCCGCGCACAGCTTACGCTCGGGCTTTGTAACGGAAGCGGGTCGCCAGGGGGCCCCATTGGGTGAAGTGATGGCCATGACTGAACATCGCAGTGTCGAAACCGTTATGGGCTACTTCCAAGCCGGAGTGCTGCTGAGCAGCCGCGCCTCGATGTTGCTTCAACCCCTGCCCGCCCCATCAGGCCCAACCAACCAGCCTGACTAGCGGTCGACGCACCGCGTCGGAAAATGCCGCGCACGCGTGTCCTATTGAGAGGTGGAGCTCCTGGTTATGAGTCCATTGCACGGTAGCGGAATTGATGCGCAACCCCAGCTGGGCACTCGCAACTCCGGGTGTAACCAATACATGACCGCATGGCGACGCCCAAGCAGCCAGCATCTCAGCATGCTTCGTCTACTCGGGTAGTTAAGCAAACAGCTGGCGGCCCTGCGCTAGACAGCGAAGGCTCCGTCGCAGGGGCAAGATAGTCAAGTGCTTACCAGTCGCTGTGGCCTGCGCTCGCCTTATGAATACGCCTGGTCGGCAGGTGCGCTTCAAATACCCACACTGAAAGTCTTACCAGACTCGACCCTGTGCTTGCTGCACAAGTCGCGAAGCTTTTTTTCCGAACCGTCAGGATGAATTTGTACGAGCACGCCATCCTTCGCCATTATCAGTGAATGCCCTGCGGCAACCGCACGCAGATACGCAGCATTAGTGGCGACGGCGGCCAGCTTAGGAATCATTGCCTCTAGTCGGTCTATTTCATCATCACTGAGTTCGCTCATGCTCTGTTCTCTGTTCTCTGCTCCTGCCAGCCTGATGTCGATGCTGCCCGTAGAAAAGATATCCATGAGCGACCCTACGCCCCGATCACAGGTAAGTCGATCCCATTTTTGACGCACACAGTGAAGCCTCGACTTAGCCGCTCAGCACTCCACAGCGTACGTGCAAATTCGAGTCGATGTGACAGCAGCCTTGATGTGAACAAACCATCGTAGCCGTAGCAAGATGAGTGCATTCGCTTCTAAGCATCTGAGCCCTCTTCAGGTGGACAAAAAATGCCGTCAGCCCTTGGAAGGCTAGACCGCCAGCTGTCACCGGGCATGATCCGGCACATGTACAGATCGAACAGCGGCGCGGTAAAAGCGGCGCCGTTGTGGGGCGGCGACCAGATCATCCCTTTGCTAATCAGGGAGTTGCGAATTGAGGTGAGAGATCGGCTTGTACGGCCCAGGGATGCCGCAATGTCGCCCGAACGATGAGGCCCCTCCCCAAGCGAAGCCATGGCGCGCAAATAAATGTGTTCTGCCACGGTCATTCGGTCGAGTCTTACCCTAAAAAAACCTTCGTCCAGAGCAGCAATAACGTGCCCGGACGCCTTCTGGACGTCTGCAAGCGTGATGTGGTTATTCTGCCCTGCGTCCCAGACATGACTGCCCCACTCTTGAATGAAATAAGGGTAGCCGCGTGTGAGGTGAGCAACCATGTCGGCCGCTTCTGAGTCTACAGTCACGCCCTCGGCCTCCGCTGGTTTTACAAAGGCCAGACGCGTCTGGTGTGGCTCCAGCGAACCGACCTCTAGGTAGTCGAAGAGGCGCTTCGCGTGGTTTTTCACATGTCCAGCAGGGTGTCGGAGTTGTGGGAGGCCTGCACCGACGAGGGCAACCGGCAAGATCAATCGCGAGACGCGATGCAGCGCTGCGATAAGCGCGGCGAGCTGTTCTTCTGCTACGTTTTGCAGCTCATCCACGAAAATAACAAGGACGGTGTGAGCTGCTTTGGCGGCTTCACCGAGTTTAGTCAGCAGGGTTGTAAATTCCTCCTCGAGATCACCTTTGCCCGCCAGAGCTGCCTCGGCTTCGTAGTCAATACCGACCTTGAGATCGCTGAACTTCGGCTCCAAAGCCTTGGCAAAACCGGCTAAGGCTCGCAGTCCAGTTATCGCTGCGTTCTTGGCAGGTACGATACAGCTCAGCCGCAGCAAGGCGAGACGGAGCTGTGGCGCGAGTATCGCTGGCAGAGAGCGATACTCGGATGACTCAACGTAGACGGCGAGATTGCCCGAGGCTTCGGCATCTCGCAGCATCTGGTTCAACAGTACTGTTTTGCCGACACCCCGCACCCCAACCAGGATTACGCTTTTGGCAGGTCGGCCCACGCGAATTCCCCCGATCGACTGACGGACCCGCTCGCGCAGTTGATCGCGACCTGCCAGCTCAGGTGGAGGCGTACCAGCGCCAGGGGAGTACGGATTGCAGACGGGGTCCATATGCACCCGCGTTAATAGGAATAGCGAACAGCGGGAATGGGCCGATAAACAGCTAAATCCAAGCTTTTCACCCCGCCATCACCTGCATACCCGAGACTCGGCAAATGTTGGTCCAGCTGGAGTTACCTATCAAGCCAAGCTGCCTCCGTCATTGAAAAAAATCATCGCGAGCGACCCGTCCGAAATTGCCTAAGTCTTCGTCGACGTCGATGAACATGGTATTCACCATCCGCGCGCTCTTCAGGTCGGCCATTGTTCTGAAAAAAAGGGTTCGCAGAGATGGACCTCATAACGCTCACCATCATGAACCGAGCCGAATCCCCAACTGCCCTGAAGGGTCCCAAATTGCAACCCATATCCTTCAACACGCGTACTATCGCCGCAAACATCACAAAGGACGTCACTGACGCATTCGAACTGTTCCGCCGCTGTGATTTTCATTGAGAGGCTCCTTTGGGTCCAGTGAATCAGCTTGCTGCAGCGAGCCTGCGACCCGCCAGCATCACTCCGGTAACCGCCTGTACGGTCAGGCGTCGCCAACGCCTGGCACAGGCGGACCACAATGAGCCCGGATCCCGCCCTATCTCGCCATGCGTACCTTTCGGCATGGCCTGTTGTACGGTCGGCAGATCGAGTTAATGGCGGACGCCATTTTGTGCAGCATTTGCGGCGCAGATAAGACCGCACTTGGGGCAGTGCTGATCGGCGACAGACGATCCAAGCTATCCGTTCTGGACGAACTAGCAAATTGCATGTGCGCGATGCGCGCCACTGATGCCATGGCGCTGACGTGGGCGTCTTTAGCACTCCTTCAAGGCTTGCTCCAGTCAGCGACCCCTCCTTCAAACAAGACGCATCGAAGAGCAGTAAATTTGTTGCTTTGCTGCAGCCAAGGTGTGGCGGCAGTCTCTTTGAGAGTAGGTATGGCCCGAGGCCGTCTTAAAGTCGTAACCCATGACTCGCTCGTCCTGATCATAGACCCTAACGAGCTCTATGAGCATCTCCATCGTCCAATTACCGGATCCATTCAGCCGCGATGGCAACACCACCTGAACTGCCTCAATCAGTGTTCCTTCAGCGCGTTTCACTAGCATCTGCTCGAACTCATCCTCCGTTGGAATCAAGAGCATCGTCCTCCATGCGGCTGCCTTCTGGCGGCGGTTAATCATCACGTAAAACCAAGGGCGATGATCATCGAGCTCGACGAATCGCCACATCTGGGAGTCGTCTCCAAACAGCGCTGGATACATGATTTCAGCGCGCTTGTACGTAATAAACATCAGCACACCCTCTTTTAAGCTGTATATAGCATAGCTCCAGAAGCACTAAAAAGGCTTCATCGTTCCTTTTGCGAGACAGCAAATGGAACTGAATGAAGCGCTTGGTTTGGTGATCAGGAATCTACGTATTTCGAAGGATATGCCTCAGGAAGGGCTTGGGCCTAGTCAGAGCTATATCAGTGCGATCGAGCGCGGCAAATGGAAACCATCGATTGAAAAGGTTGAGCAGATTGCTGAGATCATTGGCATTCATCCCCTAACGCTTCTGTTCCTGGCTTATCAAAGGCAAACACCCGAACTAAAACCCGAAGACTTACTGAAAAAAATCCATCGAGAAATCACGAGCTTGAAGGGTTGCCTGAGACTTGAGTAGGTTCGACATGGAATCGAATCGGCAACCGATCCCAAAAAGCATTTGATCGCAACGTCGCCAGTTGCTCTGCTGCCCGGCGCGCGGGCTTTCTTGCTCGCAATCAACAGCGAGCATGAATTCAGTCGCGAATAGCCACTGCATGAATTCGAGTGATAGACCTCGCCCATCGCAACAAACATCGATGACACGTGCTTAGCGTGACGCAAGCCTTGAAGAGTCACGCCTCCACTGATCCGGCAAGGCTACTCCCCAAGGGACCTTCGGCAGGCGTTCCATGCTGTTCCGGAGGGCCTGTGCACATGCGATGTCTAACCCTTCGAGGGCGCCTGAGATAGCGACACGCCGACCATCTGCTCTTGATATGGGAAGTGTTCGGTACCGCCGTTCTGAATGGTAAGGTGTGATGTCGGCCATTTTGCCGCAGGGAACAGGGTATTGAACGGAACATTCTTTCCCGATTGCGGCGGGTGCTCCAGCAGGCAGATCTGCCCAAGGGACGCTCTGACGCCTACGAACACTTTTCACCGTAACAGTGATCCTACTGTCGGGCTAAATACCTCTAGCTTCCGCAAACGGCCAGAAGCGGACGGTACAACCCGGATTGCGACTTCAACACAGTTCCTGCCAGAATGTCGTTCGGCTCGACCTGCATCGCGTCTAGCGCCTTTAAACGTTGGGGGCGGGTGTTAGCCGGAAACGAACCGAGGTCAGCCAACTGTTGCCGACGCTAGAGCGCAAATACGTTGGTAAGAGTTCGCGTCGCTCGATCCTGCAAGCATCCCACAACGAGGTGACATGGGATGGTCGGCGTATCCAGTGTGAACAAGCTCGCCCGGTTTGAGGTGAGCAGTACGATCGGATCAACCACAATGTTGCAGATACAGAAGCCGCGCACTCTTATCGAGTGCGCAGAAATAACGGGCAAAACAGGCGCAGCAGCCCCAGCCGGTAGCTCAGCGTTATGGCCGTTGCTACGGCGGCGACCGGCAACAGGGTGAGCCAGACCAGCACCGCCATCGACGGATGGTCAGCCTTGAAGCAGCACACAGCCGATACCATCAGCGCCAGCCAGCCCAGGCTGCGTAGATAGTCCGGCGCAACCTCGTCGGCGCTGAACACCTGGCGCCAGTGCGCCGGCAGGGACAACGCCAACCAACTGGTCGCCAAGCCCATGCTGGCGGCGGCACCCAGCAACCACAGACCTGCATTACTCATAGGCCACCCCACCGATGCGAGTCCGGTCCGCGACCTCAACCGGCCTTGCCAGACGACGCGCGGTGAGTAGCGCTATCAGCGCGCAGGCCAACAGGCTCAGATCGACGCCGGCCACGGCCCAGTAGGGTTCAAGCAGCATCCTTTTGACCAGGTGGTCCCCCGTGGTGATCCAGTTGAGCAGCACCGCAGCGACGCAGAGCAGCGCCAGGCCGGATTGTGCCGCGCCTGGGCCACTGGTGCACTACGCAACAGCGCATGCAGCAAACTCAGCAGCCAGGCACCCCAGAACACCCACTTTTCCCATTCGCCACGGCCAGGCATGGGCTCAGGCAGCAGCCGGTTGGCCGCCAGCATGGCGACCGCTGCCAGCAGCATGCCGGTAACCGTGGTGACTGCCATGGCGTCAACCAACCGACAGCCCTGCAGCCCGAGTCGGGCGTGCTCCTGCTTGCGTATCTCGACGAAGAACACAAAACCGCTGGCGATGCACACACAGCCGAGCAGACCGCCCGCCACGTACAGCCAGCGCAGCGCCCAGTGTTCGAAGTGCTGCAGGTGCAAGCCGGTGAGAAATTGATTGACGGAACCAACCGGGTCACTCGGCGGGTCGTTGCGCAGTAGCTCGCCGGTACTGGCCTTGAAGTGAATGCCCTCCCCGACCAGCGCCACACGATCACTGCCGGCGCGGTAGATGCTGACGTAGCCGTTGGCGTCATTTAGATGCTCGATAGTCAGCAGCCCGACCTCTCCCGGCATATCGCGCGTAGCCCAGATGCGCTTGGCCTCGGCCACCATGGCATTGGCGGAGGCCATCTTCGCGGGCACACCGGCCTCATCATGGGGCAAGCCGGTATGCGCCGCCTCGATCACCTCATGCCGATTATGCAGCGGTTTGAGCAAGGTCCCGGAGACCGGGAAGTAGTACATCGACGCGAAGATCACCAACCGGTGAAGGCAAAAAAGAAGTGGAACGGCAACGCCACCACGCCAGTCATGTTATGCAGGTCCAGCGCGCTGCGCTGGGTCCGCTTGCGCGGACGGAAGGTGAAAAACTCCTTGAAGATCTTACGATTGATCATCCGCTGGGTCCTTTGGCTGGTTGGGGATACCAAACTCGCCACCAATGCTCAGCACGGGATCTCGGTGGGTGGTGTAGGCATAGAGCGAGACCATGGGCATGGTTTCCGGCGCCGGCAGGTCGCCGATTACCCGCCCTTTGGTTGCCGCCATATCCACCGGATGCGGTTTGAGATCGGCAAATACCTGTTTCAGCAGGTTGTTGTAGGACGGCATAGGCTGCGGCTCGAAGCGCGTATCGGGGATCGCCCAACGATCGATCTCGCGGTCGAACACCGACAGTGCACCGAAAAAGAAGACGACCATCAGCACGAAGCCCAGCACCAAACCGAACCAGGTGTGTACCCAGGCCATGGATTGGCGAAAGTTGTTCAGCATGGCTCTGCTCCTATCCGATGATCATGCGCTGCAGCTGCCAGGCAACAGCCAGCATCAAGACGCTGCCGAGCGCCAGTACCATCGAGACCCGCCACAGACTGGCTGCGGAAACAGCGCGAGATACAGGACGAAGGCCAGCATCATCATCGCCTGCTCGGCGGCATGGTAATCGACCCCAACCCCATTCAGCGCCGCCACGCCCTAGACGAATGCATAGCAGCCGAAGATCGCGGCCAGAACACGAGATACCACCACAACAGGAGCCATTACTGACAGGCTCACCAGCTGTAGCTCAGCTTGGCGGTGAGTTCTCGGCCCGGATTGTAGTAATCCGCAGTTCCGGAGCCCACGACATGCTGCTCATCCAAAAGATTACTGACATTGACCGCCAGATCCGTGTCCTTGGCAATCTGGTAATTGAAGGCTGCATCAAACAAGGTCGTCGCCTCGCTCTCGCCGGTGTCATTGAAATACCTTGAACTGAACCGTCAGCCCAAGCGAAAGAGCAGGATTGCGCTGTTCTGGAAATCCAGCCAAGCTCTTCTGAGGAAACGAATAGCTGCGGAGTCGTGGGTATGCCGTTCTCTCCAAAGCAGCCATCGCTTAGCACCCAAGCATGCAAAAAGATCAGCATAGACGCTCGCAGGTATGACGCAGGAGGGGCAAGGCGCAAATATATAAACTGCTTTATATCAATAATATACAGGTCTTATGTCCTGATTTTCCTTAATCTCGGCATAATCCTTACATTAACTAGCAGGAAATTAAATGTTAAAAGCCCTGCGTGCATCTAGCATGTGGAGTTTTTCTCCTTGCAGCCAGCCGGCAACGATAGGCATGCGCATTTAATAGCTCATTGTGAGTATCCGAATAGACGCTTGCCAAGGACACCATCTTGAACATACGAATGTTCTTGAAGTTGAAGATGGCGATCTAGCAACGGAAAATCTTTCCTAGGGAAACCCCCTAAAAAACGGTACAAGGTTTCATAGCCTGCCCTGTTGATATATGGAAAAATCGCTGCCTTATGCAGGTCTCTTGGGATCAGCATCCCGCCCCTTCTTTTCTCACACAGTTTAGTAAATATCAAAAACCTTGAGTAGGGGATAATCTCCAGTAGTGATGCGGTTAAGACCAAACTACCAAATCTACTTGATGGATCGGCCGTGGACGCCCCCAATAATATACTCTGCTCAAAAGAGCTTGCGTCGGGTGCTCGTGCATCTTTCCTCGTTTGCAAGTGGATTCTAGCGATTCCGCCTCTACTACCACGAAAGGGACATTGAAGGAAAATATTGAATAGCCTATAAAATAAATCGTGCAATGTAGGTTGTTGATTGTCTCTACTGATCAGAGCATGCTCAATCTTTGTGAAGGTACTTGAGCAAAAACGAAAGAATAGAGTTTCCTCTATGGAGGCATTGTTTGATATCGAATTGCAGCTTTGGACAAACGCATCCCATGCCCTTGAGTAACGCGGTGTATCAACTAGTCTCACCAACTCTCGATCATGGGCAGCGCAGACACAAGAATAAATGTAACACCAGTCCTTCCGCCATATAGGCAAACGACCATTCGCCACATCATCGCGTAAGCAATCAGGGCAAAAAAAACGGCGATACCTCCATTCGACTAATTTATCGCCTCGAAGGCAAAAAAAATTTCGTAATAGTTCAGGGGTAATGTCCCCGGCTACACAACTTAATCGCTGGCTGGCGGATAAGAATTCTGAGTCTGGGTCCGAATATTTGATCTCCACACCCTCCCACCAATACGCTGGGCGTTCTGTTGATGATAATCGAGGGAAGCCAGCGGCGTTTGGATTAATGCTGCATCGAAACAACCAAGATGAAAGTGTTTCTTCAGAACTTGGTGTTGGCAAGCCAGAGAAACTCACTACTAATAGCCCCAAGGATTCTTGTTTGCTCGCCGCAGCATATCAACATCCACCTTCTCCCCCCCCATTTTTATGGCATAACAGGCAGCCGCCCTTATCAATTCGAGTGTTTTGTCCATGCGCCCATTCGACATAGATAAAATAGTGCCTACCATCTCCTCAGAGTACAAATGTGATGGCTGTTTTAGCGGTAGGGACTCCTCTACCTCCAAGAGGAATGACCTGAACTCCTCACTCTCTATCCAGTCATCAAGAGCAACTTCGTGAAAACGTCTCTTAAATTCATAATTGGATTTAAGTGCGTTGCGCGCACTAGCAGTGCCAAAGCAAAATAGTTTCAATCCATATTCAGGGCCGAGCAGCTTTTTAAGAATAGACATGTTAAAACGCTGCTCTTGCTTCGAGCGTAGCAGTGCATCATGAAACTCGTCGATCACCAGCCCCCAAATTTGCCTCAGCCTAATAACCTCTCTAATCTCGCTTGGCAGGTCAGAGCTACTTCGGCGACTTGAGCCAGAGCCAACTGGTATTCCGAGCGCTAAAGCTATCTCATCTTTAAGGCTTTTTTTGGTATCTATTTCTGGGGATGCAGCCAAGGAGACAAAAATCAACCCTGCACTCCTTTTTACATGGTTTGGAATCTTAGATATTATAGCCGTCTTTCCAGAGCCACCTGGGCCAACCACAAGCAAAGCAGGCGCACTCATACGATCTGGTACATCCGCGATATTATTCATCATGCGAAAAACAGCTGCACTAGAGTTATTGTTCACCCATATTTCTTGATGAATTAAGGCTATTCGCGTATCAATATTAGAAGACAAATATTTTCTGATGTCCGACCGGACGTGCTCATCACTCATGACTCATCCCCAGGTCGAAATTTTTTTGGAGAGGCTGAATAATTTGGCTTGATATGTTCCCTGTCAGCGTTAAAGCTACTACTTCTAGGATTTGGATTTGCCTCAGTATAGACTTTTTCAGCGGCCTCTCGGCGTCTTTCCTTCTGCGTTAACTTTTTACTTTCCTCTTCAATTTTTTGCTTCCCTCTGTAGGCTTTTAACCCGCCATCACTATCTATGGCTCCGATGCGGACTGGGTGACGATAGAGCTTGCCGGCACGATATTCCTCATAGGTAGGAGCCTCAACGGTTACGTCAGACAGGTGTATTGGGCAAAATTGGCCATCCAATTTCACCCATACAACATTCATATCGTACGGGTCATATTTGACTATGACATTTCTAGTCCCCACATGAGACCCCAATATAGGATCCCAATAAACTTGGCCATGCAAATTAATGCCACCAGGATTAATTTTTCGGTCTTCTTGAGGCATGAACCAAATCTTTAATTGCTCGGAATTCAAGCCTGCCGGGGGGTAAGGAAGCCCTCCGTTGGGCGCGAAATAGTTTGTCCACGCTTGTCGCGGGCTACACTTTAATGCGCTATGAACTGTTGAGTGATAGACAACTACTTCGCGAGAGAACCAGCGAAAAAAATCAGAGAAGGTCATGGTTGCATTTCTTTCGCTGTTAAGTCCTCTGCGCGCAACAGAATTTGACATTGTAGTCCCCGGCAAGAAATGCACCTTAGTAGTCATGAACGTGCCTATCAGCCGTTCAACATGACCGCCAAAATGTTTTCTTCCTACAGGTCGGTATTCGGGGGAAATCCCAAAAGATTCACACCCTACTTTAAATTTTGGGCTGGTGAACTCTGCGGCATTGTCCATATGAAGGACTTCAGGCTTTCCATAGTAGGGGTAGTCTTCTGGATCCAAGCCAACACTTGCCGAAAAGTTTACTTTAGGAAGGACAGAATGACTAAGAGCGCAAGCCACTGAAACAGTAGACGGGACGTAAAGGCTAAGATAGTAACCAAGAATAACCCTGGTATAGACATCAATTACAATTGTCAGCCACGGGCGTCCAATAATATTTATGCGATCATCAGCCAACAGAATTATATCGACGAGGGTGTGATCCATCTGTACCCATTGCAGCGGCCTTTCAAGATTTTTTTTACCCGGGCGAGCTGAAAATTCTTGCGTCGCGGCATCAGGACCTTCTTTAATTCTCATTCTTGTTTTTTCTGAGAGGATTAAGCGTACACGCCTCAATACCGTATCTTTGGAAGGGCATGAAAAACCTTGCTCCTTACATGCAACATCCACCTCGCTCCACACTTTGCTGTAGCTGGCTCCTTTCGACTTGAATTTTTTAGCAGCCTTGAAAATTATGACCTCAACCGACTCATCCAGTCTCGTAACGCCTTTCTTGACACCCCGTGTCTGCGCAATTAAAGATAGTGGGCCTACGTCAGCGTCAAAAATTTTAGCCAAACGATAGAAGTAACTCTTTGATACACCCAGTAAAGAACAGTACTTAGTGACTACCCCTCCCTCAACCTTCCACTTTCTGATAATTTCAAAACGCTCAGCTGCCAATGAAAGTTGATCAACGGTGTAATCATTGACATTCAAACCCTCCCCATGATCACTACCATTAATTGCCGTAACACTAGGGATTCGCTGAATGTCGCGCGCCGACACCAGTATTACTTCACCAGAGTCGACAATTGTTACCCTTATCGTTTTGTCACTAAATACCTGTTTGACTTTCGCAACTTTTCCCTTGGCGACAATGAGTTCCCCAGGGGTTAGCTGATTTGCCATGGATGTACTCTCCACAACGCTAATCTAGGCGAAGTCTGCCGAGCGGCGACTTACATCAGTCTCTATCAACGATCGAAATTGGCTGCCGAACACGATACGACGTCACGTTCAAAAAATAGACTATTGCTAGCTTTTCTGCCGCGTCAGTCTATTTTTTAAAAGTTAATCAAGGTATGTGATTGATTATTAGAGATAAATGATATTCTTTTTTTTGATCGGGCATCACACGTAATTGTCGATGGCACGACGTCGTTCGTTTTCATCACGCACGTCATAGTTCGCAGTGGTTTGAATGTTCGTGTGGTGCGCGAGCTTTTGCGCCAGGGATAGATCGTGCTCTTCGATGACCCGGGTAATAAATGAGCGGCGAAAATCATGCGGCATGATCTTCACGCCGACTTGCAGGCCGCGTTGCTGGGCTATGTAGTAGATCGCGTGCTTGCTGATGCGCTCACGGGTTATGTGGCTGCCACGACGAATCCGGTTAAACAGAAACGTATCGTCATTCTGACCGACAGGCAGTTGCGAACGCCTCAGTGCCAGCCAAGCATTGAGCTTGTCGAATGCCCAACTGGGGGCGTACTTGACCAGTTCCTTGTTGCCTTTACCTAGCACACGCAGGCTGCGTTCAGCGAAATCGATCTGGTTCAGGTCGAGGTTCACTGATTCAGACTTACGCATGCCAGAGCCATAGAGAATCGCAATAATGGCTGCATCCCGCTGGCCCTGTGGCCTGGGGTCAGCAGTACAGACATCCATTATTTCGCGAATCAGACTGCGCTTAAGGTTACGCCCTTGGATCATGCGGGTGCCGCTGCTGGGTTTAACCGAGCGGATTTTCAATAGCTGATCCTGGTCGATCAAGCTCAATCGCCAGGCCTCGTTCATCACCCCGCGTAAGGCATTGACGTACAAGGATGATGTGTTCGGTGCGTAACCATCTTCACGTAGCGCTGCTACCAGTGCGGTTATATGCCCAGGCTGGAGCAGATGCCATGGGACCTGACGAAGGTCTAGCTCGTCGAAGCCCAAGCGGTATATGGCATCCTGCAGCACATACTTCATGGTCAATTGGCTGGAAGGGGCGAGCCTGGCGAGGTATTGAATCAGAGGATTATTCAGGTCGGCCAGGGCATCCCCTGCCCCATTTATAGGCTCTACAACAGGTTCAACTGACGATTGTGGCGCTGACGGTGTTGCGCTATCGCGGTGATCAACCAATCTAAAATAGTCCTGAATTAATTTAACTCAACTAAATAGTCATTTAGTTGAGTTATTTTCAACATGCGCAGTGAAATTGTCAGTCGCCCCGCTTCAGTCGCGATCCAACAAGTGAAAGCTTGGCAAGGCGATGTGCCAGCGAATAGCCGCCAAGCGAGTGAGCAACACGGTAAGCATGGCGACGCTGGTATCCAGCCAGTGTGGTGTGCCGAGTTCGCGCATGATGATAAACACCAGCGCGCCGGCAATGCAGGCGGTGGCGTAGATTTCCTTCTGGAAGATCAGCGGAATCTCATTGCAGATCACATCACGCATAACCCCGCCGGCCACCCCAGTCATCACGCCCATGATGATCGCCGTGCTATGGGGGACGCCGTGCTGCATGGCGACTTCGGTACCGATCACGGTAAACACCGCCAGCCCAAAGGCATCGGCTAACAACAGGCCTTTTTCGTGGATCGGCTGGGTCAGGCGCACCCAGATGACAGTGCCAACCGCCGCCAGCGAAGCGACGACTATATACAGGTCATTACGAATCCAGCTGACGGGATGATTATCCAGGATCAAGTCACGCAAAGTGCCGCCACCCAGGGCGGTGATGACGGCAATCACCAATACGCCAAACAGGTCCATGGACTTGCGCCCTGCCATCAATGCACCGGTGATGGCGAATACGGCGACACCAAACAAATCAGCCAGGTAAAACAATTGCGCCATGCTGACCTCAGGACAATACGGGAGTACGCATGGTGACGAACTCCTCGGCTGCAGTTGGGTGCACACCGATGGTGTCATCAAAGATTTGCTTGGTGGCACCGGCTTTTAGCGCTACCGCCAGGCCCTGGACAATTTCACCTGCCTCCGGGCCGACCATATGGCAGCCGAGTACGCGGTCTGTTTGTGCATCGACCACCAGTTTCATCAGCGTGCGTTCCTGGCTTTCGGTCAGGGTCAGTTTCATCGGCCGGAAACGGCTCTCGAAAACCTGGACGCTGTAGCCCTCCTCCTTCGCCTGCTCTTCGCTCAGCCCGACCGTGCCAATGTTTGGAAGGCTGAATACCGCAGTCGGGATCGTCTGATAATCAACCTTGCGGTACTCCTCGGGTTTGAACAAGCGTCTGGCTACCGCCATACCTTCGGCCAGAGCAACTGGCGTGAGCTGAACGCGACCAATCACATCGCCGATGGCGAGGATCGATGGCGTGCTGCTCTGGTACTGCTCATCCACCTTGATATAGCCACGTTTATCGAGTTCAACATGGGTGTTTTCCAAACCCAGGTTATCCAGCATGGGACGGCGGCCGGTGGCGTAGAAAATACAATCAGCCTCGAGAACGCGACCATCTTTGAGCGTAGCCAGCAGACTGCCATCGGCTTGTTTGTCGATCCGTGCGATATCGCTGTTGAACTGCAGATCTACCCCGCTCTTGCTCAGTTCCTCCTGCAGGTGGTTACGCACGGCCATGTCGAACCCGCGCAGGAACAAGTCCCCGCGATAAAGCAGTGACGTCTGTGCGCCGAGGCCGTTGAAGATAGACGCGAACTCCACGGCAATGTAGCCACCGCCGATGACCAGCACGCGCTTGGGCAACTGCTCCAGAAAGAACGCTTCATTCGAGCCGATCGCATGCTCATGCCCAGGCACTTCGGGAATATGCGGCCAACCGCCGGTGGCGATCAGGATGTGCTTGGTGCTGTAACGCTTACCGTCCAACTCGACAGTGTGGTCGTCAATAATCCGCGCATGGCCTTCAAGCAAGGTCACGCCACTGTTTACCAGCAGGTTACGGTAGATGCCATTAAGCCGATCAATTTCGCGGTTCTTATTGCTGATCAGCGTGGGCCAGTCAAATTTGGCCTCTCCGAGCGACCAACCAAAACCCTGTGCCTGCTCGAAGTCATCGGCAAAATGGGCCCCATAGACCAGCAGCTTTTTGGGCACGCAGCCGACGTTGACGCAGGTACCACCGAGATAGCGGCTTTCTGCAACGGCCACACGTGCGCCGTAACCGGCAGAAAATCGCGCTGCACGCACACCACCGGAACCGGCACCAATCACAAACAAGTCGAAGTCATAGGTCATTTCAGCCTCCAAAGCAGGCGCTAAGCATACCCCAAGCGGCGCGAGCGCCTAAACTTGAAGGGTGTGAACAAGAGGAGAACAGTGATGCGCCCTACGCTTACCCATGTGGCGTTACATGTGCCTGACTTGGACGCCTGTGTGGCCTTTTATGAGCAGTTCTGCGCGATGCGGGTTATTCATCGCCGCGCGGGGAAAGGCGCATCGATTGTCTGGATGGCCGAGCCAGGCAAGGAACACAGTTTTATTTTCGTGATTATGCCGGGGGGGCATGACCGTCAACTGGCGGCCGATGATTACAGCCATTTTGGCTTTGCCCTAGAAAGTCGCGCCCAGGTCGATCGCATTGCTGAGCAGGCACGACTCGCCGGGTGTTTGGTCTGGGAGCCGCGTGATGAGCCCTACCCCGTTGGCTATTACTGCGGCGTGCGTGATCCTGCGGGGCATTACGTGGAATTCAGTTACGGCCAGCCTTTGGGACCAGGTTCCGAGGATATGCCACTGGCCTGAACGCACACAGCCACCCGAAGGTGGCTGTGGAGCAACGGCGGCAGGCGTGAATCAGTAAGCCTTACCGGTTTTGTAGAGGTTCTCGAAGCAAAAGTTGGTCGCGTCGATGTAGCCTTCTGCACCGCCGCAATCGAAGCGCTTGCCCTTGAACTTATAGGCGATCACGCACCCGTTCTGGGCCTGCTTCATCAGCGCGTCGGTGATTTGAATCTCCCCGCCTTTGCCTGGCTCGGTCTGCTCAATCAGCTCGAAGATATCCGGAGTAAGGATATAGCGACCAATGATCGCCAGGTTCGACGGCGCATCTTCCGGCTTGGGCTTCTCGACCATGCTGTTAACCCGGTAGATGTCATCGCGAATCATCTCGCCGGAAATCACGCCATATTTATGGGTTTCTTCGGGCGGTACTTCCTGGATGGCGACAATCGAGCAGCGGAACTGCTTGTACAGCTTAACCATCTGGGTCAGCACCGCATCGCCGTCCAAGTTCAGGCACAGGTCATCGGCGAGCACCACCGCGAAAGGTTCATCACCGATCAGCGGGCGACCACAAAGAATGGCATGGCCCAGGCCTTTCATCTCCACCTGACGGGTGTAAGAGAAGCTGCATTCGTCGATCAGACGACGGATGCCGACTAGGTATTTCTCTTTGTCGGTGTCGCGAATCTGGTGTTCGAGTTCGTAGCTGATATCAAAGTGATCTTCCAGCGCGCGCTTACCGCGGCCAGTAATCATGGCAATTTCCGTCAAGCCGGCTTCCAGCGCCTCTTCAACGCCATACTGGATCAACGGTTTGTTCACGATCGGCAGCATTTCCTTGGGCATAGCCTTGGTGGCTGGCAGAAAACGGGTGCCGTAACCGGCTGCTGGGAACAAACATTTCTTGATCATGGGGAACCTTGAGCAATGATGTGAAAAGTGCGCACGCAGTCTATCAGGCTGCACTGACCTTACAATGCCCCTGCGCAAGCCTCTCACACGTGACAAGGTTTAACCTGAATGCCAGGCAGAAAAGCCAGCGACCACTACTGCTTGAGTCGCCCCGAGTTTGGTAAACCCGTTAAACAACGGCTTGCGACGGTCAGTCACTGCCAGCGGCCTGGCTGACCGTAGCTTCCTGAACCATGGCCATGGCAACCTGGGAAGTAGCCGCGCCAATCGGCACGCAGAGGCCCTGTTCATTCGGCGGCACGCTGATGCGCTGGGTCATGCGGTACAAGGCGAAGAGGCCGATACACGCATGCACGACTGTCAAATACCAGAAGAAGCCATTAGGCCCCAGCAGGCCCATAACGGCGGCGGCCAGGCTAGGCCCAAGCGCGGCGCCAACCCCATAAGTCAGCACCAGGTTACTACTGGCCGCAACCATTTGCTGGGGCTCAAGCGCATCATTGGTATGGGCTACACACAGGGAATACATGGGCAAGGCCAGGCCGCCGAACACGAACACAACGGCCAACAGCCCTGGCACCGAAAGCCTTGCCACGGCGACTGCCAGCAAGGCGGTAAGTGCGGCTAAGAATGTAACTACGAAGAGGACTTTGCGCCGGTCAAACGTGTCGGACAGTTTGCCGATTGGCCACTGCAGGCTTACGCCACCAATGAATATAAGCCCCATAAACAAAGAAATACGGCTTAGCTCAAGGCCTATTTGCTGGGCATAGATCACTCCCATTCCGAGCATCGCCCCCGTCGACATGCCCGTGCCAAAGCAACCAAGAATACCCAAGGGTGAACTGCGATAGAGGCGCAACAGGCTCATGTGCTCCGGCGCAGCAAAACTAGGTGCAGGGGTAGCGCTAAGCAAAATAGGCAGCAGCGCTAAGGAAACCAGCACTGAAATCAGAATGAATAGTTCAAACCCAGCAGGGTCGGCCAGGTTAAGTAGCAGTTGACCACAGGCCATGGCGCCTGTGGTGATGACCATATACAGCGACAGCAGCTGACCGCGAGTGGCATTGCTCGCGCTGTCATTGAGCCAACTCTCAGCAACAATAAATAAACCAGCGATACAGAAGCCCGTAACCAGGCGCATGACGAACCACGACCACGCTTCAATGAGTACCGGGTGAATTAACACCATGCTCGATGCAAGCGATGCCAGCGCAGCAAATACGCGGATGTGCCCAACCTGCGCGACAATTCTTGGGGTTAGCATTGAGCCAACGAGGAATCCGACAAAATAGCCCGTCATCAGGATCCCGGTGAGCTGCGTAGAAAACCCCTCTAACGAGGCGCGCAAGCTGATCAGCGAGCTTTGCAGACCGTTTCCCAGCATCAACAAACCCATGCTGAACAGCAGTGCTCCTGTTGTCCTGATCGTTGCACTCATCACTCGCCTCCCCTGGTCTAATCCGCTACAGCCTTACAAAAACGTCATAAACCCGGTTGTAAAGCGTCGAGCTGTCGCCCCGTCTACATCCACTGGCAACTGCAAGGCAGCGTGAGGTCGCTCAGGCCAGATTGATCCTGAAAGGTGCCCGACGACTTGGCCCACAAGTGCGCTCGCCATTGCTCTGCAAGGTACTCGCACAGTTCTGCGACCAAGTAATCGAGCTATCCATCACAGCCGGCCGGTTTAACGCTCAGACCTGTCAGCTGTAATGCAGTCTGTGAGGGTTTAAGACTGTTGCGCCAACGGATAGAGAAACTCGTCAAACTGGCTTAAGCGTGGGAACTCAATAGGCTGGTCCTGGCCGATCGTCTCTAACCGCTGTTGATAGGCGCTTAGAAATTTCTGGCGCTCCTCGTGGCTGATATAAGGCACGTGCCAGGCTACGAATGGTTGCAGCACATCCATGCCCACATAGGCCAATGTGCCGCGTAACAGCGGGCGCAACATGTCCTCTAGAGGGCCGTGAATGGCACCATCGCCAAACATGTGCTCGCGGCCGCCCAAGGTCAGGCTGACCAGCACCCGCTTGCCACTCAGGCCGCCCTGATCGTAGAAGCGCTTGCCGCCGTAACAGACGCCGGACACCAGTACTCGGTCAATCCAGCCTTTAAGAATGGCCGGCACCGAGAACCAATACAGTGGAAAGTTGAGAATCAGCGTATCGGCCCACAACAGCTTATCTAGCTCGCTCTGGATATCCGCAGCCAGGCAGCCTTTCTTGACGCCCAGACGTTGCTCTAGGGCATACACCAGGTAGTCCGAATTCTCACGCTCGACGAAGTCAGCGGCGCTGGCAACCGGATTCCAGTTCATCGCATAGAGGTCGGATACCTGCACCTCATGCCCCTGCCCTTGCAGGGTTTCCAGCGCCAGGTCACGCATGGCCGTGGTGAAGGATTGTGGCTCGGGGTGGGCGTGAACGATCAGTACTTTCATAACAATTCCTAGGGTAACTAAAGCTGTGGTTCAAGCGGCTTATTCGCGCCGCGCTGGTGGAGCAGGCGGTCCAGCCAGTCGGGGTCCATTTCCGGCTCGGATGAGAACAGCAGGCCGGTGTAGTCCTGATGCGGCGGGGTGAAGATGGCGTCGCGCAGACCAGCATCGACCACCCTGCCGCGTTGCATCACCAGCACCTCGTCGGCGATGGCTCTGACCGTGGCGACATCATGGGTAATAAACAGGTAGGAAACCCCCAACTGGCGCTGAACGCGGTCCAGCAGCTTGAGGATGCCTTCGGCCACCAACTGATCCAGCGCCGAGGTCACTTCGTCGCAGATGATCAGTTGCGGCTCAGCCGCTAGTGCGCGGGCGATGCAGATACGTTGTTTCTGCCCGCCTGACAGTTCGGTTGGCCGGCGCTGCATGTAAACGTCGGGATCCAGCTCGATCATCTCCAGCAACTCGGCCACACGTTGGCGCAGGGCCTTGCCCTTGAGGCCAAGGTAGAACGCCAAAGGCCGACCAATGATGTCGACAATCCGTTGTTTCGGGTTCAGCGCCGTATCGGGGATCTGGTAGATCATCTGAATACTGCGCAATTGCTCCTTACTGCGCTGCTGGAAACTGCGCGGCAACTCGGCACCATCAAGCAGCACTGAGCCTGCTGTAGGCGTCAACAGCCCGGTAATCAAGCGTGCCGTGGTGCTTTTGCCACTGCCCGATTCGCCGATCACCGCCAGCGTCTGCCCGCGATACAGGCTCAATGACACATCATTCAGCACCGGCTGCTGGCCATAGCTGGCCGAGGCGTTACGCACCTCCAGCAAAGGCGTTTGATTTTCGGGACGCGCCTTGGGCTCGGTGCGAAAACAGCGAACTGCCCACAGCGACTTGGTGTAATCCTGCTGTGGCTCGGCGAGCATTTTCCGCGTCGCGCCTTCCTCCACCAACTTGCCGTGGCGCAGCACCATGATGCGGTCAGCCATCTGTGCGACCACCGCCAGATCGTGGGTGATATAGATGGCCGCCGTACCGAAATGCGCCACCGCGTTGCGAATTGCTGCCAGCACCTCGATTTGCGTGGTGACATCGAGCGCCGTGGTCGGCTCATCGAAAATGATCAAATCCGGATGGCAGGCCATCGCCATAGCGGTCATCGCCCGCTGCAGCTGACCACCGGAAACCTGATGCGGATAACTGCGGGCAATCCGCTGCGGGTCTGGCAGCCCCAGTACACGGTACAACTCCAGTGCTTCGGCTTCGGCTTGCGCAGGCTTAATCCCGCCGTTTTTAACCGCCGTTTCGACATGCTGATCAATCAGCCGTTGCGCCGGATTAAACGAGGCGGCGGCACTTTGCGCGACGTAGGCGATGCGCAGGCCGCGCAACGTGCGCAACTGCTCGGCCGAGCTCTTCACCAGGTCCTGACCGTCGAAGTGAATCGAGCCACGGCTGATGCGGCAACCATCACGGGTATAGCCCATAGCGGCCAAGCCAAGGGTCGATTTACCCGCGCCCGACTCACCAATCAGCCCCAGCACCTCACCCCGGTGCAGGCTCAGGTCGATACCCTGAACCAAGGGCAGCCAGCCTTCGTCGCACTGCGCTTCGATGTGTAGATCGCGTATGTCCAGCAGCAACTCGCCGGTTGGTTTATTTAGGCTCATATCCATCATCCTTTGAGTCCGCTGGATTTGTGCAGCATCCAATCGACAACGAAATTGACCCCGACCGTCAGCACTGCAACCGCCAGTGCGGGCAACAGCGGCGTGACATTGCCAAAGGTGATGAGCACCGCGTTATCGCGGACCATGCTGCCCCAGTCGGCCGTCGGCGGTTGAATGCCCAGGCCGAGGAAGGACAAGGCGCTGATGAACAAGAAGACAAAGCAAAAACGCAGACCAAATTCGGCGATCAGCGGCGCCGCGGTATTCGGCAAGACCTCGCGGGTCGCCAACCACCACAGGCCCTCACCACGCAACCGCGCAGCCTCGACGAAATCCTGAACCACCACGTTCATTGCCACCGCACGGGTCAACCGGAACACCCGAGTGGCGTCCAGCAAGGCAATCACCAGCACCAAGGAGGTGGCGGTGGTACCCACCACACTGAGGATCAGCAAGGCAAAGATCAGTTGCGGAATGGCCATCAGAATGTCCACCAGGCGCGACAATCCCTGGTCCACCCAACCGCTTTTCAGCGCCGCGACCAACCCTGCCAGGCCGCCGATCAAGAAGGCCAACAGCGTGGCCGCGAAGGCAATGCCCACGGTGTTGCGCGCCCCGTAGATCAGTCGGCTAAACATGTCCCGACCAAGGTTGTCGGTGCCCAGGAGAAATTGCCCGCCCCACGGAGCGAAGCCATCGCCGACGATCTCGGTTTCGCCGTACGGCGCCAGCAGCGGTGCCAGAACAGCCAGCAGCACGTAGACGACTATTACAAGAAAACCGAATTGCGCACTCAGTGGCGCTCGGTACAGCTCTTTGAACAAACGCGTCATGTCCTACCCCTTTGGATGCATCAGGCGAGGGTTGCTCGCAATGGCAAGCACATCGGCCAGCGTATTGAGTACTACGTAGGTCGCCGCAAAAATCAGACTGCAGGCCTGAACCACGGGGATATCGCGCTTGGCGACCGAGTCCACCAGCAACTGACCGAGCCCCGGGTAGACGAAGACCACTTCCACCACCACTACCCCCACCACCAGGTAAGCCAGGTTCAGCGCCACCACGTTGACTATCGGTGCAAGTGCGTTGGGCAAGGCGTGGCGAAAGATGATCCGCGCCTGGCTGATACCTTTGAGCCGCGCCATCTCGATATAGGGGCTGGCTAGCAAGTTGATTAGCGCCGCGCGGGTCATGCGCATCATCTGCGCAATCACCACCAGGCTCAGGGTCGCCACCGGCAGCACCGATCGTTCGAACACCTCAGCGAAGGACGCATCCGGTGCCAGGTTGGAGATACTTGGGAACCAGCCGAGCTTCACCGAAAAAATCATAATGAGGATGTAAGCGACGAAGAACTCGGGGAAGGACACCGCACTCAAGGCTGAGGTATTCAGCGCGCGATCGAACCAGGAGTTGCGGTACAACGCCGCGAGCATGCCGAGCAGCAGCGCCAGCGGCACCGAGACCAGTGCGGCCAGGGCTGCGAGGGTTAGGGTATTGCCCAGGCGTGCGCCGACCAGCTCGGATATTGGCCGCTGGTTGGCCAGGGAAACACCCAAGTCCCCTTGCAGGAAGTTGCCAATCCATTGCATGAAGCGCATCAACGGCGGTTGATCCAACCCCAGTTGTGCGCGGAAGGCCGCGACAGTTTCATCCGTGGCTGCCTGGCCGAGCATAGCCTGGGCAATATCCCCAGGGAGCAAGCCAACCGCCAGAAAGATGATTACCGATACTGCGAACAGCGACAGCAAGCCCAAAGCCAGGCGCTGCACTAGCAGCAATAAAATACTTTTCACCACATCAATCCTCTGCAAACGTTGTGGCTGCAAGCGGCCTGCGTGGTGAGCGTAATGAATCGTTATTGGGGTGCACTGATAGCGCATTAGCGCTTTTCAGTCTCTCCAACGAGTTCATCAGCAACCCCACAGACCGCTAGATGCAGCAGACGTACAGCGTTTAGGCCTGCCACCAACGCTCGATCAGCCGCAGCCCGTCCAGCTCACCGTACGGCGCGGTTTCAGGACCGTGGGCAACTCGCTTGGAGCGCGCCGCCACCGAGTTGGCGAACAATGGGATCAAGGCACCGCCCTCATCCCTGCAAAGCTGCTGCATCTCGTTGTACATCTCACGGCGCAGCGGCTCGTTGAGCTCGCCCCGGGCGCTATTCAACAATTCATTGAAACGCTCGTGTTCCCAATGGGTTTCGTTCCAGCTGGCGCCCTTGGCATAGCCGATGCTGAACATACGGTCGGCGGTCAGGCTGCTGTACCAAAAGGAAGTGGTGAAGGGTTGCTTGTTCCACACGTTGGAGAAGAAGCCGTCGGCCGGTTCGCGCGCCACATCGATGTTGATGCCGGCCGCCCGGGCCTGCTCTTTAAACAGCACCGAAGCGTCCACCGCGCCTGAATAAGCGGCATCGGAAGCTTGCAAGCGTACGTTGAGGGATTCCATGCCAGCCTTGCGCAGGTAGAAACGCGCTTTATCTGGGTCGTATGTGCGCTGCTCCAGCGTGGTATTCAGGAATCGATGACCGGGCTGCAGCGGGTGGTCATTACCGACCGAGCCGTAGCCACGCAACACGGAGCCGAGCATGGCTTCACGGTCGATGGCGTGCTTCATCGCCATGCGAATATTGTTGTCACCAAACTCCTTGCTGTCGCACAGCATCGGGAAGGTGTAATGCTGGGCACCCTTGGTTTCCTCAATCACCATATTGGGATTGAGTTTGAGCAAGTTGATGGTCTTCAGGTCGACCTTGTTGATTACATCAACTTCACCGGTAATCAGCGCGTTGATCCGCGCGGCGCCATCGGAAATACTGATCAGTTCGGCACTGTCGAAATGCGCGCGGCCCGGCTTCCAGTAGCCCGGGTTACGCTCCAGGGCCATGCGCACACCTGGCTCAAACGACTTGATTCGATAGCCGCCGGTACCGCTGCCGGCGCGCCAGTCGGCAACCCCGTCTTGGCTCGGCATGATGACCAGGTGATAGTCCGCCATCACGAAAGGGAAATCAGCGTTGCCCGAGCGCAGCTCAAACTCCACGCTGTTGCTGTCTTGTGCCTTAACCGCGAGAACATCGCCGAGCACGGTTTTTGCCGCCGAAGTCGACTTATCACCCAGGTGGTGTTGAACCGACGCCACTACGTCTTCGGCAGTCAGGGTCTTGCCGTTATGAAACTGCACGCCCTGGCGCAACTTGAACGTCCACACGCGCGCATCCGGGGACGCCTCCCAGCTCTCTGCCAGCTCAGGGATAGCATTGCCGTCCACCCCGATCTCCACCAGGCTGTTGTACACCGCGGAGAAGCCAACAAAGGTAAAGGTGTCACTCCATGAGCCAGGATCCATGGAATCCGAGGTGCTACCACCGGCCAAACCGAGCCGCAACACGCCACCAGGCTTGGGGGTGCCCTCCTGCGCCCAGGCATTCAGGGGGAAGCCAAAAGACAATGCCGCGCCGGCTATGCCTGCCATGCCAGCCAACTTGAGAAAGTCGCGGCGCGGCAGGTGGCCGTCGATAATTGTTTGAGTCAGATTATTTTTCTTATTGTTCATGGCGTTGCCCCTTTCAAGGATTGGAAACTTTCAGCCGGTATGTGCACAGCGCTTCAGTGGGAAATGCTTACCCTTTAAATGTTAGCGTAACGATCACATTAACAATTTTATAACGCAAAAATTGCCCACATGCCAATGCTTTTCAGAGGTCGAAAATTTTTCCTGGGTTGAGGATTCCGCGAGGATCCAGAGTGCGCTTGAGTAAACGCATCAGATCAAGTTCAGCCGGCTGCCGACTAATCGGTAACCAGGCTTTTTTCTCCAAGCCGATACCATGCTCGGCGGATACTGCACCGGCGAAGGCTTGCACGCAGGTATAAACCACCCGTTCTACCTCGGCGTGGCTCGGCCCAGGCTCATGCATGCCCACGGTCAGGTGCAAATTGCCATCTGCCAGATGCCCGAAGACCAAAAGTGTCGCCCGCTCATCCAACTCGGCCAGATCAACCTTCAAGCGGCAGACAAAGGCTTCCATATCGCGGATGGCCAAACTGACATCGAAGCCCTGGGTCCGGTCGAAAAATAATTCCTCTGGCTCGCTTGCCTCACGGATCGCCCAGAGCGCTTCACGCTCATTCAGCGACTGGGCGATGACCGCGTCGGTTAGCAGGTCATCATCGAAAGCAACAGCCAGCGCCTGCTCGAAGCGCTCGCGCAAATCGTGCTCATCACGTCCCTGCCACTCCACCAACAAATAGAAGGGCCACGCCTCGGCGAAAGGCGAACGATGCGCGGAATGCCCCCCGGTATTGAGCGCGAAGAACTCACTCCACATCACCTCAAACGCGCAAAGTGCGCCGTTGGCCGCGCGATCCAGGTGCTTTAACAAGGCCGTTACCTGAGCAAAATCGCGCACGGCGATCATCGCGCAGGTTCGCGCCGTCGGCAGCTCTTCCAGGCGCAACACCGCACGCGTGATCACCCCCAACGTGCCTTCGCTGCCGACAAATAACTGCTTGAGGTCATAGCCGGTGTTGTTCTTCAAGTAACCGCCGAGGGAGGAAATTACTGTGCCGTCGGCCAGCACCGCCTCCAACCCCAGCACGCGCTCGCGCATCATGCCGTAGCGCAACACGCTGAAGCCGCCGGCATTGGTCGCCAGCATGCCTCCAATGCTGCAACTGCCTCTGGCCCCCAGGTCCACGGGAAATAACAGCCCCGACTCGACCGCCCGCTCCTGAACCGTCTGCAAGATGGCGCCCGCTTCCACGGTCATGCTCCGGCCAACCTCATCCACCGCCTCAATCCGCTGCATGCGCTCCAGCGACAGCATCATGTGCTCCGCAGTGCTAGCGGTCGCTTCTGCCAAGCCCGTATTACCGCCCAACGGGATAACTGGTTGACCGGCCGCATGACACAGGCGCAGGCAGGCTGAAAGCTCAGCCACAGTTGCCGGGCGCAATATGGCTTGCGCCTGCATGGGCTGACGATGCCAGTAGCTACTCTGCCGACTACGCACAGCCTCGCCCTGCAGAACACCCTGCTCACCCACTATTACGCGTAACGAATTCAACAGGTCAGTCATTACCAGAGCCTCGTTAAATGGCTGCATTGATTTTTATAAGGGCTACTCGTACAAAGCGTTTACTAATTGTTACTTGGATATTAACCATTTATCTGTTCAGCTTGACCGATCGTACGGCACGCTCAGCCCAACCGTTTGGACGCTGTTTCTGCGCCGACTTCCACCCATTACGGAGCTCGCCATGAGCCAGTCCACCCGGCTGATCACTGCTTCTTACATCCTCTCTTTCGTTGCGGCCAACGCACCACAGAAGCTGCGCACCGAGACCATCGCAAAATGGGTAAAGACCCATCCAACTCGCGTACGCAATCTGGTTGCACTGATGGTCAAGGCCAACATTCTCAAGTCTTACCGGGGTGCCCGTGGCGGACTGACCCTGGCTCGGCCGCCGCAGGAAATAACCCTCAGCGAGGTCTACGATGCGGTACAAGAAAGCTCGCTGATTGCCGAGAAAATCGACAACCCATTTTCTGGTATGGAAGACCACTGCAAAGTCCATTCGGTATTCCTCAACCTTTTTGCATTGATGGAAAACAACATCCGTCAGGACCTGCAGGGAATCACCGCTGATCAACTATTTGTCGCTTTCGACCCGCCCCTTGAGGCCAGAGACTGATCTTTACTCGTCGAGCTCAAACGGTTGAAGCCAAGTGAAGTCGCTAGCGAGCGCGACTTCACTTGGCAAGCCGCACTAAAGCAGCTCAACGGTATGCGGTATTCCAGACTTTTTAACCCTCTCTCAGCACTGCACGGCCTTGATCTCGACGAACTCGGCCAGCCCCTCTTCGCCCCACTCGCGACCATTACCCGACTGTTTGTAGCCACCGAAGGGCGCGTGGTAGTTGAAGGCGGCGCCGTTGATGAAACATTGGCCCGCACGCAACTGCCGCGCCAGACCCAAGGCACGCGCTGGGGTACCGGCCCAGACACCGCTGGACAGGCCGAACGGAGAGTCATTGGCCAGCTGCACCGCTTGCGCTTCGTCCGCATAGGGGATTAGGCAGAGCACCGGACCGAAGATTTCTTCCTGGGCGATGCGCATGCGGTTGTCGACATCGGCGAACAGCGTCGGCAGCTGATAAAAGCCGCGTTCGAAGCCACTCGGCACGGCGCTGCCACCATGGAGCAGCCGCGCGCCTTCCTCCTGGCCGATACGGATGTAGTCGCGCACCGTGCGCAACTGACCGGCCGAGCACATCGGCCCGAGGAAGCTCTGCGGGTCCAGCGGGTCGCCCAGGCGCAAGGCCTCGGTTTCGGCCACGGCCAGTTCCAGGGCCTCGGCGTAGCGGCTGGCTGGCAGCAACATGCGCGTCAGCGCGGTGCAGGTCTGCCCGGAGTTGATCATCACGTCCTGTACACCGTGGCGCACGGCGGCGGCCAGGTCCGCGTCCTCGGCGATCAGCAGCGGCGACTTGCCGCCCAATTCCAGACACACGCGCTTAACCGACGGCGCGGCGGCCTGGGCCACGCGTACACCCGCACCGGTGGAGCCGGTGAACGACACCATGTCCACTTCAGGGTGCTTGGCCAATGCCTCGCCGACCTTGGAGCCAGGGCCGCTGACCAGGTTGAACACCCCTGCCGGCAAGCCGATGGACTGAATGATCTGCGCCAGCAGGAAGGCGTGCAGCGGCGTCTCCTGACTGGGCTTGACCACCACGGTGCAGCCAGCCGCCAGCGCTGGCGCGAGCTTGCCGATCAATTGATGCAGCGGGTAGTTCCAGGGGTTGATAAAGGCACACACGCCCACTGGCTCACGCATCACCAAGGAGTTGCCGACCTCACGCACCTCATCCATCAAGGCCGCGACTTCGACGTAGTGGCGCAAGCCGTCGAGGGGGCCGTCGACCTGGATCGACCGGCACCATTGCACCGGCATGCCCAGTTCGCTGGTAATCAATGCCGCCATCTCATCGCCGCGGGCTTCGAGCTGATCGGCCAGGGACTGGATATAACCGGCACGCACCGTGGACGGGGTCGCCGCCCAAGCTGGGAAGGCTCGGCGCGCAGCCTGCACCGCACGCTCAACATCACGTTCATCACCCAGCGGCACCAGGCCGGCTACCTGCTCGGTCGCCGGGTTGAGCACTTCAGCCAAACCACTACCTGCAGGCGCCACCCAGGCACCATCGATAAACAACTGCGTGTGCTTATGCATGGCACGGCTCCTCAAGCTGTTGCTCGATCAGTTCACCAGCGCAACGGGCAATGCGCCCACAGGCGTCCTGCAGCGCCGCACTGCCGAGCACCAGGCCCAGACGGATATGCCCAGCGGCGCTAGGGCCGAAGGCTTCACCGGCGAGCACCGAAACGCCATGACGGTCGAGCAGGCGGTCGGCGAAGGCCTGGGCAGACAAACCAGTGGCGCGGATATCGACCATCACGAACATGCCGCCGTCGGGCTTCAGGGCGCGCAGCCCGGGTTTGCCGGCAAGGCATTCGCAGACCAGATCGCGACGCTGCCGATAGGCTTCACGCATCGCTTCCAGCTCGGGCATTTGCGCCTCCAGGGCGACGCAGGCGGCATCCTGAATAAAGTCCGGTGAGCCATACAGCATGCACAGCGCCAGGTTGCCGAGGTGCTCAGCCAATGCTGGCGGCGCCACCACCCAACCCACCCGCCAGCCGGTCATGGCGTGGGACTTGGACAGGCTGTTGATGGTTGCGGTGCGTTCGGCCATGCCCGGCAGGCTGCCGGGGCTGACATGCTCACCCTCATAGAGCAACTCGCTGTAGACCTCATCGGAGATCAGCCACAGGTCGTGCTTGACGCACAGCTCGGCCAAGGCCTCCCAGGTGGCACGCGGGATGCTCGCCCCGGACGGGTTGTGCGGGCTGTTCAGTACCAGGGCGCGGGTGCGCGGGGTGATGGCTGCGGCAACATCCTCGGCCTGCACGCGAAAGCCGTTCTCCGGACGCACGGGTAGCGGAATGACCTTGGCGCCACAGGCACCAAACACGGCCTCGTAGGTCACGTACATCGGCTCGGCGACTATTACTTCATCGCCGGCTTCGAGCACACACTGGGCCACAGAAAACAGCGCGCACTGGCCTCCGGCCAGCACCACCACCTGGTCGGCGTCGACCGCCTGACCGCTGCGCAGGCTGTGGCGCTTGGCGATGCTCTCGCGCAGAGCACGCTTACCGGTGACCTCGCTGTAGTGGGTATTGCCGGCCAGCAGGCTGTCGATGGCGGCCTGCACCACCGACTGCGGGGTGTCAAAATCGGGATCACCGACCGACAGCAGCAGCACGTCCTCACCACGCGCCTGGCGAGCCAGGGCGCGGTAGTGGATATCCCAGGCGGCAGCGCCGTCACCGGCGATACGTTGAGTCAGGTTGGAAAAGCGCATAGAAATCTCCTTGCCCGCCTTATTGGGCGCAGGCGTGCTTGAGCTCGATCAGGGTCACGCCGGGATGGCTAAAGCCTGCCGCCAGCTGTTCTTGCAGCTGATCCAGGCTTTGCGGCTGGCGCACCTGGCAACCGAAGGCACCGGCCAGGGCGGCGAAGTCCGGGTTACGCGGCAATACGCCGATCGGTTCGATGTCCAGATCGAGCATGTCGTCGCGAATCTGCCCCAGGGCATCGTTGTTCCACAGCAGCACCACCAGCGGGGTGTCCAACTCTTCCACAGCGGTGGCCAGTTCCTGCGCGGTGTAGAGGAAGCCGCCATCACCGACCAGCACCAGGCCCGGACGCTCGGGAGCGCCCAGCTTGGCACCGATACCGGCTGGCAGGCCGTAGCCGAGGGTGCCGTAACCGGTGGGGTGCAACCAGCTGCGCGGCGCACGGCTGGCAAACAGGTAGTTACCGCTGTAGGCCAGCTGGGTCATATCGGTGCTGATCACCGCGTTATCCGGCAGCACGGCAGCGATGCGCGCCAGAATCGCCTGATGGATGCGCTGCAACGGCCCCTGGCCGTCCTCGACGGCAGCCCGTAGCCCGGCCACGGCGGCAATCGCCTGAGCCGGGTCGCGCGCCTGCTGCGGCAAGCCTGCCAGCAGCGCCTCGACGGTCTGCCGCGCATCGCCCTTGAGCGCCACGCTGCACGGGTAGAAGTCGTTGAACTTACGCGGATCGATATCCACCCGCAGCAGCTCGCCAGTCAGCGGCAGGCGCTCGCGCCAAAAATCGGTGTCGGCCATTTCCGTACCGACGGCCAACACCACGTCGGCTTGCTCGATCAGCTGCCAACCGGGCTCGACACATAGGGTTGCGCCGGCATGCAGCGGCGCTTGCGGAGGCAACAGACCCTTGCCGGCGACACTGGTAAACAACGGCGCCGCCAGGCGCTCGCTGAGTGCGGCCAGTGCGGCCCCCGCTTCCAGGGCACCGCCACCGGCGATGATCATCGGCCGTTTGGCACCCGCCAGTTTAGCGGCGGCCTGTTGCAGCGCCTCGGCGCTCGGCAGACCGCGACCTGGACGGCGCACCACCTCGGCACTCCAATCGCGGGCGATTGGTTCGGCGAGGACATCCAGCGGCACCGAAATGTGCACCGGGCGCGGGCGTTCGCTGTCGAACACCGCGAAGGCGCGGGCGATCAGTTGTGGCAGGTCCTCGGCGCTGGTGGCCACGGCCGAGAAGGCGGTGATCGGCGCAGTCATCGCACGCTGGTCCTGGGTTTCGTGCAGGCACCCCCAGCCCTTGCCGAGGCTGGCGCTGTGGTTGACGCTGGAAATTACCAACATCGGGATCGAGTCGGCATGGGCCTGGCCAATCGCGGTGGCGGCGTTGGTCACGCCGGGACCGGTGATGACGAAGCACACACCGGGCTTGCCGGTCACTCGTGCATAGCCGTCAGCCATAAAGCCGGCGCCCTGCTCGTGACGGGTCAGTACGTGACGAATGCCGCTACCCGGCAGGCCGCGATAGAGTTCCAGGGTGTGTACCCCGGGAATACCGAATACGGTGTCGACGCCGTAATTGGCCAGCAGGCGCACCAGCGCCTGGCCACCGGTCAAAGCTTTGGTTGTGGTCATGGGGTGTTCCTTAACAATTAGCGGCGGGTTGGCCGAGGCGAATCAGTGCATCCACGGCAACCGCGCCCTGGGCATTCACCAACAATGGGTTGACGTCCAGCTCCAGCAGCTGTTCGGCGTGCTCGCAGGCGTAATCCGCAACCGCGCGAATCGCTTGCACCAGAGCATCCAGATCGACCGCCGGGCGGCCGCGGAAACCTTGCAGCAGCGGTGCGCTACGCAGGCTCAGCAACGCCTCGCGGATCGCCGCATCGGTGGTCGGCAGCAACAGGCTGCGGCTGTCCTTGAGCAGCTCGACGAGAATCCCGCCGGCACCAAGCACCAGGGCCAAACCGAAGCCATTCTCGCGCTTGATGCCGACAATCAGCTCGGCCAACGGTGCCGGCGCCATACGTTCCAGCAGCACTTGCTCAAAGGCCACATCGGGGGCATAACGCTTCACGCTGTCACGCATGCGATCGAGCGCGGTTTGCAGCGCCTCGGCGCTGCCCAGATTAAGCGCTACGCCACCGGCCTCGGTCTTGTGCGGCAAATCGGCGCTGACCACCTTGAGCACCAGCGGATAACCCAATGCCTGCGCCGTTTCCACGGCCTGCTGCGGGGTGCTCAACTGGCCCTGCGGCAACGGCAGACCAAAGGCGCTCAAGGCCTGTTTGGCTTGCCACTCGTCGAGTAACTGGCCGTTGTCGGACAAGGCCTGCGGGCAGATCGGCGTCAGCGCCGACTCACCGCGCGCCAGCAAGGCCGTGCGGCGCTGCTGGTAATGGGCGATACGGCCCCAGGCTGCGAGGCCATCTTCGACCCCTTGCAGCGCCGCCACGCCCTGCGCATGCAGGCGCTCACGGGCACTGGCCGGAAGTAGCTCGGGAAAGGCCGAGGCGACAAAACCGCTCTTGCCGTGGCGCGCCAGTGCGGCGCAATACAGCTCTAGTAACAGGTCGCACTGCGGGCGTTCACCCGAGGCTTCATCGGGGTAATCAAGCACTAACAGGGCGGCATCGGCCGGGCTGCGCAAGACGCTGTCAAGCATGCTGTCGAGGGCTTCACGATCACCCCAGATGGCGGTGGTGAAATCCAGCGGATTGACGATGTTGGCGTAGTTCGGCAGCACCTGTACCAGCTCACTGCGCTGCTGGTCGTCCAACGGCGGCAGGCTCAGGCCGTTGCGTTCGGCGTAGTCGGCGATCAGCCCGGCATCACCACCGGAACAGGCCAGCGCGGCCAGGCTTGACCCGCTCGGCAACTGGCCACAGGCCGCCGCTTTTAGGGTTTCAACGAAGCTTACCGGGCCGCTGACGCGGATCACCCCAAGGCGCTCGAACAACGCGTCATACAGCGCATCGGAGCCGGCCAGGGAGCTGGTGTGGCTGAGGGCCAACTCGGCACCGATCTGCGACACACCGGTCTTCAGGGCGATGATTGGGATGCCTTTTTCCAGGGCTTTGTGCGCCGCCTGGGCGAAACCGGGGACGTTTTTCAGCCCTTCCAGGTGCAGACCGATAGCGGTGACGCGCGGCTCGTCGAGCAGCACGTCCATCAACTCGGCAACACCGATTTGCGCCTGATTGCCCACCGAGGCCATATAGGCGACTGGCAGTGAACGGTCGCTCATCGACAGGTTGTAGGCGAAGTTGCCGCTCTGGGTCAGCACCGCGACGCCCTTCTCCACCAACTGGCCGCCATGGGCCACTGGCCACAGCGCCGCGCCGTGCAGGTAGTCGAGCAGGCCATAGCAGTTTGGCCCGAGCAGGGCCATGTCACCGGCAGCCTCGAGCAACTGGACTTGCAGCGCTTCACCTTCGGCGCCGGTTTCAGCAAAGCCGGAGGCGTAACAGATCGCGCCGCCGGCACCCTTGGCGGCCAGCTCGGCCACGGCCTGTACGGTCAATTCCTTGTTGGTGGCGATAAATACCGCATCCGGGCCACAGGGCAGCTCGGCGATGCTGGCCACACAGGGCACGCCTTCGAGTTCGGCGTGCTGCGGGTTGACCAGCCACAACTCACCGACATAGCCGCCTTCGGCGCAGCGCTTGAGCGCGCGGGCCATGCTGCGGCCGCCGATAAAGGCCAGATGGCGCGGCGCCAGCAGGCGTTTGAGGTTATCTCTTTGGCTCATGACGACCTCCTTAGCGCAGCAGCGGCCGCAACAGTTCACGGGAAATGATGTGACGCTGGATCTCCGAGGTGCCTTCCCAGACGCGCTCGATCCGCGCATTGCGCCAGATGCGCTCCACTGGGCCCTCATCCATCAACCCCATACCGCCGAAGATCTGTACTGCTTCGTCGGCCACCTTGCCCAGCACTTCGCTGGCAAACAACTTGGCCATGCCGGCGTCGGCATCGGTCATGCTGCCCTGATCCATCTTCCAGGCGACATTCAGCGCCAACAACTCTGCAGCGCGAATCTGCGTGGCCATATCAGCCAACTTGAACGACACGCCCTGATAGGTGCCGATCGGCTTGCCGAACTGCTGGCGGTCGGCTGCCCATTGCAGCGACAGGTCCATGGCGCGCTGGGCCTGGCCAACACAGTTGGCGGCGACCATCACGCGGCCGGCCGTGAGCCAGGCGTTGGCCACTTCCCAGCCCTTGTCGACTTCACCGAGAACCTTGCTCGCCGGTACGCGGCAGTCATCGAAGAAAATCTCATAGGTGTGATAACCGCGGTTGCTCACGCACTTTGGCCCACGGCGAATGGTCATCCCGGGGGTGTCGCGGTCGACCAGGAAGGAGGTCACGGCGTTACGCTTCTTGCCGTTTTTCTCGTAGCTGTCAGTGACCGCGAAGACGATCGCATAGTCAGCGTGGCCGGCGTGGCTGATGAAGTGCTTGCTGCCATTCAGGACGAAGTCATCACCGTCGCGCAGCGCACGGGTCTTGATCGCATTGGCATCGGAGCCGGCACCTGGCTCGGTGAGGGCGAAGCAATCGATCTTCTCGCCGCGCACGGTGGGCAGCAGGTAGTCCTCGATCTGCTGGCCCTTGCACGCCATGAGAATTTTCGACGGGCGCGCAACGAATACATGCAGCGCCCATGAGCACTTGGACAATTCACGCTCGATCAACGCCTGGGAGAAATAGTCGAGGCCGCCGCCGCCCACTTCCTCAGGCATGTTAAAGGCATACAGACCGGCCTCGATCGCCTTGTTGCGAATCTGCGCGGCCAACTCGGGGGAGACTGCATCGGCGCGGTCTACCGCTTCCTCATGGGGCAGCAATTCTTTTTCGACGAAGCTGCGCGCGGTGTCGATCAGCATTTCGTGTTCGTGGGTCAGTTGAAAATTCATGATGATGTCCTGTGACGAAAGGCGGCTGAATCAGCGGCCAACAAAGAGGGGGGCACGTTTCTCGATGGCGGCGCGCAAGGCTTCATCACCATCTTCACTGCGACCGCAGAGCAGGCCGGCTTGGCGCTCGGCTTCGAGCTGCTCGGGCAGGCTGCGCTGGGCGCCGGCCTCGATCAGGATCTTGGTCTGGGTGAAGGCGAAGGTCGGCCCGCTGGCCAAGCGTGCTGCCAGCTCACCGGCCGCTGCCTGCAACTGCTCATCGGCACACACTTCACCGACCAGGCCGACAGCCAGGGCACGCTCGGCGCCCCACAGTTCGTCGAGGAACAACAGACGTTTGGCCTGCTCGCTGCCGATCAAGCGTGGCAGGTGCCAGCTGGCCCCGGCATCGGGGGCGTAGGCCATGCTGGTGTAGCCGGCTTTAAAGCGCGCGGACTGTGCGGCCAGGCGGAAATCACAGCACAGGGTCAGGTCCATGCCGGCCCCAACGGCAGTGCCGTTAACGGCGGCAATGGTCGGCTTGGGAAAAGCATGCAGGCGAGTCATCAGGGCGTGGGCGGCTTCGGTCCAGCCGTAGCTCTCCAGATCGCCACGTGCCTCGGCCGCGGCCCACTCGGCCAGATCAGCGCCGGCACAGAAGCTTCTGCCGCTGCCGGTCAACAGCAGCACGCGCACGGCGCTGTCAGCGCTGAGCTCATCGAGCAGTGCGTGCAGGGCCTTGAGCGTGGGGATGTCCAACGCGTTGCGTTGCTCGGGGCGATTCAAGGTGATGAAGGCGATACCACCTTCCACGTGGGTCAACAGGCTCGATGCAGTACTCATGAAAATCCTCGGTTTTTATTCTGGCGAGAAATGCGGAAAGGTCTTCCTCTGCGGCCCCAATACTAAACACTTGTTCAGTAGCCTGGCAATCGACATCGCGGATATCAAAAAATACCTAACTATATGAATTTAAAGACTTTATTTTTTCTATTCGCGGTGCGTTACAACTTTGCACAAGCCTTTACAGCAAAAAAGGCCTGACCGTTGCCGGTCAGGCCTTTGCGGTAGTGCTTTACCAAACGCGGGCTTAGCTAGCGGCACCCACCAGAGGCTTGTCGGAGGCTAGCGGCGTCTCCTGCTCAGACTCTTGGTTGACCAGTGGCAAGATCTTGATGCAGAAGATGCCGTAGATCAGCGCAATGATCGGGTTGATCCAGTTGAACAGTGCAAACGGCGCATACGATAGGGTGGCGACCCCCAGTGTCGCGGCCATGTACACGGCGCAGGCGTTCCAGGGGATCAACGCAGAGGTCACGGTACCGCCATCTTCGATAGTGCGTGACAGGTTGACCGCAGCCAGGCCACGCAGACGGTACTCTTCTTTCCACATCTGCCCAGGCAGAACCAGGGACAGGTATTGGTCACCGGTCAGCACGTTAACGCCGATGCTGGTGGCCAACGTTGCGCCAATCAACGCGCCGACCGAGTGCACGCCGCGCACGATCAGGCTCAGCAGGAAGCGGATAAAGCCGATGCGCTCAAGCACGGCGGTCATCATCATCGAGCAGAACACCAGGAAGGCCATAAACACCATGCCGGCCATGCCGCCACGGCTCAGCAGGCTGTCGACCACCTCGTTGCCGCTGTTGGAAACGAAGCCGGTGGCCATCACAGTCCACAGTGCTTTAACCACCATCAACGCGCCGGTCTGGCCGCTATCAGCCATAAAGCGCTCGATCACCGGAGCCTGGAACAGCACCGCAAACACACAGGCCAGGATGCTGCACAGCATGATCGCCGGGAAAGCCGGCGCTTTACGTACCGACAAGACCAGCAAGGCGACTAATGGAATCAGGTTGTACCAGGCGATATTGAACGAGCTGGCCAATTGCGCCTTGAGTGCGCCGACATTCGACACCGCTTCGCCTTGCAAATCGGCGTTCAGTGCCAGGATGGAAAACACCACCAGGGCGATCATAAAGCTCGGCACTGAGACCCAGGCCATGTGGCGAATATGCGCGAACAGATCGGTACCCACCACGGCTGGAGCCAGGTTGGTGGTTTCCGAGAGCGGCGACATCTTGTCACCAAAGTAAGCACCGGCCACCACTGCACCGGCGGTAATTTCCGCCGACAGACCAAAGCCATGAGCCGTGCCCATCAGGCCAACGCCGATGGTAGCGGCGGTGGTCCAGGAGGAGCCGATGCACAGCGAAACGATGGCGCAAATCAGGCACGCCATCGGATAGAAGAATCCCGGTGACAGCAGGCTAAGGCCGGCATACAACAGGGTTGGCACAGTGCCGGCGATGATAAAGGAGCCGATCAATACGCCGATCGACAGGAAGATAAAGATGGCACCTACCGTCTTGGCGTTGGTGGCGACGATCTCGCGTTCCAGCTCTTCCCAGGTGACACCATTTTTCATGCCGACCAACGCGGCGAAGCAGCCAACCATGATCAGGGCGAGTTGCAGTGGGCCGGACATCGGATCGTCGAACAGGCTCAGCGAGCCGGCGATTAACGCCAGCAGGACGGCGCCGACCAGCAGCGCGTCGAGGGCGGATAGTTTGCGGAGCTTCATTATTGTTGTCTCCCAGTAACCAAAGTTTGACCAGGTCAGCGCCCGGTCCCCACTCGATTATTGGCAAGCGATGTAAGCTTCCGTTGAACATAGGGAAAGATCATGTAAAAAGTAGTAACAGCGCTGTTACAGCTCTACCAACAGGTGGTGCAACGCCTGTTGAGTTGCACTGAGAAGCTCACGCAGCGGTGCCAACTGCTCCTGACATAGTTGTTGCGCCTGCGCATCAGCGGTCTGTTCGAGGCGATGCAGCAAGGCCGCCAGTGAGCGCCCACCGAGTGATTCGCAGGCACCGGCCAGACGATGGGCCAAGCCCGAAATTTCCGGATAATCCAACGCCTGCATGGCCTCCAACAGCAGCGGCCCCTGTTGCTCCAAACTCGTTTGCAGCAGGCGTAGCAGCTGGCTGAGCTTACTCGCGCCCAAGGCTTCACGGTGGGCGTGCAGAATATGCGCATCGAACAACAGTGCCTCGTCTGTTATTGCTGGTGCATTCCTCTGCGGCACGCCGGCCAAGGCTTGGCGCAAGGCCGGCAGTTGAATCGGTTTGGCAATGACCCCTTGCATGCCGGCATCTAGGTAGCGCTGCACCATGGCGGGTTGCAAGCTGGCGGTGAAGGCGAATATCGGCGTTTGCCGGTTGGCCCCCTGAGGATCCAGACGGATGCGCCGACAGAGTTCCACGCCGCCCATCCCCGGCAACTGCACATCGAGCAGGATAAGATCGAAACGCGTCGTCTGGCATTGCTGCAGCGCCGGCGCGGCATCCTCGGCCAGGCTCACCCGATGCCCCTCACGCAGCAGCAGGCCTTGAGCCACCTCGCGGTTTAGCTCAACGTCCTCGACCACCAGCACATGGCTCGGCTTAACCACAGCACTAGGGACTGCCGCGCTAACACGCGCACCCGACGGCTGCGCCTGTTGCAGCCAGATATCAAACCAGAAGCGACTGCCCTGCTCTTCACGGCTGTACAGCTGGATCTCGCCGCCCATCGCCTGAACCAGGCGTTTGCAGATCGACAAACCAAGCCCGGCTCCGCCGTAACGTCGCGACACCGACTCATCAGCTTGCACGAAACGTTCGAAAATTCGCGCCTGCACGCTTTCAGGAATGCCGATGCCGTCATCCTGCACCTCGATGCGCAGGCTCTGATGACCTTCAGACTGCTGCAACAGCGCCACGCGCAACTCGACAGTGCCGTCTTGGGTGAACTTGATGGCATTGGCCAAGAGGTTGGTCAGCACCTGACGTAAAAACTGCTCAGGCCCGTAAAAGTGCTCGCCGAGCTGTGGATCCAGTCGCTGCAACAGGAGCGTGGCATTCGCCTGCGCGCGGGGCTCAAGCAGCGTAAGCACCTCGCCGATCAGTTGCCGCAGGGAAAAATTCACCATTTCGGCCCTGGCTTCACCCTCCTCCAGCTTGGCGAAGTCGAGAAGATCATTGAGCAATGCCAGTAGGCCATCGCCCGCTCGATGCAGCGCATGCAAGCGCCGCCGGGACATTTCGTCCAGTGGCGCATCGCCGAGCAACTCAGCCATGCCGAGAATGCCGTTGAGTGGCGTGCGTAACTCATGGCTCATGGTGGCCAGGAAACGCGACTTGGCCAGGTTCGCCGCTTCCGCCTCCTCCTTGGCGCTGTACAAACTGGCGGTGCGCCGCTCGACCATTTTTTGCAGCTCATCCTTCTTGTCTTCCAGCACCAGACGGTCGGCCTCGCGCTGACGCATATCCGCAACAATTGCCTGACGCATCTCGTCCAGGGCGTGGGCCACCGCATCCAACTCGTCCTCCGGGGCGCCGGGGCGCTTTTCCAAGCGCAGGGGCACCGTCCACTCACCACCGGCGAGGCGCTGCGAGAACCCCGCCATCGCCAGTAGATGACGGGTCACCAGGCGGTGAAACAACCAGGACAGGGTTATCGCCAAGCCGCAGATGAATAAGCCCATCCACAACAAGTTAGACAAGCCACTGGCATACAGGCGGCGGTGCACCGCCGCCAGATCGACGCCTACCTCAAGGTAGCCGAGCGCACGCTGCTCGGCGTCTGCCAAGTGGTAAGCAAGATCAAAGCGCTGAATTCGCGCGGCCTCGGCAGGCAGTTGTTGGCCGTGCAGCAGGTCAAAATCAGCGCTGCGCAGGCGTACCCAGGCGATGTCGGGGAAATCCACCAGCCCGCGCAGTTGCACGTCCAGCTGCGGCTGATTCAAATCCCATAGATTGCGCTCGATGCTCGCCAGGTAGCCGCGCTGAATCAGCTCAAGGCGCGAGGTGATGCCCTGCATTTCGCGGCGGTATTCGAAGTACAGTTGCAGCGCGCTGGCCAACAAGGTGAAGCACAGGCTGAAGAGCAAAATAAAACGCAGCAAACGCCGCGACAATTCGCCCGATTGAGCCACCTTCCATGACTTCATGGTTGCTTATCCGCCTGTGCCTGCGAGGCGCGATAGGCCTGCTCGCTTTCGTGCAACCAGCGCTCGACGCTATTCGCCGATTTCAAACGCTGCAACTGCAGGTCTATATCGGCCATGCGCGTGACCAGTGGCGAGCGTTTCGACACGGCGAAATACAGATGATCCACGGCCAGGGTCAGCGGCAGCACATCAATATCGGCAGCGCCGGGCAGGTATTCGAGAAACAACTTGCCGGTGCGCGGCTCATGGGCGATGAAGTCAATCCGCCCACGGATCAGCTTGCCGAAGTTCTGCTGATTGCTCGCCACCCACTCGATATTGCCTTTGTCCGCCACAAAACGGTCGAAGGCCTGCCCGTAACTTTCACCGAACAGCAAGCCGCCACGGTAGCGCGCCAAGTCTTCTAGACGGGTCACTGCAAGGGGCTTGCGGCGGTTGTAAAACACCGAGACTTCTTCACGCAACAACGGCACCGTGCTGAACACCAGGCTACGTTCGCGCTCTGCCGAACGGTAAGCAATCACCAGGTCGACTCGGCCCTCAGCCGCATCCGTCAGACAGCGATTCCAGTTGCCCAGCACCACCATTTGTAATGGCAAGCCAAGCGCGCCGATGACCTCGCGTACCGCCCGCGGTGCGACGCCCTGTATCTCACCGTTGGCATCGCTCCAGGAAATCGGCGGGTACACCGGGTAGTCGCAATAACGCACAGCAACAGGCGCTGCCAGACCAGCCGCCACTAAACTCAGCCCGGCACACAACACCAGGATTTGCCCTATCAGACGCATGGCCGGCTACTGACCACGGTACTAAACAGGTAACCGACGCCATGGATGGTGATAATCAGCTGCGGGTCGGCCGGGTCGTCGTGTAGCTTGCGCCGTAAACGGCCGACGAGCACGTCGATCGAGCGGTCATTCGGCAGCCATTCACGGTTACGGATTTGATCCATTAACTGGTCACGGCTGAGGGTATGCCCGGCGTTGCGCAGCAGCACGTTGAGTAGCTGGAATTCACCTTGGGTCAGGAGGCACTCGCCTCCGTCTTCGGCGATTAATCGACGGCGGTCAATGTCCAGCACCCAGCCGGCAAAATACTTCAACTGCCGGGTTTCCGCCTGCGCCGTTGTCGCCTGAACGTGGCGCACACGGCGCACCAGATTCTTAGCCTTCGACACCAGCTCACGCGGGTTGAACGGTTTGACCACATAATCGTCGGCACCGCACTCCAGCCCGACGATACGGTCAATTTCATCATCGCGGCCGGTGATCAGGATAATTCCGACCTCGGAGCGCACGCGTAACTCGCGCGTCAGCGTCAAGCCATCCTTGCCCGGCAAGCGAATGTCCAGCATGACCAGGTCTACCGGGTACTCCAGCAGCATGGTCTCTGCCTGCTCTGCCGTCTCGGCACTGTGTACCTGATAACCATCACGCAGCAGATAGGAAGTCAGTAATTCGCGGATCACTGGATCGTCATCGACGATCAGCACACAGGGTGTTGCCGTCATTACAGCGCCCTCACCACGCCATGGGCGCAGCCAACTCTTGTATTTATATGGGGTGAAACGGTTACTGGTTTTGCAGGCCAATGTAGCTACTACTGAACAGATGATCAATAGAGCGTAATGGGTTAGCTCACGCGGCGAAATCCGTTGACCTGCAGGCCATCGACCCAGGCCTCACAGATCTGCACACCTTGAGCGGCAGTAAAGGTCGTGGAGTTGAGGCCGTACTCCAGCCAGAGCCCATCAAGCAACGCGCTGAGACCGATGGCCGCAAGATCAGCATCGAAGTCCTGCCAGCCCTCACTTTCAGCCAGCTCGGATAAAACTTGGCCGAGTATGGCCCGGTATTCACCGTAGGACTGCTCATGCGCCAAATTAATCACCTCGGACGTACGCACCGCCCCCCAGAACGCCAACCAGGCGTCCAGCAGTTCTGGGGCCAGCACTTCTGGGGAAAATGACGCGCTAAAAAAGGCAGACAAGCGCGCCCTGGGGTTGACCGCGCTGGCCTCAATGGCATCGCGCAACAAACGCATCACCCGCCCTGTGACCGTCAAATAGGCTTCGGCCACCAGTTCTTCCTTGCCCTGATAGTGGTGATTGATCAGGCCAACCGACACTCCCGCCTCGGCACATATTTTACGAACCGAGGCCCCCTGAAAACCGTGGCGCTTAAGGCACACCAGCGTCGCCTCGACTAAGTTGGCCTTGCGCTGTTCAGGTTCCAGGCGAGAGAAACGTGTTCCCAAGGTCATGCCGACGACTCCATTTTTGACTTAGGTAGTGTTGAACGAATGTACAGCAAGATCGATGACTTACCTACCCGATCGGGGTATGGCGATGCGCAAGCCAGGCTTGGATAGTGGAGCCAGCCCTCACGACGGGTCTGACAATAACAATAAAGGTGGAACTGATATGCATATACCTCTGGCAGCAGTACTCAGTGCGGCTATGGCCGTGGTGCCGCTGACTCAGGCCGCTGAGCCGGATGGCAGCGACACCCTGCGGGTATACAACTGGTCGGATTATATTGGCGAGAATACCCTCGCCGAGTTTCAAAAAGACACTGGCATCCGGGTGATCTACGACACCTTCGACTCCTACGAAACGGTGCAGGGCAAGCTGCTGTCGGGGCGTTCGGGTTACGACCTGGTGTTGCTAAACGCCGCCCTAGTGCCGCCTTTAATCCAAGCCGGGGTCTTCCAGGTGCTGGATAAGGATCAACTGCCAAACTGGAAAAACCTCGACCAGAGCGTGCTGAAAAGTATCCAGGCCTACGACGCTGGCGTGCAGTATTCGGCGCCCTACACCTGGGGCAGCAACGGCATCACCTACAACGTCAAGATGATTCGCGAGCGCATGCCCGACGCACCGATCGGTTCGCTGGCGATGATTTTCGACCCTCAGATCGTTTCGCGCTTCGCCGATTGCGGGGTCACCCTGCCTGACGCGCCGACTGAAGTGATTCCGCTGGTGCTCACCTACCTCGGCCGCGACCCCAATAGCGCCAAGCCAGAAGACCTAAAGGCGGCCGAAGCGCAGTTGCTCGCGGTGCGTCCGTATATCAAGAAATTCGACTCGGTAGGCTACCTCAGCGCCTTGCCCAACGGTAATCAGTGCATGGCCATGACCTGGTCCGGCGATTACGCCACTGCTAAGGCAAGGGCCGAGGAAGCCGGGATCGACATCGAGTTGGACTACTTCATTCCCGATGAAGGCTCATTGATCTGGTTCGACAACTTTTATATCCCCAGCGATGCGCCGCAGGTGAATAACGCGCACCGATTTATCGAGTACCTGCTGCAACCCAAGGTAGCAGCCAAGATCACCGACTACGTGAATTTCGCCAACAGCAATCAGGCCGCCACCGCCTTGGTAAGAGCTGAGATTCGCGACGACCCGGCGATCTATCCGAACGCCACGACGCGCGAACGGCTATTCGCGCAGAAGAGCCAGCCAATGAAAAGCATGCGTTTGATCAGCCGCACGTGGAACACGGTGAAGACTGGCAAATAGCCTGCGGCCCTGGTGCCCAATCTCGCCCGCGCAGCGGTTAACTGCCGTGGGCGCAACCATGACTGAATAAACGCTTTACAGATAGGAATGAGCCATGAGCACTCCCACCCCGACTTTTTTTGCGCAGTTCGATGAGCAACAGCTGGTCGCGGCCGACAAGGCCCACTACATGCACGGCTATCACGTGTTCGACGAGCACCGCGAGCAGGGTTCGTTGAATATTGCCGCCGGCGAAGGTGCCTACATCTACGATACGGCCGGCAACCGTTACCTGGACGCAGTGGGCGGCATGTGGTGCACCAATATCGGCCTGGGCCGCGAGGAAATGGCCCAGGCCATCGCCGATCAGGTACGCCAGCTGGCCTACTCAAACCCCTTCTCCGACATGGCCAGCACCCCCGCCATTCGCCTGTGCGAGAAACTCGCCAGCCTGGCCCCCGGCGACCTCGACCATGTGTTTCTCACCACCGGCGGCTCCACTGCGGTGGACACTGCCTACCGGCTGATCCAGTTCTACCAGAACAGCCGCGGCAAGCCGGAGAAGAAACATGTGATATCGCGGGTCAACGCCTACCACGGCTCCACCTACCTGACCATGTCGATCGGCAACAAAGCTGCCGACCGCGCGCCGGAGTTCGACTTCCTTGGCGTCGCCGACAAAATCCACCACATTTCCAATCCCAACCCCTACCGTGCCCCCGATGGCATGAACGAAGAGCAGTTCTTGGAGTTTTTGCTAACTGAATTCGAAGACAAGATTCTCAGCATCGGCGCCGACAAGGTAGCGGCCTTCTTCGCCGAACCGATCATGGGTTCGGGCGGTGTGATCATCCCGCCGCGAGGCTACCTGCGTGGCATGTCGGCGATCTGCAAACGCTACGACGTGCTTTATGTCTCGGATGAAGTGGTCACCTCGTTCGGCCGACTGGGCAAGTTCTTCGCGTCCGAGGAACTCTTCGGTGTGCAGCCGGACATCATCACCACCGCCAAGGGCCTGACTTCCGGCTACCTGCCGCTGGGCGCCTGCATTTTTTCCGAACGCATCTGGCAGGTGATCGGCGAGCCGGGCAGCGGCCGCTGCTTCACCCATGGCTTTACTTACAGCGGCCATCCAGTGAGCTGTATTGCCGCGCTAAAGAACATCGAAATCATCGAGCGCGAAGGATTGCTGGCCCGTGTTGAGGACGTCGGTGCCTACCTGGAGCAGCGCCTGCAAAGCCTTGCCGAGCTGCCGCTAGTCGGCAATGTTCGCTGCATGCGGCTGATGGCCTGCGTCGAATTTGTTGCCAACAAACAAACCAAGGCGCTGTTTCCCGAGGCGCTGAACATCGGTGAGAAAATCCACTTACGCGCGCAACGCAAGGGCCTACTGGTACGGCCTATTGTGCACCTCAACGTGATGTCGCCGCCGCTGACCATCAGTTATGCCCAGGTCGATGAAATAGTCGAGACCCTGCGCAGCTGTATTCTCGAGACCGCCGCTGAGTTGCAGAGCAACGGTCAGTACGACGGCCGTTGATGCTGGCCAGCAACCCATCCTAGGTGCGCGCGCAGGATTTTGCGTGTACCTGGCACGGCCCGTAAACTGGCCGCCATGAACTCATCGCCCTGCTCTACTCATTTGTCGCTAAGCGCCCTACACGCCTGGCATTCCGGACTGGCACGTGCCTTCGCCAGCGCCCGCGAAACCGCACTGATGCCGCACCTGGCTGAGGCGTTGAATGAGTTGACCCCCATCGAGTCGATGCTCTTTATTCTCGAACGCAAGGGGCAGCCTCCGCATCTGTTGTACCAGCGCGGCATCCCCGCGCAGTACCGCGAAACGCTGCTCGAGCGTTACTTCGCGCGCGGCTACATGCTGGACCCCTTTTGCCTGGCAATAGACAACGGCCTCGCCGAAGGCTTCTACCACCTCTCAGAGATAGCCCCGGACGACTTTTTCAACAGCGCCTATTACAAAACCTACTACCTGAAGAACGGCGCGCTGGAGGACAGCTACTACATCGTCGACCTTGATGCGCAGCGCAAGATTTCCCTAAGCCTTTACCAGGGTTGCAGTGGAACGCGTTTTAGCCCTGAACAACTGCAACTACTGCGCGCCGTGCAACCCTTGGTACGCGAGCTGATGCTGCAGTTCGCCAGCGCCGGGGGACTCGACCGCACCCTCGATGAAGACGTCGCCGCCCCACCACCAGCGCCCCCCTTGAACCTGCACATCCAAGCGGCGTTTGCCAGCTTCGGCAGTGAACAACTGACCGAACGTGAGCGCGAGATCGCCCACCTGATCCTGCGTGGTCACTCGGTCAAGTCCACCGCGCGCGAGTTGAACATCTCCCCGGAAACCGTACGCATGCACCGCAAGAACCTGTACATGAAATTGCAAATCGGCTCCCAGGCGGAACTGTTTTCCCTGTTTATCAGCTGGCTTGGCGACTGCACCGGCCAGGGACAGCCCCCAGCAACTTAGTTAATCGCCCTTAGCTTGGCTCATCGGCACCATCGCCGGTCCACTGTTCGTAAAACGCGGGCAGCTCTGACGCCTTACCGGTGAAGTTAGGTGCGCGCTTGTCGAGAAAGGCTGCCACACCTTCTTTACCGTCACCGATGCTGGTGTAAAACATTGCCAGTGACTCGATGCGATGGGCCTCAAACGGGTCGGTCTGAGCACTGTTGCGGTAGAGCATCTGCCGGCTAAGTGCGATGGCAACGGGCGAGCGCCCCTGGACCAGGCGCCGAGCAAATACCTCAGCCTCTTGCAGCAGTGTGTCGGCGCTGTGAATCGAGCGAACCAGGCCACCACGCAGGGCTTCATTAGCGTCAAATATGTCGGCGGTGTAGATCCACTCCAGCGCCTGCTGCAAGCCAACGATGCGCGGTAGAAACCAGCTTGAACAAGCTTCTGGGACGATCCCAAGACGCCCGAAAACGAAACCAAAGCGCGCTTTTTCCGAGGCCAGACGAAAATCCATCGCCAGGCTCATAGTCGCCCCGATACCCACGGCGGGGCCGTTGATCGCGCCGACCACGGGCTTGCGACAGGCGCGAATGGCCAAGGTCACTTGACCGCCGGTATCGCGAACCCCGTTTTGAATTTCCGCCGATTCCATACGTTCATGCATATCGCGCAGGCTGGGCGAGAGGCTTTCATCCAGGCCAAACACATTGCCCTCTACCGAGAGGTCCATGCCGGCGCAAAAAGCCCGCCCCGCCCCCGTCACCAACACCACGCGCACCTCATCATCCAAGCTCGCGCGCTTAAAGGCATGCTCCAACTCATTCGCCATCTCGACGGTAAACGCATTCATTAGTTCAGGGCGGTTGAGTGTCAGCTTCAACAAACCGTCGTCGACCTGCCAGTCCAGCGTTGCATAGTTCATCGAATCATCCTTTGCTCGGCGTTAAGCGTAACGCCCTGTAGGTGTGGGCATGCCTCAAGCAACGAGGCAGCACGTCATCCGGCTGCGCCATGAGCCGCCAAGGCAACCGTGGCTGGACTGGCAGCCTGCAGTGGTTGTTTGATCACGCCGGCGAGCATGCCAAAAACCATGCCCTCGATCAGCGCTTGCTTTTCCGCAGGCTCCAAGGCGGCTTGTGATAACCAGCTCGGCAGATTATTGAGCCACGCGATCACTCCCTGCACCGCTGGCCTGAGCAGCCGAGTCGGGCCCGTGGGTTCCACTTCAAGCACGCGTGCCAAGAGGCTGTCCTCATAGCGTTGGCGCATCTGCTGGATCTGCTCATGGTGTGGCGCGCCAAGGCAACGCAACTCCTGCTCGGCCAGCAAAAATTGCAAACCGCGGCGCTCATGCAAGGCGATGTGCGCACTCAGTAAACCCCGCAAACGCTCGGCGGCACTGCCCCGAGACGTGCTAAAGACCGCTTCCAGCAGATCGTCATACAGCTCTTCGATCAGCTCGAAGAGCAGACGCTCTTTGCTTTCAAAGTGGTGATACAGGGAACCGCAGCCAATCTCCACGTGCAGAGCCAACTCGCGCATGCTGACCCGGGAAAAGCCGCGCTCGGCAAACAGCTCAAGCGCTTTGTAGCGAATCTGCTCAAGCCGCGTCAGCGCAGATTCACGGGTGGATGGCCGCAATGCCACGGAGGCGTTGCTGCCTAGGTGCCGGCTATTCATTACAGCCCTGTCTCGCTTTAAACCTGTGGCACGCTCGGCAGCCATCAAACGCGCTCGAAGATTGCGGCAATGCCCTGCCCGCCGCCGATGCACATGGTCGCCAAGGCATAGCGGCCCTGGGTGCGATGCAGCTCATGGATGGCCTTGGTGACGATGATCGCACCGGTGGCGCCCACCGGATGACCGAGGGAGATGCCGGAGCCGTTGGGGTTGACCTTGGCCGGATCGAACTCAAGTTCGCGGGCCACTGCACAGGCCTGGGCGGCAAACGCTTCATTGGACTCAATTACATCCAGATCGGCGATGCTCAGCCCGGCCCGCTTAAGCGCCAGGCGCGTCGCCGGGATTGGACCCAAGCCCATAAACTCTGGCTCGACACCGGCATGCGCATAACTGACCAGACGCGCCAGTGGGCGCAGATTATCGCTTTGCAGCGCCGCACCTGTGGCCAACAGCAACGCCGCCGCGCCGTCATTCAGCCCAGAGGCGTTGCCCGCCGTCACGCTGCCGCCTTCCTTGAAGGCAGGTTTCATACGCGTCAGTTGTTCAAGTGAAAAGTCATTGCGCACATGCTCATCAACTTCGAACACCTGAGTGCCTTTGCGGGTTTTGATTTCAAGCGGCACGATCTGACCGAGGAAATGCCCCTGAGCGATCGCCTGGGTGGCACGCCGCTGGCTCTCAAGGGCCAAGCTGTCCTGCGCCTCACGGCTGATACCGTAGCGTTCGGCAACATTTTCCGCGGTGATGCCCATATGAATGCGGTGCAAGGGGTCATGCAGAATGCCCAACATGTAATCAACGGCCTGCATATCGCCAAGGCGCCCACCCCAGCGAGCGCCGGGCAGCAGGTAGGGGCCGCGACTCATGCTTTCAACACCGCCGGCAACGGCGATATCAGTTTCGCCCAACAGCAGGCTTTGGGCCGCCGAGATGATCGCCTGCAAACCCGAGCCACACAGGCGATTGACGTTGAACGCGGGGGTTTCCTGTGGGATGCCGGCGTTAAGGGCGGCAACACGCGAGATGTAACTGTCCTGCGGCTCGCTCGGAATCACGTTGCCCATCACCACATGACCAACGCGCTCGGCTGCGCAACCGCTTCTCTGCAAGGCAGCCCGCACCGCCGTTGTGGCCAGCACGGACAGCGGAGTGTCTTTAAGCGTACCGCCGAAGGAGCCGATTGCGGTTCTGACGGCACTGACGATGTAAACTTCGGGGTTGGGCATGGGGCACTCCGGCAGCATGGTCGCGCCCAGCGCGGCCACATTCGACTAACAAACCACGACCAGGAACAGCTCGGCATCGAGCCGCCCTGGCGTAAACAGCCCGTTAGTCTAAAGAGGCGTCCCGTGTGGGCCTATGCCAAAAATAGCCGATGTGGCTGACGTTTTTTGCCACCCCGCATGGGTGGAATCGCAACGGATCAAGGCCATGCAAGAGAAAGATTCGGTGTCTGTTTATTTCGTCCAGGCGGCGCTGTACAGCCTGCGCGATCAACCCGCGCGCATGGATGCGCTCTTGGCGCAGGCCGGGATCCCCAAACGATTGCTAGCCGAGCGTGCGGCGCGGGTACCGGCTACGGCATTTGCCAAGTTGTGGCTGATCGTCATCGAGGAGCTGGACGATGAGTTCTTCGGCTACGACTCCCACGGTATGCCCGTCGGCAGTTTTGCCTTGATCTGCCGCGGCCTGATCCAGGCCTCAACCATTGGCCAGGCGCTGCACCAATGCCTGGCCAGCTGGCGGCTGTTTCTTAGGGATATCCAAGGCAGCCTGTCGCTGCGCGGCAATAACGCGGTGATCACCCTGCACAATCGCCAAGAGGCTCCATTCCTGCGCAGCATCATCGAAGAAACCTTCCTGACGGTGGTCATCAGCCTCATGTGCTGGCTGGCCGGGCGACGCATACCGATTAGCCGCGCGCAATTCGGCCACCCTCGCCCCGGCCATGATGACGATCACCTACTCTGGGGGCCGGACCTGACATTCGAGGCCGGGCAAACCGAAATCGAGTTCGATGCCGACTACCTGAAACTGCCCGTCATGCAGAACCTGGACTCACTAAAAACCTTCCTGCGTACGGCCCCGCAATGGGTGATCATCCGTTTCAGTAATCGCCAAGGCCTAAGCGCACAGGTGCATAGACGCCTGCATAACTGCCATTACCCGCAATGGCCGAGCCTGGTCGAGCTGGCTCGCGAAGATAACCTGAGCGTCACCAGCTTTCGTCGCCAACTGCAGCGGGAAGGCTTTTCCTTTCAAGGAATCAAAGATGAAGTGCGTCGCAGCATCGCCTTTGACTGCTTGCGTAATACTGACCTGAGCATCGCCGCAATTGCCGAGAAGGTTGGCTTCAGGGAAACAAGTGCATTTCACCGAGCGTTCAAACAGTGGACTGGCGAAAGCCCAGGCGCCTATCGCTTGAAGCAGCGTCCGGGCAAGTAAACATCCGCCGAAGCGAAATATATCTACATCACAGCCAGAGCCTCGCCAGACGACAGCCCCGCGGAACACGCGGGCACAAAAAAACCGGCGACGAGGCCGGTTTTTCTGTGTTTCGGGTTAACTCGGGTAACCCCAGTTAACGTTATTGGTGCCCGAAGCCGGAATCGAACCGGCACGAGGTTACCCTCGAGGGATTTTAAGTCCCTTGCGTCTACCGATTTCGCCATTCGGGCGGTAGCGCTGCGTTGTGAGGCTTGGACTATATACAGCCCTTAAGCGCCTCGCAAGGCTTCAAACTTAAATGAAAAAGCCTCGTAAATCAGTGATCTACGAGGCTCTTCTAATTGGAGGCTGAGGTCGGAATCGAACCGGCGTTCACGGATTTGCAATCCGGTGCATAACCACTCTGCTACTCAGCCTTGAAACTAAACGAATCGTATTAAACGTTTCGTGGAAAACTGGAGCGGGAAACGAGACTCGAACTCGCGACCCCGACCTTGGCAAGGTCGTGCTCTACCAACTGAGCTATTCCCGCTTGTCGTACTGACGGGCGACATTCTATAGCTTCGCAGCTTGCCGTCAACCCCTTGATTCAAAAAAGCTTATTTCTTTTCGGAGGTGATTCGCAGGTGTGGCCACGCAGCCAGTAAGTACTGCGCCATCGACCAGAGGGTCAGTACGGCTGAAATGAACAGCAGCACATAGCCCAGCACGACCCAGGCGGTAAATGCCGGCGGATTGGCCAGCAGTATCACCAGTGCCAGCATCTGCGCAGCCGTTTTCCATTTAGCCAGATTGGATACCGCCACATGTGCCCGGGCGCCCAGTTCTGCCATCCATTCACGCAACGCCGACACCACGATTTCACGGCCGATAATAATCGCCGCCGGTAACGTCAGCCAAAGGTTGGAGTGCTCATCTACCAGCAAAACCAGGGCCACCGCGACCATTAGCTTGTCGGCAACCGGATCAAGAAACGCACCAAACGGCGTGCTCTGCTCCCAGCGGCGGGCCAGGTAGCCGTCTAACCAATCGGTGACTGCCGCTATTGAGAACACCGCACTGGCCGCCCAGTAGCTCCAGCTGAAAGGCAGGTAAAACAACACAATAAATACCGGTATTAGCAATACGCGGAGCACGGTAAGCAGGTTAGGGATATTCATTGGCACAACTTAGCGGTAAAGAGAGCCGGCATTCTACTCACTGTGCAGTGCGGCATAAATCGACTCGGCGAGTTTTTTACTGATTCCAGGTGCTTTGGCGATTTCTTCGATGCTGGCGCGGGACAATTCCTGCAAACCGCCAAAGTGATTGAGCAGCTCGCGGCGGCGCTTGGGCCCTACCCCGGCAACCCCCTCAAGGGTTGACGTGCGCCGAGTTTTATCGCGGCGGGCGCGGTGCCCGGTAATGGCAAAGCGGTGCGACTCATCGCGAATCTGCTGAATCAGATGCAGAGCCGGCGAGTTGCCGGGCAATGTGAATTCATGCGCCGCATCATTTAAATACAGGGTTTCCAGGCCTGGCTTACGGGTCGTGCCCTTGGCTACGCCAAGTAGAATCAGCTCAGGCACGGCCAGCTCTTCAAGCACCTCGCGGGCCATGGCTAGCTGCCCCTTACCACCGTCAACCAACAGGATGTCTGGCAACTTGCCCTCGCCCTCCTTGATCTTGCTGAAACGCCGAGTCAGCGCCTGGTGCATGGCAGCGTAGTCATCACCAGGCGTCACGCCTTCGATGTTGTAACGGCGATAATCGGATTTCAGCGGGCCTTCCGGGCCGAACACCACGCAGGAGGCAACGGTTGCTTCGCCGCTGGAATGACTGATATCGAAGCACTCCAAGCGCTGCGGCACCTCATCCATGTCCAGCGCCTGGGCCAAAGCATCAAAGCGCGCAGCCACATGTTGTCGGTTGGCCAGGCGCGCCGCCAGGGCTTGCTCGGCATTGGTCACAGCCAGCTGCTGCCAGCGTGCACGCGTACCGCGCACGCGATAGCTGATGCTCAGTTCGCGGCCGCGCAGCTCATCAATGGCGGCGATCAGCGTGGGGAAGTCTTCGTGCTGAGCATTGACGATCAATTCGCTCGGTAGATCGCGCTCCTGGCTGCTCAGGTAGTACTGTGCGAGGAACGCCAGCAACACGCTACTGCCCTCCTCCTCGATAGCCACCTGCGGAAAGAAGTTTTTGCTGCCAAGCACCCGACCGCCACGCACACTGATTAGATGCACGCATGCGCCGCCTGGGTTGACCATGGCCGCAACGACGTCAACATCGCCCGTGCCGCCTTCCATGCTCTGCTGATCCTGCACCCGGCGTAGTAGCGAAATTTGGTCACGCAAATCGGCAGCGCGCTCAAAGTCGAGGGCCGTGGCGGCAGCTTGCATGCCGCTGGACAACTCATCGGTCAGGGCATTGCTGCGCCCTTCCAGAAACATCACCGAGTGGCGAACGTCATCGGCGTATTCGGCAGGCTCTACGAGGCCAACACAGGGGCCTTTGCAGCGCTTGATCTGGTACTGCAGACAAGGCCGGGTACGATTTTTGTAGAAGCTGTCTTCGCATTGACGCACAAGAAAGGTCTTCTGCAGCAGATTGAGACTTTCGCGAATAGCCCCGGCACTGGGATAAGGGCCAAAGTAGCGGCCCTTCTGCTTTTTCGCGCCACGGTGAATGCTCAGCCGCGGGAAGTCACCATCAGAAAGAAACACATAAGGATAGGACTTATCGTCGCGCAGCAGAATGTTGTACGGCGGCCGCCATTCCTTGATCAGGGTCTGCTCAAGCAGAAGCGCTTCGGTCTCGTTGGCGGTGATGGTGGTTTCGATTTGCGCAATTTTACCCACCAGCGCGGCAGTTTTCGGCGCTAAGCCGCTCTGCCGAAAGTAGCTGGCGAGGCGTTTTTTTAGGTTCTTGGCCTTGCCCACATAAAGCAGCTTGGCGTCCACGTCGAACATGCGGTACACGCCAGGGCGACCGCTGCAGGTGGAAAGAAATGCGCTGGAGTCGAAGGTCGCGCCCGTGCCGTCAGTTACTGGCATCAATCATGCCGTGGCGCACGGCCAGCAGGGCCAGCTCTACATCGCTGGTGATCGACAGTTTTTCGAAGATGCGATAACGGTAGGTGTTCACGGTTTTCGGCGACAGGCACAGCTTGTCAGAGATCACCTGAACCTTCTGGCAGCCGGCAATCATCAGCGCAATCTGAATCTCGCGCTCGGACAACAGATCAAACGGCGAGTTACTGCTCTGCGGCTGGAACGACTTGAGCGCCAGTTGCTGGGCAATCTGCGGGCTTATGTAGCGCTGACCACCGAAGACCATGCGAATGGCCTGAACCATCTCTTCGAGTGCGGCGCCCTTGGTCAGGTAGCCCGCAGCGCCGGCTTGCAGTAACCGCGTGGGGAACGGGTCTTCTTCGCAGGCCGTGACAGCAACAATTTTAAGATCGGGATGGCTACGAATCAGCTTGCGCGTGGCTTCAAGACCACCAATACCCGGCATCTTGATGTCCATCAGGACAACGTCTGGCTTGAGCTCGCGGGTTTTTTTCAGGGATTCTTCGCCGGACTCGGCTTGCCCCACCACGTGCAAGCCATCGATATCAGCCAGCATGCGGGTGATACCGGTACGCACCAGGTCGTGGTCATCAACAACGAGTACCCTGATCAAGCGTCACCCCAGTCGTACCAGCTGCTAATACAGCAGGCTAAGTTGGAAAACAGGTCGTTTACTAAAACGCAGCTTGGCGCATAACCGTCAAAATGCAAGCGTCAACATGGTCGGCGCATGTAGATCCATTTGCCGCTTGGCAACGGTATCGCCAGCCCTAGAACCCACGCAATACTACTGGAGTGCATCTAGCCAGAGCCAGCATACCCTGCTAACCCCGGAAGTAGACCCAAGCTCTACGGCAATCCGGAGAACGCGTTAACGCATGCTTGACCAGAGTGGCCAGGCAAAAAAAAGAGCCTAGGTTTGGCCTAGGCTCTTTTTCACTGATTTGGTGGAGGGCCAGGGATTCGAACCCTGGGAACGCTACTAACGTTCGCCGGTTTTCAAGACCGGTGCATTCAACCACTCTGCCAACCCTCCAATACTGCACCGAATGTGAGCGCCTTTATATGATGACTAGGAGAAGAGTCTCCCCATCAACTGATCATCAAAGATCCCCTATTCAGTCGCAAACACCATGTTTCTGACATTTGCGGGCGGCATCTTACCCGAACGCAACACGCTGTCAAACTCTGTGTGTTGGCGCATGGCATCGCTCTGCTATGATCGGGGCTGACTTTGGTCCCGGACCATCAGCCATTTAAGGAGTGTCGCCATGAACGAACACAATTATGCACTTGACCACACACAGGTTGAGCAGCAAGAAGTTAGCCGCGTCCTGCGCAACACTTACGGGCTGCTGGCCATTACCTTGGCTTTCAGTGGGCTGGTGGCTTACGTCGCCCAGCGCGCCAATGTGCCTTACCCGAATATCTTCGTGGTACTGATCGGCTTTTACGGCCTGTTCTTCCTCACTGCAAAACTGCGTAACTCAGCCTGGGGCCTGGTTTCGACGCTCGCCTTGACCGGCTTTATGGGCTACACCCTTGGGCCGATTCTTAATCGCTACATGGGCATGGCCAATGGCGCGGAAGTCGTCAGTTCTGCCTTCTCCATGACCGCGCTCGTATTCTGCGGCTTGTCGGCGTATGTGCTGACTACGCGCAAGGACATGAGCTTCCTCAGCGGCTTTATCACTGCCGGTTTCTTTGTATTGCTGGGGGCGATGGTTGCTGGCTTCTTCTTTCAGATCAGCGGCCTGCAGTTGGCGATCAGCGCTGGTTTCGTGCTGTTTTCTTCGGCCTGCATCCTGTTCCAGACCAGCGCGATCATTCATGGTGGCGAGCGTAACTACATTATGGCGACCATCAGCCTGTATGTATCGATCTACAACCTGTTCATCAGTTTGCTGCAGATTTTCGGCATCATGGGCGACGATTAATCCCTAAAGCTGTGAAAAGCCCGCCCCGGCGGGCTTTTTTATGCCTGTAACGCGCATCTTGGCGGCCCAGGCTTTATCATTTCGAAAACTGCTTTCTCAGGTTTGCCATGAAGTTCGCCATCGCCCTCTTCTCACCGCCTCACGCCCCGTCTTCACGTCGCGCCTTGCGCTTTGCTCAGGCGGCTTTGGCGGGCGGGCATGAGATTGTGCGTTTGTTTTTCTATCAGGACGGCGTACACAGCGCCTCGAGCAATGTGGTCTGCGCGCAGGATGAAGTGGACCTGCCGCGTGAGTGGCGTGAGTTCGTGCAAACGCAGCAGCTGGATGGCGTGGTGTGTATCGCTGCAGCCCTGCGCCGTGGCGTACTCAACGCCGATGAAGCACAGCGTTACTCGCGCTCAGCGGCCAATCTGGACGCGCCGTGGGAGCTTTCCGGCCTGGGTCAATTGCACGAGGCGACGCAATTATCCGATCGTTTAGTGTGTTTCGGAGGGCCATAAGATGAGTAAGTCACTGTTGATCATCAGCCGTCAGGCGCCCTGGTCTGGCCCCTCCGCTCGCGAAGCACTGGATATAGCGTTGGCCGGCGGTGCCTTCGACCTGCCCATTGGCATGCTGTTTCTCGATGATGGGGTGTTCCAACTGAGCGGCGCGCAACAATCTGCCCGTTTGCAGCAAAAAGACCTCAGCGCCAACTTGCAGGCGTTGCCGATGTTTGGCGTGGAAGCGCTGTATGTTTCGCAGCGCTGCTTAGCCGAGCGCGGCTTACAAGCACCATCCAGCAATCTTGCCGTCGCTCCCCTTAACGATGCCGAACTAAGCACCTTGATTGACCGTTACGACCAGGTGATTACGCTCTGATGGCTACCTTGCATGTACTCTCGCACTCTCCTTTCACTGATAACCGACTGAGCAGCTGCCTGCGCCTGCTCGGCAGCCAGGATGCACTGCTGCTATGTGGTGACGCGGTATACGCCCTACAAGCGGGCAGCGCGCAGCGCCAAGCGCTTGAACTGATGCCTGAGGCCATTACCCTGTATGCCCTGGATGAAGACGTGCAAGCCCGCGCCATTGATCGGCCTGCACGCCTTAGCCTGGTTGACTATCCAGGCTTCGTGGCACTCAGCTGCCAGTACGACAAGGTCAACACCTGGCTATGAGCTCATTGACTATTGAGGGCCGCAGCCTAGCGCTGGACAAAGACGGCTACCTGATCGAACTGGCCGATTGGTCCGAAACCACAGCTGAGGCGCTGGCACAGCGCGAGGGCATTACGCTGAGCGCCGAACACTGGGAAATCTTGCGGCTGGTGCGCAGTTTTTACGCCGAGTTCCAGCTATCACCCGCCAATCGCCCACTGGTGAAATTTATTGCCAGCAAACTCGGCCCCGAGAAAGGCAATAGCCTCAACCTTAACCGCCTGTTCAATGGCGCTCCTGCCAAACTCGCCGCCAAGCTGGCGGGCCTGCCCAAACCGACCAATTGCCTATGAACCTCGTGACCCCGCCAGAACACCCCTTCGCCCAATTCGTACGCATCCTCGGTAAAGGCAAACGCGGCGCACGCAACCTGACCCGCGAGGAAGCCCGTGAAGCCATGGGGATGCTGCTCGATGGCCAGGCTGAAGAAAGCCAGCTGGGTGCCTTTCTGATGCTGCTGCGGCACAAGGAAGAGAGCGCCGAGGAAATGGCCGGCTTTGCCGAAGCCGTGCGTGCGCGCCTACAAGCGCCGGCAATCCAGGTCGACCTCGATTGGCCGAGCTACGCCGGCAAGAAACGTCATTTGCCTTGGTTTTTGCTGGCCGCTAAAGCCCTGGCAGGCAGCGGTATACGCATTCTGTTGCATGGCGGCGGCCCACACACCAGCGGCCGCCTGTACAGCGAACAACTGCTCGAAACCTTACGCATCCCGCTGTGTCGCAATTGGAGCAGCGTCGAGCAGGCGCTGAATCAGCAGCAGCTGGCGTTTATTCCTCTAGGCGACTGGATGCCACAGCTGCAGCGGATGATTGACCTGCGCAATACCCTCGGCCTGCGCTCACCGATTCACTCCCTGGCGCGCATCCTCAACCCGCTGGGTGCACGCTGCGGCCTACAGAGCATCTTCCACCCGGGGTATCAGGCGGTGCATCGCCAGGCCAGCCAGTTACTGGGCGATACGGCCATAGTAATTAAAGGTGAAGGCGGTGAAATCGAGATAAACCCGGACGCCGCCAGCCACCTATACGGCACGGCCAATGGTGAGATCTGGGATGAAGAATGGCCCGCCATGTCGGCGCAGCGCCACGTCAAGCCAGGGTCGCTGGAGCCGGCTCACCTGGGCGCATTCTGGCGCGGCGAAGTAACCGATGATTACGGCCTGCTGACGGTCATCAGCACCATGGCCCTGGCTTTACGCGCACAGGGTGAGCCGCGCGAAGCGGCATTCAGGCGTGCCGAACAGCTGTGGGCAGCGCGAGATCAGCACCTGCTTTGAGCGTCTTCAAACCAGGCCAGTTTCTCGCGTAGCTGCACCACTTCGCCGACTATCACCAGAGTCGGCGCATGCACTTCATGCTCCGCTACCAGTTCAGCCAGGTTGGCCAAGGTGCCGGTAAATACCCGCTGGTTCTGTGTCGTACCCTGCTGGATCAGCGCCGCAGGCGTTGTTGCGGCGCGGCCGTGCGCGATCAGTTGCTGGCAAATCGTCGGCAGCCCGACCAGGCCCATATAGAACACCAAGGTCTGGCTGGATGCGGTGAGCTCGGCCCAAGGCAAATTACTGCTACCGTCTTTCAGATGACCCGTCACAAAGCGCACTGACTGCGCGTGATCACGGTGGGTCAGCGGAATCCCGGCATAGGCAGCGCAGCCCGAAGCCGCCGTGATACCCGGCACCACCTGAAACGGAATACCGTGAGCGGCCAGCTCTTCGATTTCTTCACCGCCGCGCCCGAAAATAAACGGATCACCGCCCTTCAAGCGCAGCACCCGCTTACCTTCTTTAGCCAAGGTGACTAGGCGTTGGTTGATTTGCTCCTGGGGCACGGCATGCTCGGCGCGCTGTTTACCGACATAGATGCGCTCGGCATCACGGCGACACAGTTCGAGAATCGCCGGAGCGACCAGGCGGTCGTAAAGCACCACGTCGGCTTGCTGCATCAGTCGTAAGGCACGGAAGGTCAGCAGGTCCGGATCACCCGGGCCCGCCCCCACCAGGTACACCTCGCCCAATGTGCGCGGCGCAATCCCGGCAATCTTCTCTTCCAACAAGCGTTGCCCTTCCTGCATTTTGCCGGCAAACACACTCTCGGCTACCTGGCCCTGGAACACATCCTCCCAGAACACGCGGCGTTGCTGTACATCAGGGAACAACCCTTTGACCTGGGCGCGGAAACGCTTGGCCAAACCGGCCAGCTGACCATAAGTGGCAGGAATCCACGTCTCAATCTTGGCGCGGATCAAACGCGCTAGAACTGGGGCATCGCCACCACTGGTGATCGCCACGATCAAGGGCGAACGGTCAACGATGGCCGGAAAAATCACACTGCAGAGCTTCGGAGCGTCCACCACGTTAACGGGAATACCCAGGGCCTGGGCCTGCTGGGATATATCAGCGTTCAGCGGCTCATCATCGGTGGCCGCGATGATCAACGCCACCCCTTGCAGGTCAATCGACTGATAGTCGCGCAGTAACACTTCGCCATGGCTGGCCACGGCCATTTCACGCAACTCTTCACGAATATCGGGCGCTACCACCCGCAGTTTGGCACCGGCATCGCTGAGCAAGCGCGCCTTGCGCAGCGCGACTTCGCCGCCGCCGACCACCAGTACCAGGCGATCCTGTAATTTGTGGAACAGGGGCAGAAAATCCATCACGCTCGCTCTCGATCGGGTAAACAAAACGGGGCGGCATTGGCCACCCCGTTACGTGCAACTGAAGCCGGCTTAGCCGATAACTTCGATGCCGCCCATATAGGGCTTCAATACGTCCGGCACGCGGATGCTGCCGTCGGCCTGCTGATAGTTTTCCAACACCGCCACCAGGGTGCGACCCACTGCCAGGCCTGAACCATTGAGGGTGTGTAGCAGTTCTGGCTTGCCGGTTTCCGGGTTGCGATAGCGCGCCTGCATGCGCCGCGCCTGGAAGTCACCACAGTTGGAGCAGGAAGAAATCTCGCGGTATTTGTCCTGGCTTGGCACCCAGACTTCCAGGTCGTAGGTTTTCACCGCGCTGAAGCCCATGTCGCCGGTGCACAGCGCCAATTTACGGTAAGGCAGTTCAAGCAACTGCAACACGCGCTCGGCGTTGGCAGTCAGGCTTTCCAACGCATCGAAAGACTGGCTCGGCTCGACGATCTGCACCATCTCGACCTTGTCGAACTGATGCTGGCGGATCATCCCACGGGTATCACGGCCGGATGCGCCGGCCTCACTGCGAAAACAAGGTGTGTGGGCCACGAGCTTCAGCGGCAGCTGCTTGGGGTCGAGAATCTCGCCGGCGACGATATTGGTCAGCGACACTTCCGCAGTTGGGATCAGGTACAGATCCGCCTCGCCTTCACGGCTGATCTTAAACAGGTCTTCTTCGAACTTCGGCAGCTGTCCCGTGCCTTGCAGTGCCGGAGCCTGCACCAGATACGGCGTATAGGCTTCTTCATAGCCATGCTCGCTGGTGTGCAGGTTGATCATAAATTGCGCCAGGGCACGGTGCATGCGGGCAATTGGCCCACGTAGCAAGGCAAAGCGCGCACCGGAGAGCTTGGCGGCGGTTTCAAAATCCAACCAGCCGTGTTGCTCGCCCAAGGCGACGTGATCCTGAACCGGGAAATCGAAGCTGCGCGGCGTGCCCCAGCGCGAGACCTCAACGTTACCCTCTTCATCGGCACCGACCGGCACCGACTCATGTGGCAGGTTTGGAATGTTCAGCAACAGGCTGTCCAGTTCACTCTGAATCGTGTCGAGCTCGCGCTTGCCCTGCTCCAGATCGCTGCCCATCTGGTCCACTTCCGCCAACAACGGCGCAATGTCTTCGCCGCGTTGCTTGGCTTGGCCAATCGACTTGGAGCGACTGTTGCGCTCAGCCTGCAGCTGCTCAGTGCGGGTTTGCACGGTCTTACGCTGCGCTTCGAGCGCTTCGAAGCGCGCCACATCGAGGACAAAACCACGAGCAGCCAGGCGCTCGGCCACTTCATGGAGCTGGGTACGAACGAGTTTGGAATCAAGCATGTTCTGGTCTCAATACATCACAAGGGTTTGCATGGCCGTGGCCATGGCGCGCAATGCCGCGCAGTTTAAGGCTTTAACAGGGTTGCGTGCCACACCGCGCGTTAGCGGGCCTGGCTACTGGTAGAGGCGGGCCAGGCCAAATCCGGCCCAAACTGCGGCGACACCACCAAGGACACTGCATAACAGGTAGGCAAAGGCTTCATTGTGGCGACCGCCCTCAAACAGCTTGAGCACCTCTAGGCTGAATGACGAAAAGGTGGTGAAACCACCGAGCACGCCGATAATCAAACCGCTGCGTAACTCCAGTGGTAGATCGCTGCGCAACAGCAATAACCCCGAGAGCAGGCCGATCAGCAGGCAACCAATAACATTGACGGTAAAGGTGCCCAGGTAAAAGTGCCGCGGCCAATGCGCCGCGACCCAGCTGGCGGTTAGAAAGCGGAGAACGGAACCCGCCGCGCCACCTAGCGCCACAGCCAACGCCACACGAATCATGGTTTCCTCCGCTGTCGGGGGCTGTTGCGGTCCTGGTTCTGCAAATGCTGCAGTTTGTCGCGGATTTTCAGTTCCAGACCACGGGGTACCGGTTGATAGTAGTTACGGGGCTCGAAGGCTTCGGGAAAGTAATCCTCCCCCGCTGCATAGGCATCGGGCTCATCGTGGGCATAGCGGTATTCGTCGCCGTAGCCCAGTTGTTTCATCAGTTTGGTTGGCGCATTACGCAGGTGCAGCGGAACTTCTTGCGAGCCATGCTCGGCGGCGTCACGCATGGCGGCATTAAAGGCGTTGTACACCGCGTTGCTCTTCGGCGCGCAGGCCAGGTAGGTAATTGCCTGAGCCACGGCCAACTCACCCTCAGGGCTGCCCAGGCGCTCTTGAACATCCCAGGCGTTCAGGCACAGGGTTAAGGCGCGCGGGTCGGCGTTGCCGATATCTTCACTGGCCATACGCACCACGCGCCGGGCGATATACAGTGGGTCACAACCGCCATCGAGCATGCGCGCGAACCAGTACAGCGCGCCGTCGGGGCTGGAACCGCGCACGGACTTGTGCAGCGCCGATATCTGGTCATAAAAGGCTTCGCCGCCCTTGTCGAAGCGCCGACGGGTATCACCGAGCAGATCGAGCAATAACTCGCTGCCGATTTCACTGCCGTCTTCGGCCAAATCCGCTGAGTTCTCCAGAAAATTCAGCAGACGCCGACCATCACCATCGGCAGCCGCCTGGAGGATTTTAAAGCTCTCCTCGGGCAGACTTAGCTGGCGCTCGCCCAGGCCTTTAGGGTCGCTCAAGGCGCGCTCAACCAGCTTGCGCAGCGCGCTTTCATCGAGGCTTTTCAGCACATACACGCGAGCGCGTGAAAGCAGGGCGTTGTTCAGCTCAAACGAGGGGTTTTCCGTGGTAGCGCCGATAAAAATCAGCGTGCCGTCTTCCACGTAGGGCAGGAAAGCATCCTGCTGCGACTTGTTGAAGCGATGGACTTCATCGACAAACAGGATGGTCTGCCGGCCATATTGCGCCGCATGCTGCTGCGCCACCTCCACGGCCTGGCGAATTTCCTTAACCCCGGACAGCACGGCGGAAATCGTTTCGAAATGCGCGTCGGAAACTTGGGCCAATAGCCGCGCCAGGGTGGTTTTACCCACGCCAGGCGGCCCCCAGAAGATCATCGAATGCAGTGCGCCCTGCTCCAGCGCTTCACGCAGGGGTTTGCCGCGGGCGAGCAAATGCTCCTGGCCGACGTACTCATCCAGGCTGGCCGCACGCAAACGGGCAGCCAGGGGTTGGGCGACGGGAGCCTTGCGAAACAGATCCATGATCGGGGGTTAACGCCTCTTGCTCTTAAACTTTCTACTCTTGAATCACGTCCACGCCGGCCGGGATCTCGAAGATAAATTGCGCGTCGTCTTGCGGCTCATTCATTTTCACGCTGAGGAAAAGAATGTTGGTGCGCTGACCAATGCTATCAATCAGCTGCATGTCGTTGAGCACGCTGTTGCGAAACGACAGGCGCAGGCTGTCGAACAGGGTGTCTTTGGATTTCGGTTTGAGGATGAAATCGACCACATTGCCGCCTTCTTTGTGGCTGATATCGAAGTTCTCACGAATCTTCGAGACATCACCGGACAGCAGCAGCGCCGGGGTATGGGTCAAGCGCTGATCGAGGGTCTGGATGGTGACTTGCAGCAAATCCGGGTCATACAACCAGACTTTTTCACCATTGGAGACCAGCAGCTGCTCCATCGGTGCATCAGTGTGCCAACGGAACAGCCCTGGGCGCTTGAGCACGAGCTGGCCGGCGGTTTCCTGCAGCTGAGTGCCACTGCCATCCAGTGTCAGCTGGGAAAAGCGTGCAGTAATGGTCTGCGCCTGGTTGAGCAGTTCGGTCAAACGCTGCACGGCGACCTCATCGTCAGCCACGGCAGCAACGCTGGTAATACTCAGTACGGTCAGCAACAGCATGCGAATCAGGCGCATGGGATTCCTTATCAATTCAGGGCGATGCATTAATCGCGAACAGGGCTTGGTGCTATGACCTCACGAGAGCCATTTGTGTTCATTGAGGTGACGACGCCGGCCATTTCCATGGCTTCGATCATCCGGGCAGCACGGTTGTAGCCGATTTTCAGTTTGCGCTGCACCGCAGAGATTGAAGCGCGGCGACTCTCAAGGACGAAATTGACCGCCTCATCGTAAAGCGCATCCGTCTCGCTGCCCTCGCCGCCCTCGCCACTGCCGCCATCAAAGCCGCTGCCGGCCTCTTCAGCACCGTTGAGGATGTCATCGATATAGTCTGGCGTGCCGCGTTGCTTCCAGGCTTCTACGACCCGGTGGACCTCTTCATCGGAAACAAAAGCGCCATGCACACGGATCGGCAAGCTGGTGCCGGGCGGCATATACAGCATGTCACCGTGGCCGAGCAGCTGTTCGGCACCGCCTTGATCAAGGATGGTGCGCGAGTCGATCTTGCTCGATACCTGAAACGCCATCCGCGTCGGAATGTTGGCCTTGATCAGGCCGGTGATCACATCCACGGAAGGCCGCTGGGTAGCGAGAATCAGGTGAATGCCTGCCGCACGAGCTTTTTGCGCAATACGGGCAATCAGTTCTTCGACCTTCTTACCGACAATCATCATCATGTCGGCGAATTCATCGACCACCACCACGATGGTTGGCAGCGGCTTCAGCAACGGTGCTTCGTCGTGCATGCTTTCGCGCTTATACAGCGGGTCAGACAGCGGCTCACCGGCATCAATGGCGTCCTTGACCTTGCGGTTAAAGCCGGCCAGGTTGCGCACGCCCATTTTCGACATCAGCTTGTAACGGCGCTCCATCTCAGCGACCGACCAGCGCAACGCGTTGGCAGCCTCTTTCATGTCGGTGACCACGGGGCAGAGCAGGTGTGGAATGCCTTCGTAGATCGACAGCTCAAGCATCTTCGGGTCGATCATGATCAAGCGCGCCTCTTCTGGCGTGGACTTGAACAGAATTGACAGAATCATCGCGTTGACCCCGACCGACTTACCCGAGCCGGTGGTGCCGGCCACCAACAGGTGAGGCATCTTGGCCAGATCGGTGATCACCGGCTTGCCGCCGATGTCATGGCCGAGGGCCAGGGTAACCGGCGACTTGGCTTCATCGTACTCAGGCGACGACAGCACTTCAGAGAAGCGCACGATCTGCCGGTCTTCGTTGGGAATTTCAATACCAACGGTGGTTTTGCCAGGAATGACTTCCACAACCCGCACGCTGATGATCGCCATCGAGCGCGCCAAGTCTTTGGCCAAGCCGGAAATACGGCTGACCTTGATCCCCGCAGCAGGCTGGATTTCGAAGCGGGTAATCACTGGGCCTGGATGAACCGACTCGACGATGACCTCAACGCCAAACTCCTTGAGTTTGATTTCCAGCAGGCGTGACATGGCCTCGAGATACTCAGGCGAGTACTTCTTCTGCACTTTTTCCGCCACATCGAGGATCGAAATGGGCGGCAGACTGCCGGCCACAGCACTGTCTTCGAACAGGTTGACCTGTTTTTCCTTGAGTACACGTTTACTGGGCTCAGTTTCTTTCGGCGCAGCTGCCGGCGCGATCACTGGAGCCGCGCGAGTAGCACGCTCACTCATATGCTTGTTCAGCGACTCTTCGCGCTGAATAAGGCGTTCTTTGACTTTGGCCTGCTCGCGCCGATCCAGCACTATGGGGGCAGACACTTCATCGACCCGCTCATCAACCTCGCGCAGCTGCGCGACCAACTGTTTACGCTCAAGCCGGGCATTCCACCAGCGATTGGCCAGGCTCTGAATGAGCTCGATAAGGTCTAGGGTGATTTTGCCGGTCAGGTCCATCACCTTGAACCAAGACAGGTCAGCAAACACGGTCAAACCGAACAGAAACAGGGCAATCAACAGCAGCGTACTGCCCTGTACATTCAACCCTTCAATGGCCAGCTGGCCGAGGCTTTCACCCAGCGCGCCGCCAGCAGAAGCTGGCATGCTCGAACTGGAATTGAAGTGGATAAATGCCAGCGCTGCCCCGGACAACACCAGAAACATCAGGCCAATCAATCGCCACGTGAACAGCCAGCCACTCCACTGCCAAGGCTGGTGGCGGGCGCGGAACACCTGCAGGGTTTTGATCGCCAGCAGCAGCGGGAATAAGTAGGCGAAATAGCCCAGGGCCATAAACAGGATGTCAGCAAACCAGGCACCGGCTCGACCTGCTGAGTTCTGTACCTGCTCAACATTGCTGGTGTGGGTCCAGCCCGGATCGGCGGCATCGTAAGTCAGCAGCGCCATCCACAGATACAGGCAAAGTGCGCCCAAGCCAATCAGTGCGCCTTCTTTCAGTCGATAAGGCAACTGCTGACGCCAGAGAGGGATTTGTGTGGTTGGGCTAGATTTCTTCAAAACGCGTGTGTTCCTGCGCAAGAGGCGCCGAATAATGGATTAACGACAAAATATGCAGCGATTGTACGGGTTTAACCAAGCGATGCCAGGCTCGACCGCTCGCTTGCACGGGCTGCAGCGGTTGACTCCCGCTCGTTGCCCGCTTCGGTGTAGCATATTGGCCAATATCTTCCGTGCGGCTCAATTGGAGCATGCATTCTCTTTTGTGACAAAGGCTTATGAGGTGTTTTTATGAGCGAAGTCAAGCATTCACGCTTGATCATCCTGGGCTCCGGCCCTGCCGGTTATAGCGCTGCCGTTTACGCTGCCCGCGCCAACCTCAAGCCGGTGATCATTACTGGTATTCAACCCGGTGGTCAGCTGACCACTACGACTGAAGTGGATAACTGGCCTGGCGATGTTGAGGGTCTTACCGGCCCAGCACTGATGGAGCGCATGCAAAAGCATGCCGAGCGCTTTGACACGGAGATCGTCTACGACCACATCCATACCGCAGAGTTGCAGTCGCGGCCCTTCACCCTGAAAGGTGATAGCGGCACGTACACCTGTGACGCACTGATTATTGCCACCGGCGCGTCGGCGCAATACCTAGGCCTGCCATCGGAAGAAGCATTTGCTGGCAAGGGCGTATCAGCCTGCGCGACCTGCGACGGTTTCTTCTATCGCAACCAAGTGGTTGCGGTAATTGGTGGCGGTAACACCGCGGTCGAAGAAGCCCTGTACCTGTCAAATATCGCCAAAGAAGTTCACCTGGTGCACCGGCGCGACAAGCTGCGCGCGGAGAAAATCCTGCAAGACAAACTGTTCGACAAGGCCGCCAACGGCAATGTGGTACTGCATTGGAACCATGCACTGGAAGAAGTACTGGGCGATAACACCGGCGTTACCGGCGCACGCCTGAAGGATACGCAAACCGGCCTTACAAGCGACCTGCCGCTTGCGGGCGTATTTATCGCCATCGGCCACAAACCCAATACCGACCTATTCCATGGTCAACTGGAAATGCGTGATGGCTACCTGCTGATCAAAGGCGGCAATGAAGGCAACGCCACCGCAACCAGCATTGAAGGGGTATTTGCTGCCGGCGACGTGGCCGACCACGTTTACCGCCAGGCCATCACCTCAGCAGGTGCCGGTTGCATGGCAGCGCTGGATGTCGAGAAATTCCTCGACGACAATTGATCCACCTCAGGGCGGGTGCACATCCGCCCTGCCCTACCCCTGGCTTTGCACATGCTGACGTGGCTGCAACGCGACTCCCTGGTTTTCCCGCCCCTCAACAAAGCCCTAAGCGAGCCCAACGGCCTGCTGGCCGCTGGCGGCGACCTGCAACCCGAGCGCCTGATTCAGGCTTATCGGCATGGCTGCTTCCCCTGGTTTCAGGATGGCCAGCCGATTCTCTGGTGGTCGCCAGACCCGCGTACCGTTCTACTGCCTGACAAGCTTCACACCTCGCGCAGCTTGGCCAAGGCGCTGCGTCAAGAGCGCTACCGAGTGACCCTTGACCAGGCGTTCTCTGAGGTCATTCGGGCCTGCGCAGGCCCTCGCAGCTATGCGATAGAAACATGGATCACGAGCCCCATGCAGGATGCTTACCTTGAGCTGCATAAGCGGGGTGTGGCGCACTCGGTAGAAGTCTGGCGTGATCAAGAGCTGGTAGGCGGACTATACGGCCTGGCCATGGGCCAGCTATTTTTTGGCGAGTCGATGTTCAGCCGCGCAGATAACGCCTCCAAGGTCGGCTTCGTCACGCTGGTTGAACGCCTGAAAAGCTGGGGCTTTGTCCTTATCGATTGCCAAATGCCCACCGAGCACCTGCTTAGCCTTGGTGCTCAATCGATTTCACGCGCTGAGTTTGCCCACTACCTAAGCACCTATCTTGACCAACCCAGCCGTGCAGACTGGCTCGCCTAGGCGAGTTCCCCCAGCTGGCTTACACTTGTTTGAAGACCGCCCCGAGAGCCGATCATGACTGAGCTGGCCCGCCTAAAGTTTTACGCCACTCAACCGCATACCTGCAGCTACCTGCCCGACGAACAGGCCACAACACTGTTCCTCGACCCCAGTCAGCCGATGGATGTGGAGGTTTACGCTGAGCTTTCAGAAATGGGTTTTCGTCGCAGTGGCGCCCACCTCTACCGCCCGCACTGCCAGGGATGCACGGCCTGCGTCCCGGCACGCATTCCTGCGGCGCAGTTCAGCCCGAACCGCCAGCAACGCCGTATATTCAAGCGCAATCAGGATATCCAGGTACACTCCGTACGCCCGACGTTTACCGAAGAATATTACGCACTGTACGTCCGTTACATTGAGCAACGGCATGCTGATGGCGATATGTATCCGCCCAACCGCGAACAATTTTCGACCTTTCTGGTGCGCGATTTAGCGTTCTCACGCTTCTATGAGTTCCGCCTGGACAACCGGCTGCTGGCAATTGCCGTAACCGATGTGCTGCCCAACGGGCTTTCGGCTGTGTACACCTTTTATGAGCCGAGTGAGGAACGGCGCAGCCTCGGGCGTTTTGCCATCCTCTGGCAAATTGCCGAAGCGGCCCGTCTTGGGCTGCATGCAGTCTATTTAGGCTACTGGATCAAAAGCTGTCGAAAGATGAGTTACAAGACCCAGTACCGCCCCATTGAGCTGTTCGTCAACCAACGCTGGACCTGCCTTAACTGAAGCCCTTGGCGTAAACCCCAAATTTCGGGCACAATGCACGCCGCTTTTGCCTGGCGCCAGTTGCACCGGGCCATTCATTGGATACCGAGGGCTTTACTGCATGTCGAAAGAAGACAGCTTCGAAATGGAAGGCACTGTCGTCGACACCCTGCCCAACACCATGTTCCGTGTGGAGTTGGAAAATGGGCACGTCGTTACTGCGCACATCTCCGGAAAGATGCGCAAAAACTACATCCGCATTCTGACTGGCGACAAAGTTCGCGTTGAACTTACGCCTTATGACTTGAGCAAGGGCCGTATTACTTACCGCGCCCGTTAACAGGCCACTGAAAACTTAGTTTTCTGGCATCTGTTACACCAAGCTCCAGTAAAAACGCCCGGCATAGCCGGGCGTTTTTGTGCGCGTAAGAAAACTACGCCTAGGCCATTTCAGCCGTGGTTTCGAAGTCGAAGGTCAACTCGCCACCTTCCAAGTCGATATGCACCACACCACCGTGATCAGCAAGCTCACCAAACAGTATTTCTTCGGCCAGCGGGCGCTTGATCTTGTCCTGAATCAAGCGCGCCATTGGGCGAGCCCCCATTTGCACGTCGTAACCACTCTCAGCCAACCAGCTACGTGCAGTGCTACTGACTTCCAGGGTGACTCGCTTGCCCTCAAGCTGCGCCTGCAATTCGGTAAGGAACTTGTCGACGATGCTTTTGATCACCTCGTGACTCAAGCGACCGAACTGAATGATGGTATCCAGGCGATTGCGGAATTCCGGCGTGAAGCTCTTCTTGATCACTTCCATGGCATCAGATGAGTGGTCCTGATGGGTAAAGCCAATGGAGGCCCGCGCAGCTGTTTCAGCCCCGGCGTTAGTGGTCATGATCACAATCACGTTGCGGAAGTCAGCCTTGCGGCCGTTGTTGTCGGTCAGGGTTCCGTGATCCATGACCTGCAGTAACAGGTTAAAGACCTCTGGGTGAGCCTTCTCGATTTCATCAAGCAGCAGCACGCAATGCGGCGTTTTGGTGATCGCCTCGGTTAACAATCCGCCCTGATCAAAACCGACATAGCCAGGCGGCGCACCGATCAGTCGCGATACGGTGTGGCGCTCCATGTACTCGGACATGTCGAAGCGAACCAGCTCGACCCCCAGGGCCTTGGCCAGCTGACGCGCCGCCTCGGTCTTACCAACCCCGGTGGGGCCAGCAAACAAGAACGAGCCAACTGGCTTGTCAGGTGCTTTAAGGCCTGCACGCGAGAGCTTGATAGCCGTCGACAGTGAGTCAATCGCAGCGTCCTGACCAAACACCGTGAGCTTCAGGTCGCGTTCAAGGTTACGCAGCAGTTCTTTATCGGAGCTGCTGACGTGCTTAGGCGGAATGCGGGCAATTTTCGCCACGATGTCTTCAACCTGAGCCACATCGATACGGGTCAAGCGTTTATCCAAAGGCTGCAAGCGCTGGTAGGCACCGGCCTCATCGATTACATCGATGGCCTTGTCCGGCATGTGGCGATCATTGATATAGCGCGATGCCAGCTCGGCCGCCGCTCGTAACGCCTCATCGCTGTACTCGATGCTGTGGTGCTGCTCGAAGCGGCCTTTCAGGCCACGCAGGATGCCGATAGTGTCCTCAACCGAGGGCTCAACCACATCGACTTTCTGAAAGCGTCGCGCCAGGGCGCGGTCTTTCTCGAAGATGCCGCGGAACTCTTGGAATGTCGTCGAGCCGATGCAGCGAATTTCGCCCGATGACAACATTGGCTTGAGCAGGTTGGATGCATCCATCACCCCGCCGGACGCCGCTCCGGCACCGATAATGGTGTGGATTTCATCAATAAACAGAATCGCATGCGGGCGCTTGCGCAACTCATTGAGCAACGCCTTTAAGCGCTTCTCGAAGTCACCGCGGTATTTGGTGCCGGCCAGCAGAGCGCCGAGATCCAGCGAGTAGACCACGCTTTCAGCCAGCAGATCAGGCACCTGGTTATCGACGATACGCTTAGCCAGACCCTCGGCGATGGCTGTTTTGCCGACACCCGCCTCGCCAACCAGCAACGGATTGTTCTTGCGACGCCGCGCAAGAATCTGCGCCACACGCTCAACTTCCATCTCACGACCGACCAGCGGATCAATCCGCCCCTGGCGAGCCAGTTCGTTCAAGTTACTGGCATAGGCATCTAGAGGGTTACTAGAGCCGACGGACTCACCACCCTCTTCGTCCTGCATTTCCTGTTCAGTGTCCGCATGGCCGCCGTGGCCTGGCACCTTGGAGATGCCATGAGCAATAAAGTTGACCACATCAATACGCGCAACACTCTGCTGCTTGAGCAGAAATACGGCTTGGCTTTCCTGCTCACTGAAAATCGCAACCAGAACATTGGCACCGGTAACCTCACGCTTTCCGGAGCTCTGCACATGGAAAACCGCACGCTGCAGAACACGCTGAAAGCCCAGTGTAGGCTGGGTTTCGCGCTCTTCGTCATGCTGAGGAATTAGCGGTGTAGTGGAGTCGATAAACTCCTGCAGATCATGCCGCAGCTTGTCTAGGTTGGCACCGCAGGCCCGCAATACGCTGGCGGCGGCCTCGTTATCTAGGAGTGCTAGCAGTAAATGCTCAACCGTCATAAATTCATGACGTTTGGTACGAGCCTCCTTGAAAGCCAGATTGAGGGTGACTTCGAGCTCTCGATTTAACATAGCTTCACCTCATACCCAAGTGGCCGGCGTTAACCGTCCTTCTCTATTTCACAGAGTAGCGGATGCTGGCTCTCTCTCGCATATTGATTCACCTGTGTCGCTTTGGTTTCAGCAATATCGCGGGTAAACACACCACACACTGCCCGTCCTTCTGTATGGACGGCCAGCATGATTCTGGTCGCTTGTTCTCTATTCAGGCTGAAAAACACCTCGAGGATTTCAACCACAAAATCCATCGGGGTGTAGTCATCGTTAAACAAGATCACCTTGTACATCGGTGGAGCCTGCAGTGCGGGCTTGGCCTCCTGTACGGCTAAACCGTAGGAGTCATCCTCGTGCTCGGCGGGCTCGTCTTGGTTGGATGTTAGTCGAATCTGGCTACGTGCATGCATGCTGAATAGCTTCGTTGATGGGCGGATAGTCTGTACAGGACAGAGTTTGAACGGCTTCTCAGCCAGTGACAGCATTGCCTTGACTATCGGCAAAACGGTGTTACAAACAATGAATACCCTATGCGGGTATTCAGGAGTCACAGCTTTGCTTGCGCATGTCAAGCAAGACGTGAAATTGAAGTGGATGATACTCCAGTCGTGGAGTCCTTTGCAGAGGGATATCAGCATGGTTAGCGGTAAGGTCAAGTGGTTCAACAACGCCAAAGGTTACGGTTTCATCGTCGCCGACGGTCGAGATGAGGACCTGTTCGCCCACTACTCGGCCATCCAAATGGACGGCTATAAAACCCTGAAGGCTGGCCAGCCGGTAAGCTTCGATATTATTCAAGGCCCAAAGGGACTCCACGCCGTGAACATCAGCGCGGCCACCACTAATGAAGCACCTGCGGCAATTAAGCAGACCCACGCCTCAACAGCAGAGGTCTGATTTGCTACCTGGGCAAATAGTTGCCCATAAAAAAGGCCGATCATTGACCGGCCTTTTTTGCAGCTGATTGGCTTACATGTGCGAAATCAGCGCGTCACCGAATGCCGAGCACGACAGCAGCTTGGCACCGTCCATCAGGCGCTCGAAATCATATGTCACGGTCTTGGCCGAGATAGCGCCATTAGTGCCCTTGATAATCAAGTCGGCTGCTTCGATCCAGCCCATGTGGCGCAGCATCATTTCAGCAGACAGGATCAGCGAACCGGGGTTCACCTGGTCTTTGCCCGCGTACTTCGGCGCCGTACCGTGTGTAGCCTCGAACATTGCAATGGTGTCAGACAGGTTGGCACCTGGGGCGATACCGATACCACCCACTTCTGCGGCTAGAGCATCGGAGAGGTAGTCGCCATTGAGGTTCAAGGTGGCAATTACATCGTACTCGGCCGGACGCAACAGAATCTGCTGCAGCATAGCGTCGGCAATAGCGTCCTTAACAATGACGTTCTTGCCGGTTTTAGGGTTCTTGAACTGCATCCAAGGACCGCCATCGAGCAGGGTTGCGCCGAACTCTTCAGCAGCAATTTCGTAAGCCCACTCTTTGAAGGCGCCCTCGGTGAACTTCATGATGTTGCCTTTGTGCACGATGGTCAGCGAGTCGCGGTCGTTATCGACCACATACTGCAACGCTTTGCGCGCGAGACGCTTGGTCCCCTGCATGGACACAGGTTTAACGCCGATACCGCAATCTTGGTCAAAGCGAATCTTGGTAACACCCATTTCCTCCTTGAGGAACTTGATCACCTTGGTCGCTTCCGGCGAACCGGCTTTCCACTCGATACCGGCATAAATGTCTTCAGAGTTTTCACGGAAGATGGTCATGTCGACGTCGCCTGGCTTCTTCACCGGGCTTGGTACGCCTTCAAACCAGCGCACTGGGCGCAGGCAGACGTACAGATCGAGTTGCTGACGCAGGGCAACGTTCAGGGAGCGAATGCCACCACCAACCGGAGTCGTCAGCGGGCCCTTGATGGACACAACGTAATCCTTGACTGCATCCAGGGTTTCCTGAGGCAACCAGGTGTCCTGGTCGTAAACCTGGGTGGCTTTCTCGCCGGCATACACCTCCATCCAGGAGATCTTGCGCTCGCCGCCGTAGGCTTTCTGCACGGCAGCATCAACGACTTTGATCATCACTGGGCTGATATCGACACCAATGCCATCACCTTCGATATACGGGATAATTGGATTGTTCGGTACGTTCAGGGATGTATCGGCATTAACGGTGATTTTGTCACCGGTTGCTGGCACCTGGATCTTTTGGTATCCCATGCTGGACTCCGTCTTGTGGTTAAACAATCAGATCACCCGAGAGTAACCCACTTGAATCGGGCGAAACCATATGTTCATTGGTCTTATGCACCAAGGCATTCTGCGCCGTACGGTCGCGGTGATATACTGCCCACCTGACCAACAGGTCATAAGGCGTAGGTACCCCGAATAAGTGGCTCGCGTCTTGAAGCCGTCGAACTGCTACAGCGACTCAACGGCTCGAAATGCTCAACACTCTACTGGTGCATCCAACATCACCGCGGCACACCTCGACTTCAGGCCCACTCATCATGGGCCTTGGCGTTTACCTACGCATGTCGAGTGCCTGTGTACGCTCAGCAAAGAAGAGAGTTAACTCTAAATGTCCACCACTTCGAAGATCATTTATACCTTCACTGACGAAGCCCCAGCCCTTGCGACCTACTCGCTCCTACCCATTGTAGAAGCCTTCGCAGCATCTGCTGGAATTGCCGTCGAAACCCGCGACATCTCTCTTGCAGCGCGTATCCTCGCCAGCTTTGCTGACCAACTGGATGCCGACAAGCAGATCGATGATGACCTGGCCAAGCTGGCCATTCTGGCGACCTCGCCAGAAGCCAACATCATCAAGCTGCCTAACATCAGTGCCTCGGTGCCACAGCTGAAAGGCGCCATCGCCGAGCTGCAGGCGCAGGGCTATAACATCCCGGATTTCCCTGAAGACCCGCAAACTGATGCGGAAAAAGAAGCCCGCGCACGCTACAGCAAAGTGCTTGGCAGTGCGGTGAACCCGGTGCTGCGTGAAGGCAACTCCGATCGTCGTGCGCCGGCTGCAGTAAAAGCATTTGTGCGCAAACACCCGCACTCAATGGGTGAGTGGAGCATGGCTTCGCAGTCCCACGCCGACTACATGCGCGGCGGCGACTTCTTCTCCAGCGAACAATCGATCACCATGGCCAAGGCCGGTGACGTGCGTATCGAGTTTGTGGGCAAAAACGGCAAGGTCGAAGTCAAGAAACAACTCACTCTGCAGGAAGGCGAAGTCTTCGACAGCATGTACATGAGCTGCCGCAAGCTGCGTGACTTCTTCGAGAAGACCCTGCAAGACTGCAAGGACACCGGCGTAATGTGGTCCCTGCACGTCAAGGCGACCATGATGAAGGTCTCCCACCCGATCGTCTTTGGTCACGCGGTCAGCGTCTACTACAAAGGCGTTTTTGATAAGTACGCCAGCTTGTTTGACGAACTGGGCGTCAACCCCAATAACGGCATCAGCAGCGTCTACGACAAAATCAAGTCGCTGCCGGCGTCTCTGCAGGAAGAAATCCTCGACGACATCCACGCCTGCTACAGCGGTCGCCCAGAGATGGCTATGGTTGATTCCGTCAAGGGCATCACCAACCTGCACATCCCGAGTGACGTGATCGTCGACGCCTCGATGCCGGCGATGATCCGCAGTTCCGGAAAGATGTGGGGCAAGGACGGCAAGCTCAAGGACACCAAAGCGGTGATGCCGGAAAGCACCTACGCCCGCATCTACCAGGAAATGATCAATTTCTGCAAAACCAACGGTGCGTTTGACCCCACCACCATGGGCAGCGTACCGAACGTTGGCCTGATGGCGCAGAAGGCTGAAGAATACGGCTCCCACGACAAAACCTTCGAGATGACCGTCGATGGCAGCATGCGTGTAGTGCTGGAAGACGGCACACTACTGATGCAGCACGAAGTTGAAGCCGGCGACATCTGGCGCGCCTGCCAGACCAAAGACGCGCCGATCCGTGACTGGGTCAAGCTGGCTGTCACCCGCGCCCGCCAATCCAACACTCCAGCAATCTTCTGGCTCGACCCAGAGCGTGCTCACGACCGCGAACTGCAGAAGAAAGTTGAAGCCTACCTGCAGGATCACGACACCACTGGCCTGGACATCCGCATGATGGATTACAACCAGGCCATCCGCGTGAGCATGGAGCGTTTGATCCGTGGCCTGGACACCATCTCGGTCACCGGCAACGTACTGCGCGACTACCTGACCGACCTGTTCCCGATCATGGAACTGGGCACCTCGGCGAAAATGCTCTCCATCGTTCCACTGATGGCGGGCGGCGGCATGTACGAAACCGGCGCGGGCGGCTCTGCACCCAAGCACGTACAACAGCTGATTGAAGAAAACCACCTGCGCTGGGATTCGCTGGGCGAATTCCTGGCACTGGCTGTGTCTCTGGAAGAAACCGGGATCAAGACCAACAACCCGAAAGCCAAGCTTCTAGGCACCACCCTGGACGCGGCGACCGGTAAGTTGCTCGACAGCAACAAGTCGCCATCGCGCAAAACCGGCGAGTTGGATAACCGTGGCAGCCATTTCTACCTGGCGCTCTACTGGGCACAGGAGCTGGCTGCCCAGACCGAAGATCTTGAGCTGCAGGCGCAGTTCGCGCCGCTGGCGAAAAGCCTGAGCGAGAATGAAGCTGCCATCGTTGCCGAACTCGGCGCGGTGCAAGGCAAGCCTGTGGATATTGGCGGTTACTACCGCTCCAACCCACAACTGACCAGCCAGGTTATGCGCCCCAGCGCGACGTTTAACGCAGCCCTCGCTGCGCTTGCGTAAAGCCTAACGCCTTGCATTAAAGATGTTGTAACAACAGCAGCCCTGGCCTTGTGCCGGGGCTGCTGCGTTTTGCACGGGTAGAATCAGGCTATGATCGATTTTTTCTTAGCAGGTTAAAGTGAACATGGATTGGCAGCCGCATATCACCGTCGCCACAGTCATTGAAGACCAGGGCCGTTTCCTTCTTGTCGAGGAAATGGCCGAAGGTCGAGCCGTATTCAATCAACCCGCCGGACACCTGGACGCCAACGAAAGCCTGTTGCAAGCGGCGATCCGCGAAACACTTGAAGAAACCGGCTGGGATGTCGAGCTGACCAGCGTAACGGGAATCTACCTGTACACCGCACCCAGCAATGGCGTGACCTATCAACGCGTGTGTTTTGCCGGCAAAGCGCTGCGCCACCACCCTGACTACACGCTGGATGACGGCATCATTGGCCCACGCTGGCTAAGCCGTGACGAACTGGCTGCCCAACCCGAGCGCTGGCGCAGCGAACTGGTATTGCGCTGCATCGATGACTACCTGAGCGGGGACTGTTTTCCGCTGTCACTCATCCGCGATTAACGGCCGGGCTTCGCGGCCTGCTAGAATCGCGCTCTTTTTCTAAAGCCGTGTCCAGTATTCCCATGCAAGAGCCAAGCACCCAGCGCGTCATCGTCGGCATGTCCGGCGGCGTAGACTCCTCCGTATCCGCCCTGCTTCTGCTTGAACAGGGTTATCAGGTCGAAGGCCTGTTCATGAAGAACTGGGACGAAGACGACGGCACCGACTACTGCACCGCCATGGACGACCTGGCGGATGCGCAGGCGGTCTGCGACAAAATTGGCATCAAGCTGCACACCGCCAATTTTGCCGCCGAATACTGGGACAACGTGTTCGAGCACTTCCTGGCTGAATACAAGGCTGGGCGCACGCCCAACCCGGACATCCTGTGTAACCGCGAAATCAAGTTCAAAGCCTTCCTCGACTACGCCCTGATGCTTGGTGCCGACTTGATCGCCACCGGCCATTACGTGCGCCGTCGTGATATCGACGCACGCACTGAGCTGCTCAAGGGCCTGGACCCTAACAAGGACCAGAGCTACTTCCTGCATGCCGTTGGCGGTGAGCAGATTGCCAAGACCCTGTTCCCGGTCGGCGAACTGGAAAAGCCTGCGGTGCGTGCCATTGCCGAAAAATACCAGTTGGCCACGGCGAAAAAGAAAGACTCCACCGGCATCTGCTTTATTGGTGAGCGGCGTTTCAGTGACTTCCTCAAGCAGTACCTGCCCGCACAGCCTGGCAATATCGAAACTACCGATGGCGACGTCATCGGCCGCCACCACGGCCTGATGTACCACACCATCGGCCAGCGCCAGGGTCTGGGCATTGGCGGTTTGAAGGATGCCAGTGACGAGCCGTGGTATGTCTTGCGCAAAGACCTGACACGTAATGTGTTGGTGGTCGGCCAGGGCAATAATCATCCCTGGCTGTTCAGTCGCGCCCTGCTCGCCTCGGAGATCTACTGGGTCAACCCGGTTGATTTAACGACGCCACGCCAGCTGACTGCCAAGGTGCGCTATCGCCAGGCCGATCAGGCCTGCACGCTGGAACAAACCGCCAGCGGCTACCGCGCGACATTTGACGAACCACAGCGCGCGGTAACCCCAGGCCAATCCGTGGTGTTTTACGACGGTGAGATCTGCTTGGGCGGCGGCGTGATTGAAGTCGCCGAGCCTTGGACTACACCGGAGCCGCAGGCATGAACCCGATCCGCGAACAACTGATCGCCCTCGGCGCGGTATTTGAATCCGCTGTACTGGTCGACACGCTGGCGCGTACCGGCCAGGTCAGCGAACCTGCCGTGGCGTGTTTGATTAACAGCCTGCTGGTGCGCGACCCAAAGAGCACGCTAGACGTGTATGGCGGCGATGATCTTAATTTGCGCGAGGGTTACCGCGCCTTGGTGGGGGCACTGGAACGTGACCCAGCCAGCCTGCAGCGCGAACCGCTGCGCTACGCACTGGCCTTGACCTCGCTGGAGCGGCAACTGAATAAGCGCGGCGATATGCTGCAAGTAATGGGCAGTCGCCTCGACCAAGTCCAACAGCAGGTCGAGCACTTCGGTCCGACCCATGAAAATGTCATCGCCAACTGCGGCGCCCTGTACCAGGACACCATCAGCACCTTCCGCCAGCGGATTCAGGTGCAAGGTGACATGCGCCACCTGCAGCAAGCCAACAATGCCGCGAAAATCCGCGCCCTGCTCCTCGCCGGCATTCGCTCTGCACGGCTGTGGCGTCAACTGGGCGGTCATCGCTGGCAGATGGTGTTCAGCCGCAGCAAGTTGCTCAAAGAGCTCTACCCTCTGCTGCGCGGCTGAACATGACTACGCGTTCGGTCAAGCCGCTACAGGGCGCGGTATTGCTGGCACTTTCTGCGCTGCTGTTCTCGCTAATGGGGGTCGGTGTTCGCGAAGTATCCGTCAGCGTCAACAACGAGTCGGTGGTGTTCTTTCGCAACCTGATTGGCGTGCTGTTTTTTCTACCGCTGGTGCTGCTAAAGGGTGTCCGGCCGCTTAAAACCACACGGTTAAAGTCTCACCTGTGGCGCACTACGTACGGCTTGGCAGCGATGTACTGCTTCTTCTACGCGATTGCCCACCTACCGCTGGCTGACGCCATGCTCTTCACCTACTCGGCCCCGCTATTCACCCCGCTGATTGCCTGGTGGTGGCTCAAGGAGCCGCTGACTAAACGCATGCTGGTGACGACGGGGATTGGCCTCGTTGGCGTGTTGCTGGTAGCCAAACCCTCTGCCGCACTACTCGATAGCCAGACGTTGATCGGCATGGCCGCCAGCGTGCTGGCAGCCTTTGCCTTTGTCTCGATCCGCGAGATGAGCGACACCGAACCGGCATTTCGTATCGTCTTCTATTTTTCGCTGTTCAGCGCCGTGATCTCAGCCATCCCACTGGCGTGGGCCTGGCAGCCAATGACCCAGCATGAGCTGCTGCTGTTACTGGTGATTGGCCTGCTGGCGACGGCCAGTCAAATCATTATGTCCAAGGCTTACGGCCTGGCTCCACCTGGTCTGATCGGCCCCTTTGCCTATTTGGCGATCGTATTTGCCGGGGCGATTGCCTGGTGGCGCTGGGGTGAAACACCTGACTTAACCTCATGGATTGGTGCCGCCCTGATTTTCAGTGCCAGCCTGTTATCCATTACTCGACGCAAACGCAGCTGAACGGTAGCAAGCAAGCGCAATTTAGCTGCCGATTTCATGTATGATACGCGCCCTTTTCAATGCCCGATTGTCCGAGAACGCCTCCCATGCAGCTTTCCTCGCTCACCGCGGTTTCCCCCGTTGATGGCCGCTACGCCGGCAAAACCAGCGCACTGCGCCCAATTTTCAGTGAATACGGCCTGATCCGTTTCCGTGTAATGGTTGAGGTGCGCTGGCTACAACGCCTCGCCGCCCATGAAGGGGTGACCGAGGTTGCGCCCTTCTCCGCCGAAGCACAGGCCATCCTCAACGACCTGGCGGAAAACTTCGCCGTTGAGCACGCCGAACGCGTGAAAGAAATCGAGCGCACCACCAACCACGACGTCAAAGCCGTGGAGTACCTGCTCAAGGAACAAGCCGCCAAGCTGCCTGAGTTGGACAAGGTCAGTGAGTTCATCCACTTCGCCTGCACCAGTGAAGACATCAACAACCTGTCCCACGCGCTGATGCTGCGCGCCGGCCGTGATGACGTGCTGCTGCCGCTGATGCGCCAGACCGCCGAAGCGATCCGCGAGCTGGCGGTGAAGTTTGCCGATGTCCCCATGCTCTCGCGCACCCACGGCCAGCCGGCCTCGCCGACCACCCTGGGTAAAGAGTTGGCCAACGTGGTGTATCGCCTGGAGCGGCAGATCACCCAAGTGGCCGCCGTGCCATTGCTGGGCAAGATCAACGGTGCCGTGGGCAACTACAACGCCCACCTGTCTGCCTACCCGCAGATCGACTGGGAGGCCAACGCCAAGCAGTTCATCGAAGGTGACCTGGGCCTGCAGTTCAACCCCTACACCACGCAGATCGAGCCGCATGACTATATCGCCGAGCTGTTCGATGGCATCGCGCGCTTCAACACCATCCTGATCGACTTCGACCGGGATATCTGGGGCTATATATCCCTGGGCTATTTCAAACAGCGCACCATCGCCGGTGAAATCGGCTCCTCGACCATGCCGCACAAGGTCAACCCGATCGACTTCGAGAACTCCGAAGGCAATCTGGGTATCGCTAACGCGCTGTTCCAGCACCTGGCCAGCAAGCTGCCGATCTCGCGCTGGCAGCGTGACCTGACCGACTCCACGGTGCTGCGCAACCTCGGTGTGGGCTTCGCTCATAGCGTGATTGCTTACGAAGCCAGCCTCAAAGGAATCAGTAAGTTGGAGCTCAATGCTCAACGTATTGCTGACGATTTGGATGCCTGCTGGGAAGTGCTCGCCGAGCCGATCCAGACCGTGATGCGCCGCTATGCCATCGAAAACCCCTATGAGAAGCTCAAAGAGCTGACCCGTGGCAAAGGCATCAGCCCAGAAGCCCTGCAGACGTTCATCGACGGCCTGGACATGCCTGCCGAAGCCAAGGCCGAGCTGAAGTTACTGACCCCTGCCAGCTACATCGGCAACGCGGTCGCTCAGGCCAAGCGCATCTAAACGGCAATAGCCACCCAGACGCCCGGCTGCGCCGGGCGTTTTTATTTATGGGTATCCACTTAATTCAAGGGCTTAGCGATGAATCCTGATATTCCTCTTCAACTGCTGGGCGGGCTGACTGCGCGCGAGTTCATGCGCGACTACTGGCAAAAGAAGCCCTTGCTGGTGCGCCAGGCTGTTCCTGGCTTTGAGAGCCCGATCTCTCCAGATGAGCTGGCCGGCCTGGCCCTTGAAGAAGAAATCGAATCGCGCCTGGTCATCGAGCATGGCGAGCGCCCGTGGGAGTTGCGTCGCGGCCCCTTTGCCGAAGACGCCTTCGCCGAGCTACCTGAGCGCGACTGGACGTTGCTGGTGCAGGCTGTTGATCAGTTCGTTCCGGAAGTGGCTGAGCTGCTGGAAGAATTCAAGTTTCTGCCGAAGTGGCGCATTGACGATGTGATGGTCAGCTTCGCCGCACCCGGCGGTGGCGTCGGCCCGCATTTCGATAATTACGATGTATTTCTGCTGCAAGGCTTTGGTTCGCGTCGCTGGCAGGTTGGCCAGACGTGCGATTCCGACAGCCCGATGTTGCAACACGCGGATCTGAAGATCCTTGCTGAATTCGTTAAAACTGAAGAATGGGTTCTGGAACCCGGCGACATGCTCTATCTGCCGCCGCTTCTGGCCCACTGTGGTACCGCTGAGGATGACTGTATGACGTATTCCGTAGGCTTCCGTGCGCCAAGCGCGGCTGAAGTCCTGACCCATTTCACCGACTTTCTTGGCCAGTTCCTGCCCGATGAAGAGCGCTACAGCGACGCCGACGCGCAGCCAACCAGCGACCCGACACAAATTCAACGCGACGCCCTCGATCGCCTCAAAGCCTTGCTCGCCGAGCATATGAGCGATGAGCGCCTGCTGATGACTTGGTTCGGCCAATTCATGACCGAGCCGCGTTACCCGGAACTGATCGCCGGTATTGAAATCGACGAAGAAGCCTTCCTCGCCAGCCTGGAAGATGGCGCCGTGATGATCCGCAACCCCAGTGCACGTATGGCCTGGTCGGAAGTTGGTGAAGACTTGGTGCTGTTCGCCAGCGGCCAGAGCCGCCTGTTCTCGGCCGACCTGCGTGAATTGCTGAAGCTGGTATGCGCTGCCGACGCCCTGCATATCGACAACCTCGGCCCGTGGCTGGCCGATGACGAAGGGCGTAACCTGCTGGTTGAACTGGTCAAGCAAGGCAGCCTGGAGTTTGCTGATGAGTGAGATACACGTTCGCCTGGCCGACTGGCAAAAGGACAACGCTGACCTGCGGCGCATTCGTGACACCGTGTTTGTCGCGGAACAAGCAGTGCCGCCAGAGCTCGAATGGGATGCCGAAGATGCCGAAGCCGTGCACTTTCTTGCCTTGGAAGGCGACTACCCTATCGGTACAGCGCGGCTGTTGCCCGACGGGCATATAGGTCGTGTTTCGGTGCTCAAGGACTGGCGCGGGCTGAACGTTGGCGTGGCACTGATTCAAGCAGTGATCGAAGAAGCAGAACAACGTGGCCTGACCCAGCAAATGCTCAGCGCCCAGGTGCATGCCACTGCCTTCTATGAAAAGCTCGGGTTTGCCATCGTCAGCGGTGAATATCTGGAAGCTGGCATCCCCCACGTGGACATGGTGCGTAGCAGCGCCTGAGAGGCCTAAATGAACGACGAAAACGTCCCGAGTGAAGCAACCGAGCGTCCAGAGCCAGTAGAGCTCCCCGCCATCGAGTTTCAATCACCGGGGCGTTTTGCTGTGCATAATCCGTCCAGTCCCGGCCCGGACAGCCCGCGCGCAGAGCCCGCGCCATTTATTCTGGGCGCACACCTGGCGCTTGAGCGCTTCAGTCTGCCCGAACACGGCCGCGCCCATGCACTCGCCATGCTCCAGCAAGCCCAGCGCAGCCTGTGTATCTACAGCCATGACCTGGAACCCTGGTTGTATCACCACAGCAGCATTCAGGACGCCTGCACTCGCTTTCTTTTAGCCAGCCCGCGCAATCAACTGCGCATCCTGCTGCGCGATCCCAGCCGCGCCGTCAAGGAAGGCCATCGCCTACTCGGCCTTGCGCGGCGATTACCGAGCAACCTGCAGATCCGCAAACTGCACCCAGATTACCCAAATGAGGCGCTGGTGTTTCTCCTGGCCGATGACCGTGGCGTGCTGCTATTGCCCGAAATTGGCCAAACCAGCGGCTATGCCCTGTACCAAGACCCAGGGCGCAATCGCCAGCGCCGTGCACAGTTTGATCAAGCCTGGGACACCAGTATTACCGACGCTGATTTACGGAGTTTTCTGCTATGAAGGTTCGTGCCCTGCTTGTCGCCGCGCTGCTGAGCTGCAGTTTGTCTGTCAATGCCGCCACAGAAGTCATTCCGCTGAACTACCGTACGGCCGATGAGGTGCTGAGCGTGCTGCAATCGGTGCTCGGTCAGGAGGGCAAGGTCAACGCTTACGGCAACCAGCTGATCGTCAATGCCGAACCGGCGAAAATTGCCGAGGTGCGCGCGCTGCTGCAGCAACTCGACACCGAGCCGCGGCGCTTGCTGATCAGTGTCGACAGCAACGAGTCTGGCTTTCACAGCGACCGGGGTTATCAGGCGGATGGCTCTATCAGCGCCGGCAATGCTGAAATCCAGATCGGTCAGGGCGAAGTCAATGGTCGCGACCAGGTGCGCATCATTCGCCGCAGCACCGATAGCCGCAGCGGCGGCACCCAACAGGTGCAAGCAACCGAAGGTTATCCAGCACTGATTCAAGTCGGCCAAAGCGTGCCACTGACCACCCGCGGCCGGGATGTGTATGGCCAGCCCTACAGCCACACGCAATACCGCGATGTCACCCGTGGCTTCTACGTCACCGCCAGCCTCAGCGGTGAACGGGTGCATATCACCATCAGCAGCAACCGTGACCGTCTCAGCCAGTCGCAGCCCGGCGCTATCGATGTGCAAAGCACCGATACGCGAGTCAGCGGCCGGCTGGGTGAATGGATCAACATTGGTAGCGTCAGCGAGCAGAACCAAGGCGAGCAGAGCGATTTTCTCCAGCACCGTTCAACTCAAGGACGTGAAGACATGAACATTCGCGTCAAAGTCGACGTAGCCAACTAAGCCTCACAACCCAGCGACTACACCGCTCATCGCTTAACCTCAGCAGGCGGCCGCACAGGCGCCGCCGCTAGCCCCTGCGGCCGCCGAGCCATCCCCCACAATCCGCCGAATAGAGCCATACAGGCTGACTCATCGGTCGCATTCCGATTTATGTAGTAGTCATACGAAAACCACTACAAAATAATTGACGAACCCATTTTGCAGAGGCATGATGGCCCCGCTCCCGCTAATCAGAGGTGCTGAAAAGCCCTCCGAATCGCGCTCCAACTTACCGTCAGAGCCGATTTGCGTTGTAAAGCCCACAAGGCCGTTCGATGAGGTTGCGACTGGAACGAAGTTGTCCTGAGGGACGGGGAAGCGTTTAACAACAGTGCGCATTACGCCACAGCAGGTTGAGTCGTCCGACGGCATCTTTGAGCCGCCAGACGCCAAATGACCCAGTCATTTGCAGCCACTGCAGCCAGCAAACTGTTGAGCTCGTCACCCTCCTCCCGGATCAAGTCCGTCTCCCGTCAATGTCTCGACGTTCTGCAGTTGGCTGCAACAACCTCCAGCAACACCAGTTTCAGTGGGGGAAGTCGGTGCTCAACCAAACACATACTTTGAAGGATTGACCATGTCAGCTTATCAAAACGACATCAAAGCCGTTGCCGCCCTTAAAGCCGCTGCTGGCAGCAGCTGGAGCGCCATTGACCCTGAGTCCGTGGCCCGTATGCGCGCCCAGAACCGCTTCAAAACCGGTCTGGAAATCGCTCAGTACACTGCTGACATCATGCGCAAAGACATGGTCGAGTACGATGCTGACTCCTCCGTTTACACCCAGTCGCTGGGTTGCTGGCATGGTTTCATCGGTCAGCAGAAGCTGATTTCGATCAAGAAGCACCTGAAGACCACCAACAAGCGCTACCTCTACCTGTCGGGCTGGATGGTTGCTGCTCTGCGTTCGGATTTCGGTCCGCTGCCAGACCAGTCCATGCACGAGAAAACCTCGGTTTCCGGCCTGATCGAAGAGCTGTACACCTTCCTGCGCCAGGCTGATGCCCGCGAGCTGGACCTGCTGTTCTCCGCTCTGGACGCTGCCCGCGCCGCTGGCGACAACGCCAAAGCTGCTGACCTGCAGAACCAGATCGACAACTACGAAACTCACGTAGTGCCAATCATCGCCGACATCGACGCTGGTTTCGGTAACCCAGAAGCCACCTACCTGTTGGCCAAGCGCATGATCGAAGCAGGCGCTTGCTGCATCCAGATCGAAAACCAGGTCTCTGACGAGAAGCAGTGCGGTCACCAGGACGGTAAAGTAACCGTTCCTCACGCCGACTTTATCGCCAAGATCAACGCCGTTCGTTACGCGTTCCTCGAGCTGGGCATCGACAACGGCGTAATCGTTGCACGTACCGACTCCCTGGGTGCTGGCCTGACCAAGCAAATCGCTGTGACCAAAGAGCCGGGCGACCTGGGCGACCAGTACAACTCCTTCCTCGATTGCGAAGAAGTGTCTCCTGCCGAACTGGGCAATGGCGACGTGGTAATCAACCGCGGCGGCAAACTGCTGCGTCCTAAGCGCCTGCCTTCCAACCTGTTCCAGTTCCGCGCTGGCACCGGTGAAGCACGCTGCGTACTGGACAGCATCACCTCGCTGCAGAACGGCGCAGACATGCTGTGGATCGAAACCGAGAAGCCACACGTCGGCCAGATCGCAGAAATGGTTAACGAAATCCGTAAAACCATCCCGAACGCCAAGCTGGTCTACAACAACAGCCCATCGTTCAACTGGACCCTGAACTTCCGTCAGCAGGCATACGATGCCATGGTTGCTGAAGGCAAGGACGTTTCCGCCTACGACCGCGCCAAGCTGATGAGTGTTGATTACGACACCACCGAGCTGGCTCAGATCGCTGACGAACGCATCCGCACCTTCCAGCGCGACGCTTCTGCTCAGGCGGGTATTTTCCACCACCTGATCACTCTGCCGACCTACCACACCGCTGCGCTGTCCACCGACAACCTGGCCAAAGGGTACTTCGCAGAACAGGGCATGCTGGCCTACGTGAAAGGCGTTCAGCGCGAGGAGATCCGTCAGGGCATCGCCTGCGTTAAGCACCAGAACATGTCCGGTTCCGACCTGGGCGATGCGCACAAAGAGTACTTCGCTGGCGAAGCGGCTCTGAAGGCAGGCGGTAAAGACAACACCATGAACCAGTTCAGCTAAGAACCGGTTCACTCAACCGAGGCCACGATCAAGGTTGAGTGTGTTGAAAAGAACCCCAGCAGAGATGCTGGGGTTTTTTATGTGCGCGCCCCACCCTTACAGCCCACCTAAACTCAACAACACACATTGATTAACCCGAGGCTCAACATGCCCAGTAATCGCTTGAGCCGCATTGTCGGCAAAATCCAGGCACTGCCAAGCGGCCTGCAAAGCCCGGCATTGACGCTGCTGTTTGGCTCACAAGTAAAATTCGCCGGCACGGCCAAGGTGCGCGTGCATTCGCTGACCCAGCAGCAGGCGGTGATGAGCATCGCCAACAAGCGCAAGGTGCAGAACCACATCAAAGGCGTTCATGCCGCCGCCATGGCGTTGCTGGCTGAATCCGCCACGGGCTTTCTAGTCGGCATGAATGTGCCGGATGACAAGCTGCCGCTGATCAAAAGCCTCAAGGTTGATTACCTCAAACGCGCCACCGGTAATCTGCGCGCAGAAGCCAGCCTGACGCCTGAGCAGATTCAGGCGATCCACACTCAGGACAAAGGCGAAGTGCTGGTTGCCGTGACGGTCACCGATGACGCCGGTATCCAACCAATCCAGTGCGAGATGCTCTGGGCCTGGGTTAGCAAGAAACGCTGAGTGCGTAACTCTTGGTCTTGAGCACCCAATTGCATTTGGCTTGACCAATACACGGCAAATTGACGACAGGCAGAGATCGACCAGCGTCTACGAGTTTAGGGCCGATTAACGCCGGTTTTCCGACCCGTTGCGCCAGCGTTGAGCGAGCGATTGCCATGCCGGCACGGCCGAAGATTTTCTCTTGCCGATACAGCTGTAAATATTTGGCGAATTTGACCACCTTCGCGTGAGCAAGCAAGCCCGTCTTCGGGATGCCCTTGTCGATCTCCAGGGCGGGTACCGATGCCCGAATCAGTGTTTCGCACTGGTGACAGGCCCAATTCCCACGCACGTGCTGTTCGACGATGAACACGCTCGGAGTGTAATCCAGCTTTTCGCGACTTTTTCTCCGATTCGCTGGAGCTGGCAGCCGCACGCGCCCTGAGTGCTTGCCAACTCGTGACGAATCACGGTACACGGGAACTGCGCCGGCAACGCTGCACGCTTACCAACAGAGCCGCCGCGATGTTTGAGCTGCATACGTTGTGCAGCTCAAACATCCTAGGTTACTTAGCCGACTCGATTTCACCAGGACGCCAGGTTTTATCAAACCACGGATCTAATGGACCATAGAGGCGCAGGATCGGGTACCAGCCCTTGTTCGCTACCGTTTGAATCCAGTTATTCTTATTTTCTTCAGGCGCTTTCGGGCCAAAATAAAGCGTGACCGATCCATCCGGGTTCACACCCAGTTCGTCGCGTTTGTTGTTTTTGCTCGGGAAAGGCTGACCTGTCTGCAGTTCGGAGCGTGTCTGTGGATCGTAGATAACCACCGACCAAAAGTCCTTCACAGGAACGTTAGCGGGGATGGTCAACGTATAGGTTTTGCTGCCGTCCAGATAGTTGCCGTCTTTGTCGGTTGTTATGTAGGCATACTGCGAACCCTTGCCAACCATCTTCATCGCCATGGCTGGCGTGTTCACCGTCGCTTGATAGAAAAAGAGCGTGCGAGCATCGAGGTTACGGCCACCTTTTCCGCCATTTTTCAGCCATTGGTAGTCTCCGTCGACGAAAGCGGTCATCCAGCCTCTATCCGCGTAGTACTTAACCCCTTCCAAGCGAGGTTTAAAAACAATTGCTCGCGCTGTGGCATTGCCGATGGCTACGGCCTCAGTGAGTATCTGCTTTTGTTTTTGCGATGGTGCGAAGGGCTTACCTTTCTCGATGCCAGCCGAGGCGAACACCCCCAGTAACTCAGGACTGAGAAGCGAGGATGGCTCACGCTGAATGACCGTATTCAGCTCCTCATAGAAATGGTAATCGTTGGCATGGATGGTGTTGAAGACCTGCTTTGATCCGTTGATGAACTTCATTTTTGGCTGAGTCTTCGCTTTCGCCAGCGGATATATTTTCAGCCCAGTTTCGAACATTTCACGCGCCGCATCCGGTTTCCCGTCAACCAGAAACCCACGAATAATCACCCAATTCACATAGCTCGGTGACTTCGAGACGTAGTAAGTCTCGCCATCGATTTCGGTCTGTTTGCTGCCTATAGGACCGTCAAGCTCGCCTTCATAATCCGGCGGCAGAATGAGGTATTTCCCCCCCTTGCCTGCGTCAGGACCGGGGATACCCATGTCGGTGACGAATCTAAAATAGGCATCGTTGACAGTGCCGGGGCCAGACTTGGCCGGTACCTCGACCACTGTTGGTCCGTCTTTTTTTAAGTCCAGAAAACCGGATGCATAGACGGTATCGGTATTGCCGGTGAGAAAAAGTGGAGTCGAATCGAGAAGCTCTCCCATAACGACGACCTCATTCGACTCGTCAGCGCCGAGTTCGAGCATCCCTAGACGTAAGCCTTCAATAGATGTTGCAGGGATGCCGCTCAGAAAGGTCTCTACTCCACGGTTGAGTAGGAGATTGTCATAGACTTTTTCCACGGTTGCGTCATTCGGCATGCCATCGAAAAACTCCAGGGTTCCGATACGCGTCTCGACTCGGTCGGGCGTCATTATTTGTGCAGGAATCTTGTGATTGTAACCAGGCGTAGGCTCTTGCGCATGGGCGGCGGAGAGCACAACAGTGGAGAGCGCTGCGCTGAGGAAAATGGCTTTGATGTGCGCCTTCTTCATCTTGGGCACGTCCTGCGTCGCTGCAACGCAGGACGTCAGCGCGGTGGCCAGCACAGGCGTGGTTTTCATCGTGATGTTCATGATTCGTTCCTTCCTCCAATTAGTTCGGATAACTTTTCAGTCATGCACTGCCCCCTGCAAAGCGGATTGTTTAGTGACAAAGCGCTAGAGCAAAGAAGTGCTACAAGGGTCTATCGAGATGAAATAAGCCAGAAATTCATGGCTATTTCAGTCCCTAAGGGGCGACTAACCTCTGTCGTGATCCCCCTTCGCCTGCCTGGTAAAACACACCAAAGTAGCGTCAGAGCTGTCGCTCACTTAAAGGTCAACACGTCCTGGGTTAAGTCATCGATCACCGATTTCAGATCATCTGCGGAGATGGTTTGCTTGTCGTTGCTCAGGGTTTTACCGAAGCCCTTACGCACCACGCGCAGCACGGTTTTACCTGTTGAGGTGTCGATGAATTCAGCCTCCAGATACAGCTCAGTGTTCTGATCACGCTCACCGGCAGCGGTCATAGCCCCAGCAAACACCAACGCAACCGGAATGATTTCATACGGCTTGAGACCCTCGGTGCTGGCATTGACGCCGGTAATCGCGCCACGGAACTCCAACGTACCCGGGCCTGCGCCGAAGCCGACCGGCTTCAAACGACTGAACATGGCAGCGGATATACGACTATTGGTGTAAGTCAGCAGGTCTTGCAGAGTCTTCTGGCTGAGGCGATCAGTCGGCTGCGGCTCGGGATAAAAACGCACGGGTTGGAAGATTACCTTTTGATAGCTGGACACATCGAACGCGGGATCGACCCAACGCATCACGGTAGTACCACCGGCCGTCTTGGTAGAGTTCAAGCCTTCATAGCTGGACAAAAAACCGGAGTACTGCGACTGACTGACGGTCTTAGTTGTACAACCACCAAGCGCCACAACCGCTGTCAGTAGACCGCCCAACATCATTTTTTTTGTTTTCATCGATAAAGCTCCATGGGTATGAACAGACGTCTTTTGCAGAAGGAGAATCTGTGGATGGCCGCATCAAGTGTTGGCTGCGGTCATACCGACACGGCATTAACGCGGGAACAACAAGGTGACAGCCGCACGGAAGCCCCATCCATCCGCACCGTTTTCCGTACTGTCGACCCAGTAGCGTGGGCCCACCTGAATACTCAAAGGCTGGTCACCGAGCTTGAGTAACTGTGTCACGGTCAGGTTAACCGGCACCGACCACTCTTTGGCCCGCCAGTCATAAGAGGACTCGGTGTTAAGGCCGAACGTGGTGTAGGTGGAGGTGGTGTAAGACAGGAACGGCTGGAGGAAACTGGCGTTGATCTTTTCCCGGCCATCAGCCGGACTGCCCTCTAAGGACCACAGATGGTTTGCTAGGGCGCCGTAGGTCCAACCGTTAGATTGTTTTAACGCCACCGCCGTAGGGCCAGCCGCCCACTGATCGTTGGTCAATAAATCATCACTGCCTGTCGGCATTAGAAAGACAGGGCCGGCGCCCCAAATCCAACCGTTGTCGGTTTTCGCTTTGGGGGAGAAAAACAGGCTCTGCGTGACGTCACCCACGCCAGACTTATCCGCCAGGCCGTTAGGCACTAGGCTGCGCTGGTCAATCACTGGCAGGATGGTGCGAGAGATCAGGTTCCATTCTTGATTGATGGAAAACGGTAATACCGGTTGGATATTAGTTACCGTTTGAATGCCGTCATTGCTTGGCCCCACGTGCTGGTTCCAGTTGTATTGGATGGGCAGGCTGTAGAGTGCGGCGATCGGGTTTTGGGTTTTCTTCGCAAGTTCTGCCGTGTCATCAGCCAGCCCTGCGCTGACCCATAGGCAGAGGCATGCCCCCACAAGTTGTTTAGACTTCACTGTCCCTATTCCTTCTTATGATTCGTTTGCCGGTTCTGGCAAGCGCTGATGTCGTTCAGCTTGAGAGAATCAAAAACGCCACGTCGCGTTGACGCTCACTGCCTGGATCCAGGCATCTTCAATCTCGCCGGAAACGCGTTTGGGGTCGTTAAGCGGCAGTTGCTTCTCTTGGTCGATTTTCATATCGCCCATCCAGACCAAGGCATAGCTCAGGTTCAGGTCGGTTTGCTGATCCAAGGCATAGGTCAGGCCTGTGCCGAAACGCCATGTTGAGCCCAGTGGCATGCTAAAGGTGCGGTCTGAATCACTGACCGGGGAGCTGTCATAAGCCACGCCCAGGTTCCACAGCAGTTGTTGGCTAGCCTGATACTGGGTGCCGATGGAGAGGTGCCAGGTGTCTTTGAAATTGGCATCTGCGGTGCCCGACATGGGATTGCCGCTGTCTATCTGCACGCCCACCTGGCCAAAGTTCGACCAGTCTTGCCAGTTCGCGCTAGCGAGCACGGCCCAGCGTTCATCAAGGGTTTGATACAGGCTAAGGGTCAGGGTCTGCGGTACATTCATCGTTAGCTTGGTTTCTGCGCCGAGAATGCCGGCCGCTTGCAGCCGGTTAGTCACGAGTGGGCCGAGGCCTTCTGGCGAGAACGCATCCTCGAACTCCAGCTCGATTTCACTGGCGTAATTCAGTCCGATACGGGTGCCTTGCCAGGGCTGATAGATGACCCCAAGGTTGGCACCAAAGCCCCAGTCGTGGCTTTTATACGTCATCGAGCCATCGGCGTTGCTGCGAATGTCGAGGGGCGTGTTGTCGATGGCGAGTTGCGCGTCGAGCATCGCGTACATCGCGCGCAGCCCTAAACCCAGCGACCATTGATCGTTAAAGCGATAGGCCACGCTGGGCTGTAAGGTCAAACCCAGCAGCTCGTCGTTCTGGATGAAGTAGCGCCCTGACCATTCATTCTCATAATCGAGACCTAAACCAAAGTCGCCATAGCTGGCAAAGCCCACATGCCAGTTCTCGTCGAGTTGCTGGGTAATGAACAGGCTTGCGCCAGGCATCCATTCCATCAGTGTGCCGCTGTCGCGCCCGGCTACATTGCTGTTGGCGTCCTGGCTGAACTCCAAGTTGCTGTGCAGCAATTGCATGCCGCCACTAATCTGAGTGCCCGGCAGGTAGCTCATGCCGGCTACGTTACTGGCCAGGGTGCCGGGGTTCTGCGCCCGCGCCGCCGCGCCGGCATTGGCCAACCCGGCGTTGTCGTTAGCCACTTCGTACATAAATAGGCCGCTGGCCATGGTCGGTGCGCTGGCCAAGGCTGCGGCGAGAATGCCGAGCTGTGCGCCGCGGACGAATATCGTGTGCATTTCAGAGTTCCTTTCAGCATGCTGCTTGGTGTCAACTTCGTCGTTTATTGCTAGCGGAGTGCATGGCTTCGCGTGGCAATGGTTGCTGGGAATACACGTACGGGCCATTTCCGATTGGAGTAAACCGAGGGGTTAAGCACCAGAACTAACCCTCCGGCGAATAATTGAGAGAGCAGTATCAGATGTGCCGCGCCAAGGCTAAGTGATGACATGCGCTAATCTTTAAGTTGACGCCTACGAGCTCCAGCACAACCCAACTATCCGGCAGAGTATTGGAGCTGATGCGCCTCAAGATTGAGCCTTGATGACAGGCATGCTCACGGGCAAGTTTCCTTCATGTTACGGCCTTCCTCTGAAATACAGCTTGCAATTTCGGACAAGTCGGCAAAAATCCATGACATTGGTGTTACCCAAAAATAGCCAGACAAGGAAGGCAAACCAATGCGATCAAAAAATGCTACCCATTTAGTGAGGAGGCATAAGATCGCCACTTCTGACGAAGACAGGAACAAAGCAGCCTTCCAGGTCAAGTCGTCACTTCAGAGCCCCCCTCTTATACTCAGCAATCCAGGTGAGATGCCTACCGGCCCGATACAAAGCCTCCCACGTGTCATCACCGAACTGGGCGGAAACCCACAGCGCGTATTCAGGGCTGCAGGCATAAACTTGGATACGTTCGTCAATGACCCCGGACAACGCCTCGGCTACGGCGAAACTGCCCGGTTACTCAATACCGCTATTCGACATACGAAATGTTCTAGCCTCGGGATTCTGGTTGGACGATGCTTCAGCCTAAAAGACTTGGGAATGATCGGCCGGTTAATGCTTGCAGCCGACACGGTGGAAGATGCCTTGCATGATCTGGTCATTCACTCGAAGCTGCATGACCGCGGCGGCGCGCCATTGCTGCTGCCCTTGACAGAACAGGTCTGCCTGCTCGGTTACGTGATACACCACCAAGATCTGACCGACCCAAGGTCACTCATTGATACTTTGATCATGATTGGCTTCCAGACTTTTAGGGAGTTACTTGGCCCGGACTGGACACCCATCCGAGTGCAGCTGGCCTACCACCGCCCCTCCGATTCAGCTACCTATGCCCGGGCATTCCGCTGCCCAGTGCAGTTCAATGCGAGTGTTTCCGGTCTTGTGGTCAGCACCACAAAGCTGGACCAGAAATTGGAGACAGCCGACCCCGGTCTGCATCAATTGCTTCAAGAGGCCATCTCAGCGGCCACAGCCAACTTGAGAACTTCGGAACTACTCACCTACCAACTTCCCTCCATGTTGCTTGCGGGCGAGGCCAAAGCCGAGCTGGTTGCTAACCGGATGGGGCTGCACATACGTACCCTGCACCGTCGACTCAATGCCGACGGCACCAACCTGCAGAAAATTGTTAACGAGTCACGAAAAAGCTTAGCAACCCAAATGCTGAAGAACACAGACTTGCCGATTTCAGTTATCGCTCAAGCTTTGCAGTATCAGGATCCAAACGCATTTTCACGCGCGTTCAGGGCCTGGATAGGACGCGCTCCGGGACATTGGAGAGCGCATCCAATTTGCGAGGAGCCGTAAATAACCTAGGCAGTTTGAATCGCACTAGGTTTCCCAGGCTCATCGAAGGTCTGCTACTGGCCGATTCTGTTGAAAAAGTCAGGGGCGTTTCAGGTCAGAAAAGTACGCATCTGAGCTTGAAATCCAGAATCGGCGCAGAGCTATTTGGACTCGAATTTCACGTGGCAGTGCACAAAAAGACGCTTTCACCGATCAGTATTCTGGCAGTTTGAGAAAATCGACTTTTCAACAGAATCGGCCGATTTCGGCCCGTCAGCACAGGTATCTGTGGGTCGGGTTCTGCCGATCTTCGCAACAAGTCGAGTTGAACGTATCTGACTCAGATGACCGGCAGGTCGGATGCGAATAGCTGGGCAAGTACAATGCAAACGGGTGGTCAGTTGAGTGCCATTACGCACGCTGAGTAGCAACACGGCTAAGCAGCGAACTGAGCCCTCCACCTAGCTCCGTACGTCTGAGCACGCGCGACATATAGCGATGCTCAGTTCTAGCGCCATCAGCCGCTGGCCGAAACCGAAAATATTTAAAACAGCCGGCCAGCTCCGCTAAGCGTCTGGCGGAACGAAAGAGGGGCTACCGATTTATCGGTAGCCCCGCTTAAAGGCCAAGCAGCTGCTGCTAAAACTCAGCCGCTGAGCAATGCCCGGTCAAAGCACCATCGCGGCAGCCCAGCCGAACGCCAGCAAGGGTAGGTTGTAGTGCAGGAAGGTCGGCACCACGCTGTCCCAGATGTGGTTGTGCTGACCGTCAACGTTGAGGCCTGCCGTTGGCCCCAGTGTCGAATCGGAGGCTGGCGAGCCGGCATCACCCAGCGCACCGGCGGTGCCGACAATGCACAGAATGGCCAGCGGGCTGAAGCCCAGCTGCAGGCCCAACGGCACGAAAATCGCCGCGATTATCGGGATGGTGGAGAACGATGAGCCGATGCCCATGGTCACCAGCAGACCGACCAGCAGCATCAGCAGCGCGCCGAGGGCTTTATCGTGACCAATCAGCTCAGCCGCGCTTTCGACCAGGCTTTTCACTTCGCCAGTGGCTTTCATCACTTCGGCAAAGCCGGCTGCGGCGATCATGATGAAGCCGATCATGGCCATCATCTTCATGCCTTCGGTAAACAGTCCATCAGCCTCTTTCCAGCGCACCACACCTGATACCGAAAAGATAATAAAGCCGACTAGCGCGCCGATGATCATCGAGTCCAGCCACAGCTGTATAACAAAGGCTGCGGCAATCGCCGCACCCGCGACCAACAGGCTCAGCGGGTTATAGGCCACATCCACGCGCTCGGCCTGCTCAATCTTACTCAGGTCGTACACGCGCTTTTTGCGGTAGCTGAACAGCACGGCGACCAGAAGCCCAAAGAGCATCCCTAGGGCCGGAATCGCCATGGCCTGGGTCACGTTCAAATTGCTGGTATCAACTCCGCCACTGGCCACATTGGCCAGCAAAATGTCTTTCAGGAAAATCCCGCCAAAGCCCACCGGCAAAAACATATAGGGCGTGATCAAGCCAAAAGTCAGCACACAGGCGATCAAACGACGGTCGAGCTTCAGCTTGCTCAATACATACAGCAGCGGCGGTACCAGCAGCGGGATAAAGGCAATGTGAATCGGCAGGATGTTCTGCGAAGAAATCGCCACCACCAGCAGCAATGCGAGCAGCAGCCACTTAAGCAGCCCTGCGCCCTTACTGTCCTGCTGACCGACCATAGCCAACGCCTTGTCCGCCAACGCGTGGGCCAAACCGGATTTGGCAATCGCCACGGCAAATGCACCCAGCAACGCGTAGGACAAAGCAACCTTCGCGCCGCCGCCTAGGCCATTGTGAAAGGCCGTCAGCGAGCCTTCAAGGCCCAAACCGCCGAGCAAGCCACCGGCTAATGCACCGACTATTAGGGCTACAACCACATGCACGCGGCACAAGCTGAGAATCAGCATGATCCCCACTGCCGCAACGACTGCGTTCATCGATTTACTCCCGCAATTAAATAGGTCCGCGAAGGTTTCAAGCTTCTGTGGATGCTGCGCCGGTCCGGCGAAGGGCGCGTACTCTGCACAAACCTGAACGAGCTGTCAAAACAGCTGTAAATTATTTTATACATAGCGTCGCTAATTTCGATTACCCTGCCCTTTAAAGGCTCTTCCTGCCCGTAACTTGCCGCGCTTTACGCACCCTAAAACTTAAAGAAAAGTGCCTAAGCGCCGATAGGTGCTGTAAGCCACAGTCATAAAAAGGTCCTGATAATGCTGTTCAGCCGACTCTCCATCCAGTTGAAGATCACCCTGCTGGCAGGCTTGTGCTTGCTGGCCGTTGTTGCCGTTCTCGTTTCGGCTTCGGTCATTCAGGCCTCGCGCAGTGCCGAACTGGTCAAGCAGGCCAGCTCGTCGATGCTGCAAGAGTCAGCGCAATTGCGCATGACTGCCCGTGGTGAGTCACAGGCCCTGCAAATGCAGCGTTACTTTATGGATGCCTATCAATACGGGCGGAGTGCGGCTTCTCAGGTGTTGTTTATTCGTGAGCAAGCGGAAAAGCGTTTTCTTGATGCCTTCGACCTGCGTGAAGACCTGACTCGACAAGTGCACAGTGCTCTGGAAGCCAACCCAAGTTTGTTGGGCATCTACGTAGCCTTTGAGCCGAACGCCCTGGACGGTAAGGACGAACTGTTCGTCGATCAGGCAAGCCTGGGCAGTAATGACAAAGGCCGCTTCTCGATCTACTGGTCGCAAGGCAAGAGCGGGGATCTGGTTTCCGAAAGCTTGACCGAAGAAAACCTCGCCGACGCAACCCCGGGTCTCAGCGGTGCGCCTTACAACGCCTGGTACAGCTGCCCGCTTGAGAAAAACAAAGTGTGCCTGCTCGACCCCTATATCGATGACGCCGACGGGGTGAAAACCCTGATGACCAGTATTGCCTTCCCCCTCGAACAGGCCGGCAAAGTTATTGGCGTTCTCGGCGTGGATATCAGCCTGGCCAGCCTGCAAGAGCTTAGTAACGCGGCGCATAAAGACCTGTTTGATGGCGCCGGGCATGTCAGCATTATCAGCCCGGCCGGTTTAATGGCCGCGCACAGCCGTGACAGCAGCCTGCTCGGCGACAAGCTGGAGAAGGCCTTTAGCGAACAGCATGGCGATATGCTGCGCATGGTGGCCAACAATCGCCCAGAGGTGCTGCACCACAACGGCACCCTGCAGGTGCTGCAGCCGATATTGCCGACTCCTGAATCGCAGCCCTGGGGCGTGTTGATGGAAGTACCCGAGGAGGTGCTGCTCGCGCGGGCAACTCAGCTAGAAGCCGAGATGGATAAGATGAACACGCACAGCAGCGCCATCGCCTTAGGCGTGGGTCTTGCTGCCGGGGTCGTGGGCATCCTGCTTATTTGGCTGACGGCCTTGGGCGTAACCCGGCCGATTCTGGGCGTCGCGGCGATGCTCAAAGATATTGCCAGCGGTGAAGGTGACCTGACCCGCCGCCTGGACTATGCCAAGCAGGATGAACTGGGCGAACTGGCCAGTTGGTTCAACCGCTTCCTCGACAAACTTCAGCCGATCATTGCCGACGTCAAACGCAGCGTGCAGGACGCCCGCAGCACCGCAGACCAATCGGCGCTGATCGCCAGCCAGACCAGCGATGGCATGCAGCAGCAATACCGTGAGGTCGATCAGGTGGCCACTGCGTTCCAAGAAATGAGCGCCACTGCGCAAGATGTTGCGCACAGCGCCGCTCAGGCTGCCGAGGCTGCTCGCACGGCAGACCAGGCCAGCAACGAAGGGATGAATGTCATCGGTAAGACCACCTCGAGCATTGAACTGCTGGCCAACGAAATGAACGTGGCCATGCAGGAAGTCGAAGGCCTGGCTGAGAGCAGCGAGAAAATCGGCTCGGTACTCGAAGTGATCCGCTCGATTGCCGAGCAAACCAACTTGCTGGCCCTCAACGCGGCGATCGAAGCCGCCCGCGCCGGTGAAGCCGGACGCGGCTTTGCCGTGGTAGCCGATGAAGTGCGCAACCTGGCCAAACGCACGCAGGACTCGGTCGAGGAAATTCGCCAGGTCATCGAAGGCCTGCAGAGCGGCACCAAAGAAGTGGTCAGCACCATGCACAGCAGCCATCGCCAAGCCCAAGGCAGCGTCGAGCAGGTTGAACAGGCGGTGGCCGTGCTGCAACGCATCAGCCAGGCCGTCAGCGTAATCACCGACATGAACCTGCAGATTGCCAGCGCTGCCGAAGAGCAGAGCTCGGTGGCCGAGGAGATCAACCGCAACGTGGCCTCAATCCGTGATGTTACCGAGTCGATCTCCTCCCAGGCCGACGAGTCGGCGAAAATCAGCCAGGGCCTGAACAAGCTGGCCAACCACCAGCAAAGTCTGATGGATCAGTTCCGCGTTTAACCGTCAGGCTTGGCACCATCGGACCGCCACTCTGGCGGTCGCGCCCTTGTGACGCAGGCCAGCATTCGCTAGCCTGCGTTTTCTTTATTAAAGAGGTGAACGATGCTCAATATCGCTCTGGTGGCCGGCTCCGGCCGTTCTAACAGCCAGTCGGGCAAAGTAGCCCGCTTCTTGCGCCAACGTCTGATTCAGCTCGGCCACACCGATGCGGCGCAGAGCCACGTAATTGACCTGGGCCTTGCCCCTCTCCCGCTCTGGCCTGCAGAAGACGCAGGCCCTTGGGGGCTCTACAGCAAACAACTGGCAGCGGCCGATGCCGTGGTGATCATTTCCCCCGAGTGGAATGGCATGGCCTGCCCGGCGATCAAGAACTTCTTTATCTACGCCAGCAAAGCCGAGCTGGCGCACAAGCCTGGGCTGTTGGTGGGGGTATCGTCGGGTGTTGGCGGCGCGTACCCAATCAGCGAGTTACGTGCCTCCAGCTATAAGAACTGCCGCCTGTGTTACCTGCCCGAGCACTTGATCGTGCGCGGCGTCGAGAAGGTGCTGAACACACCAGAGCCAAGCAGTGAGGACGATCAGCGCCTGCATGCGCGCATCGATTATGAACTGGATATTCTGGCCAAGTATGCACACGCTCTGCTGCCGGTACGTGCCACCATCGACATGAGTAACCCGGCCTTTGCCAACGGTATGTAAGCGTTGCAGTGCGCGCACCGGCTGAGCTCAGGTGCGCTTCTCGGGCAGCACCAGCGTAACGCGCAACCCACCCAACGGACTATCGTCCAGCCGCAACTGCCCAGCCCAGACCTCGACGATATCGCGCACGATACCCAAGCCCAGGCCATGCCCCGCGACCTGCTGATCCAGCCGGCTGCCACGACTGAGCACCTCGTCGCGCTGTGCGGCGGCGATGCCTGGGCCATCATCATCAATCAGTAATTGATAACCGCCAGCCTGCCGGCTGATGTGCAGCTGCACTTGGCTATTTGCCCATTTGCAAGCGTTATCCAACAGATTGCCGAGCAGCTCCAACAGGTCCTCACGGTCCCAAGGCAGGCGCAATCCAGGCTCGGCCTGCCAGGCCAGCTCTAGGTGATTACCATGGATCATGACCAAAGTTGAAAACAGCTCAGGTAGCTCGCTGGCGCAGTCGAAGTGCGCGCCCGGCAGGGCTTCGCCGGCTAACCGCGCACGAGCCAATTCACGCGCGATACGCTGTTCAATCTGTTGCAGCTGCGCATTTAGGTTTTCACGCAATTGCGGCAACTGCTTCAGCTCTTCACGGCTGGCCAGGCTAACCAGCACAGCCAAAGGCGTTTTCAATGCATGGCCAAGATTACCCAAGGCATTGCGTGAGCGTTTGAGGGTGTCTTCGGTATGCCTCAGCAGGTGATTGATCTGTGCTACAAGTGGCTCCAGCTCCTGCGGTACGTGCTGATCCAGCTGAGTCCGTTGGCCCTGCTGCAGCTGCATGATTTGTTGGCGAGTCTGCTCCAGCGGCCGCAGCGCGCGACCGACAATCAGTCGCTGCAGCAACAGAATCAGCACGAGAGCGACAACCCCCAGGCCCAAGACAACTCTTTGCACCTGACGGAAGCTGTAAAGCATCGGCGTGTAGTCGCGTGCCACGTGAATTACGATCGCCTGGCCATAACGCTGATAGTCAGCGCGGTACACCAGCCACTGCTGACCTTGCGGCCCATCACTCAGGGCACTCTGCAATCCAGCGCGTTCAGCCGGTTGCATTTCACTGTCCCAAAGCGAGCGCGAACGCCAGCTGTGCGCCGCCAGATCAATGCGAAAATACAAGCCCGAATACGGCCGTTTGTAAGCCGCGCTCAGGCGTCGTTCATCCAATTGTAAACCGTTGGGGCCACGAACCACCGCGCCCAGCAACGTTTGCGTTTCATCCTGCAGGGTTGTCTGCAAATAACTGCGCAGGCTGTGATCAAACAGCCATAGGCTACTTTGCGCCAGCAGCAGACCAATAATCAGCAGTACGCTGATCAGCCCCAGGCTCAAACGCCGCTGAATCGATCTCAAGCAACATCCCCGCTGAAGCGATAACCCTGACCGCGTCGGGTTTCAATGATCTCGCGGCCCAGCTTGCGCCGCAGGTGGTTGACGTGCACTTCAATCACATTCGAGTCGCGCTCGCTCTCACCGTCATACAGGTGTTCGGCAAGGTGACTTTTGGGGAGCAACTGCCCGGCATGCAGCATGAAGTAGCGCAGCAAGCGAAACTCGGCAGCGGTCAGTTGCACCTCTTCATCCTGGCGTTTAACGGTTTGCCGGCTTTCGTCCAGCTGCAGACCTGCCGCTTCCAGTTGCGGTTGGTTGGCCAGACCATGGGCGCGGCGCAACAGTGACTGGATACGCAGCTGCAGCTCTTCCGGGTGAAATGGTTTGCTCAGGTAATCATCCGCTCCAGCTTTAAGCCCCTCTATGCGCTCGGCCCACGAGCTGCGAGCGGTGAGGATCAATACCGGTGTAGCAAGGCCGCCGGCGCGCCACTCCTGCAGCACTTGCAATCCCGGCTTGCCTGGCAAGCCGAGGTCGAGAATGATCAGGTCATATGGCTCGGAGACACCTTGGTAAGCAGCGTCCCGGCCATCGGCTAGCCAATCAACGGCATAACCTTTGCGGGTTAAGCTGACCAGCAGCTCGTCGGCCAGCGGTACATGGTCTTCAACCAGCAATAGGCGCATCTCAGTCTTCCACCTCATCCTTGAGCACTTCGCCGGTGCTGGCGTGCAGTTCTAACTCGCGCACAATACCTTGCTCGGTGATCAATTCGACTTCGTAAACCAATACGCCGTCCTCTTCTTCCAACTCGACTTCCAGTAGAACGGCACCGGGATGGCTTTGCATAGCCATCTGCAGCACCTGTTCCAGTGGCAGGATTTGCCCCTCGCGACGTAGCCGTAATGCTTCATCCTGATCGAGCTCACGCGCACTGCTGCTGAATGCTAACGCCAGCAGCAGCCCGGTTAGACATATGCGTGTACACCAAGGGCTGGGGGGCATCAGTCGTCTCGCTGGTTTTTCAGAACTTGAGCGTTAGTGGCGTCCAGTTCAACATCCCATTGCACTCCTTGGGCGTCACGCACTTCGACCTGGTAAACGTAACGGCCGTATTCTTCTTCCAGTTCAGTGTCTTCAGCCTTACTGCCAGGGTGTAGCGCCAGGGCAGTAGCATTGAGTTTTTCGAAGGGCTGGATGGTGCCGGCGTCACGCAGTTTCAGCGTTTCATCCGGGCCTAAGTCACGAGCTTGTGCCAAACCGACAGTCAGGCTCAGGGCAGCAGTGGCAAAAACAGCAGTCAATGTATTCATCTTTAAGTTCCTTATGGCGTTGGCTTTCTAAGAAGTCCAGGTTACTCAACACGACTTAATTCAAGCTGAATGCGCTGAAGCCTCTTATAGCGCCACCTGACTCTCCCAGGCATGCCTACTCATTCATATGCTGAAGTCGCTTGGCCTCAGTGGCAGGCGCTCTATAATCGCAGCCTGCGCGATAGAGGCCCACATGAGTGCGATAGTAATCAAGTCCCCTGCTCTGACTATTAAAGCCGGCAAACGCGCCCTCGCCCGCATTCGCGAGCAGGGGCTACAGCCGGCCGACGTCGGTATTCTGCCAGGAGCCGCTGGCGGGCCGAAGGCGCTGGGTATTCAAGGGCTGGACCTGGCACTGTTTGGTGATTGGCTGCAACGTGCGCCCCGTGAACGCTCGCTGATTGGTGCGTCCATCGGCTCCTGGCGTTTCGCCAGTGCTTGCTTGCCAGATGCAGCTGCCGGCCTGCGCCGCCTTGGCGAGCTGTATACCTCGCAGCGCTTTGCCAAAGGCGTGAGCATGGCGCAGGTGTCGAGCAGCTGTAGCCTGATGCTCGAACAGCTACTCGGCAACGACGAGGCAAGCATTCTTAGCAACCCCCACTACCGCCTGAATATAGTTGTGGTGAAAAGCCATGGCCTGCTGCAGCACGATCATCGTGGCGCGCTCGGCCTGGGTTTGTCTTCGGTAATTGGCAGTAACCTGCTGGGCCGCCCGCGCCTGGGCAAACACTTTGAACGGGTGATTTTGCATGATGCGCGCCTGGCGCCGCCATTGGCCGCGCTGAATGACTTTCCTTCACGCTACTTGCAACTCGATAGCGGCAACTTGCGTCATGCGCTGCTGGCCTCGGGTTCGATCCCGATGATCATGCAAGGGGTGCGCGATATACCGGGTGCCGGCCCCGGCACCTACCGCGATGGCGGCCTGCTCGATTACCACCTCGACCTGCCTTACAGCGGCGATGACATCGTGCTCTACCCTCATTTCACCGACAAGGTCATCCCCGGCTGGTTCGACAAAAGCATGCCCTGGCGGCGCGGCGATGCTGGTCGTCTACAGGATGTGCTGTTACTCGCCCCCTCACGTGACTACCTGGCACGCCTGCCCCACGGCAAACTCCCAGACCGCAAGGATTTCAGCCGTTACCTGGACGATGATGCCGGTCGCGAACGCTATTGGCGCACAGCCATGAGCGAGAGCCAGCGACTGGGCGATGAGTTTCTCGAACTGGTCGAAACCGGCCGACTGGGCGAGTGCCTACAAGCACTTTGACAATCCGTGGCTGCGATCAGGTCAATCATCCAGGCATGGTCGCGGCTGCCAAGATGCAGCGCGTATTCACCCTTCCCTACTCGTTGATCCGACAAGCGTGTTAGTTATCGGACAATTACGTGCATTTTTTGGCCAACATGTGACTTCTTAGTCAACTTCGTTCATCAACAGCTATGACTGGCAAGCGTGAGTCAAGCGCTTGCTCTTGTGTATTTGGGATCACCTCGGAGAAACCGACCCCATGAACGCACCGCTGCGTTTTAACGAAGCTTTGCTGATTGCCGACCGCGCCTTTCAACCTTTCCAATGCGTGGCCTGGGCCCCGCAAGATGGTACTGGCAACCTCAGCCTGAGTGTAATCGACCGTACCAGCACCCGACTGCTCGGCCGCACTCAGCTGTCCAGCAACATTTACAGCGATCCTGTGCAGTTTGCCGACCTGCTCAAGCAGTCCCGTGAACAACTTAGTCAGCAAGGCTTCAGCTTGGAGCCGTGGAGCATGCCGGAGTAATCCGCGCCCCTCGCAAGGGCTCTGTACGGCCTATCGGCCCTTTCTTAAGCAGAGCCCTTAACCTCCCTTATTGCGCACTGCATGTGCCCATAGTCGCATCGAAGCATTTTCTGCACTTGAGCAAGAGCGTTTATGCTCAGCAGGCTGAGCCTTTACTAGGAGCCTGCCATGCTGCAATTGCGCCCCAACTGTGAAAACTGTGACCGTGACCTTCCCGCGGATTCAACCGATGCGCTGATCTGCTCATTCGAGTGCACTTTTTGCCGAGCATGTGCCCACACCCTACAAGGCACCTGTCCGAATTGTGCCGGTGAGTTACTGCAACGACCGCGTCGACCGTCAAGCAAATTAGTGCAATACCCGGCATCCACCGAGCGCATCAACAAGCCTGAAGCCTAGCCTTAGCAGCGCTAGCAGCTAAGCTGTGTGCACAGGAGGACTGCATGATGGACGATGAACAAGACAAACCGTTGACGCTTTGGGAAATGCTGCAAAGCGTATTAAGTGCCGCGCTCGGGGTGCAGAGCGGGAAGAACCGTAGCCGTGATTTTTCACGTGGCAAACCGAGTCACTTCATCATCCTCGGCGTGCTGTTCACCGTCGTGTTTGTGCTGGTGATCTTCGCTGTAGTCAAACTGGTGCTGCACCTGGCGGGCGTTTGATTCACGGCAACAGCGGTTTGATGAAACCCCCATAAACCTTGAGCGCTGCTCGGTAACCCCACTGAATTGCCGAACGGCCCGCCCGTAGCTTGGCACATTGCCACGCTGTCGCTAGCACTTTGCCGTCTAAGCGCACCTCTAGCACCTTTGCCATCCGGCCGGCATACGCCGCTTTGCAGCCAAGACGTCACGCGTGACAGTCGCTACAATCGCCGGCTGTTTATAGCTGTTTAATCGGTGCACTGTGTCGACTCTAGAACTTATCGCTTCAGCCCTTGGCGTATGGGCCGTCTGGCTAACCGTACGACAGAACCGCTGGTGTTGGCCACTGGGCCTAGTGATGGTGTTGATGTACGCCTGGATTTTTTATGACGGCAAACTGTACTCGAACATGTTGCTGCAGGGCGTGTATGCCGTTCTACAAGGCTACGGCTGGTGGCAATGGACACGAGGCGGCAGCAGTCATAGCGGTGTACAGGTCAGCCGACTAAGCCAGCAAGGCATACTGGCTAGTCTTGCGATCGGCGCCGTCGCGGCACTTATTCTCGGTTACCTGATGGCCACGTTCACCGACGCTTCAGCGCCGTGGCAGGATGCGGCACTCAGCGCGTTCAGCCTGGTGGCCCAAGTATGGATGGCTCAGAAACGGGTCGAATGCTGGCCCCTGTGGATCATTCTGGACCTGCTGTTTGTTGCCCTGTTTGTGCAACAGGGTCTTTACCCGACGGCGGCGCTGTATGGGGTATTCACCTTGCTGGCAGTTAATGGCTGGCTGACCTGGCGCCGTGATCGCGCCCTGGCCTGCGCATGAAGGTGCTGGTTCTGACAGGGCCGGAGTCCAGCGGCAAAAGCTGGTTGGCCGGGCAAATCCAGGCAACCTTTGGCGGGCAACTGGTGGGCGAATACGTGCGCCACTTTATCGAGCGCGAGCAGCGTGATACCTGTTACGCCGATATCACTGCCATTGCTCAAGGCCAATTAGCCTGGGAAGACCAGGCTAGAGCGGCGCGCCCCGAACTGCTGATTCTCGACACCCACTTGCTGAGTAATCTGCTCTGGAGCCAGACGCTGTTTGGCGACTGCCCGGCCTGGATCGAGCAAGCCTTGCTTGAGCGCGACTACCACCTGCATTTGCTACTCGACCCTCTCGATGTACCTTGGGTCGATGATGGCCAACGCTGCCAGCCGGAACTGGCGCAACGGCTGGCCTTCTATCAGCAGTGCGAGCACTGGTTGCGCTTACACCAACAGCCACTGCTGAGTGTTAAGGGCAACTGGGTACAACGTCGCGAACAAACCCTGAGTGCCGTGGCAGTCTGGCTCAGCTCAACGCAGCAGCACACTGGCCCACGCCAATAGCAGGCTCAGGCACACGATAATCGTCAGGGGGCGGCGCAGGCCGATGTACCAGTGCGGAGCCAGGCCCAGTTTAACTGCCCGCAAATCAGCGGCATATAGGCCGCCGAACGCCAGCAAGCATAAGGGCAAGGCCAAATCGATGGGCAAGCCGCCACTGATCGCCAACCAACCCAGCAAGGGCGGTATTACGGACAAGCCTAATTGCATCTGCGCCGGCTCGCTGGCAACTTCTGCGCGCATGGCCAGGCCCCAGTGGATCGCCCCCATAAACGCCAGAATCACCGCCGCATAATCCAGCAGTGCCGCCAGCACCAACACCCGCCAGCCCTCCGGGGTGACCCAAATACCCAAAGCCCCGCTTACAAAAGGCACCAGGCCCATATAGCCCAGCAGCAACGCCAATTTCGGTGGCTGCGGCGCGTCAAATGGATGCATGGCCCTGCTCCTGTCAATCAATCCTGAATACACCGTACTTTAAAGCCATCTTCGGCGGAACTCGAAGGGAATCCCGCATGAGCTCAACAATGGTTGCTTGCCATGCGCGGCTGCAGTTGGCATAAAACGTACAAACAATAAGAGTCACAAGGACGTATCAATGCACATTCTCCGCCGAACGCTGTATGGGCTTCTAGGGTTGCTGGTTGCTGGGCTACTGATCGCCCTGTATTTCATCGCTAACCCCAATCTGCCGGTTTATCAACAGCCCGACACGTTGCACTACCTTGATCAGTGGTCGGCAGAGAAGCGCCAGACCTACTACTACACGCCCCAGGGCACTCAGGTGAAAGGCCTGCGCTACGAATGGTTCAGCGCTCTGGAGCTGCCCCTCAGCACCGACAAATTCGCCGCACCGGATTACCTCGCCCGTTTCGGCTTCCTCATCGACCCCGCCCAGCAAGCCACGCCGCTCAACCCGGGCAACCTGCCGGTTGGTTTTGCTCGGCACGCCGACGCCGAAACAGGCGAGCATTACCTGGATATCAGCTGCGCAGCGTGCCACACCGGCGAGCTGCGCTATAAAGGCCAGGCCGTGCGGATTGACGGCGGCGCAGCACTGCACTCGCTGGCGTCCACCGTACCCACCCTGCGTGGCGGCAGCTTTGGCCAGGCACTCGGCATGAGCATGGTGTTCACCTATTACAACCCGCTGAAATTCCGCCGTTTCGCCAAACAGGTGTTAGGTGATGAATACAGCAGCCATAAGGCACAACTGCGCCGCGACTACAAAATAGTGCTCGACCGCCTACTGGGCACAGCCTTCAATGACTGGCACCGTGGCCTCTATCCCACCGAAGAAGGCTTTGGCCGTACCGATGCTTTCGGGCGTATCGCCAACAGCGTGTTTGGCGACGCCATCGACCCGAGCAATTACCGGGTGGCCAATGCGCCGGTAAGTTACCCGCAGCTCTGGGATATCTGGAAATTCGACTGGGTGCAGTGGAACGGCTCAGCCATGCAGCCCATGGCGCGCAATGTCGGCGAAGCGCTGGGGGTCGGCGCCACCCTGCGTCTATTCAATCCTGATGGCCACCCCGTTGCAGAAGCTGAGCGCTACAGCTCAAGCGTGCGCCTGCGCGACTTGCGCACCCTGGAAAAAAACCTCAAGCAACTGCAGCCACCCGCCTGGCCGGAAGACGTATTCGGCAAGGTCGACTTGGCGCTGGCCAGCCGTGGCCGCGCCCTGTACACCGAGAACTGTGCGTATTGCCACGCGCCTGACCCGAAAAAAACCGATGACAGCTTTGCCCCGTCGCGCAAACCTGAATGGCGCATGCGCGTGGTGCCGACCTCAATCGTCGGCACCGACTCAACCACCGCGGACAACATTGCCGACCACCGCTTCGATATCAGCAAACTGGGTTGGAGCAAAGCCGAACTAAGCAAACTGGATGTGCGCCTGTTTGGCGCGACGGTAGACGATATCGAAATGCGCAGTGTCTCCAGCGCCAAGGCCCTGGCCTATATCACCGCCTATGTAGAAAACCGCGCCTATCAGGATGCGGCTATCTCCGACCGTGAGCGCTGGCGCATGGACGGTTATGGCCTACCGATTGGCGTGCAGGAAAAACGTGGCTACAAAGCCCGGCCACTGGATGGCATCTGGGCCACCCCGCCGTTTTTACATAATGGTTCGGTGCCGACCTTGTTTCAGCTGTTATCGCCCGTATCAGAACGGCAAACCCAGTTTTGGCTGGGTAACTTCGAATTCAACCCCAAGCAGGTTGGCTACAACAGTGAGCGATTCAGCGGCGGTTTCCTGCTGGACACCCAGGTGACTGGCAACAGTAACCGCGGCCATGAGTTCCGCGCCGGTTGCCGTCAGGGCGGAGTGGTCGGCCGCGCCCTGCAACCGGAAGAGCGCTGGGCGCTGGTCGAATACCTCAAGGTGCTGGGTAACCCGGCGCTGGAGCAGCAACTACAGCCGGTCAAAGCCAAAGCCTGGACGCCTGGCCCGGCGTGCCAGAACTGAACGGCGCACGGCTTGAGAGCGCCACAAAGAACAACGCAAAGGAATTGACCATGTTAAAACGACTTTGGCTGGGCTTCGGCCGTGTACTGGGCACGTTACTGCTGCTTGTACTGGTAATCGGCCTGGGGGGTTGGGCCATCGGAGCCGCTTACTACGAGCGGAAGTTCTCCGGCCCGGTGGCCAGTGAAGAGCAAATCCCCGCCGATGAAGCTGCACTGACGCAAGGCATCATCGAAGATGCCATCCGTGTGGTTGAGCAGCACCGCGACAACACCCGTGTGCTGCGCGACGCGCACGCCAAAGCACATGGCTGTGTAAAGGCTGAAGTCACCGTTAACAGCGATCTGCACAGCAGCTTGCAGCGCGGCGTATTCAGTGAGCCGGGGAAAACCTGGCAAGCTTGGATGCGCCTGTCCAACGGTAACGCCTACCCACAGTTCGACAGAGCCCGTGATGCGCGAGGCATGGCAATCAAACTGCTGGATGTGCCGGGAGAGAAGCTCAGCCAAAGCCCGCAGCACGCAGGCGAACAAGATTTTGTGATGTTCAACCACACGGCCTTTTTTGTGCGTGACGTGGCTGAATACCAGAGCAACTTCGCGGCCCAGGCTGATGGCAAAAAGATCATGGCTTTTTTACCCAGCTGGAACCCGAGTACCTGGGAAATCCGCCACCTGATCATTGCCCTGCGCACCCTAGCCCCAGCCCCGCACACCCCGCTGGCGACCACCTACAACTCCATCGCCCCGTTCAAGCTAGGTGAGCACAACATCAAGTACAGGGTGATTCCTCAACCAGAAGCCTGCCCGGACTATCAACTGCCTGAACCAAACCACGCCTTACCGAACTTCCTGCGCGCCGCGCTATATCGGCAGCTGTCGCTGGACCGTGTACCGGCCTGCTTTGCCCTGCAGGTGCAACGGCAGAACCCTGAATACTACATGCCTATCGAAGACCCCAGCGTCGAATGGAGCGAAGCCATCTCGCCCTATGAAACGGTCGCCAGGATTAAAGTCCCGGCGCAGGATTTTGATAGCCGCGAGCAGAACCTGCTCTGTGACAACCTGGCCTTCAACCCTTGGCATGCGCTCCCCGAACATCGCCCGATTGGCGGCATAAACCGCCTGAGAAAGGCGGTCTACGAGGCCGTCAGCAGCTATCGACTGGAGCGCAACCAGCCATAAAACTGTATCCAATTCTCGCAACACTCGGTTAACCGCGCGTGAGCTGGTAACATTCGCGCCTTGCTAAGCGTGCTGTTAGCCGCGTACACCTGAGAGAAATTCCGTGGAACTGTTCAAAGAGTTTATGTTCGAGGCCGCGCATCGCCTGCCTCACGTCCCTGAAGGTCACAAGTGCGGCCGTTTGCATGGCCACTCCTTCAAAGTGGCGGTGTATATCGAAGGCGAAGTTGACCCCTATACCGGCTGGATTCGTGACTTCTCCGAGATCAAGGCGATCTTTAAGCCGCTGTATGAGCAACTCGACCACAACTACCTGAACGACATTCCTGGCCTGGAAAACCCCACCAGTGAAGTGCTGGCCAAGTGGATCTGGCAGCAACTCAAACCACTGCTGCCTGAACTGTCGCGCATTCGCATCCACGAGACCTGCACCAGCGGCTGCGAATACCGCGGCGACTGATCGCACCTTGCCTGGTGCCTGCTTAAAGGCACTAGGCAAGCGACTCAACCGACAACACAAGCGTTCAGTGCGGTGTCCAGCCCCAGGCTTTACTTGGGGCCGTACTGGCTAGAGGCCGAAGCCCGCCAAGGCTGACAGAAACTGCGCCTCATCCATTACCCGCAGCCCTAACTCGCTGGCTTTCGCCAACTTCGAGCCGGCACCAGGCCCCGCCACCACACAGCTGGTTTTCGCTGACACCGAACCCGCCACTTTAGCCCCCAGGCTTTCCAGCTTCGCCTTGGCGATATCGCGGCTCATGATCTCCAGGCTGCCAGTCAGCACCCAGGTCTGCCCAGCCAGGGGCAAGCCTGCAATGACTTTCTTCTCGCTGTGCCAGTGCATGCCAAAGGCTTGCAGCTGAGCCTCGATAGCGCGGGCGCGCTCGGCATTGGCCGCATTATCGAAAAATTCGCGCACTGCTTTGGCTTGCTTCTCCGGCAAGGTTTGCCGCATATCCAGCCAATCAGCCGCCAAGATGGCTTCCAGGCTGGTGAACTTATCCGCCAGCTTCTGCGCACCACCGGGGCCTACTGACGGTATGTGCAATTTATCGAGCATGCCCGCCAACGTAGCGCTGGCGCTGAACTCGGCGCTGAGCTCGCCCTGCCCCTGGAGCGCCAGGCCACACTCATCGCTGGCCAGCAACGCCGCAATCACCTGCTGGTTATGGCTGTCTGCAAAGAAGCTGTGGATCTCATACGCCACCTCAAGGCCGATATCCGGCAGGTAGGTCAGCACCTCGGGGAGGGCTTGCTGAACACGCTCCAGCGAAGCCAATACGCGTGCCAGCACCTTGGCCGTCTCTTCACCCACATCAGGTATGCCAAGGGCGTAAATAAAGCGCGCCAGGCTGGGCTGTTTGCTGTCCGCAATGGCCTGCAGCAGCTTGTTGCAGGAAACCTCGGCAAAGCCCTCCAGGTTGATGATCTGCTCGTACGTGAGCCGGTACAGGTCGGCTGGTGAGGTGATGAGCCCCTCATCAACCAGTTGCTCAATGGTCTTGTCGCCCAGGCCTTCAATATCCATAGCGCGCCGCGAGACGAAATGAATGATCGCCTGCTTGAGCTGAGCAGCACAGGCCAAACGGCCGACACAGCGGTACACCGAGCCTTCACTGAAGGTTTCCTTGCCCTTACTGCGCTTAACCAACTGGGTGCGCTCAACATGCGAACCGCAGACTGGGCAGCTTTCGGGGATCTGCACGGCCCTGGCATCCGCAGGACGCCGCTCAAGCACCACCTGCACCACCTGGGGGATCACATCACCGGCGCGGCGGATAATCACCGTATCGCCAATCATCACGCCCAGGCGCGCCACTTCATCCATATTGTGCAGCGTGGCATTGGAAACGGTGACGCCGGCCACCTTGACCGGTTTCAAGCGCGCCACAGGCGTGACGGCGCCAGTGCGGCCGACCTGAAACTCCACATCCAGCAGTTCGGTCAGCTCTTCCAAGGCCGGAAATTTGTGGGCAATCGCCCAGCGCGGCTCGCGGGCCCGGAAGCCCAGTTCGCGCTGAGAGGCCAGACTATTGACCTTGAATACCACGCCATCGATTTCATAGGCGAGCGACTCACGCCGTTCGCCTATGTCGCGGTAATACGCCAGGCATTCATCTGCGCCTTTGGCCAGCTTCAGCTCACGACTGATCGGCATACCCCACTGCTTTAGCGCCTCAAGAATGCCGATATGCGTTGCCGGCAACTCACCCTGCACCTGACCGATGCCATAGCAGCAGAACTCCAGTGGACGGCTGGCGGTAATTTTTGAGTCCAGCTGACGCAAGCTGCCCGCCGCCGCGTTACGTGGATTGGCGAAGGTCTTGCCGCCCTGCTCCAGTTGCCGTGCGTTAAGCGCGGCAAAGCCGGCCTTGGACATAAAGACTTCGCCACGCACCTCAAGCACCGCTGGCCAACCTTCGCCCTGCAGTTTTAGCGGCACATTACGAATGGTGCGCACGTTGACGCTGATGTCCTCGCCTGTACTGCCATCACCGCGCGTCGCGCCGCGCACCAGCAAACCATCACGGTACAACAGGCTGACGGCCAGGCCGTCGAGCTTAGGCTCGCAGCTGTACTCAACCTCGGCGCCGCCGCCAAACAAGTCGCCCGCAGGTAGATCCAGCCCCTCGCGCACCCGACGGTCAAAATCCAGCAGGTCGGTTTCTTCGAAGGCATTGCCCAGGCTGAGCATCGGTACTTCATGCTTGATCTCGCCAAAGGCCGAAAGCGCCAGGCTGCCTACCCGCTGGGTTGGCGAATCCGCAGTAACCAGCGCCGGGTAGTCCGCCTCCAGGGCTTTTAGCTCATGGAACAGGCGGTCATATTCGGCGTCCGGAACACTCGGCTCATCGAGTACGTGATAGCGATAGTTATGCCCATCCAGTTCGGCTCGCAGTTGCAGAATGCGCTGGGCGGCAATAGAGGCGTCGGTCATTGCGGTGTGCTCTCAAACGAAAAGAGCAGCCTTGGCTGCTCTTTCTACTTCACGGGTTAATTCAGCGCTTATTGGTCAGTTGCTTGCGCTCGTATTCGACAATGCGCTGGCGGTAATGCTCGATAGTTTGCGCAGTCATCACGCTGCGCTGATCATCCTTCAACTCGCCATTGAGTTCATGGGCCAATTTACGCGCAGCCGCCACCATTACATCAAACGCCTGCTTGGGGTGGCGCGGGCCTGGCAAGCCAAGGAAGAAGCTCACCGCACGGGTGCTGAAACCCTCAATGTCATCGAGATCAAAGGTGCCAGGCTTCAGTGCATTGGCCATGGAGAACAGGACTTCGCCATTACCGGCCATGCTTTCGTGACGGTGGAAGATATCCATTTCACCAAAACGCAGGCCACTTTCCAGAATATTCTGTAACAACGCCGGGCCTTTGAAGCCCTCTTCATCGCGGCCAATGACATGAATGACCAAGACTTCCTCAACCGGCGGCAACTCTTTAGCGCTTTGTTTAGCCTGGTTCGAAGGTTTAGCCACCTCGCCATCAACCGGGTTGAGCAATGTGGGGACAGGCTCTTCCTGGCCCAGATTAAGGTCCCCCTGCTGCGGTTCGGCGCTGCGACGGTTCAACTCACGAGCGCTTAACGACGGCAGATCCTGCTCATCAAAAGCCGGCTCATGGTTGCGATCAATAACCCGCGGCTGGCTGAGCAGATTGGGATCATCTTCATCATCCGGCAGGTTGGCAAAACTGCGGTCAAGTTTGAACTTAAGTTTGCCCTTGCCACCGCGCATTCGCCGCCAGCCATCAAACAAGATGCCGGCGATCACAATAATGCCGATGACAATCAGCCACTCGCGCAGACCGAATTCCATGAAATACCTTAACCCCTAAAAATAATGTGATGAAAAAGGCCATCCAAGGCCATTTTGCTAATTCTTTTACGTGACGCCAAGCCCATGTTCTGACAGGCCTTTCCCTGCCTTAACAGATAGGCTTAATAACAATGCGCATTAAGCTAGCACGACGAAAGACAACTTTACACCGCCTCGCGCATCAGGACTCGACCAACGCCAGGGCTTCTTCAACATCTACCGCCACCAGACGCGAACAACCCGGCTCATGCATGGTCACGCCCATCAATTGATCGGCCATTTCCATGGCGATTTTGTTGTGGGTGATATAGATAAACTGCACGGTTTCTGACATTTCTTTAACCAATCGGGCATAACGCCCAACGTTGGCATCATCCAGTGGCGCATCGACTTCGTCGAGCATGCAGAACGGTGCCGGGTTGAGTTTGAAGATGGCAAAGACCAGCGCCAATGCGGTGAGCGCCTTCTCCCCACCAGACAACAAATGAATGGTGCTGTTCTTCTTGCCCGGCGGGCGCGCCATGATCGTTACCCCGGTATCCAGCAGGTCTTCACCGGTCAGCTGCAAGTAGGCGTTGCCACCGCCGAAGACCTTCGGGAATAACGCCTGCAAGCCCGCGTTGATTTGCTCGAAGGTTTCCTTGAAGCGATTGCGGGTTTCCTTGTCGATCTTGCGGATGACGTTTTCCAGCGTATCCAACGCCTCCACCAGATCGGCATTCTGTGCATCCAGGTAGCGTTTGCGTTCAGACTGCTGCTGGTATTCGTCAATTGCCGCCAGGTTGATCGGCCCCAGGCGCTGGATACGCGCAGCCAGACGCTCAAGCTCATCTTCCCAGGCTTTCTCACTGGCCTCGACCGGCAAGCTGGCGAGCACCCCATGCAGGTCGTAATTGTCTTCCAGCAACTGCTCCTGCAGCGCTTTACGGCGTACGCTGAGGGATTGCCAGTCCATCCGCTGCTGCTCCAACTGACCACGCAGTAACTGCGCCTGCTGTTCGGCCTGGGTGCGGCGCTTTTCCGCGTCACGCAGTTCACGATCGGCATCTTCCAGGGCCAGGCGCGCCAGTTTGAGTTCGTCTTCAACGGCCATGCGCTTATCGAGCTGTTCTTCAAGCTTCATGCGCAGCTCTTCCAGCGGTGCAGCGCCCTCCTCCAGATTAAGGTCGAGCTGCTCGCGTTTCTCGTGCAGGCGCTCGGCCTGTAACTCAAGACGCTGCAAGGCTTGCTGGGTCGAGTCATGCTGGGCTTGCAACGAACCCAGGCGCACGGCTAGCTGGTGGGCGTGATCCTTGTGCTGGCGAGCTTCCTGGCGAACGCGATCGAGGCGCTCACGCAAGCTGTCACGCCGTGCCAGCAGGCTTTCCCGCTCATCGTTGTCAGAGGCCATGGCATCCAGGGCGTCCTGCAGATGCAGGCGCGACTCACCCAACTGTTCATGTTCGATTTCTCGCTGTTCGCTCAGCTCAAGCAGCTCGCTGTCCAGGCGCTTACGCCGCAGCACCAGTTGCTCGACCTTCGCTTGCCCGGCCGACAGCCGCGCTTTCAGCTCAGCAAGGCGCCGCGCTTGCTCTTGTGCCTGGCGACGCTGCTGCTCGCGCTGTTCTTCTTGGGTGCGCTGGCTTTCGCGCAAATGCACCAAGCGCTCATCGAGCAAAGCCAGCGCCGCCTCACGCTCCTCACAGTCCAAACTCAGACGTTGAATTTCCTGGCCACGGGCCAACACGCCACTTTCCGCTTCGCTGGCGCGCCGCACCCGCAAAAAATGCCGACCCACCCAATAGCCGTCACGGCTGATCAGGCTTTCACCCTCAGCCAGGCTTAAGCGTGCGGCCAGCGCTTCATCCAGGCTCTGCACCGGCTTGACCTGACCCAGCCAGGGAGCCAGATCGACACTGGCTTCGACCTTATCCAGCAAACTGCCGGCCACCCGCGCACCGTTCTTGCCCGGGCTGACTAGACGCAAATCGCCCTGGCTCAAGCCGGCGAAATCCAGGCTGTTAAAGTCATCCAGCAGCACGGCCTGCAGGTCAGCCCCCAGCACGGTTTCCACCGCCAGCTCCCAACCCGCTTCAACGCGTAAGCCTTCGGCTAAGCGCGGCCGCTCGCTCAGTTGCTGGTCGCGCAGCCAGTCGCCTACGCCCTTGCCGGGATCGAGAGCGGCCTGCTGCAAGGCTTCCAGTGAGGCCAGGCGACCATTTAGGCGTTGCAACTCACCTTGCGCCTGCTGCTGGGCCTGGCCGCTTTGCTGCAAGTCATTGCGCAGCTGCTGCAAATGTTCGGCCTGCTGCTGCTCTTCGCTCTGCAGGTCTTCCAGGCTGATTTCACTGGCCGCAATTTCTTCGCTCAACTCGATAATCGCAGCATCTTCCGGGTCGGCCGCCAATTGCTGCAGCTCATCGCTGAGACGGCGCTGCCGTTCGGCCAAACGCTCAAGACTCTGCTCCAGCTGGGCAATCCGCGACTGCTGCACCTCGGCCTGCCGCCGTGGCTCGGCGCTGCGCTGGTTGAAACCGTCCCACTGTTCCTGCCAGCCATGCATGGCGCTTTCGCAGTCTTCCAGTACGGCTGCAGACTCTTCCGCTGCGGCGGCAGTCAGCTCTTGCTCAGGCAAGAGCATGTGCAACTCTTCATCAAGGGTCGCCAGCAAGGTGCGGTCATGGCCCAGGTGCGACTCGGTTTCCAGGCGCGCGCGCTCGGCCTCGTTGAGATCGTCCTGCAGTTGACGCAAGCGTTGCTGGCCGTGCTGGATGCTTTGCTCGATACGGGCAATATCACCGCCGACCGAATAAAAACGCCCCTGCACCAGGTTAAAGCGCTCACTCAGTTCATGGTGACCATCACGCAGTCGTTCAATACTCGCGTCGGCATTGCGCTGCTCGGCTACCAGCGCTTCGAAAGCAACCTCCTGGCTACTAATCAGCGCCTCGCGGCTACCGACCTGCTGGTTCAACGCCTGCCAACGCAAAGCCGTGAGCTGCGCCTTGAGCTGACGCTCTTCGGCTTTATATTCCTGATATTTTTCCGCTGACTGAGCCTGGCGATGCAAGCGATCGAGCTGGCGCTCCAGTTCTTCACGCAGGTCGGTCAGGCGCGCCAGGTTCTCGTGGGTACGGCGGATGCGGCTCTCGGTTTCGCGGCGGCGCTCCTTGTACTTGGAGATGCCGGCGGCCTCTTCGATGAAATTGCGCAGGTCCTCGGGCTTGGCTTCGATCAGCTTGCTGATCATGCCCTGCTCGATAATCGAGTAACTACGTGGGCCCAGGCCGGTGCCGAGGAAGATGTCGGTGATGTCGCGCCGGCGGCACTTGATGCCGTTGAGGAAGTAGGTGTTCTGGCTGTCGCGGGTAACCCGGCGGCGGATGGAGATCTCGGCATAGGCCGCGTATTCGCCCGTCAGGGTGCCGTCGGAGTTGTCGAAGATCAGCTCAATGGAGGCCTGGGTGACCGGCTTGCGCGTGTTCGAGCCATTGAAGATGACGTCGGTCATCGACTCGCCACGCAGGTTCTTCGCCGAACTCTCGCCCATTACCCAGCGCACGGCGTCGATGATGTTCGACTTGCCGCAACCATTGGGCCCGACCACCGCCGCCATATTGCTGGGGAAGTTGACGGTGGTTGGATCAACGAAGGATTTAAACCCCGCGAGCTTGATGCACTTGAGCCGCATGCGCTGCCTTCCTTAGGACTCGGCCAATGCGGCCAGCACCAGCTGGCAATTGTGCTCACCGTACCCCAGCAACACCTGACGAACGGCCTGATGATCACGGGCGATTATCGCCTGCAGCAGGGCCGCAAAGGTATTGAGGAACTGGCCCATTTCGCCTTTGCGCCGCTCCAGCGCCAGGTGATAGGTGCGGCTGATGGCTGGCAGCAGGTTCTCCACGGTTTCCTGCAAGTAGACATTGTTGGAGAACGGAAACGCAGCACGCATGATGTCGAAGCTACCTTCCACAAAGCCGTGGATATCCTCACGCTGCATGCTGTCTTGCAGGCGCTGCTGAATCAGTAGAAACGCCCGCAAATCGCCCTCAACCTGCCAACTGTCGGCCACCGCCTTGCCCAGCAGGATGTACAACTCCGTCACCAGAGCATACAGGCTCTTGACGTTGTCTGCCGTCAGCTCAGCGACCTGAGCACCGCGACGCGGCGGGATCACGATCAGGTGACGACGCTCAAGAATCAGCAGTGCTTCGCGCACCGAGCCACGGCTGACATTCAGGGCCTGGGTGACCTTCTGCTCCTGAATTCGCTCACGCGCCTTTAGCTCACCACGAATGATGCGCTCTGCAAGGTGATGGGCAATCTGCTCTGCGAGGCTATCCGGTGCCTTGAACGTCATGATGATCCTTAGGCTCTATCTGACCTAATCGGGGGCAAGCAAGGGGACATAAAGCGGTTTAAGCCCTCGCCAGGCATGGCTTGGGCGCTGCAGCGCGGGGCGCGAGTGTAACACAGGCCGTTACCGGGCCAAGGCTGCCTGAGTGCGCCTGGCAAGCAAAAGATCTGCGTTTGCAACATGGCGAGAACCTGCGATTGTCCTACAATCAGGCAATACCTTTTATTCAACATCAAGGATAGGACGCCAGCATGTTCGAACGTCTGCCCTCCAACTGGATGCTCGCCATCAAAAGCATCGGCTACTGGCTTTGGTTGATCTCTGTCGTGGGCATCCCCATGAGCTATTACTCGTCCTTGCATAGCCCATACAGCAACGCATGGCCGTGGCTGGTGGTCGTGGTGGTTTTTGGCGTGATTCCGCTGCTGGACTTGCTTGTCGGGCGTGACCCGGCCAACCCCGATGAAGCCGTGCAGGTCCCTCGCATGCAGCAGCAAGGCTACTACCGCCTATTGAGCCTGGCCGCTGTGCCGGCTTTAATCGGCATGCTCGGCTGGGCCGGCTGGGTATTCGTCAACCATGCAGCCTGGAACTGGCTCGGCCAGTTAGGCTGGGTGCTATCCGTTGGTACGGTAACCGGCTCAATTGGCATCACCGTGGCCCACGAACTCATCCATAAAGACCCGGCGCTTGAGCAGAACGCTGGCGGCCTGTTGCTCGCAGCCGTCTGCTATGGCGGTTTCAAGATCGAGCATGTACGCGGCCACCACGTGCATGTCTCCACCCCGGAAGATGCCAGCTCCTCGCGTTATGGCCAGAGCCTGTATGCCTTTCTGCCGCATGCTTACAAACACAACTTTCTCAACGCCTGGAAACTTGAAGCCGAACGCCTGAAGCGCAAGAACCTACCCGCCCTGCACTGGCGCAACGAGTTGCTTGGTTGGTATGCGCTCAGCGGGCTATTTCTGCTTGGCTTCAGCCTCGCGCTCGGCTGGCTCGGCGCACTGTTTTTTATTGCGCAATCGGTGGTCGCATTTACCCTGCTGGAGATCGTCAACTACGTCGAGCATTACGGCCTGCACCGCCGTAAGCTGGAGAATGGCCGGTACGAACGCACCAACCGAACACACTCATGGAACAGCAACTTCCTGCTGACCAATCTATTTCTGTTTCATCTACAACGACACTCAGATCATCACGCCAATGCCAAACGCCGTTATCAGGTGTTGCGCCACTTCGATGACAGCCCACAACTGCCCAATGGTTACGCCGGCATGGTTGTCCTGGCGCTCTTCCCACCACTATGGCGGGCGGTAATGGACCCCCGCGTACGTGCGTATTACGCCGGCGAAGAGCATCAACTGAGCGACTCACAATTGACGCGCTCCTAATTGTGCAGCCTCTGCAACTCGCCACACAACAGTCGGGGCATGCGCTTAATGCAGCCAGGTGCTCAGCAAACCCCCATACCCAGCTGCAAAAATGCCAGGCCACTTTGCAACCAGCCCCACCAGGCCAAGCCGAGGAGCAACATGCCGGCCATTACCAGCGCGGTATTCAAGCCATAGCCCGTATTCATGCACCCGCCTCCTGTTGTTGCAAACGTGCCACCGGCTGCTCACGCACTGGCCAGTTCAGCGCTGCAGCCAGCAAGCTCAGCAGCACGGCAATCTGCCAGACCAGATCGTAACTGCCGGTACGGTCATACAGATAACCGCCCATCCAGCCGCCGAGAAAGGCACCAAGCTGGTGGAACAGGAACACAATACCGCCAAGCATCGACAGGTTGCGCACGCCGAACAGCGTCGCCACCGTGCCATTGGTCAGCGGCACCGTCGACAACCACAGCAGGCCCATGGCCACGCCAAAGGCATAGGCGCTCCACACCGTCAGCGGGGTCATGATAAACGCCATAATCACCACCGCACGGGCCAGATACAGCGCGCTGAGCAGCCGCGGCTTGGACATGCGCCCACCCAGCAAGCCGGCAATGTAAGTGCCAAAGATGTTAAACAGCCCGACCAGCGCCAACACCGTGGTGCCGACCATGGCTGGTAGGTGTTGATCGACCAGATAAGCCGGCAGGTGTACACCAATAAACACCACCTGAAAGCCGCAGACAAAAAAGCCTAACGCCAACAGCCAGAAACCCGAATGGCCGCAGGCCTCACGCAGAGCCTCGCCCAGGGTTTGCTCATCACCGCTATGTGGCAGCGGCGTGTCTTTGAGCATCGTCGCCAGCGGAATGATCAAGGCAACCAGCAACCCCAAGGCCATCAGCGCCACCGACCAACCCAGCCAGCTGAGCAAGCCCAACGTACCGGGCAGCATGACAAACTGACCGAAGGAGCCGGCGGCGGCAGCGATGCCCATGGCCATGCTGCGCTTCTCCATCGGCACGGCGCGACCGACCGCGCCGAGAATCACCGAGAACGAGGTACCGGAAAGCCCGAGACCAATCAGCAGCCCAGCACTCAACGACAGGCTCATGGGGGAATCAGCCAGGCCCATGCAGGCCAAGCCAATGGCATACAAAATACCGCCGACGATCACCGTGCTGCGCGCACCAAAGCGGTCAGCCAACGCACCGGTAAACGGCTGAGTCAGCCCCCAAATCAGATTCTGCAAGGCAATGGCAAAGGCGAAGACCTCACGCCCCCAGCCAAATTCGGCGCTCATCGGCGGCAGAAACAAACCAAAACCATGGCGAATACCCAGCGATAGGCCGAGGATCAGCGACCCGCCCAGCATGATCCATAACGTAGTTCGTCCTCGCGACGTCATGCCTGTCTTCCCTAGAAATCCCAGCGCCAAATAGCAGTCATAAGCAGTTTGCAGTTCACCATCACAGAAGGCAATCAGACCATCGGCGAGGATTTGTTGCTGGCGCACCCTGACAATTCGGCGGCGCTTTCAGCACACAAGTCGGCATCAACTGGGCCGCAGGCAGCGCCATATAGAAAGCAGTGCTGAAATATCCAGCTTAAGTCAGGCGTTGCCGCGATCAGCACAGAACTGCAGAAGGTTTTGCTAACAGCAACCACCACAGCTACCGAGCAGGCATCCGCACAAGCAGAGTAGATAAAGCGCGCACCGGGCAAACCGACGTAACGGCTCGCACAGCTGCGGTGAGCACGGCAGGCACAGCCTCACTCAGGCCTAGGTTATTGCCCCAGACCTGAGTCTGCGTTGCTGCGCTGACACTGACGCGCAGGGCGGACCAACGGGTTATTTCAGATCACTAAGCGCTGCGCCGAAGTTCAGATGCAGCACCTGGCCGTCCACCACTAGCACGGGCACCGACTTGACCCCTGCCTGCTCGGCTTCAAGCACGCGCTTCGGCTGTTCGCCGAGGTGAACGACTTCGACCTTCACTTTTGGGTCCAGCAGGCTGAGCAGGGTTTGTTCGGCCGAGACACAAACAGGGCACCCGGCGTGGTAGAAGCGTGCAATGGTCATTTCGGATCTCCTCAGGCAGTTAGTATCGTATCGACACACAACCAACCATAGGCGCAACCAGCGGTTTGTCAATGTAGTTTTTAGTCAATACTATGTGGGCAAAGGAGTAATGCCATGACCGCGATAACGCTCTTCGATCTATTCGAACGCCTGTCCAGCTTGATGCGTATGTGGCACCGCCAACACCCGCTGTTGGCGGATCTGCAACCGATCCAGGTCAGCGCCTTAATTTATCTATCGCGTTGCAACCGCTACTCGGACACGCCACTTGGAGTGACCGAGTACCTGGGCCTGACCAAGGGCACGGTGTCGCAATCACTCAAGGTGCTGGAAGCCAAAGGCCTGATTGTTAAAACGCCGGACGCCCGGGACAAACGCAGTGTCCATCTGCAGTTGACCGACACCTCGCGCACCCTGATTGACAGCCTGTTACCGCCAACCTTGTTAATCGACGGCGAAGCGCGGCTGGCTGAACGTGGGCCGCAATTAACCGCGCTGCTGGCCGAGTTGTTGGTCGAGGTGCAACGTAGCGCAGACGTGCCGAGTTTTGGCCTGTGCGCCACCTGCCGCTTCCACCAGCACGTAGCTGGCCAGCCCTTCTGTGGCCTGACCCAGGAGCCATTGAGCCAGAGTGACGCGACGCTGATTTGCCGCGAGCATCAAGCCCACGAGGCCTGCGTATCAGCCTGACAAACATCACCCTCGACACCCCGCTAACCGACCGCGCTCAGCCGTTCAGCCGCCCGGCTCACGCAGCGCCATCGATAAACAGCCCCAAGCGGCGGCGCTGGCGGCAAACACATTGGGCCTTGCCGGCGACGCGCAAGGCGATCTAAAGGTTCATGGCGGCAAAGAGAAAACCATCCACCATTACCCGTGCGAGCACCACAGCGCCTGGGTTATTGAGTTAGGCGAAGTGCAAACCACCGGCTGCAGCGGGGTCGGTAGCTGCCGGTAGCCAGGTTGCTTTCGGCCAGGAGCAACCAATCGCAGAAGCTGGTGGACAGCTCTGCCGCCGGCCAGTAGCTTCTCGCAGCAGAGGTGCAACCACCCTGCACCCGCATCAGTCTTATGGCGTTTTTCGTCCTGCCCGTGTCGCGTTCTCCGCGCGCGGCTGCATAGAGTTCAAATGCTTCGCGAGTGACAAGGAACGTTATCAGACACCAAGAAGGGTGTTATGCGACAGCGATGTCGTCTAATAATAGTTATGCACAATCTAGTTTAAATACCGTAGGTTTTCAGGCGGGTCATCGTTGATAAATTAAGGTACTAACGAATGAGCTTTTCAGATTTTCTAAGTGAGTACCTGCTAGTTCTCTCGACTCAGCTAAGCTCATCAAATACTTATCTCACTCTGTTCGCAGCAGTGCTTGGAGCCATAGTTGGTGTATTTTTATCTGTAGTTGCTGGTTGGATTTCAGGCTACTTAAAAACCATTTCATACAATGAAATAGCCAGGATGCAAGTAAGGGATTTTGCTTTCGATAATATTACAAGGTGCGACTCAAATGCCGGAATCTTAAATAATGAAATTTCAAATTTAAGCCCAGGCTCTGGCCCCATGACTCTCACTGGTATTTCTAATCTAATCGACTACCAACCTTTACTTTTACAAGTTCCAGCAAAATTCAAAAGCCCAGAGTTATTTTTACTAAGGATGCAAATCTCGGCTTTGAACACTCACCACTCTCAATTAGTCAATGTAGTCAAACTCCGAGATAGCCTATCAATAGAAATAAGAAAAGCACCTCAAGGCCAGCAAGAGTGGGAGCTAGTAGGGCTTCGCTTAGAATACGACCGTTATCTATTGAATAAGTACAACGAAATCAAGATCTACACACAAACCTTATCTGATTTTACTAAAATGTCATTTTGTAAGCGTGCCAGAATTAATTTCTCAAGAATCAACAAGCTTGAAAGCACGCTGAAAAAGTTGCAGTCACAAAAATGTGGGTAGTTGTGCATAACAACTGGTTCAAACCGTTCGCTTCGCTCACTGGGACGGGCTAAAGCCCGCCCCTTAACCAAACGTTAGCTCTCAAAAGGAAAAATTTTGCTTACTCAAGAAATGCCGATCGTATTCGTTCAACATGCAGCTGATATTCTCGCTGACACGAACTCCGGCCTGAGTGGGCCAAATATAGTTCGTATCACTGCGACATACGGCGTTGAATATGATGTAACTCTAAAGCATCCAACATATCCATTTGAAGCACCAAACAAACGAACTGCACTCCTCGACAATCTAATGTGCTTCAGCCCACAGCAGCAGTACAGAATTATAAAAGAACTCTGCGACCACACTTCCTTTCCGGTAAATCCTAATCCGGAAAGAAAGACATTAAAAATTAAGTTAGTAACGCGATACTCTCATCTTGACCCGCGCGACACGCCATCAGAAGTAAACGAAAATCTTATAGAAGAAACCCGCCACTGGCTTGATGGCTATTCGGAGGCGCAGTCACTTTACAACCAAGCACTCGAAAAATATGAGCACGGGGCTTTCAGTAGAAACCTGCTAGACGATCTCCGTTTATCACTTGAGAAATTGCTCCATAAAATATTTGAAAATAAAAAATCTCTTGAGAATCAAATACAGAATGTAGGACAGTTACTCAAAGCAAAAGGAGGCTCGCCAGAGCTATCCAACATGTTTGTAAAATTAATCGACTACTACACAAAGTATCACAACTCATATGTGAAGCACGATGACGCAGTAAACGAACAAGAAATCGAATTCATTCTTGAAATAACATCATCGCTTATGAAGTATCTAATTAGGCTCGCGCGTGTTGAAAGCTAACAACTGGTTCAAACCGTTCGCTTCGCTCTCTGGGACGGGCTAAAGCCCGCCCCTTAACCAAACGTTAGGTTCTCAATGACCAATCGCGTTTACCTCTACTGCACAAACGCAACAGAAATGCCTCATGAGATTGGCACAGAAAATTTCTTTTCTATATCAGGAAAAGAGTACGAAGCCGGAGCATGTATCCCTTTATTCTGGCTGCTTATGTATGAAGAGATAGATATAAAGATTATCTCGCCGGATGATTTAGGCGCAGATATTGATGCTCACCCGTACCCTTATCTAATCTGCAAAAAAGAGAAAGCGATTCGGCAACTCACGGATTGGCACTCAATTATCGAGTGCACTGCCAAAAATTCCGTACAAATTGCACTGCTCTCAGAGTGGATCTTACGCTTAGAGAGTGAAGAGTTTAATAACGTAATCATCCGTACAGAAGAGCTATCTTGGTTTAGTCAGCCGGGTGAGCTAGAAAAAAGCTTGCGCATTGCGCTTAAACATATAAATTCCTGCAAAGAAAAGCGGGAGTTAATACTCAGTAGGCGTGTGGTTGATCTGATCGGTTTGTGGGATCAGGAAGAATTTCTAGAATGCGAGTCGTACCAACTTGCTGGCCAGTGCAACCAGAAAGAAGGATGGCCTAAACCATTCACATCACCTTATCAAGTTAGCACCACAGAAAAACCGAAGATACGAAAATGGTGGGAGTTTTGGAAAAGAACCTAACAAGGCGCTCAAATCGCTCACTTCGTTCGCTGGGACAGGCTAAAGCCTGCCCCTTAGCTTAATCGTTAGGCAAAAACAAATGACTCGCGTGCAACTCGTAGAAATCGACCTTCAAGCGGTCACTGATACGGAAGAACTCCATTCCTTGCTTATGGTGTCGCTAGCTTTTCCGAGTTGGTACGGGTGCAACTGGGATGCCTTCTGGGATGCCATCACTGGCCTAGTTGAAATGCCAAAAACACTAAAATTCATACATTGGCAAAACCTCTCTCAGCGCTTACCTAGTGACGCGGCATTGCTCCAAGATTTACTCACGGAAATGCAGGCTAAATACCCACAGTTAGCATCTGAGGTAGTTTATGCCTAACAAGTGTATATGGACTCTCCCCACAAGTAGTGGGCAAAGCTTTTCCTAACCCTGTCGTCAGCGCGGTTGCATTCGTATATCCGGCCTGTTTTGGGCTCTAGCGCCCTGGCCATTGCTTAGTGCACACAGCGGGGCCGAAAGCGCTGCCTTTTATGCTTACTTCAGCGAGGCAGCGCGGTTGAGCTTTCAACCTTTCGACGGTTTTATTGCCGAGTCAAAACTGCCTGAATAGCGCAGCCACCAGTATCCCAGCGGCAATCGCTGGCAGCGGTTTTTTCAGTAACAGCATGGTGATGGCGGTGGTCAGTAAAGCCAGCCTTGCGCCGTTATCGCCCTCAAGCGCCATGGGTGCCAGCAGCGCCACCAGCACGGAGCCAGACATTGCACTGATGAACTGTTTTACCCGGTAGCCGATGGGCACGAATGCCATCAGGTAAACCCCGGCCCAGCGGGTCAGCAAGGTCACCCCTGCCATGATCAGCACCACGAGCAGTGCGCCGAAGCCTGTCGTTTCAATGCTCAATTTTTTTCTCCGGCAAGCACACCCCAGCTAAACCGCCTGCCACTGCACCGACGACGACGTGACTGTTATCCGGCAAGTACCAGTAGGCCAGCAAGGAGGCGCAGGCCGCGACACACCAGATCAACAGCATACGCAGGCTCTTTTCCCCGCCCACCACCATGGCGAGCAGGAAGCAGCCCATGACCATATCCAGCCCTAAGCTTTTAGGGTTTTGAATGGCCCCGCCAAAGTAGACACCCAGCCACGTCCCCACTACCCAGGATGACCAGAGGACCAGACCACCTCCCAGCAGAAGGCCGATACCTGGCTGCCCTCGATTAAATGCCTGCATCGACATTGCCCAGTTGGCATCGGTGGCAGTGAGCATGACGCCATAACGTTTTACGGGCGGCAGATAACGCAGCCACGGGTAGAGCGTTGCGCCCATCAGCAAGTGCCGGGCATTGATGGCAAACACGGTAATCACCAGGGTGAAGAACGGAATCTGCGGCCCCCATAACTCCAGCGCAGCGAACTGCGAGGCACCCGCGAAGACCAATGCGCTCATCGCTATGATCACCGAGTCTTCCAGCCCGGTCTGTACAGCCGCCAGCCCGAAGGCTGCCCCGAACACCGCTACAAACATGGAAATGGGCAAGAGCTGTTTGAAACCAGCCCAGACCATCTGACCATTAAAGTCATGCAAATTTGTCTGCATGCCGCTCATCTCACGCCCTCTTCTTGAAAACTGCTGTCGATGCGCGCAGCACTGATGTTGGCTGGCTGCGCGTGACGAGTTCAACTGGCGGCCAAGGCCACCAGCAGCGCACATTCGGCCAATTCCAGCAGCGCCCCGGCGGTATCCCCGGTGGTGCCGCCCAGGCGCTTGAGCATCAGGCCGCGCAACCAGAGAAAAACCACCGCAGCCACCAACAGAGCCAGCAGCGCCGGCCAGCCGAACAGCAGCATGGCCACTCCATTAGCGGCCAACACCCAGGGCAGCTGCCGACGTGGCAAATGTTCGGCCAGCGCCTGGCCCAAACCGCCCTTGCGCACATAGGGGGTTGTTAGAAACAGCAGCGGCACTAAACAACGCGCCAGCCAAGGCACCAACAGCACCAGCAAGGCCGAGTGGTTTTCCAGCAGGCTGACCAACGCGGCAAACTTGAGCAGTAGCAACAGCACCAGCACCACCACGGCAATCGGCCCGCTACGTGGGTCCTTCATGATGCTCAGGGTGCGTTCTTTGTCGCCAAAACCGCCCGCCCAGGCATCAACACTGTCGGCCAGGCCATCAAGGTGCAGTCCACCGCTAATGCCCACCCATAGCGCCAGCAACAGCGCGGCCTGCAACAGCACGTGGGTATTGCCGAGCAGGTGCTGTGCGCCGAGCAACAGCAGACCGATCAGCAACCCCACCAGCGGGTAGAACAAGAACGAGCGGCCGCTCTGCTCAGGCGTGGGCATGCCGGCCAGGGTCACCGGCAGACGGGTGAGAAACTGCAGGGCAATCCACCACGGGGTCATGCCAACTCCCGCAGTTCGCCCTGATCATCCAGGGACAGTTGAAAGCGCTCGGCATGCCCCACCACCACCTGCAGCAGATCGTTGCGCGGCAAGCCACGGGCGCGCGCCAGCAGCAGGCGCATCACCCCGCCATGGGTGACCAGCAGCACGCGCTCGCCGGCATGACGCGCCTGCACACGCTGCACAGCGCCGAGCACCCGCGCTTCGAACGCCAGCAGTGGCTCGCCTTGCGGCGGCGTAAAACCGTAGGGGTCACTCCAGAAACGCCCAAGCTCGTCGGCGCTGGTTTGCATCAGGTCGGCGGTATTGCAGCCCTCCCACAGGCCGAAATGCAGCTCTTGCAGATCAGGCTCCAGGCTGAGCGGCACGCCCTGTTGCGCCGCCAACTCCTCGGCAAACCGCGCACAGCGTTGCAAGGGTGAGCTGATCAAGCGATCCCAGCGGCTACCGTCGGCCACCGCCGTGCGCAGTTGCGCCCAACCGGTATCGGTCAACGCATCATCCAGGCTGCCGCGCAGGCCACCGCCCAGTTCGGTTTCCCCGTGACGCAGCAGCTCCAGATACACCGTCATGCTGGACGATCCGCCACCGCCGCCTCGGTAAAGGTGGCCATGTTGTTGTGCAGGCTGCAGGCCAGTTGCAGCAGCGGCACCGCCAACGCCGCACCACTGCCCTCGCCCAGGCGCAGGCCCAGGTCCAGCAGCGGCTCGGCTTGCAGCGCCTTGAGCACCCGTTGATGACCCGGCTCGGCGCCGCTATGGGCAAACAGCAGCCAGTCGCGGCATGCCGGATTCAGCTGCACCGCCAGTAACGCCGCGACGCTGCAAATAAAGCCGTCGACCAGCACGCTGATGCCCTGCTGCGCACAGGCCAGATACGCGCCGCTGAGGGCGGCGATCTCAAAACCGCCCAGGCGCTGCAGGATCTCGATGGGCTCGCTGATTGCCGGACGATGCAACTCCAGTGCAGCCTCGATCACCTCGGCTTTATGCGCCACGCCGGCGCTGTCCAGCCCGGTACCGGGGCCGGTCACCTCCAGCGCAGTACAATCCAGCAGCAGGCAGGCCATGGCCGTGGCGGCGGTGGTATTGCCGATGCCCATTTCGCCACCGATAAACAGCTGACAGCCCGCTTCATGGGCGCGCTGCGCGCTCGCCTGGCCGGCATTCATGGCCAGCAGTAGCTGAGCCACGGTCATTGCCGGCGCCTCGGCGAAGTTCTGCGTACCCGGGCCAATGTGCAATTGACGCACGCCACGCAGCGGCTCTAATGGCTCAGCGAGGCCCAAGTCGATCACCTCCAGCGTCGCGCCCAGCTGCTTGGCCAACACGCTGATCGCCGCGCCGCCGTTGACGAAGTTATGCAGCATCTGCCCGGTAACGGCCTGGGGGAAGGCCGATACCCCTTCGGCCACCACGCCGTGGTCGCCGGCAAAAATGCTGATCCACAGATTGTCCACCTGCGGCCGCTGATTGCCCTGCATGGCCGCCAGCTCAATGGCCAGCTGCTCCAGCCGGCCGAGTGAGCCGGCCGGTTTGGTCAATTGTTGCTGGCGCGCCTGCGCCTTGCGGCGTACCGAGGCATTCAACGCCTGACAGCTTTGTTGCCACCATTGCTCACTCATAGCGCTGCTCCTTTCAAGACCATCGGCAAACCCGCCACGGTAAACACCACGCGCTGACAGCGCTCGGCCAAAGCCTGATGCAGCCAGCCGGCCTCATCCACATAGCGGCGGGTGAGTTCACCCAGTGGCACCACGCCGAGGCCGGTTTCATTACTGACCAGAATAATCCGTCCCGGCAAAGCCGTCAGGCATTCGAGCAACGCCTCGCGCTCGGCGGGCAAGCGCTCAGGGTCATCGAGCATCAGCAGATTGGTCAGCCACAGGGTCAGGCAATCGACCAACAGGCACTTGTCAGCTGCGGCGTGCTCACGCAGCACCTGGGCCAGCGCCAACGGCTCCTCTACCAGCCCCCAGGTGGACGGACGACGCTCGCGGTGATGCTGAATACGCGCATCCATCTCGCCATCCAGCGCCTGGCTGGTGGCGATATAGGTCACCGCCAGGCCAGACTCGCTGGCCAGCTTTTCGGCCAAGCGGCTCTTGCCGGAACGGGCACCGCCGAGAATCAGTTCAAGCATGTTCAAACCTCATAGATGGGCCCACTCACAGACCACAGAGCTGACGTAGCCGAGACGTATCCAGATGCTGTTCAACCAGATCAGCCAGGCGCTCGATATCGCGCTCGCGCAGTGCGTGGTAATCCACCGTTTGCACCTCGCGCAGCCCCGCCCAGCGCAGCAGCGCGCTACACGCCTCGCTGCGTTCAAACAGGCCATGCAGGTAAGTACCGAGCACCTGGCCATCAGCACTGACTGCGCCATCGCGGCGACCATCGTCCAACTGCACCGCCGCCACGTCCAGGGCCGCGCCGCTGCTGACGCCAGCATGAATTTCGTAGCCACTGACCGCGGCATTTTCCAAACACAGCTGGCCGTGCACATTGCGCAGCTGTTTCTCCGCCTCCAGTACGGTGCTGAAATCCAGCAGGCCTAATCCAGCACTGCCACCTGCGGCACCTTCCAGGCCATGGGGATCGTCAATTCGCGTTCCGAGCATCTGTAAGCCGCCGCAAATGCCGAGCAGTTTGCCGCCATAGCGCAGGTGCTTGTCGATAGCCGCCGGCCAACCTTGCTGACGGAGGAAGGCGAGATCGGCGCGCACGCTTTTCGAGCCGGGCAGGATGATTAGGTCAGCAGGAGGAATCGGCTGGCCGGGGCCAACAAAGCTCAGCTCGACCTGCGGGTGCAGGCGCAGCGGGTCGAAGTCGGTGTGGTTACTGATGCGCGGCAACACCGGCACCACCACTTTCAGCACCTCGGCAGCCTTGACGCCCTGACGAATGTCGATGGCGTCCTCGGCTTCCAGGTGAAAATCCATCAAATACGGCAATACCCCGAGCACCGGCTTACCGGTGCGTTGCTCCAGCCAATCCAGGCCCGGCTGCAACAGGGCGATATCGCCGCGAAAACGGTTGATCACAAAACCCTGCACCCGCGCCTGCTCGCTTTCGGAGAGCAGCGCCAGGGTGCCGACCAGGTGGGCAAACACCCCACCCTTGTCGATATCGGCAATCAGAATCACCGGGCAGTCCACCGCCTCGGCAAAGCCCATGTTGGCGATATCGCCGGCACGCAGGTTGATTTCGGCCGGCGAGCCGGCGCCCTCCACCATTACCACCGGGTAGGCCGCACTCAAGCGCTGGTGCGACTGCAGCACCGCCTGCATCGCCACCTTTTTGTAATCGTGATAGGCCAGCGCATCCATGCTGCTGAGGGCGCGGCCGTGGATGATCACCTGTGCACCGGTGTCGCTATTGGGTTTGAGCAGCACCGGGTTCATATCGGTGTGCGCTTGCAACCCTGCGGCCTGGGCCTGCACCGCCTGGGCGCGGCCGATTTCGCCACCATCAGCGGTGACTGCCGAGTTGAGCGCCATGTTCTGCGGTTTGAACGGCACCACCGCGACGCCCTGACGTTTTAGCCAGCGGCACAGTGCGGTGACCAGGGTGCTTTTACCCGCATCGGAGGTGGTGCCCTGCACCATCAGGGTGGTCATGTACGTGCTCCGGCATAGGCAATAAGCGCCTGCTGCAAACGCTGCCAGCCCGCTTCATCAGGCGGCAGGCCGAAACGCAGGCTCGGTGGTGTATCGAACAGCCGCGTGAGAATGCCGCGAGCGGCGAGAAACCCATGCAGCTCGGCCGCCTGCGGCAGGCGGCAGTAATGGAACAGCGCACTGCCGCCAGTCGGCGTTAGCCCCTGGGCACTGAGTAGCCCGGCCAAACGCTGGCCATCGGCCAACAAGCGCTCACGCTGTTGGCGCTGGCCGGCTTGATCCTGCAGCAGCGCAATCGCGACTACCCGGCTCGGGCCACTGATCGCCCAAGGGCCGAGCAACTCCGCTAACTGTTCGAGCAAACCCGGCTGGGCCAGGACAAAGCCCAGACGAATACCCGCCAGGCCAAAAAACTTGCCGAACGAGCGCAGCACGACCAACCCTGGCTGCTGACTAAAAGCCGCCAGGCTGTATTCGGGGGTGCAATCGATAAAAGCTTCATCCACCACCAGCCAGCCGCCGCGTTCAGCCAGGCGGGCGTGCCAAGCCAGCAGCTGCCGGGGTTCGAAACGTCGCCCAGTGGGGTTGTTCGGATTGACCAACAGCAGCACATCCAGGCGCTGCAGCGCATCCTCGATATCGGCTTCGCTGATTTCCAGCAGATGATGACCTTCACGCTGCCAGGCGGCCGCATGCTCGGCATAGGCTGGCGAGACGATACCGACCGTGGCGCTACGCAGCAGACGCGGTAACGCCTGAATCGCCGCCTGAGAGCCGGCCACCGGCAGCAGATTGCTAACCCCGTAATAGTCGCAGGCAGCCGCTTCGAGACCGTCCTGCGCCTCGGGCAGGCGCGCCCAGGCACTCGCGGGAATCGCCGGCAGCGGCCATCCGTAAGGTGCGATGCCGGTGGAGAGGTCCAGCCAATCGCTCAGGGCAATGCCATAGCGCTGCGCCGCAGCGCGTAGACGACCACCGTGTTCAAGCATAAAAAAACGTCCCAATCAGCAGTAGCACCAGCCACAGCAGCACGCCGCCGTTGACCAGGTTGATGGCGCGCTCGATATCCCGTGCCTTGGGTTGTGGTCCCGCACCCAGTTCAGGCCGCACATGCAGCTCACCGTGATATTCAGCCGCGCCGCCGAGGCTGACGCCCAGCGCGCCAGCGCCAGCCGCCATCACCGGGCCGGCATTCGGGCTGTCCCACAACGGCGCCTGGGTTCGCCAGCAGCGCAGCGCCAGTGCGGTACGGCCGAGCAGCGCGTAAGTCAGCGCGACCAGTCGTGCCGGCAGGTAATTGAGCCCATCGTCGATCTTCGCCGCAGCCCAGCCGAAGCGCTCGTAGCGTTCATTGCGATAGCCCCACATGGCGTCCAGGGTGTTGCTCAGGCGATACAACACCACCCCCGGTGCGCCGGCCAGGAGAAACCAGAACAGCGCGGCAAATACCGCATCACTGCCGTTTTCGAGCACCGACTCGGTGCCGGCACGGGCCACGCCGGCGGCGTCCAGGTCTGCGGTATTGCGGCTGACCATATAACCAACGCGCTCGCGGGCCAGGCGCAAATCGCCCAGTCGCAGCGCCTGCGCCACCGGCCGGGCATGCTCGCCCAGGCTTTTCAGGCCCAGCGCGGCGTACAGCGCAATAATCTCCAGCGCCCAACCGATACCGCTGATCTGGCTCAGCAGCCAGGCCAGCAGGGTCAGCGGCAACACCGCCAGGCACCAGGCGCTGACACCGTGACTGCGCCAGCCGCCACCGGCCGGGTTAAAGCGTTGTTCGATGCGCTCAGCCAATTTGCCGAACGCCACCAACGGATGCCAACCCTTGGATTCGCCAAAAACCGCGTCCAGGGCAACCCCGGCGCAGGCAGCGAGCGCCACACTCATGGCGTGCCCCAGTGGTTCTCAAACAGCAGTTCACTCAGTGGCCGTGGCGTCGCCCAACCTTCCTGAGCCAGCATCGGTGCGTCATAGAACGCCTCTACCGGCCCCAGGCACAACACTGCCAACGGCTTGCTGCCGGCCGGCATGCCAAGCAGAGCGGCCAGAGCCTGGGGCTCAAACAGTGACACCCAGCCCATGCCTAAACCTTCGGCGCGCGCAGCCAGCCAGAGGTTCTGGATGGCGCAGGCCAAGGAGGCCTGGTCCATTTCCGGCAAAGTGCGCCGGCCAAACACATGGGCCTCACGGCCCTCCATCAGGGCCACCACCAGCAGCTCGGCACAGTCGCGAATACCCTCGACTTTCAGCCGCATAAATTCATCACTGCGCTCACCCAGCGCCTCGGCAGTGCGCACCCGCTCCTCTTCCACCAAGCCGTGAATCGACTCACGCAAAGCCGGACGGGTAATCCGAATAAACCGCCACGGCTGCATCAAGCCAACGCTGGGGGCCTGGTGCGCGGCCTCAAGCAAGCGCGCGAGCAACTCGGGGGGCACCTCACCGCCGCTGAAATGGCGCATATCGCGACGCTCGGCGATGGCGCGGTAGACCGCCGCGCGTTCCTCCGGGCTGAAGGCGTGCTCGCTCATGCTGGCGCTCCGGGGTTAAACAACGCCGCCGCTGCAGCCGGGTCGGACGGCAGATAGAAGTGGATATAGGAGGCCGTCAACCGGCCCTGGCGATAGACTGCCTCGGCGGTGCGTTTATAGTTCGGGCACTCACCACGGGTCAGCGGCTGCAGTTCGCTGGTCAACGCCGAGTAGTGGAAACTGTGGCCGCGCAACAGGCCTTCCGGCAGCTCGGTTTGCTGCAAGGCCATGGCGGTCATGCGTGGTTGCAGCGTCGCCTCACCGCTTAACAAGCCGAGCATCTGCCCGCTCGCGCCCTGTTTGTCGGTCAGCTTGTCGAGCAGATAGAGCATGCCGCCGCACTCGGCATGGATCGGCTTGCCGGCCCCGTGGTGTGCGCGAATCGCCCGTGCCATAGCCTGATTGGCCTCAAGCCGCTGCAGGTGCAGTTCCGGGTAACCGCCGGGCAGATAGAGGCTGTCGACCTCGGGCAGCTGCGCATCCGTCAGCGGCGAGAAGAACTTAAGCTCAGCCCCCAACTCACCCAGCAGGTCGAGATTGGCCTGGTACAGAAAGGCAAAGGCACTGTCACGTGCCACCCCAATCCGTACGCCCTTGAGCAGCGGCGCTGGCCTTGCCTGTTCTGGCGCGGCGAAGCTGACGGGTGGCGGCAACTCGGTGTCGGCGCTGGCGGCCAAGGCATCGGCGGCGGCATCCAGGCGCGCATCTAGGTCGGCCAACTCCCCCGCCTGCACCAGGCCCAGATGCCGACTGGGCAAACCAACTTCGGCGCTGCGTGGCAGTGCGCCATACCAGCGGATCGAGGCCGGCAAGGCATCGCGCAGAATCTCGCCATGCCGCGCACTGCCAACCCGGTTGCCAAGCACACCGGAGAACGGCAGATCGGGCTGGAAGGTCGCCAGGCCATGGGCCATCGCCCCAAAAGTCTGCGCCATGGCCGAGCCGTCGATCACCGCCAGCACCGGCACGCCGAAGTGCCGGGCCAAATCGGCCGCCGAGGGGGTGCCATCGAACAGGCCCATCACCCCTTCGATCAGAATCAAATCAGCTTCAGCGGCCGCCTGCCAGAGTAAGCGGCGGCTCTCGGCGGCACCGACCATCCACAGGTCGAGTTGATACACCGGTGCGCCGCTGGCGCGGGCGAGGATCATCGGATCGAGAAAGTCCGGGCCGCATTTAAACACCCGCACACGCTTGCCCTGGCGGCTGTGCAAACGCGCCAAGGCCGCCGTCACGGTGGTTTTACCCTGACCGGAGGCTGGGGCGGCGATTAACAACGCGGGGCATGAGCGGGCAGCAGAGTCGCTCATTAGAATTCGACTCCCTTCTGTGCCTTAACCCCGGCTTTGAACGCATGTTTGACCAGGCTCATCTCGGTCACGGTATCCGCCGCTTCGATCATCCCTGGCAGCGCGCCACGCCCCGTTACCACCACGTGCTGGAGGAGCGGTCGCGCTTCGATATCGGCAAGCACCGCATCAAGCTCCAGGTAGCCGTATTTCAGGGCAATATTCAGTTCATCGAGCACCACCAGGCCGATGGCCGGGTCACTGAGCAACTGCGCCGCCACCGCCCAGGCTTCGCGGGCCTTGTCGATGTCGCGCTGGCGATCCTGGGTTTCCCAGGTAAAACCTTCACCCATCACGTGGTAGCTGACTTCATCGGGAAAACGCCGAAAGAACGCCTCCTCGCCGGTGCTGGCCGCACCCTTGATAAATTGCACCACGCCGACCTTGATGCCGTGGCCCAGCGCGCGGGCGACCATGCCAAAGGCGCTGCTGCTCTTGCCTTTGCCATTGCCGCTGTGCACCAGCAGCAGGCCGTATTCATCCTGAGCCTGGGCAATCTTCTCATCGATCAGGGCTTTTTTGCGGGCCATGCGCGCTTGGTGCCGGGCGTCACGCTCTATCGATTCAGTCATCACTCACACTCACTAAAAAACGGGCAGCCAGGCGGCGTCCGGTGGGTAAACGGCAGGCAAACGAGGGGGTAAGTCATCGCGCTGCTCCACCGCCACAAGGCGGTCTGGCTGTAAAAAGCAGGCGGAGATAAACCAAGCGCGGGCTCACGCACAACGCAAGCCACACGCCAGACAACGCCCTCCGCGATGCCGTGGACTGCAACAGGCCGGTCTCCGGGCTTGTGAGTGGAACCGCTAGGTTCCCCAATCGCGCCTTCCCATGCCGCTAAGCACAGTGGCGGAATGCGATTGTTGACTCACTTACCGTTGCGGGGGCAGCGTCGGAATGGCTGGCGTAGAACGCACAACGCACCGACTTCCCTGTTTCACCCCGCACACGCATAGCGTCGGGGGCACCTGTTACAAGGCGCGAAGGGTAGAGAGTTAGCCTTTAAGCGTCAAACGAATGCGCCGTGGGTGCATCACAAGATGTGCATTGGGTCAGGCTCAATGCTTGGGCATAAAACCCGCCGGCTTGCTCGCCAGCCACTCGACGAAGGTACGCAAGCGCTCATCACTCAACAGGCTGTCGCGATTGTTGTAGGTCAGCGCCAGCTGTTTTTCGCTGAACAGCCGATGGATCTGGTTGTGACAGGCACGACAAACCCAGAGCGTGGCGCTGATGCGCTGACTTTTGCCGAAGCGCTTTTGTACGTAGACCTTGTTATGCAGCGCCTTGGGGATCAGGTGATGGCGGGTCAGCGGCGCTGCACGGGCGCAGAGTTCGCAGCTATCCGGTTGCTCAGGCAGGCGGATCGGTTCGGGCATACAGGCAGCGCCGGTTCAGCGCTTACGGCACAGGCTCAAGCCATCGCCGAGCGGCAACAGGGACAGGTCGATGCGCGGGTCATCACGCAGCGCCAGGTTGAGCGCCTGAATCGCCTGGGTGTCGGCGCTCTCGGGGGCTTTTTCAAGTACCCGGCCACTCCACAGGGTGTTATCGAACAGAATCAGTCCGCCCTGGCGCACCAGGCGCAAGGCCGATTCCAAGTAGGCGGGATAGTTGGCTTTATCGGCATCGATAAACAGCAGATCAACCCCCCCGGCCAGCCCTTCACTTTCAAGCGCGGCCAGGGTTTGCAGCGCCGGGGCCAGGCGCTGCTCGATACGCCCACTCAACCCCGCCTCACGCCAGTAACGCTCGGCGGTGGCGTTGTAGTCGCCGGGAATGTCGCAACAAATCAACTGACCATCGGCCGGCATGGCCTGGGCCATGCAGATGGCGCTGTAACCGGTAAAGGTGCCAACTTCGACAATCCGCCGCGCGCCCATCAACTGCACCAGCAAGGCCATAAACTGGCCCTGCTCAGGGGCAATCTGCCAACGCGAGTTACTCAGCTGCGCGGTTTCTTCGCGCAGACGCTTGAGCAATGGCGTTTCACGCAACGAGACGTCGAGCAGGTACTGATACAGACTGGCATCGAGATTGAGTGTTTGCGTGGTCATACAAGCCCCTCTACAAATACCCAGCGCTGGGCGCTAGGGGTTACCCGCCAGCTCCGCGGTGAATACGCGCTTGGCATTCAAGTAAGTGCGCTGCCAATAAGTATTGCTCAGGCTGTCCAGGCGCACGGTTCCGCCGCTGGAAGGCGCATGCACGAAACGCCCGTTGCCGACGTAAATGCCCGCATGACTGACCTGGCTGCCGCCATTGGTGGCAAAGAACAGCAGATCGCCGCTTTGCAGGGCATCGCGACCAACGCCCGGGCCGCGCATGCGGATCAGCTCACGGGTTGAGCGCGGCAGCTTGATGCCCGCCGCATCACGATAAACAAAGCCAATCAGGCCACTGCAGTCGAAGCCGCCTTCAGGGGTGTTACCGCCATAACGATAGGGTGTGCCCACCAATCCCAACGCACGAAACAGCACATCATCAGCATTGCCGTTAATGCCACTGATGGGCTGATAAACAGTGGATTGCGGGCTTGGTGCCGGGGCTTGGCTGGCGCAGGCGCTAAGCAGCGCGGCCAGTACAAGCAAACTGATACGGGAGAGAGCGGTCATGGACAAGGCGATCCTGAGCCGGGATGCGCCCTACTCTGCCGGCTTGCCCATTCTAGCGCAAGCTTTAGCTTTGCTTGGCAGGTTGTTGATATCTATCACTATGCGCCTACTTGGCACCTTGCCTACAGCGGCCTAGAAATTTCGACCGCTGCGCGCAGGGCTCAAGGGTGACGTACAACCGAGTCGGTTGGCGCCAACGCCAGGGCACGTTTGGCCTCGATAAAGGTGCGCTTCCAATAGCGATCATCCAGGCTATCAACCCGCACACCGCCACTGCGGCTGCTGGAAGAATGGATGAACTGATCATCACCCATGTAGATGCCGGCATGGCTGACGCGGCCGCCACCATTGGTGCTGAAGAACAGCAAATCGCCTGGCTTGAGGTCACCACGATCCACCAACGGTGCATCGATATTGATCATTTCACGGGTCGAGCGTGGCAATTTGAGCCCCGCTTCTTCCTTAAACAGGTAACCGATAAAACCGCTGCAATCGAAGCCGGAACTTACCGAGCCACCACCAAAACGGTAGCGCGTACCCACCAACGACAGGCCATGGGACAGAATGCCATCGGCCAGTTGCGGGAGTTTGTAGGCTTTTTCTTCGGTGAAATCGCCAAGGGCGGCTTCTTTGGCTTGTTCATCAAACTCGGCAAGGTCTGTCGAGGAGAACACGCTGGATTGAGTGCTCAGCTGCGGTTGCGGAGCATGGTTGGCGCAGGCGGCCAAAACCAGGGAAAGTGCGATAGGCACGAGGGGTGCGAGGCGTTGGAGCATGGGCACGACCGTGTCGGTGAATTTCACAAGGGCGCGACTATGCCCTCTATGACATGCATTTGCAAATTCTATGGCTCTAAATGTGACTCAGTAGTTCCGGCAAAACATCTAAGGCACGCCCCGGCAAATGTACATCCACCCTGTCGCTCAGCTCGGTACGCTGTGGGTTGACATCAACCGTAAAGCCACCGGCTTGCCGCGTGCGCAGCAGCGGTTCGACGATATAGGGAAAGCTGGCGCTGGTGCCGATACTGATGACCACATCAAAACCTTTGCCTAGCTCGGCGTAAAGCGTATCGATGGCCTGCTCCGGGAGCATTTCTTCAAACAGCACCACGGGCGGGCGCAGCACCCCGGCGCATTGCCGGCATTTGGGTGGCAATGGCCGCTGCAAGTGCGCGGCCAGCTCCGCATCGACCGCCCCGCAGGACTGGCAATACAACGGAGCCAGCTCGCCGTGAATCTCGATCAGCCGCTCCATCGGGCTACCGGCTGCGCGGTGGTAGCCATCGATGTTCTGCGTTAGCAACCAGCATCCTGGCTTTCTGCGCTGTAGCTCAGCAATCGCGTAATGCCCGGCATTGGCCTGGGCACCCAAACACGCCCTGCCCAGCTCCGCCAGGTACTTCCAGCACAGCGCCGGATCACGCTGCAGCATCGACCCCGATAACGCGGTTTCAATCGACAGGCCTTCGGCGGTATGACCGTTATACAGACCGCCCAGGCCGCGATAGGTAGGTAAACCGGAATCGGCAGACAAGCCGGCACCGGTAATTAGCAAAATTCTTTCGGCTTGCTTGAGTTGCTGCGCGACCCGCTTGATTGCCTGCTCCATCGCAACGCTCGACCTTAGTGATTAACCGTAAGCGCCAGCATCGCTGACAGCTGACACAGTGGCCGCCCGCTCTGCTGATGCCACTGATTGAAGGCGTCCTGCACGGCTGCCCGCTCTTTTAGGCTGGTCGGGGCTTTATCGATAATCTTCTGCGCCTTCAGTGCTGCGACCACATCATCGGTAGGCACGAACGTGTCCTTGCCAACCATGCGTAGAAACCGTGGCGCAGAGAGCCCGCCGAGCTGACTGCCGTGTTTGGCCAGGTACTTCCACAGCCCGACGATATCGCTCACTGGCCAATCGGCGATCAGCGCGCCGAAGCTGCCCTTTTCCTGGCGCACATCGAGAATGAACTGAGCATTGCGCGGCACGCTCTTAAGCTTGCCCAAGTGACGAATGATGCGCGCATCCTGCATCAGGTTTTCCAGGCGCTCTGCGCCCATCAGCACCACTTTCTCCGGATCGAAGCCGAAGAACACCTGCTCAAACGCCGGCCACTTGGCATCCACCAGGCTGTGTTTAAGGCCGGCGCGAAACACTCGCAGGCTGAGCGTCGACAGGTAGCGGTCATCACTGATCGCCCGCAATTCCTCGGCGCTGCACGACTGTGGCAGCATTGACTCCAGTGCGGCGATCGAACCGAAGCGGTTCAGGCAGTATTCGTGCAGCCATTTGTAGTCACGCATCGGGCAATCCTTAAACCGTAATTGATGGGTGTCGCTGCGCTCGACCCATCCTCCGCAGCCAAGCCTAGGCTCAGAGGTTCATTACATCGAGAAAGCGCGGCGCCGCGCTGTCATCGATTTTCAGGCTCTTGAAGTCGAACAGATTGCGGTCAGCTAATTGTGACGGCACCACGTTCTGCAAGGCGCGGAACATGATCTCGGTGCGGCCCGGCGACTTGCGCTCCCAGTCCTGGAGCATCTCTTTGACCACCTGGCGTTGCAGGTTTTCCTGCGAGCCACAGAGGTTGCACGGAATGATCGGGAACTCCTTGAGCTGGCTGTAAGCCTCGATATCCGCTTCGTTGCAATAAGCCAACGGACGAATTACCACGTTACGGCCGTCATCGGCGCGCAGCTTGGGCGGCATGGCCTTGAGGGTGCCGCCGTAGAACATATTCAGGAAGAAGGTTTCCAGGATGTCGTCACGGTGGTGACCCAAGGCCATCTTGGTCGCACCGATCTCATCGGCGAAGGTGTACAGCGTGCCGCGACGCAGACGCGAGCACAGCGAACAGGTGGTCTTGCCTTCCGGGATCTTCTCTTTTACCACCGAGTAGGTGTCTTTCTCGACGATGTGGTACGGCACACCGATGGACTCAAGATACGCCGGCAAAACGTGCTCGGGGAAGCCTGGCTGCTTCTGGTCCATGTTCACCGCAACGATCTCAAACTTGATCGGCGCGACCTTTTGCAGGTGCAACAGCACGTCAAGCATGGTGTAACTGTCCTTGCCACCCGACAGGCAGACCATGACCTTGTCGCCATCCTCGATCATATTGAAGTCGGCAACGGCTTCGCCGGCCTGGCGACGCAGACGTTTTTGCAGCTTGTTCTGATTGACCGAAAGGGTGCCCATGGTGCGCTGGAGTCCGGAAGTCGTTGAGGATGCGGCATTTTACGCAGAAAGCGTGACGCGCCCCACCCCGCAGTTGCTGAAATGCTAGGCTCGGCCGATGAATGACGATTTAGACCCCAGCCTCGACCTCTGCGAACACCTGCATCAGCTGCTGAGCGCCTCACCTAGCGGCCTTGCCGAGTACGACTTGATCCAGCAGCTGAAAGCACGCCACTGCACCCACATCCCCAACCTGCCGCTGACCGACAAGTTGGTGCTGTTTCGTACGCACTTTCTGCTGTTTAACGCGCTCTATCGCCTGCGCGAGCGACTGTGGGCAACGCGTAGCGGCTATCTACAGATCAGCGCACTGAACATTCAGCTGCTGCCCTACCTGTCGGGCAGCCTGGAGTTAAGCGAGCACGACCCACTGCGCGATTACTACCTCGACATGAGCCAGCTCAGGGACACCGACGAGGAGGATGTCGCCACGCTGCTGCGCAGTTTCTGGTCACGCATGCAGGGTGGCGAAGAACTACAGGCGGCGCTGGAGCTCTTTGAACTTGCTGAAAGCCCGGAGACACTCACGCCTGCGAGTATCAAACAGCGCTACCGACAATTGGTCAGCCTGCACCACCCTGATCGGGGCGGCAGTACAGAGCGTTTGCAGTCGATCAACAAGGCCATGGAAATCCTAGAACGTTATTACGGCCGTGGTTGAGAGTCCGATTTGCTCTAACGGCCCGCCCTTGCCTGACTGAATCGCCACCTATACTGCGACATACGGTCGCATAGGTTCGGCCTCGCACCTGATGACGCTGCACACGCGAATCAGGCGCTGAGCTGGGGGGCGATCGCTATAACAAATGGAGGTCTGGCATGATCCATCACGTTTGGGGGCTCTTCACCCATCCTGACCAGGAATGGCAGGAAATCCGTGGCGAAGAAGAAAGCATCAGCCACATGTATCTCACCCACGTCCTGATTCTCGCGGCAATTCCCGCGGTTTCGGCTTTTATCGGTACCACCCAGGTTGGCTGGGCAATCGGCGAGCGAGCGCCAGTGATGCTGACAGAGGCCAGCGCGCTGCAAATGACCATCATGACCTACCTGGCAATGCTCGCCGGCGTAGCGGTAATGGGCGCGTTTATTCACTGGATGGCACGCACCTACGATGCCAGCCCAAACCTCACACAGTGCGTAGTGTTTGCCGCTTACACCGCCACACCGCTGTTTATCGGAGGGCTTGCGGCGCTCTACCCACACCTCTGGCTGGCCATGGTGGTGGGCACGGCAGCCATCTGCTACACGGTGTACCTGCTGTATGTCGGTATACCGATGTTTATGGGCATACCCGAGGATGAAGGCTTTATGTTCTCCAGCTCGGTGCTTGCAGTAGGCTTGGTGGTGCTGGTGGCGATGATTGCCTGCTCGGTGATCCTCTGGGGCATGGGTGTTGGGCCGGTGTACACCAGCTAACATCATGCGGTGACATACAACGAAACCACCTGCGGGTGGTTTCGTCGTTTCTGGGCTGCGAAGCCCATCTACCTTGGGCATAATCACCCGCCCTGTTTCGATAGCCGCATCCATGCCTGAACACCTCCTGAGCCGCGTAGAACACTGCTACCAGCAGGCTGAAAGCTTTTTCAAACAAGCCTTTGTTCGCCCCGAAGTGAGTTTCAAGCTGCGTGGACAAAAGGCTGGCGTGGCGCATTTGACGGAGAACAAGCTGCGCTTCAACCCGCAGCTGTATCGGGAAAATCGTGAAGACTTTCTCAAACAGACGGTGCCCCACGAAGTGGCGCACTTGGTCGCTCACCAGCTGTTCGGCCTGAAGATCCAACCCCACGGCGAAGAGTGGCAGCTAATCATGCGCGGGGTGTATGAGCTGCCGCCGAATCGCTGTCACACCTATGCTGTGCAACGGCGCACGGTCAATCGCTACATCTACCGCTGCAGCTGCCCGCAGGGCGAGTTCCCGTTTACCGCGCAACGCCACGCACTGGTCAGCAAAGGCCGGCGCTACTTCTGTCGGCGCTGCAAGGTGACGTTGAGCTTTACCGGTGAACAGCGCGTCGAATAAAGCTATAGCCCGATCCAATGTTGTACCTGTTGCGAGGCGGGCGTTAACCGTGACAATCACAACACGTAGCGCAGCACTGCGACGAAGTGCATCAGGCTGCCGCCCATCACGAACAGGTGCCAAATGCCATGCCAATGGCGGAAGCGGCTGTCATATGCGAAGAAGATGATGCCCACGGTGTAGAGCACCCCGCCGCCGGCCAGCCAGGCAAACCCTTCTATACCCAGCGCACTAATCAGCGGCTTGACCGCTACCAAGACAATCCAGCCCATCACGGCGTAGATCACAACCGACAGTACGCGTGCCTCGGAGCGCGGTTTGATCTCCTGCAGCATGCCCAACACCGCCAGCCCCCAGACCACACCAAACAGACTCCAGCCCCACGCGCCTTCGAGCGTCACCAAGCAAAACGGCGTATAGCTGCCGGCGATTAGCAGGTAGATCGACAGGTGATCGAGCTTGCGCATCAGCACCTTCGCCGGCCCCCTTACGCTATGGTAAAGCGTCGAGATGCTGTAGAGCAGCACCAACGTCAGGCCGTAGATGGCCACGCTGATGATCTTGCGCAGGTCACCATCCAAGCTTGCCAGCACCAGTAGCCATACTGCACCCATGCAGGCTAAAAGGGCGCCAACCAGATGGGTCCAGGCGTTGAAACGTTCACCGTGATACATGTTATGTGTTCCCGCAGCGCTCAGAGGGGTATAGCCCCAGGCTTATGCCGGAAAAACTAACATTTGACGAGCTTCCTGTGGGGTAGATGCAGCGCCGCCGACTACTGCGCAGCGGACTCCAAGCAGGGCTCAGGCAACCACCTTGGCGGCCTTAAGCTGAACAATCTGCTCGGCGCTGTAACCCAGCTCATGCAACACCTCGGCGGTATGCGCACCCAACGCCGCGCCAATATGGCGCGGCGCGGGCAAACCGCTGGAAAACTTGATCGGGCAGGCCATCTGCGCCTGTGGCTCATTGCCCGTCCGCGGCACTTCGGTCACTAGACCGCGGGCCTTGATCTGCGGATGCGCCACCGCCTCGCTGAGATTCAGCATCGGCTCGACGCAGGCATCGAGGCCAGCAAATACCTGACTCCACTCGGCGAAATCGCGCTTCTCAAACTCGATTTCAATCTCGCGTTTAAGTGCCTGCTGATCCTCCGGGCGCTGCGACAAGCCGCGTGACGCCAATTCCGGGCGGCCGATGGCGGCGCAGAACTGCTGCATAAACTGTGGTTCCAGGCTACCGACCGAAAACCAGCGACCGTCGCGGGTACGGTAGTAGTCGTAGAAACTGCCGCCATTGAGTGCCTGATTCTCCATCGCCGGCTCCACCCCGGCCGCCAAATAACCCGCCCCGGCCATACCGTGCAAGCTGAAAGCGCAGTCGGTCATGCTGATGTCCACTTGCTGGCCCTGCCCCGTCGCCTGGCGCTGGATTACCGCTGCCAGCAAGCCGATCACCCCATGCAGCGAGCCACCAGCGATATCTGCCGCTTGAATACCCAGTGGCAATGGCCCCGTTTCGCGCCGTCCGGTGTAACTGGCAATACCGGCCAAAGCCAAATAGTTGATGTCATGCCCAGCGCGATCCTTGTACGGGCCGCTCTGGCCGTAACCGGTGATCGACACGTAGATCAGCTTCGGGTTGATCGCCTTGAGCGCCTCATAGCCCACACCGAGTTTATCCATCACCCCCGGGCGAAACTGCTCCAGCACGATGTCGTACTCAGCCACCAGTTGCTTGACCATTGCCACCGCCTCGGGCTTTTTCAGGTCCAGGGCGATGCAGCGCTTGTTGCGGTTGAGGTAGGCATGGCTGGCGGACACCCCGCCATCATGCGGCGGCAATACCCGAACCAGATCCATGCGACTGGGCGACTCAACCCGCAACACCTCTGCCCCCATATCAGCCAGCAGCAAGGAGGCAAATGGCCCAGGCAGTAGGGTGGAAAAATCCAGTACTTTCAGGGTGGACAGCGGGCCTGACATAACAGCTCCTTAAACAATCGGGAGAAAACGATGGGTATCGCTGCGCTCAACCCATCCTCGGCAGTGCAACTATTGCCAATGCAGTGGCTGCTGGGTGTTGAGCGCGGCGACTTCCTCAGCAAAGCGCGCCTCCAGCACATTACGGCGGATTTTCATGGTCGGCGTCATGCAACCGTTGTCCACGGTCCAGGGCTCACGCACCAGCACGAAATGGCTGACCCGCTCATGGTTTTGCAGCGTGGCATTGAGTTGCTGCAAGGTTTGTTGCAGGTCGGCTGTCACCTGCTCGCGCGGCTGCTCACGGGCTGCAGGCGACAGTTCGATCAGCGCCAACGGCTGGTCCAGATTGCTGCCCATCAGGCACACCTGCTCGACCCAGTGATTTTTGGCAATCTCACCTTCAATCGGTGCCGGGGCGATGTACTTACCCTTGCTGGTCTTGAAGATGTCCTTCACCCGTCCGGTGATGCGCAAGTAGCCATCGCTGTCCAACTCACCCTTGTCACCGGTGTGCAGCCAGCCATCGACCAACGCCTCGGCAGTTTTCTCCGGCTCGAGGTAATAGCCGAGCATCAGCGTCGGGCTGCGGAACAAAATCTCGCCAGAGTCAGCAATACGCACTTCCAAGCCTTTCATCGGCCGCCCCACAGTGCCAAAGCGCACCTGACCGGGGCGGTTGAAGCAGCCGTAAGCGACGTTTTCACTCATGCCGTAGCCCTCACAGAGGGTCAGGCCGATTGCTTGGTACCAGTCGAGCAGCCCCCGCGAAATCGCCGCCGCGCCAGAGATCATGATGCGCGCCTGATCGAGACCCAGGCCACGACGCACCTTGCGCGCCACCAGTGCGCCAATCAGCGGGATACGCAGCAGCCGAGCCAGCTTGGCCTGCGGCAGTTTCTCCAGCACGCCCAGCTGAAAGCGTGTCCACAGCCGTGGCACGGCGAAAAACACCGTGGGCCGCACATGACACAGATCGCGAGAAAAGGTCTCCATCGACTCAACAAACGCCACGGGGGCGCCGCAATACAGGCTGTTGAACTCGACCATAAAGCGCTCGGCGACATGCGATAACGGCAGGAAGGAGAAGAACCGATCCTGCGTACTCATGCCCATTTCCCGGCAGGCGTTTGCTGCGGTAAAGGCCATCGCATGCACCGAGAGCATGACCCCCTTTGGGTTGCCTGTGGTACCGGAGGTATACACCAGCGTCAGCACTTGCCCAGGCTGTTGCACGGCAAGGGTTTGCAGCGGCTCATGCGCGGCCAGCAAGCTATGCCATTCATGGGTACAGGCCAGGGTCGGGTACGGCAACGCGATACGCGTCAGCTGTGGGCCAATTCCAGCCTCCAGCTTTTCCGCGTCATCCAGCTTGCCAAGCAGGATGACCTTGCACTGCGCATGCTCCAGCACATAGGCAATGCTGTCGGCCGATTGCAGCGGGTACAACGGCACGCTGATCAGCCCGGCCATCATGATCGCCAGGTCACAGATAAACCATTCGGCGCAGTTCTTCGACAACAGCGCCACCCGGTCGCCCGGCACGCAGCCCTGCGCCAGCAGTGCGCTGGCTAATCGCCGGGCCTGGTCATCGACCTGACGCCAGCTGAAGTCATGCCACTGACCGTTAACCGGCTGGCGCAGCCAGACCGCATCCGGGCGTTTCTCAACCCAGAGCGCGAAACGCTCCAGGGGCAGTTGCTCATCCATATGCAGACCTCTTGTTGTTATTGTCTGTCTCGTCTTGGCTCAGCCGTTACCGCTGTATCAGAGCTTCATGCCACGGCTGATGATCTCTTTCATGATTTCCGAGGTGCCGGCGAAAATGCGCTGAATACGCGCGTTTGCGTACATCTTGCAGATCGGGTACTCCCACATATAACCCCAACCGCCGTGTAGCTGTACCCCTTCATCGACCACCTTACCCAGCAGCTCGGTGGTAAACAACTTGGCCTCGGCGGCGACCTCAGGGGTGAGTTTCTTCTCGTTGTGATCCATCACGCAGCGGTCGACGAACACCTGCGCCACGTCGATTTGCGTGCGCATTTCCGCCAGTTTGAAACGGGTGTTTTGGAAGTGTGAAATTGGTCGATCGAAGGCCTTGCGCTCCTTCACATAATCGATGGTCGTTTGCAGCGCGGCCTCGGCACCCGCTACTGCGCCACAGGCATTGGTCAGGCGCTCTTGGGCGAGCATGTTCATCAGATAGAAGAAGCCGCCCGTGGCATCCCCCAGCAGATTGGCCTTGGGCACCTTGACGTTATTGAAGAACAGCTCAGCGGTGTCCTGACTCTTCATGCCCAGCTTCTCCAGCTTCTTGCCGCGCTCGAAACCCTGCATGCCGCGCTCAACCAAAAACAGCCCCATGGCGTGCTTGTTGGCCGGATCGGTCTTGGCCGCGACGATCACCACATCGGCCAAAATACCGTTGGAGATAAACACCTTTGAGCCATTGAGCACATAGTGATCACCCTGATCCACCGCGGTGGTGCGCATGCCTGCCAGGTCGGAGCCGGCGCTGGGCTCGGTCATCGCCACGGCCAGAATCAGCTCACCGCTGATGATGCCCGGCATAAGCCGCGCCTTCTGCTCGGCATTACCATATTCGGCGATATACGGGCCGCACAGCGCCGAATGCAGCGGCAGCATAAAGCCCGCCTCGTTAACCTTGGCCAATTCCTCGCACATGATCTGCTCGTAGCGAAAATCCTTAAGGCCCGATCCTCCGTATTCTTCATCCGCCCAGGGCAGCAGAAAACCCATGTCGCCGGCCTTCTTCCACACCTCACGGCTGACCATGCCGTCGGCCTCCCACTGCTCCTGATGCGGTACCACCTCTTTCTTGAGGAAGGCGGCAAAAGCGTCACGAAACAAGTTGTGCTCGGTGTCGAAAATATTGCGCTGCATGCGGTTGGCTCCTAGAGCTGAAGTCGTCCTGCAGAGTAGGCCTGCCCTGCCACCTGCCTCAATGACCCATGCGCTCAGCCTAAATTGACCCATTCGCTCGGCGCTTGTCCTAATTCCATCAAGCTGCTTACCATCGGCGCACTTTACAAGGAGCCGTCATGCGCGAACGCACCATCGCCAGCCATTTTGTCCGCGCCGCCTTGCGTGGTGCCGAGGCCCAGGGCCACGACTGCACGCCGCTGTTGCGCCAGCTGGGTATTCAGCCGGCCTTGCTGGATGAGCCACGCGCACGGGTCGCCCCCGAGCAATTCACCCGCTTGGTGCAATTACTCTGGGAAAGCCTCGACGACGAATACTTAGGCTTCGGCCGCCTACCCAGCAAACGCGGCACCTTCGCCATGATGTGTAACGTCATCATCCACTGCCGCACACTGGAAAAAGCCCTTGGCCGCGGTGCGCTGTTCTACAGCCTGTTCCCTCAAGCACCGACCATCAGCCTGCAACGTGAAGGCGACTGGGCGCGCCTGAGCGTGGATGGCTCAACCCTGTGCGACCCCGACCATTTCCTAGTGGAAAGCCTGCTGGTGATCTGGCACCGCCTCGGCAGTTGGATGATCGGCCAACGCATCCGCCTGGAAGAAACCACCTTCACTTACACCCAACCCGCCCATGCCGCCGAATACGAGTTGCTGTTCCCCGCCAATCGGCGTTTCTCGGCAGGTCGCACCAGCCTGCTGTTCCATGCCCGCTACCTGGCCATGCCACTGCTGCAAGACGAACGCACGCTTAAGCAGTTCCTTCAGCACTCCCCCGCCGACCTGCTCGCGCGCCCGGATGGCGGCGACAGTTTGATCAGCCAGATCCGGCGCTTATTGGGTCGTGACTGCAGCAACTGGCCGGATCTGGATGCCGTCGCGCAGCAACTGCATATGAGCCCGCAAACCCTGCGCAGGCACCTGCGTGAAGAAGGCTCTAGCTTTCAGGAGCTCAAAGACCACCTGCGCCGCGACCTGGCGATCTACCACCTGGGGCGTGATGACTTGGCGATTCAGGATATTGCCGAACAGCTCGGCTTCTCCGAGCCTTCGGCGTTTCACCGGGCGTTTAAGAAGTGGACGGGGCTAACGCCGGGCGCTTATCGGGCGCAGGAGGGGTAAGGATCAGTCGAACGTTTGCAGCATCCGAGGCTGAGCCGTTTGCCCCTATAACTTGCGAGCGCTGATCCCGGCGGCGACAAACAGGGCGGCCAATACCGCCAGCATCGGCAACCAGCCGGCGTGCTCCCAGATATACCCGGCGGCGTAGCCAATCACGCTGGACCCCAGGTAATAGGCGCACAGGTAAAGCGCCGAAGCTTGCGCTTTGGCTACGCTCGCGCGTTGCCCGACTTGACCGCTGGCCACCGCGTGCGCCGCAAAAAAGCCCAGGGTGAACAAGCCCAGCCCGGCCACTGCAGCGCTTAACCACGGTGTCGCACACAGTGCCACGCCCAGCAGCATGATGCCGATTGCGCCCTGCATCACTTGCCGCGCACCCAGGCGTGGCACTAACCGCCCCGCCCAGCCGGCGCTAAATATCCCGACCAAATACACCGTAAACAACAAGCCAATCAAACTGGAGGACAAGTTGAACGGCGCAGCCGCCAAGCGAAAACCGACATAGTTGAACAAGGCGACAAAGCCGCCCATCAACAAAAAGGCCATCAGGAACAGCCGGCGCAGTTCGCCATTGCTCAGGTGCGCGGCAAAGTTGTGCAGCAAGCCGCGCAGCGACAGCGACTGCGCGGTGAAATGCCGTGACGGTGGCAGCAGCCAAATAAACAACCCCAGCGCCAACAAGCCCATGCCGGCAATACCGGCCAAGGCCAGCGGCCAACCGCCGAGATCACTGAGCAAGCCGGCGAGCAAACGCCCGAGCAGCCCGCCCAGGGCAGTGCCACCGATATACAGGCCCATCGCTGCAGGCAATGCCTCGGGCTCGAACTCCTCTCCCACATAGGCCATGGCCAGTGCTGGCAGACCGCTCAGGGCCAACCCCAGCAACGCACGCAGCCATAGCAGGTGATCCCAGCTTTCGACCAGCGCGCAGGCGATCCCCAGCACTGAAGCCAGGCCCAAGGCAATCGCCATGACCGGTTTACGCCCCCAGCTCTCGGCCAGCGCACCGGACACCAGCAAACACAGCGCCAGGCTCAAGGTGGTGAGCGATAACGCCAAGCTGCTGCCCGCCGCTGACACGGCGAAGTGCTGCGCCAGCAGCGGCAATAGCGGCTGCACGCAATAGAGCAAGGCAAAGGTGGCAAACCCGGCACAGAACAGCGCCAGGGTGGCACGCCGGTAGGCGGCAGTGCCGCGCATGAGGTACGCAGTTGAGTCAGCTACAGGCATCGGCAGGCTCGCTAAATGGCTCTAGATCGGCCGTTGCGGCAGAGTAGCACGCAGCCAGCATGAGCGGCTTTGCGTAATCGGTATAAGCGTTATGCAGAACTTGAACAGTTCGCCGCTAGGTGCAGCACCGACCTCAGAGGGCTGCCAGACATAGCGCGCAAAAAAAACGGGAGCCCAAACGGGCTCCCGTACTCATTCTCAGAGAAATGCCGACACACACCTCACGCACGCGCCGGCTACAACCTCACCTACGCTTCCACAGAAACGCAGCGCGCAGTCTGGCAAAAAACATTCACGCACTCCGTTTAGCTTTGTTGTTGCTGTGCAACGAATTGTAACTAGGCCAACACGTCTGGCCGACACCTCAAGCACGCGGCAGAATGCGCCTATGAATACAGACTATCTGCCTGCCTGCTGTACGCCGCTTGATGACCACTGGCCATTACCTCAGCCGTTGCCGTCGTTGCGCTTGATCAGCACCCGCTTTGATCCTACGCGCCTGCATGGCGAGGACTTCAACCGTTGCGGCATCCAACCGGTGCGTGGCGTCGCCAAGCGCCAAAGCGAATACCTGGCCGGCCGCCTGTGTGCGCGCGAGGCTTTAACGCAACTGACTGGCGCGGCTGCCATCCCTGGGATTGGTGAGAACCGAGCACCGCAATGGCCTGCCGCTACGCTAGGCTCAATCACCCATGGCAGTGGCTGGGCCGGCGCAATAGTGGGCCATAGCGCTGACTGGCGCGGCCTGGGTCTGGATGTTGAGCGCTGCATGCCGACCAACCGGGCAGAGCGTCTGGCGGCAGAGATACTCACCCCCGCCGAACTGCTGCGCTTGGAGGGCTTGACCGCCGAGCAGCGCGCCCGCCGCATCAGCCTGACTTTTTCGCTCAAAGAAAGCCTGTTCAAAGCGCTCTACCCCATGGTTTTGCGGCATTTTTACTTTCAGGATGCTGAGCTGCTGAGTGTGGCCGCCGACAATACAGTTCGCATACGCCTGCTAATTGATCTGCATGCGGACTGGCCAGCAGGCAGCCAACTGGAGGGCCAGTTTGCTGAGTTCGCTGGCTATCTACTGAGTTTGGTCAGCATCCCGCACTGATCTGTTCGCCACTGCCGCCCAAAGCCAGGGGCAAATCCGCTAAACTCGGCCGCTTGCCGTCTGGAGTGCCCTATGCGCGATGATTTGAATCAAGGCCTGATCGATTTCCTCAAGGCCTCACCGACCCCCTTTCATGCCACCGCAAGCCTGGCCCTGCGCCTTGAAGCGGCTGGCTTTCAGCACCTGGACGAGCGCGCCAGCTGGCACACCGAAGCCGGTGGCCGCTATTACGTGACCCGCAATGACTCCTCGATCATCGCGTTCAAGCTGGGCAAGCGCTCAGCACTTGAGGGTGGCATTCGCCTGGTTGGCGCACACACCGACAGCCCGTGTTTACGCGTCAAGCCGCAGCCTGAACTGCAACGCCAGGGCTTTTTCCAGCTCGGCGTAGAAGTCTATGGCGGGGCACTGTTAGCCCCATGGTTCGACCGCGACCTGTCGCTGGCCGGCCGCGTGACTTACCGCCGCGACGGCAAGGTGGAAAGTCAGCTGATCGACTTTGAACACCCGATTGCGGTGATCCCCAACCTGGCGATTCACCTCAACCGCGAAGCCAATTCTGGCTGGACGATCAATCCGCAGAACGAGCTGCCACCGCTAATTGCGCAGCTGGCCGACCCTGAGGCCGCCGATTTTCGTGCACTGATCACCGAGCAGCTGGCCCGCCAGCATGATTTCAGCGCCGATGCGGTGCTCGATTACGAGCTGAGCTTCTACGACACACAGAGCGCAGCGGTGATTGGCCTGAATGGCGATTTTATTGCCGGCGCGCGATTGGACAACCTGCTGTCCTGCTACGCCGGGCTACAAGCCCTGCTGGCCGCCCCGGATGAGGAAAGCTGCGTACTGGTGTGCAATGACCACGAAGAGGTCGGCTCCAGCTCGGCCTGTGGTGCCGATGGACCGATGCTCGAACAGGTATTGCGCCGTGTACTGCCGGAGGGCGACGCCTTTGTCCGCACGATTCAGCGCTCGCTGCTGGTATCGGCTGACAACGCGCATGCCGTGCACCCCAACTACCCCGATCGGCATGACGAGAATCACGGCCCCAAGCTCAACGCCGGCCCGGTGATCAAGATCAACAGTAACCAGCGTTACGCCACCAACAGTGAAACCGCCGGGTTCTTCCGCCACCTGTGCCTGGAAAACGAAGTGCCGGTACAGAGCTTTGTCACCCGCAGCGACATGGGCTGCGGCTCGACTATCGGCCCAATCACCGCCAGCCAACTGGGCGTACGCACCGTGGACATCGGCCTGCCAACCTTCGCCATGCACTCGATCCGCGAACTGGCCGGCAGCCATGACCTGGCGCATTTGGTGAAAGTGCTCACCGCCTTCTACGCCAGCGCCGAGCTGCCATGACGGGGTACCGTAGGATGGGTTAGCCGCCCAGGTAGTCATAGGTAAGACAGCTGTGCGGCGCGGCGTAACCCATCATCGCGCTGTACCTGCTGCTGCACTGATGGGTATCGCGTCGCTCAACCCATCCTACCAACTGCGACGAGTCGCTTGCTGTGCGGCTCGCAGCTGGTCGCCGAGCGTGCCGGCCAAGCCCATGTCATAGTCCGCGTCGCCACATTAGATGAAGACCCCGGCGCACGCCCGACCCAGCATATCCGGACCGATCACGATCGGCTCTGGCTGGCGACCGATGAGTTGCCTCACTACCCCGAGTGGCAACCCGGGCGTTAAATCACTCCGGCACTTCGACGCTCACATGCAGGGCGTCGTGGCGCCAGAACTCCAAATCGCAATCGATCAGACGGCCATGCTGATCTCGATTGATCCGCACGATGCGCAGCGCCGGGCTGCCTACTGCTACCTTGAGTGCTGCCGCTGCTTCACTGTGCAAAGCAGTGGGCACCATGTCGAAGCGCACTCGACCGTAATGAATGCCGTACTCGCTGCCATAGAGTTCGGTCAGTGAACGGGTCAGATCAAAACCGAGAACCCCTGGGAAATAGCTAGGATTGAGGTAATGCTCGACATACAGCACCAAGCGCCCATCAATGCGCCGTGCACGGCGAATCTGGTACACGCTGGATAACCCTGGCAAGGCCAGCAGCTGACAGATTTCGGCATTGGCCGGAATCAGCTTGGCGCTCAACACCTCAGTGGCCGGCACTCGGCCCTGCTCACCCACCATGGCATGGAAGTGGCTGCGGATCAGTGGGTTGTACGCCACGCGAGGCGGTGAAACAAACCAGCCGCGGCGCTCTTCACGGTAAATCAGCCCCTGCGCCTCAAGCTGACCCAGCGCCTCACGCAAGGTGATCCGCGTGGTATCGAACACCTCACTGAGCTTGCGCTCTGCCGGTAACTGACTTCCCGGCGACAGCAGGCCGTGTTCGATCTGCTCCTGCAATGCCCGGCATATCGCAGTGACTGCCCGCGGCGCTTCATCACGCATCAAGACCTCCATATTTGGACTAGTCCAGCACCATTCAAGGGCAATGTTTCGTGCATGCCGCCCTAAAACTCATGTTTCAAGTTTAAGCAGCCTAGATGACTGAGATGTGACAACTCTATTTCAGAGCACCAGCAAACCCAGAAAAATGGCGCTGAAAGTTGAGGTATTGGCGGTGATATTCATGGTCTACGCTTGTGAAGCGCCAACTCTGCCGAGGTGGCTGCAAGCGAAAAGAGGGCAACGTACACAAAATTGTCATTTAACCGGCCTAAATTGGTCTGGGTCTTGCTGATCTAGACCAGAACTGTTCACCGCACACCTCGAAACCGTAAAAGGAGTTTCCAATGAAACAACTGCTGATGGCTTCACTGATGGGCTCGGCCATTGCTCTGGCAACCTCTGCCATGGCCAGCGACATGGACATGCAAGCACTGGAAAAGGCTGCGCGTGCAGAAGGCGCGGTTAACAGTGTGGGCATGCCGGACAGCTGGGCCAACTGGAAAGACACCTGGGTTGATCTAGAGAAAAAATACGGCCTCAAGCACATGGATACCGACATGAGCTCGGCCCAGGAAATTGCCAAGTTCGCCGCCGAAAAGGACAACGCCACCGCCGATATCGGTGACGTCGGCGCGGCCTTCGGCCCCATCGCCGTGCAGCAAGGTGTTACCCAAGCCTACAAACCCAGCACCTGGGAGCAAATTCCAGCCTGGGCCAAAGACACCGACGGCCACTGGATGCTTGCCTACACCGGCTCCATCGCCTTTATCGTCAACAAACAGCTGGTCAAAGATATTCCACGCTCTTGGGCTGACCTGAAAACCGGCACCTACAAAGTCTCCGCTGGCGATGTCAGTACCGCTGCACAAGCAGTAAACGGCGTACTGGCCGCCGCCATCGCCATGGGTGGTGATGAAAGCAACGTCAAACCGGCACTGGAATTCTACGGTGCCCTGGCCAAGCAGGGCCGTTTGTCGCTGGCCAACCCAACCATCCAGACCCTGGAAAAAGGTGAAGTGGAAGTCGGTGTAGTGTGGGACTTCAACGGCTTGTCCTACCGCGACCAGATCGACCCGGAGCGCTTCGAAGTGCTGATTCCGTCTGACGGCTCGGTGATCTCGGGCTACAGCACCATCATCAACAAATGGGCGAAAAACCCCAACGCTGCCAAGTTGGCGCGTGAGTACATCCTCAGCGACGCAGGCCAGATCAACTTGGCCAAGGGTAATGCACGGCCGATCCGCGCTGAGCACCTGACGCTGCCAGCCGAGGTGCAGGCCAAGCTGTTGCCGCAAGAGCAATACGCCAAGGTTCAGCCGATCAAGGATGCGACCGTCTGGGAAGCCACCTCTAAAGCGCTGCCGCGCCTGTGGCAAGAGCACGTCATCATCAACATGAACTGATACCGCGCCGTAGGATGGGTTGAGCCGGCGATACCCATCGTTCCATGCACCTTGATGGGTATCGCGAGCTCAACCCATCCTCTGCACTAAGGCTTTTAACCATGTCGCACAACGTCATCCTCGTGGTTCTGGATGGCCTGAGCTATCAGGTGGCCCAGCATGCGCTGGGGCATCTGCAGGCTTACTGCCAAGCCGGACGTGCCGCGCTGTACAAACTCGACTGTGAACTCCCCGCACTGTCACGCCCGCTGTACGAGGCCATTCTGACCGGCGTTACGCCGATCGATAGCGGCATCGTAAATAACGACGTGGTTCGCCTGTCGACCCAGCGCAGCATCTTTCACTACGCCCGCGATGCCGGCCTGATTACTGCGGCGGCGGCGTATCACTGGGTCAGCGAGTTATATAACCGTTCGCCTTTCCAGGCCGCCCGTGATCGCCACACCAGCGATACCGCGCTGCCCATCCAGTACGGCCACTTTTATTACGCCGATCACTACCCCGATTCACACCTGTTTGCCGATGCCGACAGCCTGCGTCAGCGCTACGCGCCTAACTTGCTGCTGGTGCACCCGATGAATATCGACGATGCCGGCCACAAACACGGCCTCGACAGCGCGCAATACCGCAACAGCGCACGCATGGCCGATGTGCACTTGGCCGAATACATTCAGCCCTGGCTGGATGCGGGTTATCAAATTCTGGTCACTGCCGACCATGGCATGAACAACGACCGCTCACACAATGGTCTGCTGCCCGAAGAGCGTGAAGTGCCGCTGCTCGTCCTCGGTAGCGCCTTTAGCCTCGACCCCAACGCCCAGCCCAAACAGTTGGAGTTGTGCGGCACCGTCTGCGAGTTACTCGGTGTGGCCCACGACAAACCTGTGTGCCGGGAGCTCTTATCGTGATGGCAGCCCTGCGCGGCAAATGGCTGGCGCTGCTGTGCTTGCTGCCTTTTGCCTTGTTCTTTCTTGCCTTTCAAATCGCACCGCTGCTCTGGGTCGCCAGCAACAGCCTGCACTCTAGCGAAGGCTGGGGCCTGGGCAATTTCAGCGAGGCTTTTGCCTCGCCGTTCTACCGTCAGGCCATGCGTCACAGTTTGGAGGTGGCCTTCTGGTCAAGCTTGATGGGTATCAGCATTGCCATCCTTGGCAGCTACTCGCTGCGCCAGGTGGACAGCAAACTGCGCGACTTCGTCATGGCCTTCACCAATATGACCAGTAACTTCGCAGGCGTGCCACTGGCATTTGCTTTTGTCATCCTGCTTGGTTTTAACGGTGCACTGACCATTCTGCTCAAGCAGGCGGGGGTGATTGAGGATTTCAACCTCTACTCCAAGACGGGCCTGATCGTGCTCTACACCTATTTCCAGATCCCCCTCGGTGTATTGCTGCTCTACCCGGCCTTTGATGCATTACGTGAAGACTGGCGCGAGTCTGCCGAATTACTCGGGGCGAACAACTGGCAGTTCTGGCGCCACATCGGTTTTCCGGTACTGACCCCAGCACTGCTCGGCACCTTCGTGATTCTCATGGCCAATGCCTTGGGCGCTTACGCCACGGTGTATGCACTGACCACCGGCAACTTCAATATTCTGCCGATTCGTATTGCCGCCATGGTTTCTGGCGACATCTTCCTCGACCCGAATATGGCCAGTGCCCTGGCAATGATTCTGGTGGGCTTGATGACCCTGATCACCCTGGTTCACCAATGGCTGCTGCGCCGGAGCTACCATGTCCCACGCTGAAAAACGTTCACCGCTGTTCCATCAGCTGGTGGTCTTCGCCCTGATGCTGATTCTGCTGATGCCGCTGCTGGGGACCTTGATCTACTCGTTGTCGACCAGCTGGTCGGCGACCATTCTGCCGAGTGGATTGACCTTCAAGTGGTACTTGGCACTGTGGAGCGATGCGCGCTTCCTGTCCGCCTTCGGCCGTTCGTTACTGGTGTGCTTTGCCGCACTGGCCTTGTCACTGGTATTGATTCTGCCGTTGCTGTTTGTGGTCAGTTATCACTTTCCCAAGCTCGACGCCGTGATGAACGTGCTGATCCTGCTGCCCTTTGCCATTCCGCCGGTGGTGTCATCCGTGGGCCTGATGCAGCTGTTTGCCGGTGGCCCGCTGCCGATTCTGGGCACGCCGTGGATTCTGATTGGCTGCTACTTCACCATCGCCCTGCCCTTTATGTACCGCGCGATCAGCAACAACCTGCAAGCGATCAACCTGCGTGACCTGATGGACGCTGCCCACTTACTCGGTGCCAGCACCTGGCGCGCAGCCTTTATGGTGGTGCTGCCCAACCTGCGTAAAGGCTTGCTGGTCTCGGTGTTCCTCTCGTTCAGCTTCCTGTTCGGTGAGTTCGTGTTTGCCAACCTGCTGGTCGGCAGCCGCTATGAAACCCTGCAGGTGTACCTCTACAACATGCGCAACGACAGTGGTCACTTCACCAGCGCCCTGGTGATTTCCTACTTTATGTTCGTGCTGCTGATGACCTGGGCGGCCAACCGCCTGAATAAGGACAAGTCATGAGTTTTCTGAGCATCCAAGGTCTGCATAAAAGCTACGGCAGCACCTCGATTTTCACCGATATCAACTGCGAAATCGCCAAGGGCGAGTTCATCACCCTGCTCGGCCCGTCAGGCTGTGGCAAATCCACCCTGCTGCGCTGCATTGCCGGATTAACCGGGGTCAATGACGGTCAGATCCTGCTCGACGGCGAAGACCTGGTACCTGTTGCGCCACAAAAGCGCGGCATCGGCATGGTATTTCAGAGTTATGCCCTGTTCCCCAACATGACCGTGCAGCAGAACGTCGCCTTTGGCCTGCGCATGCAGAAGGTCAAAGGCAGCGAGGCTGAGCAGCGAGTAAAAGAAGTGCTGGAACTGGTGGAGCTGAATGACTTTGCCAACCGCTATCCGCCGCAGCTCTCAGGTGGTCAGTGCCAGCGTGTCGCCCTGGCGCGCTCGCTGGTTACCCGCCCGCGCCTGTTGCTGCTGGATGAGCCGTTGTCGGCGCTGGATGCGCGGATTCGCAAGCACCTGCGCGAGCAGATCCGCAATATTCAGCAGGAGATGGGCCTGACCACCATCTTCGTCACTCACGATCAGGAAGAGGCGCTGGTCATGAGTGACCGCATCTTCCTGATGAATGGCGGCAAGATCGTCCAGAGCGGCGACGCCGAAACCCTCTACACCGCCCCGGCCGATGTGTTTGCCGCCGGGTTTATCGGCAACTACAACCTGCTCGACGCCGATGCCGCCAGCCGCTTGCTGCTGCGCACGATCAACAGCCGCGTGGCGATTCGCCCGGAGGCCATTCAAATCGGTGCGCAGGGCAGCATCGAGGGTCAGGTGCGCAGCCACAGCCTGCTGGGTAATGTGATCCGTTACAGCATCGAAGCCCGCGGCGTCGAACTGCTGGTGGACGTGCTCAATCGCTCCCCCGCCGACTTGCACGCGCGTGGCCAACGCATCAACCTGAGCATTGAAGACAACGCAATATGTGAGGTGGCTTGATGGCCCTGGCAATTTTTGACCTGGACGAAACCCTGATTGGCGGCGACTGCGCCAGCCTGTGGAGCCAGGAGATGGTCAAGCTCGGCTGGGCCGACGCTGACAGTTTTATCCCCCGTGAGCAGGAGCTGATGCGCCAATACGCCGCCGGCAGCCTGGCCATGGAAGACTACATGGCCTTCACCCTCTCGCCCTTGGTCGGTCGTACTCCAGAGGAAGTCGCGCATGTGGTCGAGCCGTTTGTTGAGGATGTCATCGAGCCGATCTTCTACAGCGACGCCACCCGCTGTCTGGCCAACCACCGTGCCGCCGGCGACCGCATTTTGGTGATTTCCGCCTCGGCACATTTTCTGGTCAGCGCTATCGCCGCACGCTTGAAGATCGAGGAAGTACTGGCCATCGACCTGGAACTGCAACACGGCCACTACAGCGGCCGCACCCAGGGCGTACTGACCTACCGCGACGGCAAGGTCAGCCGCCTGCAGAGTTGGCTGCAAGAGCAGGACGAAAGCCTCGACGGTGCTTACTTCTACTCAGACTCGCGCAACGACCTACCGCTGCTGCAACGGGTCGACAACCCCCATGTGGTCAACCCCGATCCGACCTTGTTACAGCACGCGCAACAGGCCGGCTGGCCGCTTCTCAACTGGCGCTAACAGGCTGCATGATGCGTTCGCAGGCAGCAGTGAACGCCACTGCCAGCTCCCGGGCATAGGCCGGCAGCTGTTGCCGGGCATGCAGCGCAACCTCCACATCGACCACCGGCGCAAAGCCATCGGCGGCGCCCAACTCACGGTGGCTGGGGGTAAGCAGGCGGCGTGGCAGTAGCGTTAGACCCAGCCCGCCTTCGGCGGCAGCGCTGACCCCGGACAGGTTGCTGCTGACATAAGCAATGCGCCATGGCTTACCCATGGCGTCCAACGCATGGGTCATCTCCAGTCGATACAGGCCATTGGGCGGAAACACCGCCAGCGGCACGGGGTTACGCTCAAGCACGGGGCGTGTGCGACTGTCCATCCAAGCCAACGGTTCTGGCCAGCTGGCCAGGCCCTTGACACTGCCGATGCGCTGTTTGATCAGGGCCAGGTCGAGTTCGCCGGCATTGAAGGCGCTCCACACGTCATGACTAAGCCCATTGATGATTTCCAGGCGAATCCCCGGATGGCTATCGGCGAAGTCCGCTAGGCAGGATGTCAGGCTGTCGGCGGCGAAGTCGTCCGGCACGCCCAGGCGCACTTCGCCCGCCTGCTGATTGCGGCCCATGGCCAGCTCCGCTTCGTCGATCAAGGCAACGATGCGATTGGCATAACCGAGCATCCGCTCACCCTCGGTGGTGGTCACCACATAGCGCCCACCGCGCTCAAGCAACTCGGCCCCCACCTGCTCTTCCAGTCGGCGCACCTGCTGGCTGACCGTCGACTGGGTCAGGTGCAGGCTCGCGGCGGCTCGGGTAAACCCGCCCGTTTGCACCACGGTTAGAAATGCGCGTAACAACACCGGATCAAGCATGACGACATCCCATTCACAAAACCACTACCAGGGATTCTACTATTTAATTTCAGAATCCTCGCGCAAGTTCCTATAGTAAAGCCACGCCGGGAATCCAAGCCACGGCCCACGCATTCCGTTTCCGCGCCGGTCTACTGCCGACGCCCCACAGAGGCCTGTCTCGATGAGCCAAACAACTTACTACGCCCCCCATGGTGGCCACCCGGATCAGAAACAACTGCTGACCGATCGCGCCATGTTCACCGAAGCCTATGCTGTTATCCCGAAGGGGGTGATGCGTGACATCGTCACCAGCCACCTGCCGTTCTGGGACAAGATGCGCATGTGGGTCATCGCCCGCCCGCTAACCGGTTTCGCCGAGACCTTCTCGCAGTACATCGTCGAAGTCGCCCCTGAAGGCGGCAGCGAGCGCCCCGAGCTGGACCCGAACGCCGAAGCGGTCCTGTTCGTGGTCGAAGGCAAAATCGACATCAGCCTCGAAGGCAAGCACCACACCCTGGTACCGGGCGGCTACGCCTTCCTCGCGCCAGGCGCCGACTGGAGCCTGCGCAACAACAGCAAGGCCAACGTCACCTTCCACTGGCTGCGCAAGCACTACCAGAAAGTCGAAGGGCTGCCGGCGCCGGAGTCGTTCGTCACCCACCGCGACAACGCCACCGTCATCGAAATGCCGGGCACCGAAGGCGCTTGGAAGACCACCCGCTTCGTCGACATGGCCGACATGCGCCACGACATGCACGTCAATATCGTGACCTTCCAGCCTGGCGGCGTGATCCCGTTCGCCGAGACCCACGTGATGGAACACGGCCTGTACGTGCTCGAAGGCAAGGCGGTGTACCGCCTGAACCAGGATTGGGTCGAGGTCGAGGCCGGCGACTTCATGTGGCTGCGCGCATTCTGCCCGCAAGCCTGCTATTCCGGCGGCCCAGGCCCGTTCAGCTACCTGCTGTACAAGGATGTAAACCGCCATATGCCGCTGACCCTGACCGGCCAGCCGCGCTAAGCGCTAAAGTCCATATAAAAAAACGGGCCACCCTCACAGGTGGCCCGTTTTTTTATCTGCCGCTAGACCGCTTTGGCGACGCCAGCGAAGAGCCCGGCGCACCTCGGACGGTCTGTATCAGTTGCGGATCAGATGATCAAAGGCACTCAACGAGGCTTTGGCACCGTCGCCGACAGCAATCACGATCTGCTTGTACGGCACGGTAGTCACGTCACCGGCGGCGAAGATACCCGGTACATTGGTGCCGCCTTTGCTATCGACGATGATCTCGCCACGCGGCGACAGCTCGATCACGCCCTTGAGCCAGTCACTGTTAGGCAGCAGGCCGATCTGCACGAAAATCCCTTCGAGATCGACGGTGTGCAGCTCTTCGCTGCTGCGATCCTGGTAAACCAGGCCGCTGACCTTCTGGCCATCGCCCTTAACTTCGGTGGTCAGTGCGCTGGTGATCACTTTAACGTTGGCCAGGCTGTGCAGCTTTTTCTGCAATACCGCATCGGCACGCAGCGCGCTGTCGAACTCGATCAGGGTGACATGCGCGACGATGCCGGCCAGATCGATCGCGGCTTCAACGCCCGAGTTACCACCACCAATCACCGCCACACGCTTGCCCTTGAACAGTGGGCCATCGCAGTGCGGGCAGTAAGCCACGCCCTTGCCGCGGTACTCCTGCTCGCCAGGGACGTTCATCTCTCTCCAGCGCGCACCGGTAGCGAGAATCAGCGTCTTGGCTTTCAGTGATGCACCGCTGTCAAACTGCACTTCATGCAGCTCACCAGCCTGTTTGGCCGGAATAATGGCGCTGGCACGCTGCAGGTTCATGATGTCGACTTCGTATTGCTTAACATGCTCTTCCAGAGCGCGAGCCAGCTTTGGCCCTTCGGTCTCCTGCACCGAAATAAAGTTCTCGATGGCCATAGTATCGAGCACCTGGCCACCAAAACGCTCAGCTGCCACGCCGGTGCGAATGCCTTTACGCGCCGCATAAATAGCCGCTGCCGCACCGGCTGGGCCGCCGCCAACCACCAGCACATCAAATGCTTCTTTGGCGTTGAGCTTCTCGGCATCACGCTTGGCCGCGCCGGTGTCGATCTTGGCGAGAATTTCTTCCACACCCATGCGGCCCTGGCTGAACAGCTCACCATTCAGGTAGATGCTCGGTACCGACATGATCTGCCGCTCTTCGACTTCTGCCTGGAACAGTGCGCCGTCGATGGCCACATGACGAATGTTCGGGTTGAGCACGGCCATCAGGTTAAGTGCCTGAACCACATCCGGGCAGTTCTGGCAGGACAGCGAGAAGTAAGTTTCGAAGCTGAACTGGCCTTCAACGCCCTTAACCTGCTCGATCACGTCCGCTTCGAGCTTGGACGGATGACCGCCGACTTGCAGCAGTGCCAACACCAATGAGGTGAATTCATGGCCCATGGGGATACCGGCAAAACGCACGCCGATGTCTACACCCGGGCGATTCAGCGAGAACGACGGTACACGGCTATCGCTGCCGTCTTCACGCAAAGTGATCTTGTCAGTCAGACCGACGATGTCGTGCAGTAGCGCACTCATTTCACGGGATTTATCGCTGTCATCGAGGGACGCAACGATCTCAAACGGCAGAGTGACCTTTTCCAGATAGGCCTTCAATTGGGCTTTAAGCGCGGCGTCCAACATAATTCAGGTATCCCTTTGTCAAAATTCAGGAACAAAAACGCCCGGGCGGATTGCGCCCGGGCGTTCGGGCACTAAAGAGGCTGGGTTACAGCCCTCAAGCGCAGAGCAGATTAAAACGCGTTCAGTACGCTGCCTGCCTGGGCAAGGCAGCGTTGCAGACGGTTTTAGATCTTGCCAACCAGGTCCAGAGACGGAGCCAGAGTCTTCTCGCCTTCTTTCCACTTAGCTGGGCAAACTTCGCCTGGATGAGCAGCGGTGTACTGAGCAGCTTTCAGCTTGCGCAGGGTTTCCGATACGTCACGAGCGATTTCGTTGGAGTGGATTTCAACAGTCTTGATCACGCCTTCTGGGTTGATCAGGAAGGTGCCACGCAGCGCCAGACCTTCTTCAGCGATGTGCACGCCGAAAGCATTGGTCAGCTGGTGAGTCGGGTCACCGATCAGTGGGAACTGAGCCTTGCCAACAGCTGGCGACGTTTCGTGCCATACCTTGTGCGAGAAATGGGTATCGGTGGTGACGATGTACACTTCGGTGCCCGCATCGCGGAACGCAGCGTAGTTGTTGGCAGCGTCTTCAATCTCAGTTGGGCAGTTGAAGGTGAAAGCTGCTGGCATAAAGATCAGTACCGACCACTTGCCCTTCAGGGACTGCTCGGTGACTTCGATGAATTTACCGTTGTGGAAAGCGTTGACCTTGAACGGTTGAACTTGGGTGTTGATGAGGTTCATCTCTGATTCCTTCTGAGGGTTAGGAAATTTACGGGGCCCATTTTAGCGCCTTGAACAAAAAAAGCTTATTAATTGCCGCCATGGCATCGATTGACTAAGGCAATCGATGCCATCTTTCAAACCAAGCTCGGGTCTATGACCAATACCAGTTTGCCGTTGACCTGGTTAGTCGCCAACACCGCAAAGGCCGCCTCGGCGTCTTTGAGTGCATATGCCTGCTGCAGTTGCGGCTTAAGCCGACCCTCGGCAAATAGCGGCCAGACAAACTGCTGCAGATCGCGCATCAAGTCGGCCTTGAATTGCTCATCCCGGTTACGCAGGGTCGAGCCGATCAGCTGAATGCGCTTGCCCAGCAGCACCGCCAGATCCAGTTCAGCCTTACGCCCACCGAGCAAACCAATATTGACCCAACGACCATCCAGGGCCAGCAAATCCAGGTTAAGCGCCGCGTAGTTGCCACCCACCGGGTCGAGAATCACATCGAACGGGGCGAAGTCACGCAACGCCTGTAACTGCTCTTCGCCGCGCAATACACCGCCCTGAGCGCCCAGGCTTTCGCAGTAAGCCAACCGCTCCGGTGAACCGACGCTGACCCAGCTCGGACTGCCGAATGCCTTGCATAACTGAATGGCCGCAGAGCCCACACCACTGGCTCCGGCATGCAACAACACCTTTTGCCCCGGTTTCAGGCCCGCCAGCTGAAATAGATTGAGCCAGGCCGTGGCGTAGACCTCAGGCAATGCGGCTGCTTCATGCAGCGTCACCCCTTCAGGCACAGGCAAGGCGTGGCGCGCATCGACCACCACCTCCTCAGCCATACCGCCACCGCTCAGCAGTGCACACACCCGGTCGCCCACTTTCCAGCCACAACCGGCGCCCACTTCACTGACAATACCGGCGCACTCCAGCCCGAGTATCTCGGTGGTTCCTGGCGGCGGCGGATAGAGCCCGGCGCGCTGTAACAAGTCAGCACGGTTGAGCCCAGCGGCCGCCACACGGATACGAATTTCGCCAATATCACAGGCCGGTGCTGGGTGCTCTGCCCATGCCACACGGCCTTCAACGCCTTGCAATGCCTTCACGCTGCCTCCATAGTGCATTTAAACCGAGCCCGGCGTTGAACACCGGGCTTTTGCATTGCGCCGATGGAACCGGGCGCCATTAAAGACGGCCTAATATGCGTTATAAACTGCCCACACGTCGAACCAGCATGAAGCGATCCTTACTCAGCGCCACCCTCGCATTCTCATTTGCCCTGAGCGCCCTGCCGCTCGCGGCGAAAACCAGCAATGACTCCTGGGAGTACTTGCAACCTGACCGCGAGCAAGTGATCGCCAGCCTCAACGTCGTCGAGCTGTTGAAGCGTCATCATTACAACAAGCCGCCGCTGAATGACGAGCGTTCGGAGAAAATCTATCAGGGCTACCTGAAGATGCTCGACCCCTCGCGCAGCTATTTCATCGCCAGCGACATCGCCGAGTTCGACCAGTGGCGCACGCGCTTTGACGACCTGCTGAAGAACGGCGACCTGCAGCCCGGCTTCGCCATCTACACACGTCATCTGGAGCGTTTGCAAGGGCGCCTGCAGTTCGCCCTGAGCATGCTCGAGAAAGGCGTCGAGACGATTGATTTCGACAGCGATGAGAGCCTGCTCATCGATCGCGAGAACGCCCCCTGGGTCAAGAACGTCGCCGAACTGGACGACCTCTGGCGCAAGCGGGTAAAGGATGAAGTGCTACGCCTGAAGATTGCCGGCAAAGAGCCCAAAGCCATTCAAGAACTGTTGACCAAGCGCTACAAGAACCAACTCGCACGCCTGCAGCAAACCCGTGGCGAAGACGTATTCCAGGCGTACATCAACGCCTTTGCGATGTCCTACGACCCACACACCACCTACTTGTCGCCGGATAACGCAGAAAACTTCGACATCAATATGAGCCTCTCGCTCGAAGGTATTGGTGCGGTACTGCAAAGCGACAACGAGCACGTCAAGATCGTGCGCCTGGTGCCGGCTGGCCCAGCGGAAAAGAGCAAGCAGATCGCCCCTGCTGACAAGATCATCGGCGTTGCCCAGGGCAGCAAGGAAATGGTCGACGTCATCGGCTGGCGTTTGGATGAAGTGGTCAAACTGATTCGTGGACCAAAAGGCTCGCAAGTTCGCCTGGAAGTGATTCCGGCCAGCAATGCGCCGAACGATCAGACCAGCAAAGTCGTCGCCATCACCCGTGAAGCGGTGAAGCTGGAAGAACAGGCGGCGAAAAAATCGATTCTCCACCTCAAGCACGAGAACCGTGACTACACCCTTGGGGTCATCGAAATCCCGGCGTTCTACCTGGACTTTAAAGCCTACCGTGCTGGCGACCCGAACTATAAAAGCACCACCCGTGACGTTAAACGCCTGCTGACTGAGCTGGCAAAGGAAAAAGTCGACGGCGTGGTCATCGACCTGCGCAACAACGGCGGGGGCTCACTGCAGGAAGCCACTGAACTGACCGGGCTGTTTATCGACCAAGGTCCTACCGTACTGGTGCGCAACAGCGATGGCCGCGTCGATGTATTGGCCGACGAGAACACCGGCATTTACTACAAGGGCCCGCTGGCCGTGCTGGTCAATCGCCTGTCGGCCTCGGCCTCGGAAATTTTCGCCGGTGCCATGCAGGACTATCACCGTGCGCTGATTCTCGGTGGTCAGACCTTCGGCAAAGGCACCGTGCAGACCATCCAGCCGCTTAATCATGGCGAGTTGAAACTGACCCTGGCCAAGTTCTACCGCGTCTCCGGGCAAAGCACCCAGCATCAAGGTGTAATTCCGGACATTCAGTACCCGGACATCATGGACACCAAGGAAATCGGTGAGAGTGCTCTGCCCGAGGCCATGCCGTGGGACAGCATCAAACCGGCGATCAAGCCTGAGCTGGACTCGATCAAACCGTTCCTTGCCGAACTGCAGAGTCGTTACGAGAACCGTACCGCGCAAAATGCGGACTTCACCTTTGCTCGCGACCGCCTGCAACTGGCGCAAAAGCTGATGCAGGAAAACACCGTCAGCCTCAATGAGGCCAAGCGTCGCGCTCAGCAGGCGGATATTGAAGGCCAGCAACTGGCCATCGAAAACAGCCGGCGTGAAGCCAAAGGCGAAGCGCCGCTGAACAAACTCAAGCAAGAAGACGAAGACGCGCTGCCGGTGGAAGATAAGAAAATCAAACCGGAAGATGATGCCTACCTCGCCGAAAGCGGGCGCATCCTGCTCGATTACTTAGGTCTGAATACGCGCCTGGCCAAGCAGTAAGCAGCGGGCGTCATCAAAGGGTCATCAAACTGTCGTGAAATGCGGGGACTGGTAGCCATACCAGTCCCCGTTTTTATGCCACAGAGAGCCGCCATGATCGTCACCGAGCAGTTCCGCGCGCTGGACACCATCCTCGCCAACGGCGACCTGCACAGCCTGTTCCAGCCTATCTTCTCACTCTCTGAGCGGCGCATCCTTGGCTATGAAGCCCTCAGTCGCGGGCCGTCCAATAGCGCCCTGCACTCGCCCATCAACCTGTTCGCCGTGGCCCGCAGCGCCGGCCGCCTGAGTGAGTTGGAGCTGTTGTGCCGCAAGAGTGCCTGCCAGCGTTTCAGTCAGCTGAAACTTGAAGGCAAGCTATTTCTCAACGTCTCGCCAGACTCATTGCTGGAGCCCAAGCATCAACCTGGGCGCACCCTGCAACTGCTGCAAACCCTGGGCATTCCGCCGAGCCAGGTGGTCATTGAATTGACCGAGCAATCGCCCACAGACGACTTCACCTTGCTCGACACGGCCCTGCACCACTACCGCGCCATGGGCTTTTCGATTGCTCTGGATGATCTCGGCGCAGGTTACTCAAGCCTGCGCCTGTGGTCTGAACTGCGCCCGGATTACGTGAAAATCGACCGACACTTTATCGATGGCATCCATCAGGATGCGGTCAAGCGCGAGTTTGTCGGCTCGATCCTGAAAATGGCCAAAGCCTCCCGCGCCCAAGTGATCGCCGAAGGTATCGAACTGCCCGAGGAGCTCGCGGTGTTAGCCGAAATGGGCGTTGATCTGCTACAAGGCTACCTGCTCGGCCGCCCGCAGGAGCAGCCGCCGCATGATGCCGCTAACCTACTGCCCAACACCCATATCAGCAGCCCCCTCAACGAGGAGGTCAGTGATCTGCGTGCCCTGCTCAACCCGCAACCCGCCGTGCCCTTGAGTACGCCCACCAGTGATGTGCTGGAAATGTTTCGCGCCCAGGCCAACCTCAACTCGCTGGCCGTGCTCAGCGAAGCCCGGCAACCCGTCGGCATCGTGCACCGCCACTCACTGGCCGAAGCCTTGCTCAAACCCTTTGCCAACGAGCTGTACGCACGCAAACCGATTAGCCGCCTGATGAGTGATGACTACTTGGCGGTGGAGTCCAGCCAGTCCCTGCAGCAGGTCAGCCGCCTGCTTACCAGCCGCGCCCGCCAGCGAATCGAAGAAGACTTCATCATCACCGAGAACGGGAGCTATAGCGGTCTGGGTCGAGTGATCGATGTACTCAAGCAGATTACCGAACTGAAAATTCAGCAGGCCCGCTACGCCAACCCACTGACCCTGCTACCAGGCAATGTGCCTATCCAGCAGTGCCTCACCCGCTTACTGCAGCAAGCACGCGAAACCGTGGTGTGTTATGTGGATATCGACAACTTCAAGCCCTTCAACGATATCTACGGCTATGCCAAAGGCGATGAAGTGCTGCTCAGCCTGGCGCAGTGCCTGAATGACCGGGTCGATCCGACGCGGGACTTTGTTGGCCATATCGGCGGCGATGACTTTCTGCTGGTGCTCGGCTCGCAGGATTGGCGCGCGCGACTCAACCGCCTGCTGGAAGATTTCCAGAGCCAGTGCCGTCGTTTCTACCGGGAAGAAGACTTGTATGCGGGCTGCTTTGTCGCCCATGACCGCAGCGGTAAACGCCAGGAATACGCCCTGCTGTCATTGTCATTGGGGGTGGTGCATGTGCATCCCGAGCAATGCGCACACCTGGATGCCAGTCAGCTGGCAGCAATGGCCTCAGAGGCCAAGCGTCACGCTAAGGCGGTGCCCGGTTATAGCGTGCATATCATCGACACTCAGGCTGAAACGGCGGCATAGCTGTCGAGCATGGCTGGGCTTATAGACCGCTTAGGCGCTTCGACAGCTCAGTGAAATACTCGGCCTGGGCTTCATCGGCGCTAACGCCCTCGGCACCGCTGCGGTACAACTCAGCCAGGCGATACGCGGCTGCCGGGTGCCCTGCTTGCGCCGCCATGGTCCACCATTCGGTGCTTTGCTGGGCATCCGCAGCGTGCTGAGTATCACCTGCCAGACTCAAGACCCCGAGCTGATAGGCCGCCTTGGCATCGCCGGCCTTGGCCGCTAAACCGAGCAAACGCCGACCTTCGTTACGCGCCCCCAGCCCCTGCCCGCGAAACAGCAGAATGTGCCCATAAAAGCTTTGTGCCTGGGTATCGCCTAGGTTGGCCATGCGTGCAAATTGCCCTTCCAGCCAGCGCCAGGCCCGCGGCTGTTTGACCAACCACGTCCAGTGGAATAAGCGGCGCGCCAGCAAATAGCCGAGACGCGCACGCAGCGCGCCGAACATCAGGCCTCTTCCGAGTAGCTGAACTCAAATACCCGCGCCACTTCAGCGGCATGCCAAGACGCAGCCGCAACGCCATCAGAGGCACCGCTAAAGCGCCCTAAGCGGCTTACGCACTCGAAAAAACCAGTACGTGGCAAGCGGCTGGCTCCCTGGCTGATAACCAACGCACTGCGCAGTGGACGCTCAGCACGAGCATCCAGCGCCGCAAGATGCTCCAGCGCAGCGGCTAACGTTTGCATGGCCGGGCTTGGCAAAGCCAAGCGCTCGATCATCGCCCGATAGGTGACAACGTGGCGCTGCCGCTGGGCACTCTCTAGTTCAGCAAGCAAGGCCTGCCAGTGCTGCCGACTGATGCTTACACTCAAGACTGCGACTCCCAACCAGCAACACCCAAATGCCAGGCCAGTGCGCGCTGAATGGCCGCGTCAGGCAGGCGCTCACCACTCTCGATCATGCCCAGGTAATGTGGACTGATGCCCACAGTGCGCGCCAGTTGCTCGACGCTCAAGCCCTTGGCCTCGCGCAGCGCCGTGAGTTGGCTCAAGGCTGGCTTGCTGGCATCTACCTCAACAGGGGCAACCTCAGGGGCATGCCCTGCCGCTTGCAGCAACGCTTGATACTGCGCCCAGGGCAACACCGCATACTCAGGCGTGCCATCGCGCTCGATTACTTGCACATTCATCTGTAAATCTCCATGCAGAGTAATTCCATCACTCTCAGCAACTCCAGAATAGGCGGCCATCTTAACAGCCCGATACAAAAAAGAGCGTGATCGGTAATAACAACCCGCAGCGCAAGGATAACCCGAGCACTGTCATAGGTTCCCACTGATCTACAGCGAAGAAGATGCCAGACAGCGCCTCGACAATCCGGGCCTGTTGAGTGCTGCTTAACGACACCGGAGGTAAATAATCCGCCTTAGTCCAACGCCCCCTCTATCACCGCAAGGGTCTCGTCCGCCTCTGGCAAGCGTTCGACTACCTGCAGCACATCTGGAGCCTGAGCCGCTCGCCACTGCTGAAACGCCGCAAGTTCCGCCTGCCAGGTACGCAGCACCCACGCGAGAACGGCCAGATCGTCAACCAAGCCAATACCAAACAGCCAATCAGGTATGGCATCCAGCGGCGTGACGAAGTACAGCAAGGCCGCCACCACCGCCAACAATGCCCGCGAGTCAATTGCCCGATACTCACCGCGCCACCATGCAAGGCAAAGCGCCTGCAGCAACTGCAGTTGCTCTGCCAAGTCGGCAAAGCGATACCCCAATTTTTCACGCTTGCGAGCGACCGATAACAGCAAAGCCGGTAACCGTCCGGCTTTTAGGAAACGCTTGGCCAAAAACTGGTAACGGGCGAAATTTTTCGGTGCTTTCATCGTCGTCTCCCGGCAATCCCGCATGCCCGCTGGGCTGACTAAGGTTATCCACTAAAGCTGTGGATAACCTTGTGAACAGTTTCTCGATAAGCCTGGCAAACGCCCAGCCTACGCGGCCTCGTCACAGATCGGACACTTTTTGCCCACAGACCAAAACCCCATATAAATCAATGCGTTAAAAATGGCAAAGGATTTATTCAAGAGAGTTACATTAACCCGTCACAGCGCCGATGGGAAATGTGCATAACCGTAACACCACAATCACCGAATGCACCCTTTAAGACCCGCCAGTCAAGCGCAAAGTGCATATTACGGCCAGCAGAAATGACAACGCCCCGTCGAGGCGGGGCGTTGTCTACAGCGCTGAACGTTACTCTTCAGTGGCGGCGTCTTTGATCGAGATCAGCTCAAGATCAAACACCAGCACCGAGTTGGCTGGAATGGCCGGGGTCGGGCTTTGCTCGCCGTAAGCCAGCTCACTTGGGATGTACAATTTGTACTTCTCGCCAACGTGCATCAACTGCAAGCCTTCAACCCAACCTGGTATCACGCCGTTAACCGGCAGGTCAATCGGGCTGCCGCGCTCAACCGAGCTGTCGAACACGCTGCCATCGGTCAGCTTGCCTTCGTAGTGAACAGTCACCACGTCTGTCGCCTTTGGCTGCGCGCCATCGGCCTTCTTCACCACTTCATACTGCAGACCGGAAGCGGTGGTGGTCACGCCATCACGCTTGGCATTGTCTTCAAGGAACTTCTTACCAGCCTTGGCCGACTCTTCATTCAGCATCGCCATGCGCTCTTCCGCACGCTTCTGCAGGAAGGCAAAGGCCTCGATCAGCTCTTCATCTTTCAGACGCTGTTCTTTCTTGCCAATGGCGTCTTCGATGCCTTGAGCAACAGCATTGGAGTCCAGATCATCCATGCCTTCCTGAGCCAGGCTTTTGCCCATGTTCAGACCGATGCCATAGGATGCCTTCTGCGCTGGAGTTTCCAGGGCGATTTCGCTGGTTTGCGAATCGCAACCTGCGAGAACCAAACCTACCAGGGCGACCGCCGCTGCTAAACGATGCTGTTTCATGCTTGTTCCTTGTCCGGTGCGCCCTAGGGCTAATGGTGTGAAAGCGCGAGCTTAGCAGGCCGCTACGATCACTGGCTACCGTGATAGGAGGCAAGAAATGCGTATAAGTTCAGATGTTTAGGTGTTTTTTGAGAATTGATTTTGCGAGGCGTTGCGAGGAATTTCGATGTGTCACAGAGGGGATGAAGCGAGGATAAAAATGGCGCAGCGGACGGGACTCGAACCCGCGACCCCCGGCGTGACAGGCCGGTATTCTAACCGACTGAACTACCGCTGCGCGTAACTTCAAAAGCGATTGGTGGGTGATGACGGGATCGAACCGCCGACCCGCTGCTTGTAAGGCAGCTGCTCTCCCAGCTGAGCTAATCACCCTTCTCTCTCGAAGTGGGCGCATTCTAGACAGCCATACGTATCTTGGCAAGCACTGTTTTGAAAATTTTTATTGTTGCAGCAAAGGCTTAGCGCAGACTTGGCCTCAAGCACTGCGCGGGGGAATAATGCACGCCGAATGAAACGTGCAGGCTATCTAATGGGTCACATGGCCTTGAACAAGCTGAATCAGAACCTGCCCCCGCTACTCACGACTTGTGATACCTGCCGCTGCCGGCAGCTCAGTTAAAGGAGATTCACCCCCTTATGTGGTTTCGTAACCTACTGGTTTATCGCCTCACCCAAGATATCCCTTTTGATGCCGAGGCGCTGGAGACTGCTCTGGCAGCCAAACCAGCCCGCTCATGCGCCAGCCAGGAGCTCAACACCTACGGCTTTATCGCGCCCTTCGGTAAAGGTGGCGATGCTCCGTTGGTTCACGTCAGTGGTGATTTCCTGCTGATCGCCGCCCGCAAGGAAGAACGCATTCTGCCGGGCAGCGTGGTGCGCGACGCATTAAAGGATAAAGTCGACGAGATCGAATCCGAGCAGATGCGCAAGGTCTACAAGAAAGAGCGCGATCAGCTTAAAGATGAAATCGTACAAACCTTCCTGCCGCGCGCCTTTATTCGTAAATCTGCCACTTTCGCCGCCATCGCCCCCAAGCAGGGCCTGATTCTGGTTGACTCGGCGAGCGCCAAGCGCGCCGAAGATCTGCTGTCGACCCTGCGTGAAGCCATCGGCTCGCTACCGGTTCGCCCGCTGACCGTTAAAATTGCCCCGAGTGCCACGCTTACTGACTGGGTCAAGACCCAGCAAGCCGCTGACGATTTCTTTGTTCTGGACGAATGCGAGCTACGTGATACCCACGAAGATGGCGGCGTGGTGCGCTGCAAGCGCCAGGACCTGACCAGCGACGAGATCCAGCTGCATATGACCTCAGGCAAACAGGTCACCCAACTGTCCCTGGCCTGGCAGGAAAAGCTGTCGTTCATGCTGGATGACAAACTGGTGGTCAAACGCCTGCGTTTCGAAGACCTGCTGCAGGATCAGGCCGAACAGGACGGTGGTGACGACGCCCTCGGCCAGCAGGATGCCAGCTTCACCCTGATGATGCTGACCTTAGTGGAGTTTTTGCCGGCACTGTTCGAAGCGCTGGGCGGCGAAGACATTCCTCAAGGTATCTAATCACAGCGGCACAACCCCGAGGAGCAAACCACGACTCCTCGGGGCTTGACCTACTCACTCTGCGAGTGATCATCCTGGGTCAGACCCTCAGCATTAACCATGATGACCTCAAGGCCTTGGATCACTTTATTGCTGGCCATCCTGTTTGAAGTCGACTGAGCTGCCGGCCTGAAATGCACCGACGGCCTTACCTGCCCTCTCCCTACCCTGCTAACCCTAACCGCGATGATCGCCAGCCTGCCCTGATCGCCTGCGGCCTGCTCGGGCTGAAACTGAGCCACTAATCTGCCACATGCACCAACGGACGCACTGAGACCAGAGACGTTTAGATGCTCGCCGCAGTCGAGCTAAGACTGCTGCAGAAACAAAAAATCCGATACCAGAACAGCTGGTATCGGATTTTCGCGGCAGCACTGCCCAGACTTAAATGCTTAAGCGGGCAGTACTGCTGCCATTAGCAGGCGTTTACCTTTGCCTAGATCAGGCAGACAGTTCAACCAACAGCTTATTCAGGCGCTGCACATAAGCAGCCGGGTCTTTCAGGTTATCCCCCGCGGCCAATGCGGCCTGGTCGAAGAGAATGTGACTGAGGTCGGCGAAACGGTCTTCGTCTGCTTCAGCATCGAGCTTTTCGATCAGCGGGTGGCCTGGATTGAACTCGAAGATCGGCTTGGATTCCGGCACCTTCTGCCCGCTGGCTTCGAGAATCTGGCGCATCTGCAGCCCCAGGTCCTGTTCGCCAATCGCCAAAATCGCCGGCGAATCGGTCAAACGATGCGATACACGCACCTCGGCGACCTGCTCACCCAGGGCAGTTTTCAGGCGCTCGACCAGGCCTTCTTTGCTCTTGGCGACATCTTCCTGAGCCTTCTTGTCCTCTTCCGAATCCAGCTTGCCCAGGTCCAGATCACCACGAGCAACATCGACAAACTGCTTGCTGTCAAAGTCGGTGAGGTAGCTCATCAGCCACTCATCGATACGATCGGTGAGCAGCAGCACTTCGATGCCTTTCTTGCGGAACACTTCCAGGTGCGGGCTGTTCTTGACCTGTGCGTAGGACTCGCCAGTGAGGTAGTAAACCTTGTCCTGGCCTTCGCTCATGCGCGCGATGTACTCAGCCAGGCCGACGTTCTGCTCACCGTTTTCACTACGGGTTGAGGCAAAGCGCAGCAAACCGGCGATTTTTTCCTTGTTGGCGAAGTCTTCCGCCGGGCCTTCCTTGAGCACCTGACCGAAGTTCTTCCAGAAGCTCTTGTATTCTTCTGGCTGGTTCTTCGCCAGTTTTTCCAGCATGTCCAATACGCGCTTGGTCAGCGCCGACTTCATCGAGTCGATGATCGGGTCTTTCTGCAGGATTTCACGGGAGACGTTCAGCGACAGGTCGTTGGAATCAACCACACCTTTGATAAAGCGCAGGTACAGCGGCAGGAAGGACTCGGCCTGATCCATGACGAAGACACGCTGCACATAGAGCTTCAAGCCACGTGGCGCTTCTCGCTGATACAGGTCAAACGGCGCACGGGCCGGGGTGTACAGCAGCGAGGTGTATTCCAGCTTGCCTTCAACCTTGTTGTGGCTCCAGCTCAGCGGGTTCTCGAAGTCATGCCCGATGTGCTTGTAGAACTCCTGATATTCCTCGTCCTTGATCTCGGTACGCGGACGAGTCCACAGCGCGCTGGCACGGTTGACGGTTTCCCACTCCAGAGCCGGCGCTTCTTCGCCTTCGGCAGCGGTTTGCTCTTTCGGCAGCTCGATCGGCAAGGCGATATGGTCGGAGTATTTCTTGATGATATTGCGCAGGCGCCAGCCATCGGCGAACTCGTCTTCGGCAGCCTTCAGGTGCAGCACGATGCGGGTACCGCGCTCGGCTTTCTCAATGGTGGCAATTTCAAAATCGCCCTCGCCTTTGCTCGACCAGTGCACGCCCTCGCTCGCTGGAGTGCCGGCACGACGGCTGTACACATCAACCTTATCGGCCACGATAAAGGCCGAATAAAAGCCCACACCGAACTGACCGATCAGGTGCGAGTCCTTCTTCTGGTCGCCCGTCAGACGCTGCATAAAGTCGGCCGTGCCGGACTTAGCGATGGTGCCCAGGTGGGTGATCGCATCTTCACGGTTCATGCCGATGCCGTTGTCTTCGAGGGTGACGGTTTTGGCGTCTTTGTCGAAGCTAACGCGGATCTTCAGATCAGCGCCGCCTTCGAGCAGCTCTGGCTTGGCCAGTGCTTCGAAGCGAAGTTTGTCAGTGGCGTCGGATGCGTTGGAAATCAGTTCGCGAAGAAAGATTTCCTTATTCGAATACAGCGAATGGATCATCAGGTGCAGCAGCTGCTTCACCTCTGTCTGGAAGCCCAGGGTTTCTTTTTGAGTTTCCACACTCATGCTCTCTTACTCCACTTTGTTGACGAAGCCGCAGTGCGGCGGATGTCATAGAGGTGGGGGCATGTTGTGGGATTTCAAGTGCTTGGCTGTGGCTGGCTTAGGGCTCGAGTAGCTCGATGCGGGTGATTTCTTCCGGGAGCAGCCTGTAGCTGACTTCACCCCGCCCATTCATACGCTGCCGCAGGATGATCCGCCCATCCTGATCAACCCCCTGAAAGCGCCCTTCGCCAGTATTGCCGCGCTCGGTGACCGCACGCATGCTAAGGTCGTGATAGCGGCTCGGGCTGCGCAGCAAGCCTTCGAGACTAAAGCGCACACGACGGTCCAGCGCCCTGCTAGCTCGCTCAGGCAGCACAGCAACAACTGCGGCAGTTTTTTCTACATCGGTTGGAACAACGGCATTAGCCAGCGGCGCAAAACTATCAGGCACCACCTGCCAGCCACGGCCATCGAGCTTGTGCAGAGCGACCGGTAGCAGCTGCAGCTCACCATTGATGCGGGCTTGCACATTCAGGTCAATCTTCTGCCGGGGGAAACTCAGGCTGCCAATCGGCTGCAGCTGCACCTGACGAGTGGCAAAGCGGCGTTCCAAGTAATCCTGGATGACATGGTTGAGGGTATCGACCGAGTCAAATTGACGATTCACCTGATCGCCTTGGTAGCGCAGGCCATTGCGGAACAACTCAAGCCTGCCGCTCAGGGTGGTTTTAAATTGCGGGGGGAGAACCAAATGAAAATCTCCCACCAGCTTGTTCGGTGCAAGCGGCTGCAAATCTAAATGCAGGGTATAACCACGACTCAAACGGCGCGCTTCGGGCAATTCCTGCTCCGGCAACAGCCAGCTGATTTCCACCTCCGGCAGTACGCCTTGATCTGCGGGCAGCACATCGACCCGTACCGGGCCCTGACCGACGCTTGGCAGGCGAATCAGCAGCTCGCTCTGGGCGAAGAAATCCTGACCTTCACGCAGACTCAATACACCGTCAAGCAACTCCGCCTGCTGTGGCGCGAAAGGCCGGCCATTCAGCTCGCCGCGCAGATCGATGGCCAACTCGGCGGGTGCCTGCACCTCAGGTTGGAGCCATTTCAGGCTGAGGATCGCCTCCAGACGCTGCGCATCATGGCTGGCCAGCAGCGTCAGGCCGACCACCAACGGAATAATGCCTAAGCCAGACAACACCAAAGCCGGGCGCGCTGAATGCCAGTGACGCAACACATAGAGCAAGGTGAATGGCGGCAAAAAACTGGCCCAGCCCCATAGCAGGCTGGTAGCGAAAGCACGCATCACCAGCCAGACCAACCCGGCGAGTATCAGCAGCAAGCCACCCAGAATCAGCAGCGCATCCATTCAGTCGTCCTTAGCGTTGATTAAAGTCAGTGGTCATACGCCGGGCTGACGGCTAGGGCTCGTCGACCTTAAAGTGCGCCCGCGCCGTGGCAATGGGTTCGGCTTGCTTGGTTTGCCAGGCGGTGATGGCCACGTTGGCCACCCGGCGCCCCTGCCGCCACACCTGGCACTGCACGAAGGTGTCACGATAATGGCCGGCGCGCAGGTAATCTATCGAGAAGTCGATGATTTTCGGCAGATGTGGAATGCCCATAAACATCAACAGATGGAGCATCGCCGAATGCTCCATAAAGCCGGCGATCACCCCGCCGTGCAGCGCCGGCAGGGTTGGATTGCCGATGCAGTCTTGGTTGGCTGGTAGGCGAAAGACCATGTCATCACCCATACGCAAACACTCGATGCCGAGCAACTTGGCATAGGGAATCAGGCTGATCAGCGAGTCGTAGTTATTCTGCTCATGGGCTTCACGCACCAGTTGGTTAAGGTTGAGCGCACTCATTGGCCACCCCCTTGGCAGTGCGTTGCAGATCCGCAGGCTTGCCCATGCGCATAAAGGCCCCCACCACATGAGCAATCGGCTCGTCGGGATTATCCTGATAGGCATAGCCGCGCGTGAAAATGATGTTCTCGGTCACTCGATAACACTCGGCAAACCCGAACACATCCTTGTTTGGCTCGGCCGGTCGCATGTAATCGATGCGCAGGTCCAGGGTCGGGCAGATTTCAAACTCAGGCAGCACACAAACGGTCGATATCCCGCAGGTGGTGTCCATTAATGTGGTGATGGCCCCGCCGTGAATCACTCCGGTTTCCGGGTTGCCTACAATCTGCTCACTGTAGGGTAACCGCAGAATCAGGCCTTTCGGCTCAGCACTGTGCACGCGCATGCCCAGTACCTGGCAATGACGCAATACCGATAGAAAACGCTGTGCCCGCTCAATAATAGGGGAATCACTCATGGCTACAGACCCAAGACAACTGCACAAAGGGTGAGCATGATACCTGCAGACAGAAGGACCGGCACCACGGCCACAACCAGCGGGTGAGAACTAGCGGGCATCTCACGGAGGAACTTCGGCGAAAAACTGTTGTTTAATGGCTATGCTTGGGAAACCCTGCATCGATTACTACATTACAAGGAGTACTAACTGTGCAAAAGCCATTCACCTATGCCCTGCTGCTCGCCGCCATGCTTGGCCTGGCCGCGTGTGAGAAAGCCCCGGAAGACAAAATGGAGTCGGCCAAGGAATCCGCAGCTGAAGCCATCGAATCCATGGGTGATGCTGTTAAAGAGACTGGCGATGCCATCGAGCAGAAAGCCGATGAAGTAATGGGCACCGAGCCAACCACTGGCGAGAAAATCGAAGATGCCGCCAACGATGCAGCTGATGCCATCAGCGACGCTGGCGAAGAAGTCAAAGACGCAGTTGAAGGCAACTAAGCCTTCCAACTGAAACAAACAGGCCCGCATATTGCGGGCCTGTTTGTTTATGGCGTAATTAAAGTGCCGGGGTGAGCATCAGTAGCAGGCTACACAACAGCCCCACTACCCAGACCACACTGCGCTGCCAGTGCAAGTCAGCCCAGTAGCAAAACAGATACAGCACCCGCGCTACTACAAAAGTCACGGCCAACACATCCACCAGAATGCCGTGATTATTAGTCACATAGGCCACCAACACGCCCGCTGCAAACAGCGGAAACGCCTCGATACTGTTCAAGTGCGCTGCCAGGGCACGCGCACCAAAACCATTCAAGCGCGCTTGCTGGGCACGCGGATGATGATTGTCGTAGTGACCGCCACCCTCTGTCGCCATCGCTTTGGCCAGCGGCGCCTTGGCGATGAAAATCAATAGCGCACTGATAAACAGACACCAGAACGGGATGCTCACTCGCTTTTCTCCTTGGCCGCTTCAAATGGGGTCTGGGTGTAGACCATCACCTCAAGCACATCCGAGTGAAACTCGCGGCGATACAAGATCAATACCACTCCTGTGCTCACCAGCATGAAAAACCATGGATTGATAAACCAGGCCAAGGTCGCCATGCCAAAGTAATAGGCGCGCAAGCCCTGGTTGAACTGGTTGGCTGCCATCGAGATGACCCGCGCAGTCCGTTCGGCAAAGGCTTTGCGCTCCTGCTCGGTAACATGTCGCTCGCCAATCATCGGTGCAGAGCCAATTAGAGTCGCCGCAAAATTGTACTGGCGCATGCACCAACTGAACGTGAAGAAGGCATAGACGAACACCACCCCCAAGCACAGCAACTTGACCTCAGAAAGCCCGCGACTGGCGGCCTGGACAAAAGGCAGATCAGCCAGCAACGATACTGCGCGATCAGAAGACCCCAGCACGGTGAGAATGCCGGCGAGAATAATCAGCGTGCTGGATGCAAAAAATGAGGCGTTACGCTCCAGATTGCCAATCACATTGGCATCGGCGATGCGGTTGTCGCGCAGCAGCATGCGGCGCATCCAGTCCTCACGGTACAAGTGCAGCACGCTGGCCAAACAGGGTGTGGTGCGGCCCTTGGCCTGGGCATAACGGGTATAACCGGCCCAGCACACTACAAACCAGAGAGCGGCGAGTAAGTGCGGTAGGTAATAGTCACTGATTGACATGCAAACTCCTTGTTAACCTGCGCCGATTATAGACAGGCCTGGCTTTCAGTTGGCCAACAAAAAGGCCGCTCAATGAGCGGCCTTGGGTATACAGCAGAACTTAGCTCGCCGCGGCTTGCGGCGCGCCCAGTGCGCGATCCACCACCACAGCCAGCAGCAAGGTCAGCAGCACAGGCAGTAACCAACCGAGGCTCTGATCCGCCAACGGCAATTCGCTGAAGAACTGCGGAATCATGGCCTTGCCTCCTGCTGCAGCTATGCCATCAACCAGGCCGAAAATCAGGGTTACCACCATAACCGGGCGGAACACCCGTGCCGGCGAGCACCACAGATCATCCAGCAAGCTCAGCGCTACCAGCACGATCGCCAGCGGGTACAAGCCGACGAGAACCGGGATCGAGAAACTGATCAACTGGGTCAGTCCCTGATTGGCTACCAGCAAGCTGAACAGCCCCAGCGCGATCACCACGGTGCGGTAGGACACTGGCAACAGGCCACTGAAGAACTCACCACACGCAGTCAACAGACCCACGGCCGTGGTCAAACAGGCCAGGGTGATCACCACTGCCAGCAACAGACTGCCCGTGGTGCCGAAGGTGTGCTGCACATAGGCAGTGAGCACCTGCACGCCATTCTGCGCTTCACCGGCAATCTCCTGGCTGGTCGCGCCCAGGTAGAACAGCGCCAGATAGACCAACGACAACCCCACAGCAGCAATAAGACCGGCTATCACCGAATAGCGGGTAATCAGCTTGCCATCAGTCACGCCATGGTCGCGAATTGCGGTAGCAATCACGATTCCGAACACCAGGGCACCAAGGGTATCCATGGTCAGGTACCCCTGCAGAAAGCCCTGCACAAATGGCGTGCGTTGATAATCCGCCGCTACCTGACCAATCTCACCCGCCGGTACCAACAGTGCAGCACCGCCCAATACCAGCAGTGAGGCGAGCAGTACCGGGGTAATGTATTTACCGATCCGATCAACCAGTTGCCCAGGGTTCAGGGACAGGAACAACACTGCTGCGAAATAAGCCAGGGTGTAGAGCAGCAACGCCGTGCTGCTATTGCCGCTGAAAGGCGCTATGCCCATCTCAAACGACACCACAGCCGTACGCGGAGTAGCAAACAACGGACCAATGGCCAAGTAGACTGCGACCGCGAACAGTAGGCCGGCACGCTTGCCCAGTGGCGCGGTCAGCAGCGCCATACCACCGCCAACGCGGGCCAGCGCAACAATAGTCAGCAACGGCAGACCAACGCCCGTGAGCAGGAAACCCAGCGCTGCCGGGCCGATATTTTCACCCGCAGCCATACCGGCACTGGGAGGAAAGATGATGTTGCCGGCGCCGAGGAACAGCGCAAACGTCATAAAACCGAGGGCCAGGACATCCGAGCCTTTCAAACGTGTCATAGAAGGGAATACCACAGGCAGAAAGTTAAAATTCCGAGGGTTTCCCGAAGGATCGGGGGAAACGTCACCCCGCCGGTTAAGCGGAGCCACTGCAGCACCTTGAACCGCTTATGACGGAACAGGTGGTAATAGTTGCAAGCCTAACGAATTTGTCCAGCCAGCGGCACTGGCGCATGTCGGGCTGTCGGACTGGTGAATAAAGCTGTCGCCTCAACGACAGTTCCCGTATGACTGAAATAGAAAAGGCCACCCGAAGGTGGCCTTTTCTTAAGTCAAAAAGCCTTAGGCTTTTTTGACTTCCCAACCGGTCAGCTCGGCCAGGGCCTTACCGATATCAGCCAGGGAACGCACGGTTTTCACACCAGCGTCTTGCAGGGCTGCGAACTTCTCGTCTGCAGTACCCTTGCCGCCGGAGATGATTGCGCCGGCGTGGCCCATACGCTTGCCTGGAGGCGCAGTAACGCCGGCAATGTAGGAAACCACTGGCTTGGTCACGTTAGCCTTGATGTAGGCAGCCGCTTCTTCTTCAGCCGAACCGCCGATCTCACCGATCATCACGATCGCTTCGGTCTTCGGGTCTTCCTGGAACAGCTTCAGGATGTCGATGAAGTTGGAGCCTGGAATCGGGTCACCGCCGATACCAACACAGGTGGACTGACCGAAGCCAGCGTCTGTGGTCTGCTTAACAGCTTCGTAAGTCAGGGTGCCGGAACGCGACACGATGCCTACTTTGCCTGGCAAGTGGATGTGACCGGGCATGATGCCGATCTTGCACTCGCCCGGAGTGATCACGCCTGGGCAGTTCGGGCCGATCAGGACCACGCCCAGTTCATCACACTTGACCTTGGCTTCGAGCATGTCGATGGTCGCGATGCCTTCGGTGATACACACGATCAGCTTGATGCCGCCCATGGCCGCTTCAAGGATCGAGTCCTTGCAGAACGGAGCTGGAACGTAGATCACGCTGGCGGTAGCGCCAGTCTGCTCAACCGCTTCACGCACGGTGTTGAACACCGGCAGGTTCAGGTGAGTGGTGCCGCCTTTACCTGGAGTCACGCCGCCAACCATCTTGGTGCCGTAGGCGATGGCTTGCTCGGAGTGGAAAGTACCCTGCGAGCCGGTGAAGCCCTGGCAGATAACTTTGGTGTCTTTATTAATCAGGACGCTCATTACTTGCCCTCCGCAGCTTTGACGACTTGCTGAGCAGCGTCGGTCAGGCTGGTTGCCGCGATGATGTTCAGGCCACTTTCTGCCAGGACTTTAGCGCCCAGCTCGGCGTTGTTACCTTCAAGGCGAACAACTACCGGAATCTTAACGCCGACTTCTTTCACCGCGCCGATGATGCCTTCGGCAATCATGTCGCAACGAACGATACCGCCGAAGATGTTTACCAGAACGGCAGCAACGTTGCTGTCGGACAGGATGATCTTGAACGCTTCGGTTACGCGCTCTTTAGTTGCACCGCCACCAACGTCGAGGAAGTTGGCTGGCTTACCGCCGTGCAGGTTGACGATGTCCATGGTACCCATGGCCAGGCCAGCACCGTTGACCATGCAACCAATGTTACCTTCCAGCGCAACGTAGTTCAGTTCGAACTTGGCAGCATGGGCTTCACGCGGATCGTCCTGGGACGGATCGTGCATGGCGCGCAGCTTCGGCTGACGGTACATTGCGTTGGCGTCGATGTTGATCTTGGCGTCCAGGCAATGCAGGTTGCCGTCAGCCTTGATCACCAGCGGGTTCACTTCCAGCAGTGCCAGGTCATAGTCCTGGAACAGCTTGGCCAGACCAACGAAGATCTGAGTGAACTGCTTGATCTGATCACCTTCCAGACCCAGCTGGAATGCCAGATCGCGGCCCTGGAACGGCTGAGCACCGACCAGCGGGTCGATAGTGGCCTTGAGAATCTTCTCAGGAGTGTCGTGAGCGATTTTCTCGATGTCCACACCACCTTCGGTGGAGGCCATGAACACGATGCGGCGGCTCGAACGATCTACAACAGCGCCGAGGTACAGCTCCTTGGCGATATCGGTGCAAGACTCGACCAGAATCTGGTTGACCGGCTGACCGTTGGCGTCAGTCTGGTAAGTCACCAGACGCTTGCCAAGCCAGTTGGCAGCGAAAGCCTTGGCGTCTTCTGTGCTCTTGACCAGCTTCACGCCGCCCGCTTTACCGCGACCGCCGGCATGGACCTGAGCCTTAACAACCCACTCAGTGCCACCGATTTTATCGCAGGCTTCTGCGGCTTCTTCTGGGGTGTTTACCGCGAAGCCCTTGGATACGGGCAGGCCGTATTCAGCGAACAGCTGCTTACCCTGATACTCGTGGAGATTCATGCTTGTCTACCGTCTTCGTTTAGGTATTGCGCATACGGTGCTGCACTTGTGATGCCGCACCACCTGTGACTGCTTCTGGAGCAATCCGACAAACCTTCCGCGCAGCAGCCTAAGCCGTGCGCGGGCAGTTTGCCGTGGTTCTTCCTATTGAGCCGCCACCTTCATCGGTACACAACGCCGACGAAGGTAACCGCTCAAATAAACAACGACTTAACGCTTCTTGCGGTTGGCGATGTGGATGGCCTGGCCATGCACGGCCAAGGCGGCTTCGTGCAGCGCCTCGGACAGCGTCGGGTGGGAGAAGACCATCATCCCCAGATCCTCGGCGCTGGTGCCGAACTCCATACCGATTGCACCCTGCTGTACCAGTTCAGCAGCGCTCGGGCCAATTACGTGTACACCCAGAACGCGGTCAGTGTTGGCATCAGCAATCACCTTGACGAAACCGCCGGTATCGTTAGCCGCCATGGCGCGACCGCTGGCAGCAAACGGGAAGGTACCGACGTTAACGGCAACGCCTTCAGTCTTCAGCTGCTGCTCGGTCTTACCAACCCATGCGATTTCCGGGTGGGTGTAGATAACCGAAGGAATCAGGTCGTAGTTCATCTGGGCTTTATGCCCGGCGATGCGCTCGGCAACCATGATGCCTTCTTCAGAAGCCTTGTGAGCCAGCATTGCACCACGCACCACGTCACCGATGGCGTAGACGCCCGGCACGCTGGTGGAACACTGATCATCGACAAAGATAAAGCCACGCTCGTCCATGTCGACGCCGCTATCGGTAGCCAGCAGATCGGTGGTGACTGGGCGACGGCCGACGGCAACGATCAGCTTGTCGAAAACGATCTTCTGCTCGCCTTCCGCGTCGGTGAAGTTAACCGTGACTTGCTTCTTCTTCACTTCCGAACCCGTGACGCGCGCGCCCAGGCGGATGTTCAAACCTTGCTTGGTGAGGGTTTTCAGCGCTTCTTTGGCGACCTGCTCATCGGCAGCCGGGAGGAACTTGTCCAGGGCTTCCAGGACGGTAACTTCAGCACCCAAACGGGCCCAAACCGAACCCAGCTCCAGGCCAATTACACCCGCGCCGATCACGCCAAGCTTCTTCGGCACGCTCTGGAATTCCAGGGCGCCTGTGGAGTCGACGATCACATCTTGATCAACCGGCGCTGGCGGAATATCGATCGGCTTGGAGCCGGAGGCCAGGATCACATGCTCAGCTGCGACGATCTGCGTCTTACCATCGGATCCGGTGACTTCAACTTGCTTGCCTGCCAGCAACTTGCCGTGGCCTTCAAGCAGGGTCACGCCGTTGGCCTTGAACAGACCGGCAACACCACCAGTGAGGTTTTTCACGATGTTGGCTTTACGGCCAATCATCGCAGGCACATCGATAGTCACGCCTTTGGCTTCAATACCGTGAATAGCGAAGCCTTCGTGTGCTTCGTGGTATTTCCAGGAGCTGTCCAGCAGGGCCTTGGACGGAATACAGCCGACGTTCAGGCAAGTACCACCGAGGGCAGTCTTGCCCTCCTTATCTTGGTACTTCTCAATGCACGCTGTTTTCAAACCGAGTTGAGCGGCTTTGATCGCGGCTACATAACCGCCAGGGCCGGCACCGATGACTACCACGTCGAATTTCTGGGTCATAACGTATTCCTTCTCGAATAAACCGGACGGCCCTGTGTACAGGGCCGCCGTGGGAGAAACTGGCTTTAGATATCCAGCAGCAAGCGCGCCGGGTCTTCCAGCAAGTTTTTGATGGTCACCAGGAAGGTCACGGCTTCCTTACCATCAATCAGGCGGTGATCGTAAGACAACGCCAAGTACATCATCGGGCGAATCACCACTTGGCCGTTGATGGCCATCGGACGCTGAAGGATGTTATGCATCCCCAAGATCGCAGCTTGTGGTGGGTTGACGATCGGCGTCGACATCATCGAACCGAAGGTACCACCGTTAGTAATAGTGAACGTGCCGCCGGTCATTTCGTCGATCGACAATTTGCCGTCGCGGGCTTTTTTACCAAAAGTGGCAATGCCATTTTCGATTTCAGCCAGGCTCATCAGTTCAGCGTTACGCAGCACTGGAACCACCAGACCACGATCGCTGGATACCGCAACACCGACGTCCGCGTAACCGTGGTAAACGATGTCGGCACCGTCAATCGAGGCGTTGACCGCAGGAAAACGCTTCAGCGCTTCGGTAGCCGCTTTAACGAAGAACGACATAAAGCCCAAGCGCACGCCATTGTGCGACTTCTCAAACAGGTCCTTGTACTTCGAGCGCAGCGCCATGACTTCAGTCATGTCGACTTCGTTGAAGGTGGTCAGCATGGCCATGTTCGACTGCGCTTCGACCAGGCGACGGGCCACGGTGGCACGCACGCGAGTCATCGGTACGCGCTTCTCTGTGCGGTCGCCCGTAGCAAATACTGGAGCAGCGGCAGCAGGCGCAGCAGCCTTGGCAGCAGGGGCAGCTGGGGCGTTTTTCTTCGCTTCAACGGCGGCAACCACATCTTCCTTGGTTACACGACCACCTTTGCCGCTACCGGCAATACTGTTCGGGTCGATGCCGTTTTCTTCGGCGATCTTACGCGCGGCCGGCGAAAGAATCTGATCATCACCAGCGGCAGCAGTCGAAGCAGCGGCGGCAGGTGCAGCAGTTTGTGCAGCGGCCGGCGCAGGAGCAGCAGCACCGCCCTCGCCCAGGGTGCCGAGGACTTCATTGCTGAGGACGGTGTCGCCTTCATTCTTAACGATTTGTGCGAGGACGCCGTCGGCCTCGGCCAGCACTTCGATCACTACCTTGTCGGTTTCAATGTCGACGATCAGCTCGTCGCGCTTGACCGCATCGCCCGGCTTCTTGTGCCAAGTGGCCACGGTGCCGTCGGCAACCGATTCCGGGAAAGTAGGGGCTTTGATCTCGATAGCCATTATGTGTGGTTCCTTAAATTCGGTTTTTCTAGCAGGCGGCCCAGTCGGCCGCCTGTTGCGCGAAGGCGTTAAACAGTAAAGGCGTCTTGCAGGAGTTTTTCCTGCTGTTCAGCGTGCATCGATGCATAACCACAGGCAGGTGCGGCAGACGCCTCACGACCGGCGTACTCGAGGAGCAGCGTTTTCTTGTGCGCTGTTGCCACGCGACGCATGTGATGCTGACTGCAGTACCAAGCGCCCTGGTTCATCGGCTCTTCCTGACACCAGACGATGTGCTTGAGGTGCTTGTACGCCGACAAAGCCTCGGTCAAATCTTCTTCAGGGAACGGATAAAGCTGCTCGATACGCACGATGGCGATGTCTTCGCGACCTTCGTTGCGGCGCTTTTCCAGCAAGTCGTAGTAGACCTTGCCGCTGCACAGTACAAGACGTTCGACTTTCTTCGGATCGATTGCATCGATCTCCGGAATTACCGTCTGGAACGAGCCTTCGGCTAGATCTTCCAGCGTCGAGATGGCCAGTTTATGGCGCAACAGCGACTTCGGCGTCAATACAACCAATGGCTTGCGCAGCGGGCGGATCACCTGGCGGCGGAGCAAGTGGTAGATCTGCGCAGGCGTCGTTGGTACCGCAACCTGCATGTTGTGCTCAGCGCACAGCTGCAGATAACGTTCCAGACGTGCCGAGCTGTGTTCAGGCCCCTGCCCTTCATAACCGTGTGGCAACAGCATGGTCAGGCCGCACAGACGACCCCACTTGTGCTCACCGCTGGAAATGAACTGGTCGAACACCACCTGGGCACCGTTGGCGAAGTCGCCAAACTGAGCTTCCCATATCACCAACGCATTCGGCTGGGTAGTAGCGTAGCCATATTCAAACGCCAGTACCGCTTCTTCCGACAAGAAGGAGTCGTACAGGTCAAAGGCCGGCTGACCTTCATACAGGTTCTTCAGCGGCACATAAGCAGTGGCATCTTTCTGGTTATGCAGCACCGCATGGCGGTGCGAGAACGTGCCACGGCCGATGTCCTGGCCGGTCATGCGGATCGGGTGGCCTTCAAACAACAGCGTCGCGTACGCCATCGTTTCGGCGTAGCCCCAGTTGATTGACAGCGCACCGGCACCCATCTTCTGCCGGTCTTCAAGAATCTTCGCCACCTGACGCTGGACAACCACGCCTTCTGGAATTTCCAGCAGCTTGTTCGACAGTTCCTGCAGGGTTTTCAGCTCGAAACGCGTGTCATGGCGCGCGGTCCAGGCGTGACCCAGATAAGGGCGCCAATCGACGAACAGCTCCTTGTTCGGTTCCTTGACCAGGCTCTTGACCACATGCTGACCGTTATCCAGCGCGGTGCGGTACTCATCGATCTTGGCCTGCACGTCATCAGTTGACTGGCGCGCGGCAGCAATCAGCGACTCGGCATACAGCTCACGGGTGGTGCGCTGTTTGCTGATCTGCTGATACATGATCGGCTGGGTACCACTCGGCTCGTCGGCCTCGTTGTGGCCGCGGCGACGGTAGCAAACCAAGTCAATCACCACGTCACGTTTGAACTGCATGCGGTAATCGACGGCCAGTTGGGTTACAAACAGCACCGCTTCCGGATCGTCACCGTTTACGTGCAGGATCGGCGCTTGAATCATCTTCGCCACATCGGTGCAGTACTCAGTGGAGCGCGAGTCCAGCGGGTTGCTGATGGTGAAGCCAACCTGGTTGTTGATCACGATATGGATGGTGCCGCCCGTCTTGAAGCCACGGGTCTGCGACATCTGGAAGGTTTCCATGACCACACCCTGACCGGCGAATGCCGCATCACCGTGCAGGGAAACTGGCAGAACCTTCTCACCCGACGCATCGTTACGACGATCCTGACGGGCGCGCACAGAACCCTCGACCACCGGAGAAACGATCTCCAGGTGCGACGGGTTGAACGCCATGGCCAGGTGCACTTCGCCGCCAGCGGTCATCACGTTGGAAGAGAAGCCCTGATGGTATTTCACATCACCAGAGGACAGGCCTGCGGTTTTCTTGCCTTCGAACTCGTCGAACAGATCACGCGGGTTCTTACCAAAGGTGTTAACCAGCACGTTAAGGCGACCACGATGGGCCATGCCGATAACGACTTCCTTGGTGCCATAGGAGCCAGAGCGCTGAATCAACTCATCGAGTAGCGGAATCAGGCTCTCGCCGCCTTCCAGACCGAAACGTTTGGTGCCCGGGTATTTAGTCCCCAGGTACTTTTCCAGTCCCTCAGCTGCAGTCAGGCGCTCAAGCAGATGACTCTGCACCTCGACCGAGAATTGCGGACGGCCGCGTACGCTTTCCAGGCGCTGCTGGAACCAGGTGCGCTGCTCGGAATCGACGATATGGGTGAACTCAGAACCGATGGTGCGACAATATGTCTGCTGCAACGCATCGTGAATTTCGCGCAGAGTGGCTTCTTCCTTACCAAGGTGAAGCCCACCTGTGCGGAATGTGGTGTCTAGGTCAGCATCAGTCAGACCATAGTGATTGATTACCAGATCATCCGGCGCAGGACGTTGCCAGAGGCCAAGCGGATCGAGCTGAGCGGCCTGATGGCCACGCATGCGATAAGCCTGAATCAGGCGCAGCACTTCGACTTGCTTCTTCTCGTGCTCACTGCTGACGCTACCAGCAGACACCGGTTGGGCGCGCCGCTGATTTTTAGCAAGCAAGACGAAATGATCGCGAATCGTTGAATGCGATACGTCTGTAGCGGCGCTGCCGTCAGTCGGCAACTTCTGGAAGTAAGTGCGCCACTCTTCTGGCACAGCGTTGGGATCGTGCAGGTAAAGCTCATAGAGCTCTTCCACATAGGCAGCGTTACCACCGGATAGGTGGGCACTGTCCCACATGCGCTGCATCACGCTTTCTTGCATGCTTGGTCACCCTCGGTAAGGGGACACCACCGGCGAAGAAACCGTATGGCTGTCAGTCCTGAAGCAGCGACTGGTAAGCCACTACGGATCCCGCAGATAGTCCGGGCACCAGCCCGGATGCCCCTGCTGGTCGTCATATTTTTTCAAATTAGAACCACCGCTTTGTGAGCAGCAGTTCTGGCTAAAACTACAGCGCCGGATCGAAACCAGCGCTGCAGGTGTTACAGGTCTAGCAAACAGCCGTGAATCAAGTACCGCTTTGCAGCAACATGTTGCGTACGTGGCCAATTGCCTTGGTCGGATTAAGACCCTTAGGGCAAACGTTCACGCAGTTCATGATGCCGCGGCAGCGGAACACGCTAAACGGATCATCCAGAGACGCCAGACGCTCTTCAGTCTTAGTGTCACGGCTATCTGCCAGGAAACGATAAGCTTGCAGCAATGCAGCCGGGCCAAGGAACTTATCAGGGTTCCACCAGAACGATGGGCAGCTGGTGGAGCAGCAGGCGCACAGAATGCACTCATACAGACCATCCAGTTTCTCACGCTCTTCCGGCGACTGCAGGCGCTCGATGGCTGGAGCCAGCGTATCGTTCTGCAAATACGGCTGCACCTTCTCGTACTGCTTGTAGAAGATGCTCATATCAACAGCCAAGTCACGAATGACTGGCAGGCCAGGCAGAGGGCGAATCACCAGCTTGCCGCCTTTAAGGCCAGCTGCTGAAATCGGCGTGATGCAGGCCAGGCCATTCTTGCCATTGATATTCATGCCATCGGAACCGCACACGCCTTCACGGCAAGAGCGACGATAGGAAAAACCCTCGTCCTGCTCCTTCACCAGCGCCAGTACGTCCAGGACCATGATGTCCTTACCGCCGGTATCGACCTGGAAGTCCTGCATAAACGGCGCAGCATCCTGCTCCGGGTTGTAACGATAAACGCTTACTTGCAACAGATTGGCTTGCGACATATCGGCCACCCTTAGTAAGTACGAATCTTGGGTTCAAACGAGGGAACTGTCTTCGGCGAGAAGTTGACCGCACGCTTGCTGACGCGCTTCTCACCCGGGAAGTACAGGGAGTGGCACAGCCAGTTTTCGTCGTCACGCTCTTCAAAGTCTTCACGAGCGTGAGCACCACGGGATTCCTTACGAACCTCGGCTGCCACAGCAGTGGCTTCAGCCACTTCGAGAAGGTTTTGCAGTTCCAATGCTTCGATACGCGCAGTGTTGAATGCCTGGCTCTTGTCCGCGATTTTGACAGTCGCGATCCGCTCACGCAGGTCGGCCAGTTGGGTGATGCCCTTCTGCATGTACTCACCGGTGCGGAACACACCGAAGTAGTTCTGCATGCACTGTTGCAGCTCTTTGCGCAGCGGCGCGACATCTTCACCGGTGGTGCGCTCGTTCACACCCGCCAGACGCTTGAGCGACAGTTCGATATCGGTTTCGCTGGCACCACGGACTTCCACGCCTTCTTTCAGCGCTTTTTCCAAGTGGATACCCGCGGCACGGCCGAACACCACCAGATCGAGCAGCGAGTTACCGCCCAGACGGTTGGCACCGTGCACGGATACGCAGGCCACTTCGCCTACAGCGAACAGACCGTCGATGATCTTGTCGTTGCCGTTGGCATCCTGAGTGATGGCCTGACCATGAATATTGGTCGGCACGCCGCCCATCATGTAGTGGCAGGTCGGAATCACTGGCACTGGAGCAACAACCGGGTCGACGTGAGCGAAGGTCTTGGACAGTTCGCAAATGCCTGGCAGACGGCTGTGCAGCACCTCTTCACCAAGGTGATCAAGCTTGAGCAGTACGTGGTCCTTGTCAGGACCACAACCGTTGCCGGCGAGTACTTCTTTAACCATCGAGCGAGCAACTACGTCACGACCTGCAAGGTCTTTGGCGTTCGGTGCATAACGCTCCATGAAACGCTCGCCATGGGCGTTGATCAGGTAACCACCTTCACCACGGCAACCTTCGGTGACCAGTACGCCCGCGCCGGCAATACCGGTTGGGTGGAACTGCCACATCTCGATGTCCTGCACCGGCACGCCGGCACGCAGGGCCATACCAATACCATCACCGGTATTGATCAGGGCGTTAGTAGTCGAGGCATAAATACGACCAGCACCACCGGTAGCCAGAACCACAGCCTTGGAGCGGATGTAGACGGTTTCGCCAGTTTCGATGCAGATGGCAATGGTGCCGACTACAGCGCCATCCTGGTTCTTCACCAAGTCAACCGCGTACCACTCGTTGAGGAACGAAGTACCGGCTTTCAAGTTGGCCTGATAAAGGGTGTGCAGCAGAGCGTGACCGGTACGGTCAGCTGCCGCGCAGGTACGCGCTGCCTGGGTCGGGTTATCCGGCCCCTTGGACTGACCGCCGAATGGACGCTGATAAATGCGACCCTGCTCGGTACGGGAAAACGGCAAGCCCATGTGCTCAAGTTCGAATACGGCTTCAGGGCCTACGGAACACATGTACTCGATCGCGTCTTGGTCACCGATATAGTCGGAGCCCTTAACGGTGTCATACATGTGCCACCGCCAATCGTCGTTCGGATCAGCGGAGGCGATAGCGCAGGTAATGCCGCCCTGTGCAGACACAGTGTGCGAACGCGTCGGGAAAACCTTGGTGACTACTGCAGTCTTGTGACCACCCTGAGCCAACTGCAACGCAGCGCGCATACCCGCGCCGCCGCCACCAACAATGATGGCGTCATATGAAAGAGTGCGAATGCTTGTCATGGATCAGTTACCCCAAAAAATCTGCACGCCCCAGACGAGAAACACGAAAATGGCAATGCCATACGCGGCCTGGAACAGAAAACGCACGGCAGTCGCCGACTTACCCAGCGCCATTGGCGTCAAGTAATCAGTGGAAATCGTCCACATGCCGACCCAGGCGTGAGCGCAGAGCCCCACCAGTGCCAGCAGACTGAAAATGCGCATAGCATTATTGGAGAACAGACCCTGCCATTCGGCGTAGCCCATACCGGGATTGAGCAATACATAGCCCAGCAAGAACAGCGTGTAAGCAGCAAGAATGACCGCAGAAACCCGCTGAACCATCCAATCAGCAAGACCCGAACGGGCAAAGCTAGTGACGTTAGTTACCATATCCACACCCCCAGCAGCACGATCACGATCGTCGACACGACGAGAACGATTTTCGAACCCAGCTTGCCGCCTTCCAGCGTCTCACCGATGCCCATGTCCATGATCAAGTGGCGTATACCGGCCACCAGGTGGTACAGCAGAGCGGACAACAGACCCCAAATCACGAACTTGGCCAGCGGGCTGGTCAAACATTCCTGCACCTGGGCAAAGCCCTCTTCGGACGCCAGCGACTTGTCGAGGCCATACAACAGAATGGCAATACCAACAAAGAGGATGACACCGGAAATACGGTGAAGAATGGACGTGTAAGCAGTGATTGGGAGTTTGATAGTCCTAAGGTCTAGGTTTACAGGTCTTTGGCTATTCACGGCTTTTTTATCACACTGAGAGCCCCTAACTATCAGGGCAAAGTTGTCGGGAAGTGCACTGGTCAGGTACCCATCACCCAAGGAGTGACAACCACCAAATACGGGCGTACAGCCCTTGGTAGTTGGGCGCAGAGTATAGACAGTTAGGTTACTAATGACAACGCAAAGCCCCCTACCTAAAAGCGCATTGCACAGCATCAATAAATGACGTAAAGAACCCCTTTTTCAACCCCCTAACCAGCCGCAAACCCTTCTGCCGCCTGGCTTCTCGCAAATTGACATTCAAATTTATCTCACTATAGTGGTGCACGCCCTGCGTGGGGGGCAGTCAGATGATTTCAAGCATAACTAGGAGGCCAAACATGGCTGACAAAAAAGCGCAGTTGATCATCGAGGGCGCTGCCCCCGTCGAGCTGCCTATTTTAACCGGCACCGTTGGTCCCGATGTAATTGATGTACGCGGCCTAACAGCCACGGGCCGTTTCACCTTCGACCCTGGCTTTATGTCCACCGCCTCGTGCGAGTCGAAGATCACTTATATTGATGGCGATCAGGGCATCCTGCTACACCGCGGCTACCCAATTGAACAGCTGGCAGAACAATCCGATTATCTGGAGACCTGCTACCTGCTACTGAACGGCGAACTGCCGAACGCAGAAGAAAAAGCCAACTTCGTCAGCACCATCAAGAACCACACCATGGTGCATGAGCAGCTGAAGACCTTTTATAACGGCTTCCGCCGCGACGCTCACCCGATGGCCATCATGTGTGGCGTCGTCGGTGCTCTGTCGGCCTTCTATCATGACTCCCTAGACATCAAGAACCCGCATCACCGCGAAGTTTCGGCCATGCGCCTGATCGCCAAGATGCCGACCATCGCCGCCATGACTTATAAGTACTCCATGGGTCAGCCGATGATGTATCCGCGTAACGACCTGAACTACGCGGAAAACTTCCTGCACATGATGTTCAACACCCCGTGCGAGATCAAACCGATCAACCCGGTACTGGCCAAGGCAATGGATAAGATCTTTATCCTGCATGCCGACCATGAGCAGAACGCTTCGACCTCGACCGTACGTCTGGCAGGTTCTTCGGGCGCCAATCCGTTTGCCTGTATCGCTGCTGGTATCGCCGCCCTCTGGGGCCCGGCACATGGCGGTGCCAACGAAGCGGTACTGAGCATGCTCGATGAAATCGGCGATGTTTCCAACATCGACGCGTTCATCGCCAAAGCCAAAGACAAGGACGATCCGTTCAAGTTGATGGGCTTCGGGCATCGCGTGTACAAAAACCGTGACCCGCGCGCCACGGTGATGAAGCAGACCTGCGACGAAGTACTGAAAGAGCTGGGCATCAAGAATGATCCACAACTGGAACTGGCGATGCGTCTGGAAGAAATCGCCCTGACCGACCCTTACTTCATCGAGCGCTCGCTGTATCCAAACGTGGACTTCTACTCGGGTATCATCCTCAAAGCGATCGGCATTCCGACCAGCATGTTCACCGTGATCTTCGCCCTGGCGCGCACCGTCGGCTGGATCTCGCACTGGAAAGAAATGCTCTCCAGCCCGTACAAGATTGGCCGTCCGCGCCAGCTGTACACCGGCTATGCGCAGCGCGATCTGAGCAAATAACTCAGGTTGCACCGCAATAAAAAAGGCTGCCCTCGGGCAGCCTTTTTTGCATCTGGATATCCGACCTTATCGTAACCCAGGTAAATCACCCAGCAGCCCTGAGCCCCTAGGCCATAGCCTCAGACCGCAATCGCAGTACTCTGTTCCAGCCAGCCCAGCAACTGCATGGCCTGCGCCGTAGTACTGCCGCAGACATACTCGGCAGCCTGAAACGCCGAACACACCGCCGGCCGCTCAGGCTGACCGAAGATTAAACAGTGATTATCTGCATCCAACTGCACGCAGCGCACACCTGCCGGCTTGCCATCAGGCATACCAGGAATCGGAGAGCTGATCGAAGGGGCAATGCAGCAGGCACCACAGCCAGCTCGGCAATTCATCAATGGCAAACCTCGAAACCAACAAAACAGATAAGGCCGCAGAGTTTACGCCGCCTTAACTGTTTTCTGTATTTCAGCGCCTAAAGATTCAGACGAAAAGGAAACATTAACAAACCGCGCCATAGCCCTATCAGCTAACCACTCAGGACAAACGCCCAGCATCAAGACTGAGAGACGGTCTGCTTTAGACCCCCTCAACTCGGCTTGCGACCCTGCAGGCGAGCCAACAGGCTTGAGGTGTCCCAACGGCCGCCGCCCATCGCCTGTACGTCAGCATAAAACTGATCCACCAACGCCGTAACCGGCAGCTGAGCGCCATTACTACGGGCCTCGGTCAACAGAATTGATAGATCCTTACGCATCCAGTCCACGGCAAAGCCATGCTCAAACTCACCGGCCAGCATGGTTTTATGACGATTTTCCAGCTGCCAGGACTGCGCCGCGCCCTTGCTGATCACCTCCATCGCCCCTTGCGCATCAAGCCCTGCACACTCGGCGAAATGCAGCGCTTCGGACAACCCCTGAACCAGCCCCGCGATGCAGATTTGGTTAACCATTTTGGTCAACTGACCACTGCCGGCCTCGCCCATCAAGCGAGCCATGCGCGCATAAGCCTGAATCACTGGCTCGGCCTTGGCGTAGATTGCCGCCTCACCACCGACCATGATGGTTAGCGCAGCGTTCTGTGCACCGGCTTGACCGCCGGATACCGGCGCATCGAGAAAGCCCAACTGCAACACAGCCGCCTGTTCGGCCAACTCACGCGCAACCTGCGCCGATGCGGTCGTGTGATCAACCAATACCGCGCCGGGCTGCATGCCGGCAAAAGCGCCCTGCTCGCCCAGCACAACACCGCGTAGATCATCGTCATTGCCGACGCAGACCATCACAAACTCGGCACCTGCAGCCGCCTCACGCGGTGTCGGCGCATGGCTACCAGTGTACTCGGCAACCCATTGCGCCGCCTTCGCGGCAGTACGGTTGTACACACACACCTGATGCCCGGCGCGCGCCAGATGCCCCGCCATCGGATACCCCATCACACCCAACCCGATAAACGCTAGCTTTGCCATATCCACTCCCTCAATCTCGTTAAAACCTGCCGGCAAACAACCGTGCGACCCTGATTTACTGCGCCACCGCGACCCACGCAGAGCCGAACCTGATTGCAAGCATGCCCGCCACACAAGGCAAGTACCAGTACAGCCATAGGGCAAAACTGTATGGGCGCGCTCTAAAGCAGGCTTTACCCCCCCTAAAACGGCATGCTCGCGACTCACCAAGGAGAACGTATGCAACGCTGGCTGGTAATCGACCTGGAAGCCACCACCGCAGAAGGGGGCTGGCCGGTTACAGAGATGGAAATTATCGAAATCGGCGCGAGCCTAGTCGACGCTGACGGCCATGAGATCGATTATTTTCAGCGCCTTGTCCGCCCCACTCGACGCCCACAGCTGACCCGCTTCTGCCGCCAACTCACCCACATCAACCAAGCTGATGTGGATCTCGCCGCACCGTTAAGCGCGGTATGGCCGCAATTCGAACGCTGGCTATTGACCCAGCAGCCTCAACTGGTGGGCTGGGCCAGCTGGGGCGACTACGACCGCCGTCAGCTTGAACAGCAATGGCTCACCCACGGACTGCACAGCTACCTGAAGCAAATCCCCCACCTAAATATGAAGAAACGCTTCGCCGAAGCCCGCCAACTGCCTGCCCCAACCAGCCTAAAGCAGGCGCTAAGCCTGGCGGGCTTGCAGTTTCAGGGGCAGCAACACCGCGCCCTCACGGATGCGCGCAATACCGCTCGCCTGCTGCCGCTGGTTTTGCCTGCGCAAAGCAGATGACGAGGAAAAAACCCTTGTGCATACTTGCAGGCCTTTCTTATGGCCTGCCATATAAAGCAGTCAGCCTTTTAATCCCCTTTCGAGGAATTGCATATGTTCAAGGTCAATGAGTACTTCGATGGCACCGTCAAATCCATCGCCTTCGGCATGGCTGAAGGCCCGGCTACCATTGGTGTGATGGCTGCAGGCGAATACGAGTTCGGCACGAACCAGCTGGAAATTATGCACGTGGTCGCTGGCGCCCTGAGCGTAAAACTGCCCGACAGCGAAAACTGGGAGACCTTCACCAGCGGCAGCCACTTCACCGTACCGGCCAACAGCAAATTCCAACTCAAGGTCGCGATGGATACTGCCTACCTGTGTGAATACCGCTAAGCCGCAGACTAGTGCACGCGTACCGGCACTAAGCGCCCGCTGAGCCTTGCACCTCTGCACTGCCGCAAACAATAAAACCCCGATAACCAACAGGCATCGGGGTTTTATTCGCTTAGACCCTGTAGACAGCCCTTTTTTATCAGCCTGGCGCTTTAGTGCGCCTGAGCATCCTTGAGCTTTTTACGCGCCAGAAAGTCCAACTTCCACTGCTCCACACCCATACGTTCGGCATCTAGATTCGCCTCGACTTTGTACTGGCTTTTGAGCGCCGCTATCTCGGCCTGATACTCAAGCAGAAACCGATCGAAACGCTGGATTACCTCAGCATGCTTGACGCTTGAGAGTTTAAAACTGCCGCGGTTGTACGGCAGCTTGGGGTCGAATACCAACGCCCCGGGACGCGCACGAATGTTATCCAGGTAGTGAGTGGCCACCGCCACATTGAAGTAAGCGCCATCGGTGTCCTTCTTCAGCGCCTGACGGATCATCTGGCGTAAGTCATCGCTGTAGGTCAATTCGATCTGCCCAGCATCGATGCGTTCCTGATAGCCCCACGGCGTCCAGCCATTGACCATGGCTAGCCGCTTGAGCTGCTCAACGGGCTGACCATGGCGCTGCGGCGTAACCAATACACCATCGACATAATTAACCACCCCCTGGCTATAGATCAGGCTGTGGCCGGCCTTCCGCGCTTGCGACCAAGCTTCGCTGTCGGGGTATTTGAAGTCCACCTGAGCACTGAGCAGGGCTGGCAACAACTGTTCAACGGGTAAAACCTTGTAACTCAATTCGATGCCGTTTTTTTGCCCGAACAGGTCAAACAACTCACGCGCAAATCCCCGGTACTGGCCTTGCGCATCGACACTGTAGTGCGGAGCAAAGGCCAGCTTCTCTACACCGATCACATAGTTTTCAGCACTAACCGCGCCAGAACAGACCATCGCGAACACACTGCAGACGTGCAAAAGCTTCACAGCAAACCTCCTGTTTAGTCGTGAGATTGAAACCACTGGAACCGCTCAAAGCGGAGGGAAGGCAGCTCGGTACTAGCCGCCAGTCATGCTCATAAAGCGCACCACCTGGACCTGTGCATCAGTCTCGAAGTGATGACGCTCGGGCTTAAGCTGCAGGGCCTGCAGCAAAGCATTGCGCAGGCGCTCACTGTCACCAGGGTGGGCGCGCATCAGGCGTTTAAGATCCAGGGCATTTTCATGACCCAGACAAAGCACCAACTTGCCTTCCGCGGTCACGCGCACGCGATTGCAGTCGCCACAGAAGTTGTGACTGTGCGGGGAAATAAAACCGATCTGAGTGTCGCTGCCGACCACCTGCCAATAGCGCGACGGCCCGCCGGTCAGTTTGCTGCTGCGCACCAGGGCGTAGCGCTGCTCAATGCGCTCGCGCACCTCGTCACTGGAACAAAATGTCTGCTCGCGCTGGTGGCTGGTAATACTGCCTAGGGGCATTTCCTCGATAAAACTGATGTCCAAACCACGAGCCATAGCGAACTCGACAAGATCGAGCACCTCATCGTCATTACGGCCTTTCTGCACCACGGTATTGAGCTTGATTTTGCTAAAGCCGGCAGCGCGGGCCGCGTCGATACCCGCCAGCACCTGATCGAGCTTGTCGCGCCGGGTAAAGGCGCTAAAACGCTCACGCTGTAACGAGTCCAGGCTGATATTCAGGCGCTTGACCCCTGCGGCCTGCAGCTGCAGGGCCAATTCGCTCAGCTGCGAGCCATTGCTGGTGATGGCCAGGTCTTCCAGCTCCGGGCGCTGGCCCAGGCGGGTAAGCAGGCTGATTAGATTTTTGCGCACCAGCGGCTCACCACCGGTGATGCGAATGCGCTTAACCCCCAGACCAATAAACGCATCGGCCACGTTATACAGCTCTTCAAGGCTGAGGATCTGCGCGCGCGGAGCGAAGACCATGTCCTCACTCATGCAGTAGGTGCAGCGGAAGTCGCAGCGATCGGTAACCGACAGCCTTAAATAGGTAATACGCCGACCGAAGGGGTCAACCAGTTGATTGCTCACTGCAGGTCTCCTAACAGGCCCTTGAAAACTACCTGCGTTGCCAATGCGGCGTTAAAACACGTTCAACAAGCCGCTGCGGCTAACGCGCTTCAGCGCGGCCCGAAGGGCGAGTGAAACGAGTAATACTGATTTACAACACCTAAACTCCGCTTGATTCGCTGCGCTTACCCTATGGGCCAGCCGCTGGCTGTTACTGCGCCGCGCTTCGTTAATCGCCTGCTTTTGCCTTGGCGGCCTCGCCAACATTTTTAACGGCCTGTCAGAGCCCAAATGAGCCGAGACTTTTTGCTCATGAATACACATAAAGAGATAAAAACAGAAAAGCCAAATCTTGTACACAACAACCTGACCCACAAGTCAGGCGGTTCTAGGAAAGCCCCGCTCACTGCCTTGAGCGCCGCGCAAAGCCGATGCTACCATGCCCGCCGCTGCCCACCGCCGGGCGATTCAAAGAAGCAACGAGGCTTATGACCAGTATCCGCGAACGTAACACCGCGCTGATTTTACGCGCAGCCAGTGAGGAGTTCGCCGACAAAGGTTTTGCCGCCAGCAAAACCAGCGATATCGCCGCTAAGGCAGGGGTGCCCAAGCCCAACGTTTACTACTACTTCAAGTCAAAAGAAAATCTCTACCGCGAAGTGCTGGAAAGCATTATCGAACCGCTGCTGGAAGCCTCGACCCCCTTCAACCAGCCGGGTAAACCTGCCGACGTACTGCGCGCCTATATCCGCTCGAAAATCCGCATCTCCCGCGAACTGCCCTCCGCCTCCAAGGTGTTCGCCAGCGAGATCATGCACGGTGCGCCGCACCTATCCGCCGATCAGGCGGAGCAGCTGAATACTCAAGCCAAACACAATATCGCCTGCATCCAAGGCTGGATCGACCAGGGCCTAATGGCCAAGGTCGACCCGCACCATCTGCTGTTCAGTATCTGGGCCGCGACCCAGACCTACGCCGATTTCGACTGGCAGATCTCCACCGTCACCGGCAAAGCCAACCTGGATGAAGCCGATTATGAAGCCGCGGCGCAGACCATCATTCGCCTGGTGATCAAGGGTTGCGAGGTCGATGAATGTCACGTCAGCCCATCCGAGCAGGTCACAATCGCCTAAGCCTCACCTGGGTTAAACGCCAGAAAAAAGCTGAATGCCTAGCACGCATTCAGCTTTTTTAGGCCGACTCGGTTATCTGAGCCTCAGTAAACCGCGTGTTAGCGGCAAGTGCTTAGCAATACCATCACGACTCCCTCCCAGCAGATCAGCGCCCTGCACACAACATCAGGCGGCGTTACCGGCATCCGCCTTTAGACCGACCGATTCCACCGCGTTGATCGCGCACTGCTCATCGATATCTGAGGTATCGCCAGTGATGCCCACCGCACCGATCACCCCCCCACGCTCATCACGAATCAACACCCCACCCGGTGCCGGCACCAACTGACCGTCAGCCAGGTTGTTCACTGCGCCGATAAACGCCGGGCGTTGTTGGGCATCTGCCGCGATCAGCCGCGAGCCCTTGCCCAGCGCCAACGCCCCCCACGCCTTGCCGATGGCGATTTGCGGGCGCAGTAGGCTGGCACCGTCCTCGCGCTGCAAGCTGATCAAGTGCCCCCCTGCGTCCAGCACGGCCACGGTCAAGGGTGCGGCTGATATTTCGCGGGCGACTGCCAATGCCTGCTCAGTGATAGCGGTCGCGACCTGCAGATTCAACGTACTCATATTGGCTATTCCTCGATGCTGATAAATCTTGCGCACACCCAACACAGCGCCGCCTGGTGAACAACTGAGCGTGGCCGGGCAATCAAAAGCTCATCACCACTATCCAAGCAGAAACAGAAAAATCAACAACTGAATACAAGTATCAATTTATTTGTATACACAGAAAGCTTCTAATTTTTAAAAACAACAGACCTCCCTAGCTAAAACAAGCGTTTCAATTGCTTTTCTCGGCAGAAAAACATCTCAGCAAAACTTATTGACCACCAGGTCAGTGCATGAATAGAATCTGCACCAGCTGCTTTGTATACAATTCAATAAGAACTGAGGCACAAGATAATGGCCAAAATGAGAGCAATCGAAGCCGCCGTACTGGTAATGCGCCGCGAAGGTGTTAACACGGCGTTCGGCATCCCTGGCGCCGCCATCAACCCCCTGTACGCAGCACTGAAAAAAGTCGGCGGTATCGACCACGTCCTGGCTCGCCACGTTGAAGGCGCCTCACACATGGCCGAGGGTTACACCCGCACCAACGCCGGCAACATCGGTGTGTGCATCGGCACCTCCGGCCCGGCTGGCACCGACATGGTCACCGGTCTGTACTCGGCCAGCGCCGACTCCATCCCAATTCTGTGCATCACTGGTCAAGCACCACGTGCCCGTATGCACAAGGAGGACTTCCAGGCCGTCGACATCACCAGCATCGTCAAGCCGGTGACCAAGTGGGCAACCACCGTCATGGAACCTGGCCAAGTGCCACGCGCCTTCCAGAAGGCCTTTTATGAAATGCGCAGCGGCCGCCCAGGCCCGGTACTGATCGACCTGCCGTTCGACGTGCAGATGGCCGAAATCGAATTCGACATCGACGCTTACGAGCCACTGCCATTGGCCAAACCTGCCGCCAACCGCGTACAGGCTGAGAAAGCTTTGGCCATGCTGAACGACGCCGAGCGCCCATTGCTGGTCGCCGGTGGCGGTATTTTCAACGCTGACGCCGCAGACAAACTGGTCGAGTTCGCTGAACTGACCGGCGTGCCGGTTATCCCAACCCTGATGGGCTGGGGCGCAATCCCCGACGACCACAAGCTGATGGTCGGCATGGTGGGTTTGCAAACCTCGCACCGCTACGGCAACGCCACCCTGTTGGAATCCGACCTGGTATTCGGTATCGGTAACCGCTGGGCCAACCGTCACACCGGCAGCGTCGATGTGTACACCGAAGGCCGGAAATTTATCCACGTGGACATCGAGCCGACGCAAATCGGCCGCGTATTCAACCCGGACCTGGGCATTGTTTCCGATGCCGGCGCGGCGCTGGATGCCTTTATCGCCGTGGCCAAGGAGTGGCAAGCCGCCGGTAAGCTGAAAGACCGCAGCGCTTGGGTCGAGTCCTGCCAGCAACGCAAGCGCACCCTGCAGCGCAAGACTCACTTCGACAACGTGCCGGTCAAGCCGCAGCGAGTGTACGAAGAGATGAACGAGTTCTTCGGCAAGGACACCTGCTACGTCAGCACCATCGGCCTGTCGCAAATTGCCGGGGCGCAGTTCCTGCACGTCTACAAGCCGCGCCACTGGATCAACTGCGGTCAGGCCGGCCCGCTGGGCTGGACCATTCCGGCGGCGCTGGGTGTGGTCAAGGCTGACCCAACCCGTAAAGTCGTGGCGCTGTCCGGCGACTATGACTTCCAGTTCATGATCGAAGAGATGGCCGTGGGCGCGCAGTTCAACTTGCCGTACATCCACGTGGTGGTGAACAACTCCTACCTGGGGCTGATCCGTCAGTCGCAGCGCGGCTTCGAAATGGACTACTGCGTGCAGTTGGCGTTCGAGAACATCAACGCGCCTGAACTCAACGGCTACGGCGTCGACCACGTTGCTGTGGTTGAAGGCCTGGGTTGCAAGGCCGTACGGGTGTTCGAGCCAAACGACATTCAAGCGGCTCTGGCCAAGGCCAAGGCGCTGATGGAAGAGTTCCGCGTCCCGGTCATGGTGGAAATCATCTTGGAGCGCGTCACCAACATCTCCATGGGTGTAGAAATTAACGCCATCAACGAGTTCGAAGACCTCGCCGAACGCGGCGTCGATGCCCCAACAGCGATCTCGCTGCTGGATTGATGCAACCGGAGGGTGGATGGCCACCCCGTGGAAAACCGCGAAGCGTTTTCCACGGCCTCTGGAGGATGTGCTGCACGACATCCACCCTACGCATTTGAAAGGAGCACACCATGCCCCGTTTTGCCGCCAACCTGTCCATGTTGTTCACCGAAGTGGACTTTCTTGAGCGCTTCGACGCCGCCGCCGCCGCGGGTTTTACCGGTGTTGAGTACCTGTTCCCCTACGATGTTCCGGCTGAGGTGATCAAAGCCCGCCTGGATACCAATGGCCTGACCCAGGTGCTGTTCAACCTGCCCGCTGGTGATTGGGCCAAGGGCGAGCGCGGTATCGCCTGCCACCCCGAGCGCGTTGAAGAGTTCCGTGCCGGTGTCGATCAGGCCATCGCCTACGCCAAGGTGCTGGGCAACAGCCAGATCAACTGCCTGGCCGGCATTCGCCCGCAAGGCTACGACTGCGCCACAGTTGAGAAGACCTTCGTTGATAACCTCAAGTTTGCTGCCGAAAAGCTGCAAGCCGCCGGCATCAAGCTGGTCATGGAGATGATCAACACCCGCGACATCCCCGGCTTCTACCTGAACACCACCGCGCAGGCCCTGGCCATTCGCGACAAGGTCGCCAGTAGCAACCTGTTCCTGCAATACGACATCTATCACATGCAAATCATGGAAGGTGACCTGGCGCGTACCGTCGAGGCCAACCTGGCCGTGATCAACCATGTGCAGTTGGCGGATAACCCGGGGCGTAACGAGCCGGGCACTGGCGAAATCAACTATCGCTTTCTCTTCGCCCACCTGGACCGCATTGGTTATCAGGGCTGGATCGGCTGTGAATACAAACCCGCCACCACCACTGCTGCCGGCCTTGGCTGGATGAAAGCACATAACGCAATCTGAGTTCGTAGGATGGGTTGAGCGCAGCGATACCCATCGATACAGGCCCGCCGCCCAGTGATGGGTATCGCAGGCTCAACCCATTCTACGGTGGCTCGGCGTATACCAGACATCACCACACCAGGAGCACATCTCATGGCTAAAATCGGATTTATCGGCACCGGCATCATGGGTAAGCCCATGGCGCAAAACCTGCTCAAGGCAGGTCACAGCATCATTCTCTCCGAGCACCACGAAACGGCTCCGGCCGACCTGGTAGCGGCTGGTGCCATCGCCCTGGCCAACCCGCGTGAAGTGGCGCAGGAAGCCGAATTTATTATCGTCATGGTGCCGGATACCCCGCACGTTGAAGACGTGCTGTTCAGCAAGAACGGTGTGGCTGAAGGCACTGCGGCCGGCAAAGTGGTGATCGATATGAGTTCGATCTCGCCGACCGCTACCAAGGTCTTCGCCGAAAAAATCAAAGCCACCGGCGCGGCCTACCTCGACGCGCCGGTTTCCGGTGGCGAAGTGGGCGCTAAAGCTGCCACCTTGTCGATCATGGTCGGCGGCTGCCCGAAGGCCTTCGAACGTGCGCTGCCGCTGTTCCAGGCCATGGGCAAGAACATCACCCACGTCGGTGGCAGTGGTGACGGTCAGACCGCCAAGGTGGCCAACCAGATCATCGTCGCCCTGAACATTCAGGCCGTCGCGGAAGCGCTGCTGTTCGCCGCCAAAAACGGCGCCGATCCAGCCAAGGTGCGTGAAGCTCTGATGGGTGGCTTCGCCGGCTCGAAGATTCTTGAAGTGCACGGCGAGCGCATGATCAAAGGCACCTTTGATCCGGGCTTCCGTATCAATCTGCACCAGAAAGACCTCAACCTGGCCCTGGCCGGTGCCCGCGAGCTGGGTATTAATCTGCCCAACACCGCCAATGCTCAGCAAGTGTTCAGCACCTGCGCGGCCATCGGCGGCAGCAATTGGGACCACTCGGCGCTGATCAAGGGCCTGGAGCACATGGCCAACTTCAATATCCGCGGCGAGTAACCAACACTGCAGGATGGGTTGGACCGGCGATATCTATCAAATGGTCGACAGCGACCGGAATGATCGGTATCACTGCACTCCACGCGCCCTGCATGACCCTTTCGATCTGCCTGGTAAACGGTGTCACGGCCTGTTTGCCGGGTGGGTCGATTCTAGTGCAGAGCGTCTTGTTAGAAGACCCTGCGCACTAGAATTGAAGTTGATCCAGCCCAAGAGATATTGCCATGCCCATCGATCCGCAACGCCTGCTGCGCGACTTGTTCGCCAGCGCCATCGACGCCGCCCATCCGCGCCAGGTTCTGGCTGATTACCTCCCCGCCGACCGCAGTGGCCGCGTGATTGTTATCGGTGCTGGCAAGGCCGCCGCGGCCATGGCCGAGGTGATTGAGCAGGAGTGGCACGGTGAGGTTTCAGGCTTAGTGGTAACCCGCTACGAGCACGGCGCCAACTGCGAGAAAATCGAAGTGGTGGAAGCCGCTCACCCGGTGCCCGATGACGCCGGCGAACGTGTGGCCCGTCGTGTTTTAGAGTTAGTCAGTAACCTCAGTGAAAGTGACCGGGTAATCTTCCTGCTCTCCGGCGGCGGCTCATCCCTGCTCGCCCTGCCCGCTGCCGGCATCTCACTGACCGACAAGCAAGCGATCAACAAAGCCCTGCTTAAATCCGGCGCCAGCATTGGCGAGATGAACTGCGTGCGCAAACACCTCTCGGCCATCAAGGGCGGGCGCTTGGCCAAGGCCAGCTGGCCAGCCAGCGTGTACACCTATGCGATTTCCGACGTGCCCGGCGATGAGGCCACGGTGATTGCCTCTGGCCCGACCGTGGCCGACCCCACCACCTCGACCGAGGCACTGGCGATTCTCGCCCGCTATAACATCGAGATCCCCACTAACGTGCGCAGCTGGCTGCAGAGCCCCGCCTCGGAAACGGTCAAACCCGGCGATCCGTGCCTGGCGCGCAGCCACTTCCAACTGATCGCCCGCCCACAACAATCCCTTGATGCAGCGGCAGCTGCCGCGCGTGCCGCCGGCTTGCCGGTGCTGATTCTCGGTGATCTGGAGGGCGAATCGCGCGAGGTCGCCAAGGTGCATGCGGGCATCGCCAAGCAAGTGGTGTTGCATGGCCAGCCGATCCAAGCGCCGTGCGTGATTCTCTCCGGCGGCGAAACCACCGTGACCGTGCGCGGCACAGGCCGTGGCGGGCGCAATGCCGAGTTTCTCCTCAGCCTCACCGACAGCCTCAAGGGCTTACCAGGGGTTTACGCCCTGGCGGGTGACACCGACGGCATCGACGGCTCGGAAGACAACGCCGGCGCCATCATGACCCCCGACAGCCATGCGCGCGCCGCCGCACTGGGGCTGAGCAGCAGCGATGAGCTGGACAACAATAACGGCTATGGCTATTTCGCCGCCCTTGAGCAACTGATCATCACCGGGCCGACGCGAACCAACGTCAACGATTTCCGCGCCATTCTCATTCTCGAAGGTTCTGCCCAATGAACGCCGATAAAAAAGTCAAAATCCTCGCCACCCTTGGCCCTGCGATTAAAACCATCGACGATATCCGTCAATTGGTGGAAAACGGTGCCAACCTGTTCCGTCTGAATTTCAGCCACGGGGAACACGCCGATCACGCCGAGCGCTACAACTGGGTGCGTGAGGTCGAAAAACAGCTGAACACCCCGATCGGCATTCTGATGGACCTGCAAGGGCCGAAGCTGCGCGTCGGCAAATTTGCCGAGGGCAAGGTCATCCTCGAGCGCGGGCAAAGCCTGCGCCTGGATCTGGACAAGACCCCAGGCAACAACGAGCGGGTCAACCTGCCGCACCCGGAAATCATCGAAGCACTGCAGCCGGGCATGAGCCTGCTGCTCGACGATGGCCGCCTGCGCCTGGAAGTCACCGCCAAGCACAATGATGCAGTCGACACCCGCGTCATCGCTGGCGGTGAGCTCTCCGACCGCAAAGGCGTCAACGTGCCGGAGGCGGTTCTGCAACTCAGCCCGTTGACCGAGAAAGACCGCCGCGACCTGACCTTCGGCCTGGAACTGGGCGTTGATTGGGTGGCGCTGTCGTTTGTCCAGCGCCCGGAAGACATCCTCGAAGCCCGTGAGCTGATTCAGGGCAAAGCCTTGCTGATGGCCAAGATCGAAAAACCCTCGGCCGTGGTTCACCTGGAAGAAATCGCCAAACTCTGCGACGCGATCATGGTTGCCCGTGGGGATTTGGGTGTGGAAGTACCGGCGGAAAATGTACCGCGCATCCAGAAAGACATCATCCGCACCTGCCGCCAACTGGGTCGCCCGGTGGTGGTGGCTACGCAGATGCTCGAATCCATGCGCTTCTCCCCGGCACCAACCCGCGCCGAAGTCACCGACGTGGCCAACGCCGTAGCCGAAGGTGCCGATGCGGTGATGCTCTCGGCAGAAACCGCGTCCGGTGATTACCCACAAGAAGCCGTGCAGATGATGAGCAAGATCATCCGCCAGGTGGAAAGCGGCCCGGACTTCCAGGCCCAGCTCGACGTTAGCCGCCCAGTGGCCGAAGCCACTTCATCCGACGCCATCAGCTGCGCGATCCGGCGCATTAGCACGATTCTGCCGGTGGCGGCACTGGTCAACTACACCGAGTCGGGCAGCTCCAGCCTGCGCGCCTCACGCGAGCGCCCGGCTGTGCCGATCCTCAGCCTGACGCCGAGCCTGAACACTGCACGGCGCCTGAGTGTGGCCTGGGGCGTGTATTCAGTGGTTAACGAACGCCTGAGCAAGGTTGAAGACGTTACCCGTACGGCTCTTGAAATAGCCCGCAGCACAGGCCTGGCCAAGACCGGCGACACCGTGGTGATTACCGCCGGCGAGCCGTTCGGCCAACCGGGTAGCACCAACAGCCTGCGCATCGAAATTCTGCACTAAGAGTCACTGGCAGGGCCTGTCTGGCCTGCCAGCACAGCTATCCCATACTGGCTTGCCAGTTTATAGGCACCCACTGCGCCCGCAGTGGGTGCCTCTTTTTATGGCCCGGCGGCGCTAGCGAGCACCTTCGCAGCGGCGCGCTGCGTCGTTAAAGTGGCGTCCAGCCATTCTCTTTAGGTTCGTTTGCATGCCGCCACTCACGCCGCCAAGCCATTACCGCCAAGGCGTTCATACCCTGCTCAATGGCTTCAGTCAGGTCTTCCTCCAGGCTCACCCCGGCTGCGGCCTGCTGATAGTTCTGGCCATCGCTTTCGGTGCGCCGCAGTTACTCGGTGGCGCGCTGCTGGGTGGCCTCAGTAGCACGCTGACGGCGCAGCGCCGTGGCTATGCCAAGGCGGACATCGAACTGGGCCTGTATGGCTACAACGGTATTCTGTTGGGCCTGCTGATCAGCCTGCAATTCACCTGGTCGCTATTACTGCCGCTGTTGATCATCGCCATCGCCGGGCTGTCCAGCCTGATGCTGGAGCCCTGGATGCGGCGTATGCGCGAGCGCCAATGGCTGCCAGCCTTCACCTTGCCCTTTATCACCCTAAGCTGGTTGGTGTTGTGGCTGGCCCCGGTGCTGCAATTGCAACTGCACCACCCAGCAGCAAGCCAAATCCTGCCGCTCGACTGGCTGGCCAGTGTGCTGGCGATGGCGCGAGGCTTGAGCCAGGTGATCTTTCTTGATCAACCCCTGGCCGGCGTCTGTTTACTGCTAGGCCTGCTGCTGGCTGATCGCCGCGCCGCCTGCTGGGCGGTCCTGGGATCCGGCGGCGGCTTGGCCCTGGCGCTTTACCAGGGGTTTGAGCAGCAAAGCGCGCTGATTGGCCTGTATGGCTACAACGCCGTGCTCGCCGCTATTGCCCTTAGCCAGGTGCATCGACGGATCTGGGTGCCGGCGCTCGGCATCGTGCTCGCACTGCTGCTGCAACCTGGCTTCAGCGCCATAGGCCTGCCCGCCCTGACCATGCCGTTTATCCTCACCTGCTGGCTGGTGAGCGCGGGCCAACGCCTGCTGCGCAAAGCCACAGGCGACTGCACGTCACGGCCACCGAGCAAAGGCAAAAGCTTGCATCGTCAGGATAAAACTCCCTAGGCTGCGCACTCAGTCGTTCGCTTCATTTGAGAGCGATGCAAACGGAGCAGCCAGAACACCATGGAAACGCCGCAGAACCTGCGTCAGCAGCTGTACAGCATCATCTTCTTCACTGACACGCCGGCCGGGCAGCGCTTTGATCGCTACCTGCTGGTGGCCATCCTGGCCAGCCTGGTGGTTGTCATGGTCGATAGCATCGACAGCATCCACACCCAGTACGGGGAAACCCTGACTGTATTTGAATGGGCCTTCACGGCGTTGTTCGCCATGGAGTACGCGGTGCGCCTGTATTGCTCGCCGAAACCGCTGCGCTATGTGTTCAGTTTCTTCGGCCTGATCGACCTGGTGGCGATCCTTCCGGCGATCCTCGCGTTGTTTTACCCCGATGCTCAGTACCTGCTGATCATCCGGGTGATTCGCATGCTGCGGGTATTCCGTGTACTCAAGCTCAGCCCCTACCTGAAACAGGCTAATTTTCTCCTGACTGCACTGCGCGGCAGTCGGCAGAAAATCATCGTCTTCTTCGCCAGCATCGCCACCCTGGTCACGGTGTTTGGCACCCTGATGTACGTCGTCGAAGGCCCGGTTAATGGGTTTACCAGTATTCCCACCGGTATCTATTGGGCCGTGGTTACCTTAACCACCGTAGGCTTCGGCGACATTGTGCCGAAAACGCCACTGGGCCAGGCGCTCTCGACGTTGGTGATGATTACCGGCTACTCAATCATCGCCGTGCCCACCGGCATCTTCACCGCCGAGCTGGCCAACGCCATGCGTGGCGGCGGCGAGCAACTCAGCCACGCCTGCCCGACCTGCGCGAAAGACTCCCACGAACACGGTGCAGCCTTCTGCAACCGCTGTGGTAATCCGCTATTTCCACGGCAGAGTGATACGCCGTAAGGCCTTAAGACAGGTACAAAAAAGCCGCAGTTAACTGCGGCTTTTTTGCCTAAACCTGAAATCAGCCGCGCTCGGCCGGGCTCGACGTCAGTTCAAATGGGCTGTTGCTGCGGCGCTGGTTGCGATCTTCACGCGGGGTGGCACCGAAGAAATTACGGTAGGCGCTGGAAAAATGCGGGCCGGAGGAAAACCCGCAAGACAAGCCAATCTGGATGATCGACTTGCTGGTTTGCATCAACAACTGACGCGCCTTGTTCAACCGCAGCTCGAGGTAGTACTGGCTGGGCACACGGTTGAGGTATTGCTTGAAAATGCGCTCCAGCTGACGCCGCGAGACACAGACGTGCTGGGCGATTTCGTCGGTGGTCAGCGGCTCTTCGATATTGGCTTCCATCAGCAATACGGCTTGAGTCAGCTTGGGATGGCTAGAGCCCAGACGGTTCTGCAGCGGAATACGCTGACGTTCACCGCCTTCGCGGATGCGTTCGACCACCAGCTCTTCCGACACCGCACCGGCCAGCTCGGCACCGTGATCGCGGGTCAACAAGGCCAGCAACAGATCGAGCACCGCCAGGCCGCCACAGGCGCTCAGGCGATCACGGTCACAGTCGAACAGGTGGCTGGTGGCAATGACCTTGGGAAAGCGCTCGCTGAAATCATCCTGCCAGCGCCAGTGCACCGACGCGCGATAACCATCCAGCAGCCCCAACTGCGCCAGTGGGTAGACCCCAGCGGCAATCGCGCCGATCACACAACCGCCACGTACCACGTGCTTTAGTGCAGCAGAAAGCGCGGCGGGCATGGGCCCGGGTGGTTCATCGGCCAGCAGGAAAAGCCTCTGACAGCCCTCCAGCTTGCCCACCCACGACTCTCCCGGCAGTCGCCAGGCTTCTTCAGACGGTGCTTCGGCCTGCAAGAAAACCAGCTCGTAAACCACCTCGGGGTGGACACGCTGGGCGACGCGCAGGGCCTCTTCGGCCAACGCCAGGGTCAGCGGCTTAGTGGAGGGCCAAAGCAGGAAGCCAATTCGGTGGGCATTCATGGGGGGCAGTTTAGGCTCTGTTGGCAATAATAGGCATAGCTAGAATGACTGCAGTTGTTGCCGCTGGTTATTTGAGACTGCCAGAGAGGAACTGCTGCAAACGCTCGGATTGTGGGTTGACCAAGACTTCGCGCGGGCAGCCACGCTCTTCCACCACGCCTTTGTGCAGGAACACCAACTGGTTGGACACTTCACGGGCAAAGCCCATCTCGTGAGTAACCACCACCATGGTGCGGCCTTCCTGAGCCAGGTCCTGCATCACCTTGAGCACCTCGCCGACCAGCTCTGGGTCGAGGGCCGAGGTTGGCTCGTCAAACAGCATCACCTCAGGCTCCATGGCCAGGGCGCGAGCGATGGCCACACGCTGCTGCTCACCACCACTCATGTGCGCGGGGTAAGCATCTTTGCGATGCGCCACACCGACCTTGTTGAGGTAGTGTTCGGCTTTTTCCAGGGCGTCCTTCTTGCTCATGCCGAGCACGTGCACCGGGGCTTCCATGACGTTTTCCAGGGCGCTCATGTGCGACCACAGGTTGAAATGCTGGAACACCATGGACAGGCGCGAGCGCATGCGCTGCAGCTGTTTGGGGTCAGCGGCCTTGAGGGCACCGTCCTTGTTGGCCACCAGCTTCAGTTCTTCATTATTGAGCAGAATCTTGCCGCTGTGCGGTTGCTCCAGCAGGTTGATGCAACGCAGGAAGGTACTCTTGCCCGAGCCACTGGAGCCGATGATGCTGATCACATCACCGGCCTTAGCGGCCAGCGACACGCCCTTCAACACTTCATGGCTGCCGTAGCGCTTGTGCAGATCCTGAACTTCAAGTTTGTACATGGTTTCCACTCTCTTGAATCAGTCGCTGAGCAAGCGACCCTGGCGAATAGGGGTACAACCGGCCACCTTGGCCAACCACAAACCGGGCTGGGCAAAACGCAACCGCTCGCGCGCATAAAGCACACCATCTGTAACCGCACAGACAGTTGTATGGCGATCGTCCAGAGGATCGATCACTTCAAACAATGGATCGCCAGCCTTGACCGTTGCGCCCACTGGCTGCAAAAAACTCACCACTCCGGCGTGCGGGGCATAGGCGTATTGCGCACCGGCAAACGGCGTGGCCTCGCAGCTTGCAGCAGGTGCTGCCGGCCAGTTACCGGCAATCAGCCCCTGCTCAGCGAGAAACCCCAGAATGCGTTCGGCGCTGGCTTCGGCCTCAGGCTTGCCGGTATCTGCCATACCACCCAGCTCCACCGTCGCCGCCAAGCAGGCCAGCGGTACAGCGGCCTGGGGGAAATGCCGTGCCAGCTGAACCCAGGGCAAGGCGCAGGCTTCATCGAACGAGCTGCCACCGGAATCCTCGACCGTCAGCGCCGCACCCGCTTGCAGCCGCGCCGCCAGTGAGCGCAGCTGCGGCCATTGTTGTGGCAGCAAGTACAGATGCACGGCAGCATCAAAATCACAGTGCAAATCGAGCACCACATCGGCATCACAGGCGTGCTTGAGCAGTAAGCGCTGCAGGCCTTGCAGCTCGGATCCGGCGGCAGGCAGTGCCTCCAGCGCGGCCAGCATGGCGCTGCGAATCAGCTGCACATTACGCGCTTGGTCATCGCCCAACCGGCCTTGCAGCGCTGGTGTAATTGCGGCGGCCAGATCAACGAAATCACGGTTGAAATTCTTGCCGCTGGCCAACTCGAAACGGCCCTGATGGGCAGCCTGGAACATCTGCCCCAAGCCAATCGGGTTGGCCACGGGCACCAGTTCAATCACCCCGGTCAAACGGCCCTGGGCTTCCAGCTCATGCAGGCGACGCTTGAGTTCAACGGCCACACGCATTCCCGGCAGCTCATCGGCATGCAAGGAGGCCTGGATATAGGCCTTGCACGGACCGCTGCCAAAGCGAAACACGCTCAGCCGGCGCTCGGTGCCGGGGCAACCCCAGGGCAGTGGATGATCGATACGCTGCATAGCTTTACCCTCAGGCCTTGCGCGGAGCGAGGTAGGCCAGCCAGCGGCGCTCGGCGTGCTTAAACAAGCGCACGAGGATAAAGGTCAGGCACAGGTAGAACAGGCCGGCGGTAATAAAGGCTTCAAACGGCAGGTAATACTGCGAGCTGACGGTGCGTGCCGCGCCGGTGATGTCGATCAGGGTAACGATCGAGGCCAGCGACGTGGTGTGCAGCATCATGATCACTTCGTTGCTGTATTGCGGCAGTGCCCGGCGCAAGGCCGAAGGCAGCAGAATGCGCCGATACAGCTTGCTGCGCGACATCCCCATGGCCTTGGCCGCCTCGATCTCGCCATGTGGCGTGGCCTTCAGGCTGCCCGCGAGAATCTCGGCGCTGTAGGCGCTGGTGTTGATGGCAAACGCCAGGCAGGCACAGAAGGTGGCGCTGGAGAAATACGGCCAGAGCACGCTCTCACGTACCGCCTCGAACTGGGCCAGGCCGTAATAGATGAGAAACAGCTGCACCAGCATCGGCGTACCGCGAATCACATAGGTGTACAGCCAGGCCGGGAAGTTGACCCATGCCGACTTGGACACGCGCATTAAGCCCAGGGGAATGGCCAGTGCCAGGCCGAACGCCAGGGAAATCAGCAGAATTTTCAGGGTGACCAGTAAACCGCCCATGTACAACGGCAGGCTGTCCCAGATTACGTTGAAATCAAAAATCATCGATGCGCTCCCCGCTTACAAATCAGCGGCTTTAGTGCCGACCGAGTAACGTTTTTCCAGGTAACGCAGAGCCAGCAACGACACGCTGGTCAGCACCAGATACAAGGCCGCTACGGCTAGGTAGAAAGTGAACGGCTCGCGGGTGGCATCGGCGGCACTTTTTGCTTTGAACATCATGTCTTGCAGGCCGACCACAGAAATCAACGCAGTGGCCTTGGTCAGCACCAGCCAATTGTTGGTGAAGCCGGGTATGGCGAAGCGAATCATCTGCGGCACCATAATGCGGAAAAACACCTGCATACCGCTCATGCCGTAGGCCGCACCGGCTTCAGCCTGACCTTTGGGGATGGCCATAAAGGCCCCGCGGAAGGTCTCCGACAGGTAAGCACCAAAGATAAAGCCCATGGTGAACACGCCGGCGATAAACGGGTTGATGTCGATGTAATCGTCGTAACCAAACATGGGCGCAAGACGGTTGACCACGTCCTGACCACCGTAAAAAATCAGCAGAATCAGCACCAGATCGGGAATCCCGCGAATCACCGTGGCGTAGGTTTCACCCAGCAGCGCCAGCCACTTGATGGGCGACAAGCGAAAGGCCGCACCGAGCAAACCCAGTGTCACCGCCACCGCCATCGAGGTCAGCGCCAGATTAAGGGTGAGCCAGGCACCCTCTAGAATGGTCGAGCCGTAGCCGTTGAGCATGCTCTGATTACCTCATGCAAACGCCGGTCGGCGCCTGGGAGTACAACGAAAAAGTGGCGTAAACCTCAGGGTAATACGGGTTTACGCCACTCTCAGTGAAGACGACTGGGTGAACTCAATCAGTCGCCGTAGACGTTGAAGTCGAAGTACTTGTCCTGCACTTCTTTGTATTTGCCATTAGCACGAATGGCCAAAATGGCGGCGCTGATTTTTTCAGCCAGGGCCTTGTCGCCCTTACGTACGGCAATGCCTTGGCCTTCGCCGAAGTATTTAACGTCGGTGAAGTCCGGGCCGGCAAACGCAAAACCTTTGCCTGCGTCGGTTTTCAGGAAGCCATCGTCTATGTTCACCGAGTCAGCCAGGGTGGCATCCAAACGGCCAGAGGTCAGATCAAGGAAGATTTCGTTTTGCGAGCTGTAACGCACAATCTCAGCGCCGTTAGGGGCAAACACGTCCGTGGCGAAACGGTCATAAACAGAGGAGCGCTGCACGCCAATCTTCTTGCCCTTGAGGTCGACCGCTGGGTCTTTCAGTTCGGTGCCCGCCTTCATCGCCAGCTTGGCTGGGGTGGCGTAGTACTTGCCGGTGAAATCCACGGATTTCTTGCGATCATCGGTGATCGACATGGACGACAGCACCGCGTCGAACTTGCGCACCTTCAGTGCCGGGATCAGGCCGTCGAACTCTTGCTCGATCCACTTGCACTCGACTTTCATCTCTTCGCACAGGGCCACGCCGATGTCGTAGTCGAAGCCGCTGATGGCACCTTCAGGGGTTTTGAAGGCAAACGGCGGGTAGGCCGCTTCAATACCAATACGCAGAGGCTTGGCCTCTTCAGCCATGGCCAGCGGCGACAGCATGGACAGCGCCAGCGCGCCGAGAAGTGCAATCTTCTTCATCTTATGACTCCTTCGAATGGGTATGGCTTAAGTGCAGATCAAACAGCATGAACAGTGGCAACGCGCATTGTGGCGCATCCAGGCTGCTTGAATTGTACTGAGTCGTGTCTAGTTGCGCAGTGCACAGCACTCAGACGGTCTCAGCCGGGTGAGCGGCATTCTAGCGACAGGTCGAAAGTCGATATTTCTTCAATGCGACAAGTAATTACAAAAGACCCGGAGAGGCATAGCGAGGATATTGACAGCTCACACAAAATATGAGGCAAAGAAAAGACGGTAAACCTGTTAATAAAGCAATTACCGCGCCCGATTTAGATCAGGCCGCTATTTTAGGGGCTTGATAGCGTCTTTGAGTTTCCACGCCACACGCAACGGCGCGCTATTTTGGCGCAAAACGTTCCCGTACACCTCATAAAAGTGTGCACTGTTACGCCCAGGTGACAGTCAACTACCCAGATGAAAATCGATAACTGCGCATTCGCGCTGCAAATCACCCAGAACGCACAACGCCCTGCCCGGCTTGTGGCCGAAACAGGGCGTTGCTTGCAGGAGCTGTAACAGCTGTTAGGCAGCCTGCATCTCGCGGTGAGTATCGATAAGGTGCTGCACCACGCCAGGATCGGCCAACGTGGAGATGTCGCCAAGTGCATCGTATTCGGCGGTGGCGATCTTGCGCAGGATGCGGCGCATGATTTTGCCCGAGCGGGTCTTCGGTAAGCCCGGTGCCCACTGGATAACATCCGGTGTCGCAATCGGGCCGATCTCCTTACGCACCCAGTTCTTCAGTTCCTGGCGCAGCTGCTCAGTCGGCTCCTGCCCCTGGTTCAGGGTTACGTAGACATAGATGCCCTGCCCTTTGATGTCATGCGGCACACCGACCACCGCAGCCTCGGCGACTTTCGGGTGAGCGACCATGGCGCTCTCTACTTCGGCTGTACCCATGCGGTGGCCAGAGACGTTAAGCACGTCATCCACTCGACCGGTGATCCACCAGTAGCCGTCCTCGTCACGGCGAGCGCCGTCACCGGTAAAGTACATGCCTTTGAAGGTCTTGAAGTAGGTATCGACAAAACGGTCGTGGTCGCCATACAGGCTGCGCGACTGACCTGGCCAGGAATCAAGGATGACCAAGTTACCTTCAGCCGGCCCCTCAATGATGTTGCCCAAGTTATCCACCAAGGCCGGCACCACACCGAAGAACGGCCGGGTCGCCGAGCCTGGCTTGAGCGCCGTGGCACCCGGCAAAGGCGTAATCATAAAGCCGCCGGTTTCGGTCTGCCACCAGGTGTCAACGATCGGGCAGCGCGACTGGCCAACCTTCTCGTAGTACCAGTTCCAGGCTTCCGGGTTGATCGGTTCACCCACCGAGCCGAGCAGGCGCAAGCTGGAGCCATCGGCCCCCGCCACGGCCGCATCACCCTGGGCCATCATGGCGCGAATCGCGGTCGGCGCGGTGTAGAGGATGTTGACCTTGTGCTTGTCGATGATCTGCGACACACGGCTCACATCGGGATAATTGGGAATACCTTCGAACAGCAGCGTGGTCGCGCCATTGGCCAGCGGCCCGTAGACGATATAGCTGTGGCCAGTGACCCAGCCGACGTCAGCGGTGCACCAGTAAATATCGCCCGGCTTGTAGTCAAATACCCGCTCATGGGTCAGCGCGGCGTACAGCAGGTAGCCGCCCGTGGTGTGCAGTACGCCCTTTGGCTTGCCGGTCGAACCGGAGGTATAGAGGATAAACAACGCCTCTTCAGCACCCATTTCTTTAGGTGCACAGACGCTGCCGGCCACCTTCATCAGGTCCTCGTACCAGATATCGCGATGCTGGCTCCACTTGATCGCGGAGCCCGTCCGCTTGACCACAATGACCTTCTGAATGCTGCGCGTTTCGGGATTGGTCAGGGCATCGTCAACGTTGGCCTTGAGCGCGACCTTCTTGCCGCCACGCAGACCTTCATCTGCGGTGATCACCACCTTGGACTGGCAATCGATGATACGACCGGCCAGGGCGTCCGGAGAGAACCCGCCGAACACCACCGAGTGAATCGCGCCGATCCGGGTGCAGGCCAGCATGGCGACCACGGCTTCCGGGATCATCGGCATATAGATGGTCACCACGTCGCCGCGATGCACATCCTGGCCGCGCAGGGCGTTAGCAAACTTACAGACTTCTTCGTGCAGCTCACGGTAGGTGATGTTGCGGCTGTCAGCCGGGTCATCGCCTTCCCAAATAATCGCGATTTGATCGCCGCGTTCAGCCAGGTGACGGTCGAGGCAGTTGTAAGAGACGTTCAAGGTGCCATCGGCAAACCACTTGATGTCGACATGGTGATCGTCAAAAGAGGTTTGCTTGACCTTAGTAAACGGCTTGATCCAGTCCAGACGCTGAGCCTGCTCACGCCAGAAACCGTCGGGATTGATTACCGACTGCTGGTACATGGCTTTATAGGTCGCCTCGTCGGTCAGCGACTGGGCCGCCACCTCTGGGCGCACGGGATACAAGGACGCAGCAGTCATCAGAAACACCTCGATGGGTAGTTGTTGTTCTATACCCCATTTTGTAGCCCGCACACCCCTACAGGGCCATTCGACCATGGTCTTAAAGCTCTGCAACGATAGTCTGAGGGCAGCCCATGGCTTTTGCGCCGTTAAAAAACGGCGCCCTAAGGAGTCGCCTTACACCTAATTCAGGTAGGGCAATGCAGATAGGCTCACATCCAAACCACGCAGACCGGCAGGCCTCCAGCCCGCCCACACATGACTAGACTGCAACTGCATCTCAACTCATGGAACACCGATGAATAATCACCACAGCGCCTTGCTTGAACAGGCACCTCACAGCCAAACATCCGCCGACACCTGGGCCAGGCTGTGTTGCGAACAAGCGCTAGTCGCCGTGGAGCATGGCTGTTATGGCGTGGGCGCCGTGTTGGTCAATGAGGCGCAGGAGTTAGTGTGCAGCGTGCGCAATCAGGTGTTTATCGACGGCCGCTACAACAGCGCCGGACATGCCGAGATGCTGCTGCTTGATCAGCTGGAAAGCCTGTTTCCACAACTAGACCGCAGCACCCTCACCCTCTACACCAGCCTGCAACCTTGCCTGATGTGTTACGGCCGCATTCTGCTCGCTGGCATAACCCATGTGCGCTACTTGGCCCGCGACAAACCCGGCGGCTTTAACGGTAAACACCTGCCTGCGGCCTGGGCAGAATTGGCTGCCCACACCTCGATAGACCAAGCCACTGTAGCGCCCTATTGGATCGACCTGGCAGAGCAGGCCATCAACACCCTGCAGGACCGTCAGGCGATGCGCCAACGTGTCTTTCGTGCCTGGAGCGGCAACCAGCAGACTTGATCACCCGCTGGGTTAGGCAGGTCCTGCCGCGTGGCTTTTGGGCAATCTCACGGTTGATTAGTTAATGGCTATGTAGGGTGGACAACGCTTTCTTGCCCACCGGCCTGCCATCAATATGCCGTGTACTGGTAAGGCAACGGTGCCTGACCCGCTGCGATTTTTCGCGGCGGTATCAGGTGCTTATGGCTCAACTGAGTGGTGATTTCCACGGATGAAGTGGCTACCTCTCCTGGCTTAACGGTTAGCCGTCTGCGCCGACGGCAAAACCCTAGCGGCGTGGCTGCCCCGCTACTCCTTACCCAGCCCATGTTGGCGCAGCTTATTGGCGATGGTGGTGTGCGACACGCCGAGGCGCTTGCCCAACTGACGGCTGCTCGGGTGATCGTGAAACAGGCGTTCCAGCACGGCTTTCTCGAAACGCCCGAGAATCTCATCCAGCCCGCCCTCGACTGAGAACTCACCCAGCGGCTGCGGCGCGCCGTAGTCCGGCAGGCGGATGTGCTCGCCCTTGACCGTGCCGCCGTCGCACAGCGATACCGCCTGGAACAGCACGTTCTCCAACTGACGCACGTTACCCGGCCAATGGTAATGGCTGAGCTTGTCCAACACTGCTGGTGCCAGCTTGGGCAAGGGGCAGCCGATTTGCCGGCTGGCCTGGTCGAGAAAGTGCTCAACCAGGGGCGGCAGGCCGTCCAGGCATTCGCGCAGCGGCGGTATATGCAGGCTGAGCACGTTGAGGCGGTGATACAGGTCCTTACGGAATTCGCCTTTGGCGCACAGCTCGGACAGGTCAACCTGGGTGGCGCACATCACCCGCACATCCAGATAAACCTCCTCGTCACTGCCCACCCGGCGGAAGCAGCCATCCTGCAAGAAGCGCAGCAGTTTGGCCTGCAAGCGCGGGCTCATCTCGCCGACGCCATCGAGAAACAGCGTGCCGCCTGCAGTGAGTTCCAGCAGGCCCAGCTTGCCTTCCGGCCGTGCGCCCTCAAAGGCACCGGGGCCGTAGCCAAACAGCTCAGTCTCGGCCATGGATTCCGGCAACCCGGCGCAGTTCAGCGCCATAAACGGTGACTGCCCACGCGGGCTGGCCAGGTGACAGGCGCGGGCCAGCAGCTCTTTCCCGGTGCCGGTTTCGCCCTCAATCAGCAGCGGCGCATCCAGCGGGGCCATGCGCCGCGCCTCGCGCACCACGGCAGCCATCACCTTGGAACTCTGGAAGATCGAGTCGAAGCCGCGCAGCTCCTGCTTGCGCACGTTATAGATGCGCTCGCCGACACGGTCGGCCCGATGCAGGGTGAGTACCGCGCCAGCCATGGCGTCGCTCTCTTCGTGCTCGGTTTGCAGTGGTGCGATGTCGGCAAGAAATACGTCGCCTTTAATCTTCACCCGCAGGCCATTGATGCGCGATTTATTGGCGCGCACCAGCTCCGGCAGGTCGAAGTCCTCGGCGTAACGTGACAGCGGAATACCCGGCACTTCATCCACGCGCACGCCGAGCAACTGCGCGGCGCTGCGGTTAGCGGCGACGATCGAGCCGCCCATGTCGATCGACAGCACCGGGAAATCCAGCGCACCGAGTAAGGCGTTGAGTTCCAGATGACGGCGCTCGCTGGGCATCAACCCCACGCGCTTAACCCCGAACACCCCGGATATCGCCTCGAACTTGGGCCGCAATGACTGGAACTGCAGGTTGATCAGGTTTGGGCAATGCAGGTAGATGGCGTTGCCCTGCTCGCCTCCAACCTCACCACGGGCGACGTTGATGCCGTACTCAACCAGCAGGTTAAGGATGTCACGCAGGATGCCAATTCGGTTCTGGCAGTGGACTTTGATACGCATGGCAGGGCTCTGATCAGGCTTTTTTATAAGCTGCGGCAGAGGAATCGTCGGCGGCAGCGGATTGTTCGTCAAGAATATGTGACAGATTAGCGCACCAGCAAGGCGATGCTTCGCCACATCGCCAAGCACGTAATCATTTCTTTACAAAATACCGCCCCATACCACCGGCGCTGCACCTATTAATGCGCTGCGCAGCGGCACTAAGCGGGGTATTTCTAGCTCCAATACAACAACAAAGCCCCAGCAGGAGGCAGCGATGAAGAGCACGCAATACCAGGCTCGTGAACCGGACGACAGTGGCTTTATCGATTACCCGGAAAGCGAGCATCAGGTGTGGAACACCCTGATCACCCGCCAGCTCAAGGTGATCGAAGGGCGTGCCTGCCAGGAATACCTGGACGGTATCGAACAGCTCGCCCTGCCCCATGAGCGCATCCCGCAACTGGGCGAGGTTAACCGGGCGCTTGAAGCCAGCACCGGCTGGCGGGTGGCGCGGGTACCGGCGCTGATTCCGTTTCAGACCTTCTTCGAGCTGCTGGCTAGCAAGCAATTCCCGGTAGCCACCTTTATCCGCACCCCGCAAGAGCTGGATTACCTGCAGGAGCCGGACATTTTTCACGAAGTATTCGGCCACTGCCCGCTGCTCACCAACCCCTGGTTTGCCGAGTTCACCCACACCTACGGCAAGCTCGGCCTGGCAGCCAGCAAGGAAGAGCGCGTGTACCTGGCGCGGCTGTATTGGCTGACCATCGAGTTCGGCCTGGTCGACACCAGCCAGGGTCGGCGCATCTATGGTGGCGGCATTCTCTCGTCACCGAAAGAAACCTTGTATTGCCTGTCCGATGCGCCCGAGCAACTGCTCTTCGACCCCGTCGAGGCCATGCGCACGCCCTACCGCATCGATATCCTGCAACCGTTGTATTTCGTGTTGCCAGAGCTCAAGCGCCTGTTTGAGTTGGCTCACGAAGACATCATGGCTATGGTCCAGCAGGCCATGCGTTTGGGCCTGCACGCGCCAAAATTTGCCCCAAGAGCCGCTTAACTGCATGTGTAGGATGGGTTGAGCCGCGCGATACCCATCATTCCCCGATGTGATGGGTGTCGCTACGCTCCATCCATCCTACGGTTCACCATCGAATTCTGGAGAAACCTGATGTCCCTTGCCCAAGCCCAATGCGAAGCCTGCCGCGCCGATGCGCCGAAAGTCAGCGATGACGAGCTGGCCGAACTGATCCGCGAGATCCCGGATTGGAACATCGAAGTGCGTGATGATCATATGGAACTGGAGCGCTCCTATCTATTCCGCACCTTCCGCCACGCCCTGGCCTTTACCAATGCGGTCGGCGCCATCGCCGAGGAAGTCGGCCACCACCCGGCATTGCTCACCGAGTGGGGCAAAGTCACCGTGACCTGGTGGAGCCATGAAATGCGCGGCTTGCACCGCAATGACTTCATCATGGCTGCGCGTACCGATGTGCTGGCGGCCAGCGCCGAGGGTCGCAAGTGAACCACTTCCACAGAATCGCACGCGTTCCCGGCGACCCGATTCTCGGCCTGATGGAGGCTTACCGCGCGGACCGCAACCCAGCCAAGTTCGACCTCGGCGTTGGCGTGTACAAGGATGCTCAAGGCCTCACGCCCATTCCTCAGGCGGTCAAGCTGGCGGAGCTGACGCTGCAACAGAGCGAAACCACTAAAAGCTACATCGGCGGCCATGGCGACGCGCTGTTTGGCCGACTGTTAAGCCAGCTGGTACTGGGCGCAGAGTGCCATTTACTGGAAGAGCGTGCGGCGGCCACACAAACCCCCGGTGGCACAGGTGCGCTGCGCCTGAGCGCCGAATTTATTGCTAATTGCCTGCCAGGGCGCGGCATTTGGCTGAGTGATCCGACCTGGCCGATCCATGAAAGCATCTTTGCTGCCGCCGGTTTGCGCGTCGGTCATTACCCTTATGTCGGCGCAGACAATCAACTGAATGTCGAAGCGATGCTCGCCGCCCTCAGCCATGTACCCAAAGGCGACGTGGTGTTGCTGCATGCCTGCTGCCACAACCCCACCGGCTTCGACCTCAGCCCACGTGACTGGAAGCGCGTACTGCACGTGGTCAAGGCGCGCGAGCTGCTGCCATTAATCGACTTTGCCTACCAAGGCTTCGGTGATGGTCTGGAGCAGGACGCCTTTGCCGTGCGTCTGTTTGCCGCCGAGTTACCTGAGTTACTGATCACCAGCTCCTGCTCAAAGAACTTTGGCCTGTACCGTGAGCGCACCGGCGCGCTGATCGTCTGCGCCGAAAGTGCCAGTAAATTGCAGGATGTACGCAGCCAGCTGGCGTTTATTGCGCGTAACCTGTGGTCCACGCCACCCGCCCACGGCGCGGCAGTGGTCGCAAGCATCCTGGCTGACGACGAGCTGCAAGCACTGTGGATGAGCGAGCTGGAAAGCATGCGGCAACGGGTTGCCAGTTTGCGCAGCGGGCTGGTTGCGGCCTTGCAGCCCCACGGACTGGCAGAGCGGTTCGCGCATATCAGCAAACAGCGCGGAATGTTCTCCTACACCGGCCTCTCGCCAATGCAGGTCCAGCGTCTGCGTGATGAGTTCAGCGTGTATATGGTCGGCAGTGGCCGGGCCAATATGGCGGGGCTGGATGCCAATCGCCTAGAGCCATTAGCCAGCGCGATTGCCCGCGTCTGCTGAGGTTGAAGTGCAGCTGAGCCCAGCCCCTGCAGCGCCAGGGCTCAGCTAAGCGCATGTGACCATAGCCTTGCTATAGTCGCAGCACGCCCACCATGCCGAGATGCCTGTGTCCCGCCTCTCCAACATCGTCTTCCGCGTCTACCAGCGCACCCTGCACAGCCTGGCGCTGTATCCGACGCTGATCGCCTTGGGCTTTTTCGCCCTGTGCCTGGTGGTGATGAGCATCGAGTTTCAGCCCTGGCTAATGGCGTTGAAAGCCAAGGTGGATGTGGGCCTGGTGCGCAACGCCGAAAACGCTCGGTTGATTCTCAGCACCCTGGTCGGCGGCATCCTGTCGCTGACGGTGTTCAGCTTCTCCATGGTCATGGTGGTGCTTAATAACGCCTCGGCCGCCCTCTCACCCAGGGTGATCCCCGGGCTGATCAGTGACAAGGGCCACCAGAAAACCCTGGGCTTTTACCTCGGCAGCATTCTCTATTCGCTGTTGCTGATCACCACCATTGAGCAGGGTAACTCCACCCAAGTGCCTAGCCTGGGGGTACTTATTGCGCTGGGTATGGGCATTGCCTGCCTCGGTCTGTTTGTGCACTTTATTCACTCGATTAGCCGCTCGATTCAGGTTGAGTACATCCTCAACAACCTCTACCACACCACCCTGAAAAAACTTGCCGCCAGTGAGGCCCGACTGGCCGATATCGAAGACATGCCTAGCTGGCCCGATGATCAGCACTGGCCGCACGTTCGCGCCCAGCGCAGCGGTTACTTCAAGGAACTCAACAGCAGCGCCGTCAACGCCCTATTGGTTGAACACGACCTGCGCATGACCGTGCTGATCCACCGTGGCTTTTTCGTGATGGCGGGCCGCCCGCTGTTCAAACTGGAGCGTGAGGTTGACGAGGAAGTCGCCAACGCCCTGCTCGACTGCTTCGATTTCTTTATCGAAGAGTACGCCCACGCTCACTATCTATTTGGCTGCACGCAAATCTCCGAAATCGCGGTCAAAGCCCTCAGCCCCGGGATCAACGACCCTGGCACCGCGCTTACCGCCATCGATCTACTCAGCGTGCTGTTCAGTAAACGCCTGGCCTTACCGGACCTCGACTTCGCGCTGCTGGACGATGAGCCGCCGCGCCTGTTCCATTACGAGTTGTCGCTGGATGAGTTAGTGCTGCTGGTTTTCGGCCCTATTCGCAACTACGGCAGCACTGATGCCAGCGTGCTGGTCGGGCTGCTACAGGCCTTCAAGAACCTGCTTTATCAGCCACTGCGCGCGCAACAGAAAACAGACCTGCTCAGGCATGTACGCAGCGTGCAGGAAACGGCAGACCAGCACCTGCATAACAGTCGTGAGCGTGAGGCCATCAACCAGCTGCTCGAACGCCTCAACCAGACCAGCGACCTGCAGCAGCCAATTGCATTGCTTGCCGTGCCCCGCACAACAACCTCATAAAAAATAATTAGTACGCTCACGAACGATAATAAATATAACTAAAACAACAACTTAAAACATAACTGCAGCACCTTAACGACCGCCCATGATTTGCCAAGCAGGCCTATCTTGCTTAGGGTAGGCCGCTATGCGGACCTTACTTGCCCCAATTAGCTCGTTGCTAGGAGGGGTTGCATTACTCCTCCTCGGCAACGGCCTGCTTAACACTTTACTGACTCTGCGTGGCGTCGCCGAAGGCTACTCCACCTCAATGCTCGGGCTGATTATGTCCGGGTACTTTGTCGGTTTTCTCCTTGGCACCTGGCTAGCGATTCCGCTGGTTCGCCGCGTTGGGCATATCCGTGCATTTGCCTTTTGTGCCGCGCTGGCTGCCATCACTGCCCTGCTGCATGTGCTGATCGTCGACCCTTGGGTCTGGCTGGGTTTGCGCGTGCTCTACGGCCTGGCGCTGGTCAGCCTGTATATGGTGATCGAGAGCTGGCTTAACGCCCAGGTGCCGAACGATAAGCGCGGCCAGGTATTCGCCGTGTATATGGCGGTCAACCTTGGCGCACTGGCGGCCGCTCAACAGCTGCTCAACCTGGCGTCGCCCACGGACTTCGTGCTGTTCGTACTGGCCGCCATGCTGATCAGCGCAGCCTTGATGCCCATAACCCTGACTCGCCAGGTTCAGCCAAGCGTACCGGAGACCTTGCACACCAACCTGCGCCAGATCGCCGGCATTGCGCCACTGGCAATCGCTGCGGCGGGCTTGTCCGGCTTGGCACTAGGCGCGTTCTGGGGCATGGCCCCGGTCTATGCCAGCCTGAATGGCTTTGATGCCACCGGCGTGGGCCTGTTGATGAGTAGCAGCATCCTCGGCGGCGCACTGTTGCAGTGGCCGATCGGGATTTACTCAGACAAACACGACCGTCGCCTGGTGCTGCTCTGGGTCGTCAGCCTGTCAGTCGTGGTGGCGCTGCTGATGAGCCTGCTACCAGCCGGCCCCCTGCTGCTTGGGATGATGTTTATCTGGGGTGGCCTGACCTTTGCCATCTACCCGATTGCCGTGGCGCAGCTGATTGACCAACTGCACAGTGATGAAATCCTCGCCGGCTCCAGCAGTTTGCTGATGGTCAACGGCATCGGCTCGGTCTGCGGCCCGCTGCTTGCTGGCCTGTTGATGCAGCATCTGGGCGCCCAAGCGCTGCCGCTGTATTTCGCGGTAACCCTCGGCCTGCTCGCGGCTTACACCTTATATCGCCTGCGCCATGTCAGCGACCTGGTCAGCGCACCGGCAGGGCACTTTATGCCTATGCTACGTACCAGCCATACCGTGCTCGAGTTGATGCCTGACACCCCCCATACAGACGCAACCGAGCCCACCGAAGAATCTCAACACCAGGAGCAGCAGACTCCGACGTAAAAAGAGGCGCACGCATGAAGCGGAGTGTCCGGTACAGCGCGTCGACTTAACTCGGCGTGTCACTGCACCCACTAACAGAACAGGAGGACAGCGCATGTTACTTGCCACCGATCTCGATGGAACCTTTCTCGGCGGCGATCCCAAGGATCGTTTAAGCCTTTACCAGACAATCGCCGCCCACCCTGAAATCCGCCTGGCCTATGTCACCGGGCGTAGCCTGGAGTCGGTCTTGCCACTGCTGGCCGACCCAACCCTGCCGCAACCGGACTTCATCATCTCTGACGTCGGTGCCAGCCTGGTGCATGGCGACACCTTGCAGCCGATTCAGCCGCTGCAAAGCGCAGTAGACGCCCTCTGGCCCGGTGACAGCCAGGTCGCCAGCGCCATCGAACACCTCGCCCTGGAACGCCAGGACGTACCGCAAGTGCGCCGTTGCTCCTACTTCTGCAGCCCTGCAGAAGCCGCCAACCCGGAACTCCTGAGCATTGCCGAGAGCCTGGGTTGTGACCTGCTGTATTCGGCCGAGCGTTATTTGGACTTTCTGCCCAAAGGCGTGAATAAGGGCAGCAGCCTGCAAGCACTGATCGACTGGCTGGAACTGGACAGCGATCAGGTACTGACCGCAGGCGATACCCTGAATGACCTGAGCATGCTCAGCGGGCAGTTCAAGGGCGTGTGCGTGGGCGAATCCGAAGAGGGCTTGCTGCAAGCCACCCGTCAATTCTCGCGGGTATTCCATGCCGAGCGCGCCGGTTGCGGCGGCATCCTCGAAGCCTTCGTGCATTTTGGCTTTCTCGGCAAGCAAGGCATCGCCGCCGAAGGCAAGCAAGTTGCCGAGCCCGGCAAAGCCGATCTGGTAATGGTCTATCACCGCCTGCCTTATGAAGAGTACCGCGGCAAGGACGGCAAGTTGCAACGCCGTCGCCCGACCTCGCCCAATGGCATTATCCCGACCCTGCTGAGCTTTTTCGGTGACGGTCGTGCCGGCTCCTGGGTGGCGTGGGCCGAACATGACGAAGACAGCGGCGAAACCTTCGACAGCCACACCACCGTGGATGCCGAACGCTACCCCAAGCTGACCGCCGCACGGGTGGCGTTGAGCAAAGAAGAAGTCGACATTTTCTACAAGCGTTTCTCCAAGGAAGCCTTCTGGCCCACCCTGCACACCTTCTGGGAGCGCGCACAGTTCCGCGAGGACGACTGGCAGGTGTTCCTCAAGGTCAACCGCGCCTTTGCCGAGCGCACCGCGCTGGAAGCCGCCGAAGGCGCTACCGTCTGGCTGCATGACTACAACCTGTGGATGGTGCCGGGCTACTTGCGTGAGCTGCGCCCAGACTTGCGCATCGCCTTCTTCCACCACACCTACTTCCCCTCGGCGGATGTATTCAACGTACTGCCGTGGCGTAAGCAGATCATCGGCAGCCTGCTGCAGTGCGACTACATTGGCTTCCACATTCCGCGCCAGGTGGAGAACTTCGTCGATGCCGCGCGCGGTGTGATGCCATTGCAAACCGTCAGCCGGCAGAACTGTGCGCCACGCTTTATCACCTATGGCTGCGCCGTAGGTCTGGAGCGCATGACCACGGCCGTGGACACTGGTACGCGGGTGGTCAAGCTCGGTGCACACCCGGTGGGCCTGGATATCAACCGCGTCAGCAGCGCCCTGGAGTCACCGAAGATCAAGGAGATGATGGCGCGCCTGCGCGCTGAGCTGGGCACGGTCAAACTGATTCTCTCGGTGGAGCGTCTCGACTACACCAAAGGTATTCTGGAGAAACTCAACGCCTATGAACGGCTGCTGGAAGAAAATCCGGAGTTGCTGGGCAAAGTCACCCTGGTTACGGTCTGCGTACCGGCGGCCAAAGAAATGACCATCTACGACGAGCTGCAAGGGCAGATCGAACAGGCTGTAGGGCGGATTAACGGGCGCTTTGCGCGTATCGGCTGGACGCCGCTGCAGTTCTTCTTCCGCAGCCTGCCGTTCGAAGAAGTCAGCGCCTGGTACGCCATGGCCGACGTGATGTGGATCACTCCGCTGCGTGACGGGCTTAACCTCGTGGCCAAGGAATTCGTTGCCGCCCAAGGCTTGCTCGGTGGCCGCGGTGTGCTGGTGCTGTCCGAGTTTGCCGGCGCCGCCGCCGAGCTTAAAGGCGCGTTGCTGACCAACCCGCATGACCCGGTGGACATGGTGCAAACCTGTTACGTGGCGCTGAACATGCCCAAGGCTGAAGCCCAGGATCGCCTGCGTGAACTGTTTGATATCGTCAGCTACAACGATATCCGCCGCTGGGGCGATGAGTTTCTCGGGGCCGTCAGTGACCCGGAAGAACGGCTCGACCGCGCCCTGGGCCTGGTCGTCTGAGCTTAAGCCCGCGTAATAACAGCCCGGCCCCATGGCCGGGCTGTTGCGTTGTGGCTTAACCCATCTGCGCATCAATGTTGCAGTTGATCATCCACGACACGCCAAACCGGTCAGTGAACACGGCAAACCGGGTCGCCCAAAAAGTCGGCTGCAAGGCCATCTGCACGCTGCCCTGGGCCGACAAGGCCGCATACAAGCGCTCGGCTTCTGGGACGTTCTCAACCTGCAGGGAAATCGAACAGCCTTTGATACCGTCATAAGGCGTGCCTGGGAACGTGTCAGACCCCATCAAGGTTTGATCGCCACTGGTCAGGCACACATGGATGACGCGGTCATGAAACGCCTCCGGCACATTCTCGGCCTCAGGGCTTTCACCGAAACGCATCAACTCTAGGCTACCGTTCAGGCAGTCGGCATAGAACGTAAACGCCGCCTCACATTGGCCATCGAAGGTTAAATAGGCATTAATTTTCATCTGCATACTCCTTAGCGTTAACCATCGTTATGCGCACCAAGGGCTAAGCCCAAGCGCCATAGTCAGATCAGCATAGGCACAACACCGCCCACCTGTTTAAGCAGACCCCAGCAGACCGATGAGGTTCGCCTGCCACACAGCCTAGCCGCGCCGGAGCTAGGCTGGTGCCGAAGTGCACCGCACTGCCCCAGAAGCGTTAACACCTCGGCCTGGGCTCAGAAGTCCACTTTCCCTCTACCCGCCTTGATCGCCCCACGCTTGGTCTTTCCTTCCAGACGGCGCTTTTTCGAACCCAGGGTGGGCTTGGTCGGACGGCGGGCTTTCTCGGTTTTAGCAGCGTTGCGAATCAGCTCAGCCAAGCGTTCCAGAGCATCGGCGCGGTTCTGCTCCTGGGTGCGGTATTGCTGGGCCTTGATGATCACCACGCCCTCGGCGGTGATCCGGCTGTCGCGCAGCGCCAGCAGGCGTTCCTTGTAGAACGGCGGCAAGCTGGAAGCCTGGCTGTCGAAGCGCAGGTGCATGGCACTGGAGACTTTGTTGACGTTCTGCCCACCCGCGCCCTGGGCACGAATAGCTGTCAGCTCGATTTCGGCATCCGGGAGATGAACGCTGTTGGAAATAACCAGCATGGTCAGGCTTCAACGCAAGAAAGGACGTTCAGGATAACGCTCCCTGGCCGCCCGCGCACATTAGCCGCCCGCGCCACGTCAAACAGATTGACTGCAGCTACGGCTTAAAACACGCGTCGCTGCAGCGCTTATTAGCCCGTACAGCGAATATCTAGGGGGGATAGGTCGCCAGGCCAGTCCTGCTGGTTGGCGACCGCTTCAAGACAGAATGTCGTGTCGTCCTCGGTCCAACAGACGAAATAGCCACCGCGACGCAGGGCATAGTGGGTAAACGGCAGGCAGAGTTCTTGATGAGGCTGTATCTGTGCAAACCCACTGTGGCTGCGGACAACGGTGTAAAAGCCGGCTTTGCTCCTTTCTCGCCCCAGCACCTGGAAGCGCTCCTGCTCACACTCCAGGCAAGATGCGCCTGCATTCACCAGCAGCCGCTGCAGTGCGTAATGCTCAAGAGGAGAAAGCTGCATGGGCTTTATTCGCCGTAAATGTCGTACGAGAAGTATTTGCTGCGGATCTTGTCGTAGGTGCCATTGCTGCGAATGGCGGCCAGCGCTTGGTTGATTCGCTCAGCCAGCGGGTCATTCTTGCGCACGGCAATACCGGCGCCCATGCCGAAGTAATTGACATCGGTATAGCTCGGGCCGACAAACTCGAAGGCCTTGCCCTCAGGTTTATTCAGCAAGCCTTCCTCAATCGCTACCGAGCCGGCAAGGGTCACGTCTATGCGACCGGCCAGCAGGTCGAGAAACACCTCATTCTGATTGCCATAACGGACAATCTCGGCGCCGGCGGGCACAAAGAACTCGGTGGCGTAGCGGTCGAAGTTGGTCGAGCGCTGCACGCCAACACGCTTGCCGGCAAGATCAGCCGGGATGGCCTGGATGCCGCTGTCTTTACGGTGCGCAATCTTGGCGGGCAGGCGGTAGTAGCTGTTGCTGAAGTCGACCGATTTGAGGCGGTCCGGGGTGATCGACACGGAGGAGATGGCAGCATCGATCTTGCGCACCTTGAGCGAGGGGATCAGGCCGTCGAATTCGACCTCGGTCCACTCACACTTCACCTGCATTTCCGTGCAGATGGCTTCGCCAATGTCGTAGTCAAACCCTTGGATACGGTTATCCGCCGTTTTGAAAGCAAAAGGCGGATACGCCGCCTCGATACCCAGGCGCAGGCTGTCACCTGCGGCCTGGACGCTGCTGCAAAAGGCAATCAGGCCGGTCAGGCCGAGGGTGGTCAGGCTTAATTTCTGGTTCATATGAGGCTCCACTTCTATTGTTGTTGTAAATCGGGGCTTAGCCAGCAGTTTCAGACGGCTGCAGTAACGATCAGCTCAAGGCGGATCTCGGGATCATCGAACGTCACCTGGCAGGTGGCGCGCGCCGGCGTCTCACCCGCACACCAGGCGCTCCACTCTTCGTTCATGGCGGCAAAATCTGCGCTCATGTCTTTCATCCATAGTTGGGCGCTGAGCACCCGCGTTCTGTCGCTGCCAACCGAGGCGAGCAGTTCATCAAGCCGCGCCAGCACCTGGCGGGTCTGGCCACGAATGTCCTGGCTGCAATCGGCGGCGACCAGGCCGCTGAGCCAGGCCACGCCCTGATGGACGACCACGCGACTGAGTTTGGCGTTGCTGTCGATACGTTGGATGCTGCTCATGGCGTCTCCGGACTAAGGTCGTGACTGGATTGACTCGCCAGCTGGGCGAGTGTGATGGGCTTCAACGGCGGGCGAACGCGGTAGTAGCCAACCGCAGACGGCGACACCTGGCGCTGCGCAGCGATGACTTCGGTAACGCTCAGGCCGCACAACCGCCCCTGGCAAGGCCCCATGCCGCACCGGTTAAACGTCTTGGTCTGGCTGGGGCCGAGGCAACCGAGGCGGACATCGGCGCGGACCTGGCCGGCGGTGACCTCTTCGCAACGACAGACGATCACCTCGTTGTGGGGAATGCGGTTTTCCGCCTGCGGACGGTAGAGGGCATCGATCAGCGGGCGCGCGGCCAGGCAGCGCGCCAGTGCGCGCTGAGGCTCACGGGCCAGATGGTCGCGACGCGCGCCATCCAGCCGTTGCAGCTGACTGGCTACCGCCAGGGCCACCAGCCGACCTTCCTCCTGCGCTGCCAGTGCACCGCCGATGGCGCCACCGTCGCCGGCGATAAACACCCCGGCAAGGCTGGTTTCACCCCACTGGTCGCGATCGGCACGCCAGCACAGCTGCGCATCGCTCCACTGGTGGCGCATGCGTAAAGACCAACTGATCTGGGTATTCGGCACCACACCTTGATGCAGCAAAACCAGGTTGGCGGGTAACCGATGAGCCTTACCGCCACTGCTGAAGCAGAATGCTTCGGCGCACTCAGCGCCTTCGATGCGCAGCGCTCGCGCCCCTCGGTAATGCGGCAGTTTCGCCTGGCGCAGTTTCGCCAACAGCGACAGGCCTTTGAGCAGGTCACGCCAGCCGAGCAAGGCTTTCGGGATATGTCGCCAGGCCTGGAGAATGTCGCGGCGCTCGGCGGTGTCCACCAGGGCCGACAGTTGAATGCCCGCCTTGAGGTACTGCACCGCCAGTAAATACAGCAGCGGTCCGCAGCCGGCCAGCACCACGGGGCCGGCGGGCAGCAGCGCGGCGCTCTTGAGCAGAATCTGCCCGGCACCGGCGCTCATGACCCCTGGCAACGTCCAGCCCGGTATCGGCATGGGACGCTCGAAGGCTCCGGTGGCGATCAGCAGCCGACGCGCCTGGACGACCACGCTGCGCCCCTCAAGCAGGTAATGCACCTGACACTGCTCGCCGACTTGCCAGACGGCCGCGCCGGGCACATAGCGCGCGCCACTGGCGATAAATTCATCGGCCAAGCGGCGGCCGGCACTGTAGTCATCCCCCAATATCGCCAGCCGCTGCGGATCACTCTCGCGGATGTTGCGGTAGATCTGCCCACCGGGGCTTGGCTGTTCGTCCAAGACCAGCACCTCGAGACCATGCCGGCGGGCTTCGACGGCCGCACTCATGCCGGCAGGGCCGGCCCCGATGATCAGCAGGTCGATACGTTCAGATGGCATCGTGTGCGCCCTCTTCAGCCAGCGCGTTCAACGCCCGCGCGCCCTGCTGGCGACGGACCTTGAGGCCGGCGCTGACCGTGACCATGCAGGCCTGACAATTGGGCACGCCGTCCACTTCCACCAGGCATTCGAAGCACACCCCCATCATGCAATAGGGCGCGCGCGGTGCACCGCTGACCGCCGTGCTGCGGGTATGGCGAATGCCACTCGCCAGCAAGGCGGCGGCTAGAGAGATACCCGGCGGCACGGCCAGTGGCTGGCCTTCAAATTCAATCATCACGCTGGGGCTGTCCGTGGGCAGCTGGATAAATAGGCTGTCAGCCGGCATGGCGCACCTCGGGAGCAGAGTTGAAGCGGTCCAGGGCAAAAGCGGCCACCTCAGGCAGTGCGAGCTTCCCGGCGATCCAGGGCGCCAGGCGCAACGCATGAATAGCGGCCAGGGTGACGCCGCTGTGGCAGGACAGCAGGTAGGCGCCCGGCGCTTTGCTTAATGGCTGGTAAATCGGGCAGCCGTCCGGGGTCAGTACCCGCAGTGCGCCCCAGGCGCGGACCAGGCGAACATTGCCCAGACGCGGAAAACTGCGTACGGCGCGGTCAGCGATGTCGGCCATGACCGCGGTGCTGGTGCCATCATCAAAACCGACCGACTCTGCCGAGTCGCCCAACTGCACGGTGCCCTCGTCGGTCTGCCGTACAGTGGAGGTGGGGTGGCTAAGGAAAGGCTCGACTCGCTCGGTGACGAGAATTTGCCCACGGCTAGGCTGCAGCGGTATCGCATGGCCAAGGTGCGCGCCCAGCTCGCGATTACCGAGCCCGGCCGCCAGCACCAGTTGTTCACTGCGTACCTGTTGCCCGCCCGCCGTCACGACAAAGTCGTTATCACGGGCCTCGATGCCCATGACCTTATGGCCACTGAGCAGGTGCACGCCACGCAGCTGGCAGGCCTGATGCAGGGCGCGCAGCAGCTTGAGCGGGTTCACATCGCCATCCATCGGTGAGTAGCACGCGCCGACAACCGCCGGGCCAACCCCTGGCAGACGCTGGCTCAGCTGCACGCCCCGCAGTACTTCATAGGGGTAGTCGCCGAGTTGCTCTTTTAACCACTGCAGGCGGCGTACTTCTTCTGCCAGCTCGGCTTCGGATAAACACAGCTGGAAACCGCCAGCCTGGCGCAACTGCACGTCAATGCCGGTTTCCGCCTGCAGTAGGCTGGCCAGCTCCGGCCACAGTGCAACCGCTTGCCGAGTCCAGCGTGCATAGGCGGCCATGCCGTAGCCCTTGCCCTGCACCCAAAGTAAGCCGAAGTTACCGCGCGAGGCGCGAAATGCCGTATCAGCTTCATCCAGCACGCAGACTTTTTGCCCAAGCCGAGCTAAGCCATACGCGGTGGCCATGCCTAATAGGCCACCACCAATGACTGTCGTCTGTGTTTTATGCATAGGGTGCGTCTCGGCCATTGCTGCAGGGTGACCATGGCCTTGAGCCCAGTAGACTCAAGATCACTATTTAGATTAAGCCGATGGTAGGAGGCTTACCTGCAGGTTAGAAATGCTTTATTTTCGCTAGCCTATGTCTTTTTGTTATGGACTCCACAGTGAACCTACGACAGCTTGAGGCCTTCCGCGCAGTCATTCTCGGGCAGACGGTGACCCGTGCCGCGGAAATGCTGCACATCTCCCAGCCTGCCGCGACGCGGCTGATCGCGGCGCTGGAGGAGGACATTGGTTTTCTATTGTTCGAGCGCATCAAAGGCAGGCTGCATCCAACGCCCGATGCGCTGGTGCTGTATGAAGAGGTGCAGCGCTCGCTGCTGGGGGTGGAGCGCATCGCCCGCACCGCCAAGGAGATTGGCAGCCTGACGCGCGGCTCGCTGCATATCGCCTGTGCGCCAGTGATGGGCCTGTCCTTTCTGCCCAGGGCCATACACGCGTTCACCAAGCAGCATCAGCATGCACAAATCAGCCTGCTGGTATTGCCCTCACGCGAGGTGGTCGATCAGCTTGTGGGCCAGCGCTGCGATCTGGGTTTTATCGCAGAACCCAACACCTACCCCAGCCCACGGGGTGAGCGTTTGCTGCGCTCGAGCATGCTCTGCGCCCTGCCCCGTGGCCACCGCCTGCAGGAGAAATCCGTGGTAGTGCCCGAGGACCTCGAGGGTGAGGCGTTTATTTCCTACCCCCAGGCAGTCGGCTCACGGCACCACCTGGATGCCATTTTCGACGCCCATGGGGTTACCCGGCAGTTGCAACTAGAAACCCAATTGTCGGCATCCATGTGCGCCTTCGTTGAGCTGGGCGCAGGGGTGGCGCTGGTAGACACCATCAGCGCGCTGGAATATCGCGGCGCTGGCGTTGTGTTTCGGCCGTTTGAGCCGGCTGTCGAGGTGGACTTCAGCATGCTGATGTCAGCGCAGAGCCGCCCTTCGCGGATTCAGGAAAGCTTTATGCAACATATGCGCGAATTTGTGGCGAATGAAGTGGCGAACACCCTGCTGCAAGAAACCACGCTTGCTCCAGGCCATGGCGCGCCGCCCGCATAAGCTGACCCCTAGAGGCCGGCGAGACGCACACCGCGCCTCGCATCCCCCACAGGTTAAAGGCCGGACAACACCCAGCCCATCAACAACGGCAGCAACACCGCACTGATCACCCCGAGCAGGCTCATGCCCAGCGCGGCAAAGGCGCCACACTCCGAACCCTCTTCCAGCGCCCGCGCCGTGCCGATGGCATGCGCGTTGATGCCGTAACTCAGGCCACGCGCCGCCGGGTGACTGACCTTGAACAACCCCAGCAGCCAGGGGCCCAGTGCGGTACCGATCACCCCAGTCAACATGACGAACACCGCAGCCAGGGACGCCAGGCCGCCGAGCTGCTCGGCCACCAGCATGGCGATGGGCATGGTCACCGACTTGCCTGACAGGCTCGCCAGCACCGGCAGTTGCGCGCCCATGCTGTGGGCGATCAACAGCGTCAGCATGACCGTCAGCGTACCGCCGACCAGTACGGTCAGCAGCACCGGCATGGCCAGCAGGCGAATACGCTTGATGTTGTTGTACAACGGCACCGCCAGCGCGATGGTCACCGGGCCGAGCAAAAAGGCAATGGGTGTAGCACCTGCGCGGTAGGTGGCGTAGTCCATGCCACAAGCCAGCAACGTGCCCACCACCAGCAACATGGACACCATCACCGGCTGCAGCACCAGCCAGCCACTGCGCCGGTACAACCACAAGGCAAACTGGAATGCCAGCAGCGTCAGCCCCACCGGGAACAGCGGATGATCGACCACCAAGCGGCCCACCGTCAGCCAGGAAAACTCACTCATGACCGCCCTCCACGCGCTGCTCCACACGCCGGGCCAGGCGCTGCATCATCCAGCCACACAACGGCACCGTGACCAGCAACGACAGGCACAACGCCGCCATGATCGCCGGCAGGTCGGCGAGCAGCTCATCGCTGGCCACCATGATGCCGGCAGCAGGCACCACGAACAGCAGCGGCAGGTACTGCAACAGGGTGCTGGTGGCCTGGCTCAGCGGCTCGCTGACCTCGCCACACAGGATCAAGTAGGCAAATAACAGCAGCAGCCCGATCACGCTGGCGGGCAGCACAGGCAGCACTAACTCACTGATCAGGCTACCAACGATTTGCAACAGGACCAGCCAGGTCAGCCCTTTCAACACCATGGAAAACTCCTTAATTACAATGGCGCAACAGCGGCGCGGCTCAATCGCCGAGCGCCCATATACCACACCCATGCCGGGGTAGTTCGTTGGCCGCAGCCGCGCTGGACTGACCCGCGCCTGCGCAAACGCAGCAAAAACCCACGGGCGCGCCTAGCTGAGCTGGTCACCCAACTTGCCAATGCTCGCAACCACCACACAGCCTCGCCCGAACGGCGACACCGCTCGCAGAGCTATACCGGCGACCTCAACGTCAGCGCCGGCCACACTATGCCCGCGGCCCGGAGAGCGAAACAGTTGCAGTTGCCGAGGAAAAATACGGAGCAGATGCCATAAGCAATGCCGCAGGCGCGACGAAGCAGCTGATATCGGTAATGGCCTACTGCAGCGACAGCTATAGCCGTCGCTGCAGAGTTATCAGCTGGCCATCAGGCCCAATACGCCGATGCAGACAAACACCGCAATCACCGGAATCAACACCGTCACGACAAAGATGTCCTTGTAAGCCTGCTTGTGGTTCAGGCCCATGATCATCAGCATGGCAATTACAGCGCCGCAATGGGGCAACGAGTCCAGGCCGCCCGCAGCTATGTTGGCGATCCGGTGGAGGATTTCTGGCTCCACACCCATGTCCAGGTACTTGGGTGCCAGGGTCTGCATAAAGATCTGCAGCCCGCCGGAGGAGGAGCCGACAATGCCTGACACCACACTGACCGAGGCGACAATGGACAGCAGCGGCGGCAAGTCCACCGACAGCACCCAGGTCACGAAGTGGCTGAATCCCGCCGTCTGTGTGACAACGCTGCCGAAGCCGATAACCGCAGCGGTATTAAGCAGCGGCATGATCGAGTCGTCAGCCCCCTGCCCAAGCAGCGCGAAGGTATTACGCCGCAACGCCGGAAACAGCACGATGGCTGTAAGCGTAGCGATCACCAGAGCCAAACTCGGCCAGATGATCGGCTGGCTTTGGCTGAAGCTCAGCAGCTGACTGAGCATGCCCTCACCTACGCCGCCCCCACCAAGCAGCAGCACGCGCGGCAGCATGATCACGCCCAGCACCACCCCAATCGGCAGCAGCGCCATCCCCCAATGTGGTCCGGAGCCAGGCTCACCGGCCATCTGCTCCATGCGCAAATCCTGCGCATTGGCCTCGAAGCCTTCACCGCGGTCGCGGGCCATCCGCCACTCACGCTGCATATACAGCATACCGAGGCTGATCATCACCACACTGGCCAGCAGGCCAATCCAGGCACCGGCAAACAGGTCGGTACCCAAGGCGTTGGAGGCGATCACGTTGTGGATCGACGGCGAGCCCGGCAGTGCCGTCATGGTAAAAGTGCCCGAGCCCAGTGCAGCCGCAGCACAAAACAGCCGCTTGGGCAGGTTGGCCTCGCGCATCAGGGTGATGCCCAGTGGGTACATGGTGAAAATCACCACAAACACCACTACGCCGCCATAGGTCAGCAAAGCGCAGACCGCCACCGTCACCCACAGCGTGCGTTGAATGCCCAAGCTGCGCGTAATGGCCTGGGCAATGCTGCTGGCCGCCTGGCTGGCGGCCATCACCTTGCCGAAGATCGCACCACAGAGGAACAGCACAAAAAACTTGCCAGCGAAGGAGAAAGCGCCCAACGGGCCGAAGGGAAAATACTCGAGTAAGGTTTTCGGGATCGCCAGGTCGTTGGTGAGGGCGATAACCAGCGAACACAGCAGCGCCGCAATTAAAATATTAATGCCGCGCAAAGCCATCCAGATCAGTAACGCAAGACCGAAAAACAGTCCGAAATTGCCCAACATAATTGCACTTCCTTATTTTTGTATTACCACTGCGTTGGATTAACAGCTGTCTAGCGCTGTACTTTGCAGCGAATAGCTGCAGCACCGCCGGCTTATTTCATCAGCGCATTTGTCTGGCTGTGCCTAACGTTAACCCCTTGAAAAGTCAGCGCGAACCTTAACCTGATCGTGAATAGCGACTCATTCAGAAGATCGTTCCACATGGCAGCATGCAGACGCCTAGACGCCCCCAGCCAAGCGCATGGCCACGCTCGATCCTTACCTTTGCAGATGCTAAAGGCAAGCAAACTGGACGCGAGCGAGCGTCTTTCGTTCAAGGTCAATAAACCGCACGTGGCGAACTGGTGCTGGTGGCTGAAATGCCGGCCGGCAACAGCTGCAGGATCGCCCCATCCAGAGGTGGCGGAGCCCAAAGGCGGATTCGACCTGGTTCAAGCTGAGCTGGTTTACGCCGCCCAGTGCGCGATGTAGCGCGGCAAGAATGGCGAGGGCAGAGGCTGGGCAAGGACATCTAACGCAGCCACCTGGGCTTGCTGGCGAAGGCATCACACTCCGCGCCCTCCTCCAACGCCCTCGCTGTGCCGTACCGATAGCATCACGCTACTGCCACCAGTCGGTCCGGCGTTGCGCACATAGACGCCGAGCCCGGAGCGAAGGACTTATCGCGGGATCAGGCTGGCAATACCTGCAAGGCGCTGGCTCACCTGCTCTTCAAGGCGCTGCACCTCCTGACGATGGCGCTGCTCTTGCTCGACCTGCTCGGCGCACAGCTTTAGCGCCGTGAGGACCAGCAAGCGCTCACCAATCAGCGCGGGTGCGCCCACCTTGCTCTCCACCAGGCGTTCCTTGAGCAGCCGTACTGAGTCGCTCAAGGCCTGCTGTTTTCCGGCAGGCGCCTTGATGCTGTAGTCATTGCCGAGAATGGAAATGACCGTGACCGTGTCCCCTGCGAGGCTCATGCTTGGGCAGGACTCGGCGCCGCACTGCCACTGCCGCTGGCCAACTCAACCAATGCTTGAATACGTGCAGCAGTGCTGCTGTGCAGCTCGTCTTGCTCCAGCGCGCTGATTTGCAGCGCGTCATTCTCGTCCTTGAGTTGGGCCAATTCGTTGCGAATCTGCTGGTTCGCTGCCTGCAGCGCTTTGTTCTCTTGCACCAACTCGCTGACAAGCTGTTCCAACTGACTCAGATTTTTTTCCAACATATTGATTACTCAAGCTTTTTTTGCGGGCCACCAGAATAAAGAAAAGCGCCGAGAGAAGCCAGGCGAGCGGCTGGACGGCGACTAGCGATGCGCGTTATTGCTCGCTCGCCGCGTGGAGCGCGGCTTGGCTTCAACCGGTGAGGCTGGATATCGCTTGCACCTCAGTGACACCAGCGTCTGCGAGGGCATGCTTGCCGCGGATGGTCAGGTCGCTGACAAATTCAAACTGGTCGCGCAGGTCAAACGGATAGGCCTTTAGCTGGTAGTGCGTTGCCAGCGGGGTCTGGCTCAGCATCACCAACACCGGCTTGTCATATTCGAGGTACGCACTGGTCATGGCCACGTCGCGCAGCACAGCGCGCACCATGGCAGGGTCATGGTCAGGGGCGACGTAGAACGAGGTCACGCACATCAACGTGTGGGAGCCGTCGTTGGCGTTGGAGATGTTGCTTTTCCAGATTTTGTCGTGCGGCACATGGATAACGTTGTCGTCCGCCGTGCAAATTTCAATCGCACGCATACCCACCGTGCGCACTTCGCCGTAATCACCGTCAATCTCAACCCAGTCGCCGGGGCGATAAGGTCGCTCGAAAATAGCCACCATGCCGGCAATCAGGCTGCTGACATAGTCTTTAAAGGCAAAGCCGACGGCTACGCCCAGCGCACCAGAGATGACCAGAAAGTTCTGGAAGGTGATGTTGAAGACGATCGGAATGACCCACAGAATCGCGACCACCAGCATCAACATACGGATGATGGGCACGCCGCCGAGCAGATACAGGCGTAACTGGCTCGGCCCGCGCTCAGCGAGGTACGGCAGCAACCTGCGGGCGATCAACACGACAAGCCAGGTGCCAAATAGGATTAAGCCGATCTTGGTAAAGCTGATGTCCTGCAGGTCGTAAATAAGCTGGGCGGTTTTCTGCTGATTTTCATGCACAGCGGCCATATTTATAGCCCTCCCGATGGAAAACCGGCCGAGCGCAAAGCCTGGCGCACGGCGGGATAGGCGATCGCGCGAACGCGGAACAAAGCCGCCTCGCACTCAATGATTCCGGCCGATAACAGTGCTGGCAGCACATCCGGCTCACCGGTTGCAGGGAGCACCTTGCTCAGCTCTGCGGCGGTTAACGAGCCATGAATCAGTAATGCCTGCAGCACCAATAACGATCGATCCTCGTGGCCCTGTGGCAAACGGCCGTCATCCACGCTGATGATCCACAACGTGCGCTCGTCGTTTCCGGTCGCACGGCGGGCACGCTCTGGCAGGTCGGCGTCGGGGCTGCGCCTGACGTTTAAACTCGCCCGCCACAGGTGCGCAGCCACCCAAGGAATGCCGCCACTGCGCGCCGCTAACTGTTGCAGGTGGGTGTTGTGTAATTTGCCGCTGTCGCCGCTCGCCAGCACGTCATAGCCGGATTTTGCCAGGCGAAAGGTAATGCGCTTGCCGTCATCATCCACGGCAATCGTCTCGAACCAGGCTTGCAGGCTTGCCGCATCGGTAGCAGCCAAGGTGTAAGGGCTGGGTAACGAGAGATTGGCTCCCACCGCCTTGACCAAAAAGCGCCAGGCCCAGGGATTGCAGCAGATCAAACAGCGCCGCTCCAGCTTCGCCAGTTGAGCCAGCAAGGCGCGGACCATGTGCAGGCCATGACGCTGGCGGATAAACCAGTGTTCAAGGTGCGGTATCACCAACAGACCGCTGCCATGCAAGTTTGGTACGACGTCGTAGCCCGCCAGCAGTTGCTGGCGCTGAGGCGGCGCAAGCACTTGGTGCCCAGCAGCCTCGGCCCAGTCTTCGGCAAGCCCCTGCGGGCCACACGAGGGCACAATCAGCAGCTTAAGCCACGAACCGGTCACTTCGGCCGTCAGCCAAGGGGCCAGATGCTCGTCAAGCGCATCACGGAAGAAGCCATTAGGGTTGAAACACACCTCGTCGAGGCCTTTCAGCGAAGTCCGCTCGAGCCCCTCCTGCTGCAGCATTGACTCTTCGTCATCGCCGAGCAGCCTCTTCTTCAGCTTGTCCAACGCCTTGCGCACGGCATGCTCAGTCGGCATCGCCGGCGCTGCGTAGTCAGCCAGTGGAATCAATTCGGTCAATGGGCACCGCCTTTGTGCACGCGTCTGCCATAATCGGCTGTGCCGATGGTAGCCGACACGGAGGGGCATGTTTAAGTAAAGGTGATGTGCATGTGCTCGTGCAATGCCAAGCTTTTAAGCCGCGGCATCGCGATTGCCAGAGAATGTCTGCCTACTGCGACCTCGCTCACCACGCGACCGGCCTTCAAACAGCTGGCGATTCAGCGCCATATCCCCTCTGCCCCATTGACCTAAAGTGAGCTTAGGAGCGCGGCCCCATGATCTGTTTCAGTACCTCGGGGCTCGGTGCGCCGAGTTGCTGGCGTAGCTGACCGCTTTCATCTTTATAGAAAATCGCCGGCGTAGCCGAGGCGCCCATTTCAGCCATCAGGCCAAGGTTATGGTCGAGTTGTTGCTGGATGGCGTCTGGGATCTTTTTCAGCCCTTGCAACTTACTGGCTTTTCCGGCGGACTCATGCTCATGCAGCGCCGCCTGGGGATCACTGGCGCTGAGCAATGCGGCGGCTTTGGCCGCGCTGTCTTGGCGCAACATGCCCACCAGCACATGGCGCACCTGCACATCACCGGCCTCGACCCAAGGCCGCGCTTGTTTCCAGAACAGGTTGCAGTACGGGCAGTTGGGGTCGGAAAACACATAAACAATACGCGGCGCGCTGGTCTTGCCGTCGCTGATCCAGCTGCTGTTTTCCAGCTTGATCAGCATCTCCTTACCCTGCGGGCCGTATACCAGTCGGTCCAGCGGCTCACGGGAGAGGTCTTCACCTTGAGCGTTAAGCAGGCTGCCGACCAGCACGTGCTGACCATCGGCCGTCAGGTACAGGGCCACGCCCTGGCCGTTAAAGCGCGCGGCATACCCCTGCAGGCCGCTGGGCGCGTCAAAGCGCTGAATAATTTCGGCACCTCGCGCCTCGATCGCCTTGATCGCGGCCGGCCATTCCTCGGCCTGCGCCAGGGGTATCACCAAGAGAGTCGAGAGCAGTGCAGCCAGGTGGCTAGGTCGCAGCATGATTATTGTTCCTTCTTCAGTACTTCAAGCGCGCGAGCCAGGCTGGCGCGAGACAATTCGCCCAAGTGGCTGCCAACCTGGCGACCCTCGGCGTCGTAAAACAGGGTACTGGGCAACGCCATGGAGCCGACGTGCTGGCCCAAACGGCCGCCGCTGTCGAGTAATACGTTGTGCAAGTCGAGGGCTTCAGCGCCCAGGTATTGGTTGACCTCAGCCTGGCCTTCACCTTGGTTGACGAACAGGATGGTCAGCTCGGGATGATTGCGTTGCGCCTCGGCCAACACCGGCATTTCCCGGCGGCACGGCGGGCACCAGGTGGCCCAGAGGTTGACCACCAGCGGTTTGCCGAGATAGTCGTGCAGCGCCACTGTGCTGCCATTGCTGTCCCTGAAGGACAACGATGGCAGCACAGTGCCCTGCTCAAGCCCATACAACGTCAGGCTGCCCAGGCCCCAGCTGAATACCCCTACGGCCAATGCGCAGGCCAAGGATTTTCTGATGGCCTGGGTGCGCCAGGCCTGCCAAGCACCCAACAGCAGAGCGGCCAGCACGCCAGGCCAGGCAATAAAGCCACCGTCACGGACGTTCAGCGCCTGCCAGGGTTGCTCGCGGTAGTGCTCGAAGTACGCCGCAACAAACGCCAGACGCGCGACCAGCAGGGCCACCAGTAACAAACGAAACAGCTGCTTTTCCGGGTTAACTGCACTGCGCCGGCCGACGTACCAGCCGGTAAACGTCGCCAGCAACAGGCTGATCATCAACAGCACATGGGCGGTGCTGAGTGCCAGGGGACCAACATTCACCGTTAGCATCAGCCGCGCTCCTGGGTGGTCGCCCATATCTGTAGAAATTGCTCGGTATTCACCGCGCCAGTCATGCGCTGTGAGCGGCGCTCCTCACCGTCAGGGCCAAGCCACAACAATGTTGGTGGGCCCAGCACCTGAAATCGTGCGAGCAGCGCACGGCTGGCTGCGTTGTTCGCTGTCACGTCGGGACGCAACAGGCGAACGCCTTGCAGGCTGGCCTGCACTTGCGGATTAGCAAACACGGTTTTCTCCATGACTTTGCACGACACGCACCAGTCGGCGTAGTAATCAATCAGCACCCACTGGCCTTGGGCTTTGGCGGCGGCCAGCTCCCGCTCCAGCGCGGCCGGCTCATTTATGCCGACAAAGTGCTGTGCATTCGACGCGGATACAACGCTGCTGCCGGCATACACCTTGAGCGGCTGCATGGGGTCGCTGGCACCGCCCGCCGCTCCCAGCACCATCGCCAGCCCCCAAATACCCAGCAAGGCGCCAATGGCCTTGGCCACGCTGGCGTGTTGGCGAAGTTGCCGCGCCAAGTGCAGCAGCGCACTGGCCAGCAGAATCAACAACGCGCCCCACAGGCCGAGCCAGGTCGGCTCCGCCAGCAACGGCCGGATAACCAGCAGCGCAGTGAGCAGAAAGAGGAAGCCAAACAGCACCTTGACCCGATTCATCCACGCACCAGGCTTGGGCAGGAAGCGATTGCCGAGGGTTACCAACACCAGCAGCGGCGTACCAATGCCCAGGCCCAAGACGAATAACACCAGGCCGCCATGCAGCGCGTCGCCACTTTGCCCGATATACAACAGTGCAGCAGCCAGCGGTGCGGTCATGCATGGCCCGACCAACAGGCCGGAGCACACACCGAGCATGCCCGCACCGACCAGGCTGCCGCCTTGCTGCTTGCGCCCGGCACTCTCCAGGCGATCACGCAGGGCTGCCGGCAACTGCAGTTCAAACAGACCAAACATCGGCAAGGCCAGCAACACAAACAGCGCGGCGAAGCTGGCCAACAGCCAGGGTTGTTGCAGCAGCCCCTGCAAGTTAGCCCCCATCAACGCAGCCACCACGCCCAGCGCGGCATACACCAGCGCCATGCTCACCACATACACCGAGGCCAGCGCCAAGCCACGTCGTGGTGACGCGCCGCTGCCCACAACAATGCCCGCGAGAATCGGCAGCATCGGCAACGAACATGGGGCGAAGGCCAGCAGCAGGCCCAGCCCAAAGAACAGCAACAGACTCAACACCAGGCGCTGGGATTGCAAACCGCCCGCCAAGGCCTGGTCCTGCGCCAGGTCCGTGCCGGGCTGGCTCAGCCCGCCGGCACCGGACAGATCAAGCTGCTGAGTCTGTGGTGGGTAGCACAGCCCGGCATCCGCACACCCTTGCCAGCCAAGCTGAATGCTGCCGTCAATCCCGGCAGGGAGCGTCAGTTCTAGGTGCTCGCGATAGATTTGCGAGTCGCCAAAGAATTCATCGCTGTAGGGCAGCCCCGCTGGCAGCTCAGGCGCAGCATCTGCAGGCAATCCGCTGAACTGCATACGCTGCTGATAGAGGTAATAGCCGGGCGCAATATCCCAGCGCAGCAGGGTTTCACCATTGCTCTGCGGCTCGACGTTAAGCGTAAACGCCTGCTCTACGGGGAGAAAATCGACCTGTTGAGTGCTGCCCAGCATCACTGGCTTAGCGGAAAAACTGGAGGCCTGAACCGGCTGCAGCAAGCCAATCCAGAGTAGAAAAAATAACAGGAACGCCCGCATCGATAACCACGCCTTTGCATATTTAGGCGCAGAGCATCGCAGTCGGCGGTTAAGCCAGGATTAACCCGGCGTTATACAGCGCGACCTGCCCTCAGTGCGAAATTGTACCCCGCTTGACCACCCGGTTGCATTCGCCCTGACCACCGATTGCATCGGATTTGACCAGCAGCCTTTGTAACCATGATCGGCAGAAACGTGCCAGAAGCGGTCTATGGTGACAGGCAGATATCGGTGTGAAGGTCGTCCTTACATACCTTTACCGGACCTTTACCTTAGCCTGAGGTTTACACCCCTGAAACTGTGATTTGATAACTCCATCGCATCCGACATCGACAACGTTTTGCCGATCACTCACAGATACAGGACCATCACCAGATGAAAAAGACACTTTCAGTGATCTGCGCCGCGCTTATGTTCAGCGCTCCCTTGGCCAGCTTTGCTCACCCCGGAACGCCGCAGGACCACCAGCATCAGAGTAATCAACAGAAGTACAATGGGCCGGACAAAAAACAGAGCTATCGTGACCCGGGCTTCCGTCCACAGCCCGGCATGCCCGTGCCTCATTCCCAGTGGAAACGTGGCCACGTCGTCGCTAAAACTTATCGCGCCGATCGTTACTGGGTGACGGACTGGCGGTCGCGCCACTTGCCTGCTCCACCGAAGAACCATCGTTGGTTGCGCATCAACGGCGATTATGTGCTGGTTGTCGTCGGCACTGGCGTGATCATTAACATTCTCACCGGCTACTGACTGTCATAAGAAAGCCCGCTGATGCGGGTTTTCAACAGAATGCATGGGCATCTAAAAATACAGAGGGATAGCGGCGTGTGACTAGCGGCGATTCAAACCCACCGCGACCTCATCAAACAAGGTTCATGCTCATGTTTGAAAAGCCCAATGATAGCTGCATCCACGAAGTATCCTGACGCGAAGGTCTGGGATACCAAAATCGGGATGACTAGGGATTTTGAGTTCAACGAAGTCACGACCTGAGACGTCATTTCGACCCACTGCGGCCTGCGACGACAGGCATAGTACGGCCAATAGTGGACCCTCAGATAACTAGGGCCGACTCAGTTTGAAGTTAATGTTCAGCCCCCTTGGGTCGGCCGCTGGCTGGCAGCGGCCGAATGAGTAGTGGCTAGTCGATCAGCGTCAGGGTGACGTCGATATTGCCGCGAGTAGCGTTGGAGTAAGGGCAAACGATGTGTGCGCGGTCGATCAAAGTCTGTGCTTGCTCGCGGTCCATGCCTGGCAAGCTGATGCGCAGTTCAGCTTCGATGCCAAAACCGTCAGGGATAGCGCCGATGCCGATGACTCCTTCAACCGATGCATCTGCAGGCATAGCCAGCTTGTCGCGACCGGCAACGAACTTCATTGCGCCGATAAAGCAGGCCGAGTAGCCCGCCGCAAACAGCTGCTCTGGGTTGGTACCTTTGCCGCCGGCACCTCCGAGTTCTTTCGGAGTAGCCAGGGCGACATCGAGTGCGCCATCGGAGGAGATAGTATGGCCGTCACGGCCACCGAAAGTTTCGGCATAGGCACGGTAAACAACAGTTTGAATCGACATTGGGATAATCCTCTAGGGTTGACTTGTAAGTCGTTGCAGTATCAGGTGATCGGTTAGCCTTCGTAGCTGGCCGACGCTTACGGAAATATATTTTTGTAACTAAAGAAGGATGTAAGTGCTCTGGTTTCAATCAAATGATTTGCTACTTTAAAAATATTCGCAGGCTGAAATTAGCCACAAATACATGATTGCTTCAGTGTACCTGTAGGTACTGCGTCTTGATGTTATTTGGACAGGTTTATATGTGGAGTTGATTTGTGCTGATAGCGTGGCTAGCAACTTTTAGAAGAATTGTTTAGCGACTCTATTAAGAGACTGCTTTAGTAGGTTTACTACCATTCTATGACGATTTTTCCAAAGTGGTTACCGCTTTCTTGGAAGCGGAAAGCATCTGCCAGTTGTTCTAATGTGAAACTCCGGTCGATAATCGGGCGAATATTATTTTGCTCCAGCGCTGTTATGTACTCTTGTTGTAGGCGACGACTTCCTACAATCAGCCCCTGAATACGCGCTTGCTTTGCCATAAGCTCCATGGTTGGAATTTCACCTTCTCGTCCGGTAAGTACACCGATCAAAGCAATATGACCTCCAACACGAACAGATTTTATCGACTGTGCGAGAGTACCAGGGCCGCCGACTTCAACTACGTGATCAACACCGTACCCACCTGTTAGTGCTAAAACCTTCTCGCCCCACTCAGGGGTTTGCCGATAGTTGATTAGCTCATCTACGCCAAGGAGTCGTGTGCGTTCGAGTTTTTTATCAGAGGAGGATGTATTGATTACACGTGCTCCCATAGCTTTGGCGATCTGTATGGCAGCCACTGAGACACCTCCAGTACCAAGTATGAGTACGGATGCGCCCGCTTTGAGCTGGCCATCAGTCACTAGTGCGCGCCACGCTGTTAGCCCTGCAGTTGTAATTGTTGACGCTTCAGCATGAGACCAACCCTGAGGAGCCAATGTGAAATAACTGGCCGGTCGTACCGTGTACTCGGTGGCGTAGCCATCGATGCCGTCACCGGGCGTTCCCCGGAAGTTTCCGACAGCGTCGAAAGGTAATCCATCCTGCCATTGCGGAAAGAAGCAGGAAACTACGTGATCGCCGACCTTAAATTCGCTAACTGCTTCACCAACAGCTTCGACTACGCCAGCGCCGTCGGACATGAGGATGCGTCTATCGGCTGTATTAATGTTTCCATTCGCGACTAGTAGATCGTGGAAGTTAAGTGAAGATGCATGCAGTGCGACGCGGATCTGGCCTGGTCCTGGCTTACCAGGATCAGGAAGGTTATGTAGTTCTAGACGGTCCAAGCCACCGGGGGCGCGTAAAACAATCGCTTTCATATCGTTGCACCTTTTTCCAAAATTTTATTGCAATGAAGTTCTGACAATCGCTTAGCAGAATTTTTCATGGAGTACCTCCTGGGGAGCCTGAGGTGGTTTTCGAGGTTAGGTTATTTGCAATATTCATATATGTCAATATATAGTTTTATGTGCCTGCGGGTATGGATATATCCGTACCCTTGCAGCTTACTTCTCGATCAACTGGGAGCGCGCCGTGCTACGCGCCAGGCGTGTCTATGTAGTCCAGCCCCGGATGTCATCATCAAGGGGGGCGACTGCATCAGGCACGGATGTTTTCGCGTTTCTAGGCGCTCGATCTGAATGGGGGAGCAGCGTGTTAAAGCCAGCCGTGATCGAAGTGGAGGCTTAGAAGTACTAAGCCCGGATTATCGATCTAGCGACGAGCGACTGCTTAATGGGGGTGTAATTGTGCGGGTGGTCTACTGAGTCGCCGCAGGATTGCTTCACCCCTAGATCTTTTCTTGCAGCGCCTTGAAGAAGGCATCGATATTTTCGTCGTGGCGTTTGTAGTAGGTCCAGGGGCCGATCCGCTGTGATGTCACTAATTGCGCGCGCTGCAAAGCTGTGAGGTAAAGCGATGTGGTGGACTGCGAGAGGCCCGTGCGTTCCTGGATAATACTGACGCACACACCTACCGTCTCTGGGTCTACCTCCTGCTCGGGAAAGTTTGTCCTGGGATCCTTGAGCCAATTAAGGATGGCAAGGCGCATCGGGTTCGCCAATGCTTTAAGGGCTTCGTTGACATCAATGGTCATAGATTTTTCTATACCTGTTTTTTGCGATATTTAGATATTTTCCTAGTTCGCGTAGAAAATTGGAAGGCGTCTCCGTGACCTCTGCGCGCCCGCCTGTCACAAAGACTGGCTGCTCTGGACTGAAATCCTATTGCCCTATCAGGTCGGGCTATCGGACGTCTATGTGTCGAAGTGCGGGATGATGTGCTTGCCAAGTTCCTCGATAACCTCTGCTGCGGGGCGTTTACCGTACTTGAGGTTCAGGATGACGTGGTCCACACCGATTTCCTCAAGCGTATCCAGTAAGGCCCGAAGGTGGTCACGTCCCAGGCGGAATCCAAGATGGATATGCGAGGGCGGCGTGGACGGGTGTTCGTCAAGGTCGATATAAAGCGACTGCAAGAACGGCTTGTAGGTGGGACCACACTGTTTCAATATTTCCTGTCGCCAATCCTCCACGATCAGTCGCTGTATTTTCGGTGGGCGTGGATAGTTGATCCATCCATGGCTTTCGCGCGCGATCCAATCGAGCGACTGGCGGCTGTGTCCAGTTACGAATAGCGGTATTTCACGGGTCGTGGGTTTGGGAATGAGATCGGCCCCCAACAACTCGCCTCCACTCCAGCGAATGGGCTCGAAGTGTGTTCGATGAGCTTGACGTATCACATCACAGTTTTCTTGAAAGGTCTCGCCACGCTTTTCGGGATCAATGCTGAATGCGGGAAACTCCACGGGACGATCGCCAGAGGCTACTCCCAGGAGCAAGCGACCTCCGCTCAACTGATCAATGCTCGCTGCGGCCTTTGCCGTGTGCAAGGGATTACGCAAAGTAAGGGCGATGGAGGCGGTACCTAGTGCGATTTTTGTTGTATGAGCGGCCATGTAGCCCAGGTACACCCAAGGGTCGAAGACCTGGCCGACATCGCCGAAGCTTGGGTCCCTGAGTGGGACGTCGCGAAACCAAAGCGCCGAAAAACCAAGAGCCTCTGCACGTTTGGCCAGAGCGACCTGATCTAGCATGCTCGGTGTATCACCTTCGAAAGCCTCTAGGGGAAAGAACAGCCCAAGGCTTAGATGACCCTGCCTGAAGGTTCGTTTGAATCCCCTATGCTCTTGGTAGGGGATCGTGCTCGGTTGGTACATGCTTAACTTCCTCGGTCAGCAAACGCTGAGCCACGCCCCTGAGTTATGGGGCGTGGCATTGAGCGTTTAGGATTTGTAAGTCGGGTAGTCGGTGTAGCCCTTATCGGTACCGCCGTACATGCTGCTTGGATCAACTGGGTTAAGCGGCCAGTTGTTGGCGATACGAGCGGGCAGGTCGGGGTTCGCAATGAAGGGGCGACCAAAAGCGATCAGGTCGCCCCAGCCAGCTTTGATCACGCGATTTCCTCGTTCAGCGGTGTACTTCCCGGCATAGAGAATCTTGCCGCTGAAGGTCTTACGAACATCTTCGCGGAACGTCTCAGGCAGCTCGGGTGCGTTTTCCCAATCGGCTTCGGCGAGCGACAGGTAGGCAATGCCCACTTCCTCGAGGATCTTCACGGCCTCGATGTAGGTTTGGTGCGGATCTTCTTCGACCAGGCCTAGGTACACGCGGTCTTCGTCTGTGGTCGCGAACAGCGGGGCGAAGCGAACGCCCATGCGCTCCTTGCCGACGACACCAGCAACGGCCAGGGTGATTTCGCGCAGGAAGCGAAGACGGTTCTGCAGCGAGCCGCCATATTCATCATCACGCTGGTTGGTATGGGCCGAAATGAACTGGTTTACCAGGTACCCGTTCGCGCAGTGAAGCTCCACCCCGTCAAAACCTGCGTCCAAAGCATTTCGGGCTGCTTGGGCGTAGAGCTTAACCAGTTCCTTTACCTCCTTGGTGGACAGGGCACGTGGGGTCGATGGGTCGGCTAGGGCACCCGTGCCGGGGCCAGTTTCGATGAACACCTTGACGTTGTCCGCGCGGATGGCTGATGGCGCGACGGGTGCTTCACCACCGGGCTGTAGTGATGTGTGCGACACGCGGCCTACATGCCAAAGTTGAGCAAAGATCACCCCCCCCTCGGCGTGAACAGCGTCGGTGACCTTACGCCAGCCTTGTATCTGTTCTGGGCTATGAATGCCGGGTGTCCAGGCGTAACCCTGTCCTCGGGGTTCGATCTGGGTGCCCTCGGTCACCATGAAGCCAGCACCGCTGCGCTGACGGTAATAGGTGGCCATGAGGTCGTTCGCAATGTTGCCGGGTTGGGAGCTGCGCGAACGTGTCAGTGGCGGTAGAACGATACGGTTCTTGAGGGTGTATGGGCCCAGCTGAGCGGTTTTGAAGAGTTCTGTTTGTGTCATTTTACTTACCTGCATATCTAAAATATTCGATGTTATAGGCTAAAAAACATGGATCAACGAGGTCAGAAGAGCCCGAGCGGTGCTTCGTTGAGGCTGACGTAAATGTTCTTCTTCTGGCTGTAGGCTTCCAGCATTGACTTGTGAGTTTCCCGTCCTAGGCCAGATTTCTTATAGCCACCAAAGGGGGCGTGAGCAGGGATCTCATGGTAGGTATTTACCCACATACGTCCGGTTTCCACCGCGCGTGCCACACGCAATGCCCGGTTGATGTCTTGGGTCCAGACTGCACCCGCTAGGCCGTACTCGGAGTCGTTGGCCATGGCGATGACCTCCGCTTCATCCTTGAAAGGAATGACGCACAGAACTGGGCCGAAAATTTCCTCGTAGGCGACGCGCATATCGTTGCGAACACCGACCAAAATCGTTGGCTGGATGAAGAAGCCGGCATCGTAATCGGCACCTGTAAGACGACCGCCGCCGATCAGTACCTCGGCACCTTCCTGTTTGGCGATATCGACGTAGCCGAGGATCCGTTCCATCTGGGTTTTGCTGACCTGTGCGCCCATCATGGTGTCCGGGTTCAATGGGTCACCCACACGCACAGCTTCGAACTTATGCTTGAGCTCAGCCAGGAATCGCTCGTAGATGGACTCGTGAACGAACAGCCGTGCGCCGGATTCGCAGACTTGACCTTGGTTCCACAGGATGGCGAGCACTGCGCCTTCCACGGCCTTGTCCCAGTTCGCATCGGGGAAAACGATGTTGGCTGACTTGCCGCCCAGTTCGAGGGTTGCGGGAATGATTTTCTTCGCTGCCGCATTGGCGACGAGTTCGCCGACACGCGTCGAGCCAGTGAAGGCAAGCTTGCGCAGGTCTGGATGATCCAGTAACGCCTGGCCAACTGTGGTGCCTAAGCCTGTGACGATGTTGACCACGCCGGCCGGAAGTACCTTGGCAAAGATTTTCGCCAGTTCAAGGATGGTTACCGGGGTTAGCTCGGAAGGTTTGATGACTACGGTGTTACCCGCCGCGATGGCAGGAGCGATCTTCCAGGCGGCCATAAGAAGCGGGAAGTTCCACGGAATCACTTGGCCCACGACGCCGAGGGGTTCACTGAGAGCGATGCTGAGTGTTTGCTCATCCAGCATGACTGCCTCATCCGATTGGCTGCGGATTGCGCCGGCGAAATAGCGGAAGTGATCAATCGCCAGCGGGATGTCGACGGAGCGACTTTCACGAATGGGTTTACCTACATCAAGGGTTTCCAGAACCGCGAACCGATCGGCATCGGCTTCCAGCAGGTCGGCGATCTTCAATAACGCATTGGCGCGTTCCGCTGGTGAGGTGGTACGCCAGGTCACGAAGGCGCGCTGTGCGGCCTGCACCGCGCGGTCGACGTCGGCAGCTGTGGCGTTTGGGATATTGGTGAGAATTTTTCCGTTGGCGGGATTGATAATGTCGAGGGTTTCACCGTATTCGCCAGAAACCCACTGGTTGTCAATAAACAGGCCGTAGCTGCTGTCGGGAAGGTGATTCGGATGGGTATCGCTGGAATTTTTCATGGGGTACCTCCTGAGGCGCCTAGGGTGGTTTACGAACCCAGATTATTCGCAATATTCATATATGTCAATATATAGCTCTGCATTCCTGCATGTATGCACTTCTGGATCAGCTGGGAGCGCGCCTATGCAGTCCAGCCCCCGGATGTCTTCATCGAGGGGCCAACTGCATCAGGCATTGATGGTTTTGTGTACCTAGGCTGTTGAATCGCCCCAGAATTCGTAGTCGCAAGGTGACCGCTTTTGGCCGATTTCTGCCTGTCGCTACCGGCAACTATGAATCGTTCTTTGCTGGTCATAGCCACGCAGCGTGATGGTCAAATCCGATGCAAACGGGTGGTCAAGTCTGCGCAATTACCCACCCTCAGCCGTTATCATTCCACGCCCCGCAGTAACCCTGACTTAATCCTGCTGCTGGATACTGCCCGCCTTCCTACGGATCGGCTCCATGTACATATTGCTAACTGAAGATAACCCCCTGATTGCCAGTGGTGTCGTGGCCGGGCTCACCGCCCAGGGCTTTCGCGTGATGCATGCCGCTACAGCAGCTGAGGCCGAAGCACTGCTGCGCTCGGTGCAGTTCGACGCATGGGTGCTGGATCTGGGCCTACCGGATGAAGACGGTTTAAGCCTGCTGCGTCGCCTGCGCCAGCGCGGGATGAGCTTGCCCGTGTTGTTGCTGACAGCCCGCGACTCGGTAGCCGACCGCGTGTCGGGGCTACAGGAGGGGGCTGACGATTACCTGGTCAAACCCTTCGACCTGCGTGAACTCGCCGCCCGCCTGCATGCCTTGCTGCGCCGCGCGGCCGGGCGTGCCAGCTCACTGGTCGAACATGGTCCACTGCGCTACGACCCGGTGGCTTGCCAGGCTTTTTTGCATGAACAGCCGATCGACCTGTCGCGCCGCGAGCAGGTACTGCTGCAAGCGCTGTTGCACAACCCTCGCCGGGTGCTCAGCGGCGAACAGCTCAAGGACGCGGTCTACGGCCTTGACGGCGAGGTCGAGAGCAATGCCCTCAATGTGCATATTCACCATTTGCGGCGCAAGTTAGGCAGCGGCATCGTTGAGACAGTGCGCGGCCTGGGTTATCGCCTCGGCCCCGCCGGCCATAGCGAGGAAAGCCCGTCATGAGCCTGCGTCTACGCCTGACCCTGATTCTCGGCTCGGCCTTTGTGCTGCTCTGGTCACTGGCCGCTGTGTGGATGCTGTTCGACCTGCGCAACCAGCTGATGTTGACCCTCGATCAACGCCTGGCATCTTCAGCGCGCATGGTTTCTGGGTTGCTCTTACAACTGCCGCAATTGCAGCAAACCGAGGGCGGGCCGGCGCTCAGTACAGAACAGCTGGGCATGCCCGAAGGCATTGCCTGCCAGATCAGCTCAGTGCGTGGCGAGATTCTCGCCAGCAGCCGCGCCGCGCCGGGCAGTGCCCTGGGCGTGCAGGATAAGGGCTTCCATGAGCGCAATATTGACGGCGTCACCTGGCGCACCTTCACCTTGATCGAAGGTGACATGCGCGTGACCACCGCAGACCGCCTGGACGAACGCGACACTCTCAAGCACTCGATCTTACTGGCGGCTGCAGCGCCGGTGCTGCTCGCGTTAATCGGCAGTTTGCTGGTGCTCTGGTTTGGCCTTAGCCGTGAACTGTCGCCCTTACGGCGCATTCGTCAGGCACTGGCTCAGCGCAGCGCCGACAGCATCGAAGCGCTGCATGTCGAAGGCCTGCCGCAAGAACTGCAACCGCTGGTGGCAACCCAGAATCAGCTATTTCAGCGCATCGCCCAGGCGATCGAGCGTGAACGCCGGCTGACCGATGATGCCGCCCATGAGTTACGCAGCCCGCTGACAGCGATCAAAACCCACCTGCAGGTGGCCAGCATGACGGAAGGCGCCACCGCCCGTCAGGCATTGGCGCAGGCCGAAGCCGGCACTGACCGCCTGCACCAGACCCTGGAGCAGCTATTGCTATTGGCACGCGTGGAAGGCCGCCTGCCGTTTGACGAAACCCTGCAATACAGCGCGGCACAAGTGGCCAAGATGGCCATCAGTGACGCCCAACAGCCGGGCCAGCAGGCCATCGAACTGCACCTGTTCGATGCCAGCGCCCAGCGTTTGCTGACGATGCCGCCGAGCTTGGCCATCGCCGCCTTACGCAACCTGCTGGACAACGCCCAGCGACATAACTGCGCGGGTAGTGCTGTCAGTTTGCGCGTGCAGTTTCGCGGGGAGCACGTCTGCTTTAGCGTGCAGGACTCGGGACCTGGGGTGGCCGCCGAGAAAATCCCCCAGCTGACCGAGCGCTTCTGGCGCAACTCTCCCGGTGACGGCAGCGGCCTGGGCCTTTCAATCGTCAACGCTATCGCTGAGCGCTGCGGTGGCGCACTCGAGTTTGTGAACACCGACAGTGGCCTGTGCGTGAATTTAGTGGTGATGAGCAGAGCGGCCACTCACACACCCTAGAACATTGGCTATCAGCAGACGATGGCTGCTGGTAGCCGATTAGGCCGCCAACGCCTTCCGGGCGACCTACCCGCCACATTCCGCATGGCCTGCCCCGCATTCTGATCCGCTTTTTATTTGAAAACCTGAGTCTGTTATCCAAACAGCCTTGCTCGCATAGTGCGCCTCGCCTGATAAAGCCCGACGAGGCCACTAATGAGCCAACGCATACCCGCGCAAATCATCGAGACCATCGACACGCGCCAACCGATCCGCCTGACCCCGTCCCAGGCTGGCGGGCCGATTCACACCCGCAGTTTCACTGGCCTTTACCGCAACCTGCGCCTGTACGGTGCAGGTCTGTTGTTTCTGATTTTCTTCGGCACTGCCTGGCTCGACTGGGACGGTCGCCAGGCCGTGCTGTGGAACCTCGCCGAGCATCGCTACTACATCTTTGGCGCGACCTTCTGGCCGCAGGACTTCATCTTGCTCTCGGCGCTGCTGATCATCGCTGCCTTCGGCTTATTCACCATCACCGTGGTGGCCGGGCGTGTCTGGTGTGGCTACACCTGCCCGCAAAGCGTGTGGACCTGGGTGTTTATGTGGGCGGAGAAAGTCACCGAAGGTGAGCGCCACCAACGGATCAAACTGGATGCGGCGCCCTGGTCATTGCACAAGCTGCTGCGGCGCAGCGCCAAGCACAGCATCTGGCTGGGCGTTAGCTTGCTCACAGCCGTGACCTTTATCGGCTACTTCACGCCGATCCGTGACATGGCCGGCGACCTGCTGCACCTGCAATTGGACGGTGGCACGCTAGTGTGGGTGCTGTTTTTTATGGCAGCCACCTACCTCAACGCTGGTTGGCTACGTGAGAAAGTCTGTGTGCACATGTGCCCGTATTCGCGTTTTCAGAGTGCGATGTTCGATGACGACACCCTGCTGGTGGCCTACGACGCCAAACGCGGCGAAGGCCGTGGCCCGCGTAAGAAAGACAGCGACTATAAGGCTGAGGGCCTGGGCGACTGCATCGACTGCCAGATCTGCGTGCAGGTCTGCCCGACCGGCATCGATATCCGCGACGGCCTGCAGATCGACTGCATCAGTTGCGGTGCCTGCATCGATGCCTGCGACTCGATCATGGACAAAATGGGCTATGCCAGAGGGCTGGTCGGTTATCACTCCGAGCGCGAGTTACAAGGTGGCAAAACCCAACGCCTGCGCCCACGGCTGATTGGCTACGGCATTGCTCTGCTGCTGATGCTTGCCGCTTTCGTCTGGGCCTTGAGCGCGCGCACGATGCTGTCCATCGATTCGGCCAAGGATCGCAGCATGTTCCGCGAAAACGCGCTTGGGCAAATCGAGAACACCTACCTGCTCAAGGTCATCAACAAGACCCAGCAGCCACAACGCTATGGCCTGACCCTGCTTGACAGCCCCGGTTTGCGCCTAGACGCACCGCATCAGTTGCTGCTTAACCCCGGTGAAATTCTCGATGTACCCGTGACCCTGGTGCTGGAAAATCAACAGGCCAAAACGGGAGCCAGGCCGGTGCGCTTTGCGATCCACAACCTCAGCGATGCCAGCGAACAGGCACACACCAAGAGTACCTTTCTCTCGCCACGCGGGCGCTGACAGTCGCATGGCCAAGCAAGTCCTCGTAAAGTGCGCAGGATCACTCAGCGCACCGATGGACACGATGAAACGCTACGAGAAATTCGCCGAGCAGATTGCCGAACTGATACGCACTGGCGTATTGGCCCCTGGCGAGCGGGTGCCGTCGGTGCGCCACGCCAGCCGCACCTATGGGGTGAGCCCGTCCACGGTGTTCCAGGCTTACTACCTGCTGGAAGACCGCGGCCTGATCCAGGCCCGCGCCCGCTCCGGCTATTTCGTCCGCGAACTGGCGCGGCACTCGCTGGCCGAGCCGGAAACCAGCCCGCAGCCGACGCAGACCACCGAAGTGGATGTCAGTGAGCTGGTGTTCTCGGTGCTGGCCTCCTTGAAAAACCCCGACACCGTGCCATTCGGTTCGGCCTTCCCGAGCCCGCAGCTGTTTCCCCTGCCGCGCCTGGCTCGCTCGATGGCCAAGAGCCTGCGCGATATGCAGCCGCAGGCGGTGATCGCCGACATGACCGAGGGCAATCCCAACCTGCGCAGGCAAATTGCCCTGCGCTATATGGTCAGCGGCGTGATGCTGCCGCTAGAAGAACTGGTGATCACCAGTGGCGCCATGGAAGCGCTCAACCTCTGCCTGCAAACAGTGACCCAGCCCGGCGACCTAGTGGCCATCGAAGCACCGGCGTTCTACGCCACCCTGCAGGTACTCGAACGTCTGAAGCTCAAGGCCGTGGAGATTCCGGTTCATCCACGTGAAGGCATCGACCTCGACCTGTTGGCTGAGCGCCTGGCGAACCTGCCGATCAAGGCCTGCTGGTTTATGAGCAGCCTGCAAAACCCGCTGGGCGCGAGCATGAGCGACAGCAAAAAAGAAGCGCTGTATCAGCTGCTGCAGCGCCACCAGGTGCCGCTGATCGAAGATGACGTGTACGCCGAGCTGTACTTCGGCAGCCAGCCGCCCAAGCCGGTTAAGAGCTTCGACCATGACGGTCTGGTAATGCACTGCGGCTCGTTTTCCAAATGCCTGGCCCCCGGTTACCGGGTCGGCTGGGTGGCCGGCGGGCGTTATGCCGAGCAGATCAGCCGGCTCAAGCTGATGACCACCATTTCACCCTCGGTACCCGCCCAGGCGGCACTGGCCGATTACCTGCAACACGGCGGCTATGACCGCCACCTGCGCAAGCTACGCCATGCGTTAGAGGCCCAGCAGGCATCAATGCTGGCCTCAGCGGCGCGGCACTTCCCCGCCAGCACCAAGGTTACCCGGCCCAGTGGCGGTTATTTTCTCTGGTTTGAGTTCCCTCAGCAGGTTGATGCGCTGCGCCTGTTCCAACTGGCCCTGGCCCAGGGCATCAGCCTGGCACCGGGGCCAATCTTCTCGGCCACCCGGCGCTTCGGCAACTGCGCCCGGCTCAATTATGGACACCCCTGGGACGCACAAAGCGAGCAGGCCATGAGCGTGCTCGGGCGCATCCTCGCGTCCTTTTAAAGCACCTGCTGCCTAGGCGTTGCGCCGCCGACTCAGCTGAAACCTTTGCTTGAACATTAATCGCAGCCAAAACCAGGTCAGTCGGCTAATTTAACCATCTGTTCAATTCAGGTATCAGGCATGGACTCGATAACCCAGGCGGTACTCGGTGCCAGCATTCAGGGCGCGCTACTCGGCCGCTGGCAAGGCCGCAAGGCGCTGCTGTATGGCGCTATGCTCGGCACCTTGCCAGACCTGGATGTGGTCATCGATTACGGCGACGCCGTTGCCGACATGACCTACCACCGTGGTTTCAGCCATTCGCTGTTTGTCCTCACGGGCCTGGCCCTGCTGCTGAGCTGGCTGACGCGGCGCTTTAGGCATAACCCCGGTTACTCAGCACAACGCCTGTTCCTAACGATATGGCTGGTACTGATTACTCATCCGCTACTCGACAGTTTCACCAGCTATGGCACACAACTGCTCTGGCCACTCACGCCCACCCCTACGGCTTGGTCGAGCATCTTTATTATTGATCCGCTGTTCACCGTGCCGTTGTGCCTCGCCGTGGCGCTGGGGCTGTTGTTTGGCTTGCGCGACAAAACAGCCAAAGCCCCGGCGTGGGCGCTGCTGCTTTCAACGCTGTATCTGGGTTCTACCCTGGGCGGCAAATACATGGCCGAACAGCGGGTAGAAGCCGAACTGGCGCGACAAGGTATTCAGGCGCAGCAGCTGTTCAGTACGCCGACGCCGTTCAATAGCCTGTTGTGGCGGGTGATCGTGCTGGATGGCGAGAGCTACCACGAGACGTTGGTCAGCTGGTTCGACGATGCCGCGCCGCAACTGCAGCGCATTCCCCGTGGCACACACCTGGCCGCCGCCCTGGCTGACTCGCCGGCGCATGCGCGCCTGGCCTGGTTTACCAACGGTGTGTTGCGTTACGACCAGCTGGGCGAACAATTGGTGGTCACCGATATCCGCCTGGGCATGACCGGTTTTCACCCGTTCCGTTTCGACTTCGCCACCCTGGAAAACGGCCAATGGCGCCTGCATGACGAGATTCAGCGCCTGCCCACTGAGCGCGGCGACCTCTCACGCCTACAGTTGCTGTGGGCACGCACCTGGCAGCCCGAAGTGCAGGTGCCGCTCCTGGCCTGGGCAGAAGAGCTGCGCAGAGCGCCGCTGGCCAACAGCCGCGCGCCATAGCGCCGGGCTTTACCGGCCACTTAATAGCAGCCGGCCCGCCGCACACTCAGCTGCGGAACTGCGCAACCATGCCCTGCAGCTCCACGCCAAGACGTGCCAGCTCGGCGCTGGAGACGGCGGTCTGCTGGCTGGCTGTCGCGCTTTGCTCGCCGATATCCCGCACCCGCGTCACGCTTTCGCTGATGGTTTCAGCCACCGCACTCTGCTCTTCGGCGGCTGCGGCAATCTGCAGGTTCATCTGCTCGATGGTGCTCACCGCCTGGGTGATGCGCCCTAGGGCGGCACCGGCCTCACCGGCCAGCGTCACCGTGCGCTGAGTCAGGTTGCGGCTGCTGTCCATTTTATCCACTGCGCCCTTAGCCAGGTGCTGCAGGCTGGCGATCAGCCCTTCGATTTCCTCGGTGGAATCTTGCGAACGCTTGGCCAGGGCTCGCACTTCATCGGCCACCACGGCAAAACCACGGCCCTGCTCACCAGCGCGCGCGGCCTCAATGGCGGCGTTCAGCGCGAGCAGATTGGTCTGTTCGGCCACGTTGCGAATCACCTCCAGTACACTGCCAATGCGGGCGCTTTCTTGATTCAGCGCGGCAATGGCCTCGGCCGACTCCTCCACCTCAGTGGCCAGGTGACCAATCTGACTGACCGTCTGCTGCACCACCTGATTACCCTGTTGCGCTTCGTGGTCGGCCATCCGGGCGGCCTGGGAAGCTTGCTCAGCGTTTTGCGCCACTTCCTGCACGGTGGCGGCCATTTCATGCATGGCGGTGGCGGTCTGCTCGGTTTCCATCTTCTGGTTCTGCACGCCCGCGCTGGTCTGCGCGGTAATCGCTGACAATTGCTCGGCAGCGGCGGCAATTTGGCTGACGCCACCGCCAATGCGCCCGACCAAGGTACGCAGGCTGACACTCATCACCTGCATGGCGGTCATCAGTTGCCCCGGCTCGTCGCGGCGATCCTGGGGCAGGTCATGGGTCAGGTCGCCGGCGGCGATGCGCTGGGCAAACACCACGGTGCGCTGCAACGGCGTAACGATCAAACGGGAAATCACCAACGCCGCCAGCATGCCCACTATCACCGCAGCAATGCCCATGGCACCGAGCATCAGCAAGGCCTGGCGGCTATCCGTGGTCATTGCCTGCTCCTGCTGCACCTTGGCTTGCTCTACCAGGGCGAGTACGTTGCGGGCCTGCTCAACCATGGCGGTTTCACTTTGCTGGTTCTGCGCGCGCATCTGCTGGTAGTTGCTGAATGCCTGCTGGTACAGGGTCAAGGCCTGCAATGCAGCTTCGATTGAGCGTTTCTGGTCGTCGTCAAGCCAGACCATCAGGCTACGCGCCACGGTTTGCAGGTCTTCGCTGATATAGGCCCATTCTTCCAGGGCCTCGGCCGAGCCGTCGATGATGTACTGGCTTTCATAGCCTCGCAGGTCGAGCATGCGCTTGCTCAGGCCGGAGGCCGCTTCTGCCAGGGTCAGCGGATCACTGCCGCGCAGTTTGTCGCCCGCCAGGCGTAACTCGCGCACGGCGTCGTACATGTCCAGCTCAATCACATCAAACTGATCGCGCGCTTCACCGGCCGCTTTACTCATCTGCGTGCGCGCCGTGCGGGCTTTGTTCTGTTGCTCGACAAAACTATCAAACTGCCGGCGATAGTCATCAAGGGCCTGCTGCATGCTGCTCAAGCGCGCCTGGTCGGCACTGGAAGCGGCAGCCAGTTGCTGACTCAATATTGCACTCACACGGTCTAGTTGCTCATGCACCTGGGCGGCCGCATCGCTGTTCTGACGCAGGGCAAAGTCGCGCTCGGCACGCCGCGTTTGCAGTACCTGGGCATCGATTGCCGACAGGCCGCTGGTGCTGGCATGCCCATCCAGCACCGCTTGCACCGCGAGAAAACCACTACCGATGACGGCAACCGTGAGCAACAGCACCAGGCCGAAACCACACATAAGCTTTTTACCGACAGACAAATCGGCCAATAGACGCGCAGCAGCAGAAGACATAACAACTCCGTTTTTATTATCCAGCCGGCCCGCTAACAGCATGACAGCCAAGGCCCACAGGTGAACGACAACGAGCCGCCCAACCGCGCTGCATTGCAAACCGTGCGCCAGCTCTCTGCTCTGCCCTGGTTAACCCTAGTAAGGCAGCGCTATGGCCCGCGCCAAAGCCGTTAACGAATCAATCAAGGTGATCATTGCGCCGCTCAGACGAGGCCGCTAGGCGCCTTATCGGCAAATTTCCGCTGATCCTCTGGCGAGAGTGGCGAGTTATCGCCAAAAAATAAGCGCCAAGCTTATGACGATATAAGCCTGCAGGCAGCAAAAAGGGCGCACGGCTTGTGCCCGTGCGCCCTTTGCAATTACAGCTCAGCTATCGCGGTTTAACGCCCGGCGAGCGCCGGCACGACTCGCGGTCGCAGCACTTCACCGAGTACAGCCAGCAGGCCGATGGCCCCGGCAATCCAGTACCACTGGCCAACCGGGTCAAACATCAACCAACCCAGGGCATGCAGGAACACCACCATGATCAGCACCGGACTGACGTAGCGCACCATAAACAACCACAGGGCGTAGCCCAGCGGCGGCAGGCCCAGTTCATCGCGCATGATCTCGCTGCGCAGCGCATAACCGGCCAGCAGCACCATAAAGATCCCGCCCAGCGGCATCATCCAGCGCGAGGTCAGGTAATCCAGCCAGTCGAAGAAGTTCTTGCCCATGGGCGTCCAGCCCGCCATCAGGTTGAACGAGAGCATCGCCAGCAGGCTGATCAGCAACAACACCGCGCCGGAAGCAGCCGCGGCCTTGAAGCGGCTGACGCCGTACTTCTCGTTGAGGTAGGCCACCGTGGCTTCGATCATGGAAATCGCCGAGGTCAGTGCGGCAATCGAGACCATGGCGAAGAACAGCACGCCGAAGGCAGTGCCGAATGGCATTTGCTGGAACGCCAACGGCAGGCTCATAAAGATCAACCCAGGGCCGGCGCTCGGGCTCATGCCGTTGGCGAAGATGATCGGGAAGATCGCCAAACCCGCCAGCAGCGCCACACAGGTGTCGCAGATCGCCACCACGAAGGTGGTGCGCGCCACCGACTGGCCATCCGGCAGGTACGAGCCGTAGGTGAGGATCGCCCCGGAAGCCAGGCTCAGGGTGAAGAAGGCATGGCCCAGGGCAGCCAGCAATGCTTCACCGGTAATTTTCGAGGCATCGAAGCTGAACAGGAAATCAAAGCCGGCGCTGAAACCGCCACTGGTAAAGGCGTAGCCCACCAGCACCACCAGCATTACAGCCAGGCCCGGCATCATCCAGCGCACGGCATTCTCGATGCCTTTCTGCACGCCTTTGGCGACGATCCACAGGGTCAGCAACGCCACCAGCACACTCCAGCCGCCGAGCTGCCAGGGGTTGGCGTTATGCGCCTCAAACACCCCAGCCAGCGCGTCGACACTGGTCGCCGCCAGCGAGCCGTCGAGCATTTTCACCGTGTAGGCAAACGCCCAGCCTGCGACCACCACGTAGAAACACAGAATCATAAAACCGGCGAGCATGGCCATGCCGCCCACGGCCTTCCACAGGGGGTTGCCGCCATTCTCTTTAACCACCCGACTGATTGCATCGATGGGGCTGCCACGGCCGCGTCGGCCAATGGCGATCTCGGTCATCATCACCGGGATGCCGATGGCCAGGATGCAGGCCAGGTACATCAATACAAACGCACCACCGCCGTACTCGCCGGTGATGTAAGGAAACTTCCAGATGTTGCCCAAGCCCACAGCGGAGCCGGTTGCAGCAAGGATAAAGCCCCAGCGCGAGAGCCAGAGGTTTTTCGGTTTTTCACGAGTCATGCGTCACCTGCTTGTTTTTATCTGTGACGAAATAGAACCCGCTGCGCTTGTGGCGCGACGGAGTGGCAAGGCAAATCCACCTTAAACGGCGTCGGGTTGCACCTCCGGAGCGGCTTTTTTGAAGGCTTCGAAGGTTTCACAGCGCGCCGCCATGGCGAGAATGCGAGGGTACGCATCAAGGTCACAGTTAAAACGGCGCGCATTATACAACTGCGGGATCAGACAGGCTTCCAAATATCCAGGTTGCTCGCCGAGTGACAGGCGATCATTAAATACCGCCAGGCCGGCTTCGACTGCAGCCAAGCCCTTGTGCAGCCAATGGCGGTACCAGGCATCCTTGGCGGTATCGGCGACGCCCAGCTCAGCGCTGAGGTACTGCAACACCCGCAGGTTATTCAGCGGGTGCAGGTCGCAGGCGATATGCAGCGCCAGCGCGCGCACCTGCGCACGCTGCGCCGGGTCACGAGGCAGCAGCGGCGTGCCGGGGAACACCTCGTCCAGGTACTCCAGAATCGCCAACGATTGGGCAATACGTACCCCGCCGTGGCCCTGATCGACCAACAAGGGCAACAACTGCTGCGGGTTCAGTGCCTGGTAGTCGGCACTGTGCTGCTGGCCGCCGTCCTTGACCAGATGCACCGGCACCTGCTCATAGGCCAGGCCTTTGAGGTTGAGGGCAATGCGCACGCGGTAAGCCGCGCTGGAGCGCCAGTATGAATAAAGAGTCAGCACGTTATTTCCTCTATCAACGTAGGATAGGTTGAGCACAGCGATACCCATCAATGCTATCGATGGGTATCGTCGCTACGCGCCTCAACCCATCCTACGATTCATACTTTTCTACGATCTGATCGATCGCGCCGAACAAGCTGTGGCCGGCGGCGTCGAACATTTCGATACGCACCCGGTCACCAAATTTGAGGAACGGGGTTTTCGCCTCACCGTTCTCGATGATTTCCAGCATGCGCTTCTCCGCCAGGCAGCTGGAGCCCGCACTGCGGTCGTAGTTCGACACGGTGCCGGAGCCGATGATGGTGCCAGTGCCCAGTGGCCGGGTCTTGGCGGCGTGAGCTACCAAGGTCGGGAAGTTGAAGGTCATGTCCACGCCGGCATCCGGCTGACCAAACAACGCGCCGTTAATATGCGAAACCAACGGCCGGTGCACCTTGCCGTCACGCCAGGTGTCGCCCAGCTCATCTGGGGTAATCGCCACCGGCGAGAAACTCGACGAGGGTTTGCTCTGGTAGAAGCCAAAGCCCTTGGCCAACTCGCCGGGGATCAGATTGCGCAGCGACACATCGTTGACCAGCATCAGTAACTGGATATGCCCGGCGGCCTCGGCGGCGGTTGCGCCCATCGGCACGTCATCGGTGATCACCGCGATCTCCGCCTCCAGGTCGATGCCCCAGGCCTCATCGGCCATCTGGATCGGGCTGTGCGGCGGGATAAAGCTTTCAGAGCCACCCTGGTACATCAGCGGGTCATGCCAGAAGCTTTCCGGGATCTCGGCACCGCGGGCTTTGCGCACCAGCTCCACGTGATTGACATAGGCGCTGCCGTCGGCCCAGTGATAGGCGCGCGGCAATGGGCTGTGGCAAACGCTCTGATCGAAGGTAAATGCGCCCTCTTCCAGACCGTCGTTCAAGCGCTGATACAGCGCTTCCAGTTTGGGTTTGGCCTGCGCCCAGTTATCCAGCGCCGCCTGCAAGGTGGCAGCGATGCTTGGCACTTTGACTGCCCGAGTGAGATCACGGGAGACCACCACCAGTTCGCCGTCACGGCCGTGCTTGAGGGATGCTAGTTTCATCAGGATTCCTTGCCCGGCGCGCGCCAGGAGTTCACGTATTCGGGGACATCGACGCCGGCAGCGGCTTCGCCGATTTCCAGGGCACGGCGGGTGTCGATCATCACCGCCACTTCATCGATAAAGGTCGCAGGGTCGACCTGGGCTTTTTTCAGCGCCTTGGGGTGCGGGCCGTGGGGGAAGCCGCACGGGTGCAGGGTGACCATGCCCTGCTCGATATTGTCGCGGCTGAAGAAGTTGCCACGGTGGTAGAACAGCACTTCGTCGTAGTCGTCGTTGTTGTGATAGAACGGCACTTTCAGCGCGCCGGGGTCGCTTTCCATCGGGCGCGGGGTGAAGGTGCAAATCACGAAACCATTGGCGACAAAGGTGGTGTGCGCCGACGGCGGCAGGTGGTAGCGGTGGCTCATCAGCGGGCGAATATCACGCCAGTTGAGCCGCACCACGGTGTTGTCGCCATGCCAGCCGACCACATCCAGCGGGTTGTACGGGTAGGTCACGGTACTGATCTGGCCGCGCCGTTTGATCCTGATTTGCCAGGTATTTTCGTCCTGCTGGGCCTTGAAGGCGTCATCGATACGCGGATGGTCGAGCACCGCCGGGTCGAAGATCGCCTGCGGGCCGAGCAGGCCTTTGTCCGGCAGCTGATAGGCACCGTCGCTGCTTTCGATCAGCAGCATAAAGGTCGGCTCACCGGCCTCAATGCGCCAGGCGGTACCGCGCGGAATCAACAGGTAATCGCCGTCGCGGTAGCTCAAATGGCCGAAGTCGCAATAGAAGTGCCCCGCCCCCTCATGGATAAACAGCAGGTCATCGCCATCGGCGTTACGCACCAGATGACGCATGGCACCGTGGGTTTTCCACACGCGCAGCTTCACATCGCTGTTATGCAGGGTCAGCGGCGCGGCCAGCGGGCAGTCACGCTCGCTGGCAATGTCGTTGAAGTTGAACGCATGCGGGCGCAGCGGCCCCTGCCAGTCGATCCAGCTGGTGGGCGGATGCTTGTGGTGCAGGTGCGCGGTGGGGCCGAAGAAGCCTTCGCGGCCCATTTCACGCTCGTAAGTGCCCTCGGGAAAGTCGCAGTGTGCCTGCCGCGAACACTCGCCTTCACGCAGGGGAAAACTGATCCAGTTACGGCTCATGGCCGGTGTCTCCTCGATTCGACGCCTCTGTGGGCGAACAAAGCAAAACCGTAGGGTGGGTTAGCGGCGCTCAATAACGAGGCGGGTACTGCGCTGCATGTGCGCCGCGTAACCCACCATTTGCCTCAATTGACATCGCAACGGTGGGTTACGGCGCGGCGCAATCGCGTTATGCCTGCGCTAACGATAGACGCGCCTAACCCACCCTACGCTCTGCTGGTCACTCGGCTTTGATCACACCACGTTTGATCTGATCTTCCTCGATGGACTCGAACAGCGCCTTGAAGTTGCCCTCACCAAACCCCTGATTGCCCTTGCGCTGGATGATCTCGAAGAAGATCGGGCCGATTACCGTGTTGGTGAAAATCTGCAGCAGGATGCCGTCATCGCCTGGCGCGCCGTCGATCAGGATGTTCAGCTCGCGCAACACATCGGTCGGCTCGCCATGCCCTGCCACGCGGCTGTCGACCTTGTCGAAATAGGTGCTGGGGGTGACCATGAAATCCACGCCATTGGCGCGCAGCTGGCGCACGGTGGCGTAAATGTCCTCGCTGCTCAGGGCGATGTGCTGGATGCCTTCACCCTGATACTCGCGGATAAATTCCTCGATCTGTGACTTGTCATCGGACGACTCGTTGATCGGGATGCGGATCTTGCCGCACGGTGCGGTCATGGCGCGCGACAGCAGGCCAGTGAGCTTGCCTTCGATATCGAAGTAGCGGATTTCGCGGAAGTTGGCGATGCGCTCGTAGAAGCTCGACCAGACATCCATCTGCCCGCGCTTGACGTTGTGGGTCAGGTGATCGAGCTCTTTCAGGCCGACCGAATTGTCGTTCGGCGTGCGTCCCTCGATATACTCGAAGTCGACGTCGTAAATGCTCTTGTCGCCATAACGATCGACCAGGTACAACAACGAGCCGCCAATGCCCTCAACGCAGGGGATATTCAGCTCGCCGAAGTTGGCGTGACTACCAACCAATTTGGCGCCCTGGGACTCAACATAGGCCGCGGCTTGCGCGGCGTTCTGCACGCGGAAGGCCATGGCGCAGGCACTCGGCCCGTGTTTCAAGCCGAACTCACGCACATGCCCGGTCGGGCTGCCGTTGAGCACGAAGTTGATGTCGTGCTGCTGGAACAACCAAACCTCTTTGGAGCGGTGCTTGGCGGTTTCGGTAAAACCCATGGCAGTGAACAGCTCGCGCAGCTGCTGAATGCCTTCCGGGGTCGGTGCGGTGTATTCAACAAACTCGAAACCGTCGGTGCCGATGGGGTTGTGCTGTTCGATCTTGTTCACGGCGTTCATTGCGCCTCCTCGTTGTTGTTTTGAGCAACCCTGCGACGCCTGGTCGCACGGCACGGATTGACCTCATAACAACCGAGCGCCGCGCGGCTAACAAGCAGGCTCACGCCACTCATTGCCATCCTGGGCTGAAGCTTTCGGCAAGTTTTTATTACAGGCAGGAAAATAGCGTGTTTACTAACTGCAAACACCCATCATGCGTAACGATAAATTTACAAGGCGGTTGATTTAGCTGCCAGATGTAAGGCCGCTGCGCCCCAGGCCTGATAGAAACGCACAACAAATAGCCGGCATCGCCCGCTCCTACGGTCGGTATTGCCCCATAGGAGCGGCGCGGACGCCTAGTCCATGCCAGCCAAAAAGTGCTGTGCTCACAAGGCATCATAGGGTGCGATGACGCGTCATCATCCACCCGCACGGTATCCCGGCCGATGAAAAAGCGTCATCCATCCGACTGTTTGCCAACGCAGCTGTCAGTGCTGCAAATGCCCATACAACTTGGCGTACAGCCCGCCGTCGGCAATCAGCTGTTGATGGCCGCCGTCCTCGGCAATGCGGCCGCCGTCGAATACCAGCACCCGGTCGGCTTGTTTCACCGCGCTCAGGCGGTGGGCGATGATCAGCGTGGTGCGGCCGCGCAGGAACTGGTTGAGTGCCTGGTGCAGGGCGTACTCGGTGGCCGCATCCAGCGCCGAGGTGGCTTCATCGAGAATCACCACTTTCGGCTCGGCCAGGACCATGCGAGCAATCGCCAAGCGTTGGCGCTGACCACCTGACAAGCGCACCCCGGAGCGTCCAACCATGCTGTCCAGGCCTAGCGGCAAGGCAGCAATGGTATCGGCCAGCTGGGCTATCTCCAGCGCCCGCCAGCAGGCTTCATCCTGGCGCTCGCGGCCCATGCACAGGTTGGCTCGCACCGTGTCGTTGAACAGCGCCGGGTGCTGCAACACCACTGCCACGTGCTCGCGCACGGCTTCCAGGCCAATCTCTTGCTGGCTGCAGCCACCAAAACGAATGGTCCCGGCCTGCGGCGTATACAGGCCGAGCAGCAGTTGCACCAAGGTACTTTTACCGCCGCCACTGGCACCGACTATGGCCACCTTCTCGCCTGGGGCAATGCTCAGGTTGAGCTTATCCAGCACCGGCTCATCGTTATAGGCGAAGGTCAGCCCGCTGACCTCAATGCCTACGGTGTCGCGCCCCTTGAACGGGTCGACACGGCCGGGGTATTGCGGCTCGTCGTTGCGCGCCAACAGCTCGTTGATCCGGCTCAACGCGCCGCCAGCAGCGTAGAAGGCGTATTGCAGGCTGAGCAGTTGCTCGACCGGGCCGATCATGAACCACAGGTAACTGAATACCGCGAGCATCTGCCCAATCGACAGGTCAGAAAACAGCACAGTGAGCATGGCAGCAGCACGGAACACATCAATGCCGAACTGGAACAGCAGGCCACTGGCGCGATTAGAGGCATCGGTCTTCCACTGCGAGTTCACCGCGAAGTCGCGTACTTCTTTAGCCCGGCCACCGAGACGGCCGAGGAAGAAACCCTGGCGGTTGCCGGCGCGGATTTCCTGAATGGCTTCGAGGGTTTCAGTCAGCGCCTGGGTAAAGCGCGAGGTGCTGTCGTTCTCCAGCTTTTTCAGGTGCTTGACCCGTTTGCCCAACTGCACCGTGGCGTAGATCACCAAGGGGTTGAACAGCAGGATCAACAGTGCCAGCTGCCAGTGCATCCAGATCAGGATCGCCGAGGTGCCGGCCAGGGTCAGCATGGCCACGAGAAAGCGGCTGAGGGTTTCGCCGACAAATTTGTCGAGGGTATCCAGATCGGTAACCAGGTGCGTGGTCACCGTGCCGCCACCGAGGCTTTCGTATTCGCCAAGGGAAATACGCTTGAGCCGCTCAATCAGGCGCAGGCGAATGCGGTAGACAATGTCCTTCGACAGCCGGGCAAACAGCCGCGCCTGCAGCACGTTGAAAACCAGCGCGCCAGCGCGCAGAAACAGGGTCAGCACCAGCATCAGACCGATATAGCCAGCGGCCGTTTCCCACTCAGTCGGCAGGAAGTTATTCATGACTTTGAGCGCGCTGTCACCGTCCTTGAGCAGCACCTCATCAACCAATAACGGCAATAACAGCGGGATCGGCACGCTGCACAGGGTCGCCAGCACGGCGACCACGTTGGCCCAGATCAATGCTTTGCGGTGCTGCAAGGCCAGGCGGCGGATTTCCGCCCAGCTCAAACGATCAGGCATGGGTAACCTGCTCCAACCAGCGCGCCAGCAACGGCTGCAGCACGTCAAGCGGTTGATAGCCGTTGGTCAGCAGCGCCAGCTGACCGTTGCGCTCAGCCAACAAGGTTGGAAAGCCGGCAATGCCCAGACCCTGAGCCCAGCTAAAGTCAGCGGCGGTGGCGGCACGCTGTTCGGCGCTGTCGAAGGCCTCGGCAAACTCGGTGCGCGCAATACCGGCGCGCTCGGCCAACTCCACCAGCACGTTGGCGCGGGTGACGTCTGCACCTTCGGTATAAAACGCGCGTTGAATCAACTGAGCCAGCGGCCAGGCCAACTCCGGGGCCAGATGGCGCGCGGTCACCAGAGCACGGCAAGCCGGCTCGGTGTCGTACACCAAGCCTTCAGGCAAACCGTCATTGAAGTTGAACAGCTGGCCGGTGCTGGCATTCACCGCTTGCCAGTAGCCCAGGTAGCGCACCCGAGCAGCGGCATCGACGGCCACGCTATCGCGGCGCAAACCGCCCACCACCAACTGCAGGCCAACCCCGGCCGCCGCGGCCTGCTCGGTGAGGGACTGCAGCACTGGGGCAAAGCCCCAGCACCATGAACACATCGGGTCCATCACGTACAGCAGGCGTGCGTGCATGCTCAAGCCTCGCGCGATTTACGCGGGTTATAGCCCAATGGATGCGGCTGGTTGCGCGCCTTGGCCAGTTCAATCTGATTCTGACGCTCGCGGGCACCGGCACGGGTTTTCTCCGGCAGTGAGTCCCAGCAATGCGGGCAACTGACGCCTGGGGTGTACAGCTCGGACTGACGATCCGCCACCGACACCGGCGTGCGGCAGGCGTGGCACTGGTCGTAGTCACCTTCGCTGAGGTCATGGCGTACGGTGACGCGGTTATCGAAAACAAAACAGTCGCCCTGCCACTTGGTGTCTTCCTGCGGCACCTCTTCCAGGTATTTGAGGATACCGCCCTTGAGGTGGAAGACCTCCGCAAAGCCTTCGCCGAGCATATAGCTGGAGGCTTTTTCGCAACGAATGCCACCGGTGCAGAACATCGCGACTTTCTTATGCTTGGCCGGGTCGAAGTGCGCCTTGATGTACTCGGGGAACTCGCGAAAGGATTTGGTTTTCGGGTCTACCGCGCCCTCAAAGGTGCCAATCGACACCTCGTAATCGTTGCGCGTATCGATCAGCAGCACCTCGGGATCGCTGATCAGCGCATTCCAATCCTTGGGCTCGACGTAGGTGCCGACCTTTTGGTTCGGATCGACCCCAGGCACACCGAGGGTGACGATTTCTTTCTTCAGTTTGACCTTGGTGCGATAGAACGGCTGCTCGTCGCAGTACGACTCTTTATGGTCAATATCGGCTAAACGCGCATCCAGGCCAAACCAGGCGAGCAAGCCATCGATACCGGCACGGCTGCCGGACACAGTGCCGTTGATGCCCTCTTCGGCAATCAATAGCGTGCCCTTGATGCCGTTATCGAGCATGGCTTGCAGCAGCGGCTCGCGCAGCGCATGGAAGTCCGGCAGGGAGACGAATTTATACAGCGCGGCGACAACGATTTTGTCTGTCATGGGCAGGTCCTTCAGTAGTCGCCCACGTAAAGGGCGGACTGGGATAGAAAAAACACGCCGAGCCAGGGCGGGTGATGACCTGGCTCGGCGGCGGCATAGTTTACGTTTGTTAGGGCAGACCGTGTAGCGGCGAATCGCCTCAGTGGCCGCCTTTGCAGGTTGGCGAAGCCGGAGCAACGCCCTGCTGCGCCCACTCATCCGCGGTATAGGTGTGCAGTGCTAGGGCATGGATCTGGCCCATAAAGTCACCCAGGCAGGCATAGACTTTTTGGTGGCGCTTGACCGCATTCAGTCCGGCAAACTGCTCGCTGACGATCACCGCCTTGTAATGGGTTTCCAGGCCACGGCTGTGCATGTGGCTTTCATCCAGCACCTCGAGGTGCTGCGGCTGCAAGCCGTTGAGGGTTTCCTGCAGCAGGTCGATCTTTGGCATTTCAAACATCCAGTCAGGGAGTTTTCGGGGTCAACTTGGCGGTCATCTCTGCCAGCAACTGGTTGACCTTGGGCACAGCTGCTTCCAGTTTGCTCTGGGTAAGCTGTGCCGATTGCGCGGTCAGGGTCGGCATTTTCACCAAGACCTTCTGGCCCACGGGTGACTCGTAGAAACGGATCAACTCCTGCATTTCCTGCTCGTTGAAGTTGCTGGTGTAGAGCGTAATCATATCCGGCTTGAGCTTGTCCCAACCCACCGCCTGCTCAAGGGCCGTATTCGCTTGGGCCTGGTAGGTTTCGAGCATGGCTTTTTCACTCTCGGGGGCTTTGGACTCGGCAAAGCGCTGGGCAAACATCTGCTGCACCTGGGCATACACCGGCACCGCCAGCTTGTCTGCACGCGCTAACAGCAGGAAGCGCTCGGCATCGGCGGCATGACTCTTGGCATCGGCCAGCACCTGAGCACTGCCACACGTCAGTAGTAGGGCAACGCAAAAGGCAGATAAACGTGGCATGTACGACTCCTGAACCTGAGAAAGAGCCCGTTTGACTCAATTACCGGCATTTTGTGCCCAAGCGCTTGTCCTACTCAAGCGCGGTGGGCATTTCAGCTAGTCCCGCCACAACTGTGCACTGGTGCACAACCTGCTTAGAGGCCAAAATGCCAGTAATTGCCGAGCGTACGTATGCCCGGGCATGCTCGGAGTATTGCCCCCATTACGCTTCAACGTGCCCCGTCGACAAGGCCAGCACTCGCACACATGGACGTGCCAAATGAACAGTTCCGCCCTCTCAGAGTCTTCCACGACCATTGCGCTGTGCGACAGCCGCGGCCAACTCAACCCGCAAGCAGTCGGCTGGTCACCCCGGCCCATGGTTGACTGCGCTATCCCAGGCCACTACGGCCGGCGCAAACGCTGGAATCACTGGTGCATCACGACGCCGCAGTGGATGCTTTCGTTCACCCAAGCCGACCTCGACTACCTGGGTTATGCCGGCGTCTGTTTTGCTGACCTGCAAAGCGGTCAAGCCGTTGCCTACAGCCAGTACCGCCTGTTCGGCCGCGGCTGTGAGCTGCCAGACCAGCCCCAGCAAAGCCATGAGTTCAACCACCCTCGCCTGCACCTGCGCGTAACCGAACATACCGGGCGCAGCCGCATCAGCATCAGTGCAGCGGATATCGGCGGCCAGCCACTGCAGGTTGACCTGGATATCCAGCGCCCTGCTCACCTGGAGTCGGTCAACCTGGTCGCCCCGCTTAGCGCGCAGCACTTTCATGCCACCAGCCGCCAGCTGGGCCTGCCTTGCAGCGGCAGCGTGCAGCTGGGCAAACAGCAATACAACTGCGTGGCCGGGCAGAGCTTTGCCTCACTGGATTTCGGCCGCGGTGTCTGGCCCGTTTACAGCCACTGGACCCGCGCGGCCTTCGCCGCTCCCGGCGGTATCGCCGGCAACTTCGGTGACGGCTGGACCGACCACAGTGGCCTGTCAGAAAACACCCTGTGGTTTGGCGGCGAATTGCTGCACCTGGACACTGCCATCCGTATCACCCAAGCCCCGCCAAAACCCTTGGGCCCTTGGCAGCTGCGCAGTGCGGATGAGGCTGTCCACCTGACCTTCACTCCGCGTCAACGCCACCAGGCTTACCGCCGGCTGGGGCCGTTCTTTGCAGACACCCAGCAGTGGTTCGGTTACTTCACCGGCACTCTGCGCGGCCCGCAAGGCGAGCGCGTGCCCGTCAACAATGCCCTCGGCTGGCTCGGTGAAACCCGCGCACGCTGGTAATCCGCCTAAATATTGAACCTCTGCTGAGGCATAGCGACCTAAGCTGAGATACGGGCCAAGGCGCTGACGGCCTGCCACTCACGCTGTTTTACACGCACCCTCAGGAGAGCCGCCATGAGTCGCACTGAAACCGACAGCCTAGGCCCAATCGAAGTCCCTGATGAAGCCTATTGGGGCGCGCAAACTCAGCGCTCATTACTCAACTTCGCCATCGGCCAGGAACGCATGCCGTTGCCAGTGGTGCACGCCCTAGCACTCATAAAGAAGGCCGCCGCACGGGTCAATCAGCGTATCGGCGATTTGCCCGCCGATCTCGCCCGCCTGATTGAGCAAGCCGCCAATGAAGTGCTGGCCGGCCAGCATGATGAGCAATTCCCCCTGGTGGTCTGGCAAACCGGTAGCGGCACGCAGAGCAACATGAACGTCAACGAGGTGATCGCCGGGCGCGCCAATGAACTGGCCAGCAGTGGCCGTGGCGGCAAGACGCCGGTGCACCCTAACGACCACGTCAATCGTGCGCAAAGCTCCAACGACTGTTTCCCCACCGCCATGCATATCGCCGCGGCGCAGGCCGTTCAGCAGCACCTGCTGCCAGCCATGCATGAACTGCGCGACGGTCTGCAGGAGCAAGCAGAGCGCCACGCGCACCTGGTCAAAACCGGGCGCACGCACATGATGGATGCCACACCGATCACCTTCGGCCAGGAGCTGTCAGCCTTTGTCGCCCAACTGGGTTACGCCGAGCGCGCCATCCTCGCGACCCTGCCGGCCGTCTGCGAATTGGCCCAGGGCGGCACTGCCGTAGGCACCGGCTTGAACTCGCCGCAGGGTTTTGCCGAAGCCATGGCCGCTGAATTGGCCGCATTGAGTGGCCTGCCACTGGTCAGTGCGCCGAACAAGTTTGCCGCCCTGGCGGGGCATGAACCGCTGGTGGCGCTATCGGGTGCACTAAAAACCCTGGCGGTGGCGCTGATGAAACTGGCCAATGACCTGCGCCTGCTGGGCTCGGGGCCACGCGCTGGCTTTGCCGAAGTGCGCCTGCCGGCCAATGAGCCGGGCAGCTCGATCATGCCCGGCAAGGTCAACCCCACCCAATGCGAAGCGCTGTCGATGCTAGCCTGCCAGGTATTGGGCAACGACACCACGATTACCTTTGCCGCGAGCCAAGGGCATCTGCAGCTCAATGTGTTCAAGCCGGTGATCATTTATAACGTGCTGCAATCAGTGCGATTGCTGGCGGACGGCTGCCATAACTTCCAGCAGCACTGCATCGCTGGCCTACAACCGGATGCCGAGCGCATGGCCGAGCACCTGGAGCGCGGCCTGATGCTGGTCACCGCACTGAACCCGCACATTGGTTACGACAAGGCCGCGCACATCGCCAAGCAAGCCTATCAAGATGGCTCCACTCTGCGTGAAGCAGCGCTGCAGTTGGGCTATCTGAACAATCAACAATTCGATGCCTGGGTGCGCCCGGAAAACATGCTAGAGGCAGGACAACATGAGTGAAGCGGCAAAGAGCGGCGCAACGCCACTGGAAGGTGACGGCAAGCGCATCCTGATGATTCTCGGCACCCCGAAAAACAGCAGTCTCTGCCATGCCTTGGGCGAGGCTTATGCCCAGGGGGCACGCAGCAAAGGCCATGTGGTACGCCAGTTGAAGCTCGGCGAAATGAGCTACGACCCGGTGCTGCGCGACGGCTACGAGCACAGCCAGCAACTGGAGCCCGACCTACTGGAAGCCCAGCGGCAGTTTCACTGGGCCGAACATTTGGTGTTTGTCTACCCGGTTTGGTGGGGCGGCATTCCAGCGTTGCTCAAAGGCTTCTTTGACCGCACATTCCTGCCCGGCTTTGCCTTCAAATACCGTAACCGCTCGCAACTCTGGGACAAGCTGCTAAGCGGTCGCACGGCGGATTTGCTGGTGACCATGGACACCCCGCCCTGGTATTTCCGCTGGATCTACGGCGCCCCTGCACACCGGCAGATGACGCGCACCATCCTTGGTTTCAGCGGCATAAAAACCCGCCGCCTGAGCGAATTCGCCCCGGTGCGCCCCTCCTCTGAAGAGCAACGCCAGAGCTGGCTGCGCCGCGCCGAAGCACTCGGCGTACGCGCCTGAGACGTTAACCTGCGCCGTTAAGCCAATGCGCGCACGCGCACCTTGCGTGCGCGCCAACCGGCCAGTAACGAAGGCCAAAGTGCTGTCAACGCCGACCCAGCACCACCAGCACTGCACCAGCGCCTTAACCCTTGCCCAATGCAGGTTACCGCAGCGAAACAGTATTTTAGGCCGCCAGCCTTAACCGGCACAGCCACAGCGAAGTATCAGCGTGCGCAGAAACTGTACTGACGGCCGAATAGCATCAAGTCATTGCATTGACGTCAATGATTGTAAAAGAGCAGTTAAATACTGCGAATAGCGGGTAAATTCGACCATCTATCGCTAACTCCAAAAGATGATCAGGCGGAGGTTTAGACTGAATTCAGTTATCACCTTGCGGGAGGATCACCTATGTTCGGTCAACGCGCTATTGATCACAGTCCTGGCACGCACTACCGTTGCGAGCGCGTCAGTGCGGTTAACGGTCAATACTTCTTCTCCACCCGTGAAGGCTCACTGGAGGGGCCATATTTCACCCGCACGGACGCGGAACGTGAGATTGCGTTTTATATCCGTAGAATGATGCAGGCCAGCGACATCATTGAGAGCCGCTCTTTCTAGAATGACGGCAATGCTCAGCCAATAAAAAACCGCGATTTCTCGCGGTTTTTTATTGGCTTTATATACCTGTGGAGCGCCTTATCGACCGTGACATAAGGCGCATTGGCGCTCCAGCACTTATGCCGGATCAGCGCAGCGCTTCGAACAACCCGGTTGCCCCCATGCCGCCGCCCACGCACATGGTGACGATGCCGTAACGCTGGTTACGTCGCTGCAGTTCACGCACCAGGTGACCAACCTGACGCGAGCCGGTCATGCCAAATGGGTGACCAATGGAGATCGAACCGCCATTGACGTTGTACTTGGCGTTGTCGATTTGCAGACGGTCGCGGGCGTACAGGCACTGCGAAGCAAATGCTTCGTTGAGTTCCCACAGGTCGATATCGTCGACTTTAAGCCCCTTGGCTTTGAGCAGTTTTGGCACCGAGAACACCGGGCCAATGCCCATCTCATCCGGCTCACAGCCGGCGGCCACAAAGCCTCGGAACAATGCCAGTGGCTTGAGGCCCAGCTCGATGGCTTTTTCCAAGCTCATCACCAGGGTCATCGAAGCACCGTCGGACAACTGCGAAGCATTACCTGCTGTCACCGAACCATCATCGGCAAACACCGGCTTAAGCGCGGCCAGGCTTTCCAGCGTGGTATCGGCACGGTTGCAGTCGTCATGGGCGACGATGCCATCGACAATGCTCTTCTCGCCGCTGGCCTTGTCCTCTACTTGGTACTTGACGTTCATTGGCACGATTTCATCGTCGAACAGGCCATCAGCCTGCGCCTTGGCAGTGCGCTGCTGGCTTTGCAGTGCGTAGGCGTCCTGCGCCTCACGGCTAACGTTGTAGCGACGGGCGACGATCTCCGCAGTCTGGCCCATCGGGTAATAGATGCCTGGCACGTCTTTCTGCAGCAGCGGATTGAATAGGTGCTGCGTGTTCATGCTTTTCAGGGTCATGGTGATCGACTCAACACCGCCCGCCACGATCACATCACTGCAGCCCGATGCCACCTGGTTGGCGGCAATCGCGATAGCCTGCAAGCCCGACGAGCAGTAACGGTTGAGCGTCATGCCGGCCACGTTAGTGCCAAGGCCCGACAGCACGGCAACGTTACGGCCGATGTTCATGCCCTGCGCGCCTTCATTGGACGCCGCCCCGACGATGCAGTCATCGACCAACGCGGGATCGATACCACTGCGTGCCAGCAGTGCATTAACGCAATGAGCGGCCATGTCGTCTGGACGAGTCAGATTGAACTTGCCGCGAAACGACTTGGCCAAACCAGTCCGTACGCTGTCAACGATCACCACTTCACGCATGCTGCACCTCATTGTTATTCGATTAAGTTGCCTATGAGAATAAGACCGAACAATCTCACGCGACGACGATCATTCATCAGCCGTATGCGCAGCCATCCTTAGCCCTTGGCGAACGCGGCCTCTAGCGCCGCATTGATGGTGCGCAGCACCTTGATCCGGGCAAAGCGCTTGTCGTTAGCCTCCACCAGCGTCCAAGGCGCAATTTGCGTGCTCGTACGGTCGACCATATCACCCACCGCATCGCGGTATAGAGGCCACTTATCGCGGTTACGCCAATCATCTTCGGTGATCTTGAAGCGCTTGAAGGGTATCTGCTCACGCGCTTTGAAGCGTTCCAGCTGGGTTTGTTGATCGATCGACAACCAGAACTTCACCAGGACCACGCCAGCATCACTGAGTTGCTCTTCGAAATCATTGATCTCCGAGTAAGCACGCAACCAGTCACCTTCGGTACAAAAGCCTTCAACCCGCTCCACCAACACCCGGCCATACCAGGAACGATCAAACACGGTGAACTTGCCGCGCGCCGGGACATGCCGCCAGAAACGCCATAAATAAGGCTGCGCACGCTCTTCCTCGGTCGGCGCCGCAACCGGCACGATGCGGTACTGACGCGGATCGAGCGCCCCAATCACCCGGCGAATCGCCCCACCCTTGCCGGCGGCATCATTGCCTTCAAACACTGCAACCAGTGAATGCCGACGCATACGCTTATCACGCATCAGGCTGGAGAGCCGCGCCTGCTCAATGATCAGTTGCTCGCTATACGTTTCCTTGTCCAGCGCCTGGCTCATATCCAGACTATCGAGCAGGCCACGCTCATCCAGGCTGGATGTCAGCGGTGCCGCATGGGGTAGTGATAGCGGCCGGTTTTTCGCCTTCAACGCCGCTTGCAGGCCATCAAGAAGGATGCGCCCGACGGTTAGGCTGCGGTAATACTCATCCACGCCCTCCACCACATACCACGGCGCGTAATCACGGCTGGTGCGGCGCAATACGCGCTCACCCACACGGACAAACTTGTCGTAGGTTTTCGATTGCTGCCAGTCCAGCGGGCTGATCCGCCAACTGTGCAGCGGGTCGTCCTGCAGCGCCTCAAGTCGCGCCTTCATATGGTCTTTGGAGAGGTGAAACCAGAACTTGAATATCAGTGTACCTTCGTCACAGAGCATGCGCTCCAGCCCCAGAGCGGTGTCTATGGCTTGGTCGAGCACGGCATTCTTAATGCGTCGATTCACCCGACCGCTGAGCATCTGGCTGTACCAATTGCCGAAGAACACCCCGATGCGCCCCTTGGGCGGCAGTTGTCGCCAGTAACGCCAGGCCGGCGGACGCGCCAGTTCCTCATCGGTCTGCTGATCGAAGGTGTTGACTTGAATCAGCCGTGCATCCATCCACTCATTGAGCAGCTTGACCGTCTCGCCCTTACCCGCGCCCTCGATGCCATTAATCAGGATGAGCACGGCAAACCGCCCCTGCTGCTGCAGTTCGTACTGCGCCTCAAGCAGGGCCTCGCGCAGGACTGGAGCCTCCGCATCGAAGGTGTCTTTATCGATACTGCGGCCGATCTCGGCGGATTCGAACATGACTCACTCCATGACGATATGACTTGAGCCTAGCGGATAAACAGTGCCTTAAGGCAAACCTAACGCCGGGTAATCAAGCCTTGCTTGGCCACCCTCGTCAGCTGCCGTACCGTTTCTTCTAGCTGAGCAGATGTAGGCGCTTGAATCACTGCCATATCGAAGTGATTACTGCCAAATCGAGCCAGGGACTCGCCATCGTGGACAAAGTTGATCAGGAAGGTGCGCGGCGCCGGCCAGCGCTTGGGCCAGCCATCGAGGTAGCGCAGCAAGGTCGGCTGGTGACTGCCGCCGAGGAGAATTTTCGGGTTGTGCTGGCTAAGCCCGGAGGTGATCGGGACCAGACGAATAAGCGGTTGGGGACATTGCATGGGTGCGTCTCCGCCTCATTGGATCCGCTGGGCAGCGGTGAGAGGCGACACCGAACCAGCGCTTTAGCGGTATTTCGAAGCCTCCATGGAGGTCTTCTGAGGGTTGTGCATTGAGCAAGCAACCCGGCGCCCCGCAAGTAGCTGTTTAAATCGGCGCATGGGCTGGCATCCTAGAGAAAGCCGCGCAAAGCTGTCAATACGTGCGCCAAGGCCAAGCACGCCTGCAACCTCATTTGCGTGGTGCAACAACCAGCCCACCTAACTGCAGTTACCAGCCGTGCATATTCCCGGCAGCACGTCACTGCGGGCTTAAAGCCGCTCATTTCGTTACTCTGCGTAACAAGAAAACCAGTCGATACGCAGCGAAAATCCATCTATTTCGAGAAAAACATCCTAGATAGAGCGATTCGTGTCGACACTCTCCTACTGGCATAGTTTGTGCGTTTAACCATGTGCTGATGCATGCGCCACAGGATGGGCGCTTTAACTGCATCGATGCATTGAACCGCCCGATTAACCCTAGCGAGAGCACCAATGAACAACAATAAAACTCTGCTCGCCCTCTGCCTGGGCGCCGGCTTACTGGCCTCCGGCAACACCCATGCTTCCTGGTTCGGCTCCTCCGGCTACACCCAGACCAAATACCCAGTCGTATTAGCCCACGGCATGCTCGGTTTCGACAGCCTTCTCGGTGTCGACTATTGGTACGGCATTCCTGCTGCACTGCGCCGCGACGGCGCCAGCGTGTACATCACCGAAGTCAGCCAACTGGATACCTCTGAGGCTAGAGGCGAACAACTGCTGGCCCAAGTGGAAGAGATTGTCGCCATCAGCGGCAAGCCCAAGGTCAACCTGATCGGCCATAGCCATGGCGGCCCAACCATTCGTTACGTCGCCGCTGTGAGCCCCAACCTAGTTGCATCGGCCACCAGCGTGGGGGCACCACATAAAGGTTCGGCCACCGCCGATTTTATTCGCCAAGTACCGCCAGGCTCAGCCGGTGAAACCCTGATAGCAGGCATCACCAATGGTCTCGGCACTCTGATTAACTTCCTTTCTGGCAGCTCCAGCACCAGCCCGCAGAACGCCCTGGGCTCTCTGGAATCACTCAATAGCGAAGGCGCGGCGCGTTTTAACGCCAAGTTCCCACAGGGCATCCCTACGACGGCTTGCGGTGAAGGTGCCTATAAAGTCGGCGGCGTGCGCTACTACTCCTGGAGTGGCACCAGCCCGATCACCAACATCATCGACCCAAGTGACCTGCTGCTGGGCGCAACCTCGCTGACCTTTAAGGGTGAAGCCAACGATGGCCTGGTTGGCCGCTGCAGCTCGCACATGGGCAAGGTGATTCGCGACAACTACCGGATGAACCATCTCGACGAGGTCAACCAGACCATGGGGCTGACCAGCCTGTTCGAGACCGACCCGTTAACGGTCTATCGCCAGCACGCCAATCGCCTGAAAAACGACGGTCTATAAAAACTCGCCAGGGGTTGTATGCAGCCCCTGGCGTTACGCCTCCATCGCTCGCCTGAATGACCTGCCTAAGAGTGCCTGTGAAAAAACTCCTGTTATTGCCCCCACTATTATTCGCTGCATGCCTGGCTCTGGCGCTGTACCTGCAGCCTGTTGATATTCCAGCGCAGCTCGGCAGCAAGACGCCGCCACCGGGAGAACAAAGCGCGCCCCCACTGACGGCCACACAAGGCCCCAGCAGCCCGAAAAATACAGCGCCAGCATTGCAGACGTTGCCCGCCTCATTTCGCGGCACCACAGTGGATGGGGTCTTTCGCCTGGATGCCAATGGCAACCTGCTGATCAGCGAAGACATCCGCCAAATCTTCGATTACTTCCTCGCCGCAGTGGGTGAAGAGCCGCTGGCTACCAGTGTCGAGCGACTGCGCGCCTATATCACCGAGCAGCTACCGGCCAACGCCCGAGAACAGGCCCTGACCCTGCTCAACCAATACCTCGACTACAAGCGCGAACTGGTACTACTTGAACGCGACCTGCCGCAAATGGCCAACCTGGATGCCCTGCGCCAGCGCGAAGCAGCCGTACAGGCCTTGCGTGCGCGCCTCTTCGATGCGCCAACCCTGCAGGCGTTCTTTGCCCGGGAAGCGGCCTATAACCAGTTCACCCTGCAGCGGCTCGCTATTGTGCAAGACAGCCAGTTGAGCGATGCCGGCAAAGCCGCCGCCGTCGATCAACTGCGCAACAGCCTGCCCGCCGAAATGCAGGACGCGGTATTGCCGCAACTGCAGAACGAGCTGCGTCAGCAAACGGCGCAATTGCAGGCCAATGGAGGCAAACCTGAGCAGATCCGCCAACTGCGTCAACAACTGGTCGGCGCCGAAGCGACTCAGCGTCTTGAAGTGCTCGATCAACAACGACAAACCTGGAAAAAACGCATTGCCCAATACCGTATCGACAAAGCTGCTATCGAAAGCAACCAAGGCATGAGCGCCAGCGACAAGCGCGCCGCCATTACCCAATTGGCGGCGGAGAACTTCGATGAGCGCGAACAGCTGCGCCTGGACGCCGCCGAGCAACTGGTCATGCCAAGTAAGCCATAGCCCTGAAACGTAAAAAGCCCACACGAAGTGGGCTTTTTACTGGGTGCTGCCGAGTCGCTTAACCCGCGATGCGCTTGTCCAGCGACAGCTTGCCCGCGCCTTCAATCAGAACCGCTACGCTGATCGCCAACAGTGCCAGGGCGAACTCATAGCCGTTGTTGCTCATGAAGAAACCGTTGGCCAGGTGCACAGTGACAATCGCCACCACCATGGTCACTGCCAGCACCGCAGCCGCCGGACGTGCCAGCAGACCGATGATCAGCGCCAGGCCGCCGAAGAACTCAGCACTGCCCGCCATCAGCGCCAATAGGTAGCCTGGAGCCAGGCCGATGCTTTCCATCCATTGGCCAACGCCTTCCAGGCCGTAGCCACCAAACCAGCCAAATAGCTTCTGCGCACCGTGGGCAGCGAAGGTTACGCCGGCAATGATGCGCAGCACGGTCAGGCCATAGCCTGCTTGAGTAGCAACAACAGATTTGATCAGAGCGTTCATCAGCAGTAGTCCTTGTTGTGGGAGTTGATGGGGCGCATATTAAACAAGTATACCGATAATTAAAGCCGATAAAGTCGCTAAAAACAATCGAATTAACTAATACGTTAACGCTACTAGTCGCCGCTATGGCTCTAGCAAATAGCGCTCACGTGCATATGCAAGGTAGTACTTATTGACGCTATTTACATAGCTGACGACGCCCATGCCCATCTGCTCCATCGCCACCCGCTCGACCTGAAAGAACCACTGATTGGGATTCAAGCCTCGCAGGCGTGCTTCCGCCCGCATGCTCTGTACCCGTTGCGGGCCGAGGTTGTAGCCCGCCAGGATAAAGCCCATGCGTTCACGCTCATTAAGCTGCGGGCTGTTGAAATAGTTGCGGCGAATCATCGCCAGGTACTTGGCACTGGCCTGGACATTGTTATCCAGCACGCCGATGTTACTCACACCGACCGCGCGCGCGGCCGCTGGAGTAATCTGCATCAACCCGGTCGCACCCCCTACGCCGCGTGCTGCCGGGTTGAGGGTGGACTCCTTGAAGGCCAAAGCAGCCAAGGCCAGCCAGTCGAAATCATGTTGCGCGGCATAGCGCTGCAGCACCGGCCGGACCTTCTCCAGGCGCTGCCGTTCGGTGCGGCCCAGCGGGTAATACACCTTGTACAACCGCCGGTAAACCCGCTGAAACGCCGCATCCTGGTCCGCCGGGTCACGATAGCCCTTGAGAAAACGGTCGATGCTCGCGCCGAGCATCGGCGTGTCGCGACGCACATACCAACGCATGTCACCGTCATTCGACAGTTGCAGATGGCGGTCCAGCCGCAGCTTGGGCATCACCTTGGCCCAGCGCTCGGCTATTGGCTGCTCGACGGCGGTGGCGCTAAAGATGTCGGCCTGGACCATTTCCAGTACATCCTCAATGGCCAGGCTCGGGTCAACCCACTCGACGATGATCGGTGAACGTTTGCTGGCGATCAGCCGCTGGTTAACGGCGCGTATTGCGTCCCCGGCCACACTGCCTGCCGGCAAGGCCAGGCTGCGCCCGGAGAGTTGTTCGAGGCTCTGATAGCGCCGATTGCCCTGACGGGCGACGATGATCAACGGCACATTGCTACGGATGGCAGCGCTGGCACTGAGTTTGCTGCCGCGCGGGATATGCAGCAGTTCACCGGGGGCGACCAGATCGCCCTCGCCGCGTTGCAAGGCGGCCAGCAACTGATCCTTGGCACGGAGAATGACTTTCAATTTGAGGGTGCGGCCATCGCGCGAGTTGCGGTTAAGGTACTGCTCAAAAGCGCGGATACGTTGGTACTCAACGCCAATGCTCTGGCCCTTGACCTCACCTGAACTGTTGCGGCTCTGATTGACCAGCACACGCAACTCGCCGCTGCTGCGAATGCTCGCCAGGTCACGGGCCGCTTTAGGTTGCTCGACCTGCAGCGGCCCAGCCACGCGCGCCACCGCTGTACAGGACAGCAGCAATAGGCAGCAGGTGAGCAGCACTCGCAACATCAAGGCTCCAGAACAAAGACGGCCGTCAAGGCCATGCGGCAGCTCATCTGAAAAGGGCTGCGCACACGGCAACTGACGGCTCGCGCGGGGCGCGGAGATTCGCACAGCCCGCAGCCAGACGCCAGCCAGCAATCACACATAACTTCATATATAGGCTTTAAGTGACTGTATTTGTTAGCTTTTAATCTATTCAAAAAGCTCTGTTATGCTGCCCATTCAATTTAGCAGGTAGCACCATGCAACTCATCGACATTGGCGTCAATCTGACTCACCCAAGCTTTGCCGGGCAACGCGAAGCGCTGCTTGAACGCGCCTATGCCGCGGGCATCCAGCAAATGCTGCTGACTGGCACCAGCCTCAGTGAAAGCCAGCATGCGCTGGAACTGTGCCGGCAGTTAGATGACAGCGCCGAGCATTTGTTCAGTACCGCCGGCATTCATCCTCACGATGCCAGCAGCTGGAATAACGACAGCTATGCCGAATTCAAGGCGCTGCTGGGCGATTCTCGGGTACGTGCGGTGGGTGAATGCGGGCTGGACTTTAACCGCGACTTCTCGCCCCGGCCGCAGCAAGAGAAGGTGCTGGAACAGCAGCTGGCCCTGGCCGTAGAGCTGCAACTGCCCGTCTTCCTGCATGAGCGCGATGCCGATGCACGCTTGCTGGCGATCCTGCGTGATTTCCGTGACCACCTGCCGGCGGCAGTGGTGCACTGTTTCACCGGGGAAAAGCGTGCGCTGTTCAACTACCTGGATATGGACCTGCACATCGGCATCACCGGCTGGATCTGCGACGAACGCCGCGGCAGCCATCTACATCCACTGGTCAAGGAAATCCCCCGCGGTCGCCTGATGCTGGAAAGTGACGCGCCCTTCTTGCTGCCGCGCAGCCTGCGGCCGAAACCGAAAAGCGGGCGCAACGAGCCGGCCTACCTCTTCGAGGTGCTGCGTGAAGTGGCCCTGCACCGTGGTGAAACCGAACAGGACTTAGCCACCCACAGTAACGCCAGTGCACAGGAGTTCTTCAAGCTGCCGGCGTTCAGCGTCGCAACAACGTAAGCACGTAATCACGCTGCCAATGCAGGCTTGTTGATAAGGATCAATGGATCCGCCGTGGTGCTGTCCGACAATACTGGCACTTCGCCAAATATTGACACGCCACACAGAGACACCTGCATGGGCCATTGGATCAGCGACCTTTCCCTGAAATACAAGTTCTGGGCCGTGAATGCCGTGGCCTTCTTCACCACCCTGCTGCTGGTGCTCTATGCGCTGCACCTGGAACAACAGACGCATCAGCACGCCGCCAAGCAGGCCGCGCAACAGCAAGCGCGCCTGCTCAGCCAATGGCCGCAGGATCAGCCCCTGCCGAAAGCCAATCATCTACTGAGCTTTGCTCCTGAGCAGGCTCCGCGCCTGCCGGACAATCAGGGCAATGCCTTGCTCAACGCGCACGGCTGGGTCGAGTTAAACGGTAGCGCGGGGCTGATTGGCGCCGAAGTCATTGTCCGTGCAAACGCTCAGCGTCTGGCCATCACCGCCTCAGCACCAAGCTTCAGCCAGGTGTTCATCGACCGAGCGCCGAGCTATGCCGGGGTGGTTGCTCTGTTGATGTTGCTGCTGTTGGCCGCCTCACAGTTGCTGATTCGCTTCCTCCTCAACCACCTCAACACCCTCAAAGACGTGATGCTGCAGGTAGAACGCAGTGGCAACCTGAGCACCCGCGTGCCACTCGCATGCCGCGACGAAGTCGGCCAGATGGCCACCGCCTTCAATGCCATGCAGGCCGGCTACCAGCGGGTGGTGGGCATTGTCGCGCAAGCGGCGGCGCAGCTTGATCAAGGCGCCGAACAGCTGGCAGGCAATATGCGCGATGTGCGCCAAGGCATGCTTGATCAACAAAGCGAAACCGAGCAAGCCGCCACGGCCATTAATCAGATGTCCGCCACGGTGCAGCACATTGCCGAACACACCGCCGCGACCCGCGACCAATCAAAAAACGCCGAACAACTGACCCGTGGCGGCCAGCAGGTAGTCAATCGCGTGGCGCTGTCGATTTCCGGGCTGTCCAGTGGCGTGCAGCAGACCGCGCAAATGATCGAACAGTTGGCCGTCGACAGCCAGAAGATCAGTGGCGTGGTCGGGGAAATTCACGGCATCGCCGAGCAGACCAACCTGCTCGCCCTGAATGCGGCAATCGAAGCGGCCCGCGCCGGAGAGATGGGCCGCGGCTTTGCCGTGGTCGCCGATGAAGTGCGCAACCTGGCCAAACGCGTGCAAGGCTCCACCAGTGTCATCACGCAGATGATCAACACCCTGCAAAGCGGCACCCGCGATGCAGTGGACTATATGCAGGACAGCTCAATCAAGGCCGATGAATGCGTCAAACAGGCCGACGCAGCCGGCCAGGCCCTAGCCGCCATCACCGAGTCAGTGGCGCACATGCGCGCAAGCAATACGCAGATCGCCGTGGCCGCCGCGCAACAGAGCCAGGTCGCCGAAGAGATGAACCGCGCGGTGATGCGCATTCATGCCGTCACCGAGCAGACCGTCACGCAGACCGGGCAATCGGCGCTGACCAGTAGCGACCTGGCCGACCTGGCGGGTGAACTGAACACAGCCATTCGCCAACTCAAGCTGTAACACGCCAAACCGCCAGGTTCAGCCAAACACCGCCACGGTCTGCCGGCTGATCGCCAGTAACTCACCGGCCGGCGACCACAGCGCGGCGGCGATGTGTCCGTAACCATCGCGGGCATGTTCGATCTGCGCGCGGTACAGGCACCAGTCTTGGGTATTCAACTCGCTCATGGGCTGGACAAACTCAATGGTCCAGGTCAACGAGCTGCCCGGTGCCGGCGCACTCAAGTGCGACAGCACGGCCGGTGGCCAGGCATCGACCAAGGCCAGCAGGTGGGCCTCAGTGACTGGCTCGCTGCTACTTTGCTCACGTAGGCGCACCCAACCGCCCATCTCCCGCGCTGGATTGCCGCTAAACGGCATGCCGCCAAACGCCCAGCGCATGGCCAGGTAGCGGGTAAATTCCGGGGTGACGCCCGGGATATAGGGCAGCTCTTGGCACTCATCGACCGGTTTGGCCTGCGGCGCGGCTTCAGCCTGGACCGCGATGCGTGACTCACGCCCGGCACCGAAGCTGCCCTGCACGATGGTCACTACCTGGCCATTCTGCATCGCACGGCCCAGCACCTGGCTGACGGCCTTGCCTTCACGCAGCACTTCCACTGCAAAGCTGATCGGCACATCCGGCGCAGCTGGGCCGACAAAGGTAATCGCCAGCGAGCGCGCCGGCCGCCCGGCGGGCACCTGAGCACGCATGGCGTCGTACACCAGCGCCGCCACCAGTCCTCCGAAGCTGGCCCGGCCTTGCGCCCATTGCGCCGGAATTTGCACCGCTTGCGGGTTGTTACGCACTGCCTGGAGTAACTCGGAAAAGCCCATAACCACCTCAAGAACTAAACATGCGGGTGATCTTAGGGCAAAGGCAGCACCGATTGGCACGGCATTTCAGCCAAATAAGCCGAAGGTATAAGCACCGATCAGTCCTTATGGCGGGTGATGTCCCTGACTAATTTATCCAAGGCCCGATCAGCCGCTTGCTCAGCACGCTGCATGGCTGCCCGCCAGGCCGGCACGCACGGCTGTAGGTCAGCCTCTGTCTCGGCCCGCAGCAGCCACTGCCAATGGTCGTGCCAATCACCTAGTGCCGATTGCGCCTGCTTGAGCCGCAGCCGTGTGCGCCCGGACAACTCGCTCAGCGCGGGGTACGCCTCAGTCGCATAGCGCAAACGCTTAACCAATAAACGCAGACGATGACGATCATGGGCAGGATCAAGCAGCGCCTGCAGCAGACGCTTGCGGTCTTTACCCAAGCGCTGCCTGATTAGCCGGTGCAAGCCACGCAGTTGTTCGCCGCCGGCCGCTTCTCGCCACTGCGGCGGCCAGCCATCCAGAGCGCTGAGCAGCTGCGCCAGCAGTGCGCTGTCCAACAGCTCGGCATAGCCCTGCTGCAGCAGTGGCTGGCGTGATTGCGCCGCCGCATACAAACCTTGCTGCTGGAGATAGCGGTGCAGCACTTCAAGGTCACGCAGCGGCCCGCTTACTCGGCCCACCTCAGCCGCCCGCTGTTGCAGGTCGGCGCAGGCGTTCAGCGCCATTAGAGGCCGCAGCAAACTGCGCAGTTTGCGCAAGGCGATGCGCAGATCATGCAAGGCCTCATCGTCGGTGCCCGCCAGCAGCCTTGCACGGCAAGCAAACAGGCGAACCTGTATACGCAGGACGTGCTGTTGCACCTCATCAATCAAGCTTTGCATCGTCTCACTCCGTTGAAATCGCTTGCCCGCTTATGCGCGTATTGAGTCGGCACACGTGACCAATGATCACTCAGGCTGTACTCGGGTAAAGCGCCAAGGTAATGCTCGACGCAGTGTTTGCAAGCGCTGAGTTAACTGCGCAACTGAAAGCGCTTGCCCGGCATAGCGCTGCGCCTCGAAAGCGGCGGCGAAGTCAGTAATCGCCTGCGCCTGGGCAGGCAGCTGCAACGCCGCTCGCACGGCATAGTCACGCGGGCCTTCACCGGGCCGACGCGGTACACCATGGCGCGCCAGCAGCGCCTCGAAGCGACGGAACAGGCGCTGCTGCGCATCGCGCTCACGCTGCCAGGGCTTGAACAACCAAAGCGCGAGCAAACCGAGCAATAGCCCGCCGCAGCCAACCAGGCCCAACACCAAGGCTTGCCCATCGACACGACCCAACCAGCGCTTTAAGAACGCCAACTGCTGCTCACCCTGATACCCGAGGACCCAGCGCTGCCAGCCGTAATTGACGTTGTCCCAGGCCAGACGCAGGTCATTCAGCCAACTGAGGTTGCGATAGCGCAACGGCGAAAAGGGCGACCCCTCAAGAAAACTCTGTTCACCGGCCAGAGCTTCCTCCAAGCCCATGTCGATGCGTTCGGGCGCCACCTGAAACGTCGGGTCGACACTGACCCAACCCTGCCCAGCCTGCCAGTATTCGACCCAGGCATGTGCATCGAACTGGCGCACTTGCACATAGTTACCCGCCGGGTTGAACTCGCCACCCTGATAGCCTGCCACCACCCGTGCCGGGATGCCGGCGGCGCGCAGCACATAGGTCATCGCCCCGGCGTAATGGGCGCAAAAGCCGCTGCGGGTTTCAAAGAGAAAATCATCAATGTTGTTCACCCCCAGCGTCGGTGGGCGCAGCGTGTAGGCATAGGGCTCACGGTTGAAATGGCTGAGCAGCGCCTGCACCAGCTGCTCGGGCCGCGGATAGTCGCGTTTGAGCTGCTCGGCCCAGGCGCGGCTGCGCGGTTCACCTTGCACCGGCAGCTGCAAGGCACGGCGCATGGGTTCGGCGGCCAACTGCGGCTCACGCAACGCCTGCGGCCAGGAGCTGACCTGGTAGATCAGCGAACGCTCCACCGGCTGGCGCCGCTGCAGGCGAAAGTCGCTCATCTGGCGGGTTTGCTCCAGTGAGGTTTGCGCCACATCCAGGGCAAACAGCCAGCGCTGCCCGCTCGGTTGCATGATGATGCTGTAGCTCAATGCCTCGCCGTGCTTCTGCCACTGCGCCCCCGAGGCAAACTCGGCGTAATCGGATTGCGACCAGCGCCGCCCATCAAAACGATCCAGGGTCAGTGCACGCCAATACAACTCACTGCGTGGCGGCGTTGCTCCGTTGAAACTGGCGCGAAAGGCCAAGGCGGCGGAGCGACTGAGGTCGGCAATATCAGCCGGCGCCATGCTGTTCGACAAGCCTGTGGTGGCCTTGTCATTGGGCACGGGCAATGACCACAACGGACCCATTCGCGGGAAGAAGATAAACAGCAGCAGCATCACCGGCAGCGCCTGCAGCAGCAGCCCGCCGGCCAGGCGTGCGGTTTGCCAGGGCTGCGTGGCCAGGCTGCTTTGCTGCAAACCAATCAGCGCGGCCAGTAAGGCGGTAACCGGCAACAGGCTGTACAAGGCCATCAGCATGCTGTCGTCGAACAGGTAAGCGGTGACCACCACGAAGAAGCCGAGAAAAATCAGCACCAGCGCATCACGCCGCGTGCGCATCTCCAGCAGTTTGAGGACAAAAGCGGCAATCAGCAACACCACCCCGGCATCCAGACCGACCAGGCTGCCACGGGAGATAAACACCCCTACCGCCGCCGCCAGCATCAAGCCGCCCTTGGCCCAGGCATTCGGGTAGCGGGCGCGCATGCGGAAGATTTGCACGCGCCAGGCCGCACTGCCCAGCCACAGGCCGATGATCCACAACGGCAAATGGCTCAGGTGCGGAATGATCACCAGCACCTGCGCCACCAGTAGCCAGGTCAGGCTGATCCGTGGAATCGCGGTAGCACGGCTCATGATGCCCGTCCGAACAGCGCCAGTGCGCGCAGACAGGCATCACGGTGCAGCTCGCCACTGTCGGCGCTCAGCAGCTGGCCCGGCAGGCTCAGGGCAAACGGCTGCTGGCGCTCGGACAACTGCAGCACCCAATGGCAGAGCAATGACAGCCGCGTTTCAACATCACCGGCCAAGGCCTCGAAATCCAGCTGCACCTCACGCCCGGTGATGGAAGCAAAATCCTTGACCAGCAGGCCCTGACCACGGGAATAGGCTTTCCAGTGCAGGCGGCGCTTGGAGTCGCCCGGCTGGTAGCTTTTCAGGCCTTGGTAATCGTCCACGCCCTGGCCATTAGGACGGCTGCCCTCCTCGTCCTGATCCTCGCTGATACCGGCAGACAGTGGCAGATCCCCCGGCAAAGGGCGTGGATAAACCAGCACCCGCTGATCCAGATCAAGCCAACTCCAGGCCACCAGAATACCCAGCGGAAAACGGCTCTCGACCCGCAGGCGACCAGGTCGCAGCCAGCCGCGCTGCAAGGTTGGCAGGCTCAACTGACACTCGCTGACTCCCAGCGCGGGTACATCCTGGGTCTGCAACTCGGCTGCTGGCCAACCCAGGCTGATCGCCTGATGGGCTCGCTGGCTGCTTTCCAGGCGCACGCGAAAGCCGGCCGGCTCGCCGACGAACACCGCTGGTGCGTTACCGGCTTTGAGGATCAACCCAGCCAGGTTGCGGTAGGTATGCAGGATGGCGACTACAAAGACCGAGGCCAGAAGAAAGGTCAGGCCATAAGCCAGGCTGTTCTGATAGTTGATCGCGGCCAGCAGCATCAACAACAGCGCCAGCATGAAGGCCGCGCCGACCCGGCTGGGGATGATGAAAATCCGCCGCTGGCTCAAGCGCACACTGGCGGCGGCCGGTATGCGCCGGGCCAACCAGCGCTGCCAACGCGGCTTGAGCTGAGCGATCAAAGCGCCGGCACCTCGCGCAGCAGCCACTGCACCAAACTGCCCGCACCATGCCCGGCCGGGTCTGCACGCTCACGCAGGCGATGGCCGACCACCGAAGGCAGCACAGCCTGAACATCTTCCGGAATCACATAGTCGCGCCCATCGAGAAACGCCCACGCACGTGCGGCCGCGAGCAACGCCAGGCTGGCCCGTGGCGACAGGCCCCAGGCGAACTGCGGCTGCGTGCGGGTGGCATCGACCAGGCGCAGCACATAGTCGACCAAGGCATCGCTGGCACGTACTTTGGGTACCTCAGCCTGCAGCAGCGCCAACTCGCGGTGATCCAGCAAGGCCGGCAAACCGGGTAGCAAGGAGCGCCGCGAATCACCGAGCAATAGCGCTTTTTCCGCCGCTTTGCCGGGATAGCCGAGCGACAGGCGCATCAGAAAACGGTCTAGTTGCGACTCGGGCAACGCAAAGGTGCCGCCCTGGCTCACCGGGTTTTGCGTGGCAATCACAAAGAAGGGTTCGGGCAAGGGCCGGGTTGCACCTTCGATGGTCACCTGGCCCTCTTCCATAGCCTCAAGCAAAGCGCTCTGGCTTTTTGGCGTGGCGCGGTTGATCTCATCAGCCAGCACCAATTCAGCGAAAATCGGCCCGGGGTGGAAGACAAACTGCCCCGTGTCTTTATCAAATACCGAGGTGCCAAGAATGTCGCCGGGGAGCAGATCGGAGGTGAACTGGATACGCTGAAAACTCAGCCCCAGCACCTTAGCCAGCGCATGACTGAGGGTGGTTTTGCCCATGCCAGGCAAGTCCTCAAGCAACAGATGGCCCCGGGCCAACAGGCAGGTCAATGCCAGACGCACCTGCGGTTCCTTGCCTAACAGCACTTGATTGACCGTCTGCAGCACAGTTTCCAGTTTGGCGCGCATGCTTCACTCCTTTAAGACTAACGGGCGATGCTACTGCGCCGCGCCGCCAGGGCATAGCGGCTGGAAACCTTTACTGACGAACTTGTGTGCCAATCAATTGATCCACGCCGGCATTGAGCCGTATTGGAGTGACTAAGCTAAAAGCCAAACGCGCTGGAGTAGATCATGCAAGAGCCATCTGGCCAGACGTGGCACGCCTTATCAGGTCAACAATGCCTGCAACAGCTCAATAGCAGCGTTCAAGGCTTGAGCACTGCTGACGCCCTGCAGCGCCGCAATCAGCACGGTCCTAACCAACTGCCACAACAGCAGGTCAGCGGACCACTCAGGCGCTTTGCCCAGCAATTTCACAACGTATTGATCTACGTGTTGCTCGGCGCATGCCTGCTCACACTTGCGCTGGGTGAATGGCTCGACAGCGCGGTGATCTTTGCTGTGGTGTTACTCAATGCCCTGGTCGGCTTCATACAAGAAGGCAAAGCCCAGCATGCCATGTTGGCCATACAGCACATGCTCAGTCTGGAAAGCCGGGTGCGCCGCAACGGTCAAACTCAAAGCATCGCCGCCGAGCAATTGGTGCCTGGTGACTGGGTAATCTTGGAGGCCGGTGACCGTGTGCCTGCGGATCTGCGCCTGCTGGAAACCCGTGACCTGCGCCTGGATGAAGCAGCGCTGACCGGCGAATCACTGCCCGTGGCCAAACACCCTGACGCAGTCGCTGCAACTAACAGCCTCGCCGACCGGCGCTGCATGGCCTACTCCGGCACTCTGGTGAATGCCGGTAGTGCTGCAGGTGTAGTGGTGGCCACCGCTCGGCAAACAGAACTGGGCAAAATCAGCCACATGCTGGAAAAAGTAGTCCGCCTGCAAACGCCACTGCTGGTTGATATGGCCACGTTTGCCCGCCACTTGACGCTGGGCATTCTCGTTCTGGCGCTGTTGACCTTTACCTTTGGCGTACTGCTGCGTGGTTACAGCAGCGAAGCCATGCTGTTGGCGGCCGTCAGCCTGGCGGTTGCGGCAATCCCTGAAGGCTTGCCAGCAGTGCTGACTATTATTCTCGCCCTCGGCGTGCAGCGCATGGCCAAGCGGCGGGCAATTATTCGCCACCTGCCGGCGGTGGAAAGTCTGGGCGCGGTTACGGTGATCTGCTCGGACAAAACCGGCACCCTGACACGCAACGAGATGACCGTGCAGCAGGTGTTTACCGCAGCCCACCACTACCGCATCGACGGCGTAGGCTATGCCCCACAAGGGAGTATTCATTGTGATGATGGCCAGTTGTGCCAACTCGACGCCGCCGATGACCTGCGCGAATTGGCCCGCGCCGCTCTGCTGGCCAACAACGCCAGCCTGCTCAGCCACGACAGCGGCTGGTGCATCACCGGCGACCCAACTGAAGCCGCTCTGCTGACGCTCGCCGGCAAGGTTGGCCTGCAACTGCAGCATGAGGCCGAAAACCTGCCCCAGGTCGACGCCATACCCTTCAGCTCGGAGCAACGCTGCACCGCCAGCCTGCACCATGATCACGCCAGCCATGCGCTGATTTATATGATCGGTGCACCCGAGCGCCTGCTCGCCGCCTGCAACCGCCAATGGCGCGACGGCCATCCCGAGCAGCTCGATCTGAGACACTGGCATCAAGCGCTGGACAGTGGCACCAGTCAGGGCTTGCGCATGCTCGGCCTGGCCATACGGTCGCTCAGCGCCCCGCAACAAACGCTCGACTACCAAGACCTGAATGGTGATTACGTGCTGCTCGGCCTAGTCGGCATGCTTGACCCACCCCGTCAGGAAGCCATTGCCGCCATCGCCGAGTGCCAGCGTGCCGGCATCGCGGTAAAGATGATCACCGGCGACCACGCCGGGACAGCCGGCGCTATCGCGCAACGCCTCGGCCTGGGCGCTGGCAAACCGTTGACTGGCGCTGAACTCGATACGCTCAGCGACTCACAACTGGATCAACTACTGCCCGAAACCTGCGTGTTTGCCAGGACCAGCCCAGCGCACAAGTTGCGCCTGGTTGAACGCCTGCAGGCCCATGGCGCGCGGGTGGCCATGACCGGCGACGGCGTTAACGACGCGCCCGCGCTGAAACGCGCAGACATCGGCATTGCCATGGGCATCAAGGGCACCGAAGCGGCCAAGGAAGCCGCGCAGATGGTGCTGACTGACGACAATTTCGCCACCATCGCCAATGCGGTCGAGGAAGGTCGCACCGTCTACGACAACCTGAAGAAAACCATTCTGTTTATCCTGCCAACCAATGGCGGCGAGGCGTTGATCCTGCTGACCGCCATCGCGCTGGGGCTGACGTTACCGATCACCCCGTTGCAGATTCTCTGGATCAACATGATCACTGCCGTGACCCTGGCGCTGGCCCTGGCATTTGAGCCGGCAGAAGCCAACCTGATGCGCCGCCCGCCGCGAGACCCGAAGCTCAACCTGCTTAGCGGTCACCTGCTCTGGCGCGTGGCCTTTATCGCGGTGCTGATGACCCTGACCAGCCTGGGCCTGTTTCTCTTTAGCCAAGCGCTAGGCTGGAGCCTGGACAGCAGTCGCACCCTGGCGGTCAACAGCCTGGTTGCCTGCGAGATTGGCTACCTGTTCAGCAGCCGTCGCCTCGAAGGACCGGCCAACTTATCCCTAGGCAGCAATCCAATGGTCTGGAGCATGGTCGGCCTGTTGCTCAGCCTGCAACTGCTGCTGACCTATTGGCCGGTCATGCAGCAGGTCTTTGCCACTGCCGCCCTGCCGGCTTTCGCCTGGGGCTGGTGCCTGCTGGTAGCGCTGGGGGTATGCGCCTGTGTTGAAGCGGAGAAATGCCTACTGCGCCAGCTCAAGCGCCCGGTTTAAGGGCGCTGCAGCTCAAAGCGTTGCTCGGTACGGGTGTAACCGCTGCCGCCGAGGCGCCCAATCAAATCGAGCCGGTTGCTGTCGATCCGCCCCTGCTCATTGAGCACCCGCTCATCAATATGCGCCAGCAGCACCTCGGCAAATAACAGGTGGCAGTTCGGCGCAGCCGCAGGGTAAGGCATGGCCTCGACCAGACGGCACTCCAAGGCTACCGCCGCACCCGCCACCCGCGGCGGCTTAACCTGGACTGACGGCACACAGGCGATGTCGCAGTGCTCGAACTCGCTGATGCCATGAGGCAATACTGCCGCACTGGCATTCATCGCCTCTGCCTGCGCAAAGCCGACCAGTTGAATCACCAGTTCGCCGGTGGCCTGAACATTCAGCAGCGTGTCTTTCAGGTCACCGTCAGCACGGTGATTGACGTTGACCAGCAAGGTCGCGGGGTCATCGCTGATCACCGTAAAGAAGCTAAACGGCGCCAGATTACTGACCCCGCCTGCCGACAGGCTGGAAACCCAGGCAATCGGCCGCGGAGTGATGGTCGACGCTAGCCAGCGGTAACGCTCAAGCGGTTCAAGGGTGCTGAAATCCAGTTGCATTAACGACCCGCTCGCGACTCTCGGATATAGAAGCGCGCCCGCTCGGATTTGGCCGTACAACCTTTATAAGCCTCAAACTGCTGCTGAGTTTTCGCCGCCGTCAGCAGCGACAGTGCCTTGGAGTAACTCACCGTACCGGCAAACCCCTCGGCCTTGGCCAGATCCAGCTCCCGCCAAGCGGCGTCCAGCTGATTGGCGCAGCTGTCACGATAAGCCGTTTTACCGGCGCAACCGCTGAGCACCAGCAACAACATTGGCAGCACGATCCATAGTTTCATCAGGTAACTCCAGGAAGAGAGATGTACGATTGAATGCGTGTATCAGGGCGTATGGCCGCACCTGAGGGCAACACATCAACACAGCCACTATGACGCGTAAAACAGATAAAAGTGCCGCAGCCTCAAGCAACTCCACGCTCAAGCACGAATGCCGCGGATACTAGCAAATCGCGCCTTGGCGGCGCACTGCAGCGCGCGTATGTTCGTTGCATAAATCGATACGAGGGGCATACGAATGAGTAAGCGCATTGCGCTGGTATTGGGCTCCGGTGGCGCGCGTGGTTATGCGCACATCGGCGTGATCGAAGAACTAGAAGCCCGTGGCTATGAAATTGCCTGCATTGCCGGCTGCTCCATGGGCGCGGTGGTCGGCGGAATTTACGCCGCCGGTAAACTCAAGGAATACCGTGAGTGGACCCAAAGCCTGGATTACCTGGATGTATTACGCCTGCTCGATGTGAGTTTTAGCCTCGGCGCGATTCGTGGCGAGAAGGTCTTCGGCAAGATTCGTGAAATGCTCGGCGAGATCGACATCGAGGATCTACGCATCCCCTTCACGGCAGTCGCCACCGACCTTACCAACCAGCAGGAAATCTGGTTTCAGGAAGGCTGTTTGCACCAGGCCATGCGCGCTTCGGCGGCCATTCCCAGCCTGTTCACCCCAGTGGTGCAAGGCAACCGCATGCTGGTCGATGGCAGCTTGCTCAACCCGTTACCCATCGTCCCGGTGGTGTCCAGCCACTGCGATTTGATTGTCGCGGTCAACCTTAACTCGACTAATCAGCGGCATTACGAGCTGCCGATCATCGAACGTACGCCGGCACTCAAAGGCCGCTTCGATCTGCTGATGAGCTCATTGGGCTCGCACCTGCCCTCGTTCAAGCGTAAACACAGCGAGGAGGACGAAATGCTGTTGCTCGAAGAACATGACAGCTCCTTGCAGCCTGAAGCCATCAACCCCTGGCAACAACAAAGCCGCGGCAACCAGGACAAACCCGCCGCCCCCAAATCCGCCAGCGGCTCGCGGGTGGCCGACCTCAGTGGCCCGGCCTCTTTATTGGAGTTGATCAACCAGAGCTTCGAGGTCATGCAGACCTCCCTGGCGCAGTACAAAATCGCCGGCTACCCACCAGACATCCTGATCAACGTGCCCAAGCGCGTATGCCGCTTCTTCGAGTTCTACAAGGCCCCGGAGCTGATCATGCTCGGCCGGCAGATCGCCAGCGATACCCTAGATAAATACGAGCGCGGCGATCACTAGCCACTGAGCGTTTAGCTGTGCGGCTGGTCGGCGGGCTCGCTGCTGGTGAGCACAATGCTCCCGGCAGGGCTGCCCACCCAGTCACTCAGCAGGCTGTAGGCCACCGCCAACAAGGTTGGGCCGAGGAACAGGCCCATAAAGCCAAACGCCAGGATGCCGCCAAACACCCCGAGCAGCACCACGATCAACGGCAGGTTGCCGCCGCGGCTGATCAGGTATGGCTTAAGAATGTTGTCGACGCCACTGATCACAAAAAAGCCCCAGATCAGTAAGAAGATCCCCATGCCGGCCTCGCCCTGCCAGAACAACCAAGCCACTGCAGGCCCCCAGACCAGTGGTGGCACCATGATCAGGCTAAAGCCGAACGTCATAACACCCAGCACCAGCGCCCCCGGCACACCGGCGATGGTGAAGCCGACCCACGCCAGAGTGGCCTGCGCTGCTGCGGTACCGATCACGCCGTTGACCACCCGCTGAACCGTACCGGCCACTAACTCCAAGTAGTGGTCGGCACGAGAACCGATCAAACGTTGCAACAGGCTTTGCGCAAACGCGGCCAGCCGAGGCCCGTCGCGGTAGAAAAAGAACACCAGGATCAGGCTCAGCGCCAGTTCCAATATGCCGCCACCGATCTGCGCACTGCGCGCCAACAGCCAGTTGCCAACCTGCCCCAGATACGGCCGGACTGTGGCGAAAAATGCCGCGCCCTGCTGGTCAATGGTCAGCCAGAAGCCCACCAGGCGATCACCCACCAGCGGCACATCTGCCAACCAGGAGGGCACCGGCGGTAAGCCTTCAACCTGGAACCCCTTGAGCAACGCGGTGGCATCCTTGATGTGATCCGCCAGGTTGAACCCGAGCATCAGCAAAGGCACCGCAACCACCACGGTCCAGACCAAAGTCAGTAGACCTGCAGCCAGCGCCTGACGACCGCCGAGCAAGCGCGTCAGTACGCGCATCACCGGCCAGCTGGCAAAGGACAGCACCGCTGCCCAAAACAGCGCCGACCAAAACGGTGCCAGCACCCACAGGCTGGCACCAAGCAAGACGAGAAGCAGTATCTGCACCAGCAGCCGATCATTATTGGCCATTCATTCAGCTCCCTGCACAACGAAAACGGCTCTGCCACAAGGGTCAGAGCCGGAAAATTTATAACGACAAACGCAGCGCAAATGACGGTCTAGCGCAGCACGTTGAGTTGCACGCCATTGACATCAGGCTCACCCAGTTCCAGACGGCTGGCGCGAACCCGCTGTGCAACCAGTGCCTCACGCCAGGCTTGCGCCTGCGCACCGCTGATACTGACGCGCAACGTGCTGTCCAGCCTGAGGCTGCGCGCCAGCAGTTCGACCCAGGCAGCGCTAGGTTCGACCTGCTTGGTCAGACGCAGTTCACCAGTACTTTTCAGCTGGCGCTGCAAGGTAGCCGGTGTTGGCAACACTTCACCCAATGCTGCATTGGCCGTGAGTAATTCGGCATGCAGGTAGGCGCGCTTGTTACCGCGAGTGATGCTGTACAACGCCAACAGGCTGTCCTGACGTGGTTCAGCCAGGCGCAACAACGCATAGGTTTGCTCGTCATCAGCACCCGTCAGCTTGGTATTGTCGAATACCGCGTTCGCCCACAGGCTGCTTGAGCCGCATTCGCGACCTACACACCAGTACAGCAGCTCGGCATCTTGCGCTTGCAGGGCGGCACGGGCATTGGCGAACACCTCATTGGCCGAGTGGCTGCGCGGCAATTCATAAGTCACGGCGGTTAGCTGACCTTTAGCGGCGACTTCGCGCTCGTAGCGCAAGGTGCCACTGATGCGCCGGATCGACCCTTGCGGGTAGATGCGTTCCTGCTCGGCAACGTCCTTGAAGCTGACAATCTTGCTTTCAGCAAAACGCGGCAGCACCTCAAGGTCATGACTGCCGGCAACGTCGGCACAGGCAACAGTACTGGCCAGCAGCACACTCAAGCCGAGGCAAAACCGATTAACCCGGCTCATTTGATCAACATCGACTGGCCGGCCTTGACGATTTTATCGCCGTCTTCTTCGCGCGGCGGCACCAACAGGCCCCGCTGCACCGCCGGGCGCGCAGCCAACTCATTCATCCAGCGCTGCAGATGCTCCAGCCCGTCGACCGCAACACCCGCCCACTCATGGATCCGCACCCAGGGATAAGTGGCGATATCGGCAATGCTGTAGTCATCGGCCAGGTATTGCGCTTCGCTCAGGCGCGTGTCGAGCACCTCATAGAGGCGCCGGGTTTCATGCTGATAGCGGTCGATAGGCCCCTGCAGCTTTTCCGGGAAGTAGCGGAAAAACACATTGGCCTGGCCCTGCATCGGGCCGACGCCGCCCATCTGGAACATCAACCACTGGATTACCCGCGAACGGGCTTTGCCGTCGCTGGGCAGCAGCTGCCCGGTTTTCTCGGCCAGGTACAGCAGAATGGCACCGGACTCAAACACCGCAAAGTCGTCGTTGCCGCGATCAACAATCGCCGGGATGCGGCCATTGGGGTTTATCTTGAGAAAGGCCGCAGCCTTCTGCTCCTGTTTGTCGAAGCTCAATGCCTGCACGTTATAAGGCAGTTGCAACTCTTCCAGTGCGATGGACACTTTATGGCCGTTAGGGGTGGCGGCGGTATACAGGTCGATCATGCAAATCTCCATGGCTATCGCCACACCTTCCCCAGTTACCTAGATCAAGTCAAGACGCACCCAGGAAAGCTTTGAAACAGTCTGCTACCAGCGCTGCACCTTGCTCGTCATCCAGGTGCAAATGATGCCCGCCGGGCAACTGCACCGCCTCAACGGCCAGGCCTTCGAGCAATTGCTGGATGCTCGGTTGGGCCAGCAGCATGCCTTGTTGCGCCATCAGCAATTTAGTCGGGCATTGCAGGCCGCGCGCAAACGCCAACGCATGCGCATGGGTCAGGCGCAACGGTGACGGTAGGGTCAGGCGGCTGTCGGTACGCCATGTATAGCCACCGGGCACCGGCATCAGGCCACGCTGGGCGAGCAGCTCGGCCGCTTCGCGACTGACCGCACCGACGCCGCGCATGCGTGCTTCAACCGCGCGGGAAAACTCGGCGTACACCGGCTTGTTTTTACCGGCCAAGGCCAGCTGCGCCTTGAGCGCTTCGCCGAGTTTCTGCGGTGAGCTGTCCGCCTCGCCGGTATAGGGAATTAGCCCGTCAATTAACGCCAAACGCTCGACACGCTCGGGCATGGCCGCCGCCAGCAGCACCGAGACAATCGCGCCCATGGAATGCCCGAGCAGGGAGAAACGCTGCCAGCCGAACTGCTCGGCGACCTGCAGCACATCGTAGGCATAATCCCAGATGGCGTAACTGCTGCCTGGCGGGCGGTGATCAGAGTGGCCATGCCCGGCAAAATCCAGGGCGACGATGCGCAAGCCCGGCAACAGCGGCGCCAGGCGGGCAAAGCTGGCGGCATTGTCAAGCCAGCCGTGCAAGGCAATCACCGGCAGGCCATCTTCAGGCCCATACAGATGGGCTGCCAGTTCAATGTGTGGCAGGCGCAGACGCACCTCTTCGAAATTCAGGCTCATGCACTTTGCTCGCTTGTGGGCTGACCAGACCAGCGCTGAAACAGCGTCTTCAGCAACTGCGCGGTGTCCTGAGGACGCTCCAGAGGAAACATATGGCCGCCGGGTAACGTCAAGTATTCGCCTTTCGGCACGCGCCGCACCAGGTGGGTATGGTGCGGCATGACCACGCGACTGTGCTGACCCCGAACCACGGCCAGCGGCACCTGCAACTGTTGCGGCCGACCAGGGCTGGTGTGCGGCACGTTGCGGTAGATGCTGATTTCCGTGGCTGGATCAAAGCGTAGGCGCAGGCTGTTCGCGTTCGCCTGCAAGCCATGCTCAATATAGGCATCCAGACATTCCGGATCGAAGCGGCTGAACAGGCTTTTGGCCGCGAAATAACGGCGCGCTTCGGCCAGGTCGATAAACTCCTCGCGCCGCCCCAGGGTGCGGCCGGCCGGGGTGATGCGGTCGATAAAGCCAAAGCGTTTAGCCGCACGAATGACGATTTTGTCGGCCAGGGTCAGCACCGGCGAGTCGAGCATCACCACCCCGCAGTACAACTCCGGACGGAGTAAGGCGGCATGGTAATGCAGCACCCCACCCAGCGAATGGCCCACACCCCATACCGGCTGCTGATTGGCTTCGAGGTGATGAATCAACTCATCGACCAAGTTGCTCCAGTTTTCATTCACCGGAAAGCGCGGGTCGTGACCATGCTGCTCAAGGTGCTGCACCTGATAGTCAGGTGCCAGCGCGGCAAACAACTTGCCGTAGGTGGCCGAAGGAAAGCCATTGGCATGGGCGAAGAACACGTGCTGGGTCATGGCGGCAGACTTATAAGGGTAATGAGTGATGATTGTCCGGTAGCCATGCACGTGCGGCAATGACAAAACGGCCAGTGAATGACGGCACTATGGCCAAACCTGATGGGCAGCTCGCCAGCCAGCGCAGCACTGGCGGGTTTTGCCTGTTAGCGCTGAGCCGGGTCGTTTTCTCCCAGCGGCACGATGGCCATGGTTAACCGGGAAATACAACTGGCTTTGCCATCCTCACCGCTCAGGCGGATGTCCCAGACGTGGGTGGTCCGCCCCAGGTGAACCGGCCGCGCCACCGCAGTGACTCGACCACTGCGCACGCCACGCAGGTGGTTGGCATTCACCTCCAGGCCGACGCAGTAGAACTTGCTGCTGTCGATGCACAGGTGGCTGGCGGTCGAGCCGAGTGTTTCCGCCAGTACCACTGAAGCACCGCCATGCAGCAGCCCATAGGGTTGATGTGTACGCGAGTCGACCACCATGCTGGCGGTGATCGACTCGTCGTCGAAGGACTCGAAGCGAATGTCCAATTGTTCGCCAATGGTGTTCTGCAGAAAGCCATTGAGCTGCTCAAGGTTCGGGGTTTGCTGCCAGAGGGCCATAGTCAATCCTTAAAAGTATGTTGCGCAAGAAAGTGGCCGGCACCAATGCCGGCCAGATGCCTACTTACTCATGCCAGAGCACCGCTTCGCTGCGCTCAGTCCACTCGCTAAAACGCTCAGCGTAGGTACCTTCGACTATTGCGCGTTTGATTTTCAGGGTTGGCGTGAGAAAGCCGTTGTCGACTGCCCAGACTTCCTTGACCAGCACCAGGCGTTGCAGTCGTTCGTGCTTATCGAGGCTCTGGTTGACCTGCTCCAAGAGTTTTTTCAGGCTGCTTTCCAGCTCGCCCCGAGCACTGTTGGCCGCTTCGCTGCGTCCCACCTCGGAGAGCACGCACAAGGCCATGGGCTGGGCCATGCCATCGCCAACCACACACACCTGCTCGATACGCGAGTGCTCACTCAAGCGGTTCTCGATGGGGGCCGGCGCCACGTACTTGCCCTTGCTGGTTTTGAAAATCTCCTTGATCCGGCCAGTCAGCCGCAGGTTGCCTTGGGCGTCCTGCTCACCTTTGTCACCGGTACGCAGGAAGCCATCGGCGGTGATGGTCTCGGCGGATTTCTCCGGGTCTTTGTAATAGCCCTGCATGGTCGCGCCACTGCGTACCTGCACCTCGCCATCTTCGGCAATCCGCACCTCAACCCCTGGGTTGTTTTGGCCAATCCAGCCCTGCTGGAATTTGCCGGGCCGGCAGACATGCGAATAACCGCAGTTCTCGGTCATGCCATACACCTCAAGCACCTCCAGCCCGAGGCGCTTGTACCAGTTGAGCAATGCCTCCGGCACTGGCGCCGCACCCGACAGCGCGTAGCGCACGGCATCCAGGCCCAGGCCAACCAGTACCTTCTTGCCGACGATGCGGCCGATGAGGGGTAGCTTGAGTAGAAAGTCGAGTTTCTCAGCGGGCATCTTGCTGTACACGCCCATCTGAAACTTGGTCCAGATCCGCGGCACGCCGAACAATACTGTCGGGCGCGCACGCTTGAGGTCTTCGAGGAAGGTATCCAGGCTCTCGGCAAAGAAAATCGTTTGCCCTGAATAAATTGAAGCCAGTTCGACAAACATGCGCTCGGCCACGTGGCACAGCGGCAAGTAGGACAACACCCGGTCAGCCTCCCCCACACCGAACAGCTTGGTCGCGTGCGTGGCCGCAAAACCGAAGTTACTGAAGTGCTGCATCACCCCTTTCGGCGTGCCGGTGGTACCCGAGGTGTAGATGATGGTGGCGAGCTGATCGGCGGCCGGCTTGGGGTTGTCCTGGATCGGCGCGCACGCCTGCAACTCAGCCCAGGTAAAGCTGAACGCGCCTTGCGGGCGTAATGGCAGGCCAATAGTCGCAATCTCTTCCGGCACACCCGGAGCCATGGCCGGCCAGTCATCCAGCTTGCCGACAAATGCCAGCGCCGCTTCGGAATGGCGCAACACCTGGCCGACCGACTCGGCGGTAAGGTTCGGGTAGAGCGGCACCGAGACGTGGCCGGCCATCCAGATCGCCAGATCACTGATAATCCAGTGCGCGCAGTTCTTGGAAATAATCGCAATCCGGCTGCCCTGCGGCAATTCCCGGCTACGCAGCCAATTAGCCGCACGGCGCGCTTGCTCGCCGACATCAGCCCAACTCAGTTCCTGCAGCTGACCGCCCGGCAGCGGCTGCACCATGTAGCGTTTATTCGGGTGCAGAGCCTCACGCTCATAAAACACCTCAAGCGGCAAACGGTTTGCATCAGCCACAGGGCTTCCTCCTTTGTAGTTTTTGTGGAGCCAACCAAGCAATTGCTTGGTTGGACTATTCCACGCACAAAGGTGACCCGCAAGAGGAGAAATGTTTCGGTGTGTACTGCTACGTCAGCACTGCACAGGGTGCTGGTGAGCCGCCAACGTCATCAGCCCAGCGACCAGCGCATCACCCTCAAGCAACGCCAAGCTGGCGGTATTCATGGTCAAGGGCTGCTGGCGATGACCATGCACCAGCAGGCCCGCCAAGGCACCTACCAGCGGTTGATGGGTCACCAGTAACAGCTCCTTGAATGGGTAGCTATCAAGCTCGCGCATGGCCTGACGCACGTCACTTTCCGGCGTCAGCCAGGCCACGTTTTCCCGCGCGCCGCTGAATGCCAACACCTCGCAGAGCAGATCCGCCGTCTGCTGAGCGCGCACATAGGGACTGACCAGCACCGCTTGCAATGGACGGCCTTGCACAAACGCAGCGGCTTCGCGCACCTGCTGCCGGCCATGGGCCGTCAGGTTGCGTTCGGCATCGCTGCGTGCAGACGGCTCGGCCTCACCGTGGCGCAGCAACCACAGTTTCAACGCTCTGCCCTCGCTAGCGGACGCTTCACAGCTTGGGCTCTTCGTCACGCACCGGGTGAGCAGCCGGCGGTATGCTGTGCGGGGTTTCGCCCTGCGGTGCTTGCGGCGTTGGCCAGTCAGCGAATGGCCAAGGCTTTTCATCGCTGTTAAAGGTGCCGAAGCGCCCGATCTGCGCCAGGTACTGGCTCAGGCTGTCGCCAAAACCGAGCAGGCCCGCATTTGGCGCGCCATAGAACAAGCGGTAAGCCAACTGCAGCAGCACCACCGCGCCCAAGAGTAATTCCGCCAGTTGCCAGACGATGGTGAACATCACCATCCAGAGAATGCGCAGCAGAATGGATTCGCGCTGCAGTTCCTGATTGCCATCACTCATGTTTATCTCCTTGCAGGTCTTAAAGGTGAAACTCAGAAACCGCTGGTGGGGATAAAGTCGACGTCGGTCTTCGGCTCTGCATTCATCAGCGCGCCAATCACCTGATCCAGCGTACGCCCCTCAAACACAATCGCATGCAAACCTGCCACCAGCGGCATGTAGACATCCAGCTCCTCGGCTTTGGACTTCAACACCTTTATGGTGTTTACCCCTTCCGCCACTTCGCCCAAACGCTCAACCGCGTCCTCCAGGCTCAAGCCTTCGCCCAAGGCAAAACCGACTTGGTAATTCCGACTTTTAGCGGACGAACAGGTGACGATCAGATCGCCCACGCCGGCCAGGCCAAGGAAGGTCATCGGGTTAGCACCCAGCTTGACGGCAAAACGAGTCATTTCTGCCAAAGCGCGAGTAATCAGCATGCTCTTGGTGTTTTCGCCCATGCCCATGGCGGCGGCCATGCCGGCAATGATGGCGTAGACGTTTTTCAGTGCACCGCCCAGTTCGACACCAAAACGGTCGCCACTGGCGTAGACACGAAAGGTGCGGCCATGCAGCGCCGCCTGCACCTGCTGGCAAAGGTCTTCATCCTCACTGGCGACCACCGAAGCGGTCAGCGCATGCTCGGCCACTTCACGGGCCAGGTTCGGCCCAGAGAGCACGCCGATGCGCGCTTGCGGGGCAATGTCCTCAAGAATCTGGCTCATCAACAGAAAGCTCTGCGCCTCGATCCCCTTGGTGGTGCTAACCAACAGCTTGCCTGCAAGCTGCTCCGCCAACGGCTGCAACACTTGCCGTAGGGCGCTGGAGGGCAAGGCGACAAAAACCATCTGGCAGGCGTGCAAAGCCGCGGCAAGATCGGTCACAGGCTCCACACCCAGGTGAATTTTGATGCCTTTGAGGTAACGCGGATTTTCACGGGTCAGTCGAATCGCCTGGGCCTGCTGGGGGTCGCGCATCCAGTGCAGGACCTGCTGGCCATTTTCCGCCAGCAAATTAGCAATTGCAGTGCCGAAGCTACCGCCGCCAAGCACTGCGATGGGTTGCTGATCAGTCATAACACATCCGTGGTGAACCATTGAAAGAGGCAAATCGCCCGCATTATACGGTGCTGAGCGTGCACGACCAATTTAAGCCATTGCTCGTGCCCCCTGCAAAAGCCTGATGCCTCGGTTAACATGCTGGCCTTTGAATATCGTCCGAGCGTTTGCGTGGCTAACCCTACCTCCCTAGCATCACTGATCGGCGCACTGGCCTTGCTGGCCCCCGCACTGGTAGCGGCCGAAGACCTGTTCGAGCAAGGCCAGGCGCTACCTGAAATCCTCAGCGCCACCCGTTTGAAACAGTCGCCTGCTGCGGTTCCGGGGAGCGTTTCGGTGATTGACCGCGCGCTGATTGATGCCAGCGGCGCACGCGACATTCCAGAGTTGATGCGCCTGGTGCCAGGCATGATGGTCGGCTACGTCAAAGGCAACGAAATGACGGTCAACTACCATGGCGGCCAGGTTGGTTCAGCCCGGCGCTTGCAGGTGCTGATCGATGGGCGCTCGGTGTATCGACCGGGTCTGGCCACCGTTGATTGGAGCGACCTGCCGCTGGCCATGGAAGATATCGAGCGAATTGAAGTGTTTCGCGGCCCCAACACCGTCAGCTACGGTGCCAATGCGCTGACTGGGGTAATCAGCATCACCACCCGTAATCCCGCCAATAGCCATGGCACACGTTTGAAATACATCCACGGCCAGCGCGGTATTGATGACTGGTATGGCAGCCAGGGTTTCAGCAGCGGGAACGGTGATTTCCGCCTGTCGCTCTCTGGCCAACAAGACAGCGGCTTTGACCACACCGACAAGGATCAACCCTACCGCGACAGTCGCCGCAGCACGCGCATGCAGTTCAGTGCGAGCCACACGCTGGACGACAGCCAGACCCTCGACTGGCAACTGGCCGCCAAAGAAGGCAGCAACCAAAAAAACTTCTATTCCGATGAAGAGGCCTTGGTCAGAGGCATAGTCCCGAACGGCGACAGCAACAAAGACATCAAAGCGCGCGATTTTTCCGGCTCGGTGCGCTGGAGCCTGGACACCAGCAGCACGCACAACCTGCAGCTACAGGCCTATGCGCAGCGCTGGGAGCGCACCCAGGAATGGCGTACGTGCGACCTGGCCCTGTCCTTCACGCCAGAAGTCGCGGCGCTGCAAAAGCTCGACCCGGACATGCTCGACACCGTCTCCCGGCTACTCCGACAAGGCAAAAAAATACCCGCATCGGCAGGGCCGCTGGCCGTCGCCATCGGCAATAACTTCTATGCCAACGGCGGCGCGCTGCAGGCGCCAGTGTGTGGCGACATCAACAACAATATTAATGAAAGCCGTTACGACTTTGAGCTGCAGGACACGCTAAGCCTGAGCGATGACCTGCGCCTGCTCAGCGGCATGAACTACCGTAAAGACAGCAGCGATTCGCAAAGCTACTTTCAAGGCAGCCTGAGTAACGAAATCTGGCGTTTGTTCGGCCACCTGGAGTGGCACCTGAGTGAACATTTCGTCCTGCAGGGCGGCGTCATGCATGAAGACGATACCCTCAGCGGCAGCTCGCTGACCTCGCGCATCGCCCTCAACTACTTGATTACCCCACGTCACGGCTTGCGCTTCGTCTATTCCGAGGCGATCCGCTCACCGGACATGCAGGAAAACAACGTCAACTGGTCCTACCTCATGGAGAACTTGTCGCCGACGCTGAACGGCCGCGACTCGGCCTATTACTACGCGACTGCGCAAGGGCCCGGCAACCTGCAGCAAGAGATCATGCGCTCGCGTGAGATCGGCTATAACGGCCAGTTCGATTTTGGCTTACAGGTCGACATCAAGCTGTTCAACGACGAAATTCACCGGATGATCGCCGAACCGCTGAAAATCAAAGAATTCCTCCAAGACAACAACAACTACATGTGGCTGCGTGGCGCGGAAACTGAAGTCGACTGGACATTCACATCCTCGGATCGTCTGCGCCTGACCTACGCCTACGTAGATTTCGAGACCTCAGAAAAATCCTACCGGCGCCTGACCGCACGTTACAGCGGCTCTGCCGGCTGGCTACATGAGTGGGGCGGCGGCTGGTCGAGCAGTCTGTTCTACTATGGCGCGGACCTGCTCAATGAACGGCGTTTCGAGCGCGCTGATTTGCGTGTTGCCAAGCGCTTCAACCTGGGTAAAAGCGACCTGGAACTGGCGCTTATGGTGCAGCAACGCCTGGATGATGAAGCCCTAACCTGGCGCGAGAACCTGTATGACGAGCGCCGCCTGGTGTATGTCAGTGCGCAACTGGATTTTTAGATGCCCGAGCCGTCAAGGATAACTGCTGAGGCCAATGGATGAGCCGCCTGCTATTACTCTGTTGCTGCCTGCTGATTGCACTGCCCGCCTGGACCGCCGAAGTCATCTTCAGCAGCAGCACGGACAACCCCGCGATCCAGGCGTTCGTCAACGAGCTGAAACAACGCCGACCGCAGGATCAGGTCAGGTTTGTTGCCTTGAGCGAACTCCCCGCGCCCTCGCAACTACCTGACACCAGCCGCTTGGTATTGCTCGATAGACAAGCACTGGATTGGCGCCTGAACGATCCCACAGGCCCACCCACCTTGGCCTTGCGCATCAGTCGCCTGCAAGCCAGCAGCTTGCCCGCAACCCTGCCCGCGCAGCTAAGCCTGCTCTGGAGCGACCCCTCGCCGCAGCGCCAGATGAGCCTGCTGCGCTTACTGCTACCTGCTGCGCTGCGCGTCGGCATGCTGTATGACGCGCACAGTGAGTTCCTGCTCGATGAATACCGTCAAGCCGCAACGGCCCAAGGCATGAGGCTCGTGACGCGGCGCTGGAGTGATACGCGTGACAGCCGACCGCTGCTCTATCTGCTGTCACACAGCGATGTACTGCTGGGCATCAACAACCCAGAGCTGTTCAATTCACACACCGTGAAGAACCTCTTGCTCACCAGCTATACCCATCAGCGCGCGATGATTGGCCCTAGCGCCAGCTTCGTCCAGGCCGGTAGTTTGGCCAGCATCTACAGCGACAAGGATGACTGGCTGGCCAGCCTTGAGGAACTCCTCGATCAGCCCCCAGCAAGATGGCCGAAAAGCAGCTACCCCAGTCACTTCAAGGTCACCAGCAACCCCCAGGTTGCACGCTCACTGGCAATTGAATTGCCCAGCAACGAATCACTGGCGCAGAAGCTCGCTGAAGGAGAACACCCATGAAGCTGCCACGCCATTGGAATATCCATACTCGTACCCAGCTCATCAGCGTGGGGCCTGCACTGCTATTGACCCTGCTGCTGACCGGTTTTTTTACCTTTACGCGCATTCAGGAACTGCAGCTGGAGCTCAAGCAGACTGGCCAACTGATCGCCAGCCAGCTCGCACCAGCCACCGAGTACGGCGTTATTTCCGGCAACCTGACAGTGCTCAAGTCACTGCTCGGGGTCACGCTACAGACCCCGCACGTGCGTTTTCTGGAAGTGCGCGACCACGACGATCGCATCCTCCTTTACGTCGAACAACCCAGTAGCCATAGCGTTTCCCGGACCGAGGTGAGTGTCTTCGAAGCGCCGATTCTGTTGCAAAAGATCACCCTCAACGCAGATTTTATGCACAGCGACAATGCCAACCTTTCGCCTCCCCCGAATGATTATCTAGGGCGTGTGGTCGTGGGCATCTCGAGCGACGCGTTCAACACCCGGCAGCAGGAAATACTCCTCAAGGCAGCCCTGCTCGCTCTGTTTGCCCTGGTTTTAACCTTCCTTCTGGCTCGCCGCTTAGCCCGCCACCTGTCGCAACCCCTCAGTGCCATGGGTGAAGCCGTCAGCGCCATTCAAGCCGGTAATTACCAGGCCACCCTGCCTGAGGTCGGCGAAGGCGAGCTGCAGGCACTGGCGCGGCACATCAACAACCTCGCTCACGGCCTCGCCAATGCCAGTGAAGAACAACAGCGGGCGATGAGTTTGCTGATCCAGGCACGCGAACAAGCCGAGCTGGCTAACCGCGCAAAATCCGACTTCCTGGCGATGATGAGCCACGAACTACGCACGCCCATGAACGGTGTTCTGGGTATGTTGCAGCTCATGGAAACCACCGAAATGACCCAGGAACAGGCGGAATACGCGGCGCTGGCCACCGAGTCCACCGAACACCTACTCAAGGTCATCAACGACATTCTCGACTTCTCACGCATCGAACGCGGTGCATTGGAACTGGAACACATCCCCTTCAATCTCAAGGTGCTGCTGCAAAGTTCAATTCAAGTGTTCCAGCACAGCGCCCAACAACGCGGCCTACTGCTGCAACTGGAAGCTCAAGACGGCTTGGAGCAACTGCAGGTTCGCGGAGACCCGACGCGTATTCGCCAGATCCTGGTCAACCTGATCGGCAATGCACTGAAGTTCACAGAAACCGGCAGCATTCGCGTGCACTGCACCTGGCAGGCCTTGGATAACCAGGTGTTGTGGTTCAGTTGCGCGGTACATGACAGTGGTATTGGTATTTCCCCTGAGCGCCTGGAGCACATGTTCGATGCGTTCCAGCAAGCCGACACGTCTATTTCAAGACGTTACGGCGGCACAGGTCTGGGCTTGCCTATCGCGCGCACGCTGGTCGAACGTATGGGCGGCACACTGCGCGCGACTAGCGAGGAAGGTCATGGCTCGGTATTTACCGTGGAGATACCCCTACCGTTTTCTCAGCAAACTGCAGCGGCGGCCAGCGACAGCGCACAGTCGCCGGGCCAGGGTAGCGGTCAGGCGGTGCTGTTAGTGGAAGATAATCCGGTCAATCAAACCGTGATCGAAGCCATGCTGCGCAGCCTGGGTTACCACGTGAGCTTGGTTGGCGATGGTGCCCAAGCCATCTATCAGGCCAGTCAGCACGGTTATGCGGCAATTTTGATGGACTGCCGGCTGCCCATCATCGATGGCTATGAGGCTACTCGGCAGATCCGCCTACTGCCCGGCTGTGCTGAGATACCGATTATCGCCCTGACCGCCAACGCCCTGCAGGGCGACCGCGAAACGTGCCTGGATTGCGGCATGAATGACTACCTGGCAAAGCCGTTCAAAAGAGCGGATTTGCAACGAATATTGCAGCGCTGGCTACCCCCTCGTCCGTCGATGGGTAGTCAAGAAGATCGAACTGTTGCAGGCTAATGCGTAAGGCCACTATGACAGGCCAACAAGAGCGGAGTACAACTGTACTCACAAGGCTGTGACTTTCACTACAACGCAACAGTCTATGACTAGGTTATTGGCAAGCGCAGCAAACTGCGCCGCCAGCCAGGACGATTCGCCCAGCCTTGGCGCATGGGACATATTGAGGAGCTCGCATGACCAAACAAAACGCCTTCACCCGGGAAGACCTGTTGCGCTGCAGCCGTGGCGAACTGTTCGGCCCAGGTAATGCGCAACTGCCCGCGCCGAACATGCTGATGATCGATCGCATCACCCATATCAGCGACACTGGCGGCAAGTACGGCAAGGGCGAAATAGTCGCCGAGCTCGATATCACTCCAGACCTGTGGTTCTTCGCCTGCCATTTCGAAGGCGACCCGGTGATGCCAGGCTGCCTGGGCCTTGACGCCATGTGGCAGCTGGTTGGCTTTCACCTCGGCTGGCAGGGCAACCCAGGCCGTGGCCGCGCCCTAGGCTCGGGTGAAGTCAAATTCTTCGGTCAGGTGCTGCCAACCGCGAAGAAAGTCACCTACAACATCCATATCAAACGCACCATTGCTCGCTCCCTGGTCCTGGCTATTGCCGATGGCACCGTCAGCGTCGATGGCCGCGAGATCTACAGCGCCGAAGGCTTACGTGTTGGCCTGTTCACCTCTACCGACAACTTCTAAAGGACTCTCTGCATGCGTCGCGTCGTAATTACCGGCCTAGGCATCGTTTCCTGCCTCGGCAATGACAAAACCACCGTCTCGGCCAGCCTGCGTGCAGGCAAGTCAGGCATCCGCTTCAACCCTGCCTATGCCGAAATGGGCCTGCGCAGCCACGTGTCCGGCTCGGTTGACCTGAACCTGGAAGAGCTGATCGACCGCAAGGTCTATCGCTTTATGGGTGACGCCGCCGCCTTTGCCTACTTGTCTATGCAGCAGGCCATCGCTGACGCCGGCCTTAGCGCGGAAGACATCTCCAACCCACGCGTGGGTTTGATTGCCGGCTCCGGCGGTGCGTCGACCTTCAACCAGATGGAGGCCATGGACATCCTGCGCGAGAAAGGCGTCAAGCGTGTTGGCCCCTACCGCGTACCGCGCACCATGGGCAGCACCGTGTCCGCCTGCCTGGCCACGCCGTTCAAGATCAAGGGCGTCAACTACTCGATCTCCTCGGCCTGCGCCACCAGTGCGCATTGCATCGGCAATGCCATGGAGCAGATCCAGCTGGGCAAGCAAGACATCGTATTTGCCGGCGGCGGCGAAGAAGAGCATTGGAGCCAGAGCTTCCTGTTCGACGCCATGGGCGCACTGTCGACCCAGTACAACGACACCCCGGAAAAAGCCTCACGCGCCTACGACGCCAAGCGTGACGGTTTCGTCATCGCCGGCGGTGGTGGCATGGTCGTGGTCGAGGAACTCGAACACGCCCTCAAGCGCGGCGCGAAAATCTATGCCGAAGTCATCGGTTACGGCGCAACCTCCGATGGCTACGACATGGTCGCCCCGAGCGGTGAAGGTGCCGTGCGCTGCATGCAGCAAGCGCTGGCCACTGTCGACACACCGATCGACTACCTGAACACCCACGGCACCTCGACTCCGGTCGGCGATGTCGCCGAAAGCCGCGCAGTACGCGAAGTGTTTGGCGCCAAAGCTCCGGCCATCAGCTCGACCAAGAGCCTGTCTGGTCACTCGCTGGGCGCTGCAGGCGTGCAGGAAGCGATTTACTGCATGCTGATGATGGAAGGTAACTTCATCGCCGGCTCGGTCAACATCGACGAAGTCGACCCGGAAATCGCCGACCTGCCGATCCAGCGCAGCACCGTCGAGAACGCCAAGCTCGATACAGTGATGAGCAACAGCTTCGGCTTTGGTGGCACCAACGCGACACTGGTACTCAAGCGCTGGGCTGGCAAGTAAGCCACCCCAGTTGTTTGCAGTATGAAAAAGGCCACCTCTCGGGGTGGCCTTTTTTGTTGGTTACCTGCCGGCTCTACAAAACCCGCAGAGGCTGAACATGCCGGCGGCCGCTCTTGCAGCCGAGGCCATTCAGGATCAAATCGAGAAACGCGACACCAGCGTATTCAGGTCCACTGCCAGGCGCGATAGCTCTTGACTTGCGGCAGTGGTCTGATTGGCACCAGCCGACGACTGCATCGACAAGTCACGGATATTCACCAGGTTACGATCCACTTCGCGGGCCACTTGGGCCTGCTCTTCCGAAGCACTGGCAATCACCAGGTTACGCTCGTTGATCTGCGAGATGGCTGCAGTAATCTCTTCCAGCGCCTGCCCTGCGGCCGTGGCCACCTCGAGGGTTGAACGCGCTCGCGTATTGCTACTCTGCATGGCATTCACCGCATTATCAGTGCCTTGCTGAATACCACTGATCATCTGCTCGATTTCGCTGGTCGACTGCTGAGTACGGTGAGCCAAGGCGCGCACCTCATCCGCCACCACAGCAAAACCACGCCCTGCATCACCGGCCCGCGCGGCTTCAATGGCGGCGTTGAGTGCCAATAGATTGGTCTGATCGGCAATCGAACGGATCACATCCAGCACCTTGCTGATATCGCGTACCTGGCCAGCCAGTTGCTCGACTTCAACAGCAGTGTGGGTCACGTCGTCAGCCAGGGCGCTGATCGAGTCAACGGTCTGGCGAACCTGCTCACGGCCCTGCAGCGCGGTGCGGTTGGAATCGCTGGAGGCTTCCGAGGTGCTAACCGCATTGCGCGCCACTTCCTCGACAGCGCTGGTCATCTGGTTGACCGCCGTGGCGGCCTGCTCGATTTCATTGTTTTGCTGCAGCAAGCCGCGGGTTGAATCCTCAGTGACCGCATTCAGCTCTTCCGAGGCAGAGGCGAGTTGATTAGATGAGTCAGAAATATTCTGAATCGTGCTGCGCAGGCTCTGCTGCATGCTTTTCAACGCACCGAGCAAGCGCGCAGGCTCATCCGTACCCAACACATTGATCGACTGAGTGAGATTGCCACCCGCCACGACTTCGGCAACCCGGACGGCTTCGGCCAGCGGCGCGACGATGCTACGCGTCAACAGCAGTGCCAGCACCACGGTCAGCAAAACGGCTAGCACGATCATCGTAATCACCCACAAACGCGCGCTAGCAAATACTTCATCGCTACTCTTGGCAGCAGCGGTGGCACCTTCGCGATTCAACACAGACAGATCGTTCAGTGCCTTGGCCATGCTGTCAGCATGTGAGTTGATAGAGCCTTCCATCACGGCACGGGCTGCTGACGCATCATTCTGACGCATCGCATCAACAATTTTCCGCTGCTCCTGTAAGTAAGCGTACTCACCTTGCTTGAAGCGCTCGTACACAGTGCGCTCTTCGGCGGTGACTATCAGTTTCTCGTAATCCGCTTGCGCCTTTTCCAGCATGTTTCTGAGCTCTTCGATACGCGGCAAGGTATCCGCAACGACGGTCTCTTCATAACTGGCCAGCATGCGCAGAGTCAGGGCACGCAAACGCAAAATATCCTGGTTCATCTCGCCCAGACTGAGAATGCTAGGCAACCAGTTCCCGTTTATCTGATCTGACTGCTTGTTCATTTCAGCCATCTGCAACAACGAAAAGCTGCCAAGTAGCAGAACCAGCAATGCCACCAAGCCAAAGCCGAGCGATGCTCTGGGCGCAATATTGAGGTTTCTTAGGGTCATTACGGGGTGTCCTTACGGTCTGACATATGGTCAACGGCATAGCGCCATGCATGCCTTATGGGCATAACCAAGGCCTTCAGCCAGCATTCAATCAACTTTCCAGCTATCGGCCTCACAGCCATATTCTTGATCACTGTCACATAAAAAAACCCGAGCCAATACTCGGGTTTTTAGCACGCCTTAACCTAGGTTTAGCGCACGAAAAAGCGCTGCTCCAATAACTTGCGGTCATCCTGAAACACCATAAAGTGCCATTCTCCCGGCACCACTTCGTGCGCCTCGGTGAATTCGAAGGCCATCACATCCTGCGGCGCAGTGGGCACCAGCTTTTGCGTCACGACAAACTTGTCATGACGCTTGCCATCTGGGGTGATCACCCCCGGCGTGAGGTACAGCAGGGTCAGCGGCGAGTCATTGACCTGCTTGCCCGCCAGGCTGTAGCGCAGGCCGAATTTGCTGCCAAGCTTGGCGGGGATCACTTCAGCGGTTTCGATCTGCTGATTGCTGCGGGCCAGCACCCGCTCGCCAGCCTGAAAATCCTGATAATCGCTGACGAACACGCCATATTCGACCGGCCCCTCAACACGGACTTCGGCTTGGGCCAGACTGCTAATCAGGACAAGTGCGGCCAGGCCGCTGAAACGGGTGTAGTGCATGTCGCGCTCCTTTTTAGATGAGCGCGAGCCTATGACACCGGTATGACAGCGCGATGACAGGCTTACTCTGCCAGCTCGGCCTGCACCTTGCGTGGCAGCACGGCGAGGAAGTTATCGCGCGCCACCTGCTGGGCGACATCCTCGGGTAAGGCGTCGAGAAACGGCTTAAAGCCGGTCATATTTTCAGCCAGGCCATTAAACCGGCCAACCACGTCAGAACCCAACATAAAGCGCGCCGGGTAGCTGCTGACCAATGTCACCCAAGCCGGATCAGGCTGACCCTCGGCGTCCAGCAGGTAGGGCTGGAGCATGGTCCAGGACAGGTCGATATACAGATTGGGGTACTGCTTGAGCATTCGTTGAAGAGTGGTCAGAAGAAAACCCAGTTTTTCCTGGTGCCGATGAATCTCCATGCTGGTGCCGGCATGCGCCCAGATAAACCGCACATGCGGATGGTTGCGCAGCGGGTCTTCGACTTCCTGCAGGTACAACGGATTACGCTCACGCTTGGAGGTGATATTGGAATGCAACATCACCGGCAGGTCGTACTCGGCGGCCAGGTGGAAAACTCGCGCCAGTGCCTCGTTATTGGCACGCGGGGTATCACCATTGATCAACGCAGTAAGGTCGTCATGCCGGGTAAATATTTCACCGATACCCTGCCACAGCCCGGGATCGAACTCGAGCATGCGGCGGATATGCGCATCGGCATTCTTGTCATTTGGGTTGAAGCCTGAGAGAAACGGGTGCAGTCGCTTGCGCTGCTCGGCAGGCACTTGCTTGTATGCGTGCGCCACCAGCACATCGGTGGCACTGTACCAATAGGCGTCGGCATCATCGCCGGCGTAGTAACGCGGGCGCTTGGGCTCGTCTTCATGCCACTTCTTCGCCACTGGAACGCCCGACAACATCACATGTTCGATATTGCCGGCGGCCATCTGCTCAAACAGCGCAGTCATGCCAGCACTTTCCTGAAAGAAATCGACGTAGTGCAGATGTGCATCGCTGTAGCGATAGTCACGGGCCTGGGCAAACTGAGCCGCAAAGCCAAGGATCAAGGCAAAACTGATTTTAAAGGCTAGCAAGTCGGTGTCCTCCTGACAGACTGAGCTCATAGACTCCGTGTATTGAATGCAAGTTCACCCGGCTTGGCGCCCCTCGCAAAGCACTGACTGCCCTTCAGTGCTTTGTCAGCAGGCCTCGGCACACAGGCTCAGTGGCTGCCTGTGCGTGGCGTAAATGTGCGCATATAAAGCAGTGGCCGCCGACTGATGGCCTAAGCTAGGCTGCCAATTCAGCCCCTGACACTGGAGTACCAATGATCAGCATCAGCAACGAAAAAGGCCTGCTGCAGCGCATCAGCATTGGTCCACACACCCTGCATAGCGACGTCGCCGTGGAGCTAGGCGGTACAGCGTTGGCACCTGACCCGCATGACCTGTTCGACGCGGCACTCGGCGCGTGTAAAGCACTGACGCTGTCACTTTATGCAAAGCAGAAAGGCTTACCGCTGGACGGCCTCGACGTGACCCTGAGCCGTGATAGCAGCCAGGAGCGCCAAGGCGTCTACAGCTTAAATGTCGAACTGACCCTGCATGGCGCACTGGACGAGGCACAGCGCCAGCAGCTGCTGCGTATTGCCGACAAATGCCCAGTGCACAAACTGATGACCAGCAGCGAGGTTAAGGTCAGCACCCTACTGCGCGAGGCCGCATTATGAGTGACTTTCTGCTGATCAAGCCGCGCCAGGAAGACATCTCCGGACAACCCATTCTGCGCCCCCTGCCCTCGGCCAAATGCCGCAGCGTCGGCCCGTTCGTGTTTTTCGACCATATGCTTGAAAACACCTACCCGGCCGGTCGCGGGATGAACATCAACCAGCATCCGCACATCGGCCTGTCCACCCTCACTTACCTGTTCGAAGGGCAGTTACAACACAAGGACAGCCTTGGTTCGGATCAACTGGTCAGGCCTGGCGAAGTCAGCTGGATGACTGCCGGGCAAGCCGTGGCGCATGTCGAGCGCACCCCTCAAGCCTTGCAGCGCAGCGGCTCACGCATGCATGGCTTGCAGGTTTGGCTGGCCATGCCCACGGCTGAAGAGCAAGGCCTACCGAGCTACAGTCACCACCCAGCCAGCAGCCTGCCGCGCAGCACGAGTATGGGTGTGGACATCTGCCTGATCGCCGGCAGCGGTTTCTGCCTGCAATCACCGGTGCCGGTGTGCTCCCCAACGCTTTATGCAGAAATCAAGCTGGCCGCCGGGGCCACACTGCAGATACCGACCGAACATGCCGAGCGCGCGCTGTATCTGATTGACGGGGACGCAGCGCTCGATGAACAGCAACTGCCACTGCGCGGCCTGCTGGTAATGCCCGAAGGCGAGACCTTTACCCTCAGCGCCTGTAGCGAGAGCCATCTGGTATTGATTGGCGGCGCACCAGTCGGCCCCCGGCGGATCAACTGGAATTTCGTCGCCAGCGACCAGGCCCTGATCGACCAGGCCCGCCAGCGCTGGGCCGCGCAGGACTGGCCGTCAGTACCTGGTGAGACTGCGCGGATCGAGCTGCCAGGCTGACCGGCTGGTGGGGCACGCCTGGCACAGCAAAGCAGCAGTTGCTGTCAGCGCTGACCGAACGCCTCGCTGAACAAATCATCCATGGCCTTGAACGCGCGCGCGGCCACCACCGGATGGTATTGGTTGCGCCCCGGCACACTGGCTTGCGGGTTGGTGAAGGAATGCACTGCGCCGCCGTAGCTGACCAATTGCCAATCGGTGTTGGCGGCCTTCATCTCGGCGATAAAGCCTGCGACCTGCTCAGCAGGCACGCTCGGATCATCCGCACCGTGCAATACCAGAACAGGTGCCTTGATGTTCTGCGCATCGCTCGGGTTAGGCGTATCCAGATTGCCGTGGAAGGACACAAAACCTTGCAGCTCCGCGCCGGAGCGCGCCAGCTCGAGCACCGCACCGCCACCAAAGCAGAAACCAATCGCCCCCAGTTTGCTGGCATCCAAGGCTACCTGTGCGGTTTGCGCCTTAAGCACCTCCACCGCCGCCTGGGCCCGTTTGCGCATCAGTGACCGATCACTGCGCACAAAGGTCGCAGCCGTTTTGGCTTCTACAGCGTTGGTGGGGCGCACGCCTTTACCGTACATGTCCGCCATAAACACCACGTACTTATCGCCGGCGGCACGTGCGGCCTTCTTCGCCGAGTCCTCGCTGACGCCCAGCCAGTTGGGCACCATCAGCAAGCCCGGACGCGGCGTAGTGATCGCATCGTCATAAATCAGCATGCCCTCGAATGCCTCACCGTCAATTTCATAGGGCACCGCTTTGACCACCACGGCGGCTTCAGCGACGCCAAGCATGCCGGCGCATAGCAGGGGCAACAGGGTTTTCGTAGACATGGCGCAATACCTTTACGTGGACTAAGCACAACAGCAACCATAGACCGCCGAGCGAGGATAACCAGCACCAGTGCCCTAGGTCATACCGAGCTAACGTCGCTCACCACGCAATGCCGCCACCTGCGCCTGCAACAGCTCACGCTTGACCGCTTCGGCAGGCACCGGTGCACCCGCCACCAGGGTGATACGTGACCACAGGCGTTTGAATAAACCCTTGTGTGGATCACGGCTGAAAAAGCTGCCCCACAACCCTTGTAACGCCATGGGGATCACCGGTACCGGGTTGTCTGCGACGATGCGCTCGATGCCATTTTTGAACTCATTGAGCTCGCCATCGCCGGTCAGTTTGCCTTCCGGGAAGATGCACACCACTTCGCCATTGCGCAGGTATTCGGCGATTTTTTTGAACGCCGCGTCATAGATCAGCAGGTCTTCGTTGCGCCCGGCAATCGGCACGGTGCCGGCGGTGCGGAAGATAAAGTTGAGCACCGGCAGGTTGTAGATCTTGTAGTACATGACAAAACGCACCGGGCGGCGCACCGCGCCGCCGACCAGCAGCGCATCAACAAAGGACACGTGGTTGCACACCAGCACCGCCGCGCCTTCATCAGGAATAGCCTCAAGCCCCTTGTGCTCAACCCGGTACATCGAGTGGCTGAGCAGCCAGATCATAAAGCGCATGCTGAATTCGGGGACGATCTTGAAGATGTAGCTGTTGACCGCGATGTTCATCAGCGAAATGGTCAGAAACAGCTGCGGAATCGACAGCTCGGCGACGCTGAGAAACAGGATTGAGGCAATCGCCGACGCCACCATAAACAGCGCATTGAGGATGTTGTTAGCGGCGATCACCCGCGCCCGCTCATGCTCCACCGTGCGTGACTGGATCAACGCATACAGCGGCACGATGTAAAAGCCGCCAAACAACCCTATGCCCAGAATCGAGCCGAGAATCCACCAGCCCTGGCTGTAACTCAGCACCGTCAGCCAATCATGCGCCACCGCTGCTTCAGGAAAGCCGCCGGAAAACCACCACAACAGAATGCCGAAAACGGTTAGGCCGATTGAGCCAAATGGCACCAGACCAATTTCCACCTTGTGTCCGCTCATGCGCTCACACAGCATCGAGCCCAGGCCAATGCCCAGGGAGAACACGGTGAGAATCAGCGTCACCACACTCTCGTCACCGTACAGCCACTCCTTGGCGTACGCCGGAATCTGCGTCAGGTACACCGCGCCGAGAAACCAGAACCACGAGTTGCCCACCAACGAGCGCGACACCGCCGGGCGCTGGCCCAGGCCGAGTTTCATGATCAACCAGGACTGACGCAGGATGTTCCAGTCCAGTTTGAGCTGTGGCATGGCGGCGGCAGCAGCCGGAATGCCGCGGCTGGCCAGGTAACCGAGCAGCGCCACCGTCACCACGCTGGCCGCGACTATCGAGGCGTAGGCGCTGCTGCCCATGATGATGCCCGCGCCAATGGTACCGGCCAGGATGGCCAGAAAAGTGCCCATCTCCACCAGCGCGTTACCGCCCACCAGCTCCTGCTCCTTGAGGTGCTGCGGCAGAATCGAATACTTCACCGGGCCGAACAACGCCGACTGCGTGCCCATGGCAAACAACACCGCGAGCATCAGCGGCAGGTTGCCAAGCAACACCCCGGCCGCGCCCAGCAGCATGATCACGATCTCAGCAAACTTGATCTTGCGGATCAGCGAGTCCTTGGCGAACTTCTCGCCAAACTGCCCGCCAAGGGCGGAAAACAAGAAGAACGGCAGGATAAACAACAAGGCGCAGAGGTTGATCAGCAAGGCCTTGTCAGCGCCCGAACTGATCTTGAACAGAATGGCGAGGATGAGCGATTGCTTGAAGATGTTGTCGTTGAAGGCGCCCAACAGTTGGGTGATAAAAAACGGTAAAAAGCGTTTTTTACCCAGCAATGCGAATTGTGATTGTTCGGTCATCGTCCGTGTACCTTTGTGCAGTGGCCAAGCGGGTGGTCAGGCATTTGACTGCAAGAGCAGCCGACAAAGCCACAGCAGCGCAGGTTTTTTGCTGCACTTTCGGCAAATTTGCCGCGCTTATATCGGTAACTGACCGAGCCACGCACGCAACAAGAAGAACACCAACAAGCCGCCACCAATGGTCGCCAGCAGGTGTCGCGTCAGCGCGGCAATGGCAATCGTCGCCAGGCCTGCCAGTAGGTAGGCATTGTGCAGATTGAATGCCCATTGCTGGCCATCTGGGATCAGCATGCCCGGCAGCACAATGGCGCTCAACACCGCTGTCGGCACGTAATGCAGCCCCTGGCGCACCAGTGGCGGGAAGCGCAGATCTGGCAGGGCAAACAGGCTGTAGCGAATGACGAATGTGATCAACGCCATGCCAAGGATCAGTAGCCAGATATCCATCAGCCGAGCTCCCCGACCGTCACCGCCGGTTTTTGCCGCTCCAGCAGCACGCCAACCGCAATACCGCTGAGCGCGGCCGCCATCAGCCCCAGTTTGTACGGCCAGGCATGGCACAGCAAGGCCACCGCGCCCGCCACCAGCGCCGCGGCAATTTGCGGTTGGCTGCGCAGCGCCGGCACCACAATGCCAATAAAGGTCGCCAGCATGGCGAAATCCAGCCCCCAGCCAGCACTGTTTGGCACACTCTGGCCAAACAGTGCACCGACCAGCGAACTGCCCACCCACGACAGGTACAGCGCCAACGCCACCCCGGCGTGGTACCACTGACCATGCTCAGTCATGCCGCGGGCCAGATAACGGCGCTGCACCACAGCGAAGGTTTCGTCGGTCAGACTAAACGCCAACGGCACGCGCCAGCGCTGCCCAAGCCGCCCCACATAAGGCTGTAGTGCCGCGCTGTAGAGCACATGCCGCAGGTTGACGACGAACGTCGTGAGCAAGATCACCACAGCACCGCTGCCCAGCGTCAGCAGGCTGATGGCAATAAATTGCGCAGAGCCGGCATACACCAGCAACGACATGCCCAGCGCCTGGCCGAGGCTAAGCCCGGCTAAGCTGGCCAGCGCACCATAGATCAGACCGAACGGCAGAATACCGACGATCATCGGAATGCTGTCGCGACTACCATAAAGAAAATGTTGCAAACGGCTCATGCGCCCTCCTTGTGCCTAATAGCCTGCCGTATCGCGGGCACGTCGTCTTGAATAATCTTGCGCATAGACGTCACCACACACTGACTTGCCGCAATAGCGCCTGCTACTCACTGGCTAAACTGCCGGCAATCTTCGCCCAGGACGTGCGCATGCCGGAAGCCCTCGACACCTTGCTGAATTTTGCCAGCGCCTTAGCCGCCGGACTGCTGATTGGTGCCGAGCGCGGCTGGCAGGGGCGCAATGCTGATGACTCAAAACTCGTCGCGGGGATTCGCACCTTCGCCCTGAGCAGCCTACTCGGGGCCTTTGCTATGTTGCTCGGCGAGCACTTCAGCGTCATCGCCTGGGCCGCGATCTTTGCCGGTTTTACCCTGCTCGTGGTGGCGTCCTACTTTGCCGAATTGAAACGCCTGGGTGATATGGGCATGACCAGCGAAGTGGCGTTGCTGATCACCTTTCTCCTTGGCAGCCTGGCCATGGCCGGGTATGCCGGGCTGGCGGCGGCAGGCGCGGTGGCAGTGGCGTTGCTGCTGAGCCTCAAACAATCCCTGCATGGCGCCCTGCAGCGGCTCACTGAAGCGGAACTGTCCGGCGCACTGAAACTGCTGTTTATTTCCCTGGTGCTACTGCCGGCGCTGCCCAATCAGGGCTATGGCCCCTGGCAGGTGTTCAACCCTTACGTCATCTGGTGGATGGTGGTGCTGATCGCCAGCATCGGCTTTGTCGCTTATGTGGCAATTCGGCTGGTGGGTATGCGTCAGGGTCTACTGATCACTGCGCTGCTGGGCAGCGTGGTGTCTTCCACGGCAATGACCGTGACCCTGGCGCGGCTGGCCGCCGGACGCAACCTGCACGCGGTGCTGGCCTGCGGCCTGCTCACCACCTCGGCATTGATGTTTCCGCGCATTCTTCTGGAAGTCGGCCTGGTCAATTCAAGCTTACTGCCACAGCTGTTCTGGCCACTGGGCGTCGCCACCTTGGTGTATGCCGGCGGCGCGTTGCTGCACTTCTGGCGCGCTGGCACGGAGAACGAAGATGCCGCCGAACCGCCGCTGAACAACCCGTTCGAGCTGGGCCCGGCCCTGCGCTTTACTGCGCTGCTGGCCTTGATCCTGTTCTTGGTCGAAGGCGCGCAGCACTGGCTAGGCGATGTCGGCGTCTACCTGGTGGCGCTGCTCTCGGGGCTGGCCGATGTGGATGCCATTACCCTGTCATTGGCACGCAGCGCACAGGGCGAACTGGATGGCCAAGTCGCCGTGCAGGGGATTTTCCTTGCGGCGCTGAGCAACAGCCTGGTCAAGGCTCTGCTGGTTGCGCTGATCGGTGGCCGTAAGCTGGCGCTAATGACCGTGCCGGTCATGGCCGCGGGCATGCTGGCAGGCGCGACGGTCTTACTGCTGCTTTGAATCAGCGGCGGGCAAAAAAACCTGCGGCAGTTTCGCCGGCGCGGGTTAAAAAGCTGACACTGGCCAAGCCAGCCTACTCAACCGCCTGATCATCCAGCACCCTGACGCCAGCTGCCTGCTCAAGCAAATCAGCAGGCAAGCTCTTGCTCGCGCGGGCACCGAGCAGCTTGAGGTTTTCCACCCGGCTGATGATATTGCCGCGCCCGTCGCAGAGCTTGTTGCGCGCCCCGGCATAGGCTTTATCCAGCTGTTGCAAACGTGCGCCGACTTCATCCAAATCCTGAATAAAAGCCACAAACTTGTCATACAACGCGCCGGCGCGCTCGGCAATCTCGCGGGCATTCTGGCTTTGCCGCTCCTGCCGCCACAGGCTGTCGATCACCCGCAAAGTGGCAAGCAAGGTAGTCGGGCTGACGATAACGATATGTTGATCGAAAGCCTCCTGAAACAAGCCAGGATCCGCCTGCAACGCGGCGGCAAAGGCTGCTTCGATGGGCACGAACAGCAGGACGAAATCCAGGCTATGCAAGCCTTCAAGGCGCTGATAATCCTTGAGCGACAGGCCTTTCAAGTGATTGCGCAGGGACAGCACATGTTGCTTCAACGCCTGCTGCCGGGCTGGCTCATCCTCGGCGGCAATGAATTGCTGATAGGCGGTCAGGCTGACCTTGGCATCCACCACCACCTGCTTGTCGCCCGGCAGCTGGATCAGCACATCCGGCTGGAAGCGCTCGCCGTCGGCACTCTTCAGGCTGACCTGGGTGTGGTACTCGCGGCCCTTCTCCAGGCCGGCGTGCTCCAGCACCCGCTCCAGCACCAGCTCCCCCCAGTTGCCCTGGGTTTTCTGGCCCTTGAGCGCACGGGTCAAATTGGTCGCCTCATCGCTCAAACGTTGATTGAGCTGCTGCAAGCGCTCCAGCTCCTTGCCCAGGGAAAAGCGTTCGCGGGCTTCTTGCTGGTAGCTTTCTTCCACACGCTTTTCAAAGGACTGGATGCGCTCCTTGAGCGGGTCGAGCAGTTGCCCGAGTTGCTGCTGGCTGGTTTCGGCAAAACGCTGCTCACGTTCATCGAAAATCTTCCCGGCCAGCTCGGCGAACTGCGCACGTAACTCATCACGCGAACCCTGCAGGTCGCTCAGGCGCTGCTGATGGTTGTCTTGCTGTTCCTTGAGTTCGGCGCTGAGTGCGGCGCGCTGGGCATCCAGGCGACGGATCTCGCCTTCCTGCTGCTCGCGCTGGCCAGCCCAGGCTTGCGCAGACTCACGGGCGAGCTGGCGCTCGTGCTGGAGCAAATCGGTTTCACGGCGCAGTGCAGCCAGCTCGGCCTGCTGATCGGCCTTGATCTCGCTGATCTCGGCGATCTCGGCGCGGCAGTCATCCAGCTGTGCGGCAAGGCCTGCCTGCGCCAGTTGCGCATGGCTCAGGCGCTCCTGCAGCAGGCTAAACGCCAGTTGTTGACTGCTCAGGCGGCGTTGCAACGACCAAGCCAGATAAACCAGAGGGAGTGCGGCCGCGGCAACGCCGAGCAAGGCAGGCGCCAGCGCGGTAGAAAGGTCGATGGGCATAAGCAACTCCGCAGTAAAGTACTGGGAGTATAACCAGTACCTGCAGCAGAATCAGAGCTGTTTGAGCAGTTGTTGCGCCTCTGGCGAACCCTGACCAGCCGCCAGCTCAAGCCAGTGCCGGGCTTTTTGCGGTTCATTATTGCGCGACTGGCAATACAGCTGGCCGAGTTCCAGCTGAGCGCCCATATCACCGGCGCGAGCCGCCTGGCGCAGCAGCTCAAACCCCATACGGCGATCACGCGGGTTGCCGCAATCGCGGCAAAGCAATTGCCCCAGCCGGCTCTGAGCTTGCACCACGCCCTGCAAGGCAGGCTGTTTGAGCAGGCGACCGGCAAAGCGTTTAACGCTCGGGGCATCGCCCAGACGTGGGCTGTCCAGTAACCAGAGCGCGACGCGCGCAGGCAACCGCGGCGTGGCAACAGAATGAGCAGCAGGGATACGAGTGATTGCGCGTGGCATAAAAAGCAGCGGTAGCTGGAAAGGCGCGCCACTCTACTCTTATTTTCGCCAAGGTAAAGACTTGTAAAAAGCGCTAACCCGCGATCTAGAGCAAGCGCTCGGGTTAATCCACAGAAGCTGTGGATAACTTAGTGGATAACATGGGATCAAGCGCCCTTATCGCTTACCCCGTGGGGCTTAGGCTCAAACTGGTGGTTTTTTCACCAGCACAAAAAACTCATATATTTCATTGACTTATAAAAACAATAAAAAGAATCAAGGGTTTACACCACACACCGAATTTCGCTTGACGGAACGCATCGCAATTGTGCACAAGTCGATGCGGCAAGCCGTCGCACCGCCCTTTTTCAGCGCAAATCTTCCTGTAAACCCCGCCCCAACTGAGCGCACGTGGCTGGCGGCCGTGCAACTGTTAGGCCTTAAGATGGAACACCTGACGGCATCCATTGCCTGATCAATTTAACGGCAACCTATGTGCGGTAGGTTTCGCCTAACCTGCCAGCACAGTGCGCCACCGGTTAAAGCGGTGGTGCCCCATGATTGGCAGCATGCCCATCATGGGTTAACGTCCTGCCACGCAACACTCCCCACTATGGATCAGTGCTTATGCCCAGCCGGCGCACCTGGCTGCGACTTATTGGTTGCCTGGTTTTACTGCTCATCTTGCTTGGCGCTTACGGCTACCTCAGCCTCAGCCGCCTGCTCGAACGCGAGCAGATCGAAAACCTTGAGTGGCGTGGCCTGGGCCTCACCACTCAGGGCATCCAGCTTGAGCAACTGAGCCTGCAGCACCCCAGCGGCGCAATAGAGCTGCAGCACCTGCAATTACAATGGACTGGATTCAGCCTAACGCTGCCGCTCTGGCAGCAGATACATATCACCCAGCTGCAACTAAACCTGCCCTCTGGCCGCGAGCCAACAAGCACTGACAACACAAACCTAGACGTGCAACTTAAGCAGTTGGCCAACGTTATCAGCCTGTTGCCGCAAACGTTGCAGATTGATGCACTGCACGTTGAGCTGCCTTGCGCCGAAACGCGCTGCCGGCTACTGGGCGACCTTAAACAGAGCAAACAGCCAACCGCCGCTGGGCAGCGGCTCGATGTGCAACTCAACCTGCAACATCATCACGATCAGCTGCGCTGGCATGGCCAATTACAAGGCGCTGCTGCAGCGGCAGAGTTGCAACTGAGCCTGGCCATCAATCAGCAACCGCAACTGCAGTTCAACAGTCGCCTGCAGCGCGTGACCGAAGGGCCCCGCTGGCAGGGTGAGCTGAGTGGCGATCTGCAGCAAAGCGCAGTGCTGCACAGCTGGCTCAGCCAATGGTTGCCCAGCCCCACCGCCCCGTTGCCTGAAGTGCCAACGGCTGCGCAATTTGCGGCGAGCTGGCAACTGCAGCTGCCACCAGGCCCACCTAGCCTGGCGTTACTGCAGCAGGCCAGCGGCCAGGTTAATGCCAGCGCCAGCCTCGCTGAAGCCTGGCCAATACCGGCTATAGGGCAACTGCAGGGCGCATTTAAGCTGTCAGCACATGGGCTGGATGGGCAGTGGCTGGCCGACAGCCTCAACGCCGATCTCAACCTGCAACACATCCCCAGCAATCTGGTTAGCAGCCTACCGGCACAACTGCATCCCGCCTCCCTGCAGCTGAATATCCAAGCCGCACCGATGCCTGTGCTGATTGCTGAGCAATTGAAAGGTCGCGCCCTGCCCCTGCAACTCCAGCTAACGGGCAAGGGGCGCAGCCCGTTCACGTTGCACGGCACCCTGATGCTGGCCAACGGCCTGCCCTGGGCAGCACAACTGCTGGATGGCACGCTCAGCGCCAGCACCCCAGCGCTGCGGCTAGAGGGGTGGGATATCGGCGCACTGCAGACGCAGGTGCAGCTCGACGGCTACGTGGATCAACAGCAACTGCAGTTCACACTCGGCGATGACTCACATCTCAGCTTGCGCCATTTAGCTCATGGTGACTTTCGCGCCCAGCAACTCACGGCCAGCAGCAGCGCGCTGCAGCTGCATGCACAACTTGCAGCAGGCGCGCTGCTCGACTGGCAACTGCAAGGCCCACTCGAGCTGAGTGCGCAGCTGCAGCATGCACAGCTGCACCGCCAACGCTGGTACTGGCAAGGACCTCTGCAGGCCAGCCAACAACAGGTGCACGCGGACGGCACGCTGCGCAACGATGCCGGGTTGCAGTTCAAGCTGCAGGCGCAACACAGCAGCGCCAAGGGTTTGAGCCTGCAAGCGCAACTGAACGAACTGTTTTTGCGCAGTGGCAACCCACTGCAAGGTAGCTTCACTGCCTGGCCGGGCTTGCTGGAGCTGAATAACGGCCGCCTGAACGCCGACGCCAGCCTGACCATGGCCAAGGACCAGCAACTGCCCAGCCTCAAACTTGGGTTAACCGCCAAGGGCCTCGGCGGGGTTTATGACCGCACCGCGCTGGAGGGCCTAAACAGCCACTTTCATCTGCTGGTCAGCCCCAAACAGCTGCAACTAGAGCTGACCGAGCTGCACCTGGCCCAGGCCAACCCAGGCATACCCCTAGGCCCGGTACAGCTCAGCGGCCATTACAGCGCCCCGCTGCACGCCCTTACACAAGGCCGCTTACAGCTGCGTAAAGCGCAAGCTGAGCTGATGGGAGGCAACCTGCATCTGGCCGCTGGGCAGTGGAACCTGGCCGCCGGGCCGCTACTGCTGCCCATCGAGGTGCGCGGCCTGGAACTTGAGCAGCTGTTTATCCTCTACCCCACAGAGGGTTTGGCCGGCACGGGCACCTTAGATGGCCGCTTACCGCTGCAAATTAGCCAACAGGGCGTGACCATTGCGCAAGGCCAACTGAGCGCGCGCGCGCCGGGAGGCCAGTTGCAGTTTCACTCTGCACGCATCCGCGCCTTGGGCCGCAGCAACCCGGCGATGCAACTGGTCACTCAGTCGCTGGAGGATTTTCGCTTCACCGTGCTCAGCAGTCAGGTTGACTACAACCGAGACGGCAAGCTGAACCTGAGCATGCGCCTTGAGGGGCAAAACCCGGCCATCGAACAGGGCCGGCCGATCCACTTCAACATCAACCTGGAAGAAGATATCCCGACCCTGCTGGCCAGCCTGCAACTTACGGACAAAGTCAGCGATATCATCAGGCAGCGCGTGCAACAGCGTATGCTGCAACGCAATGCCAAGCCGGCTCCGACAGAGCCCTGATTCATGATCAAGGAGAAGCGCCATGCGCTTGCGTAATTGTTCCGCCGCCCTACTTTTTGGGTTGCTTAGCACGGCCTGCACCCCGACCGTGCAGCTGGCGATGCCCAATGAGCCGATCAACATCAACCTCAATGTGAAGATCGAGCACGAAATTTATATCAAGGTGGATAAAGCCCTGGACAGCATGTTCAGCGAATCCAGTGGTTTGTTCTAAGGAGCCCGAACATGACTATTTATAAACGCCTTGCCGGCTTGTTACTGCTGCTCAGCCTGAGCCTGCCAGCCGTCGCGCTTAACCTCAATGAGGCCATGTCAGCCCTGGGCACAGCCAAGGCCAGCGGCCAGTTGGGTGAAATGCCCAATGGCTACCTTGGGGTTGTTCGCGACAACGGTCAGGCTGCCGAAATCGCCAAACTGATCAACCAGGCCCGCCGCACCGAATACCAGAAACTGGCGACGCAGAATGGTATCCAGCTGCGCGATGTCGAGGCCATAGCCGGGCAGAAAGCCCTCGATAAGACCCCACCTGGGCAGTACATCCAGCTGAACGGTAACTGGCAGCGTAAATAGCCTGCGGCCATAACTAGAAAGGAGCGCATTGCGCTCCTTTTTAGTTATGGCCGCAGGCCAATCTCAGCGCGGCTGATGCACCGGCTGCCCAGCTTTTGGCTTGAAGTACAGGGTTTCACCGCGGCTCAGGTTAGCCAGGCTGAGGTGGTCTTTCGCTACTTCAGCCTCGATCGGCTCGCTCTGCCCGGCAACCTTGAGGGTCACCCGGGTGATGGCGCCGAGTGGGCGAATATCGCGCACTTCACCGGCCTGATGGCCCTCTTCCGCCTGGCGCGACAAGTGGATCTCGTGCGGGCGGAACAGCACATGATGGTCGTCGCCGACATACAGGCGATTAGCATCGCCGAGGAAGTGATAAACGAAGTCACTGGCCGGATTTTCATAGACTTCACCGGGCGAGCCGATCTGTTCAATCACGCCTTTGTTCATCACCACGATGCGATCGGCGACTTCCATGGCCTCTTCCTGGTCGTGGGTAACGAACACCGAGGTCAGGTGCACTTCCTCATGCAGGCGCGCCAGCCAACGGCGCAACTCCTTGCGAACCTTGGCATCCAGCGCGCCGAAGGGCTCGTCGAGCAGCAACACTTTCGGCTCTACCGCCAGGGCGCGGGCCAAGGCGATACGCTGGCGCTGGCCGCCGGAGAGCTGTTCCGGGTAACGGTCCGCCAACCAGTCGAGCTGCACCAGATCGAGCAGTTCATGGACCTTTTTCTTGATCACGTTTTCGTTCGGCCGTTCGCCTTTAGGCTTCATGCGCAAGCCAAAGGCAACGTTGTCGAACACCGTCATATGGCGGAACAAGGCGTAATGCTGAAACACGAAACCGACGTTACGGTCGCGCACATCGTGGCTCGACACGTCTTCACCGTGGAACTCGATGCTGCCGCTATCCGGGGTTTCCAGGCCGGCGATGATGCGCAGCAAGGTGGTTTTGCCGCAGCCAGACGGGCCGAGCAAGGCGACCAACTCGCCGCTCTGGATATTCAGATTGATGTCGTTCAGCGCTTTGAACGCATTGAAGTTCTTGCTGACATTGGACACTACGATCGACATGACTTATTCCTCGCCAGCACTGGCTTTCAGACGGTTGATACGTGACTCGCTCCACTGCTTGAGCAGCAGAATAAACAGCGCCAGCAGTAGCAGCAGACTGGCGACACTGAACGCGGCGACGTGATTGTATTCGTTATAGAGAATCTCGACATGCAGCGGCAGCGTATTGGTGTAACCACGGATGTGCCCGGAGACCACTGACACCGCCCCAAATTCACCCATGGCCCGTGCGGTACACAGCACCACGCCATAGATCAGACCCCATTTGATATTCGGCAAGGTCACGTGCCAAAACATCTGCCAGCCATTGGCCCCGAGCAGGCGCGCGGCCTCCTCTTCCTGGGTGCCTTGCTGCTGCATCAGCGGGATCAGCTCGCGGGCGACAAAGGGCACGGTAACGAACATGGTGGCCAAGACGATGCCCGGCAGGGCGAAGATAATCTGGATGTCGTGCTCACGCAGCCAGGGGCCAATAAAGCCCTGGGCGCCAAACAGCAGCACATAGACCAGCCCGGCGATCACTGGCGAGACCGAGAACGGCAAGTCGATCAGAGTCACCAGAATGCTCTTGCCGCGAAATTCGTATTTGCTCACGCACCAGGCGGCGGCCACGCCGAACACTATATTCAGCGGCACGGATATACCGACTGCCAACAGCGTCAGCTGCAACGCAGAAATCGCATCCGCTTCGAAGATTGCGCCGAAGAACGCCCCCATACCCTGCTTGAGTGCCTCACTTAGCACGATAAGCAGCGGCAGCAACAGAAACAGCGCAAACACCAACCAGGCACTGATGATCAGCAGCCGGCGACCGAGCAGATTACCGCGCCGTACAGCGTTGGCTGAGGCTGACGCGCTTAAGGTTACAGCAGACATGGCGACCTCCTCAGGCTTTGGCAATCTGGCGCTGCAGCAGGTTAATCAGCAGCAGCAAAACAAAAGAAACCACCAGCATCAGTACGCCGATAGCCGTGGCACCGTGATAGTCGTATTGGTCGAGCTTGCCCATGATCAACAGCGGCAGGATTTCGGTTTTCATCGGCATATTGCCGGCTATGAAAATCACCGAACCGTACTCGCCGACGCCGCGAGCAAAGGCCAGAGAGAAGCCCGTCAACCAGGCCGGTAACAGCGCCGGTATGAGGATATAGCGCACCACTTGCAGCGGCCTTGCGCCAAGACAGGCTGCGGCTTCTTCGACTTCGCGGGGGATGTCCGCCAATACCGGCTGCAGAGTACGCACCACAAACGGCAGGGTGACAAAGGTCAGCGCCAGGGTGATGCCGATGGGCGTGTAGGCAATTTTGAAACCCAGGTCAGTGGCAAACTGCCCCACCAGCCCGCTCGGGGCATACAGCGCAGTCAGGGCGATACCGGCAACCGCGGTAGGCAAGGCAAAGGGCAAGTCGATCATCGCCTCGATGACCTTGCGCCCCGGGAAGCGATAGCGCACCAGCGCCCAGGCCAACAGGGTGCCGATAATGCCGTTGATCAGTGCCGCGACAAACGCGGTGCTAAAGCTCAACTTGAGTGCGGCCAGGACCCGCGGGGCGCTGATGATTGCCCAGAACTCCGCCCAGCTAAGCTGTGCGGCGTGGACGAACATGGCAACCAGCGGAATCAGCACCACGAGGCTGAGGTACACCAGGGTGTAACCCAGCGTCAGCCCGAAACCGGGGATGACCGGAGAAGTACGACGAGACATGGTTTGGCCTTAATCTGCTTCTGTGTTGGAACGCTCAAATCAGCCCTGCCGCCGGTGTCGCCCTTTCGGCTGGCCTACAACTGGGCGGACGCTTGCACAACAAATCCGTAGGATGGGTGGAGCCTGCGATACCCATCGCAACGTATGGGTATCGCAGCAGATGGGTATCGCTTCGCTCAACCCATCCTACGTTCGCTCTTCGAGCTCACTGCGCCAGATAGATCTGGTCGAACACGCCGCCATCGTTGAAGAACTTCGGCTGGGCGCTTTTCCAACCGTCGAAGTCCTTGTCGATGGTGACCAGCTGCAACGCCGGAAACTGCTCGGCGAACTCAGCGGCAATGGCCTGATTGCGCGGCCGGTAGAAGTGCTTGGCCGCCAGGCGCTGGCCTTCATCGCTGTACATGTAGTCGAGGTAGGCCTCAGCGACTTTGCGGGTGCCTTTTTTGTCGACGTTTGCATCCACCACAGCCACTGGCGGCTCAGCCAGGATCGACAGCGACGGCGCGACGATCTCGAAGTTGTCGCCATCCTCCTCCTTCAGTGCCAAAAAGGCTTCGTTTTCCCAGGCCAACAGCACATCACCGATCTGGTTATTGACGAAGGTAATAGTCGAGCCGCGAGCCCCGGTATCGAGTACCGGGACGTTTCTGTAAAGCTGGCCAACAAACTCTTGGGCCTTATCTTGGCTGCCGTATTTCTGCTGGGCGTAGGCCCAGGCAGCGAGGAAGTTCCAGCGAGCACCGCCGGAGGTTTTCGGATTGGGGGTGATCACCGCAACGCCCGGTTTGACCAGGTCATCCCAGTCCTTGATGCCCAGCGGATTGCCTTTGCGCACCAGAAACACGATGGTCGAGGTGTAGGGCGTGCTCGCTTGCGGCAAGCGCGCCTGCCAGTTTTCCGGGATCAACTTGCCAAGCTTGTGCAGCTCATCAATGTCACCGGACAGGGCCAGGGTCACCACATCGGCGCGCAGGCCATCAATTACCGCACGGGCCTGCTTGCCCGAACCGCCGTGGGATTGCTGGATGGTCAGCGCTGCATTGCCCTGGGCTTGCCAGTGCGTGTTAAAGGCTTTGTTGAAGTCGCTGTACAGCTCACGGGTCGGGTCGTAAGACACATTGAGCAGGGTTTCAGCAGCGGCCACCGGGCCGGTGATCAGGGCGCTGGCAAGGGCAGCGAGGGCAAAACGGCGAATGGACATGGTGCAGCTCCTAAACTCTTCGAATGTGTGTGTGTGCTTGGTCTGTCAGACAGGGGCGATCAACAACGCATTCGCGGATAACAGCTGCAGTAGCAATAAAGGGTCATGGTCTTGCTCCTTGAAATCCCCACCTGCTACGGCTGATAAGTGACCGTGAGCAGTGGGCGTGGAGCGGATGCTAGCGACAGACTTATATTCTTAAAAATACTATTTAATAACATTGATATGCACTTTTAGAATAAACGAAACACCCACCGACCAGCCGCACTAAAAACAGATATGGAATAAGAAAATAATTTTTAAGTCTTTTTAGTATCTTCAGCGCTTCCCTACACTGCAGCCACTCACACCTGCAGGAGAGCGCACGATGCGCACGCACACTGTCCGCTACTTGATCGTGCCGGGCTGGCAAGGATCGACTGATGAACATTGGCAGAGCCACTGGCAGCGCAGCCTGCCGAACAGCGCCCGCGTGGAACAAACCGATTGGCTAAAACCTAATCGCGCAGACTGGGTGGCCGAGTTGCAACGCAACATCGGTAGCCACCCGTGCCCGACCATCCTTATCGCCCATAGCCTGGGCTGCATCACCGTGGCGCATTGGGCGGCTCAAGCCCCTATCGAGTCGCTGCGCCGAGTGCGCGCGGCACTGCTGGTCGCCCCGGCGGATGTGCAGCGGGCCAATTGCCCGCCAGCGCTGCAGAACTTCGCGCCAATACCGCAGCAACCGTTGCCGTTCCCCAGCCAGTTGGTCGGCTCGGACAACGACTGCGCCGCCAGCGCCGCACGGGCAATCGAACTGGCCCGTGACTGGGGAAGCGCGGCGACGATTCTCAGCGGCGTTGGCCATATCAATGTGCAGTCGGGGCACCAGCGCTGGGAGCAGGGCTTCGCCTACCTTTACCGCCTGCAAAGCCATGCCGAGCAGCACACACGCCGCCGTGCCTAACAGCCCGCTGGCTGGCATGACTGCGGCGCGCATGCAGTCATGCCAGCCAGCGGCTGCAAACGCACCAGCCGTCTAAGCGAGTCGACTGGGCACGGCGCAGTTGCTAAAAAATGCGAGCAGTCCGCGTTAAAACTTTAAGCTATATCAATAGCATTAAAAGTTACTTTTTAAGAATAAAAAACTTGGGCAGTATCCGACCCACATTCTGGCCAAACGGTCAGGCTTCAACCCCGCGCTGCATACCGGCGCTGTGACGAGGAACGTCTGCATCATGCTCAAGAAAATTTTGCTGGCCAGCGCCATCACCTCAAGCCTGCTCGGCAGTGCCGCTGCACTGGCCGAAGACGCGCCGATCCTGAACGCCTCCTACGACATCGCCCGTGAACTGTTTGCCGAAATCAACCCCAAGTTCGTCGCTCACTGGCAAGCGCAAACCGGCAAAGAGCAGAAGATCGACCAGTCGTTCGCCGGCTCCTCACGCCAGGCTCAGGACATCATCCAGGGCAAGAAGGTCGATACCGTAACCTTCAACCAGGTCACCGACGTCGACATCCTGGCCAAGCGCGGCCTGCTGCGCGAAGACTGGGCCAAGCAGTTCCCCAACAACAGTTCACCGTACTACAGCACCACCGCCTTTCTGGTGCGCAAGGGCAACCCGAAGAACATCAAGGACTGGAACGACCTGGCCCGTGAAGACGTCAAGCTGGTGTTCCCTAACCCGAAAACTTCCGGCAATGCACGTTACAGCTACCTGGGTGCCTGGTTGTATGCCAACGAGCAGTTCAAAGGTGATGAAAGCCAGATCAAGGCCTTTGTCGGCAAAATGCTGCGTAACGTCGAGAACTTCCCTACCGGTGGCCGTGCCGCCACCGTAGCCTTTGCCCAGAATGGTCAAGGCGATGTGCTGCTGACCTTCGAGTCGGAAGTGGTCAACATTGCCAATGGTGAGGAATTCAAATCCGGCGAATACGAAATCGTCGTCCCGCCGGTTAGCGTGCTGGCCGAGTTCCCGGTGGCGCTGGTCGACAAGGTGGTCGATCAGAAAGGCACTCGCGAGGTGTCCAAAGCCTACCTGGACTTCCAGTACACAAAGGACATTCAGCAGCTGCTGACCACCTACAACTACCGTGTGCACAACCCGGAAGTAGTGGCGGCTACCGCAGCGCAGTTCCCGCAGATTCGCCTGATCAACCCCACCGAAGTGCTCGGCACTTGGGATGAGATCACTGCCAAGCACTTCGATGCCGATGGTATCCTTGACCAGTTGTTGGCCGAGGGCCGCTAGGAACCGCGTTACAATCTGCTGCGCATCGGCCCTGCTGCGTTAAAAACAGGCTTGGAATGCTCATGTACAAAAGTACACTGCGCTTGCTCGCCTCTTTTTGCCTTGCAAGGCTCTAGCTCGCTAGATCGTAAAAAGATTCCAGAGCCTGAATGATCTTGGCTAGGTAAATAACAGCCGCCGTCTTTACGGCGGTTTGTGCTTTCAGGGATTTATGCGTGCTTAAGACACCCCGTTTCTTTCTGCAGAACCCGCTGCTGCCAGGCTTCGGCCTGAGTTTCGGCTTCAGCACCTTTTACATCTCGCTGGTCATCCTGTTTCCGCTGTCGGCGCTGTTGCTGTATGTCAGCGACATGAGCTGGGCGCAGTATTGGCGAGCGATCAGTGATCCGCGCGTGGTGCAAAGCTACAAGGTGACCATCAGTGGCGCGTTCTACGCCACCATAGCGACCCTGCTGATCGGCCTGTTGCTGGCCTGGATCATCACCCGCTATGACTTCCCTGGCCGTCGTCTGGTGGATGCGCTGATTGATCTGCCCTTCGCCTTGCCCACCTCGGTAGCCGGTTTGACCCTGGCCACCCTGCTCGCCCCTGGCGGCTGGCTTGGGCAATGGCTGGCGCCCATGGGCATCAAACTGGCGTATGCCTACCCGGGCATTCTGATTGCCATGGTCTTCACCAGCCTGCCGTTTGTGGTGCGCACGGTACAACCAGTGCTGCAGGATCTGGGCCGCGACTACGAAGAAGCCGCCAACACGTTGGGCGCCACTCGCCTGCAAACCTTCTTTTATGTGGTGCTGCCCACCCTGATTCCGGCTCTGGTCACTGGCGCCTCGCAATCGTTTATCCGCAGCCTCGGTGAGTTTGGTGCGGTGATCATGATTGCCGGCAATATCCCGTTCAAAACCGAAGTCTCTTCGCTGATGATTTTTGTGCGTCTGCAGGAGTTCAACTACCCCGCGGCTGCGGCAATTGCCTCGGTCATTCTGCTGGCCTCATTGGTACTGCTATTTACCCTGCAAGTGCTACAAGGCCGCCTGTTCAAATGGCAACGGCAAGGCAAATGAAAAAACCTCAATACTGGCACCAATGGCTGTTGATCGGCCTCGGCCTCAGCCTGGTGACCCTGATTCTGCTGGTGCCGCTGGCACTGATTTTCAGCAAAGCCTTCTCCGGTGGCCTGGCCTTGCTGTGGGGCAACCTCGGCGAAGACTTTATGCTGCATGCCATCGGCCTAACCCTGCTGGTGGCGGCACTGACGGTGCCGATTAACCTGTGTTTCGGCATTCTGCTGGCCTGGTGCGTGACCCATTACGATTTTCGCGGGCGCAAGCTGCTGACCACCCTACTCGACATTCCGTACGCAGTGTCACCGGTGGTGGCTGGGCTTTGCTACCTGGTGGTGTACGGCCTGGAACATGCGCTGGGACGCTGGTTCTACGATAACGGCATGCAACTGATGTTTGCCTGGCCGGGTATCGTCATGGTCACGGTGTTTGTCACCGCACCTTATGTGGCGCGCATTCTGATTCCGGTGATGCAGACTCAGGGCCAGGATGAAGAGACTGCCGCGTTGTGCCTGGGCGCCAACGGCTGGCAGATTTTCCGCCACATCACCCTGCCGAAGATCAAGTGGGCGCTGCTGTATGGCGTGGTCATCACCAATGCGCGCGCAGTCGGCGAGTTCGGCGCGGTGTCGGTGGTGTCCGGCACCATCATCAACCAGACCCTGACCCTGCCCTTGCTGGTCGATCAGCTGAACAACGACTACAAGCCCGCAGCGGCCTTTACCGCCGCCGCGCTGCTGGCGTGCATGGCCCTGCTCACATTGCTGCTGAAGACCTTTATGGAATGGCGCCAGCGCAGCTTGATGCAACGCGCTGACGCCACCTGAGGCTAACCTCAGTGGCTGGCTGAACTGAGTTGGTAACGCTTCAACTCAGCGTTAGTCAGCACGCGCATGCGCTGTGGCGGGGTGCTGTTCATCGCCTCAAGCAGATCGAGCGGCATGTGCATTTGCTTGAAGTAAGCGATTTGACTGGCCTTCACTGCACCCGCACCTGAGACGGAGTGCACCGAGTCACTGCCGGCGTAGTACGGCCGATGAATACCGACATGGCCACGCACCGTTTTACGCTGCCCGGCAGCCAGTAGGTAGACGCAACTGCCCTGGCACACGGCGGTGGATGGCACCAAGGCATCGAACCCGGTTTCCCGGAACAAACGCCCCATTTTCATGGCCTCGACGACGCTGCCGCCGATTGTGTCGAGCATCACGACCTTCTGCGCATACTTGCCCGGATTGCCTGTGATGCCTTTAAGCAGCGCCTCGTAGTCGCCCGGCACAATATCCTCGGAGACCTTGACCACAAGGATCCGCCCCAGCGTCTTATGCTGCCCGCCCTGCACCTCGACCTTGGCCAGCGCCACGCTCGAAAATAGCGTCGCCACACAGATAATCACAGCCTGAAACACACTAGGACTCATAAACCGGGTAAATCCTTAAGCAAAACAATCAACGGATGGCGGAAGATACCTGCTGCAGGCTTTTCGCGCATAATTTGCGGCCTTTTGCCTGACCTCGCCCCATACAAGCGCAGTTGCACTACGGGCACCTCACCCTGCGCGCACTGAGCGACACCGCGCCCCCTATCAACTGAGAAACCTGTGGCCGTAATGTTTGAACTCCAGCAACTGAACCCTGAAACCTACCGCCAACAAACCCGCCGCAGCACCCTGGTTATTGTGGTGATCTTCATCGCCCTGGCCATGCTGCTGTCGAGCACTGCCGTGATGCTATTCGGCACCCCAGACGGCGATAATTTCCGCTACAACCTCGGCGGTGTTATCGCCGCACTCGCGCTCAGCATAGCCGTGGTGCGGTTGCTGTTGTGGCCACAGCCTTTTATGGCGGCAGCCGTCTACGGCTGGCGACTCAAGCGCAACCTGATGCGTATCACCAACCTGATGCACCACGTCAAAGCGGGCGTCGCCGCCCGCGACCTTGTGGCGATGCAACTGCTGCGCTTTTACCACCTGGGCCTGACGCAAATGCACCAGCTGGATGGCAACACCAGCGCCCTCAGTGAAGCGGTAGCGGAGATCAACCAACACAAGGAACGTATGCAAAGCCTGGGCATGGACACCGAGCAAACGCAGCTGAATCCCGATTGGCTGAAAGCCGTTAAGGCCATCAGCGCACTGCCTCACTAAGCCTCTAAAGGATGCTAGGGATGGCACACCCATACAAACCGAGCGAGGGCGGGCGGACATAAAAAAGCCGATGCCAGTACCCTGGCATCGGCTTTTCAAGAAGACCTTAAAGACTCACGTGACGAGCATGCCCCAAAGTGCGGCAATTGTGCGCGCCGGAGTCCGGCATCAACTCAGGCGCGAGGTCGACTTGCGGATGATCTTGATCGAGTGCTTGAGCGTCGGCTTACGCGTCACGCTGATGGCTTTACGGGAAACCGTATCGATAGTGATGTTCCAGAAACCGCTGCTAGGTACGGTGATCTTCGCCGGAAAGCTGTCAAACGCGCCGCCGTGATAGGTATGCCGGCCGCCATTCTTAAAGCTGCGGAAGTTGGCATCACTCATCAAGCGAATATTGCAGGTTTGCGAGCACTCGATCACGACGACGTCGTCTTCGTTGAGGTGTTCGCGCTGGTGTATAAATTTCATCTACCGCTCCGCACAGCTGGGTCAGGCTTATCAGGCCGCTAGTATGAGTGTCAGGCACGGGTTGAGCAAAGCCTAAGCCGCTTTGTCTCCGCCCGGCGCTTGTCTGGCTCAACGCATACCACCGCCGCCTGCCCAGTGATAGCATGCGCGCCCCATGAATATCGACGAATTCCACCAGCGCCTCACCGACCTCGGTGCCAAGCCCATGCACATTGGGCGGATCACCCGTGCCTGGCTGGGCGGCAAGCCGCTGGACACCGGCACACGTAACCAAAAAACCGAGAACTTCCTGCCATTGGCGGTGCGTAACGCCCTGCCTGAGTTGAGCGACCAACTGGACGCACTGGCCCGTTTAAGCGCCGAACACCCGGCCAGCGATGGTTCGGCGCGCCTGCTGGTAGAACTGACCGACAAGCAAATGGTGGAGAGCGTGCTGCTGCCACGCGATGGCCTCTGCGTGTCCAGCCAGGTCGGCTGCGCGGTGGGTTGCGTGTTCTGCATGACCGGCAAAAGCGGCCTGTTGCGCCAGCTGACAACCACAGAGATTCTCGCGCAGGTGGCCTTGGCCCGGCGCTTTCGCGCGGTGAAGAAAGTGGTGTTTATGGGCATGGGCGAGCCCGCGCATAACCTGGACAACGTGCTGGAGGCGATCAACCTGCTCGGCACTGAAGGCGGTATTGGTCAGCGTAATCTGGTGTTCTCCACCGTTGGCGACCCTCGGGTATTCGAGCGCCTGCCGCAACAGCTGGTCAAACCGGCCCTGGCGCTATCGCTGCACAGCACAGACGCCGAACTGCGCCAGCAATTGCTGCCACGCGCGCCACGCCTCGCCCCTGAAGAATTGGTTGAGCTGGGCGAAACCTACGCGCGGCAGATTGACTACCCGATCCAATATCAGTGGACACTGCTCAAGGGCATCAACGACAGTCAGGAAGAGATGGACGGCATCCTGCGCCTGCTCAAGGGCAAGTACGCGATCATGAACCTGATCCCCTACAACAGCCTGCAAGACGATGAGTTCCAACGCCCCGATGGCGAGCGCATCGTGCAGATCGTGCGTTACCTGCACAGCCGCGGCGTACTGACCAAGGTGCGCAACTCGGCTGGCCAGGACATTGATGGCGGTTGTGGGCAACTGCGCGCACGGGCGACCGCAGTGCTGGAACGGCGTAAAAGCCGTGCATAGGTGATGGCTACACTGCTGGGGTCGCGGCGTTTTATCAAACATCCAGCCCCATAAAAAATGCCCGCAGAGCGCGGGCATTTTTGTTTAGCCTTCTACTTAGTAGTAGGCATTTTCCTTGATGCTGTGGTCGGTCACGTCACGCACCCCTTTGAGCTCGGGAATGCGCTCCAGTAAGGTTTTCTCGATGCCTTCCTTGAGCGTCAGGTCAACCTGACCGCAACCCTGGCAACCACCACCAAACTTCAACACCGCGATGCCATCGTCGACCACGTCGATCAGGCTGACTTCGCCACCATGGCTGGCCAAACCGGGATTGATCTCGGTCTGCAGGTAGTAGCTGATGCGCTCGTTGAGCGGGCTGTCGTCATTGACCATCGGCACTTTGGCGTTTGGCGCTTTGATGGTCAGCTGGCCGCCCATACGGTCGGTGGCGTAATCAACCACGGCGTCGTCAAGAAACGGCTCGCTGACGGCATCAATCCAGGCCGTAAAGGTGGCCAGGCCCAGGGCAGTATCTTCAGGCTTCTGCTCGCCCGGCTTGCAATAGGCAATGCAGGTTTCGGCGTACTGGGTGCCTGGCTGGGTAATAAACACGCGAATGCCGATGCCCGGGGTGTTCTGCTTGCTCAGCAGATCAGCCAGATAATCGTGGGCAGCGTCGGTAATAGTAATGGTGCTCATGGCAACTCCTCGCAAACATGATCGCAGTGTACGCCACTCGCCCGCGCCGGCAAAGTCCTAGTGTTTTAGTAGGAATAACATTCAATCAACCTAGCCGACCAACGCATGTTAACGGCAGAGAAAAGCCGCCAGCGCATCGGCGGCGTTAAGCAGGTGCTGTTGGTGAGTAAAGCCTGAGCTTTTTAGCGGTTTGAGATCGTGATCGCCGGCAGTCAGCCAGTGCAGTTTGATCGACTCCGCCAGTCTATAGCTGGCCACTGCCTGATGATTACCCAAGGCATCACGCTCGCCCTGAACGATCAAGGTCGGCGTGCGCAAGTCGGCCAGGTGCGCGACCCGGGGCTTTTCCGGTTTGCCCACGGCATAGAACGGATAGCCCAGACACACCAAGGCATCCGCGCCCAACTCATCAGCCAGCAGGCTGGCCATGCGTCCGCCCATGGACTTGCCACCGATGGCCAGCGGCCCTGCGACCTGTTGGCGCACCTGACGGTAGACCTCACGCCATTGCTCGAGCAGTTTGACCTGGGGGTTGGGCGGGCGCTTCTTGCCATCCAGACGGCGCGCCGCCATATAAGCAAACTCGAAGCGCAGCACGGCAATCCCACGCGCCGCCAGCAGTTGCGCCATGTCCTGCATAAACCCGCTGTCCATCGGCGCGCCCGCGCCATGGGCCAGGATCAAGGTTGCACACGGTACTCCCTGCGGCCGATCCCAAAGCCAACCGCCGTCAGCCTGCCCCTGCACGTATTGATCCCCGTCAATACCCGCCGCTTGCCCTTTGCTCATGCTTGCCTCGCTTAAAAATCTGTCGGACTGCGGCGCTGATCGTACAGGCCCGCGGCCGTAGATTTCGATGATCTGCCAATAATCGTGGATGGAAGCCTCCAGATGAGCACAACCAGGAACACAACCAGCAGCAGCGCCTACAACTACAGGGTGGTGCGCCAATTCGCCATCATGACAGTGGTATGGGGCATTGTCGGGATGGGGCTCGGCGTGTTTATCGCCGCGCAATTGGCCTGGCCCGAACTCAATTTCAACTTGCCGTGGACCAGCTTCGGCCGCCTGCGCCCGTTGCACACCAACGCGGTGATCTTCGCCTTCGGTGGCTGCGCGCTGTTTGCCACCAGCTATTACGCGGTACAGCGCACCTCGCAGACCACGCTATTCGCGCCCAAACTCGCAGCCTTTACCTTCTGGGGCTGGCAGTTGGTGATTGTCCTGGCCGCCATCAGCCTGCCGATGGGCTGGACCAGCTCCAAGGAATACGCCGAGTTGGAATGGCCGATCGACATCCTGATCACCATCGTCTGGGTCAGCTACGCAGTGGTGTTTTTCGGCACGGTGATGAAGCGCAACGTCAGCCACATCTATGTGGGTAACTGGTTCTTCGGTGGCTTTATTCTCACCGTGGCGCTGCTGCATTTGGTCAATAACCTGGAAATCCCCGTCAGCCTGACTAAGTCCTACTCGGTCTATGCCGGCGCGACCGATGCGATGATCCAGTGGTGGTACGGCCACAACGCCGTGGGCTTTTTCCTCACGGCGGGGTTTCTCGGCATGATGTATTACTTCGTGCCCAAGCAGGCGGGCCGTCCGGTGTATTCCTATCGCCTGTCGATCGTGCATTTCTGGGCATTGATCGCCGTGTACATCTGGGCCGGCCCGCACCACCTGCACTACACCGCGCTGCCGGATTGGGCGCAGTCGCTGGGCATGGTGATGTCGCTGATTCTGCTGGCTCCCAGCTGGGGCGGCATGATCAACGGCATGATGACCCTCTCGGGTGCCTGGCATAAGCTGCGCACCGACCCGATCCTGCGCTTCCTAGTCGTCTCCCTGGCGTTCTACGGCATGTCGACCTTCGAAGGTCCGATGATGGCGATCAAGACCGTCAACGCCCTCTCCCACTACACCGACTGGACCATCGGCCATGTGCACGCCGGCGCTCTCGGCTGGGTGGCCATGGTCTCAATCGGCTCGCTGTACCACATGCTGCCCAAGGTATTTGGCCGCGAAGAGATGCACAGCATCGGCCTGATCAATGTGCACTTCTGGTTCGCCACCATCGGCACCGTGCTCTACATCGCCTCGATGTGGGTTAACGGCATTGCTCAGGGCCTGATGTGGCGCGCCGTCAACGAAGACGGCACGCTCACTTATTCCTTTGTCGAAGCGCTGGAAGCCAGCCACCCCGGCTTTGTCGTGCGGGTGATCGGCGGGGCGATCTTCTTTGCCGGCATGTTGGTGATGGCCTGGAACGTCTGGCTAACCGTGCGCCATACCCAGGCTGCTGAAATGCATGCCGCCGCGCAGTTTTCGCTTGAGGGAGCCCACTGATGAGACACGAAATACTCGAAAAGAACATCGGCCTGATGGCGCTGATGATGGTGCTGGCCGTGAGCATTGGCGGCCTGACGCAGATCGTTCCGCTGTTTTTCCAAGACGTCACCAACGAGCCAGTCGCCGGACTTAAGCCGTACACCGCACTGCAACTGGAAGGGCGTGACATTTATATCCGTGAAGGCTGCGTTGGTTGCCACTCGCAGATGATCCGACCGTTCCGCGCCGAAACCGAGCGCTACGGGCACTACTCGGTGGCAGGGGAAAGCGTCTACGACCACCCCTTCCTCTGGGGCTCCAAGCGCACCGGGCCGGACCTGGCACGGGTTGGCGGTCGCTACTCGGATGAATGGCAGCGTGCGCACCTGTACAACCCGCGCAACGTGGTGCCTGAGTCGAAGATGCCAGCCTACCCCTGGCTGGTGGAAAGCACCCTGAGCGGCAATCACACACCCGCCAAGATGAAAGCCCTGCGCCTGCTCGGCGTGCCGTATAGCGATGAGGACATTGCCGGTGCCTCTAGCGCGGTTGAGGGCAAGAGCGAGATGGACGCCATGGTCGCCTACCTGCAAGTGCTCGGCACTGCCGTGAAGAACAAGAGGTAGCGCCATGTCATTCGAACTCATTGATATCGGCACCCTGCGCGGCGTCGGCACAGCCCTGGTGCTGCTGTCATTTGTCTGCGTCACCCTGTGGGCTTACAGCGATAAACGCCGCGCGGCCTTCGATCGGGCAACACAACTGCCCTTTACCGATGAATCCACGCTGGCTGCACCAAGGAGCACAACCCCATGAGCACGTTTTGGAGCTGGTACATCACCGTGCTGACAGTCGGCACGCTGTTCGCCCTGACCTGGCTGATTTTCGCCACCCGCAAAAGCGAGGTTCACAAAAACCCAACCGATCAGACCATGGGCCATGCCTTCGACGGCATCGAGGAATACGACAACCCGCTGCCCAAATGGTGGTTCATGCTGTTTGTCGGCACCATCGTTTTCTCCATTGGTTATTTGGTCTTGTACCCGGGCTTGGGCAATTGGCAAGGCGTATTACCAGGCTATGAAGGCGGCTGGACCCAGGTCAAACAATGGCAGCATGAAGTGGATCAAGCCGACGAGTTGTACGGACCAATCTTCGCCAAATACGCCGCCATGCCCCTGGAAGAAGTAGCCAAAGACGAACAGGCGCTGAAAATGGGTGGGCGCATGTTTGCCACCTATTGCTCGGTCTGCCATGGCTCTGACGCCAAAGGCGCGGTGGGCTTTCCTAACCTGACCGACAAGCACTGGCGCTGGGGCGGCGAAGCTGAAGTAATCAAAGCCAGCATCCTCAGTGGCCGCATAGGGGCGATGCCGGCCTGGGCCGCGGTGATCGGCGAAGATGGCGTGCAACAAGTTGCCGCTTATGTACGTAAAAACCTGGCCGGTCTGCCGTTGCCCACCGACAAGCACTTCGACCTGGAACAAGGCGCCGCCATCTACGCCGCCAACTGCCTGGCCTGCCACGGCGCAGAAGGTAAAGGTATGACCATGCTCGGCGCCCCAGACCTGACCAGCCCAACGGGTTGGATCTACGGAAGCAGCCTGGTGCAGTTGCAACAAACCATCCGCCACGGCCGTAACGGTCAGATGCCGGCGCAGGAGCAATACCTGGGCAACGACAAGGTGCATCTGCTGGCCGCTTATGTGCTGAGCCTGAGCCAGCAACGGCAAAGCGCTACAGCCCAGTAAGCAAGCCATCGGCACTACTGCCTGGCGACTCACTGTCGCCAGGCAGACCAAATACCCCCTCCGCACGCGTGGATAACCCGCCAATTCATGCGACCCAAGGTCGCACCCCTCCGACCACGTGCATGCGCGGCCTTTGACTTGAGCTAATCTTGCCGACAGTCGCCACCTGTCATAACTCCAAGGCGATTCCCATCTTTGCGCCACGCCGTTTAAGGCGTTTATTGCTTGGCGCAATGCCCTCCAACAGGGGGCATGCGTGCTTGCCAAGAGCCCTGAAAGGCCTATCGCGCCGGCTTGTATCGTTGCAATGACTACCCGCTTTCTACATACTTGCCGCCGATTTTTGCCCCTAAAAAATCCATTAACCGTGGAACCCATAATGAGCACAGCAATCAGCCCGACTGCTTATAACTACAAGGTGATTCGCCAGTTCGCCGTCATGACGGTGATTTGGGGAGTCATTGGCATGTCCTTAGGTGTATTCATCGCCGCACAATTGGTGTGGCCTGAACTCAACCTGGGCATGGAATGGACGAGCTTCGGCCGTCTGCGTCCGCTGCACACCAACGCGGTGATTTTCGCCTTTGGCGGATGCGCGCTGATGGCTACATCGCTTTACGTGGTGCAGCGCACCAGTCAGGTTCGCCTGATTTCCGACTCCCTGGCGGCTTTTGTCTTCTGGGGTTGGCAAGCCGTGATCGTCGCTGCGGTGATCACCCTGCCAATGGGTTTCACCGGTTCCAAGGAATACGCCGAGCTGGAGTGGCCGATCGATATCCTGCTGGGTATCGTCTGGATCGCTTACGCCGTGGTGTTCTTCGGCACCATCGTCAAGCGTCAGACCAAGCACATCTATGTCGGCAACTGGTTCTTCGGTGCCTTCATCCTGGTCACCGCGATGCTGCACATCGTTAACAGTGCGGCCGTTCCGGTCAGCCTGTTCAAGTCCTACTCGGCTTACGCCGGTGCGACTGACGCGATGATCCAGTGGTGGTACGGCCACAACGCCGTGGGCTTCTTCCTGACCACCGGTTTCCTGGGCATGATGTACTACTTCGTACCCAAGCAGGCCGAGCGTCCGATCTACTCCTATCGCCTGTCGATCGTGCACTTCTGGGCGCTGATCACCCTGTACATCTGGGCTGGCCCGCACCACCTGCACTACACCGCTCTGCCGGATTGGGCGCAGTCCCTGGGTATGGCGATGTCGATCATCCTCCTGGCTCCGAGCTGGGGCGGCATGATCAACGGCATGATGAGCCTGTCCGGCGCCTGGCATAAGCTGCGCACCGACCCAATCCTGCGCTTCTTGGTGGTATCGCTGGCGTTCTACGGCATGTCGACCTTCGAAGGCCCGATGATGGCGATCAAAACCGTTAACGCCCTGTCGCACTACACTGACTGGACCATCGGTCACGTACACGCCGGCGCTCTCGGCTGGGTCGCGATGATCTCCATCGGCGCGCTGTATCACCTGCTGCCGAAGGTCTTTGGTCGCCCACAAATGCACAGCATTGGCCTGATCAACGCGCACTTCTGGCTCGCCACCATCGGCACCGTGCTGTACATCGCTTCGATGTGGGTTAACGGCATCACCCAGGGCCTGATGTGGCGTGCAGTCAACGAAGACGGCACCCTCACCTACTCCTTCGTTGAGGCGCTGGAAGCCAGCCACCCAGGTTACGTGGTGCGCATGATCGGCGGCGCGTTCTTCGTCGCAGGCATGCTGTTGATGGCATACAACACTTACCGCACCGTGCGTGCAGCCAAAGCTTCTGAGTACGAAGCTGCCGCACAGATTCCAGCCGGAGTAGCGCACTGATGAAACACGAAATCATTGAGAAAAATATTGGCCTGATGGCGCTGCTGATGGTTCTGGCCGTCAGCATCGGCGGCCTGACTCAAATCGTTCCGCTGTTTTTCCAGGACGTCACCAACGAGCCGGTGGAAGGCCTCAAGCCTTACACCGCGCTGCAACTGGAAGGCCGCGATGTGTACATCGCCAACGGCTGTGTCGGTTGTCACTCGCAGATGATCCGTCCGTTCCGTGCTGAAACCGAGCGCTACGGTCACTACTCGGTTGCCGGTGAAAGCGTCTGGGATCACCCCTTCCTGTGGGGCTCCAAGCGTACCGGTCCGGACTTGGCCCGCGTTGGCGGTCGCTACTCGGATGAATGGCAGCGTGCGCACCTGTACAACCCGCGCAACGTCGTGCCTGAGTCGAAGATGCCGGCATACCCTTGGCTGGTTGAGCACAAACTCGACGGCAAAGACACTGCCAAGAAAATGGAAGTCATGCGTGGCTTTGGCATCCCTTACACCGATGAAGACATCGCTGGGGCCAAAGACGCGGTGAAAGGCAAAACCGAAATGGACGCCCTGGTGGCGTACCTGCAGGTTCTCGGCACTTCCATCAAGAACAAACGGTAACGCACGATGGATATCGGGACTATTCGCGGCATAGGCACAGCAGTGGTGTTCATCGCCTTTATTGGCGTGGTGCTCTGGGCCTACAGCAGCAAGCGTAAATCCAGCTTCGACGAGGCCGCCAACCTGCCCTTCGCCGACGATCCCAAACCCAACGCGCGTGACGAGCACTCTTCCAGGAGCAATAACCAATGACCACGTTCTGGAGTTGGTACGTAACCATTCTGTCTCTGGGCACCATCTTTGCCCTGACTTGGCTGATTTTCGGCACCCGTAAGGGCCAGCGCGAAGAAACCACCGAAGAAACCGTCGGGCATGAATTCGACGGTATCGCGGAGTTCGACAACCCGCTGCCCAAGTGGTGGTTCATGCTGTTTGTCGGCACCATCATCTTCGCCCTCGGCTACCTGGTGCTCTACCCGGGCCTGGGTAACTGGAAAGGTGTGTTGCCGGGCTATGACTACCTCGACACTGAGGCCAAGACGCCCTTCGCCACCAACATCGAAATCGCTGGCGGCGTAGAGCGTAATGCCGGTTGGACCGGGGTGCACCAGTGGGAAAAGGAAATGGCCAAGGCCGACGCCCAGTACGGGCCGATCTTTGCCAAGTATGCCGCCATGCCGATTGAGCAAGTGGCCCAGGACGAGCAAGCGCTGAAAATGGGCGGCCGCCTGTTTGCTTCCAACTGCTCGGTCTGCCACGGTTCTGACGCCAAGGGTGCCTACGGTTTCCCCAACCTGACCGACAACGACTGGCTGTATGGCGGCGAGCCAGAAACCATCAAAACCACTATCATGGCGGGCCGTCAGGCTGCCATGCCCGCGTGGAAAGACAGCATCGGTGAAGAAGGCATTCGCAACGTCGCCGGCTATATCCGCACACTGTCCGGCATGAAAAACCCGGAAGGTATCGAAGTTGACCTTGCCGCAGGTCAAAACATCTTCGCGACCAATTGTGCAGTCTGTCATGGTCCAGAAGCCAAGGGTCAACAGGCCATGGGCGCACCGAACCTGACTGATAAAATCTGGCTCTACGGTTCCAGCTTCGCTCAGGTTCAACAAACGCTGCGCTATGGCCGCAACGGCAAGATGCCTGCCCAGGAAAACTTCCTCGGCAACGATAAAGTGCACCTGCTGGCCGCTTACGTGTACAGCCTGTCGCAAGGCAAAACCGAGAAGTAATTCTCTAGCCCGACAGACGCGACCGCAGGTCGCACCTGTCGGGCAATCGTCAGGCGTACCATAGCGCAAGAGCCCGTATGACTCCGGTCGGCACGTATCGCCGGAGCAGCCAATCAACCGCCGTGGTACGAACTGATGAGTGCACAGATTCCAGTCAAAGACGTCACCCCTGCCCAGGCCAAGGTCGAAGTTGTTGACCTGTACGCCAACCGCGAAAAAATCTACACCCGCTCCTTCACCGGCATCTTCCGCAACCTGCGCATGCTCGGTGGTGCAGCCTTGTTTCTGTTGTACTTCGGCACCGTATGGTTGACCTGGAATGGCCGTCAGGCCGTCTGGTGGAACCTGCCGGAGCGCAAGTTTCATATCTTCGGTGCCACCTACTGGCCACAGGACTTTGTCCTGCTCTCGGCACTGTTGATCATCGCCGCCTTCGGCCTGTTCTTTATCACCGTATTCGCCGGCCGCGTCTGGTGCGGCTACACCTGCCCGCAAAGCGTCTTTACCTGGGTATTTATGTGGGCGGAAAAGGTCACCGAAGGTGATCGCAACCAACGCATGAAGCTCGATAAAGCGCCGATGACCAGCCAGAAATTCCTGCGCAAACTGGCCAAGCACGGCATCTGGGTCGGCGTCTCGCTGGTTACCGCGATTACCTTCGTCGGCTACTTCACGCCGATTCGCGAACTAATCCCTGAGCTGTTCACCCTGCAAGCGGGCGGCTGGGCGCTGTTCTGGGTCGGTTTCTTCACCCTCGCCACCTACGGCAACGCCGGTTATCTGCGCGAGCAAGTGTGCATCTACATGTGCCCCTATGCGCGCTTTCAGAGCGTGATGTTCGACCAGGACACTCTGATCGTCTCCTACGACCCACGTCGCGGCGAACAGCGCGGTCCACGTAAACGTGATGCCGACTACAAGGCTGAAGGCCTAGGCGATTGCATCGACTGCAAGATGTGCGTGCACGTCTGCCCGACCGGCATCGATATTCGCGATGGCCTGCAAGTCGAATGCATCGGCTGCGCCGCCTGTATCGACGCCTGCGACAGCATCATGGACAAGATGAACTACCCCAAGGGGCTGATCAGCTACACCACCGAACACAACCTCTCCGGGCAGAAGACTCAACTGATTCGTCCGCGCCTGATCGGCTATGCCGCCGCGTTGCTGGCGATGTTCTGCGTCTTCGCCTGGGCCATTGCTGACCGCTCGCTGGTGGAACTGGATGTACTCAAGGACCGCGTGCTCTACCGTGAAAACGAAGAAGGCCGAATCGAGAACGTTTACACCCTCAAGATCATGAACAAGGCGCAACACGAAGTGACCTACCTGATCGAAGCCGACGGCCTCGACGGTCTGGTGTATGAAGGCAAGCGTGAGATCAAGGCATTGGCGGGAGAAATCCTGTCGCTGCCTGTCGAACTGTCCATCGACCCGGAAAAACTGCCTTCGAGCGCCAATAAAATCAGCTTCCGCCTGCACTCGGTGGATAACCCCAGCATTAAAACCGACGCCGACAGCCGCTTTATCGGCCCCAGCGTGCGCTGAGCAGAGAAGACCATGACCGAACAAACGCCTGAGATGATTAAGCCCTGGTACAAGCAATTCTGGCCCTGGTTCCTGATTGGCCTTCTGGCTTACTCAGTCATCCAAGGGTTAACCCTGCTGACCATCGCCACGAAGAACCCGCCAGGGCTGATTTCCGATGACTATTACGACGTCGGCAAAGGCATTAATCAGTCCTTGGAGCGGGAAAACCACGCCATTCGCCTCAAGCTGCACGCCAGCCTGCTGCTCAACAATGACAACGGTACCGCCACCCTGCAGCTCAGCGGCAACAGCCGTCCGCAGCAGTTGGTGCTCAACCTGATCTCGCCAACCCAGCCGGAACGTGACCGCCGGGTGATCCTGCAGCCACAGGCCGACGGCAGTTACAGCGGGCAGATGATTGATGCGGTGGCGGGCCGCCGCTTTGTCGAGCTGATCGGCCAGGAAGGCGGTAAAGACTGGCGCCTGTTCGAAGAAGAAACTGTCGCCAGCGGGCAGAGCATTCTCCTTGGGGATGCCCAATAAGCACAGCGATGGCCACCCCTACCCCCTGCTATCACTGCGGCTTGCCGGTCCCCAACGGCAACCGCTTCCAGACCAATGTGCTGGGCGCAACCCGCGAGATGTGCTGCCCGGGCTGCCAGGCCGTGGCCGAAGCCATTGTCAGCGGCGGTCTGGAGCACTATTACACGCACCGCAGCGAAAGCGCCGCCAACCCTCAGAACCTGCCGCAGGCCCTGCCTGATGAACTGGCCTTGTACGACCGCAGCGACGTGCAACAACCTTTTGTCGAGCATGACGGCGAACTCAGTGAAACCTGCCTGCTGATCGAAGGTATCAGCTGCGCGGCCTGCGGCTGGCTGATTGAAAAGCATCTGCGCGGCCTGTCGGGCGTCAGCGAGGCGCAGCTCAACCTCTCAAACAACCGCCTGCACGTGCGCTGGGCCGCCAGCCAATTAGCGCTCAGCAGCCTGCTCAAGGCGCTGCGCAAAATCGGCTACGCCGCCCACCCCTGGCAAGCCGATGCCGCCGCCGAGCAGTTGCAACGGGAAAACCGCCGCGCCATGCGCGAGCTGGGCGTGGCCGGCATGCTGTGGATGCAGGTGATGATGGCGACCATGGCCACCTGGCCGGAATTCAACATCGACCTGTCGCCCGAGCTGGACAAGATCCTGCGCTGGGTCAGCCTGTTCCTCACCACGCCAATTGTTTTCTACTGCTGCGGCCAGTTTTTCCGTGGCGCGCTGCGTGACCTGCGCACTCGCCACCTGACCATGGATGTCTCGGTATCCCTGGCGATTGGCGGTGCCTACATCGCCGGCATCTGGTCAACCATCACCGGCCAAGGCGAGCTGTATTTCGATGCCGTGGGCATGTTTGCTCTGTTTCTGCTAGCCGGCCGCTACCTCGAACGCCGCGCCCGCGAACGCACGGCAGCGGCCACCGCGCAGCTGGTCAACCTGCTACCGGCCTCTTGCCTGCGCCTGGATGCGCAGGGCCAGAGCCAGCGCATTCTGCTCAGCGAGTTACACCTCGGCGATCAGGTACTGGTGCCGCCTGGCGCGTTACTGCCTGCCGACGGGCGTATTGTTCAGGGCCAGTCGAGCGTGGATGAATCACTGCTGACCGGCGAATACCTGCCACTGCCGCGCAATGTCGGCGACAGCGTTACCGCTGGCACCCTGAACGTCGAAGGCCCGTTGCAGATTGAAGTGCAGGCCCTCGGCGATGCCACACGGCTATCGGCCATCGTCCGCTTGCTGGAACGCGCACAAAGCGACAAGCCTCGCTTGGCGGTGCTGGCTGATCAAGTAGCGCAGTGGTTCTTGCTGATTGTCCTGGTGGTAGCCGCCATCGTTGGCCTGGTCTGGTGGCAACTCGATCCATCGCGCGCCTTCTGGATTGTCCTGGCTCTGCTGGTCGCCACCTGCCCCTGCGCCCTGGCATTAGCCACGCCCACCGCACTCACCGCCGCCACCGGCTCGCTGCATAAACTGGGCATGTTGCTGACGCGCGGCCATGTATTGGAAGGCCTCAACCAAATCGACACCCTGGTGCTCGACAAAACCGGCACCCTGACTGAAGGCCGTCTGACCCTTAGCGCCATCCAGCCTTTGCGCGAACTGGACGCTGACAGCTGCCTGGCCCTGGCTGCGGCGTTGGAAAACCGCTCAGAACACCCGATTGCTCGCGCCTTTGGCCAGGCCCCCGAGGCGGCTGAACACGTCGACAGCCATCCCGGCCTGGGTTTGCAGGGGCGCGTGGGCGGTCGCCTGTTGCGTATAGGCCAAGCCGATTTCGTCTGCGCGCTCAGCGCCCAGCCCACACCTCGGATTACCGGTGAACATGGCCAGTGGCTGCTGCTCGGCGACGAACAGGGGCCACTGGCCTGGTTCGTCCTGGATGACCGCTTGCGCGACGATGCCCCGCAACTGATCGAAATGGCCAAGGCTAAAGGCTGGCGGATCATGCTGCTGTCCGGTGACAGCTCACCCATGGTGGCTGAAGTGGCGCGGCAACTGAGTATCGACGATGCCCGTGGCGGCCTGACGCCGGATGCCAAACTGGACGTGCTCAAGCAGCTGCACAACCAGGGAAGCCGAGTGCTGATGCTGGGTGACGGAGTCAACGATGTACCCGTTCTGGCCGCTGCTGACATCAGCGTGGCGATGGGCAGCGCCACCGACCTGGCGAAAACCAGCGCCGATGCCGTGCTGCTGTCCAACCGCCTGAGCAGCCTGGTGCAGGCACTACACATGGCGCAACGAACCCGCCGCATCATCATCGAGAACCTGGCCTGGGCCAGCCTGTACAATGGCTTGGTGCTGCCTTTCGCGGCCATCGGCTGGATCACCCCAATCTGGGCGGCACTGGGCATGTCAGTCAGCTCATTGTTGGTGGTGATTAACGCCTTGCGCCTGACTCGCACCTAGGGTGGATCACGTTTCACCGATCCACCACAGCACCGCCAGGGTGGATGCAAGAAGCGACATCCACCCTCCGTCTCGCCCGCACCTGGAGATTCCATGCCCGCCCTCTATATCCTGATCCCGGTCGCCATTGCGTTAGTCGGCTTTGCCATCTGGCTGTTCTTCTGGGCTGTGGACAGTGGCCAGTACGACGACCTCGACGGTCCGGCCCACAGCATTCTGTTCGACGACGAAGACCCTAAACACCAAGCCGCCATCAGCCCGACGCCACAGCGCGACGAGCCTCAAACAGAACAGGACAAGCCTGGTGTTTGAGTTGTTGCCCCTGCTGGTCTCGGCCTTGATCCTCGGCCTGCTCGGCGGCGGCCATTGTTTGGGCATGTGCGGCGGACTCATGAGCGCCCTCACCCTCGCCATTGCGCCGGAGCAACGCGCCAGGCGCTTTCAACTGCTACTGGCCTACAACCTGGGGCGCATCCTAAGTTACACCCTGGCCGGCCTCTTGCTCGGCCTGGCCGGTTGGGTAGTCGCCGGCAGCCCGCTGGTTAACGCTTTGCGTGTGGCCGCAGCGCTGCTGCTGATTGCCATGGGCCTGTACCTAGCCGGTTGGTGGAGCGGCCTGACCCGCATCGAAGCCCTAGGCCGTGGTCTGTGGCGCTACATCCAACCTTTAACCCGGCGCTTTATGCCCGTCACCAACCTACCCCGCGCCCTGGTACTGGGCAGCCTGTGGGGCTGGCTGCCGTGCGGCCTGGTCTACAGCACCCTGTTATGGGCCGCGAGCCAGGGCAACGCACTCGACAGCGCCGCGCTGATGCTGGCTTTCGGCCTCGGCACCCTGCCGGTCTTGCTGGCCACCGGCCTGGCCGCCGAACGCCTGACGGCGCTGCTGCGTAAGCAGGGTATCCGCATGGCCGGTGGTATTCTGGTCATCCTTTTCGGCCTGTGGACCCTGCCCGGCCCGCACCAGCACTGGCTGATGGGCCACTGATCGGCAAACGGTCACAGCACGTAGCTGCTTGATGCAAGTCAAAACACCCCCACAGCGGCGCACTTAGACTCCCCTGGTATTGCAAGCCAAACCGGGAATACCCGCATGCTCAACGCCATTCAGTGGGACAGCAACCTGATCCGCCGTTACGACCAGGCCGGCCCGCGCTACACCTCCTATCCGACGGCCGTGCAACTGCATGAGCGCGTCGGCCAGTTCGACTTGCTGCATGCCCTGCGCGACAGCCGCACAGCGCTGCGAGCGCTGTCGCTGTATGTGCACATCCCGTTCTGTGCACATATCTGCTACTACTGCGCCTGCAACAAAGTCATCACCAAGGATCGCGGACGCACCCAGCCCTATCTGGAAAAACTCGAACGTGAAGTGGAGCTCATCAGCCGTCATCTCGACGCCAAGCAAAGGGTTGAACAGCTGCACTTCGGCGGCGGCACCCCAACCTTTCTCAGCCACGATGAACTGCGCCACCTGATGGCCCACCTGCGCCAGCACTTCAACCTGCTGGATGATGATTCAGGCGACTACAGCATCGAGATCGACCCGCGCGAAGCAGATTGGTCAACCATGGGCCTGCTTCGCGAGCTGGGCTTCAACCGCGTCAGCTTGGGTGTGCAGGACCTCGACCCGGCCGTACAGCGCGCAGTCAACCGTTTGCAAACCCTGGAGGAAACCCGCGCCATCGTCGAAGCGGCGCGCACCCTGCAGTTTCGCTCGGTGAACATCGACCTGATTTATGGCCTGCCGCTGCAAACCCCGGAACGCTTCGCTCGCACAGTGGACGAGGTAATCGCCCTGCAACCGGATCGTCTATCGCTGTTCAACTACGCCCACCTGCCGGAGCGCTTTATGCCGCAGCGACGGATCAACAGCTGTGACCTGCCCAGCCCCTGCGCCAAACTGGCCATGCTGCAGGCCAGCATCGAACAACTGAACGCCGCCGGCTATCGCTATATCGGCATGGATCACTTCGCCTTGCCCGACGACGAACTGGCCAGCGCCCAGGAAGACGGCAGCCTGCAACGCAACTTTCAGGGCTATACCACGCACGGCCACTGCGACCTGATTGGCCTGGGGGTGTCATCGATCAGCCAGATTGGCGACTTCTACTGCCAGAACAACAGCGACCTGAGTAAATACCAGGACAGCCTCGACCATAGCCAACTGGCCACCTTGCGCGGCCTGCATTGTGATGCTGACGACCGTGTGCGGCGTGCGGTGATTCAGCAGTTAATTTGTCATTTCCAGCTGCGCTTTGCCGATATCGAACAGGCCTATGCCATCGACTTTCGCAGCTACTTTGCCGATATTTGGCCGCAACTGCAGGAGATGGCCAGCGATGGCCTGATTGAGTTGAGTGCCCAAGGCATTGAGGTTCAGCCTGCTGGCCGCCTGATGGTGCGCGCGCTGTGCATGCTGTTTGATCGCTACCTCGACGAGGTCAGCCGCCAACGCTTTTCACGGGTGATCTAAGGCGTGGCTCTCCGGGCCAGTCATAATTGACTGCCCCAGGGTGAGAGCCACCCTGATCACTCTTTACTTCATTCGTGGACGTAGCGACCCGGAGCGGGTTCCAGCTCGGGATGGCTCTGACTGCCAGCCACCTGTGGGCTCTTGCGCTCAGCCCCGGCACGCTCCAGCATCCAGTCGGCCCAGTGCACCCACCAGGTTCCTGGCTGCTCGCTGGCTTGAGCCAACCAATCGCTTGGGTCGACGCTCGGTGCCGGGCCAACAAAGTGACGGGCCTTGGGGTTACTCGGTGGATTGATCAGGCTGGCGATATGTCCCGCGCTGCTGAGCACAAAACTACGCTCACCACCGAACAACTGCGCAGAGCGATAGCAACCCTGCCACGGCGTCACATGGTCGCCCTCTGCCCCCATAAAATAGCTGTCACATTCGATGGCACCGGCCTGAAGTGGTGCCCCCAGGACGTCCAGGCTCCCCTTGAGCAGAGCGTTGTCCTTAAAGATATCGAGGAATTGGCTATGCAAGGCCGCTGGCAGCCGGGTGCCATCAGCATTCCAGGCCATGATGTCGTTTGACGGCGGGGCCTCCCCCATCAAGTAATTGTTGTGCCAGTAATTCCAGACAAAATCATTCGGGCGCAGCCAGGCGAAAGCGCTGGCCATGTTTTTTGGGCTCAATACGCCAGCCTTGGCCGAGCTTCGACGAGCGCGGTTGACCACAGATTTCGACGAAAAAGCCGCGATTGGTGCTGGCGTATCGAAATCCAACAGCATCACACTGAAGGAAGCGGCCTGTACCTGGCATTTGCCTTGCGCAGCGAGATGGCTGAGTGCACAACTGAGAATAAGACCACCAGCGCAAACACCATGAACATTGGGCTCGGCGCCATCAGCGATGTCGCGGACCACCCCCAGGGCTTCAATGACAGCGGCGGCGTAGGTGTCGAGATCCCATTCGGCCTGCTGGGCGCATGGGTTGCGCCAGCTGATGGTGAAGAAGTGCAAGCCGCGGCTGACGGCATACTCGATAAAACTGCGGCCCTTGGCCAAGTCGAGGAAATAGTACTTGCCGATCACCGGCGGCACCAGCAGCAGCGGGCGCTCGCGAACCACCGCCGTCACCGGGCGATATTCGATCAGTTCAAACACGTCGCAGCGGTACACTACCGCGCCTGGGGTTACCGCCAGGTTCTCACCAATCTTGAAGCCACTGCTGTCCACCTGAGTCGGCATCCCACCATTGTGCTGTAGGTCATGCAGCCAGTTTTTCATCCCCCGCCGCAGGCTGTCACCGCCAGTACTGAAGGCCTTTGCCAGCGCAGCCGGATTACCAAACAGGGTGTTTGTCGGCGCGGCGGCGCTGGTCAACACGTCCAGGGCAAAGCGCAGTTGCTCTTTCTTGCGCCAATCTGGAATATCCAACTGCTCGCCGAGTCGATTGACGCTACCCGACCACGCTAGGTAAGCCTGCCCCAGGCGACGATAGCCTGGATTCTCACGCCAGGCCGGGTCAGTGAAACGCCGGTCGCGCTTGTCAGCCTCAATCTTTGAGTTGCCAAGGCCGACTGCTGCCAGTTCCGTCGCAAGTTCCGCGCTGGCCACAGCAACGCGAGCACCATTTGCTGCCAGGCGCGCCAAACGAGCCACCAGCAATTCGCGGGGAGCCTCGGCCTGTGCGTTCTGCGGATCAACGCTACTACAGGTTGGGACGTTATTTTCCTTGGTCATCGTGAACTCCATGTGCGCCGACAGAGCTCGGCATAAACCTGCGATGCGCCGCCAATGGGCGATATTGTCTTAACGCCATTGCACGGCAGGGCATGAACAGCAGCGTCAGACTATCTGGGTTACAACATAGGGCCACCTTAGCTTGGACTAGGCTATCCAGTTCTGCCCGTGTCTAAGCGCACGCTGTCGTTTCCTGCAGGGTTTAATGCCAGCCACTCTTTTTCCCGCAAAACGGCGTACTTGAGCTATCGATCAGGATCGTGCGCACTGGCCGCACCCTACGCACTGCTGTAACCTTACGACTATTGTGTGTTTATCCAGGATCACCCGTGATGTCCGAAAGCATCAAGTTGCACGCACCTCATCAAGCGCATTGCAAGGATTGCAGCCTGTCGAGCTTGTGCCTGCCACTCTCGCTGAACATGGAGGACATGGACGCTCTCGACGACATCGTCAAACGCGGCCGGCCACTGAAAAAGGGCGAGTTTCTGTTCCGCCAGGGCGACATCTTCAATTCGGTGTTCGCCGTGCGCTCCGGCACGCTTAAAACATTCAGCCTGAGCGACGGCGGCGATGAACAAATCACCGGCTTTCACCTGCCCAGCGAACTGGTCGGCTTGTCGGGCATGGACAGTGAAGCCTACCCCGTCTCGGCTGTGGCGCTAGAAACCACCTCGGTGTGTGAAATCCCCTTCGAGCGCCTCGACGAATTGTCAGTACAACTGCCGCAGCTGCGCCGCCAGTTGATGCGCGTGATGAGCCGGGAAATCCGCGACGATCAGCAGATGATGCTGTTGCTGTCGAAGAAAACCGCCGATGAACGCATCGCCACCTTCCTGGTTAACCTCTCGGCGCGCTTCCGCGCACGCGGCTTTTCGGCCAACCAGTTCCGCCTGGCCATGTCGCGCAACGAAATCGGTAACTATTTGGGTCTGGCGGTAGAGACCGTATCGCGGGTATTTACCCGTTTCCAACAGAACCAGCTACTCGAAGCCGAAGGCAAAGAAGTGCATATCCTCGACCCTATCGAGCTATGCGCCCTGGCCGGCGGCAATCTCGACGGCTGATAGAATCGCCCTGCGCAGGACCTAGCCGATGATCTTCGACGAATTCAGCATCAAAACCCTGATCCGCCCGGTAGTGGACTTCCCCAAGCCTGGGGTGATCTTTCGTGATATCACCCCACTGTTTCAGTCACCCCGCGCCCTGCGCATGGTCGCCGACAGTTTCATCCAGCGTTACGTAGAAGCAGACTTCAGCCATATCGGCGCCATGGACGCCCGTGGTTTTCTGATCGGCTCGATCATCGCTTATGAGCTGAACAAGCCACTGGTGCTGTTCCGCAAGGAAGGCAAACTGCCCGCAGACGTGCTCAGCGAAAGTTATAAAACCGAATACGGCGAAGCCAAGCTCGAAGTGCATGCGGACAGCCTCTGCGAAGGCGACAAAATATTGATGTTCGATGATTTGATCGCAACCGGCGGCACCCTCTTGGCTGCCGTGCAACTTGTGCGACGCATGGGCGCAAGCATCATCGAAGCGGCAGCCATCATCGACCTGCCCGAACTGGGCGGCTCACAGAAACTGCAGGACATTGGTATCCCCACGTTCGCACTGACCCGCTTTGCGCTAAACGACCAGTAACCACGACACTGCCAAATGCCCGCTTCTTGCGGGCGTTTGCATTTTCTGGCGATGTAATCAGTGCGGCTACCCTCCCCCTCAGGGCCAGTCTACAAACCGAGGCACTCAGGAAGCTTCGGTGCGGGTCTCCAGTGTCCTGATCACATGCTCGGCCAGACCCGAACCAGCTTCGCTCATGGTCAGGTAGGTCCGGTCGGCTCCTGCATCCTGGATACGTCTAGCGATGTCCTCGTACAAGGCATGGGACACCACCAGGCCGCTGAAACCACGTTCGCGCAGTTTCTGCGTAGCAATAATCTTCGCTTCTTCATCGTTAAGCGTAAGAATCACCGCATCAATCCCTGGCATATCCAGGTGCTGCCAAAACACCGAATCCTCACCATCGGCGAACAGCACTTTACGACCTGCCGCCTTGCTCTGCTCGATCACCACCGGGTCGGAGTCCAGCCCCACCACGCGATAGCCCTGCTCGGTTAAATAATCGTAAGCCGCGCGACCAGTACGGCCCATGCCCATCACCAGCGTCTGCGCATCTCCCAGGGACAGGGGTTGCTCATCGGGGTGGCGAATATTGCGTTCAAAGGGAATCAACCGCCTGGCCAGCAACTCGTACAGCGGGTGAACCATCCGGTTAAGTGGCGCCGAAATAACAAAGGACAGCGCCACCGTAATGGCCAACGGAATCAGCCACTGCGGCATCACCACGCTGACCATAATCAGGCCGAACTCACTGTAATTGGTCAGGCTAACGCTGGTGAGGAAGGCGCTGCGTGCGCGCAAGCGAAAGAGCAGAAACAAAAAGAAGAACAGCACACCTTTGAGCGGCAATAACACCGTCATTACCAACGCAAACATCAACGCGTCAGCATCCGGAAGACCAGCAATACCGATCTGCAGAAAGAAGCCAACGAGGAAAATCTCCTTGATCCCCCACAAGGAGTTGGACAGTTCCGTAGCCCGTTTGTGCTTCGCCAAAAGAGCCCCGAATGCCAACGCCCCCAGCTCTGAACTCAGCCCCAACTGCTCAAAACCGAAACCACCGACCGCCAGCGCCAAGAGCAAGCCGAGCAACAGCATCAACTCCTCGTGGCCACTGACATCGAGTAAGCGAAACAGCAAAGGACGAAGAAACGGCAGGCCGAACACCAGCAACGCCCATGGTGAAGGCAAATCGCCGGCCGCCAGGCTCATTACCAGCAAGGCTATGAGATCCTGAATCACCAGCACGCCAATCGCTACACGCCCGTGGAATGCGCGCAGCTCGCGTTTGCTTTCGAGCACCTTGGCCGCCAGCACCGTACTGGAAAACGACAAGGCACACGCCAGTAATAAACACTGATGCCAAGGCAGATCGAGCAGCAGCATGATCGCCGGTAGAAACAACACGCTGGAAATGACGAAGTGCAGCAGCCCACCGCCAATCACTTCACGGCGCAACAAGTTACTCGGCTTCAGCTTAAGGCCTACGGTAAACAGCAACAGCAATACACCCAAATGAGCAATGTGCTGCAGCGCAGCACTGTCATGCGGGCCAAAACCGAGGTGTTCGCCAGCCCCCGCCAGGGCAAAGCCTGCACCCAGATAGCCGACCAATGGCGGCAGACCTATTATTCGCGCAGCCAAACCCATGCCAAAGGCGAAAGCAATCCAGGCGGCTTCAATCATCAGTAATCCTTATCAACAGAGATGCAGACCGCCGAGCCATCAACCAACTCACACAGCCAATCGAAGCAACTTAACAGGATACTGGCGCAGCGCTTAAGCAACATTGATCGATGTCAGCCATGGCAATGTCACCAGCAGTTGTAACTGAGCAGCCTTTTCTAACACGAGGCCTCCGGTAGGCAGCATCACGATCGGCCGTTAATTTGAGCAACACATGACGCAAAATGCCCTGCGCAATGAAGGCCAGCGAAGCATTTCCGGAGGCTTATTTGCGCACTTGAGCGCTCAAGACAGCCTTAGGCAACACCATTTATCCGATGCCTAACGGCCCTACAGACCAGCAAACATGGGCCTTCGCGGGTAACAGACAGATAAAAATATGAATATTTGTCGTTAAACCCAACACTTGCCGCAAAAACGGCCTATTATGGTTGTGCTGACTTCTTGTAGTTATCAGCAAAACCGCATAGGTGCTATGAGCACTCTGGCACCGCAATTCGTATCGATTTAAGAGACACACCATGGCAAATCGCGAAACTGGCACCGTCAAATGGTTCAACGATGAGAAAGGCTTCGGCTTCATTACCCCGACTAACGGCGGCGATGACCTCTTCGTTCACTTTAAAGCCATCCAAAGCGACGGTTTCAAAAGCCTGAAAGAAGGCCAGACTGTTACCTACGTGGCCGCTCGCGGTCAGAAAGGTATGCAAGCTGAAGAGGTACAGGTAGCTTAAGCTCCCTGTCCTGCTTTAAAACAAACCCCGCGCTCGCGGGGTTTGTTTTATCTGCCGTTTGTAAAATGCTGTAGTCGAGGGTCTATAAACCCATCTGCTTACTGATGATCTCGTTCATGATCTCACGCGAGCCACCGCCAATCGACAGAATGCGGTTATCACGGTACAGCCGCTCTACCAGGCTTTCGCGCATGTACCCCATGCCCCCCATGATCTGCACCGCATCGTAAGTCAGGCGGTCGGCAATATCAGTGGCAAAGTTTTTAGCCATGGATATTTCCTTGATCACACTTTTACCAGCCGCCATCTTCGCCGCTTGCCGATAGGTAAAGTCACGCGACACTTCTAGCTGCGTCGCCATCTCGGCCAAGCGATGCTTGAGCACTTGAAACTTGCCGATCGGCTTACCGAACGCTTCGCGCTCCTTGGCCCACTTCAATGCTTCTTCAAGGGCTAGCTGCGCCGTCATGTTAGCCATGATAGCCAATGACAGTCGCTCACTCTGGAAGTTGGCCATGATGCAGGCGAAGCCCATGTTCTCTACGCCGATCAGGTTGTCCACCGGCACCTTGCAGTCATCAAAGAACAACTCGGCCGTGTCAGACGCCCACCAGCCCATTTTCTTCAGCTTGCGACCTACGGTGAAGCCAGGGGTACCCTTCTCCACCACCAGCAAGCTGACGCCGCCAAAACCGTCACCGCCGGTGCGCACAGCCACAGTGTAATAGTCAGCCCGCACGCCACTGGTGATGAAGGTTTTGCTCCCGGTGACACGGTAGAAATCACCGTCACGCAGCGCGCGTGTTTTTAGATTGGCCACATCCGAACCACCCGATGGCTCAGTCACTGCCAGCGCCATGATCTTTTCGCCAGCAAGTACCTGCGGAACGATACGTTGGCGTAACTCTGGCTTGGCCCACTTCACCACGGGCGGCAGGCCGATATCCAACGAGCCAAGCCCTGCCACTAGGCCGCCAGAGCCCGAACGCATTAACTCCTCACTGGCCGCGACCTTGGCAAATACATCACCCTCATGACTGCCACCAAAAGCCTCTGGGTAACCAATGCCGAGGATTCCAGCCGCGCCGGCCTTCAGATAAAGCTCGCGGGGAAACTCCTCAGCCTCCTCCCACTCGTTGATATGCGGCAGAATTTCGCGTTCGACAAAGCGCCGGACTGAATCGCGCACCAGCTGGTGAGAATCATCAAAGTATTCTTGCAAGGCAGACATGAGGTAACTCCGCTGAGGTTTCAGGGAAATTACCAAGCGCTTGCTTGGTTTACAAGGACAGGATTAGGCCAGATAGAAGGGCAAATGAGCCGCTCGCAATCGCAACCCTAGAGCAAGATAGGCCGTCGCCCAGCAATCGAGTGCGCCAGAGTACCGCCGTCGACCAACTCCAGCTCACCGCCCAGGGGCATGCCGTGGGCAATGCGCGAGGCAATCAAACCTTTACCCGCCAATAGCTGAGCGATGTAATGCGCTGTTGCCTCACCCTCGACTGTTGGATTGGTCGCCAGAATCACCTCCTCGAAACTACCCGCTGCGATCCGCGCAAGCAGTTCGGGAATGCCAATCGCCTCAGGGCCTAGGCCGTCGAGGGGTGACAAATGCCCTTTGAGAACAAAATAGCGCCCGCGAAACCCTGTGTGCTCGACGGCATAAACATCCATTGGCCCTTCGACTACGCAGAGCAGGCGATCATCGCGCCGCGGATCAAGACACAGCTGGCACTCGGCCTCCTCGCTCAGGCTGCGGCATTGCTTGCAGTACCCGACCCCGTCCATCGCCTGCGTCAGCGCCTGGGCCAGACGCAATGCTCCAGGACGATCACGCTCAAGCATCTGCAGCGCCATACGCTGAGCAGTCTTTTGCCCAACGCCAGGAAGAATGCGCAGAGAGTCAATCAGATGGCGGATCAGCGGACTAAAGCTCATAGGGAATACTCGACGACGACAAAGACTCAAGCGCTTGCCATCCAGCCCCAGCAGGCTGTTTAAACCTTGTGGGGCAAGACACAAGCGAGTGCGGGCTGAGGGTACCCACACCGCTTGCAGCGCAATGATATGCGCTAGCCGGGATAGCTTTTAGAATGGCATTTTGAAGCCTGGGGGCATCTGCATACCTGCTGTCACACCAGACATCTTGTCCTGACTGTTCTGCTCAACCTTGCGCACGGCATCGTTTACCGCAGCGGCAATCAGGTCTTCGAGGATTTCCTTGTCCTCCTGCATCAGGCTGTCATCCAGGCTGACACGCTTGATATCGTGACGCCCAGTCATGACCACGCTGACCAAGCCAGCACCGGATTGACCGGTAACTTCGGCGTTAGCCAACTCTTCCTGCATCTTCTGCATTTTTTCCTGCATCTGCTGAGCCTGCTTCATCAGGCCGGCCATGCCACCTTTCATCATGGTGTAATCCTCGGTAATTAGGGGTTAACAGGCGTATCTAGGGGTTCAATGCTGTCCGCGCGAATCACCGCTGCGAATTGCTGAATCATTTGCTGGATCAATGGATCCTTCTCAATCGACGCTTCCGCGTCACGCTGTCGATTAGCGCGTTTACGCGCCGCTGCCTGCGCTGGAGTCTCCTGCTCGGGCTTGTGTAGCTCGATCAATACGTTGAGTTCGCGCCCGTGAAATTGATTAAGCGCGTCATTAAGACGCCGCTGCTGAGTTGAGTTAAACAGCGCCGACTGGGCTGGATCAAGATGCAACAACCAGTTGTCGCCCTCAATAGAAATCAAGGTGCAGTTGGCTCCGATACTACCGGTCATCCCAGACAAACCGAGCTTCGGAAACAACTCCAGCCAGTCAGCAGCAAGCCCTGTTGCCGGCTGGGCGGCGGGTAATACTTCTGGCTCGGCAGGCTCGCTGCGCTCCACCGCATCAAAATCATAGTCAAACGACTCGGCATCCATCTCGACATAGTCGTAATCGCCCAGCGGCGGCTCATCATCGTCATCCGCCAACGGCTCCGCCTCGACCTGCCGCGCCTCGAGCACGGCAGGTTGCGGCGCGTCAGCCATCACGCCGCCAGCAATAGGCGCGACTGACGCTAATACCTCAGTAACCGGGACTTGAGCCGGCTCGTCCCAGGGAAGATTAACAACTACGGCAGGTGCAGCCTCGGCTGGCGGAGCCTGAACAGCCGGCTCTTCGACACTTTCAGTCGCTGACGGAACTTGCGACCCGACAGCAGCAGGTACGCTAACAGGCAGCGTGAGTGGCGCCGCCACAGCTGGAGCCGACGGAGGCGCTGGGGGAATAGCAACAGGATCACTGACCGGGGCTGCGAGAGCAGTACCGGCCACTGGGTTGGTCGCGGGATCAGCAGTGGCCTGGCTAATCCCCAGCGGCTTTAACACTACCCTGGGCGCATCATGGGTATCCGCTGGGCGGAATGCCAACATACGCAGCAACACCATTTCGAAGCCGCTGCGCGGATCAGGCGATAACGGTAAATCGCGCCGACCAATCAGGCCCATCTGATAATAGAACTGCACGTCCTCACTGGGTAAAACCCGCGCCAGTTCAAGTACTCGCTCGCGATCACCTTGGCCGTTGTCTACTGCCTCGGGCAGCGCCTGGGCAATGGCTACTCGGTGCAGCACGTTGAGCATCTCGGACAGCACACCGCTCCAGTCAGGCCCTTGCTCAGCGAGGTGACGCACCGCGTCAATAAGCCCCCGAGCATCCCCCTCCAGCAGAGCGTGCAACACGCCGTAAACCTGCCCATGGTCGAGGGTCCCCAGCATGGCGCGTACATCGGCCGCGAGCACCTTGCCCTCGCCAAAGGCAATCGCCTGATCGGTCAAGCTCATGGCGTCACGCATGGAGCCGTCGGCCGCGCGACCGAGCAACCAAAGCGCGTCATTTTCGAACGGGATATTTTCTGCCGCCAGAACATGGGTAAGGTGATCAACCACCCGCTCCGGCGGCATGTTCTTCAGCGAAAACTGTAAGCAGCGCGACAACACCGTGACCGGCAGTTTCTGCGGGTCAGTTGTAGCCAAGAGGAATTTCACGTGAGGCGGTGGCTCTTCCAGTGTTTTCAACAGCGCGTTGAAGGAACTGGTCGAGAGCATGTGCACTTCGTCGATCAGATAAACCTTGAAGCGTCCGCGGCTAGGCGAGTACTGCACGTTGTCGAGCAACTCGCGGGTGTCTTCAACCTTAGTCCGGCTGGCTGCGTCGACCTCAATCAGATCAATAAAGCGGCCGTCATCAATCTCTTTGCAGATCGAACAAACACCACAAGGCGTCGAGCTGATGCCAGTTTCACAATTCAGGCACTTGGCAATAATCCGCGCAATCGTAGTTTTGCCCACCCCACGCGTGCCCGTGAACAAGTAGGCATGGTGCAGACGCTGGCTATCGAGCGCATTGATCAGCGCTTTGAGCACATGCGTCTGGCCAACCATTTCGTTGAACGAGCGCGGACGCCACTTACGTGCAAGAACCTGATAACTCATCGAAACCCGTCACGAGAGGAAGCAAAAGTGGCGCTAATCCTAACGGAGCATGGGCCAAATTGCATCCGATGCTCAGCCCACTAACTGCCACTCTGCAGCATTAATGGTATTTTGGCTGGCTAATAATCAACCACACAGGTATCATCTGCCTCGTTCGTACCACGCTGTAAGTCAAATAGGCCTTTTGGCCCCCTCGATGGTTTCCAGGTAAGAGCGCATCACCCAAGGGTAATGCCGCACAGCTCTGACCTACGACCCAACCTGCTGACTGATCTGGCCGTCCCGCGCAAGCGCTGACTCAAGCCCGCCTCCGACGTACCGACCCGCACACCGCACCCCTAATGGGAACTTGTGCGCGCAGTCCAGCTCCAATTTGCACACGCAATAGACACTTTAAGTCGACCGCCTGGAGCTCCATTTAGCGCAATGACGCGCCTGCTGTTTTAGGAAATACTAAAAATGAATACTCAACACCAAATTCAGGATGCCATTCGCACCCTATCCAGTGCATTTGCACCGCTTGATTGCCGCATCCTAGCCGCCCGCAAAGGCAGCTTCAGCTTCACCATCGTTAATGATGCTGGCATCGCCAAGCACAGCCAACGCCTGTACCCCGGCCAATATAGTGGTGCACACCTGGAGCAGGTCATTGAACGCGCCCGGCAATCTTTGACAGCCTGATTACCCAGAGCCGCGAACCTTCGAACATTCCTGAGGTCTGAATCTGTCACCCTCAGGAAGGAATATCGTCATGGAAAACATTAATCGCGAACTCGTTGAGCAGCTGTTTTCTCCACTGCGCGCCACATTCAGCCCACCCCGACCAGATGGCGGAGTGGTCCTCTCCCTACTCGATGCCGGCGACGCCACAGCCTATAGCCGTGTACTCAGCGCCGCTCAACGCGCCGATCCGCAAGCCTTTGCACAGAGTCTTGAAGACATACGCCTAGAGCTCGCCATGCGCTCTGGCAGCATTCCCGCAGACATGCGCAAGGCACTCAAGGAACAGGACAGCGTCCTCAGTTACCACGCGAACTGAGCGCAGCAAAGCCTCGCCAACCTGCAAGACCCGCACTAAATCCAGCATTAAGCTCAACGCATCGCGGTGTGAAACATCACCGCGCAGGCGTGCTTTTTTCAGTAAGCCAAGACACCGACTTAGTCGCTCGACAGCAGTAAAAAAGCAAACAGAGGCCGCAGCAAAATTCAGCAGACAATTGATGAGCAATAGATAGGGATATTTGAGAGGAAATTCAGACCGGCAGTTACTCAAGTAGATGAGTCGCGCCACAGCGATATGGAGGCAGCCCTACCAGCCACACCTCGGCACACAATGTCACCGCTGCGGCTGCTCCCTTCCAGGCCTGACCGGGTTCACGGCTGATCGTTGCGAGGGGACCGGCAGGACCACCATAACGCAGCCCGCAAGAAGCGAGCCGCGCCATTGTACCGGCTTGCAACGAAGTTACAACCGTTTCAATTACTTAGCGCATTGAAACGGGCGCGCAATCGGCCATCTCTTTGCTCTGGCTTACGTCCTCCCGCGACCATTGAGTTGCCGACACAAAAGGTCGCGGGGAACGCATGCTCGGTTTGCTGACGGAAAGCCCCCACCAGCTAAATTCTGCTGCCACATTGCAACGCTGACCGCCGACTTAACGCCCGTAGTGCACCCTGCCCCAGTGCAACTGGGCCTCCAACAACTGGCGCAGCAGCGCACGCACCGGTTCGGCCAGTTCAGCGCGGTAGCTGTAGGGCTGTACCTCATCCATATAGGTGCACTGCGCCAACTCCAGCTGAATAGCGTGGATATTGTCTGCTGGGCTGCCGTAATGCCGGGTGATATGCCCACCCTTGAAGCGCCCGTTCAGCACGTGACTGAAGTGCGGCGCGGCGGCGCACACCTGCTTTAGCTGTTGCGCCAATTGCTCGCTGCAGCTGGCACCTTCATTGGTACCCAGGTTGAAGTCCGGTAGGCGGCCGTCGAACAGGCGCGGCACGTGGGAGGCAATCGAGTGGGCGTCGAACAATATGGCGTAGCCAAACTCGCCCTTCAACCGCGCCAGCTCAGCGGCCAGGGCTTGATGATAAGGCGTCCAGATCTCCGCCAGATAACGCGCGCGCTCCTCGCTTGAGGGCTCAAGACCGTCACGAAACAGCGGCGTACCATCGAATAACGTCGAGGGGTACAAGCCGGTGGTTGCCGTGGCATACAACGGCTTGTCGTCGGCCGGCCGATTGAGGTCGACCACATAACGCGAGTAGCCAGCAGCCAGGGTGCTGGCCCCCATTTCTGCGGCGAAGTCGTAGAGCTGGGGGATATGCCAGTCGGTGTCTGGCAGGTTACGCGCCTGCTCGACCAACCCCGCCTCCACTGCCGGCGTCAGGCGTAGGCCGGCATGCGGCATGCTGATCAACAGCGGTACACGACCAGGGTTGAACTCGAAAGCGTGGTTGATCTCAGACATCGCTCAGCTCCTCAGCATGGCGGATCACTCGTTTGGGCAGTTCGCCGCCGAGCCAATAAGCCAACTCTGCCGGGCGGGCGATGTCCCAGGCGACAAAGTCGGCGACCTTGCCGGATTCCAGGCTGCCGTGGCTGTCGTCCAGGCCCAAAGCCTTGGCCGCGTTGAGGGTCACCCCCGCCAGCGCCTCCTCCGGCGTCATGCGGAACAGGGTGCAGGCCATATTCATCATCAACCGCAGCGACAGCGCCGGCGAGGTACCGGGATTAAGGTCACTGGCGATCGCCATGCTCACGCCATGCTCACGCAGCATCTGCACCGGCGGCAGTTGCGTTTCGCGCAGGAAGTAGAAGGCACCGGGCAGCATTACCGCAACGCTGCCGGCAGCAGCCATGGCCTTGGCATCGGCCTCATCGATAAACTCCAAATGATCGGCTGACAAGGCACCGTAGCGCGCCGCCAGGCTGGAGCCATGCAAGGATGAAAGCTGCTCGGCATGCAGCTTGATCGGCAGCCCCAACTCACGGGCGCACTGAAATACCCGCTCGACCTGCGCCGGCGAGAACGCCAGGTGCTCACAGAAGGCATCGACCGCATCCACCAGCCCTTCCGCAGCCAGGGTTGGCAGTATCTCGCGGCACACCAGGTCGATGTAGTCATCGCTGCGCCCGGCGTATTCCGCTGGCAACGCATGGGCGGCCAGGCAGGTGGCGCGCACGGTGACTGGCAGGCTTGCGCCTAGGCGGCGAGCCACCTGCAACATCTTGCGTTCGCTGGCCAGGTCGAGACCGTAACCGGACTTAATCTCCAGCGTGGTCACGCCATCACCCAGCAGGCTGCGCAGACGCTGCTCGGCACTGGCGAACAGCTCATCCTCGCTGGCTGCACGGGTGGCGCGTACAGTGCTGGCAATGCCGCCACCGGCCGCGGCAATCTCGGCATAGCTGACGCCTTCCAGGCGCTGCTCGAATTCAGCGCTGCGATCGCCGCCAAACACCAGATGGGTATGGCAGTCGATCAGCCCCGGCGTCAACCAAGCGCCGCCCAGATCGATGGTTTCGGCGTAGTCGCCGACCGGCAGCTCGGCGCGCGGGCCAATCCACTCGATGCGTTCGGCACGCGTGACCAACGCCGCATTCTCGATGATCGAGTAACGGCCGCCGACCATCGTGGCGGCGTGGCAATTGAGCCAGAGTTTATTCATCACAAATCTCCAATGTGCGGATCACCAGGACCCCGCTTGCCGGCGACCCCAGTCAAGATACAGACCAAGGCCAAAACATTGAGCAGGACACGACACACGCCCTGCTCATGCGCGACTCGTCAGCTGAGGCGCCTTACCGGCTCAATAGCCCGGCTCGACGCCACTGCACGACGGCGGGTTATACCGACTGCTGCGGGTAGAGCAGCGGGAACAGCGGGTGCTCCAGCGGCGCGCCCTCCGCCAACTCCTCGACCAGGCCCGGGAATTCCGGCGAGGTTTTCCAGTGGCGTGGCGCGTGGCGCATGTCGTCGCCAAGGAAGCGCACCGAGAACGCCCGACGCCGCCGGTTGCCGCTAACACCCGCCGAGGCGTGCAGCGTGAGCATATGGAAGAACACCACATCCCCCGGCTCGAGCTGCCAGCCGAGAATATTCCAGGCCGCACGGTCCGCTTCGATATCCGGCAAATCAGCCAGACTGCCTTCCGGGAACCAGCGCGCCTGGTTGTCCAGGAAGGTTCGCGGCATCAGCCAGGGCCCCAGGTGCGAGCCGCCAACAAACTCCAGCGTAGCCTCGCGGGAGACCGGATCCACCGGCATCCACATGCTGCAGTTCTGCCGGCCCTCGACGTTGTAATAGGGCTGATCCTGGTGCCAAGGCGTACGCTGCTGGGTATTGGGCTCCTTCACCAGCAGGTGGTCGTGATACAGACGCGCTGTAGTGCTTTGCATCAGCTGCGCGGCCACCGCCCCCACACGGCTATCGAAGATGAACTGCCGATAGGCAGCAACCTCCTGCCAGTTGCAGAAGTCTTCAAAGAACCAGCCTGGATCATCCGGGCTACTGGCAACCTTGGCGCGCTCGCTGGGCTTGGCCAAATTCTGTTCGATGCCCGTCGTCAGCAGGGCTACCTCCTCAGCACTGAACAACTGCCGAATGCAGATTGCGCCATGGCGCTGAAACTCTTCCACCTGATCTGCGGTTAACTTGAACTCACTGGTTTGTAACGTCATGTCGGCTATTCCTTATGGCTCACAACACCATGGCCGCGGCCCAACCAAAGGCAATCAGCGGCAGGTTGAAATGCAGGAAGGTCGGGACCACGGTGTCCCAGATATGATCGTGTTGACCATCGGCGTTGAGGCCAGCAGTCGGGCCCAGGGTCGAGTCCGAGGCCGGCGAGCCGGCATCACCGAGTGCGGCAGCCGTTCCAACCAGGGCGATGACCGCCAGTGGTGAGAAGCCAAAGCTCAACGCCAAGGGCACATAGATGGCCGCGATGATCGGCACAGTGGAAAAGGAAGAACCAATGCCCATGGTGATCAACAGCCCCACCAGCAGCATGACCAGCGCCGCCAAACCACGGTTATCACCAATCAGCTCTACCGAACTGCTGACCAGTGTCGGAATTTCCCCGGTGGCATTCATCACCCCTGCAAACCCCGAAGCAGCGATCATGATAAAGCCCACCATGGCCATCAAGCGCATGCCCTGGGTGAACACATTGTCTTGCTCACTCCAGCGGATGACCCCACTCATGGTGATGACGGAGAAGCCAACCAAACCGCCGAATACCATCGAGCCGGTCCACAGCTGCACCACCAGCGCCAACACCAGGGCTAACACGATCATCCCCAGCTGTTTGGAACTCAGGCTTATGGCCTGCTCTTCATGGGAGCCTTCGATGGGCAGATCCTGATAGCCGCGCTTGCGTCTGTAGGTCACCAGCAACGCAATGCCAAGCCCCACCAGCATGCCCAGCACAGGAAGCAGCATCGCTTGCGGTGCCATACCTGCGGTCACGCTGAAACCTGACGGCTGACCAGCGCTATTGATCTGGGCGATCAGAATATCGTTGAGGAAAATGCTGCCAAAACCCACCGGCACACACATATACATCACAGTGATAGAGAAGGTAATGACACAGGCGACCGCGCGACGATCCAGCTGCAGGCGGTTCATCACATGCAACAACGGCGGTACCAGGATCGGAATAAAGGCAATGTGTACTGGAATCACCGTGCCGGAGGCGAAACCGGCCAAGATCAAGCTCGACAGCATGCTCCACTTGATAACGGTTAAATGACTGCCCGAATGATTGCCCGCATTGATGTAGCTCACCACGCTGCGCGACATTTTCTGTGACAGGCCGGTGCGCGACAGTGCGATGGCGAACGCCCCCAGCGTGGCATACGCCAGCGCCACCGGCGCTCCGCCGCCCAACCCACTATTAAAGGCCGAAACAATGTCGCCAATCGGCATGCCGGCAAACAGCCCGCCCACCACTGCCGAAACGATCAAGGCAAACACCACCGAGACCCTCAGCAAACTCAGGGTCACCATCACCAGAACGGCCAATACAATTGCGCTCATGCAACACTCCTAATTGTTATTTTTATTGTCGGCAGGCGATGCCCCTGGAGACCGCTGTGCATCGCCCTTTCATTGATTAGCTAGACCACAACTCCCTATTGGCTAGGCAGCAGCTTTGCAGGCACCAGCGCGCTCAGGCAGCGAGAAGCGATCAGCTGGCTGGCGGCCTCGATGTCCGGGGCGAAGAAGCGGTCTTTTTCGTAGTGAGAGACCTGCTCGCGCAGCGCCGTGCGGGCCTGCTCCAGCTTCACCGAAGTCTTGCGACCTTCGCGGAAGTCCAGGCCCTGACAGGCACCTAGCAGCTCTACGGCGAGGATACCGCGCACGTTTTCGGCCATTTCCCACAGACGCTTGCCGGCGGCCGGCGCCATGGACACGTGGTCTTCCTGGTTGGCCGAAGTCGGCAGGCTGTCGACGCTGTGCGGATGCGCCAGTGCCTTGTTCTCGCTGGCCAGTGCAGCGGCGGTCACCTGGGCGATCATAAAGCCGGAATTGACCCCGCCATTAGCCACCAGGAACGGTGGCAGTTGCGACATGTGCTTGTCCATCATCAACGAGATGCGCCGCTCGGACAGCGAACCGATTTCGGCGATGGCCAGGGCCAGGTTATCGGCGGCCATGGCCACCGGCTCGGCGTGGAAGTTACCGCCGGAGATCACATCGCCCTCGGCGGCGAACACCAGCGGGTTATCCGACACAGCGTTGGCCTCGACCGACAGGACGTCGGCGGCCTGGCGAATCTGCGTCAGGCAAGCGCCCATGACCTGCGGCTGGCAACGCAGCGAGTACGGGTCCTGCACCTTGTCGCAGCTGGCGTGGGACTGCGAGATCTCGCTGCTCGGAGTGAGCAGGTCACGATAGGCCGCAGCCGCATCGATCTGCCCACGCTGGCCACGGGCGGCGTGGATACGCGGATCAAACGGCGAGCGCGAACCGAGCATGGCTTCCACGCTGAGGCCGCCGGTGACCAGTGCAGCCGCGAACAGATCCTCAGCCTGGAACAAGCCACGCAGGGCGTAGGCGGTGGAAACCTGGGTACCGTTAAGCAGCGCCAAACCTTCTTTGGCTGCCAGGGTCAGCGGTTCGAGACCGGCCTTGGCCAGCGCTTCAGTGGCCGGCAGCCATTCACCCTGATAGCGGGCCTTGCCCTCGCCGAGCAGCACCAGCGACATGTGCGCCAGCGGTGCCAGATCGCCGGACGCGCCGACCGAGCCCTTAAGCGGAATATGTGGGTACACCTCGGCATTGATCAGGGCAATCAACGCATCAATGACCACCCGACGGATACCGGAAAAACCACGGCTCAGGCTGTTGACCTTGAGCACCATGATCAGGCGCACCAGATCATCATCCAGCGGCTGGCCAACGCCGGCCGCGTGCGACAGCACTAAGGAGCGCTGCAGGTTTTCCAGATCTTCCGTGGCAATGCGGGTCGACGCCAACAAACCGAAACCAGTATTGATGCCATACGCGGTGCGGTTTTCGGCGAGGATCTGCTCAACACAGGCCACACTGGCCTCGATGCCTGCAGCGGCGCTGCTATCCAGGCTCAACTTGACCGGTGCCTGATGAATTTGACGCAATTGGGCCAGGGTCAGCTGACCCGGCAGAATATTCAGAGTGTTCATGTTCAGGCTCCTTTAGCCGAGGTGATCATCGGCAGGTTCAGGCCCTGCTCATGAGCGCAATCAATCGCAATTTGATAACCGGCATCGGCGTGACGCATCACCCCAGTGGCCGGGTCGTTGTGCAACACGCGGGCAATGCGTGCCGCCGCTTCATCGGTGCCGTCGCAGACAATAACCACGCCGGAGTGCTGGGAGAAGCCCATACCGACGCCACCACCGTGGTGCAGGGAAACCCAGGTCGCGCCGCCCGCCGTATTCAGCAAGGCATTCAGCAGCGGCCAATCAGAAACGGCATCCGAGCCATCGGCCATCGCCTCGGTCTCGCGGTTGGGGCTGGCCACCGAACCGGAGTCCAGGTGGTCGCGACCGATCACCACCGGCGCGGACAGCTCGCCACTGCGCACCATTTCGTTGAACGCCAGGCCAAGCTTGGCGCGCAGGCCCAGACCAACCCAGCAGATACGTGCCGGCAGCCCCTGGAAGGCAATGCGCTCGCGCGCCATGTCCAGCCAGCGATGCAGGTGCTCATCGTCCGGGATCAGCTGTTTAACTTTTGCATCGGTCTTGTAGATATCCTCCGGATCGCCGGACAACGCGACCCAGCGGAATGGGCCGACGCCACGGCAAAATAGCGGGCGAATATAGGCCGGCACAAAGCCGGGGAAGTCGAAGGCATTGGCGACGCCTTCTTGCAGCGCCATCTGGCGGATGTTGTTGCCGTAATCAAAGGTGGGCACGCCCATCTTCTGGAACTCCAGCATGGCTTGCACGTGCACGGCCATCGACTGCTTGGCGGCCTTGACCACTTCAGCCGGCTGCAACTTGGCCTTGGCACGGTACTCATCCCAGCTCCAGCCGATGGGCAGGTAGCCATTGAGCGGGTCGTGGGCGCTGGTCTGGTCGGTGACCATGTCCGGGCGCACGCCACGCTTGACCAGCTCAGGAAGAATTTCGGCGGCGTTGCCGCACAGGGCGATAGAAACCGCACGGCCTTCACCGGTGTACTTGGCGATGCGCGCCAGGGCATCGTCAAGGTCCTTGGCCTGTTCGTCGACGTAACGGGTACGCAGGCGGAAGTCGATGCTGACTTGTTGGCACTCAATATTCAGTGAGCAGGCACCGGCCAGCGTCGCGGCCAGCGGCTGCGCGCCACCCATGCCACCGAGACCGGCGGTGAGCACCCAACGCCCCTTGAGGTTGCCGCCAAAGTGCTGGCGACCGGCTTCGACGAAGGTCTCGTAGGTGCCCTGGACGATGCCCTGACTGCCGATGTAGATCCAGCTGCCGGCGGTCATCTGGCCGTACATGGCCAGGCCTTTGGCATCCAGTTCGTTGAAGTGCTCCCAGTTCGCCCAGTGCGGCACCAGGTTGGAGTTGGCGATCAACACACGCGGCGCATTGCTGTGGGTTTTGAACACGCCGACCGGCTTGCCGGATTGCACCAGCAGGGTCTCGTCGTCGTTCAACTGCTTGAGGCTCTCGACGATCTGGTCGTAGCACTCCCAGTTACGTGCAGCGCGGCCGATGCCACCGTACACCACCAATTCCTTGGGATTCTCTGCCACATCGGGGTCGAGGTTATTCATCAACATGCGCAGCGGTGCTTCGGTCATCCAGCTCTTGGCATTGAGCTGGGTACCGCGCGGGGCGCGGATTTCGACATCACGGAAACGGCTTGAATTACTCACAAGAAACCCTCCAGAAAATTTCACTGCTTGCATGACCGTGCACACCTGCCACGCCAAGACACGCATGAATATAATCATGTATATACAACTCATATCAAGTGATTTTTAAACACCCGAATCAACGCCATGGGCGACCCCTGCAGGGCAGTGAAATGGCAGCCGGCAACGGGCTTCTCCCGATGAATTGAGCTCTACAGAAGCGCGCCCAGCGCCCCATGCCGCGTCTAGGCATCCACTACACCAAGGGCGTTACTGCACAGCCCGCAATGCGCGGCATCTCGCTAGAAAGAGGGAGGGAGAAAAGAGGAGGAGCAGCCTCAATGAGCACAACACAGGCTCGCAGCGGCATTGAAGGCTTGGTTGAGGCCAAGGACTGGATTGCGCGAAGCCATTTCTGCGGCAGAAAATCCACTCATGGCTGGCGACTCAACGGGGAAAGACGCGGCCGGCTGACGCCGGCCCCGCCCGCTGCTTATTCTGCCTTGAAGCAGTAAGCAGCCAGTTTGTTGCCATCCAGATCACGCACGTATGCTGCGTAAGCGTGCGGTGCCCAATCACGGGTGCCCGGAGCGCCTTCGTCTTTACCGCCAGCAGCCACAGCCGCCGCATGGAAGGCATTGATCGCTGCACGGTTAGGCGCTTCGAAGCTGACCGTCACACCGTTACCAACCGATGCAGACTGACCGTTAGCCGGCTTCAGAACGAAAAACGCAGGCGCACTTTCGCCCCAGATCGAACCGTTCTCACCCAGATCAGTGATGCGCTTCAGGCCCAGCTTGCCAAGCGCGTTATCGTAGAAAGCACGAGCCTTCTGCAGGTCATTGGTGCCGACTGTAACGTGGGTATAAATGCTCATTTATTGTTCCTATTAGTGAGGAGGAATGGGATGCAGCTGCACCACTGGAAAACGCTCACTGCCGCCCAGGCGGCATTGAGTAATCTGCACCCGTGATCGAAAGGGATCACCGTGCGCATGCTTTGGCTTGGTACATCAAATCGGCCCCATCATTGCGCTGCCCACCTGCATGCTGCAGGTGGGGCCTAACCGGCGGGCTTTCAGGCTGGCGATTCAGGCCATCTGCCGAAGCACCTGGGCAAAGGCCTGCTGGGTTTGCGCCTCGGCGGCGTGACGCCCCTCGCAGATGACCTGCCTCCCTGCGACGAACACATCGCGAACCTGCCGATCACCGCCGGCAAACAGCCAGCGATTGAGAATGCCATCGCCCTCAGCCGTGGCGATGTACGGATCATTGCCATCGAGCACCAGCAAATCGGCACGCTGGCCAACCTCGAGCACGCCAACAGGCTGCCCCAACGCCTGGGCACCGCCGGCTACCGCGGCATCGAACAGGCTGCGGCCGATCATCGGCTGATCGCTGCGGTACAGGCGGTTGCGCTTCTGATCGCGCAGGCGCTGACCATACTCAAGCCAGCGCAACTCCTCGGCCACACTCAGCGAAATATGGCTGTCTGAGCCGATGCCCAGGCGACCGCCTTGGGCGAGGTAGTCCACGGCCGGAAAGATGCCGTCGCCGAGGTTGGCTTCCGTGGTGATGCACAAGCCGGCCACCGCGCCACTGCTGGCCATGCTACGGATCTCGCCCGCACTCGCATGGGTCGCATGCACCAGGCACCAACGCTGATCCACCGGCACATGCTCGAACAACCACTGCAACGGCCGACGGCCACTCCAGGTCAGGCAGTCGCTGACTTCCTTCTGCTGCTCGGCAATATGAATATGGATCGGACAGCCACTGCTGTCGGCAGCCAACACCGCATTGATTTGCTCCGGGGTCACTGCGCGCAGCGAATGGAAGCACAGCCCCACCTGTTGCGCGGGCTGCTCAGCCAACAGCGGGCGCAGGCGCTCGACCAGCCGCAGGTAACTGTCGGTGCTGTTGATAAAACGCCGCTGCCCATGAGTAGGTGGCAGACCGCCAAAGCCCGAGTGGCTATAAAGCACCGGCAGCAGGGTCAAACCGATCCCGGCATCGCGCGCCGCGTTGCTGACCCGCAGCGCCAGCTCCGCCGGATCGGCATAGGCCTGACCGTTGCCGGCATGGTGCACATAATGGAACTCGGCAACGCTGGTATAGCCGCACTTGAGCATCTCGATATACAGCTGACGAGCGACGACTTCGATTTGCTCGGGGTCCAAACGCTCGACCAAGCGGTACATCACATCGCGCCAAGTCCAGAAGCTGTCATTGGGATTCCCCGCCAACTCGGTCAAACCCGCCATGGCGCGCTGGAACGCATGCGAATGCAGGTTCGGCATACCTGGCAGCACCGGCCCGGAGAGACGTATGGCACCCTCAGCCGAACCGCCAAGCGTAATCTTTTGCAGATTACCGGCAGCGCAGATATCCAGTCTCACGTTCTGAGCCCAGCCCTCGGCGAGCAGTGCGGAAGAGGCGAAAAATGCAGGCATAGTGGTTGTCCTAGGTACTGTCTTGTATTTGTATATACATATACAGACCTTAAAGCCAGCTGTAAACGAGCGGACCACTGAAGCAAGCAAAATCACCGGCCGCAGCGGCGCGCCTAAACGCAGAAAGCGCCTGGCTATAGCCGCTGTTTGCATGTGACCATAGGCAGCCGCACAGACAATCACTTGTGGTTTTCGCCACCGAACGACATGCCAGCAACCCGCCAGGGATTTGGAAGATGCCCCAAAAAAGCCCGCAACAACCGCCGCAAGCACGCTATCGCCAGGCGAAGGCCTTTGTTATGGCGAAGGTACGCTCTGGCGAGTGGAAGCCCGGCGACCTTATCCCGTCGGAGCAGAAGCTGACGCTTGAGCTGAACATGTCACGGATGACGGTTAACCGCGCCCTGCGTGAGTTGACCGATGAAGGTGAACTGGTGCGTCTTTCCGGCGTCGGCACCTTTGTCGCCAGTCGCAAGCCGCAGTCCAACCTGCTGATGATTGCCAACATCGCCGACGAGATACAGGCGCGTGGCCACCAGTACGCCTGCGAAATTTTGCAGCTGGGCCGTGAAAGCGCCTCCATGGCAGTGGCTGCCGCCCTCGAACTGAAAACCGCTAGCTCGGTCTATCACCTGGTCTGCGTTCACTCCGAGGATGGCATACCGGTGCAACTGGAAGACCGCTACGTTAACGCGGCGCTGGTGCCCGAGTTTCTCCAGCAAACGTTCGGTGAACGCCTGCAACCGTCGCAGTACTTGCTGGACACTATCGCCGCCGACGACATCGAACACATCGTCGACGCCGTGCTGCCGACACCCGAGGAGCGCCAGCAACTGCAGATCAGTGAGCACGAGCCCTGCCTGGTACTCATCCGCCGCACCTGGTCGAACGCGCAAGGGGTCACCTTCGTGCGCTTCCTGCACCCCTCTTCACGCTATCGCCTGGGCAGCCGCGTGCCGACCAGCGGCAACAACCGCTCGGGTTAAGCCTGGCTGCAACGCTCGCGCAATTGCCGCCAAACGGATTAACCCGTTGTGAGCCGATGCAGCTCGATCATGCAGCAACCGCCGCCAGCAGACGCAGCCAACTGCCACTCGCGCAAAGCGGCCTCAGCGTCCAGCACCAGGCAATCGTGCTGCCCAAGCGCAGCGCAGCTTTCACCATCAAGAGTCACGTTCAGGCTATCGGCGACACTGAACAGCAGCACGATGGCGGCGCTACTGTAGACCTGCACGGGCAAGTCGAGACTCAGCCACTGCAGCCGCGCGGCGTAACGCGCCGGCGCATAGATCAGGTTGAAGTCGCGAATGGCGCCGCCCAACAGCCGACACTCGACTCGGCTGTCGCCGGGAAACGCGAAAGCATCCAACGGCAATAGCGGCCGCGCCGCCACGCCATCAACCTCCAACTGCATCCCCGCCCCCTCGAGCACGGTAATGATGCGCTGATAACCGTTGAACGCCGAAAAACCGCCGGACTCGGCAATATCGGCAATAGACAAACGCCAACCGAAACCCTCCAACCCCTTGCCTGCATCCTTAACGATTTCCAGGGTGCTGCCGCCGCCGTTTTTCCATGGCATGCGCGGGTAATCGGCAGCTCTCAGCGTTTTAATCGCGCTCATGAACTGAAACGCCCCTCTAGACGATGGCGCGAGCCCGGGTGCAACAGGCGCGCGGAGCTAACCGCCTGCTGCCCGGACCAGGTACGCCGACGAATCAACAGGCAGGGTTCACCGCGCTCAATCTGCAGCAACTGGCACTCCTCAGCCTCGGCAAGTATGGCTTCGACTACATGCTCACCCTCGGTCAGAGGCGCGACCTGTGACAGGTAAGCATAGGGCGTGAGCTGGGTGAAGTCCTGGGCCAGGTAATCGGGGGCCACGAGCGCATTGACATAGCGATCCTCGAGTTGCACCGCCACGTCATTCTCGTAATGCACGATCAGTGAGTGAAAGATTTTCTGGCCCGCCCGCAGATCGAGGGCAAACGCACGCTCTGCACTGGCCAGTTCCTCACCGAGCGTAATCACCTGACTGCGATGCCGGTGACCGCGCGCGGCGATCTCGTCGGCGATATTATTCACGGCGAACAATGCTGAGCGGCCTTTCGGTTCGGCGACAAAGGTGCCAACACCCTGCATGCGCACCAGCAATCCATCGCTAGTCAGCTCGCGTAGCGCACGATTGATGGTCATACGGCTAAAGCCCAGCTCTTCCACCAGCTCACTTTCTGAAGGCACCCGATGGTGTACGGGCCACGCCCTGCTCTGAATTTGCTGAATAATCATTTGCTTCACTTGGGCATACAGTGGAGCAGGCGTGTCACTCAGCTGGTCGGCCAGTAACGACGTGCGCTGGAGCTGTTTAGCCATGTGCTTCTCCTTGGAAGCCAAGTACTTAGCTTGCCTTCACCTAACCAACGTAAATATGTATATACATAACCATACAAATGCATAGGATAGTAGTATGCATGAATTGTTAGCGCCCTGCGCCCCTCCTCGGGCTGGCTATGCGCAACTTGCTAGGCGCAGGCTAAAGCCGAGCTAAGCCGCGAATATCCATGGGGTCTTGTATTACCGGTAATCCGCCTGCCAACCGTCCCTGCACGCGGCTTCCGTAGGTGCATGCACAGCCGACATTGGCCGGCGCATTACTCGCTCACTCTGCAGCCGCACACTCATCCTCTCTGTTCGTGGAGCCGTAATGGACAATCTCCCACCACTTCGAGCACTGCAAGTGTTTGACACTGTTGGCCGCTGTGGCGGCATTTCCGAAGCAGCCAGACGTTTGAATATTTCAGCCGGGGCGGTGAGCCAACAGATGAAGTTATTGGAAGATGCGCTGGGCATCAGCCTGACCGCCCGGGACGGCAAACGCATACGCTTGACCAGTGCCGGCCAGCGCTTTCATCAGAGCTGCGCCAGCGCCTTCGAATGCTTGCGAATAGCCCAGGCTGAAGTCGAACTGTCGAAGAACAGAAGCAATCTACGCGTCAGCGCATTGCCTTCGCTGATGTCCGGGTGGCTTGCCCCACAGGTGTCTACTTGGCAACAGGGCCAACCGAACGTCGATATCTATCTCGATGGCAGCCATGCGGAACCCGCCAATAGCGGTTATGAGATTGACTTCCGCATCACCTACAGCGACCGAGCGCTGGACGCGGAAAACGCCATGGAGCTATTTCGTGACTGCGTCGTGCCGGCGTGTAGCCCCAACCTGCTGCCCGCAGCCAGCACGCAGATAACCCCAGCAGAATTAATGAACTACCCACTGCTTTCAATTGACTGGCTGCCTAAATTTGCCTCCCCGCCGTCATGGCGCGACTGGTTCAAAGCAAACGCAGTTGATTGCGCGCAACTGCACGACAGCCACAGAGTGTTCTCACTTTCGGCTGTGGCGATACAGGCGGCCATTGACGGCCAAGGTTTAGTACTTGCGCAGTACTCGATGATTGCTCAAGACATTGCAGCCGGGCGTCTGGTAATCCCCATATGCCACCCCTTGCCAATGCCCGCGCCCTACTTTCTGACCTGGACAAAAAGCGCGTTCGACTACGAACACTGCCGGCAATTCCATCGTTGGCTGGTGGCGCGGGGGCGCGAGCAAGGTGAACGCAACAGGGCGCTGCTTGAAGCCAGCAACAGGGCGCGTGAAACTTAAACACGCGCCCGCGGCGAACACCAACACGCATGGGGCAGCGCGTAAATGCTGCGCCTTGCGCCGCAGTGATAGCCTCGCTATTAGGTGCCGAGGTCGATGGTTACGGCACTGCGCGGACGCGAGCAGCAGAGCAGAACCCTGCCGTTTTCCGGCTCTTCCAACGGTTCCTCAAAGTACTCGACTGCACCCTCGCGCAAATCAACCTGACAGGTGTTGCACAAGCCGGCCCGGCAGTTAAACGCCGGGGTCAGACCGGCTTGCTCGGCCAGATCGAGCAGCGAATGACAATTCTCATCCCAAGCCAGCGTGGTGCCGGATGGCAGGAAGTGCACGCTCAAGGCGTGCGCGCCCTGCTCTGCACCGCTCTGCGCCGCTGCAGTGGGTACGGGCTGCGCAACCGGAGCGGCCGCGGCTTGCTCGCTATCGTCCTCTTCGAGGATGCTCGCCGGACCAAAAAACTCGTAATGGATACGCTCTTTGGCAATCCCCAGGCTACGTAACAAGCGCCAATTCGCCTGCATAAACAGCCGCGGGCCACACAGATAGACGTCGTAGTCATCCAGTGGCAGCAGCGCCTGTAGGGTTGCCCGGGTGACCAGGCCCTGACTGTGGTAAGCACGGTCGGTAGGGGCGGGGTTGCGGTAGCAAAAGTGTGCGCAGATCCCGGGGCGGCGCTCGGCCAGTGCCAGCACTTCATCGCGGAAGGCGTGCACGTCGCCATTTTCACAGGCATGAATGAAGTGCACCGAACGCGTCGAAGCCTGACTCAACTTATGCAGCATGCTCAGCATCGGCGTCAGCCCGACGCCGCCACTGAACAGCACCACCGGGCGCTCACTCTCCTCGTCGAGGACAAAGTCACCCGCCGGGCCGGCAACGTCTAGCAGATCGCCGACCTGCACGCAGTCATGTAGGTAGCTGGAGCCCAGCCCGGCGGGCAGTTCGGGCCTGTCGAAGGGGGCCGGCTCGCGCTTTACCGAGATGCGCAACTGCGCAGGATTGGCGACATCCCCCGAGAGACTGTAGTTGCGCAACAGGGTACCGCCGTCTTCCCCTGGCAGGCGCACGATCAGGTACTGCCCCGGGCGAAAGCTCAGGTTCGCAGAGCCATCGGCAGCCGTCAGTACAAACGAGGTGATCACACTGCTTTCCTGCTGCTTATCCACCACCCGGTAGTGGCTAAAGCCACGCGGGCTCGATGGGGTCTGGCGCTCGGCACTCATTTCACACCTCCGCGTGTTGCTTAGCCAGTGGAATCAAGCGGCTGGCTTGCTCCTGCTCAATCAGCTTGCTCAAGTTGCGGCGAAAACGCAGCGGGCCGGAGTCGGAAGCCAGGTCGATGTTCGGCGTTTGTTTGTTGGCCAAGCCGCTGTGCACGGCCTCCAGAATCACTCGGTCTTCGGCGAAGGCATGACGCACGTCCTCATCGAACTCGCGCGACACGGCTTCGTTGCTTGGATCGAAGTTGCGCATCTGGAACCAGTAGTAACGGGTAGTCGATTCGTCGATCGGGGTCATGAAGTTGTAGGAGTTCATCAGGAACACCTGCTCATGCAACGCACCTTCGTCCGAGCCGGTACCCGCCGGGGTAAACAGCGCCTTGATGATCGCCTGCGCAGGGTAGTGCACTTCGTAATGTTGCTTGCGATCACAGTTGCCGCTGAACTGCACAAACTTGGCGTAGAAAGGCGCCACCTCGACATCGCGCATCCAGCGCGAAACGATCACACCGACATCGGTGACTGTGGTCTTGAGCGGCTCATCGGCGCAGGCCGCATTGCCGAAAGAGGACTGATGCACCCAGGCCACATGGGATGGATCGAGCAGGTTATCGGTGACGTATAGATAGTTGCAGGCGACGATCATACTGTCGCCCCGGTTCATGCCCCAGGCCGAGTCGCCCCACTCCGGCACGTGACAAATCTTGCTCGGGTCAGCCAGCTCGGCATCACCCATCCAGATCCAGATCAGACCATAGCGTTGTTCCAGCGGATAGCTGCGCACCCGCGCACCTTGCGGAATGCGGCTGCTGCCTGGGGCCCGGACACAACTCCCAGAGCAGTCGAACGTCAGGCCATGGTAGCCGCACTCCAGCGTATCGCCCTGCCGGCGCCCCATGGACAGCGGCAACTTGCGATGCGGGCAAGCATCCTCCAGCGCCGCTGGCGTGCCATCGGTTTTGCGGAACAGCACCACTTTCTCAGCGAGAATAGTCACCGGGTAAAGATCTTCACCCAGCTCTGCCTCACTGGCCGCTACATACCATGCATTTCGCAGAAACATAGGTTCTCTCCTCACGTTGTTATTGGTGCTGTGCCGCAGCGCGGTGACTGAGGCCTCGGCTTTACTGATGAGATCAGAATACGGAAAAACAAAACTCAGAAAAGACACAAAAACCTTGAGCTTTGTTTAGAAAAACTAAATTGTTTTTGACCGGCTAACCTAGACACACAACAGATTCGTCAACAAAACCGTCCTGTATAAGCAGCTCGATGCAGGTAAAGCTCGCGACTCGCCATCACGCGCCAGTTGCTCGGCGAACTCAGCGCCTGGGCTGCGCGCCGAACTGATCGGCCTGCGACAGCGCCGCCAGTGCCCGCTCCCAGATTTGTCGCGTGCGTAACCAGACTAGCGCCTGCCAGTCGTTGTCATCCGGAAAGAACTGCTGCAACAGCTCCTGCTTGATCTGCCGGCCCACCCGGTCGTAGGGATCGCCGTGCAGGTGCAGCCAATGATCGTCACGCAGATGGCGGTGCACCTGCTCCCCCGGATAAGTGCCGCACTCGATGACAAATTGCATCACGTGCTGATCGGTCAAGGCATTGAGCAGCGCCTGCGAGGTATAGCCTGTGGCAGTTGCCGCGACACCGGTATCGCTCTGGCTATCGCTAGCGGTGAGCAGTGTGTGCAACCAGGGCCCATATATCGCCTGCGCATCGCTCAGCGCCGGATAGGCTGTCTGGGCGATCGCCAGCAACATCGGGTGACCGTAATCGCCAGCACCGGTATGCAGATCAAAACACATGACAGTACGCGCCTGGGCCAGATGCTGCTGAACGATCCGATGCAGCGTCTGGTTCGACCAACTCGGCGCCTGACCACCATAAAACAGGCCGTCGGGGTGGGCATACTGTCCGGCTTCGACTATCGACATCAGCGCCGACCATCCATGGGCCTGGAGCCGCTCAGCCAACAGCACATCCGCGCGCTCACGCAGCGGGCCGCGCAACTGGGAGCAGGCATAGATCGCGTGCAACGATTCGTAGCCGCTATTCACCGGCGCGGGCTGAGCGAAGTCCAGGTAGTTGCGATTGAGGTCGATATTGTCCTCATTGACCCGGCGCATCCAGGCCGTCCCCCAAGGGTTGAGCAGATGGATCATCACCACCGCCACGTCCCTTGGCAGCGCCCTACCAGCCAGTTCCTGCAACCAACGGGTCTGGCAGTCCGAGCCATAGAAGCCCTCCACCCCATGAGTGCCACTGAGCGCCACCAGCACCCGCGAAGCATTAGGGTCACCGATTACCGCGACATCGGTGAACAACGGTTCCTCGAAGGGGCCGCGCAAAGGATGACGATACTCGCTGAGGATGGCCTCTGCGGCCCGTGCCGCCGCGAGAAAGCGCTCACGCTGCGCGGCATAACTTGGCTGTATCGGGAAGTCTCGGCTCATGCTCATTTCATCCAACTGGAAGGCTGTGCGCTGGATTACTTCAAGCGCCCGGAGAGAAACTGGGTCAAACGCTCGCTCTTCGGGTTGACCAGCACCTCGCTCGGATGGCCCTGCTCCTCGACGACGCCTTGGTGCAGAAACATCACGTGGTTGGAGACGTTACGGGCGAAGCCCATTTCATGGGTCACCACGACCATGGTGCGACCCTCTTCAGCCAGCGCTTGCATCACCTTCAGTACCTCGCCAACCAGTTCCGGATCGAGGGCCGAGGTGGGTTCATCAAACAGCATTACTTCCGGCTCCACCGCCAGTGCACGGGCCATGGCGACACGTTGCTGCTGGCCGCCCGAGAGGTGCGAGGGGTATTTGCCTTCCACGTTACGATCCAGCCCGACCTTGGCCAGGTAATCCCGCGCCCGCTGCACGGCTTCCTTGCGACTGACCCCGAGGACATGAATCGGCGCTTCGATAATGTTCTCCAGCACCGTCATGTGCTGCCACAAATTGAAATGCTGGAAGACCATCGCCAGCTTGGTGCGCACGCGCTGCAACTGGCGTGCATCGCTGACCCGCAGCGCGCCGCTGGCATCGTGGTGCATACGGATTTCCTCGGCGTTCACCGTGATGCGTCCCGCACAGGGTTGTTCGAGAAAGTTAATACAGCGCAGAAAGGTACTTTTCCCCGACCCACTCGAGCCGATCATGCTGATCACATCGCCGGCCTTGGCTTGCAATGACACCCCTTTGAGCACCTCATGGGGGCCATACTTTTTGTGCAGATTTTCTACGGTTAATTTATACATGGCGCGACTCTCCCTATGTCCGGCGAATCAATGGGCTTGAGGTTGCTGGAAAGCCAGCCAACGTATTTCGCAGCGACGAAACACCCAGACCAGAAGGAATGCCAGTACTGCATAGAGCATGGCAGCGATGCCAAAGGCCTCGAATGAGGCGTAGGTAGCCGAGTTAACGTCCCGCGCCACTTTGAGGATGTCGGGCACCGTGGCGGTAAAGGCCAGCGTGGTGGAGTGCAGCATCAGAATTACTTCATTGCTGTAGTACGGCAGTGCACGACGCAGCGCTGACGGCAAGATGATCCGCCGATATAGACCGAAGGACGACATGCCGTAGGCACGCCCCGCCTCGATCTCACCATAAGGCGTCGCACGGATGGCCCCGGCGAACACTTCAGTGGTGTAAGCGCAGGTGTTCAGCGCGAAAGCCAATAAGGTGCAATTGAGACCATCGCGGAAGAACCCCTCCAGTAACGGCTGATCGCGCACCACCTCAAGGCTGTAGATACCGGTGTAGATAATCAGCAACTGGATATACAGCGGCGTCCCCCGGAACACATAGGTGTAGAACCAGACGGGCCCGCGAATCGCCCAGTTGCTCGATACGCGTGCCACCGACAGCGGCACCGAAAGCAAAAAGCCTATGACGATGGAAACCGTCAGCAACCATAACGTCATGGCCAGGCCGGACAGATGGTAGCCATCGTTCCACAGGTACGCCTGACCATACTCCTGGATAATCGCGATCATAACGCTGCCTTCCTGACGCCCTGGGAGTAGCGACGCTCAAGCCAGAGCAGCACGCCGTTGGAAACCGTGGTGATCGCCAGATAGATCAGCGCGCCAACGATGCTGAAGTACATCAACTGCATCGAGCTTTTGCCGGCGTCCTGGGTCACCTTGACGATGTCGATCAGACCGATCAGCGACACCAGCGCCGTCGCCTTGATCAGCACCTGCCAGTTGTTACCAATCCCCGGCAAGGCAAAGCGCATCATTTGCGGGAACAAGACCCGCCGGAACACTTGCCAGCGGCTCATTCCGTAAGCCAAGGCCGCTTCCAGTTGACCTGCCGGAACCGCCTGAAAGGCACCGCGAAAGGTTTCGGTGAAATAAGCACCATAAATGAAGCCCAGGGTGATCACCCCAGACACAAAGGGGTTTAGGTCGATTTGCGCGAGCCCAACCCACTCAGTCAGGTTATTCAAAAACATTTGCAGGCTATAAAACAGCAACAGCATCAGCACCAGATCGGGAACACTACGAATCAGCGTGGTATAGACCGTTGCGCTATGCCGGATAAAAGTAAACTTGGACATCTTTGCCGACGCACCCAGCAAACCAATCAACACTGCCAGTAACACTGAAAGCACGGCTAACTTTATCGTGGCTAACGTCCCTTCAAGAATAAGTCCGCCAAAACCTTGCAAGAGCATGTTCTCTCCCCCCACATGAACGTTTTAGAACGGTTCACTCAGGCGACTACGTAAACGAGCGAATTTAACAACCAAGACAACACAACATCGCACAACGAGTCAGGCAGGTAATGAGCCACTTGGCCGACACTGACTCATTACCCTCCGACTAACTCGCAACAGTTATACGGATGAACTCAGTTGTACATATCGGAGGTGAAGTACTTCTTCTCAATGGTTTTATAAGTACCGTCGGTGTGCATTGCAGCTAGGGCCGCGTTGATCTTCTCACGCAGTGCACTGTCCTCCTTACGCAGGCCGATAGCGATGCCCTCGCCAAGCACGGTCTTTTCTTCGACTGCTTCACCGACGAAGGCGAAACCCTTGCCATTAGGAGTCTGCAAGAAGCCAATATCGGCGACCGGTGCATCAGTCAGACTGGCGTCGATACGCCCGCTGATCAGATCCTGGAACACCAGATCTTGATTTTGATAGGAGACAATTTCAACGCCATGCTGCGCCCAGAAAGCTTTAACGTAGGCTTCTTGCGTGGAGCCCTGGGCCACCCCTACACGCTTGCCCTTGAGCGAGTCGGTGGTCGGCAGCAAGCCGCTGCCTTCACGTGCCACCAAACGGCTTGGAGAGTTATAGAGCTTATCGGAGAAGTTGATTTGCTCTTTGCGCCTGTCATTGACCGTCATGGCGGACAGCACGCCATCGAACTTCTTGGCCTTAAGTGCAGGAATAATACTGTCGAAAGCGGTTTCAACCCAAACACACTTAGCCTTCAACTTGGCACAAATGGCGTTACCGAGATCGATGTCGAAGCCGACCAGCGAACCATCAGGGCTTTTAGATTCAAAGGGCGGAAAGGTTGGGTCCACACCAAAACGAATTGAGCTCAACTCTTCAGCCATCGCGCCGAAAGAGCAACCAACAAGTACAGCGGCAAGTGCAAAGGTCTTCATTTTTATTATCCTTTAAGCTCGACAAGGTCGCGCACCCAACAAAGTCATTTAACGCTCAAACTTCCTGGATACAGCTCACGATATTGAGACAAGTCAAACGAACCGACCGACGAATATATTTATCCATCACCCAGTCATTAGTGCAAAGCTTGTATCTCGACAAACCCGCAGATCGACAGTAAAGCCACGAACCATTAATTAAAATAGAGAAATAGTGTCGGTTACTTTAGCCAACCTAAAACGACAACTATATAAGGCTATCGAGCTTGACCAAAACGCACTGCACCTTTCTTGGATAATCGAGGTCAGCTGGGCTCAGCTCTACCGCCGAGGCGCAATCAAGCACGCGCGGGTTCTGCTGTAGGCACGTTGATCTGTCAGGTATCCTGCAGCACACCGAGTCCGTATCGACCTTAAAGGAGCAACACCATGGCCATAACCAAAGACCAGTTAATCAGCGATATTGCAGAAGCTATCGACGCTCCGAAAAGTACCGTGCGTGCAGCACTTGAGCAGCTGAGCGAGATTGTCGGCGACGCCTTGGAAAATGGTGATGAAATCACCCTGCCGGGCATTGGCAAGCTCAAAGTAAACGAGCGCCCCGCCCGTACTGGCCGCAATCCCCAGACCGGCCAAACGATGCAGATCGCTGCCAAGAAAGTCGTTAAATACGTACCGGCAAAAGCATTAAGCGATTCAATAAACTAAATGCCTGTCGCTTTTTTGCGCTACCCCAATGGCTAGAACATCCGCGCAGTAAGCGCTGCGGTACTAAACCGCAGCGCAACAAGACCACAATGCTAAAACAGGCACAGATTCACGCCGCCCTAAAGTGTCTGGCGGCGTGATTTGGCTCGTCTAGTTGCCTATCCAGGTCTGCACGTTGCCGTAGATTTATCGCGCGCAAAAGTAAAACCCCCGACCGTTTTCACGATCGGGGGTTTTGGTATAGGTGCTTGACGATGACCTACTCTCACATGGGGAGACCCCACACTACCATCGGCGATGCATCGTTTCACTACTGAGTTCGGGATGGGATCAGGTGGTTCCAATGCTCTATGGTCGTCAAGCGATTCAGCTGAGATGTCGTGCTGCTTGCGCGGCTCGCTACCTCGAATTGGGTATGTGATTTGGTTTGTAGTTGTGCAAATTTTCGGCTGTTGCAGTCTTCATAGAGACACACAAACATCAAATTGTTTGGGTGTTATATGGTCAAGCCTCACGGGCAATTAGTATTGGTTAGCTCAACGCCTCACAGCGCTTACACACCCAACCTATCAACGTCGTAGTCTTCGACGGCCCTTTAGGGAACTCAAGGTTCCAGTGAGATCTCATCTCAAGGCAAGTTTCCCGCTTAGATGCTTTCAGCGGTTATCTTTTCCGAACATAGCTACCCGGCAATGCCACTGGCGTGACAACCGGAACACCAGAGGTTCGTCCACTCCGGTCCTCTCGTACTAGGAGCAGCCCCTTTCAAATCTCAAACGTCCACGGCAGATAGGGACCGAACTGTCTCACGACGTTCTAAACCCAGCTCGCGTACCACTTTAAATGGCGAACAGCCATACCCTTGGGACCGGCTTCAGCCCCAGGATGTGATGAGCCGACATCGAGGTGCCAAACACCGCCGTCGATATGAACTCTTGGGCGGTATCAGCCTGTTATCCCCGGAGTACCTTTTATCCGTTGAGCGATGGCCCTTCCATACAGAACCACCGGATCACTAAGACCTACTTTCGTACCTGCTCGACGTGTCTGTCTCGCAGTCAAGCGCGCTTTTGCCTTTATACTCTACGACCGATTTCCGACCGGTCTGAGCGCACCTTCGTACTCCTCCGTTACTCTTTAGGAGGAGACCGCCCCAGTCAAACTACCCACCATACACTGTCCTCGATCCGGATAACGGACCAGAGTTAGAACCTCAAGGTTGCCAGGGTGGTATTTCAAGGTTGGCTCCACGCGAACTGGCGTCCACGCTTCAAAGCCTCCCACCTATCCTACACAAGCAAACTCAAAGTCCAGTGCAAAGCTATAGTAAAGGTTCACGGGGTCTTTCCGTCTAGCCGCGGATACACTGCATCTTCACAGCGATTTCAATTTCACTGAGTCTCGGGTGGAGACAGCGCCGCCATCGTTACGCCATTCGTGCAGGTCGGAACTTACCCGACAAGGAATTTCGCTACCTTAGGACCGTTATAGTTACGGCCGCCGTTTACCGGGGCTTCGATCAAGAGCTTCGCGTTAGCTAACCCCATCAATTAACCTTCCGGCACCGGGCAGGCGTCACACCCTATACGTCCACTTTCGTGTTTGCAGAGTGCTGTGTTTTTAATAAACAGTCGCAGCGGCCTGGTATCTTCGACCGGCATGGGCTTACGCAGTAAATGCTTCACCCTCACCGGCGCACCTTCTCCCGAAGTTACGGTGCCATTTTGCCTAGTTCCTTCACCCGAGTTCTCTCAAGCGCCTTGGTATTCTCTACCTAACCACCTGTGTCGGTTTGGGGTACGGTTCCTAATTACCTGAAGCTTAGAAGCTTTTCCTGGAAGCATGGCATCAACCACTTCGTCATCTAAAAGATAACTCGTCATCAGTTCTCGGCCTTGATCTCCCGGATTTACCTAAGAAATCAGCCTACCACCTTAAACACGGACAACCAACGCCGTGCTGGCCTAGCCTTCTCCGTCCCTCCATCGCAGTAATTAGAAGTACGGGAATATTAACCCGTTTCCCATCGATTACGCATTTCTGCCTCACCTTAGGGGCCGACTCACCCTGCGTCGATTAACGTTGCGCAGGAAACCTTGGTCTTTCGGCGTGGGAGTTTTTCACTCCCATTGTCGTTACTCATGTCAGCATTCGCACTTCTGATACCTCCAGCAAGCTTCTCAACTCACCTTCACAGGCTTACAGAACGCTCCTCTACCGCTCATCCTAAGATGAACCCGTAGCTTCGGTGTATGGTTTGAGCCCCGTTACATCTTCCGCGCAGGCCGACTCGACTAGTGAGCTATTACGCTTTCTTTAAAAGATGGCTGCTTCTAAGCCAACTTCCTAGCTGTCTAAGCCTTCCCACATCGTTTCCCACTTAACCATAACTTTGGGACCTTAGCTGACGGTCTGGGTTGTTTCCCTTTTCACGACGGACGTTAGCACCCGCCGTGTGTCTCCCGTGCTGACACTTGCTGGTATTCGGAGTTTGCATCGGTTTGGTAAGTCGGGATGACCCCCTAGCCGAAACAGTGCTCTACCCCCAGCAGTGATACACGAGGCGCTACCTAAATAGCTTTCGAGGAGAACCAGCTATCTCCGAGCTTGATTAGCCTTTCACTCCGATCCACAGGTCATCCGCTAACTTTTCAACGGTAGTCGGTTCGGTCCTCCAGTTAGTGTTACCCAACCTTCAACCTGCCCATGGATAGATCGCCCGGTTTCGGGTCTATACCCAGCGACTGTCGCCCTATTAAGACTCGCTTTCGCTACGCCTCCCCTATTCGGTTAAGCTCGCCACTGAATATAAGTCGCTGACCCATTATACAAAAGGTACGCAGTCACCCAACAAAGTGGGCTCCCACTGCTTGTACGCATACGGTTTCAGGATCTATTTCACTCCCCTCTCCGGGGTTCTTTTCGCCTTTCCCTCACGGTACTAGTTCACTATCGGTCAGTCAGTAGTATTTAGCCTTGGAGGATGGTCCCCCCATATTCAGACAAAGTTTCTCGTGCTCCGTCCTACTCGATTTCATTGATAAGAGAATTTCGTGTACGGGGCTATCACCCACTACGGCGGCACTTTCCAGAGCCTTCCACTATTCTCAAATCAACTTAAGGGCTAGTCCCCGTTCGCTCGCCACTACTAAGGGAATCTCGGTTGATTTCTATTCCTCAGGGTACTTAGATGTTTCAGTTCCCCTGGTTCGCCTCACACACCTATGTATTCAGTGTGTGATAACCAGCTTATGCTGGCTGGGTTCCCCCATTCAGAGATCTCCGGATCAAAGTCTGTTTGCCGACTCCCCGGAGCTTATCGCAGGCTACAACGTCTTTCATCGCCTCTGACTGCCAAGGCATCCACCGTATGCGCTTCTTCACTTGACCATATAACCCCAAGCAATCTGGTTACTGTCTCTAACGTGAAGACGACATTCGCCGAAAATTTGCAATTGAGAACTACAAATTTTACCTTGACCAAATTAATTACCAGTGAAAGTAATCAATCAGTCACTTCTATCACATACCCAAATTTTTAAAGAACGATTTTCTTACTGGTCAAAGACCAGAAATCAACATTCATCTGCTTGTAGCAGGAACGTTCATTTCTGAACTCTTACGGTGCTGTATATGGTGGAGCCAAGCGGGATCGAACCGCTGACCTCCTGCGTGCAAGGCAGGCGCTCTCCCAGCTGAGCTATGGCCCCATATTCGTACAAGGCCAAACCCCACAACAATTGGTGGGTCTGGGCAGATTCGAACTGCCGACCTCACCCTTATCAGGGGTGCGCTCTAACCAACTGAGCTACAGACCCAATCGTCTTTTTCAATGAATCAAGCAATTCGTGTGGGAACTTATGAAGAAGCTGAAGTCTTCGATTAAGGAGGTGATCCAGCCGCAGGTTCCCCTACGGCTACCTTGTTACGACTTCACCCCAGTCATGAATCACACCGTGGTAACCGTCCTCCCGAAGGTTAGACTAGCTACTTCTGGTGCAACCCACTCCCATGGTGTGACGGGCGGTGTGTACAAGGCCCGGGAACGTATTCACCGTGACATTCTGATTCACGATTACTAGCGATTCCGACTTCACGCAGTCGAGTTGCAGACTGCGATCCGGACTACGATCGGTTTTATGGGATTAGCTCCACCTCGCGGCTTGGCAACCCTTTGTACCGACCATTGTAGCACGTGTGTAGCCCTGGCCGTAAGGGCCATGATGACTTGACGTCATCCCCACCTTCCTCCGGTTTGTCACCGGCAGTCTCCTTAGAGTTCCCACCATTACGTGCTGGTAACTAAGGACAAGGGTTGCGCTCGTTACGGGACTTAACCCAACATCTCACGACACGAGCTGACGACAGCCATGCAGCACCTGTGTCTGAGTTCCCGAAGGCACCAATCTATCTCTAGAAAGTTCTCAGCATGTCAAGGCCAGGTAAGGTTCTTCGCGTTGCTTCGAATTAAACCACATGCTCCACCGCTTGTGCGGGCCCCCGTCAATTCATTTGAGTTTTAACCTTGCGGCCGTACTCCCCAGGCGGTCAACTTAATGCGTTAGCTGCGCCACTAAGAGTTCAAGACTCCCAACGGCTAGTTGACATCGTTTACGGCGTGGACTACCAGGGTATCTAATCCTGTTTGCTCCCCACGCTTTCGCACCTCAGTGTCAGTACCAGTCCAGGTAGTCGCCTTCGCCACTGGTGTTCCTTCCTATATCTACGCATTTCACCGCTACACAGGAAATTCCACTACCCTCTACCGTACTCTAGCTCAGCAGTTTTGGATGCAGTTCCCAGGTTGAGCCCGGGGATTTCACATCCAACTTACTGAACCACCTACGCGCGCTTTACGCCCAGTAATTCCGATTAACGCTTGCACCCTTCGTATTACCGCGGCTGCTGGCACGAAGTTAGCCGGTGCTTATTCTGTCGGTAACGTCAAAGTAGCAACGTATTAAGTTACTACCCTTCCTCCCAACTTAAAGTGCTTTACAATCCGAAGACCTTCTTCACACACGCGGCATGGCTGGATCAGGCTTTCGCCCATTGTCCAATATTCCCCACTGCTGCCTCCCGTAGGAGTCTGGACCGTGTCTCAGTTCCAGTGTGACTGATCATCCTCTCAGACCAGTTACGGATCGTAGCCTTGGTGAGCCATTACCTCACCAACTAGCTAATCCGACCTAGGCTCATCTAATGGCGCGAGGCCCGAAGGTCCCCCGCTTTCTCCCGTAGGACGTATGCGGTATTAGCGTCCGTTTCCGAACGTTATCCCCCACCACTAGGCAGATTCCTAGGCATTACTCACCCGTCCGCCGCTCTCAAGAGAAGCAAGCTTCTCTCTACCGCTCGACTTGCATGTGTTAGGCCTGCCGCCAGCGTTCAATCTGAGCCATGATCAAACTCTTCAGTTCAATACTGCTTGGGTTTTGAGAAAACCCTAAACTTAGCTCAGCAATCGTTGGTTACATCTTTGATTTCTCGCGGAGTAACTTGTGATGCTGATAATCTTGCGACTAGCAGTCTTACTTCACAAGCACCCACACGAATTGCTTGATTCAGTTGTTAAAGAGCGGGTGGTTAAGTCTTTCGTCTCAACCGAGGCGCGAATTCTACAGCAACCTCTTCTTTCGTCAAGTGATTTCGAAAATTTCTTTTCAAACTCAACCACTTGCGCTTTCGATCAACCTCTAGCTTCTCGTCAGCGGGAGGCGAATTCTACAGCGTTTCAAACCGCTGTCAACCGCCTCTTTTACCGCTTCCGATCTACTCGACCGCACAACCAACAGAGCAAAATCACCACCCTGTCAGCCCGACGCATTCTACGCAGCTTTCGCTGCTTTGCAACCCCTCTATAAAACCTAACCCCTTGTTTTGCAAGAGGTTTAAGGGGCGCATGCGCCTGAACAGCAGTGCAGTATAGAGACTATCTATAGAAGATCAATTCTTTATTAGGCTTTTGCCCCCCCCCCAAAGTACCCCCTATTTACCCGGCAATACTCGCAGCCGCCCAAAGGCACTCTTATCTAGCTTCATTTAATGAGGCGATCGTGATCGGTTGCCCTCTCCTCGACGATATCACTCTTGCAGAGCACCCATACCGAATTAGCCGATCCAGAAAGCCCGCCCATCATCCTGAATACGCAGTCAACCACCACCCCTCACCAATGCCAAACTTAGCCAAACACCGCCCCCCGTGCACCGACGCCTGCGACCCCGCGCTTCGCCACGATGCTGCACTTTGATCGCAAGCATCTGAAAGCACATGAAAAAAATTGAAAATATGGTTCGCCAAACGTCATTGAGCTGCTATTATTTGCGCCGCCACGGGAAGATGCCGGAGTGGCCGAACGGGACGGATTCGAAATCCGTTGTGTTAGCGATAGCACCTAGGGTTCAAATCCCTATCTTCCCGCCATACAAAAAGCCCCGTAATTCAACGAGTTACGGGGCTTTTTCTTGTCTTTTAGAAAGTGAAAAATCGCTTGGGGGCAATTGGGGGCAAAATTCGCTACCTCCATGTCGCTACAAACCGCTCCAGCCTCCTACATTCGTCAATAAATTTCGGCGCGCCATCCACAGGTTCGATAGCGCGAACATCGTCACCAGTTGCGCCGTGTTCTTGGCCAGACCACGGAAGCGCGCCTTCACATAACCGAACTGCCGCTTGATCACCCGAAAAGGATGCTCGCCTTGGCCTTCTCGATCTTGCGCTTGGCTTTGTATCAGGAACAACTCTTTGCGGGTCTGCTTGCGCTTACCTGCATACTCGGCGTCGGCGAAGGTCATCTGCTTCATCGGAAAACTCGGCGGGTGGCGCCCAGGCATTTTGCCAAAATTCGGAAGTCTTTTTCAGACCTTCCCTAACTACCAATCGTCGACACTTCGTTCAGAATTTGACTCAATATCGCACGTAGTTTTCCGGGCTTCACCGGCTTGTTGAGTATTGGCACGCCCATACCATGCAATTCCCTGCGACATTCATCACTGCGGTCTGCAGTGATCATCACTGCAGGAATATTCATAGCAAAGTGCTGACGCAGGTGCTTTACCACCTGGCTACCGAGCACGCCGTGATCTAGATGAAGGTCGGCAAGGATTAACTCAGGCGCGCACACGCCAAGAACCTGTAGTGCCCCCTCTTGATCGGTGGCTGTCAGCACTTCACAACCCCACTGCTCCAATAGGGCTGACATGCTTTGCAGAATACTCAGTTCATTGTCCAGCACGAGAAGTCGCCGTCCAGGCAGTGGATCACCTAGCTGCGGCTGCGGAAGAGACAAAGGTCTGGTCATTCGTTGCGGCGTGCTGCTGGCCAGCGGTACCTCAATGCTGAACACTGAGCCACGCCCAGGCTGCGAGCGCACTTTAATCGGATAACCAAGGATGCGCGCAATACGCTCAACAATTGCTAGCCCCAAACCCACGCCCTTGCGCTCCGCCGCACGTCCGACATTGAGCTGGTTAAATTCGAGGAAGATGCTTTCCAACTGATCCTCGGCAATCCCACTGCCAGTGTCCCAAACCTGCAACTCGACAAACGCGCCACGCTTGCGCGCGCCAAGGACGATTCCTCCCTGTTCGGTATAGCGGCAGGCGTTGCTGAGGAAGTTACGCAAAATGCGCGTGAGCAAACGTAGATCGGTAGTCACTTGGTAGCCACTGATACGCACCCGTAGAGCCAGCCCTGACGCTTCGGCAACCGGCTGGAACTCAGAGGCCAGTGGTGCGAGCAATTCATCCAGGCTGTAAACATCCAGATCTGGCTTGATCGCGGCCTGGTCCAGGCGGGCAATATCCAACAAATCGGTCAGTAGATCCTCTGCGCCCTCCAATGCCTGATGGGTACGCTCCACCAAATGCTGCTCGCTGGCCGGCAAGCGGCGCTCGCGCAAGGTCGAGATCAATAAGCGCGCAGCATTAAGTGGTTGCAGCAGGTCATGGCTAGCGGCGGCCAGGTATTTGTCCTTACTGCGATTAGCGTCCTCGGCGGCATCGCGCGCATCACGCAGTGCCGTCTCGATGCGTTTGCGCTCGCCGATCTGCTGCAACAGGTTGCGGTTGGCCTCTTGCAGCTCGCCGGTACGCGCACTAACACGCTGCTCCAGTTGATCATTGAGCTGCTGCAGACGTTGCTGGGCTTGCTTGCGCTCGGTTATATCCGCAACAAAGCCTTCGAACAGGCCATTTTCATCGGGTTTGAGCAGCAGGTTCATCAGCACATCAATGACGCTGCCATCACGCCGACGCAGCTGTGTTTCATAACCGAACAGCCCCGGCTCATGGGCCAATATGCTGCGGATATGTTCCAGTTCAGTGACCCCGCCAACGAACAGGTAGTTAGCCAAGCCGGTCAACGACCAAAGCACCTGCTCCGGATCGTCATAACCGAGCATGCGCGCCAGCGCGGGGTTAGCGGCCAGAAGGCCGTCTTGTAGGCTGGCTTGAAAAATCCCGTGCACGGCATGCTCAAACAACCATTTATACCGATTGCGCTCAGTTTCCAGCTCCTCTAGCCGCGCCAGTAGTTCGGGGTAGTGGCTTTTTCGTGCGGACTGACTACCCAAACCGAGCAGCCCGGCAAGGGCCTCACTCTGACTCTGCGGCGGATCAGAGCGCCTCGGCATAAACAACCTCGACATCGCGCTGACTGGATTCCCGGGGATTAGTCAGAATGCACGGATCCTCCATGGCATGCTGCGAGAGGAAGGGAATGTCTGAGACGCTAACCCCGTGCAACTTCAGGGTGTCATGGAAACCGACCGATTTCTTGAAGGTAACCAAGTGTTCCACCAGGCGCTGGCGCACCTGGTTATGGTTGAGGCCACGCGCATCAATGCCTAATGTCTCGGCTACCATGCGGAAGCGCTCGGGGGCCGAGTTGTAGTTGAAGGCCACCACATGCTCGACCAGCGCCGCATTGCACATGCCATGGGGCAAGTCGAGAAACCCGCCCAGGCTGTGGCTCATGGCATGCACAGCACCGAGAATCGCATTGGAGAACGCCAGTCCCGCCTGCATGCTGCCCAGCATGATTTTCTCGCGCAGGGCGATGTCATGAGGTGTGGCAATCATCTGCACCAAGTTGCCGTTAATCAGGCGCATCGCCTCTAGTGCATGGGTATCCGTCAGCGGGCCACTGCCAGTAGAGACAAAGGCCTCGATGGCATGCACCAGTGCATCGATACCGGTACAGGCCGACAGGAACGGGTCCATGCTCAGGGTGGTTTCCGGGTCGATCAGCGACACATCCGGCACCACAGCCTTGCTGACGATGGAGAACTTCATCCGCTCGGTCTGGTTGGAGATGATCACGAACTGCGAAACATCCGCCGAAGTACCGGCGGTGGTCGGGATCAGGATCAGCGGCGGGCTCGGCACACGAATAGTATCCACGCCCTCAAACTCGATAATGCTGCGCCCGTGGGCGACCACAATGCCGATGCCTTTGGCGCAATCCATTGGGCTGCCGCCACCGATGGCGACGATTACGTTGCAGTTGTTGGCACGGTAGATTTCCGCCCCGTGCATCACCTCTTCTACCCGTGGGTTGGGCGAGACCTGGGTGTAGAGGCAATAGTCGATGTTCTGCGCCTGCAGGCTGGCCTCAACATCGGCCACCCAACCAGCGGCAATCACCCCGGGGTCGGACACCACCAGCACCTTGCGGGCCCCAAAGGTACTGGCGTAGTTGCCAACATTGTGCCGGCTGCCCGCGCCAAAAATGATTTCCGGTGAAACGAATTTGCGTAACTGACTGAGGGTGTGGCTCATACAACGGCCTGTTCTTGTTGTTATCAAAATCGTCAGCCAGCCTACTGCATTCCCGGCTTTATGCAATTGCACTATCGCAGCAGGTGTCGCTCACAGCAGGCGGCGATAAAAGACCAGTTCGGCCTCTAGGGCATCGGCCAGATTCACCGCCTGGCGAAAACCATGGCGCTCGTTTTCATAAACCCGGCACTCGACCTCAACGCCACGGCGCTGCAAGGCTGCCACCATTTGTGCAGTCTGCTCGGGCACCACGACCTTATCCAGCGCGCCCTGGAAGAAGATCAGCGGCGCCTGGATGCGCTCAGCATGCAGCAGCGGCGTACGCGCTTGATAACGCGCCGCATCGCGTTGCGGATCACCAATCAGCCAGTCCAGATAGTCGGCCTCAAACTTGTGAGTGACTCGCCGCAACGCCAGCGGATCGCTGACGCCATACAGGCTCGCGCCTGCGCGGAACACCTGGGTAAAAGCCAACGCACACAAAGCAGTATAACCGCCGGCGCTGGCCCCGCGAATAAACACCCTGTCAGCGTCAACCAGATCACGTTCAGTCAGGTGCTGCACGGCAGCCACGGCGTCCTCGACCTCCACCTCCCCCCAGCCGCCCTGTAAGCGCAAGCGATAGGCACGGCCATAGCCACTGCTGCCGCGATAGTTGAGGTCGACCACGGCAAAGCCACGCTGGGTCCAGAACTGGATGCGCGGATCAAACACCGGGTAACAGGCCGACGTTGGCCCACCATGCAGAAACACCAGCAACGGCGGCTTCTGCCCAGCAGGTGCCTGAAACGCCGGGTTGTGCGGCGGGTAGAAGAAAGCGTGGCAGCTTTCCCCTGCACCGCTGAGAAACAGCAAGCGCTGCGGCAAAGCAACCGCACCGGCCGGCAAACCGCACTCGCTTCCCGCAAGCACTTTACAGGCATGAGTTACGCGGTCGATGGCCAGCACCACACTGCCGCGCTGCGGTGCTGCGGCGATCACGTAGAAATGCTGCTGATCCGCCGCCAACTGGCGAAAGCGGCTGTACTCAGCCGCCAGACGCTGCTCATGACCACTGACGGCATCACGTTCAGCAAGCCAGGCAAAACCGCTATCAAAACCGCTGAGCAGTAAATGCTTACCCGCCAGCGTCAGGTAGTTGCGCCCCCCCAACTGCCAAGGCGCAGCGGCATGATCCGCCGCGCGGCAGTTAAGTGGCTGCATGCCGCCCTCGCCTTCACGCCAGGGTTGCCAGTAACCCTGGCGATCACTTAAGGCCAGCAAACGGTTGTGTTCATCAAAGCTCGGTTGCTGGATTGACTGATCCGTCCCCTGCCCAGCCACAACGCGCCCTGGCGACCAGCCACCTTCCGCTGTGCGCTGGCTTACGCAAATCCGGGTGGCCAACCAAGGCTGCTGCGGACGGTCCCATTCGATCCAGGCCAGACGCTGACCATCATTGCTGAGGGTAGGCGACGCGTAGAAATCACAGCCTTCGCCGATCACTTGGCGCGTGCCATCATCGCGGCCGATCGCCACTAACCGGTGCAGCACGCCTGACTCAGCGTGCTGCTCTTCCACAGCCAGCACGGCGCGGCGCACGGGGTCATAACAAAGATCGCCATAACGGCAGTCGCTGCGTGCAGTGAGTGCCTGAGGCTGCTCATGCAGACCTTGCCAATAGAGCTGCTGATCCGCTTCGCTTACCAGTGCCAGGCCATCGTCGCCAAGGCAGAAGGCGCCGCCGCCGTACTCGTACACCCGGCTGCGCACAGACCAGCCTGCGGGCGTCAGACAGCGCAGGCTGGCAGGCGTCCAGTGCCACAAGCGGGTGCAGGCATCCGCCGGGTCGAACTCGGACCACACCACGCCGTCCAACCCCGTGCGCAGCTCGGCAAAGTCGCGACTGGCGCTGGCCGCGTCGACGCTGCTCCAGGCGCTAGTCCATTGGCCGTAGTTAACAATGCGTGGCGTCATCAGCGCGTCAAACCTTACAAATCAGCTTGGAAGCCTTTTCGTTGCGAAACTGCAGATTTTCCAACGCACCGGGAGCCTGCTCGGCCTCAGCCCGCGCCGCGAGGATGATGCCGTGATGGGCCGACTTGCTGCACACCGGGTCGGCATTACTGGCGTCGCCGGTGAGCATAAATGCCTGGCAGCGGCAGCCGCCGAAGTCCTTGTGCTTCTCGTCGCAGGAGCGGCACGGTTCGGGCATCCAGTCGTCGCCGCGAAAACGGTTGAAGCCGAAGGAGTGACGCCAAATGTGTTCAATGCTCTGCTCGCGCACATTGGGAAACTGCACGGGCAGTTGCCGTGCGCTGTGGCACGGCAAGGCGGTACCATCCGGAGTGATATCGAGGAACAGATTGCCCCAGCCGTTCATACAGCCTTTGGGGCGTTCTTCGTAATAGTCAGGGGTGACGAAAATCAACTTACAGGGGTGATTCTCGGCCGCCAATTTTCCGCGCCATTGGTTAGTGATGCGTTCGGCGCGCTCAAGCTGAGCGCGGGTCGGCAGTAGCCCGGCACGGTTCAGCTCAGCCCAGCCGTAGAACTGACAGGTGGCCAATTCGACGAAGTCCGCTTCCAGCTCCAGGCACAGTTCAATGATCCGCTCGATATTGTCGATATTGTGCCGATGGGTCACAAAGTTCAGCACCATCGGGTAGCCATGGGCCTTAACCGCACGGGCCATGGCCAGTTTATGGGCGAAGGCCTTTTTCGAGCCGGCCAGCAGGTTGTTCACCTCCTCGTCAGCGGCCTGAAAGCTGATCTGAATATGGTCCAGGCCCGCCTCGCTGAAGCTGGCGATACGCTCTTCGGTCAAGCCGATGCCGGAGGTGATCAGGTTGGTGTAGTAACCCAGGTCACGCGCCGCCTTAATCAGCTCAGCCAGGTCTTGGCGCACCAGTGGCTCTCCGCCGGAGAAACCCAGTTGCGCCGCGCCCAGTTCACGAGCCTGACGAAATACCTCGATCCACTCGGCGGTGCTCAACTCGGCACCCTGCTGGGCGAAGTCCAGCGGGTTAGAACAGTACGGGCACTGCAATGGGCAGCGGTAAGTCAGCTCGGCCAATAACCACAGGGGGGGCCCGGCCTCGTGCCCAGGCTTAGCGAAGCTCGATCCAGAATTGAGCATTGGCGACCTCCATAAAAGTGAGGATGTCTTCGTCGAGGCCCGGCACATCGGGAAACTGCGCGCTCAGGCTGGCAATGATCTGGCCCACACTGTGCTCACCATTGACCTGTTTGAGGATTTCCCCGGCGCTTTCATTGAGCTTGATCATGCCTTCCGGGTAGAGCAGCACATGGCAGCTTTGGGCGGGCTCCCACTGCAGGCGGAAACCACGGCGCAACTTCGGCACCTGATCAATAGTCAAGTTCATAGGGCAATACCTCGGTGCCAGACGCGTTCATGCGTCACGCTGTGATACGGCGGACGCTCCAGCTGATAGGCCATGCTCATGGCATCGAGCATGCTCCACAGCACATCCAGCTTGAACTGCAGGATTTCCAGCATGCGCTGCTGGGCTTCCAAAGTGACGTAGTGCTGCAAGGTGATGCGCAGGCCGTGCTCAACATCCCGGCGTGCCTGCTGCAGGCGCGAGCGAAAGTAGCTGTAACCCTCGGCATCAATCCAGGGGTAGTGCTGCGGCCAACTGTCCAGTCGCGACTGGTGAATCTGCGGGGCGAACAGCTCGGTCAGCGAACTGCTCGCGGCTTCTTGCCATGAGGCACGCCGAGCGAAGTTGACGTAGGCATCCACAGCAAAGCGCACGCCGGGCAGCACCAGCTCCTGCGACAGTACCTGCTCACGCTCAAGCCCCACGGCCTCGGCCAGACGCAGCCAGGCCTCGATACCGCCTTCATCACCACTCGCGCCGTCGTGATCAAGGATTCGCTGCAGCCACTCACGGCGGGTGTCGCGGTCCGCGCAATTGGCCAGAATCGCCGCGTCTTTGAGCGGAATATTCAGTTGGTAATAGAAGCGGTTCGCCACCCAGCCCTGAATCTGCTTACGGCTAGCCTGGCCGGCATACATTGCCTGATGAAACGGGTGATGAATGTGGTAGTAAGCGCCCTTGGCGCGCAACGCCTGCTCAAACTCAGCAGGGCTCATGGCAGTCTGGCTCATGGCCACTCCTTATAACTCGATACGCATGCCATCCCAGGCGACATCAATGCCATGCGCAGTCAGTTCAGCGCGCTCAGCAGAGTCGACATCCAGGATCGGATTGGTGTTGTTGATGTGAATAAGGATTTTCTGCGCCGCCGGAAGACCATCGAGCACCTCGATCATGCCGCCAGGGCCGCTCTGGCAAAGATGACCCATCTCACTGCCGAGCTTGTCGCCGACTTCACAGACACGCATTTCGTCATCGCGCCACAGCGTGCCATCGACCAATAAGCAATCAGCACGACGCATCCAGGCCAGCAGTTGCTCATCAACTTGACCCAAACCTGGTGCGTAGAACAGCGCGCCACCAGTGGTGCGGTCTTCAACAAACAAGCCGATGTTGTCGCCCGGATGCGGGTTACCGCGATGGGGGGAATATGGTGGTGCACTGCTGCGTAGAGGCACTGCGGTAATAGCCAAACCTGGGCATGCGGGAATGCTGAAGGGCTCGCCGTGCAAATCAATCAGGTTGTGCTGCAGGCCGCCATTCCAATGGCTGAGCATGTTGAACAGGGGAAAACCGGTGGTGAGGTCCTGATGCACCATCTCGCTGCACCAAACCTGATGCGGGCAACCTTCACGCAGGGTCAGCAACCCGGTGGTGTGATCAATCTGGCTGTCGAGCAGGATGATTCCGGCAATCGCGCTGTCACGCAGGTGACGGGCCGGATTGAGTGCCGAAAAGGCTTCGATCTGCACGCGGATATCTGGCGAGGCGTTGCACAGAATCCAATCTATGCCGTTATCACTCAGGGCTATAGATGACTGGGTGCGCGGCTGAGCATTGACGCTGCCGTCACGAACGCCACGGCAATTGCGGCAGTTGCAGTTCCACTGTGGGAACCCACCGCCAGCGGCGGAGCCAAGAATCTGGATATACATGGGCGCTTCCGCTTGGGTGTCGATTGGAATTCCAATTGGGATGCCCCGGCAGAGCCGGGGCAAAACGTCTCAACGATTGGCGAAGTACATGGTCACTTCGAAACCAATACGCAGGTCGGTAAACGCGGGTTTAATCCACATGGCGCGGTCCTCTTCTTATCGACGCCGGCAAATTCCGGCCCATTCATTAAGCCCCTCGACCGGCGGCGACCAAATGGTACTTTGGGATGAATTTGTACTGGTATTGGTAGCGATTCAGGCGCTGATCAGGCGTCATGCAAACACTCATGCTAGCGCTCTAAGTAGGGTGGGTAAGCGCCCATAAAAAACGCGGCCGAAGCCGCGTTGCGATAATGATCTGCTGCAGTAAATTCCACCTGCCCAGACCACAAACAGATCTCGCCCACAGACGAATCGCAGGAAGGAGCCCGACGCACTGGAGCGAATGCGCCGGGATTACACGATTTAGAAGAAGCCCAACGGATTGATGTCGTAGCTGATCAGCAGGTTCTTGGTTTGCTGGTAGTGGTCGAGCATCATCTTGTGGGTTTCACGGCCAACGCCGGACTTCTTGTAGCCACCGAACGCGGCGTGCGCCGGATATAAGTGGTAGCAGTTGGTCCACACGCGCCCAGCCTTGATCGCCCGGCCCATCCGGTAGGCGCGGTTAATGTCGCGGGTCCATAGACCGGCGCCCAAACCGAACTCGGTATCGTTGGCAATTTCCAGGGCTTCGGCTTCATCTTTGAAGGTGGTGATACCCACCACAGGGCCGAAGATTTCCTCCTGGAACACGCGCATCTTGTTGTTGCCTTTGAGCAGGGTCGGCTGAATGTAGTAGCCACCCGCCAGATCGCCTTCCAGTCGCTCAACGGAACCACCGGTGAGCAATTCGGCACCTTCCTGCTGGGCGATTTCGAGGTAGCTGAGGATTTTGTCGAACTGCTGTTCGGATGCCTGAGCGCCAACCATGGTCTCGGTATCCAGCGGATTACCACGCTTGATCGCCTTAACCTTCTTCATCACCTCAACCATAAAGGCGTCGTAAATCGACTCCTGCACCAGCGCGCGGGCTGGGCAAGTGCACACTTCACCTTGGTTAAAGAACGCCAGCACCAGGCCTTCGGCGGCTTTTTCGATAAATGTCGGCTCGGCATTCATGATGTCTTCGAAGAAGATGTTCGGCGATTTGCCGCCCAGTTCCACGGTGCTCGGAATGATGTTCTCAGCTGCGCACTTGAGGATGTGCGAGCCCACCGGCGTAGAACCGGTGAAGGCGATCTTGGCAATACGTGTGCTGGTGGCCAGGGCCTCGCCCGCTTCGCGGCCAAAGCCCTGCACCACATTGAGTACGCCTGGCGGCAGCAGGTCGCCAATCAGTTCCATCAGAACGGTAATCGACAGTGGTGTCTGCTCGGCTGGTTTGAGCACGATGCAGTTACCGGCAGCCAGAGCGGGAGCAAGCTTCCAGGCGCCCATCAGCAGCGGGAAGTTCCACGGGATAATTTGCCCCACCACACCCAGTGGCTCATGGAAGTGATAGGCGGCAGTGTGCTCGTCGATCTCGGCAGCGCTACCCTCCTGGGCGCGGATGCAGCCGGCGTAATAACGGAAGTGGTCGGCCGCCAGCGGTACGTCGGCGTTGAGGGTTTCACGCACGGCTTTACCGTTATCCCAGGTTTCAGCCACGGCCAGCAGTTCAAGGTTGGCTTCGATACGGTCGGCGATTTTCAGCAGAATCAGTGAGCGATTTTGTACGCTGGTCTTGCCCCATGCATCGGCTGCGGCGTGAGCCGCATCCAGCGCAAGGTTGATGTCCGCAGCGTCAGAGCGTGGGAACTCGCCAATCACCGAGGCATCCACCGGACTGGTGTTGGTGAAGTAACTACCATTAACCGGCGCGACAAATTCGCCGCCGATGTAGTTACCGTAGCGCGGCTTGAGATTGATGACTGAGCCTGGGGTACCGGGCTTGGCGTAAATCATGGAATTAACCTCTCTTATTGGCGGAGCCTGATCCCTGGGACGTGGAGCAGGTCATGGATCGATCTTAGGAAGCCATCCGTTTGACCGGTATGCGCCCATGGCACAAAACCTCTCGTCATTTGGTAGTAGAGCCGCAAGCCGATTCTCAGAACCTCCCGCTCGCGCGCTTCAGCGCAGCTGCCGACGGTACTCGCTGCCATCAGCATCTACCCAGCGCAGCAGCAGCGGTGTATGTCCAGTCGGCAACCACAACCTCCAGTAAGGGTTGGCCGCCAGACCCTCAAAAGGTTCGACGCGCAGCAGGTTGCCGTGCGCCCCATTGATTTCGAAGCGAGTCGGTAAGTGGCGCGCCAGCAGCTGACCGTCCGCGCCGGGGCGCCGTCCGGTTTCCATGGGATGACGCAACAAGCTGCGCAACTCCAGGCCGTGACTGCCCTCATCCAGCCAGCCCTGCAACTGGCCCAGCGTGGCGGCGTTATTACCCAGGCTGGGCGACAGACAGCTGCTGGCCAATACCTCGACCGCCTGCGCGGCCTGCCATAGCCGTCCACGGCCGTCACGTGCCAGCACAATCAGTTGCTGGCTGCGTGGCAATCGCACGCGCGTCGACAAGCGTAGCGGCGCTTCCCAGGCCTGCAGTTGCAACGTAGCAATGCGTGGGTCCTCCTCACCGCTGCGCAACAGGCTGAGGGATAACGGTGGCTGGGCATCGTGCAAGGTCAGGTCGACAGTAACGAACGCACCATCCTCGACCCAGCTCGGCACCTCGACAGCCAGCCCCTGCGCCTGTACTTGGGCGCCCTGCAACCACTGCTCAACAGCCCCCTGGGCCTGCCCCCAAGGTTGCGCCACAGCCGGGCACGCCAACATCAGCAGCATTAATACGCGCAGACTCATACAAGCTGCCCCCAGGCATCGGCACAGATACTTTGATACCAGGCCTCGGCCAGAGCCGCTTCTTGGGCGCGCAGGCCGGATGGAGCCTGCAGCGGGCTGAGTGACAGACTGCCTGGCCGCTCAATCAAACGCTGCTCCTGCACACCATAATCGGCGGCAATCGATACCGCCTGCCCTGGTGCCAGCAAGCTGTAACAGGTGTTGCGCCAAGCCGCTGTCGGCGGTTCCTGCCCAGCCAAATCGGCCAGCAACGCCGACACCGCGACCTTGGCCTGGGCATTGGCGCTGTAGGCTGATTTGGGCATGGGTGCAGCGATGCAAGCATCTCCGGCCAGGTATACGTCACTAGCCTCGCGGGCCTGAAAAGTCGCCGGGCGAATCGGCACCCAGCCACTGGCATCGGCCAGACCACTACGCTGGGCCACCTCGGCCGCCTTCTGCGGTGGAATCAGGTTGATCACTGCGCCGCGGTGACGCTGGCCAAACTCACAAACCAACTCGCGGCGTATAGCATCGGCACGCACCACGCGACCATCACCGGCCCGACCGACCCATTCGATACGCTCACCGTAGAGCGTCTGCCAGCCCTGTTGAAACAATGTCTGTTTGGAGAAGCTGTCTTTGCTGTCGAGAATCAGCAGCTTGCTGCGTGGCTTGGCCTGGCTCAGGTAATGGGCAATCAGGCTGGCGCGCTCGTATGGGCCCGGAGGACAACGATAGGGGTTGTCGGGTACGCTGATAATCACCAGCCCGCCGTCATCCATGGCCTGCAACTGTCGGCGCAACAGGCTGGTCTGCGCGCCGGCCTGCCAGGCATGGGGAAGGTGCGTCGAGGCGTTACGGTCGTAGCCTTCAATGGCCTGCCAATCCATATCGATCCCAGGCGCCAGAAACACTCGGTCGTAGCGCAAGCGCTGGCCGCCTTGCAGCACCACTTGGCGGGCCTGCAGATCAATTTCCCGTACTAGTTCACGCACGTGCAGCACCTGTTGGCGCTGCAAGGCGCGGTAATCCTGGCGCAGGCTATCCAGGTCAGCCATGCCCGCCAGCACGTGGTTGCTGAAGGGGCAGGTATAGAACGCCGACTTGGGTTCAATCAACACCACCTCAAGCGTTGGCGCCTGACGTTTGAGGTAACGCGCAGCGGTGGCACCGGCAAAACCGCCGCCGATCACCAGTACCCGCGCGCGACCAACGCTAGCATTCAACCCACCGGGTAACAGCCAAGGCATTGCGGCTAGGCCGGCGAGCAATTGACGACGGGTAAGTTCCTGCATACATCCCCCATAGCCAAGCGATATAGATACACGCTGAGGCATTGCCATGCATTCGGCCATGCCGCTTTAGTCGAGAATCCCTAGCACTAACGCCTAGAAACGCAGATGGCCGGTCTAGACCGGCCATCTCATACACTACAGGCTAATTAACGCTTGGCGACCAGCTCCTTGGGCAGCTTGAAGGTCCAGAGCATGCCGCCCTGGTTGTAGTTCTTCACCCGTTTGGCCACTTCGCCGCCCCACAGCGGTACCGCGCCGCCCCAACCAGAAAGTACCGAGACATACTGCTCGCCGTCCATTTCCCAGGTCACCGGGGAGCCGAGTACACCGGAGCCGGTCTGGAATTCCCAGACTTTCTCGCCGGTCTTGGCGTTGAAGGCCTGCAGGAAACCTTCAGGGTTACCGGTAAATACCAGGTTGCCCTTGGTAGTCATTACCCCACCCCACAGCGGCGCGTAGTTGTTCTGCCGCCAGACTTCCTTGCCGGTTTTCGGGTCAATGGCGCGCAGCACGCCGATATAATCTTCGTTTAGCGGCTTAATGGTGAAGCCTGAACCGAGATAGGCCGCGCCTTTCTTGTAGGCGATATCCTCGTTCCAGATGTCCATGCCCCACTCGTTGGAAGGGACGTAGAACAGACCGGTGTCTTGGCTGTAGGCCATCGGCATCCAGTTCTTAGCACCGAGGAAGGCCGGTGCGGAGAACACGCTCTTGCCCTTCTCAGCGCCACCTGGTGCACCCGGGCGGTTGCTGTCATCGAAGATCGGCCGACCATTCTTATCCAGGCCCTTGGCCCAGGTGATTTTGTCGACAAAGGGGAAGCCGCGAATGAACTTGCCGTTGGTGCGGTCGAGTACGTAGAAGAAACCGTTCCGGTCAGCAGTCGCGGCAGCCTTGATGGTCTTACCGCCCTCTTGGTAGTTGAAGGAAATCAACTCATTGACGCCGTCGAAATCCCAACCGTCATGCGGGGTGGTCTGGAAGTGCCAGGTGATGGTGCCGTCATCCGGGTTCAGAGCCAGACGCGAAGAGGAATAGAGGTTATCGCCAGGGCGTAGGTGCGAGTTCCACGGTGCAGGGTTACCAGTGCCGAACAGCAGCAGGTTGGTTTCTGGGTCGTAGTAGCCGCCCAGCCACGGGGCGGCACCGCCGGTTTTCCACAAATCACCTGGCCAGGTTTTGCCGGCTTCGCCACCGCTGATACCGTTCTCAATGGCCTTGCCGTCTTTGTAGACATAGCCCATGTGGCCTTCAACAGTTGGTCGGCTCCAGAGCAGCTCGCCATTCTTCGGGTCGTAGGCTTCAATCTTGCCGACCACACCAAACTCACCACCGGAAACCCCGGTAATCAGCTTGCCATTCACCACCAGCGGCGCAGCAGTGATCGAGTAACCGGCCTTGTGATCGGCCACGTTCTTGCGCCAGACCACCTTACCGGTGTCCTTGTGCAGAGCCACCAACTTGGCGTCCAGGGTGCCAAAAATCACCAAGTCGCCATACAGCGCCACACCCCGGTTGATCACGTCGCAGCACGGACGAATGTCATCGGGCAGGCGCGCATCGTATTGCCACAGTTCTTTGCCGGTGCGCGCATCCACGGCAAATACACGCGAGTAGGAGGCGGTCACGTACATCACGCCGTCCTTGATCATCGGCTGGGCTTGCTGGCCGCGTTGCTTTTCGCCACCAAAGGACAGGGTCCAGACCGGACGCAGGTCCTTGATGTTATCCGTGTTCAACGTCGTCAACGTGCTGTAGCGCTGACCTTGCAGGCCCATGCCATTGGTGACGATCTCATCGGTGGTGTTCACATCGTTAAGGATTTCCTGATCAGTCACCGCCCAGGCTGGGGCGGCGGCCACGAGCATTGCGCTACACAAGGCACTGAGAACGAAGGATTGGCGAAAACCGGAGTGTTTCATTGCGGCTACCTCTGCGGGTTCATTGTTATCACCGGGAGTTTTTCCCGATCTGCCACAGATTCTTGGCTGCATAGGACTGTCCAACAATTGCCCGCAGTACCGATTTAGCTACTTCCTTGGTAGCAATACTGCAAGGCGCCCGCACAATTGACCTTGTGCTCAGCGCCACTTGCCTAGGGCAATTTTCCTAGCTGGGGAGTCCGTTCATACCGCTGCAAACGGCTACTGCAGGGCTGAATAGAAGCAAGCCGTGCCGAGCCAGAACGGCGGACAGCAGTCAAACGCTGCGTATCAAGAAGGTTTTATGCCCGCGCGCCTAACGATCAACCCGCTGCATGGTCGCCAGCTCATAACGCGGGTAGAGGTGACTGACGCTGCGAATCAGCTCATAGCGGCTGAGGCTGACGCGAGCAAAGCGCTCTGGGATAGGCGCACGGATCAGCTCATTCATCTCCGCGCCCTGCTCTGCGCCGCCGCGCATCAGCCCGTCCAGCCAACTGAGGTAATCACGCATCTGCGCGAAGGGCGCGCTGTCAACGGCCAATGGACCGTGACCCGGCACAATCTGCTTCCAAGGTAACTGCTGCAGCTGGTCGAGATCCGCCAGCCAGGTATCCAGTCCCGGCGTACCGGGTGTGGTCAGCGCACGCTGGTAAAACAGCAGATCGCCGGCAAACAACACGCCGGTCTTCTCATCGAGAATCGCCAGATCAGCGCCGGTATGGCCCCGCAACGCCAGCAGTTGCAGTGAGCGTCCGCCTATCTGCAGTTGCCCCGCTTTTAGCGCTTCAGTCGGCAGCACAACCTCGGTGCCGCGCATCCAGTCACCGACCAGGCGGTACATGTTTTCCGCCATGGCTTCGCCCTGCTCAGCCACCAGCGCTGTAGTGGCCGGCAAAGCCGCAATCGGCACATCACTGAACGCCTGATTACCCAGCACATGGTCAGGATGGTGATGGGTCAGCATGACTTTAAGCACTGGCTTGTCGGTGACCTTGGCAATCGCCTGGCGCATGGCCTCGCCGTAACGTTTGGAAGGCCCACTGTCGATCACCAGCACGCCCTCATCGCTGACGATAAATCCGGTGTTGACGATATTGCCACCGTTGGTCTGGGAGAAATTCTCCGTGCTGCCCTCAAACAGCCACACATCGTCGGCAATCTGCCGGGGCTGCAAGGCATAGTCGAAATCAGCCTGCACGTAGGCGCTGGCCAGCGCCACCAGTAACACTATCCAGCGCATAAGCACCTCGCGATAAAGTCGGCGCGCCCTAAGCAGGCGCCCTTGTCAGAGTATGCAACTGCACGCAGCAGGCTCAGGGCGCGAGCCGCACCTCACTGATCTGCACCAACGGCTGGCTGTCGGTGAAATTGACTAAATCCCCCATGACTCGCTCCGCGTGCGGGGCAAAGCTCTGCTCAAAGGCCGCCACACTGTCGAAATACAAATGCCCCATGGCGATATACGGTGCCGGCTGACCTGGTGTGGCGCTGGCCAACCCGGCATCCACGGCAATACCCTTGCAGGCACTGCCCAGGCATTCACGCACAATGGCCATGTGCTGCTCGCAGTAATAACTCATGTCGAAGTGCACACCGGCGGCATTGGGGTACAACACACTGACTTTGATCATCGTAAGGTCCTTGTGGCGTATGGAGAGTGGCGTTTAGAGGTCGGCTTTGAATTCATTGCCGTTGTTGTCACGTAACCAGAGTTCGGTCTCCACGGTGCCTTTTACATCCAGGCTGATGGTCGGGTTTTCACTGACTGCGGGAAACAATTCGAGACTGGCCAAGGTGTTGCCCTGACGGTCACGCAGCTGCGCCTGGTTAAGAAAAAACTCGGGGATGCCACCCACCAGACCGTTATCCATGGGGTGCGCCACTTGCACCCGCAGGCGATTGGCATCGCTCAGCACATAGCGTTTACCAAGCACTTCGCCCAAGCGCTCTTCCCAACCGGCCTCGGCGCGCACCACGCTGGGTGCCGTGCAACCACCACCGGCGGCATCAACCTGTGCCGAACCCACATGCCACACACCATCACGGGTTAGCACCGCCACGCGCAACGGCGTGGCCTGTTCGACGCGAATACGAATGGCCAGGCGCGGCAACACCTGCTCACCGGGTTTAAAGTCGAATATCTGCGCAATCGGATTAAGCTCGGCCCAGGCCAGCATGCGCACCACTTGGCCGTCGAAGGCACTGGCATCGACCTGGATCGGCACCTGGCGAGCATCCTCGGCAAATGGCGGGACGCTGACCTTGACCCGCTCATCGAATACGAATGCCTCGCCGCCCAGTAAACGCTCGTGGTAGTACGCCCACATCACTGACGTGACCGGGTCACGCTGCGCGGCCCAGCTGTCCCAGGGCAAGGCAAACAGCGCTAGCAGTAGATATGAACGCCAATCCAGTTCCATCACACACCTCCCAGCACTGTCCTAGAACGCCATTTTTTGCTGCACCGCGCCTGGCGCGTGTAACAGCAACAAACGCCGGCTACTCAACCTCCTGATACAGCCCCGGCAGCTCATAGCGCAGACCGTACTGGCCGTAGATACGCTTGAGTTCCCCCGCGAGAATCAACTCTTCAAGCTTTTCTTCCAGGGCATAGGCCAGTTGCCGATTGCTTTCGTGCACGGCCATGCCGATGTCCCAGACCTGTTTGCCCATATTCGGGTAAGCATTCTCGGCCAAGGCGAGCTGGCTGTCGGCGGCAAGTTGGAGCTGCCAATCCACCTCGCCGCGCAACGCCATGACGGCATCCACGGCCCCGGTTTTCATCGCAGCAAAGGCTTCCTGCGGATTGCGATAGTGGTGGGTCATCTTGCTGAGCATGCCGTCGAACACCGAAGACAGGTAGAACGACGGAACGCTCTCCACCTCAACGCCAATCGGATGTTGCTGGAACACCGCAACACTGGGCACCGCCGGTAAGCGACGCTGGTCAAACGCTACTTGCCAACGCTCACGCTGATAAGGCCCGAACATCACCACCAGCTCGTTGACCAACTCACCGAACTCATTGCTCTTGTAGGAGAATTCGCGGTCATAGGGCACCCGCAGCATCACATCAGCCAATTGCCTGGGCCGCAGGTAATGCCCGCGCCAAATATAATCACGCAGGTCGTCATCCAGCTTCTCGCCGGGCGGTGCCCATATCACCTCAAGTTTGAGGCCAAAACCCGCGGCCAGCGCCTGGGCAATGTCATAGTCAACGCCACGCGGCTGGCCATCCTGCCGAAAGCTGTAGGGTGCAAAATCCTCATACAGCGCGACCTTGAGCACACCAGACTCGACGATCGAGTCATAGCTGCGCACCTGCGCCTGCAACGTCCCGCTGGTCGACAACAACAGACTGCATAGCACCGACAGCCACAGCTTCCGCCGCGTCATCAGCCTTACTCCTCGATGGCCACACTTTCGAGGTAACTGCGCACAGCCCACAACGCCTCTTGGCTGAGGTAGTCAGCCATTTTCGGCATGTACACCCGGCCATCTCGCACCGCGCCGTTGATCACCCGCTCCTTGTACCACTCATCACCACTGATGCCGGTCTCAAGCAGGCGTAGATCGGGGGCAATACCACCCGACTTGGCCTCCAGGCCATGGCAAGCCGCACAGTTTTGGTTGTACGCCGAAGAGCCAATCTCAATGGCACGGGCATTGCCCCGATAAGGGTTCTCTTCAAGCCACTCCTCACCCAGCGGCTCCAGGCCTTCGGTCTTCACTGCCTGGGGTACCACATCACCGTGAGCCCAAAGGTTGGCGGAAAAGGCCAACAGCAGAAGTGCATAACCGGTGTTCTTTTTAATTGTCATGTTCAAGGCCTCTTCAAATGCACGCAAAACAGCTCATGGAGCTTGCTTGTGAACATCTTAGGAACAGCGCCGCCGCCACCGAATGCTGCTTTGGTGGCCCACGCCTAGTCCCTTGGTAGTAGGGCTTGTGGCCGTGTAACAGGTGGCTTTAGCAGCAAGGCTAAGTCATGTCCGGTTTGGGCATTCTTCCCGGCATAGCCGGGAGTTTTTCCGTTTCGGCGTCATCCGTGTGGTTCCACTATCGGCTCGCCAGGTTGCCAACAGGGCAGTACCTGCCACATTCCTCACCACGATGGGAACCATAGCCATGACAACAAGATCGTTACCCAGCACGCCACGCCCCGTGGCGCTTGCCGTCCACAGCCTGCTACTGGCCAGCAGCCTGACATTGAGCGGCAGCGTCCTGGCCAAGAATGTCACCTGGGACGACATCGCCAACGACCACACCAGCACCCACAACGTGCTGCAGTACGGCATGGGCACCAATGCCCAACGCTGGAGCCCGCTGGCCCAGGTCAACGCAGACAACGTATTCAAACTGACCCCCGCCTGGTCGTTCTCCTTTGGCGACGAGAAACAACGCGGCCAGGAATCCCAGGCCATCGTTCACGAAGGGGTGATCTACGTCACCGGCTCCTACTCGCGGATCTTCGCCCTTGACGCAAAGACCGGTAAACGCCTGTGGACCTACAACCACCGCCTGCCAGACAACATCCGTCCGTGCTGCGACGTGGTTAACCGTGGCGCGGCAATCTATGGCGACAAGGTCTACTTCGGCACCCTCGATGCTCGCGTCGTGGCCCTGAACAAAGACACTGGCAAGGTGGTGTGGAACAAAAAATTCGGCGACCACGCCGTGGGCTACACCATGACAGGCGCGCCGACCCTGGTAAAAGACCAGAAGAGTGGCAAAACCCTGCTGATTCACGGCAGCTCCGGTGACGAATTCGGCGTGGTCGGCAAACTGTTTGCCCGCGACCCGGACACAGGCGAAGAAGTCTGGATGCGCCCCTTCGTTGAAGGTCACATGGGCCGCCTGAACGGCAAAGAAAGCACACCAACCGGCGACGTCAAAGCGCCCTCCTGGCCAGATGATCCCAACCACCCAACCGGCAAGAAAGCCGCTTGGAGCCAGGGTGGCGGTGCGCCGTGGCAGAGCGCCAGTTTCGATGCCGAGACCAACACCATCATCATCGGTGCCGGCAACCCAGCGCCCTGGAACGGCTGGGCACGCACCAGCGAGGGTGGTGATCCGAAGGACTACGACAGCCTCTACACCTCCGGCCAGGTTGGCGTAGACCCAACCACCGGCGAAGTGAAGTGGTTCTACCAACACACCCCGAACGATGCCTGGGACTTCTCCGGCAATAACGAACTGGTGCTGTTCGACTACAAAGACAAGGACGGTAAAACCATCAAGGCCACGGCTCACGCCGACCGTAACGGTTTCTTCTATGTGGTCGATCGCGCCAACGGCAAACTGCAAAACGCCTTCCCCTTCGTCGACAAAATCACCTGGGCCAGCCATATCGACCTAGAAACCGGTCGCCCGGTAGAAAACAAAGGCCAGCGCCCAGCCAAGCCGAAACCCGGTGAAGCCAAAGGTGAGTCCGTAGAAGTGTCGCCGCCGTTCCTCGGCGGCAAAAATTGGAACCCCATGGCCTACAGTCAGGACACCGGCCTGTTCTACGTGCCAGCCAACCACTGGAAAGAGGACTACTGGGCCGAAGAAGCCACCTATAAGGCCGGCTCTGCCTACCTGGGCATGGGCTTTCGCATCAAACGGCTATTCGACGACCACGTCGGCATCCTTCGCGCGATTGACCCCACTACCGGCAAGGTGGAGTGGGAGCACAAAGAAAAACTGCCGCTGTGGGCCGGCGTACTGGCGACCAAAGGCAACCTGGTGTTCACCGGCACGGGTGATGGCTTCTTCAAAGCATTCGACGCCAAAAACGGTAAAGAGCTGTGGAAGTTCCAGACCGGCACCGGAATCATCTCCCCGCCTATCACGTGGGAACAGGATGGCGAGCAGTACATCGGTGTAACCACCGGTTACGGCGGCGCGGTACCGCTGTGGGGAGGCGACATGGCCGAGCTGACCAAACCAATCGCCCAAGGCGGCTCGTTCTGGGTATTCAAGCTACCAAGCTGGGATAACAAAACCGCACAACGCTAACGGCTGCTCGCATGGCGCACACAGGTGCGCCATGCGCCCTATCGCTCGAAGCTAAAGCCAATCCCTTGTGAGGGCGGCTTCAGCCGTGACCGCCCATCACTCAACGCCCTAAGGTATTGCCATGAACTACCTGCCCCTACTTTTGCCTGTCGTGTTACTGGTTCTGGGTTCTGAACTGGTCAATGCCGATGAGGTGCTTAGCGTCAACGGCTGCCGTATCGAAGCCGACAGCCAATGCCCCAACGCCAATCTGCAAGGTGCCGACCTGAGCAACCAGGACATGCGCCGCATGAACCTGCAAGGTGCCGACTTACGCGGTGCCAACCTGCGCCACGCCCGCCTGGACCTGGCTAACCTAGAAAAAGCCCAACTACAAGGCGCCAACCTCACCCGCGCCAGCCTGCAACAAAGCAACCTGCGCCTGGCCGACCTGAGCAACAGCACCCTAGTATCGATCAACGGCTGGGCACTGTTTGCTCAGGCCGCACAGTTTAAGGACGCCGACATGCACGGCGCCAACTTGGAGTTTGCCCGTCTGTCCGCCGCCAAAATGCATAACGTCAACTTGCAAGCCGCCAACCTGGAAATGACCTGGCTGAGCAAAACCGACCTCAAAGGCGCCTCACTCAAGGACGCCAACCTGCAGGAAGTCAAACTCTCCGGTGCCAACCTGGGCGATGCCGACCTAAGCGGCGCACGCACCCACTACGGAAACTTCCAGGGCACCAATATGCAAAGCTGTGTGGAATGCCCAAAGGGCTGGGACTAGAGGTTGGTTATGTGCGCTGCCGGGTTAGAGGGGCGCCCAACTACATCAGGAAAGGTGGAACCAGCCCAAATAAGAACCAATTAGTTCACCTAATAAACAAGCCTGCTCTTTATTAATTTATTTTAAATCAATCAGTTAGATCTTAAATAAGTGCAGCTACTGACCCATACCTTTATATTGAATATCGCAGAGCAATACCCCATGGTTTTGACGCCTGTTATTTGTCACTTTGTTAAGTGCCAAAAATGCAAAAAAAATGATAAGTAGCCTTGAGCCATCAGTGATAATGTTCGCGCGCAAAAATTACAGGGCAGACAAATAAGCCCTAGGACACTTCCATCGGAGGCTTAAATGCGTCGCGTCAAAAAAGCGCTTTCATGCGGCTTACTTGCCAGTATTTTTTTCGCCCACATGACGCCTGCCCAGGCTGCGTCAACTGTAGAGCGCCCGACCGTTATCGTTAGTTATGGTGGCAGTACCTATTCGATTTCATCAACCCTTACCAACTATGTAACGTCGGCAGCATTGTTTAGAGAGCAGCCATGGTGGGGTAATCCTACGCTGGCAGCCGTATTATCGGGTGCTGTGGGCACTTCGGCAGGTGGTTACGCCGACGCTGCCTCTAACACAGGTATTCTTTTTGTTTACGGCGAAGGTAGCGGATACCCGTTTTTAAAGTATCTGGAGGGGGGGGGAGTCAACGACTGCCAAGTAGGTTGCAATACAACAACTGCCAGTTGGTACTACGCCTTTATCAACCAACTAATCACCTTGGACAGTCTAGCCGCTAGCCTGGAGTCCACTTCAGCCGGCGTGAGCTCCATCAACAGCAACCTGAACATGATGATCAACGGTGCCCATAGCCGGCCGTTGGCGCGTTTAGTTGCGCCGGGCCAGAATACTTTCTGGGCCGCAGGCGACTGGGGTCGTGATGATCATGGCAATCGCTCCGGCAGTAGCGGTCTTGCGGAGGTGGGGCTGGGTCATAATTTGGGCTTTGCCCAAATCAATGTGTCCATTGGTCAAACTTGGGCCAAACAGAGTCTGATACACGACGGAGAAGTAAAAGCCGACGGCCAGTATCTGATGCTGGAAAGTATCACCCCGCTAACGCAGGTGGATGGCCTGTATGCCACCGTGGGCGCCTATGGCCACTGGGGCGAGGTAGATATCCGTCGCGGCTATACCAACATGAGTGCGCAGGACTCCTCCAAAGCAAGCCCAGACAGCCAGGCTTGGGGCATACGCACCCGCTTGGATTGGCAGAATGCCTTCAGCGTAGCGAGCACCGGTATCAGCCCTTACGTGGACCTGAGCTACACCAACAGTCACTTGGACAGCTACACCGAAAAGGGTGGCGGTATTCCGGCGCGCTTCGATGCGCGCTCTGATGACCACACCGAGGTACGCCTGGGATTCAACACCCAGACCCCGCTGCCGTTCGCGTCGAGCTTTAACTTCATCACTAATCTAGAAGCCGCGCATCGTTTCGAGAAGAACAGCGCTGGTGTCAATGGCGAAGTGAACGGCTATTTCACCTTTAACCTGCCGGGTGAGGACGTAACCAACGACTGGCTGAAAGCAGGTGTGGGAATTGAGGGCGAGGTTGCCTCTGGAAAGTTCTCACTGATGCTTAACGGCACCACCCAAAGTGAGATACCCAATTTCTGGGTTGCCACGTCATATCAGCTGGCATTCTGAATCGCGAGCAGAAGCAAAAAGTTACCCGCCTGTAAGGCCAGACTGCTCTTGCTCGGGAGGCAGAGCAGTCTTCGGGGAGCCAGCGCTGGCGACGACCCCTACCAACGCAAATCTCGCCCAAGGGCAAAGCAGTTAGATTTTTAATAGAGTGTACTTAAACGCTAACCAACTGTTTGTAGGCAGCCCAGCGCAGACCTTCAGGCGCTTTCCAGCCCCAGCCGAATTACCCCGGTATCAATCGCAAGGTGCACCAATTCGGCCTGGGAGCTGATCTGCAGTTTGCTCTTGAGCAGCGTCAGGTAGTTGGACACGGTTTTGCTGCTGATGCACAAGTGCTCGGCAATCTGCCGGCTGGGCATGCCCTTGGCCAGCATCACAAAAATCTCGAACTCGCGCAGGGTCATGCAACGCAGGCGTGGGTCGCTACTGCCCTCACCCAAAGGGTTGCAAGCCAAGTGCGTGGCCAGGCTTTGCTCGATGTACGCATGCCCGGCCAAGGTGCGTTTGGCGGCCTCGACCAGCACCTCCGGCGATGAGGTTTTGGTCAGATAACCCAGCGCGCCGGCATCCAACGCCTGACGCACCAGAGGTAACTCGTCGTGCATGCTGAAGAACAACACACGCAATTGCGGCAGGCGCTGACGCAACCGTCGGGTCACCTCCAGGCCGCTGATGCCGGGCAGGCCAATATCCATGATGACCAGGTTGGGGATTTCCTCCTGAACCATCTGCAACGCCTGCTCACCATCACAGGCCTCGCGCACCATGACCTCCGGCAATAAGGCGCGCAGCAGGCTGGCATAGCCTTGACGGACAACCGCGTGATCATCAACCAGCAGAATTTTCATAGACCCGACTCCGGCAGTACCAGGCTGAGGCACAAGGCCCACCCGGCTTGAGGGCGACTGTGTACGCGCAGCACGCCACCCAGGCTGCGCGCACGTTCGTGGATCGAACGCAGGCCAATGCCAGGGCGCTGCGGCAACTGCGCGCCGCAACCATTGTCCCGAATAAACAGACGCAAGCGCTGCCCCTGATAGTGCAGCCGCACGCGCACTTCGCTGGCCTGGGCGTGCTTGGCCACATTGGTCAGCGCCTCTTGCACCAAGCGGTACAGGTGCGCCTTGATCGGTAACGGCAGGTTTGGCAGCGTACCGCTGACCGTGACGTGGCACCGCACACGCTGCGCCGTCTGCCAATTGCTCGCCAGTAAGTGCAGCGCTTCATCCAGTTGTAAATGCTCCAGCACCACGGGATAGAGGTCACGAATCAACGCCCGAAAGCCCTCTTGCAGGCGCTGGCAATTGGCATCCAGCTGCTGCGCGGTATGCAGTACCTGCTCGGGTTGCTGCGCCACGGCCTGCAACAAACAGGCTTGCGCACGAATACCACTGAGGTACTGGCCGAGGTCGTCATGCAGCGTCTGTCCCAAGCGCGCGCGCTCACGCTCTTGCAAGGCCATTAGGGCTTGGGTCAACTCGGTGTTATCGGCCTGGACCTGCTGCAAGGTGGTGGCCATGGCATTGAAATAGCCGGCCAGTTGCCGCGCCTCCGGCAAACTGCGCGCGGGCAAACGGGCATCGAGCTGGCCCTGGGTCACCTGCTGCAAGCCAGCCAATAGTTCATCCAGCACGCGCAGGCCACGGCGTACGGCCCAGCGAATCGCCAACAGGCTGCTCAGCAGCGCCAGCAGGCAGAGCAACAGCAACTGCAACAGTGAATCCCAGACTTCGTCGATCTCATCGGTAGGGTCGACGCTAATCTGCAATTGCCGACCGTCCGCCAACTTGAGCACGCGAGGGGTGTGTTGCAACGCAAACAGGTGCTGCCCCAACCACTGCTCAAGTGACAGCGCCGCCGGGCCTGTCGCTAACGGCAGCCACTGCACCCGCACATGGCGCAAATTATCGGCCAGGCCACTGTGCAGGCTGGCGGGGTCATGCTGCGCCGCTTCGTAGAGGTACTCGACCACCGCTTCGGCGGCCTGCACCTCGCGCTGCACATCCTCGCTGGCCTGGCGCAGCAAGAGCGCCAGGCCGAGCACGGTGACCAGGGCGAAGAACAGCGTCACCAGCAGGTAAGTGCGCCACAGAACGGACACCTTACTTGACCACGAAGTGACCCAGCATGCCCTTGCCCTCTAGGCCCTTGGCATAGAAGCGGAATTTGCCCGGTTTGATTGGCACGAAGAAAATCTCCGCCTCGCCGGCATCCTCAAATTCCAACTCAGTAAGCGTGATGGCCTTGATCTCGACGCCGCCGGCTTCAACCTTGCGCAGGAAGATCGAAGTGGCAAACTCAGGCGCCTGGAAGGCGTATTCCTTCTGCCCACTGGCGATGATCTTCAGCTGGTAGGCCTTGCCGGTTTCCAGCTGATATTCCATGTGCGACATGCTGTAGTCGCTGTCCTCGTTACCCAGCACTAAATCCGGTAGCGCCTGTGAACGTCGGGTCAGGTCGCCAGCGGCATAGATGCTATCAAAGCCGACCAGGCCGCTGAGCAGAATCAGTGTGAGGACAAGTGTTTTGATCGTGGTCATGCTGCCTACCTTTGTTGTTTTAATTAGTGCCCCATCGTAAAACCCCGGCGCAGCCACTGACTTACTACCTTGGTACAGGCGTACTGGTACTTTGGGCATATTTCCCGCACGCCCGGCTGTTCCTATGCTGGCAACATCTATTCAGGAGTTGCCCATGCGCCGGATCAGTCAATCCCTCATGTTCTGTGCCATTGCCCTGTGCGGCCTGGCCACACCTTGCCTGGCTAACACTGGCACAGCTGAGCTACAGGTACGCATCGCCTATCTGGGCTATACCCCCGATACCGGCCCATTACTGTCCAACGTGATTCCCGAACCGGAAGACGCCGGCCGCCGTGGTGCTGAGCTGGCGATTGTTGACAGCAACAGCACCGGGCGCTTTCTCAAACACAGCTACCAGCTGGACGTGGCCGAACGCAGCGACAGTGACAGCCTGCTGGCCGCCGCGCGCGAGTTGCATAGCCAAGGTTTGCGCCTGTTTGTGGTCAATGCCCCCGCGACCACCCTGCGCCAGCTCAGCCAGGCACTGCCCGACAGCCTGCTGCTCAACGCTGGCAGCGCCGATGACAGCCTGCGGCAGAGCCAGTGCTTGATTAATGTGCTGCACACCCTGCCCAGCCGCGCCATGCTCGCCGATGCCTTGGCGCAGTTTTTGGTGGTGCGTAAATGGACACGCGGCCTGCTGATCAGCGGCCCGACTGATGACGATCAAGCCTATGCCGCAGCACTCAAGCGTGCGGCCAAACGTTTTGGCCTGCGCATCGTCGCGGAAAAAGCCTGGAGCTTCGACAACGACCAGCGCCGCAGCGCCCAGGCCGAGATGCCGCTGTTTACCCAAACGGCGGAATACGACGTGGTGCTGGTGGCCGATGAGCGCGGTGACTTCGGCGAATACCTGCCCTACCAAACCTGGTACCCGCGCCCCGTTGCCGGTACCCAGGGGCTAACCCCGACCGCGTGGCACAAAACGGTGGAAACCTACGGTGCCGCGCAGCTGCAGAAGCGCTTTGAGGCCCATGCGCAACGCTGGATGAATGACCGCGACTTCGCCGCCTGGATCGCCGTGCGCAGCATCGCCAGCGCCGTCAGCAAACTGCGCCAGAACGACGCCCAGGCCATCCGCACCTTGGCCCTGAGCGATCAGTTGCCACTCGACGGCTTCAAGGGTCGCAAGCTGAGCTTTCGCAGCTGGAACGGCCAGCTGCGCCAACCCATTGCGCTGGTGCAACCCCGCGCCCTGGTCAGCAACTCGCCGCAAGAAGGCTTTCTGCACCCCAACACTGAACTCGACAGCCTCGGTTATGACCGCCCTGAAGTGAGCTGTGATCTGGCGAAAACACCTTAAGGACTCTGGCCGAACAGTGATTGTGGGAGGGCTTTAGCCGCGACTGTCGTCGCTGAGCGCCGCCCACGCAATTAAGCCTAAGACTCAGCAAGCCGCTCGAAAACCCGACAGCAGCCAATTAAAACAAGAGGATTAACCCCATGCGTTTTACTCGCCTTGCCTGCGCCATCGCCGTTAGCCTCAGTTGCCATAGCGCCCTGGCGGCCACGGCCTATGTGTCCAACGAAAAAGACGACAGCATCAGCGTGATTGACCTGGACAGCATGCAGGTCACCGCCACCCTGGATGTAGGTCAGCGGCCGCGAGGCTTGCTGCTCTCCAGTGACAACAAGCTGCTGTATATCTGCGCCAGCGACTCGGACCGCGTACAGGTGATGGACCTGGCCACGCGCACGATCATCAAGGAACTGCCCTCCGGCGCCGATCCCGAGCAGTTCGCCCTGCACCCCAACGACCGTTGGCTGTATATCTCCAACGAGGACGATGCCCTGGTCACGGTGGTCGACACCCAGAGCGACGAAGTACTGGGGCAGATCGACGTCGGCGTTGAGCCCGAAGGCATGGCCGTCAGCCCTGATGGTAAGTGGGCCGTGAACACCAGCGAAACCACCAACATGCTGCACTGGATCGATACCAGCACCCAGCAACTGGTGGACAACACCTTGGTCGACCAGCGCCCACGGCATGTCGAGTTCGACAAGGACGGCAAGCGCCTGTGGGCCTCGGCCGAAATCGGCGGCACGGTCAGCGTGATTGATGTCGCCAGTAAGCAGATCGAAAAAGTCCTGACCTTCCAGATCAAGGGCGTACACCCGGACAAAGTGCAACCGGTGGGCGTGAAGCTGAGTGACGATGGCAAGTACGCCTTTGTCGCCCTCGGCCCGGCCAACCACGTAGCGGTACTCGATGCCAAGAGCTACGAAATCCTCGATTACCTGCTGGTTGGCCGCCGCGTCTGGCACCTGGCCTTCACCCCGGACCAGAAGCAATTACTGACCACCAACGGGGTCAGCGGCGATGTCTCGGTGATTGATGTCGACTCACTCAAGGTTAGCAAATCGATCAAGGTCGGCCGCTACCCTTGGGGCGTGGTCGTCACGCCATGAACGCGCTTCAGGTAGAGGGCGTAAGTTTCGCCTACGGCCAACGGCAAGCCTTGCAGAACGTTAGTTTCAGCGCCGCGGCGGGAAGCTTTAGCGCGCTGCTGGGGCCTAATGGCGCGGGTAAATCCACCCTGATTGCTCTGCTCACCCGGCTTTATGACCTGCAACAGGGCGATATCCACATCTTCGGCCACAGCCTGCGCAGCGCCCCACGCCAGGCGCTGCGTCAACTGGGCGTGGTGTTTCAGCAAAGCACCCTCGATCTGGACCTGTCGGTGCAACAGAACCTCGCCTATCACGCCGCCCTGCATGGCCTAAGCAAGCGCGAGACGCTGGCGCGTATCGACGAGGAACTGGCGCGCCAGCATCTCGACGAGCGCCGCCACGAGAAAGTGCGTGCACTAAATGGCGGCCACCGGCGCCGTGTGGAAATTGCCCGTGCCCTGCTGCATCGCCCGCGCCTGTTGTTGCTTGATGAAGCCAGCGCCGGCCTCGACCCGGCCAGCCGCCTGGCGCTGAACCAGCATGTGCGCCAGCTGTGTGCTGAGCATGCGCTCGCGGTGCTGTGGACTACCCATTTGCTCGATGAAGTTGAGCACCAGGATGAGTTGCTGATCCTCAATCGCAGCCGCCTGGTCGCCCAAGGTGGCGTGGCCCAAATCAGCCGCGCTGACGCCGATCTGGCCGCCACTTTCACCCGCCTGACGGGTAGCGAGAACCATCCATGACAGCCCGATCAACGGCCTTCTTTCAATCGGAGCCTCGCCCATGAGCGCCTACTGGTACTGCCTGCAAGGCATCGTGCAGCGTGAGTGGTTACGCTTTGTTCTGCAGCGCAGCCGCTTCTTCAGCGCACTGGTGCGGCCGCTGCTGTGGCTGCTGGTGTTCGCCGCCGGCTTTCGCGCCGCGCTGGGCATCGCCATCATCGCGCCGTACGACACCTACATCACCTACGAAACCTACATCGTGCCGGGGCTGGCCTGCATGATCCTGCTGTTCAACGGTATGCAGGGTTCGCTGTCGATGGTCTACGACCGTGAAATGGGCAGCATGCGCATTCTGCTGACCAGTCCACTGCCACGTGCCTTTCTCTTGGCCGCCAAGCTGCTGGCCATCGCCCTGATCTCGTTGCTGCAGGTGTATGCCTTTCTCGCAATTGCCTGGCTCTACGGCGTGCAACCACCCGCTTTGGGGCTGCTCAGCGCACTGCCGGCGTTGCTGCTGGTGGCGCTTATGCTCAGCGCGCTTGGTTTGCTGCTGTCCAACGGCATTCGCCAGTTAGAGAACTTCGCCGGGGTGATGAATTTCGTGATCTTCCCGTTGTTCTTCCTCTCTTCGGCGCTTTACCCCTTGTGGAAGATGCGTGAAGCCAATGAATGGCTGTACTGGCTGTGTGCACTCAACCCGTTTTCCCATGCCGTGGAACTGGTGCGCTTTGCCCTCTATCAACGGCTCAGCCCGCTGGCGCTGGCTGTCTGCTTAGGCCTGACGCTGCTGTTCGCCGTACTCGCCGTGCTGACCTTCAATCCGCAGCATGCAGCCCTACGCAAGAACAATGCCTAAGCCGCCCCTTCACAGCCAGCAGGTATGCACCCTACTACTTTGGTACTGGTTTTCCTCTCCAACGTAGAATTCCCAAAGCAGCAACATTGCCCTGTAATAGAACGATAAGAAGAACCGAGAACCAAGGCGATGAAGTACTGCCTGGCGCTGCCAAAGCTCCTGATACTGATGGCTAGTTTGTTGCTGACCAGCACTGCACTGGCCGAAGCCCCGCTGTTTTCTGCCGATGGCTACCGTCTGAGCCATTACCGCAGTCCCACACCTCTTAGCCACGACTATGCCCGCACGCTGGATACCGCTGCGCTGCAACAGCTGCTGCGTGAACGACCCGAGACTCGCCTGATTGATGTCTACCGCCGGCAATGGCTGCATGGCCAGTTCATCGAGGATGATCTGCACGCCAACCTGCCAAACAGCCTGTGGCTGGCCAACACCGGCGACGGTGAGCTCGCTGCACAATGGCAGGACTATTTCCGTGAACATCTGCAGCAGGCCAGCCAGGGCAATAAGGCGTGGCCCTTGGTGTTCTATTGCCGCGCCGACTGCTGGCTGGGTTGGAATGCGGTAAAACGCGCCCATCATCTGGGTTACAGCAACCTCTACTGGTACCGTGACGGCATTGATGCCTGGCAACAAGCCGGCCTGCCCCTGCTACCCGCACAACCTTTACCCTTGCTACGTTAAACCCAGCGTTACGGCTCAACCCCACCATAATCAAAACAACGAGGTGATAAGGCCATGTACAAAATTCTAATTGCCGATGACCACCCGCTGTTTCGCGAGGCCATCCATAACGTCCTCAGTGACGGCTTCCCCGGCAGCAGCATCATGGAAACTGCCGATCTCGACAGCGCCCTGGCACTGACTCAGGAGCATGATGATCTCGACCTGATCCTGCTCGATCTGAACATGCCCGGTATGCATGGCCTCAATGGCCTGATCAACCTACGCAACGAAGCGCCGACCATTCCGGTGGTGATCGTCTCTGCCGAACAGGACAAGCAGATCGTCCTGCAGGCCATCACCTACGGTGCGGTTGGCTTTATCACCAAGTCATCACCACGAGCGCAGATGACCGATGCCATCCAACAGATTCTTAACGGCAACGTCTACCTGCCGCCAGATATCATCCGCTCTCAGAAAGTCAGTTCACACCGCAGTCATTCTGAGCACCACAGCTTCCCTCCCGAATTGTTGCAAGCGCTTACCCGCAAGCAGTTGCTTGTACTTGAGCGTATGACTAAAGGCGAATCCAACAAGCAGATCGCCTACAGCCTGAACATCGCCGAGACCACGGTCAAAGCCCATGTCTCGGCCATTTTGCGCAAGCTCAATGTCCACAACCGGGTGCAGGCGATTCTTTCGGCTAGCGATATTGATTTCGCGGCCTACCTGCGGCGCTAATTGCTGACACACTCCACCAGCCGGCCACGGACGGGCCAGCTACCACGCTAAGCGCACACCCTCTCCCCAGCCAAAGGTTTACAGCATGTCTAAAACAGCATTGATCATCGTCGACCTGCAAAATGACTACTTCCAAGGCGGTAAGTGGCAGCTCGAAGGCACCGAAGTTGCTGCCACCAACGCTGCTCGTCTGCTCAGCGCCTTTCGCGCCAAAGGCGCGCCGGTGGTGCACATCCGTCACGTATTCGCCAACGCCGACGCACCCTTTTTCGCCCCAGGCTCGTCTGGCGCAGAGGTTCATCCGCTGGTTGCAGAACTCCCTGGCGAGACCGTGTTGATCAAACAGCAGATCAACAGCTTTCGCGATACCGAGCTTAAACAAGTGCTGGATCAGGCCGGGGTTAGCCAGGTGCTTATTTGCGGTGCTATGAGCCATATGTGCATCGACGCAGTAACCCGCGCTGCCCATGATTTCGGTTTCAGCTGCGCGGTAGCACATGACGCTTGCGCCACCTTGGCCCTGGAGTTCAACGGGGTGAACGTGCCCGCCAGCCAGGTGCATGCTGCGTACATGGCAGCACTGGCGTTTGCCTATGCCAATGTGGCGAGCACCGAAGCACTGCTAAGCGAGCTGCTGTAACGGCACACATCTTTAGCGCTGTACGGTGCAGTAACCGGCGCGCTAAAGACATCGCTACCCCGCTACGCTGCGGTCCAGTAGATGGCTGATGGCGGTTTTTAGCTTCATCGGCCGCACCGGTTTATGCATCAGGGTATGGCCCAACTCGCGCATCTGCAGCTTGAGCTCGTTGCTGTAGTTGGCGGTGATCATCAGAGCCGGCAAAGGTGAGCTGCGCCGGGCATTGATCTGGGCCACGGCATCCACTCCGTTATGGTCATCATCGAGGTGATAGTCGGCGATCAGCAGGTCGGCATCATCATGGTAATTATCGACCTGTCGCGCCAAGTCCTCCTCCGACAAGGCGGTCACCACCTGACAGCCCCAGGCTTCCAGCAAGGTGCGCATACCGGCGCAGATCGCCGCATCGTTATCCAGCACCCAGATACGCGACCCACTGAGGCGCTCAAGCAGTATGTCTGGGGTGTCATGCTCCACGCGTACACGCGGCGCACGAGTGCTCAGCGGCACCTCAATGGCAAACACCGAACCCTGACCCTGGCGTGACGCCACACGGATACGGTGGCCCAGTATGCGGGCGATCTTATCGACGATGGCCAGACCGAGGCCAAGCCCGCGGTCCTGTTTCAAATGCGCCACGTCGCCGCGCTTGAACTCCTGGAAGATCTCCTCCAGCTTGTCATCGGCGATACCCATGCCGGTGTCCCACACCTCAATCGACACGCTTTGCCGACGCCGCCGACAACCCAGCAAAATGCGCCCACTGCTGGTGTAGCGAATGGCATTGCTGAGCAAGTTGCGCAGAATGCGCGCCAGCAGCTGAATGTCGCTGTGCACCAGCGCCGAGCTGGGCACGAAGTCCAGTTGCAGGCCTTCACTGCCAGCGATCTGGTGATACTCGGCTGCCAGATTCTCCAACAACTCGCTGACCGCAAAAGGGGCAATGTCGGCTTTGATCACTCCGGCATCCAGCTTGGAAATGTCGACCAGGGTACCCAGCAGGCTTTCCACATCTTCCAGCGAGTTGCTGACATTGCGCACCAGGCTTGCGCTCTCCACCAGGTCACGTTTCTCCAGCAGTGCGCTGGTAAACAGCCGCGCCGCGTTGAGTGGCTGCAGTAGGTCATGACTGACGGCGGCGAGAAACTTGGTTTTCGACAGGTTGGCCTGCTCTGCCTCGCCCTTGGCTTCACGCAGGCGCGCTTCCATCTGCGTGCGCTCATCAATCTCGCGGCGAAGTTGGTTGTTCAAGTCGGTCAGCTCGGCGGTGCGCTCACGCACCCGTTGCTCCAGGTGTTGATAGGCCTGGTGCAACGCTTCGGCGGTACGCCGCCGCTCAGTGATATCGCGGACCAGCACAAAGATCCCGACCACCTCGCCGCAGGCCAACCGATTGGGCACATAGGAGCGCAGCATGTAACGCTCCTGCCCGTTACGGTTGGTTTCGGCAAACTCGAAGGTCACGCTCTCGCCGGACAGCGCACGCGCAACAAAAGGTTCAAGGCGCCGGCAGTGTTCGTCACCGTGTACCACACGCAGGTCCTGCCCGAGCATCGCGCCCCGCGGCCAGCAATACCACTCTTCGTAAACCTTATTGGTGAACTGATACGTCAGGTCAGCTGTGAGGTAAGCAATCAACGCAGGTACATGGTCCGTGATCAGGCGAATCCAGCGCTCACTCTCGCTCAGCGCATTTGCGTGGCGGTGCCGTTCGGTGATGTCCGTGAAGGTATTGACGAACCCACCAGTGGGCAGTGGATGAGTACGCACTTCAAGCATGCGTCCGTCGAACAGGCGCAGCTCCATTTCATCGATTGAGCGGCCGCTGGCATCGCGACTTTCCGGGGTCAACAGTTGCAGTTCACTGTCAGCCATGACCTCGGCAAATGGCCGGTGAGCATTGATTGGGGCTAGGCCACAGAGATCGAGGAAACGGTGATTCCATAACTCCAGCTTGCCCTCGGCATTGACCATCGCCATGCCCTGAGAGAGATTGTCCATGGCCCGCTGTAGCAGTCGCGACTTCTGCGCCAGCGCCTGCTCGCGGCGCATAGTTTCGTTGAGTTTGACCTCGGTGATATCGGTGTAGAGGATTACCAATCCCCCCTCACGGGTCGCTCTTTCACTTACCTGCACCCAACGCCCGTCTTGCAGACGGTAGAGCATGTTGTCGTCACGATTGCTACGCTGCTCCTCGACCACCAGCCCCGTACTTTTACTCAGGCGCTTGATCTCTGCCAAACGTGTGCCTGCAGTGATACGCGCCCTACTATCAGCCCAGAATGACTTGAAACGGCTGTTGAACAACACAATGCGCTGCTCACGATCGAACAGCACAAAGGCATCGGAAATGCTCTCGATTGCATCGATCAGGTGATGGTGAGCCGTTTCAGCCCGTAAGCGCGCATCGCTGAGCAACTGATTACTGGATTTCAGTTCGGCCATGGCCTGGTTCAGCGCATCGGTGCGCTCTCGCACCTGTTCGGCCAACACAACCGAATGCTGAAATGCCGCGTAGGCGTCATCACCTAGAGAGTGCGCCGATTCGACTCGTTCGATCAGGGCGTTGTTAATCTGCCGAAGCTTAAAGTTCTGCCGCTCCAACCCAGCGCAGCGTGCCTGTAGCTCGGCAACATCAGTCGTGAGCGGGGCGACCAATGGCGACTCCGGTAAAGGATTGGTTGATATGCATGCCATTGAACTGCTCTCCGTAGGTATTAAACCCAATCACCTTCTGGCTGCGCAAAAAGGCTGAAACAGGCTCGACGCCGTCCCGTTCTTCGATTTCCAGACGACGCAGAAAACAGTCGCAGCCAATGGTCAGCAGCAACGGCCCGAGCCGCTCGCGCAAGCCATCAAAAACGTTCTGTAGGTCCGGCAACAGAGGGCCAGGCTGCATAGCGGTAAGCACAATGCCGTTCTCCACCGCGCAATAGAAGGTCAGGCTGAGATCGTCATTGACCCGCTGGATGGAGCGCACGTAATACTGCCCGCCGATCCGTACGGCCAAAGGGTGCGCAGCAAACAGACGGTGGTCCAGAGCGGCCAACGGCACACCGATCAGCTCGGCATACTCCAGCGCCGCAGGCGCGGCATTCAGCTCATACACTCGTCGGCTGGCGCTGTCGGCTCGTGTCACCACCAGCTTCTCGGTGCGTGGCAAGATGTGGTGGGTGCTGAACACCTCGAAATCCAGCCAGGTATTGAACAGCACTACCACTGCCGAACCGGTATGGAACTCGCCGTTGTAGTAGACGTAGGTGTGGGTCAAGTGATTGTCGTCGCCTGCCGAGCCGCCAAAGTGCGGAATACTGCCAAATGCGGCACTCAAGGCGCCGAGCACCACTTCCTCACGGCTGGACAGGCCATCAAGCAAGGTCAGGGCGAAGCTGTGGCCCTTGATGGTAGCCAGTTCATTGTTACGACAATCGCTGACCAGACGCTCGACCAACTGTTGCGCATCGATGAGGCTGAAGCGCTCCATCTCATCGATTAGCGCACTGGCAATTGAGAAGCTGCGGTGATCAAAGCCGATGGCGCTGACGCAGCCGCGATCATAGCCTTGCGCAGTGATCTCTCCGGCGCTGGTACAGCCCACTAGGTTGACCCCGCCAAAGTATTTATCCAGGGCTTCGCCCAAGCCCCGCAGGTCGTATTCCGCCGAGCAGAAGAACAGCACGAAGCCAAGGTTTGGATGGATCAGCTTACGGGCTAGCTCCTGCGCCACAAGCTCGACTTCAGTGGCGTTTGAGGTGGCCGTCACAACACCTTCAGTAAGCGTATGCGGCATAGCGACTCCCATCGAAAACACCTTAATTCATGCGGGTATTCTACGAAGGTAGCCAGCAACCCCCCATGCAACTTGAGTAGCGCAGGGCTAGTTCCTAAGTAGCGGGCCATAACAGCAGTGTCAGCACCAGCATGCCGCTATAGAAGCCTATTTCCGGTTTTCACTGAGCGGCTGAATCCGCCGCAATGCACTATAGATGTGGACGATGACCATCATCACGGCGACTGCTGCCAGCATCTCGACGTCAACGTGAATGGACTCACCGCTAAGCGCCGCGCGGAGCACCATGGTTTCGGGAGTCAGAATAAAGGCACTCAGGCAGCGGCCGAAGTACACCGCCAGATCGGTATGCGCAGGAGTCTTCCAGCCCGTCAAACGGGCCAAACCAGTGGAATACAGAAAATCGACAAGGCAAATACCGGGATGGTCGCCAGCGTCAGATTCAGCAGGTACTGCGGGGCGTAAACACGCCATAAACCGCGTACATGGTCTTTCTTGGAAGACTTATTTGAGGGTTACAGACAGCGCATTAACACAATGGGCAGCGCCAGCAATACGCCACTGAAGGGCAGCAGGATCAGCAGTACATCCAGGTGCATGGCAACCTCCAAGTAAAAGCCGGGCAACTTCTGCCCGGCCCTGACAGCCTGCTTACCAGCTGAGAACCGCACCCACCGCGAAGGTGTCGGTGTCTTCGCCCAGGCCGCTGCCCTGAGCCGCATCAATCTCGTACTGGTTGTATTCGGCAACCAGCTTGAGGTTGTCGTTAATGGTGCGGAAGTAGGCGACACCGCGGGTCTCGTAATCGGCGGCAGTTCCCAAACCGTTGCCTTCATCCTCGGTCTTGCCGTAAGACAGTGCGACACGGTTTTTGCCAAAGGTGTAGGAGCCTTGCAGTAAATAGCCGTCGCTATCGATTTCACGCAGCGTGGGCTCACCCAGGTTGTTGGTAAAGAATGGGTTGATACCCTCAGCCTGGAAGCCTGAAGCGGTCACTGAAAAGCCAGCCATCTTCGCCTGTACGCCATAGCCCAAGCCTTGTGACGTCACGCTATCAACTGTGCTATCGGTGTTTTCCGAGGTTTGGTAAGCGCCGTTGAGCCAGGAGTAGATGGTCGCCCCGCCTAGGTCAAACTGGTAGCTGACCTCCGACTCAAAGCGCGGCTCATCCTGATAGGACTTGCCCACGGCGCTGTCATCGTTGGTGTCTACTGGGTCCATGATACCCACGGCAACGCGCAAGCCTTCTGCCAGGTTGTTGTTGCGGTAAGTGATCTGCGAGGTCGGGAACGGGTACGGATAGCCGGTGCCAATATTGCCGAACGATACGCCCGTGCCATCGACTAGGCCCAGGGTATCGCTGACGTTGCCGTAGCCGGCCAGTAACTCATCAAGAAAAATGTTCGAGCGTGAGAACAGACCAAAGTCTTTACCGACCAGTACTTCACCCCACTCTGGCGAGGCCACGGTGCCGTAGAACTGACGCACATCGATGGCGGTATCGGTGCCGTTGGTTTCACTGTCGTTGATGGTGACCCAGAACGACGAACGTCCGCCAAGTTGCAGGCCATCAATCTGCTTACCGAAGTTGAAGCCAATCCAGTTCGGCAAAAAACCCATTTTCACCCGCGATTGACGGCGGTCGAATTTCTCACCTTCGCGATCAACATCACTGCTCACATAAAAGGCATTGATATAACCGTCGGTTGAAAAGGTGGTGTCGTCCTTGTCATACAGGACGATCTCGGCGGCCGCGTGCTGAGCGCTTAGCATTGCGATGGTGGCAGCCAAGGTCAGGGGCATAAATCGGGTGCTGGCGATCTTGTTGTTGTTCATAACACTCTCCGCTGGATGGGACGACCGGCAATGGTCAGTCAAGGTCGGAGGTGATTATTGAAAAGCTCTGGCAACCGCCATAGGCTGCCATAGTGCTGGTTGACTGCTGCTTTGGAGCGGTCATCTTGCTGCACCTTAATGGTGTACTACTACCTGCCCTCTGGTGCCTGAACTCAAGGATGCCCACCCAAGGTCGTAGAGGTACTAATCCACCTACAGGCGAAATCCTGCCAACGCGGGGCGTAAGAGTTCAGGTATCAGGGTTTGACGCAGCCAGGCATGCGTCAGGCGGGAAGCTGCTCGTCGTTACTCAACACATACCAGCCACCATCGGCCTGGTTCAGGGCCTGCTGGGCCTGCTGCAGTGCATCCAGGCTTACTTTCTGCAGCGCCTGCTGCACGGACTGGCTATGTTCACTGGTCAAACCGGCTAGGTGTGCTTGCCAGGCCAGTTCGGCCAACCCGTCAGGGCTGCACGCCTGCACCTGCCACTGGCAACGTAAGGCTTCGACCGCGCAAGCCAGCCCCGCTGCATCCAGTCCAACCATGTAGTCACCCCGAGCCTGCAAAAACGCCTGAATGTGCTCAAGAATTATCTCGGCGCTGCAGCATGGGGATTGCACGCCAAACAGTAGCCCACGTCGCCCCTGAATTTGCTCATACCTGCAGAAAACCGCATAACCCAATTGCAGCTCACTGCGCAGACGTTGGTAGAACGCGCCTTGATGCAGCTGGCCAAGCAGGCGCCAACAGGCCTCGGTAGCAGCTGCCTGATCCGGCTGAGGGCAAAATAGCAACAACGCTGATTCGCCCTCAGCATCTAATCTCCGCCAGTGCTGCCCAGCCGTAACAGTAGCTGTGCGTGCTGACGGCTGCAGGGGAACCACCTGTGTAAACATTGCAGTAATCTGCCGCTGCGCACCTTGATCCAGGCCCACGCCAAGGGCGTCGATACGCACCTGACGATGGCGCAACTGCAGCACCCTTGAATCGATGCTTTGCGCGTCGGCAGACGACTCATTCAGAAGCTCGGCGCTGGCTGCCAGCAACTGCCGGATCGGCATGCTCTGCCGATCTGCCGCCCCCCTCGTCACGGCGGCGAAAAAACATGCAGCCTCAGGCTGCAGCAGCGCGGGCATAAGCAGTGCTAAAGCGCGCGGAACAAGACTCGCCTGCCCCTTGAGCCGCAAGCTCAAACTGGAGGGTTCAGCCTCTAATACCAAACTGATACCAACGTCAGTCAGGTGCTGACGTAGCGCCCGAGTACTGATCTCCGCCAGATTAAGCAGGAATGCCGAGCCCAGTGGCTCGGCAAAACACAAGCGTGCTTGCCAAACAGCTAATGGGCCAGAACCCAGTATCTTGGGTGCTGGCAACCAAGCCATTGAGGCAGGAACGCCAAGTGCTATGAAGATCGACTCATTGGCGGACAAAAACGGATTAGGCTCAGGTAATTTCCAGCGACCACGCAGTTCTGGCAACAACAATGCCGGCGTACAGCACATACGCAGAGGAAAGCCTGCACCGCCACACTCGGGTAGCGCGCGGTTATCGGCAATTAGTACACAACGACGCAGCGGGTCCTGTAACTGCTGCAACAACGCGCTTAAGGTTTTACCCTCACAACATGAAAATTCCTGCCATGCACGAGCCAGTTCCAGTGGAGCCATGCCATATCGACGTTTCTGTTCAATCTGTTGATAGCTGTCGAGCCAGGCGGAAAAGTTGACGTTAGCGCTAACGAAAGCCAACCAATCCAGCAGCAGAGCCAAGGTGTCCGGTGGTGACGCCACACCACGAAAACTGATTAGCAGCAAAGCCTGACCTGCATGGCAATAAAGCACCTGAGCACCCAACGACTCCGCCAAGCCACGCTCACGCCCTTCCGCGCTCAACCCTCCTGAACTCTCATCGGTAAACTTGGATTGCAGCACAGCCAGAGCTGAATCAACGGATCCGCTAGGTAACTCCAGTGCAAACCCAAGATGAAGGCTAAGCGGCTCACCAGGCAGGTTGAGCCGAAAATGGTCGGCGCGTAATGGCAACATGGGCACAGGCAACTCGCCCCCCGCCGTGCCACCTTCATCCATGCACTGCCCATAACGCTGAGCCAAAGCATAGAGTTCATCAACTCGCAGGGGGGCAACGATACTCAGCTGACAGTGGCCTGCACTGTAGTAAGTAGCGTGAAACGAACGCAGTGCTGCCTGAAAATCCGCATCTTCCACCGGCAGGGTTTCACGATTACCTGCCTGAAAAACACCGCACCGATGCCCTTCGGCCAGCGCCTGCCCAAGTGCTGTGCTTATGAGGGTTGTAGCATCCTGGCTACGTGCAATAAATTCGGCATGCACCACTTCGCGCTCACGAGCCTGCTCGATCTCGCCCAGTAATGGCCTAGAAACCATATCCACCAGCCGCGCCAATGCACCGTCCAGGTACTGGACAGGTACCTCGCAAAAATACTCGGTATAACGCGCCTGCGTTGTCGCATTCACCTGGCCAGCGCAGCGCTGGACAAAAGGCATCAGACGCTGCTCACCTGTAAATCCGACGCTGCCAAGAAACAGCAAATGCTCAAGAAAATGGGCCAACCCCGGGTAAGCCAGCGGCTCGTCATGACTCCCGGCATTCACCCTCAGACACAGCCCGGCTCGATTTAACCAAGGCTGAGTGCGCAAGCGGATAGACAAGCCGTTTTCTAGCCTTCGACACACTGGTTCCATACTCTGGCTAGCGAGACAATGGGACATAGCCGACAAAGCCATTGGTGGACAGGGAATGGTCAAGCATCAATCGCATAAGGATCTAGCGCAATTGTTCTTTGGGAGTAAGTTCTTGTTGATACTGACCATCGATCAACTTCGCGACTTTGGCCTGACCGTAGATGTCGGCCACACTGGTGAGGAACCGAGAGTTTCCCTGGAGAAACAACTAAAAAAACCGCTCGTTATGAGCGGTTTTTTATTTGTTTGCAGGCCCCACTTTCCCCTTGATGGGCTCATACCTATGGACTTCAGGCTAGCTCATCGAAACACTCGGCGATAATGCTCATGCCTTTGTCCAGTAATGCATCTTCTGCCGTAAGTGGGACCAGTACGCGCAGTACGTTGCCATAGGTTCCGCATGACAGCAGGATCAGTCCTTTGTCGCGGGCTTTGGCTACCACTTGGCCGACCAACGCAGCAGCCGGTTTGTGTGGGTCGCCCCCTTCAAACAGTTCAACGGCAATCATTGCACCCAGAGCGCGTACTTCGCCGATAACCTTGTGTTTGGCCTGGATGGCTTTGAGCCCGCTGACCAAGCGTTCCCCGACTACGTTGCAGCGTTCTAGTAGGTTTTCTTCTTCAAAAACCTCCATTACGGCCAGCGCGGCAACGCACGAAATAGGGTTACCTGCATATGTACCACCCAAGCCGCCTGGTGCAATCGAATCCATGTACTGCGCCTTGCCGCATACACCGGCGATTGGGAAGCCGCCGGCAATGGATTTAGCGAAGGTAGTCAGGTCGGCGCTAACGCCCATTTGCTCCATGGCGAAGAAGGTGCCTGTGCGGCCGGCACCCGTTTGCACTTCGTCAGCAATCAGCAGAATTCCGTGCTGGTCACACAGGGCACGCAGTCGCTGCATAAAGTCTTTCGGCGCGACATAGAAACCGCCCTCGCCCTGCACTGGCTCGATGATGATTGCGGCGATGTCTTTCGGCTCGGCGTCGTTCTTGAAGATCCGCTCGATGCTGGCAATCGCATCATCCGTGCTCACGCCGTGCAGCGCGCATGGGTACTGGGCGCGGAAGATACCGCCGGGCATCAAACCCATACCGGCGGAGTACGGCACAACCTTACCGGTCAGACCAAGGGTCATCATGGTGCGACCATGGTAGGCGCCGGTAAACGCAATCACACCAGTGCGACCGGTGGCGGCACGGGCAATTTTCACTGCGTTCTCTACCGCTTCGGAGCCAGTGGTAACTAGCAAGGTCTTCTTGGTGAAGTCGCCCGGAACCTTGGCGTTGATCTTTTCGCATAGCTCAACGTAGGGCTCATACGCCAGTACCTGAAAGCACGTATGAGTAAGCTTGCTCAACTGGGCCTGCACGGCCGCGATTACTTTGGGGTGCAGATGGCCGGTGTTAAGGACGGCGATGCCGCCAGCGAAATCGATAAATTCACGACCTTCTACATCGATCACTGTGACGTTTTTGGCCGTGTCAGCAAAAATCGGGTGAATCTGGCCGACGCCACGCGGTACAGCAGCGTCGCGGCGCTTCATCAACGATTCATTAGTGTTTTTCATGCGGCTCCTCATGGGCGTCTATCGACGGTTTATGCATGTTATTAGCGGTCGCTACTGCGCAATACGTGGGCTTAAATGCCCAGACACAGGTATTTAATTTCTAGGTATTCATCCAAACCGTACTTAGAGCCTTCACGGCCAAGACCGGAGGCCTTCATGCCGCCAAACGGTGCAACCTCGGTTGAGATAACCCCGGTATTGACACCTACAATGCCGTACTCCAGCGCCTCCGCTACGCGGAACACCCGGCTTAGGTCGCGCGAGTAGAAGTAACCCGCCAGACCAAACTCGGTGTCGTTGGCCATGGCAATCACGTCGGCTTCCTGCTGAAAGCGAAACAGCGGCGCCAGGGGGCCGAAGGTTTCTTCCTTGGCCACTGCCGCCGTGGTGGGCACATCGACGAGTATGGTCGGCTGGAAAAAAGTACCGCCCAGGGCGTGTGGCTTACCGCCCGCGAGTAGACGTGCGCCTTTGCTGAGGGCATCTTCAAGGTGGCGTTGGACCTTGGTCACGGCGTTGCTGTCGATCAGCGGGCCTGTGGTGACGCCATCATCAGTGCCATTGCCGACTTTGAGGGTGGCAACAGCAGCATTGAACTTCTGCGCAAAGGCCTCGTAAACGCCGTCCTGCACGTAAATGCGGTTAGCGCAGACGCAGGTCTGACCGTTGTTGCGGTATTTGGAGATCATCGCGCCTTCGACGGCAGCGTCTAGATCAGCGTCATCAAACACGATAAAAGGCGCGTTGCCACCCAGCTCTAGGGAGAGCTTCTTCAAGGTCGGTGCACATTGCTGCATCAGTTTGATGCCCACAGCGGTTGAGCCGGTGAACGAGAGCTTGCGTACCACCGGGCTTTCGCACAGCTCGGCACCGACTTCTCGGGAGACCTCTACATCTGCGGTAATCACACTAAGCAAACCGGGCGGTAAGCCTGCGCGCTCAGCCAGAACAACCAGCGCTAATGCGGAAAAAGGCGTCTGCGGCGCAGGTTTAAGCACCATGGCGCACCCAGCCGCTAAGGCGGGACCAGCCTTGCGGGTGATCATCGCGCTGGGGAAGTTCCAGGGCGTAATAGCCGCCGTAACGCCCACGGGTTCCTTCTGCACCAATATGCGTTTATCCGCCGCATGGGCCGGTATCACATCGCCATAAGCACGCTTGGCTTCCTCGGCAAACCACTCGATAAACGAAGCCGCGTAGGCAATTTCGCCTCGGGCCTCGGTCAGAGGCTTGCCTTGCTCTGCAGTCATGATGCGCGCCAAGTCTTCTTGGTTTTCCATCACCAGTTGGTACCAGCGGCGTAAAAAGTTGGCGCGCTCTTTGGCCGTAAGGGCGCGCCAGGCCGGCTGTGCTGCTTGCGCGGCGGCAATGGCACGGCGGGTTTCGCTGCGCCCCATATTCGGCACGCTGCCCACCAGCTCAGCGGTGGCAGGATTGAAAATTGAGGTGCGCGCATTGCTATCGGCTTCGCACCACTGGCCATCCACATAGGCGTGTTGGCGCAGCAGGCTTGGGTCTTGTAGTTCGAGTGGCATGGCTGGGCTCTATGTTTAGATCATTCAGGCTGTTGGGTGCGGAGTTTTTCGCTGCGGCCGCGCAGCCATTCCAAGGTCAGCAGTAACAGGATGGAAAACCCGATCAGCATGGTTGCGGCGGCCGCGATAGTCGGGCTGAGGTTCTCGCGGATACCACTGAACATCTGCCGAGGTAGGGTGACTTGCTGTGGGCCGGCGAGAAACAGCGTCACCACGACTTCATCAAACGAGGTGGCGAAGGCAAACAGCGCGCCGGAGATAACGCCAGGGGCGATCAGCGGCAAGGTCACTCTGCGAAAGGCGGTAAACGGCGAGGCCCCTAGGCTAGACGCTGCGCGAACGAGGTTGTAATTGAAGCCCTGCAGCGTCGCCGACACGGTGATGATCACGAACGGTACGCCAAGTACCGCATGCACGAGGATCAGTGATATGTAGCTGTTACCCATGCCTAACGGCGCGAGGAACAGGTAACTGGCCACACCGACAATCACCACGGGCACCACCATCGGCGAAATCACCAGGCTCATTACTAGGGCCTTACCGCGGAACTCCCCCCGGGTTAAACCGATGGCCGCGAGCGTGCCCAGCACCATGGCGATGAAGGTCGCCGCTGGAGCAATAATCAGGCTGTTTTTCAGGGCGCGCATCCAGCTGGCCGACTCGAAAAAGTCTTGGTACCACTGCAGGGAAAACCCTTGCAGTGGGTAGGTTAGAAAACTGCCCGAGTTAAACGACAACGGAATGATGACCAACACCGGCAAAATCAGGAACAGCAGTACCAGGGCGCACAGGGTGCGCAAGCTGTAGTGCCAGATCCGTTCAATAGGCGACATATAGGGGCTTAGCATCTCGACTTTCTCCTTAGCTCATACGCAGGCGGCTAGCGCCCACCAGCCAGCTGTAAACCACATAGAGCACCAAGGTCGCGAGTAACAGCAGACCGCCAAGCGCTGTGGCCATACCCCAGTTGATGCTGACGTTGGTGTAGAACGCAACGAAGTAGCTGACCATTTGATCGCTCGGACTGCCGAGCAGAGCCGGGGTGATGTAGTAGCCAATGGACAGGATGAACACCAACAAGCAGCCGGCGCTGACACCCGCCACCGTTTGCGGGAAGTACACGCGCCAAAAGCTGGTAAATGGATGGCAACCGAGGGAAATAGCGGCGCGCATATAGGTCGGCGAAATACCTTTCATCACGCTGTAAATCGGCAGAATCATGAAGGGCAGCATGATGTGCACCATGGAGATGTAAACCCCGGCGCGGTTGAACACCAGTTGCAGGGGTTCATCAATAATGCCGAGGCTGATCAGGGCGCCATTAATCAAACCCGAGGACTGCAACAGCACAATCCAGGCGGCAACACGCACCAAGATCGAGGTCCAGAACGGCAGCAGCACCAAAATCATCAGCAGGTTGCTTTGCCGCGTTGGCAGGGTTGCCAGCAAGTAAGCCAGTGGGTAGGCCAACACTAAACAGATGGCGGTAATCACCAAACCCATCCAGAACGTGCGGACGAAAATATCGAGGTAAATCGCTTGGTCGGGGGACGCTGCGGCCAACTCGCCTAAGTCATCAATACGATGATCAACCGCAGCCAATAAATAATAGGGACTGATGCTGCTGGTATTGCGGCGGATGACCTGCCAATACGCGGGGTCACCCCAACGCTCGTCGAGACCTTCAAGAGCGTCTTTATAAGAAGCCGGCTCGGTCTTGAACGGCAAGGCCCTGGCGCTTTTCATCATCAAGCTGCGGTAGCCCGCCTGCTCCATGTTCATGCGCTTTGATAGGTCACCAATGGTGCGGCTCTTGCGCGCCTCCGCAAGGTCAAGGCTGAGTGCCTTGTAGACGGGCTCGCCAGGCAGCGCGCGGCCGTCCCAATCGGCAATCGCTGCCACGGTCAGCGGCAGCGTGTCGACCACCTCTGGGTTGTTCACGCTTTTGTAGAGCAGTGCGGCAATCGGAACCAGGAAAATCAGCACCAGAAATATCAGAAGCGGCGCTATTAGTGCCTGGGCTTTAAGGCGATTAAACCGCTCGGCACGAGCCAGGCGCTGCTTCAGCGTGGTGCCGGCGTTCTCGTTGAGAGGCGCTGCAATTGCCATAACGAACTCCGCAAATCAGGGAAGGCCCCCTTCTAGATGAAGGGGGCTAAGCAGTGGTTAACGGGCCGCCCAGGAGTTAAAGCGCTGTTCCAGTTGCTCGCCGTAATCAGCCCAGAACGTCACATCAATAGCGACCTGGTTGACAATGTTGTCGGGGGCGGTAGGCATGTCACTCAGCAGCTCCGGCGCGAGCAGGTTGATGGCTTCTTTGTTGGCCGGGCCGTAAGCGATGTTTTCTGAGAAGGCTTTTTGCTGTTCTGGCTGCACAGTGAACGCGATGAACTTCTGAGCTGCTTCAAGGCTTTTCGCGCCTTTAGGAATGGCCCAGCTGTCGAAGTCATAAATTCCGCCGTTCCACACCACTTTCAGGTTGCTCTCATTTTTCACTGCGGCAATTCGCCCGTTATAGGCTGAGCTCATCACAACGTCGCCAGAGGCCAGAAACTGCGGAGGCTGGGCTCCGGCTTCCCACCACTGAATGCTTGGTTTGATTTGATCAAGCTTTGCGAAAGCACGGTCCTGGCCCTCTTTAGTGGCCAGCACGCCGTACACATCCTTGGGGGCTACGCCATCAGCCATAAGGGCGAACTCAAGGGTGTATTTAGCGCCTTTGCGCAAACCGCGCTTGCCCGGGAATTTTTCGGTGTCCCAGAAATCCGACCAACCGGTTGGCGCTGTCGTGAGTTTGTCGGCGTTGTATGCCAGCACGGTCGACCAGACGAAGAAGCCAACGCCGCAAGGCTGAATCGCGCCGGTAATAAACGTATCTGCATGGCCAAACTGGGCCGAGTCGAGTTCCTCGAACATGCCTTCTTCGCAGCCGCGCGCGAGTTCCGGCGATTCAACTTCAACCAGATTCCAGGTCACACTGTTGGTGTCCACCATGGCTTTAACCTTGGCCATTTCACCGTTGTAGTCCCCGGAAATGATTTTATTTCCCGTGGCTTTTTCCCACGGCTGATAGAAGGCCTTGATTTGCGCATCTTTGTTAGCGCCACCGAAGGCAATTACCGTGAGGTCGTCCGCCATTGCCGGCGCGGCGAATGCGACAGCCAATGTCAGAGCTGTAAGCGAGAGAGTTTTGGTCATTGTTGTTTTCTCCACTGCAGGATTGATGAAGCGAGGTGAACTCAGTGTGTTTCGATCAGCGGGTCTAGGGCGCGCACATGCTCGACCTCCCAGCCTAGGGGGACGACATCGCCTACAGCCAATGCCGGGTCAAGTTCGGCAATGGGTTGCTTGACGAAGAAATCGCTCATGCCACAAACCTCTAGACGAACCCGCACGTGGTCGCCGAGGTAAATAAATTCGGATACGCGGCCCGAGAAACGGTTCTGGCAGGACTCACTCGAACCATTCAAGCGAACACGCTCTGGGCGCACCGACAGCGTCACCGGCTCGCCGGGTTGGCCAACATTGACAGCCAGCGCTTCAATTTTTTCTCCACGCGCCAGCTCGACCATGCAGCGGTCGCCGGCTTGGCTGAGCAAGCGGCCATTGATTCGGTTGTTTTCGCCAATGAAGTTGGCGACGAAGGTGTTGCTCGGCTCTTCATACAGCGTGCGTGGGTCGGCGATCTGTTGAATTTCGCCTTGATGAAACACCGCCACGCGATCAGACATGGTCAAGGCTTCGCCCTGATCATGAGTCACGTAAACCACGGTGACTCCCAAGCGCTTATGCAGGTGTTTAATTTCCATCTGCATGTGTTCGCGCAGTTGTTTATCGAGAGCGCCGAGCGGCTCATCCATCAGCACTAACTGCGGCTCAAACACCAGCGCACGGGCCAAGGCCACGCGTTGTTGTTGACCGCCTGAAAGCTGGCCGGGATAACGATTACGGAAGCTATCGAGTTGCACCATCGACAAGGCTTTTTTCACCCGCTCGGTGCTGTCGGTGCGTGACATACCGCGTACTGAAAGGGGAAAGGCCAGGTTCTCGGCCACGGTCATGTGGGGAAACAAGGCGTAGTTCTGGAACACCATGCCGATATCACGCTTGTGCGGAGGGAGCTTAGTCAGCGAGCGGCCACCCAGTTGGATATCACCAGCGGTGGGCGTTTCGAAACCGGCCAGCATCATCAGGCTGGTGGTCTTACCTGAACCAGAAGGGCCGAGCAAGGTGAGGAACTCGCCCTTGCGTATATCCAAATTGAGATCTTTAACGATCAGGTTTTCGCCGTCGTAGCTCTTCTGAATGCCACGAAAACTTACCAGAACGTCATTTTCCTGAGACCCAGTCATCGCTATACCTTTGTTTTTATCTGCACGCTGTTAAGTACAGAGAGTAGGCACGGTTTCAGATTGGAAAAATCGGGCAGGATGACAGCTGGCTATCAGGCTGTAGGACAATTTCTTGTAGGGATTGCCCTACAAGAAACGTGGTGAGTGCTGCCTAAGTACTCACATCAACTTGTTATCAATGGCATAGCGCACCATGTCTGCTAATGAAGCCATGCCGAGCTTTTGCATCAGACGGGCTTTATGGGTGCTTACGGTTTTATTGCTAACGGCCAGGTGCTGGGCAATTTCATTCACCCCCTCACCCCGAACCAGTCGCTCAAATACCGAGAACTCCCGTTCAGATAATTGCGCATGCAGCGGCCGTGAATCAGTGAGGCCGACCTCGAACACCATACGGTCGGCCAAAGCGGGGTCGATATAGCGACCACCCGCCGCCACTTTGCGAATAGCGGTAATCAGTAGCGCAGGCTCGCTGTCTTTGGTGGCGTAGCCTGCCGCCCCCACTTTAAGCGCGCGTGCCGCCATCTGCGCTTCATCGTGCATGGACAACACCAAAATCGCCGGCGCATCAGCCAAGGCACGAATCCTTGGAATCGCTTCAAGTCCATTGATCCCCGGCATGGAAATATCCAGCAGCACCACATCGCAAGGGGTGCGGCGCAGGCATTCGAGCAACTGCTCACCATTACTCGCCTCCCCCACCACGTGCAAGTCATGGCACATGCCGAGCAAGGTTTTTATGCCCTCGCGAACAATGGTGTGGTCTTCTGCGACCATGACTCGGATCACCTTAACTCCTCCTCACTCAGTGCCACACGTGCGCACAGGGTTGTCCCTTCGCCAAGTTGGCTGTCAATGCTCAGGGTGCCGCCCAGCATCAATATGCGCTCGCGCATACCGACCAAGCCAAATGACCTTACAGGGTTGTTGCTGTTGGTTGTGAACCCCTTGCCGTCATCACTGATGCACAAGCACAACTCCCCCCCCTTCAAACTCAAGGTAACGTGCACACTGTGCGCTTGTGCATGGCGCATCACGTTGGTCAGCGCTTCTTGAAGAATGCGAAATAAGCCTGTGGCTTTCGCGTCGCTCAGCTTCGGCAAATTGTCGGGTACATCTACCAAACAGGTAAGGTGGCTGCGCGCTTCAAAGCGACGCACTTGCCACTCGATGGCCGACGCGATGCCGGCATCAAGAATCGGTGGGCGCAGTGCCGTCGCCACGTCGCGCACCAACTGGAATAACTGGGCGATCAGCCGTTTTATGTTGTGCAGGTGTTCATCCAACGCGGGCACCTGACCTGCGCAAGCCAACTCGCACATGGCGGTTTCAAGCTTTAGCACCGTGAGCATTTGGCCCAGCTCATCATGCACTTCTCGGGCAATGCGGGTTTTTTCCTCTTCACGCACACTTTCTAAATGTTTAGACAGCTCACGCAGCTGGCTGCGGGATTCGGCCAACTCCAGCTCAATGTGTTTATTGGCGGTGATGTCCCAAACCACGCCATCCCACACCACCCGTTGGTGGTCGAGATGACGCACAGTGGCGCGAATATCCGCCCAACGCAGATCGCCGTCACGTTTAATAATACGGCCCTGCCAGAACCAATCACTGTCACGGGCTAGGGCGGCTTCCTGACTAAGGTTGTAGCTGGCCAGGTCATCCGGGTGGACCAAGCTGCGGATGCCACGATCAACGCGTTGCAGCTCCTCAGCCGGGTACCCCACTAATGCTTGACTGACCGAGCTGATGTACGCAAAGACGACCGGCTGATCGATAACCGGCCGTTCCAGACGAAACACCAACCCTGGGATATTGCCGACGATGCCTTTAAAGCGCGCTTCGCTTTCCTGCAAGGCGGCGTTGGTGCGGCGGCGCTCGGTTATATCGGTGAGGAACACCACCAGATATTCGGCATCGCGAAAACGCAAAAAACTCAATGAAATATTGACGGGTAACAAGCATCCATCGGCCTGCACGCACTCGGTTTCAAAGCTCAGCGGCCCCTCTTCGCGGTTGCGAACTTGTTTCCACAGAGTCAACCAGCGGTCCATGCTCAAACTGGTTTCCAGCTCACGCAAGGGACGCTCAACCAGCGCTCCGGAGGCATAACCCAGCATCATCTCGGCAGCGTGGTTGGCGTAGCGTACATGGCTGTCCCAATTAACCCAGAGAATGCCTACCGTGCTGTGGTCGATGGAGAACTGGCTCAGGTGCAACGCCTGCTCGGCCACCTCGCGCAGGCTCAATTGCTGCCGACTATGCAGTAATTGACTTTCCAATGAGCGCCGTTGCCGGCGCAACTTCACAGCAACGGCAACCGCGCCAAGCAGCGTAATAAATAACAGCAGGGCCAAACCGCGCCAGAAAGACAGGGAATCACTGGCTTGTGGGTACTTTAACGGCAACCAACGCTCACGCAGACGGTCAACTTCGCCAACCGGCAGGGCGCGCAGCGCTTGTTCCATGATCTCTGCCAGCATTGGCTGATCGCGCCGGCTGGCAATGCGCAGTAATTGCGGCAGGCCCAGATCACCGACAATTCTGAGCCCTGCAAATTGCGACTCACCTAACAGCAGACTAAGCCGCGCCTCATCAACCACGGCATAGCGGGCTTGGCGTTGTACTATTTTTTGCAAGGCGGCGCGTGCAGATGACACAGGGAGGATTTGCAGCTGGCTGTAGGTACTGCTCAGGTAAGTCTTGGCTGCACTAGGCGAGCGCACGGAAAATATTTCTGCGGTTTCCAGGTTATCTATATCCACCACATTGCCTGACTGGCGTTCACCGACTATCAAATGCGGCACACGCATATAGGGGTCTGAAAATAGCCATTGCCGAAGGCCCGCGGGCGATTGCTGCATACCAGGCACAAGGTCTAACTCGCCACGCTTTGCCGCAAGATCTAACGCGGCGTAGCTAGAAAAACGCCGCCATACCGGCTCAACCCCGATGCTGGCTAGTATCTGAGAGATCAGCTCGACATTAGCCCCGGAAAGCTTCTGTAATCGCGAGTCGTAACGGGCCCAAGGGGCTTGCATGAGCAGCCCTACGCGCAGCTTTTTATGTTGAGCTAGCCAAATACGATGCTCTGGCGTCAAAGAAACCTGAAGGCCAGTCCTAACCACTTCGGCATGACCTAAAACGGGTAACAGCAGCGCGACTACGAAAAAAAAACACATCAAGCGATACATGTGAAACCTACCCTTAGAATAAGAGCTAAGTACGCATGAGCATGATCTCATGCTGCTTTCGAAGGGTGTAACCATGGACGGTCCCGTGTCTTATCAAGCAACTGTAATAAGGTGATTTAATTCGAAGCAGTGCCCTCAATAAAGGCGAGCAGATAGTCATTGCCGTCACAAATATCGGTGCATATGGCTGCCCTTGAAGCAAGGCCATCTTGTTTGTGCAAAGCGGCAAGAACCTCCCAATGGTGTTCGATGGCAATCTGCTCGGAGAAGTTATGGTAAGCAAGGGCAATCAATGGCCCTGTCCGCATCCATAAACTGTCAAGAAAACCCAGCAGCACAGGCATGGCGGCGATTTCAGCAAGGGCAAAGTGGAATGCTTGGTTGAGTTTGATTGCCTCGACGAAGTCACCTGTCTTTATCGCCTGCAAATTAGCGTTGATATTGTCCTCCAACGCGCGTAAATCCTCCTCAGTCGCGCGCTCGGCGGCTGTTTCTGCCGCCAGCCCCTCCAGTGCGAGGCGAATACTTCGAATCTCTAGATATTGCTCTTTGCTAAGCACGGGCACGCGGATGTCTTTCGGGGTTTTAAGCACCAGCGCCCGCTCCTTGGCGAGTTGCAAAATGGCATCGCGAACCGGCGTGACGCTCGTACCTAACTGCTGCGCCAAGTCGCGGATACGCAGTTTGTCATCAGGCTTGAAACGGCCGGTGATCAGCGCCTCGCGCAGCAGTGCGTACACACTGCTGCCTAGATAGGAATGATTGAGGCCTTCTATCGGGTAGTTCATGGGTATCTCGTCAGGGGGCCGGCGCAGTGTCGTCTGACGAACTGTCAGACGTTAATGATCCTCGTTGTCAGACGTGATTGCCAGTTCGCTAAACGTGCTGCCCTCCGTTGACGTGGATTTCGGCACCATTCACATAAGACGCACCATTGGTACAGAGGAAGTGGATTAGCGAAGCGACCTCCTCCGGCTTGCCTAAGCGATGCAGGTGACGTTGATGATCGTGCCCTGAGCCGCCTTCAACTCCTCGAATAAACCGCCGCCAAGCAGCGCGGTGGAGAATAAATTGACGTTAAACACGCGTATCCAGATCGCGTAATCACTCTCGCGCCCCCATTCGCGCACCACTCGCCGACTTCGGCGAGGTCCCGGCATTGTTCACCAATGCGTGCAACTGGCCGCCCAGCCTCTCGCGGATCAGCGGAAGGTTGCATTCGGCGCTATCAATGTCTTCCAGATCCATATGGATATGGCTCTGCCGCCCTTCAGCCCAAGGACAGCCTGCCCCCACTCCTGGCGCGAGCGGTGAACACTCGCCAGCCAGCGAAATTGAAATGCTTCGCCGTCGCGTGCCCGATACCGCGACTGGCGCCTGTTAGCAGCAACGTTTGGGGTCCATTCATTATCGCTCCCCTCCTTTGCAGTGGCTGTCTCCTGAATGGAGGACAAACGTATAGTGTCTGAACAACCAAATAAAACATGATGCATCATGTTTTTCTAGGTGCTTTAATACCATCGTCTACCTATGACAACAATAAAAGCTCGGAGGACATCGCATGCAGCCCACCCATCCCCATATGCGACAGGATGCGTCGGCATTGCCCAGGTCATTTATCGGCAATGCTGCGCCCCTCAGCCCGAATCAAAACTGCCTCCCCCCTCAAGTAGCCCCAGTACGTCGGACCTCTGGTTTATTAAGGAGCATTCCTATGTTCAAGAAATTCGCAGCCTTACTGTTGCTGGCCGGCGCGACCGTCCCAGCCCAGGCAGCCGAAACGCTGACCGTGGTGTCGTTCGGCGGCGATAACAAAGTGGCCCAGGACAAAGCCTTCTATCAACCCTTCTCGGCGCAGCACAACGCCTCTGTCATAGCGTCCGAATACAATGGTGAAATGGCCAAAATCAAAGTAATGGCCGATACCGGCTATACCAACTGGGACGTGGTGGAAGTCGAGACGCCGGAGCTTGTGCGTGGATGCAGTGATGGCCTATTTGAACAACTGGACTGGTCAAAACTAGGTAAGAAAGAAGATTTTCTCGACGCGGCTGTGAGTGACTGCGGCGTCGGGATCTTCATCTGGTCCACCTTACTCACCTATGACTCCAGCAAACTGGCCGAAGCGCCCACAAGCTGGGCAGACTTCTGGGACACCGAGCGCTTTCCAGGTAAGCGCGGCCTGCGCCGAGGCGCCAAGTTCACCCTAGAGTTTGCGTTGCTCGCTGATGGCGTGCAGCTGGATGATTTGTACAAGGTGCTCGGCACCAAGGAAGGCGTTGACCGGGCTTTCCGCAAACTCGACCAACTCAAAGCCAATATCCAGTGGTGGGAGGCCGGCGCACAACCCCTGCAATGGCTAGCCTCTGGCGACGTAGTGATGACCTCTGCATACAACGGCCGTATCACCACTGCGCAAAAAGAAGGTCGGCCGTTCGTCATGCAGTGGAACGGTAGCTTGTACGACGTCGACCACTGGGCCATCGTCAAGGGCAGCAAAAACAAGGCGTTGGCCGAGAAATTCATCGCTCTGGCCAACCGTCCAGAGCAGCAGAAGGTGTTCGCCGAGGCGATTCCCTATGGCCCGACCAACATCCACACTCTCGCCCTGATCGACCCCGCGATCCGCCCCGCTCTGCCCACTGCGCCGGAAAACCTTGCGCACGCGCGGGCCATGGACACCGAGTTCTGGATCGACCATGGCGAGGCGCTGGAACAACGCTTCTTCGCTTGGGCCAGCCAGTAACCTCTCATGCCCGTCCGGCGTCGCCGGGTGGGCTGCTTATGCATGAGTCGATGGAGTCCTTCGCAGTGTCTCTGAATACCGCCCCCGTACACGACCACCTGCTCGAAGTCGCTCCGGCGCAGGTCAGTCTCGAGCAGGCTGCCGCCATCGCCACCGAACACTTCGGCCTGCATGGCGCCGCCCAGCGTCTCGCTGGCGAGCGCGATCTGAATTTTAAAATCAGCGCTGCTGACGGTGTAACCCGTCTGCTTAAGCTGTCTCATCCGCTGGAAGATCCTCAGGTTGTGGATTTCCAGAATGGCGTTCTCTTGCACGTTCAGCGCACCGACCCTGAACTGCCGGTGCAGCGCGTCTACCCGGCGCTGGACGGTTCCTACCAGTTCGCCGTAGAGGTTGACGGCCAGCGCATGCTGGCGCGCCTGATGTCCTTCGTGGAAGGCTTACCCTTGCACCAAGTAGCCGAGCGCAGCCTGGCCTTACGGCAAAACCTCGGGGATGCGCTGGCTCGCCTCGACCGCGCCATGCAGGACTTCAGCCATCCGGCTTCTGGCCATGAATTACTCTGGGACATGAAGCATGCCTCCCGCCTGCGGCGCTTGCTCCCGCACATCGACCACGGCAAAAAACGCGCGCTAGTGGAGCGATTCCTCGATAATTTCGAGGAACAGGCTTTGCCGCATCTGACGAAATTGCGTGCGCAGGTCATTCACAACGACCTCAACCCGCACAACGTCATCGTCGATGCACATCACCCAGAACGCATCCTCAACATCCTCGACTTCGGCGATATGGTGTATGCACCGCTGGTCAACGATCTAGCGGTCGCCGCCGCCTACCAACTGGGCGGAATCGACGACCCCCTCGCGCCCGCGAGCGAGCTAATCGTCGCCTACCATCGGCGCAATCCGCTTTTGCCCGACGAGCAGACGATCCTCGTGGACCTGATCGCCACACGCCTGGTTATGACCCTTTGCATCACCGCCTGGCGCGCCAGCCTGCACCCGGAAAATTGCGATTACATTCTGCGCAATAGTCAACACGCCTGGCAGAGCCTACAGGGCCTAGCTAACCTGTCGCGCCACCAGGCTCAAGCGCAAATCATCAAGGCCTGCCAAGAGGAGCCACACGCATGAGCATGCTCAATGGGTTCAGTCCGGCCGACGCCGAGCGCCTAAGCCAACAGGAACGGGCATTAATCGAGCGCCGCGAGCGTCTGCTTGGCCCGGCCTACCGTCTGTTTTACGAGCGCCCTCTGCACACGGTGCGTGGCGAGGGGGTCTGGCTCTACGACGAACAAGGCCGACGTTACCTGGACGCCTATAACAATGTCGCTTCGGTCGGCCATTGTCATCCGCGCGTGGTCGAAGCGATTTGTACACAGGCCGCTCAACTCAATACCCATACGCGCTACCTGCAGCAAGGCATCCTCGACTATGCCGAGCAACTGCTGGCTACCTTTCCCGCCGGTCTTGAGCGAGTGATGTTCACCTGCACCGGCAGCGAAGCCAACGACCTGGCCCTGCGCATCGCCCGCCACTTCACCGGTGGCGAAGGGGTGATCATCACCCAATTCGCTTACCACGGCGTTACCGGAGACATCTCGGCGCTTTCGCCGTCGCTCGGAGCCGGAGTCCGCTTGCCGGCTCATGCACGCTGCGTTCGCGCGCCAGACGCCTACCGGCTTGGGACGCAAAACGTCGCGGCCGCCTTCGCCGCCGACGTGCGCGCGGCCATCGACGACCTGCGCGCCCGTGGCATCAAACCTGCCGCGCTGCTGCTCGACGGCATCTTCGCCAGTGATGGGGTGTTCGCCGAGCCCTGCGGCTTTCTCGCCGAAGGCGTGGCCCTGGCGCGCGCTGAAGGGCTGCTGTATATCGCTGATGAGGTGCAATCCGGGTTTGCACGCACCGGCGAAAACATGTGGGGTTTCCAGCGTCATACCGTGCAGCCAGACATCGTCACCCTGGGTAAACCCATGGGTAACGGTCAGCCCATCGCCGGCGTCGTGGCGCGCGCCGATTTGATCGAAAGCTTTGGCCGCAGCGTGCGCTATTTCAACACTTTCGGCGGCAACCCTGTCTCCTGCGCCGCTGCCAAGGCCGTGCTGGAGGTTATCCAAGAAGAGGGTTTACAACAGCGTTCGGCACAGATTGGCGACTATCTGCTGCAGGGTTTCCGGCGTCTCGCCGAACACCACGAACTGATTGGCGACGTACGCGGTGCGGGGATGTTCTTTGGTATCGAGTTGGTCAGCAACCGGGAAACCAAGGCACCGGCAGCACAGGCTACCCGGCGCATCGTCAACGATTTACGCGAACACGGCGTGCTGATCAGTGCCGCTGGGCCTCTGGAAAACATCCTCAAGATCCGGCCGCTTCTAGCGTTCGAAAAGGAGCACGCCGACCTGATGCTTGACGCGCTGAATCAAGTGCTTAACGCCAATAAGCCATCACACACGACCCCTGTTCTTTAATGGCCTCATAGGCCTCGCTGCTAGGCAATCGTTGCAGTGCGTCCTGGCGGGTGATGAGGCCATCGCATACTTCAATGAAACGCAAAATATCCATATTTTAAAACTGACTCAAAGAGGCAGAGTAAGTGAGTCGCCCTAGTTTCGTAGATGCTACTGAGTGTCGGCTTTTGGCCGCTGTCGTCTATCGCGACGGGCAGTTATCGACTCAAAGCGGCCAACTTGGATTGAGACCTGACGGAACGTATTTATCACCTAATGGGTGTCCATAAAGCGCAACGAACTATCTTTAGTCGCCCATCCAGTACTGCTAACACATGGGTGTGCAAGCGCACACCGCCACTCTTGTTGATGGCTGTTCTGCGCTGGACTGCATGCTTTCATTTGGGTTGGCAGATATTGCTGAAGTGCGACTGTAATCAAGCGAACTTGCTTGATAAATTGCTATATCGCCTCAACGAGCACCGCGATGCGTGCTTGATCGATGAATTTTGCATGTGGCGCAGCAGTGTTTGGCTAAGCCGCGCACTTGATCAGGATAATTCCCAGCGTCACGGTTACTGCGGCAATCAGCCGGCGATGACCGAAGGGTTCCTTAAATAGCAGCGTGGCAATCACCGCGCCGATAATTACGCTGCTCTCGCGCAGAGCGGCGATTTTTGCCACGTTCTCCAGCGTCATGGCCCATAACACCAGTGCATACGCCGCGCTGTAGGTCAGCCCGCCAAACACCGACATACGCCAGTGTTGGCGAACGTGTCGACCCAGCGCGGGGCCCCGTCGCCAGGCGGCGAACAGGGGGATCGGTATGCTCAGCAACAGGGTGAAATACACCAGGTACTGGAGCACGCTCTCTGAGCTGCGCACGCCATGGGCGTCGATCACCGTGTACAAAGCCACGCACACTCCAGCGGCCAACGCGTTGCGCGGTGCCTGCCAGTTCTGGGTTACGTGCAGCAAGCTGAGCACCCCGAGTGACAACACCACCACGCCGACGATGCCCAGGTCCGGCAGCGACTCTCCCAGCCAGACGGCTGCAAACACCACGACCAGCAATGGCGGTAAGCCGCGAACCAGCGGATACACCTGGCCGAAGTCGCCGAAGCTGTAGGCGCGGATTAGAAAGTAGCGATAGAACAGGTTGACCAAGGTCGATAGGCCAATCACGACCCACACCTCTAATGAAGGCAGGTCAACAAAGGGCAGCAATGCCAAAGCTACGACAAATGCCACGCCATCAACCATTGCCATCGATGACAAACGGTCACTGCTGGACTTGACCACCGCGTTCCAGCTGGCGTGCATAAACGCCGAAATCAAAACCAGTAGTGTGGCCAGGTTGGCATCTGACATGGTGGTGCTCACAGAGAAGACCCACTCAGCATGCCAAGCATAAAGCCATCATTCCAATCGATTTAGTGGCTATCAGGTATCAGTAAGGCTTATTTATAGACTGAGAACCCAAATGCTGACTCAAATGCCAGGCAAGGCTGACTGTAGCCTCGGCCTGTAGTCAGTTGGCGTCTTCGCCGACCATAAAAGCGGCTATCAGGCGCGACTCCGTGCGCCGTTCAAGGCAGCCGCTTATATGTCGGCTTATCAAGTTACATCCTACGCCGCGACCATCAAGCCATCGCTACGACTACCCCTTCTAACGGTGCGCGCGCCACTATTGAGTGCTGTTACAGGGTGGCCGCGCTGCATGGACAACCTCAAATAACCGATTACAGCCGATAAAACACGCGGGCGTGGGAAAGTCTCGCCGTCGGCTAGTCCGGCGGACTGACCGCAACAGTCGCCGATTTAATCAGTGATACTCGAGCGCACCACATCAAGAAAGGTCTCGATGACTCGTCGCGTGCCTTGGCTACGCAGACACACCAGGGTCTCGGTCATATAGCGCTGGCAATCCTCAATCGGCAAGACACGCATGCTGCGGCTGCTGCCAAACTCAGCCGCCGAGACGATGCCCACCCCCAGCCCAGCGGCGACCATCTCGAACACCGCCTCGCGTCCCTCTACCTCAATGGCTGGGCGCAGTCTGGCGCCCACGCGCAGCATCTCGTCCTCAATGCTTTGCCGGGTCATTGAGCCACGTTCGCGTAACACCAGCGGTGTGTCGTCGAGGTCGGCCAGCACAATAGATTCGCGCTCGGCCCAGGGATGCCCCGGGCCGACAAAAGCCACCAGCGGTGCCGTGCTGAGTACATGGGTCAACAGGCTTGGGTCTTCGATCGGCCGGCCAAGTACGGCGAAGTCGGCCTTGAACTCGAACAGCCGTGCCAACGCCTCGTCGGTATTGCCGGTCACCACGCTGAAGCGAATACCCGGGTAACGCTCGTTGAACCGGGCGATAAATGGCAGCACATGCACCGGCGAGTCGACCGCCAGGGTCAGACTACCGGCTTGTAAAGCCTGTGAGCTGGACAGCAGTTCCTGCGCTTCTGCTGCTACGGCATACAGGCGCTGGGTGATGCCCAGCAACTGCTCGCCCAGTTCAGTCAGCTGTACCGAACGCTTCGTGCGGTTGAACAGCAACACACCGAACTGCTCTTCCAACTTGCGCACTTGGTCGGATACTGCCGGCTGGCTGAGAAACAGACGTTCTGCGGCACGGGTAAAGCTGCCTTGCTGGGCCACCGCATGAAAGGCTCGTAGCTGCGCGTGTGATACCGCCATGAGTACTCCATTAATAATCTGAGCTTATTTTAGAAATACTATAAATCGATTTTATTTATTATCTATAACTTGTTTTTATCTTCTCCAGCACGGCGTACCGCCGCCTCAACACACGCTGGAGACGATCATGAGCAAAGCTGAATTCCCCATCGCCCGTCCTGCCCTTAACGCCCCCGCCCTAGGCGAGCCGTACCTGCTCACCCCAGGTCCACTGACCACCTCGCTGGCCACCAAGCAAGCCATGCTTAGCGATTGGGGTTCTTGGGACGCCGACTTCAACCGCATCACCGCTGAAATCCGCCAGGGCTTGCTAGTGATGGCAGGCGTGCATGACGACAGCTACGCCTGCGTGCCCCTGCAAGGCAGCGGCACTTTCGCCGTGGAAGCCGCGCTGGCCACCGCCATCGCGCGTGATGGCAAAGCCCTGGTGCTGATGAACGGTGCCTACGGTAAGCGTGCCACGCAAATTCTCGACTATTTGGGCCGCGACTATATTGCTCTGGATAAGGGTGACTACCTGCCACCGCAGCCAGAAGAAGTTGCCGAATTACTCACCGCCAACCCCGACGTCACCGACGTGTTCCTGGTTCACTGCGAAACCAGTTCGGGCATTCTCAACCCGCTGCGCGAGATCGCCGACGTGGTCAAGGCTCATGGTAAGGGGCTGATTGTCGACGCCATGAGTTCCTTCGGTGCGGTTCCGCTGACCGTCGATGAGATCCCTTTCGACGTCATGGTGTCCTCGGCCAACAAGTGCATCGAGGGCATCCCCGGCTTTGGCTTCGTCATCATCCGCCGCACGTTGCTGGAGCAGTCAAAGGGCCGCGCCCACTCGCTGAGCCTGGACCTGCTAGAGCAGTGGCAATACATGGAGCGCACCGGCCAGTGGCGCTTCACCCCGCCGACCCATAGCGTAGTGGCCTTTCGCAAAGCGCTGGAACAGCACGTTGCCGAAGGTGGGGTCAGCGGCCGGCAAATGCGTTACACCAACAATCGCAATGTCCTGGTCAGTGGCATGCGCGACCTGGGCTTCCAGACCCTGCTGGAAGATCGCTGGCTGTCGCCAATCATCACCACCTTCTTCAGCCCGGCCCACCCGAACTTCGAGTTCAAGCGTTTCTACGACGAACTCAAGGCCCGTCAGTTTCTGATCTACCCCGGCAAGCTGACCACCGCCGAGAGTTTTCGCATCGGCTGTATCGGCCAGATCGACGAACGCATTGTCGCTCAGTTGCTGCGCGCCATTGCCGATGCCCTCGCGGTTATGGGTGTAGATACGTGCCAACCCGCTGCCTAAGAAACGCGACCGTCATGCACCTTGAGTACCTGTAATACGGAGCCGACTCGCAGAGCTTGATCCAGGATACTGACACCGACGTCGTTGCGCGGTGTCAGTATCCGACGCAGCAGCGTAGGAAAGAAACTCTGATTCGTTGGTCCCGATACATCTGGATATACCCGTTCGCGAGAACGGCGAAAGAAGTGCTTTTAACAACAACAAATTGCAGTCGTTGAACTGCAAGCACACTAAATTCAGAGGACCGCAGCATGAATCATTCGACAAGCCCCTCCCCCTTCAACCTCGGCAGCCTAAAGCGCTGGCGTCTACAGATATTTGCCATCACCTGGCTGGCTTACGCCGCCTTCTACTTCACCCGCAAGGCCTTCTCGGTGGCCAAGCTGGGCATTGGTGATGACCCTGACTTCATGATGGAAAAGTCGGTCATGGCCAACCTGGATGCCCTGTACCTGGGTGCCTATGCCATCGGTCAATTCACCTGGGGTATTCTCGCCGACCGCTTCGGCCCGCGCATCGTGGTCCTCGGCGGTCTGCTGATCTCGGCCGCCGCCGCTGCGATCATGGGTACCTTCGCCACCCTGCCGATCTTCGCCACCTGCATGGTGGTGCAAGGCCTCGCCCAGTCCACCGGTTGGTCCGGGCTGTGCAAGAACATTGGCAGCTTCTTTTCCACCCAGGAACGCGGTCGCGTACTTGGCTGGTGGTGCACCTGCTATGCCTTCGGTGGTCTAGTGGCTTCGCCCTTCGCTGGCTGGATGGCTTATGAGGTCTACGGCGACTGGCGCGCGGCCTTTATTGCCACGGCTGCAGTGGTGGCCGCAATCGCCGTGCTGTTCTTCATCTTCCAGCGCAACACGCCGCAGGACGTCGGCCTACCAGCGGTCGAACCCCTGACCGAGTCGGGCGATGGTACTGCACAGGCGCATCCCAGCTTTCTCGCCTGCCTGAAAACCATCCTCAAGAATCGCACGGTGCTGGTGCTCGGCCTGGCTTACTTCATGCTCAAGCCGGCGCGTTACGCCATCCTGCTGTGGGGCCCGGTGATGGTTTACGAGCGCATGCCGGAGATTGGCAAAATTGCCTCCGCCGTGGTGCCGACCGCCTTTGAGGTCGCCGGCCTGGTCGGACCGATCCTGATCGGCCTGCTCTCGGACAAGGTGTTTGGCGCCCGCCGTTTTCCTGCCTGTGTAATCAGCCTGCTGGCGCTGACCGTGAGTCTGGTGCTCTTCGTACCGGCCATGAACACCGGCAGCGTACTGGTAGTGGTTGGCTTGCTGTTCATGATGGGCCTGACCCTGTACGGACCAGACTCGATGATCAGCGGCGCCGCGGCCATCGACTTCGGCAAGCAAACCTCCGGCACCGCAGCAGGCTTCGTCAACGGTTGTGGCTCGATCGGCGCAGTACTCGGCGGCCTGCTGCCCGGCTACTTCGACACCGAGACGGTATTCCTCTGCTTCACCGCCTCTGCTGTGGTCGCCATCCTGATCATGCTGCCGTTCTGGAACAGCCGTCCAAATGCCCAGCCGAGCAGCGAATCCTTTATCCCCAGCCGTGACATCAGCAACGCACCGGTCAAGGCCTGAACCCACTAACCACTCGCCCTCTTTCGGCAATCAATTGGAGTCACTCACATGAACTATCAATCCCCCGACCAACTGCAAGCCATCATCCTCGACTGGGCTGGTACGGTCGTCGACTTCGGCTCCTTCGCGCCGACCCAGATCTTCGTTGAGGCCTTCGCCGAATTTGGCGTCGAGGTCAGCCTGGCTGAAGCCCGCGGCCCGATGGGCATGGGTAAATGGGACCATATCCGTACCCTGTGCAATGAACCGCAGATTGCCGAACGCTATCGTGCCTCCTGCGGCCGCCTGCCGACCGACGAAGATGTCACCGCCCTCTACAAGCGCTTTATGCCGCTGCAGATCGAGAAGATCGCCGTGCATTCAGCTCTGATTCCCGGCGCTCTGGACACCATCACCGCACTGCGCAAAACAGGCCTGAAAGTCGGCTCCTGCTCTGGCTACCCGGCTGTGGTAATGGAGAAGGTGGTGCAGTTGGCCGAACGTAATGGCTATGTTGCCGACCACGTTGTCGCGACCGATGAGGTACCCAACGGCCGTCCGCACCCAGCGCAGGCCCTGGCTAACGTGATCGCCCTTGGGATCAGCGACGTCGCCGCCTGCGTCAAGGTCGACGACACCTGGCCGGGCATTCTTGAAGGCCGCAGCGCTGGCATGTGGACGGTAGCCCTGACCTGCTCCGGCAACGCCCTTGGCCTGACCTACGAGCAGTTCCGCGCCTTGCCGGAAGAAAAACTGGCACAGGAGCGCGCACGCATCGGCCAGATGTTCGAGGCCTCACGTCCGCATTACCTGATCGACACCATCAATGAGCTACCGGCAGTGATTGAAGACATCAATGCTCGCCTCAAGCGCGGTGAAACCCCGCAGAGCGCCTAACCTAAGCTCACGCGGGAGCGCCGCAGAGGCCCCTCCCGCCACCTGTTTTGCACATCTGCTCCAGCACGGTCGCGTCCAACACAATGGCCGGCCAGCGCTCCCGATCAATACGAGAGGTCGTCCACATGATTTACGCCAAACCCGGTACTCCAGGCGCACTTATCAACCTAAAGCCGCGCTACGGTAACTTCATCGGTGGCGAGTTTGTCGCCCCAGTCAATGGCCTGTACTTCACCAACACCAGCCCGGTGGATGCCTCGGTAATCGGCGAATTCCCCCGTTCCTCCGCGGAAGATATCGAACGCGCTCTGGATGCCGCCCATGCCGCCGCCGATGCCTGGGGCAAGACCTCGGTACAAGATCGCTCGCGGGCTCTGCTGAAAATTGCCGATCGCCTTGAGGCCAACCTCGAGCTGATGGCCGTCGCTGAAACTTGGGACAACGGCAAAGCCGTACGGGAGACGCTCAACGCCGACGTGCCGCTGGCCGTCGACCACTTCCGTTATTACGCCGGCTGCATCCGCGCACAGGAAGGTAGCGCCGCCGAAATCAACGAACACACCGCCGCCTATCACTTCCATGAGCCGCTGGGTGTGGTTGGGCAGATCATCCCGTGGAACTTTCCGCTGCTGATGGCCGCCTGGAAACTCGCTCCGGCCCTGGCAGCGGGTAACTGCGTGATCCTCAAACCAGCCGAGCAGACGCCGCTGTCGATCACCCTGTTCGCCGAACTGGTCGGCGACCTGCTGCCACCGGGCGTTCTGAATATCGTCCAGGGTTATGGCCGTGAAGCCGGCGAAGCCCTGGCCACCAGCAAACGCATCGCCAAAATCGCGTTCACCGGTTCCACCCCGGTGGGCTCGCACATCTTGAAATGCGCGGCCGAAAACATCATCCCGAGCACCGTTGAGCTGGGCGGCAAGTCGCCGAACATCTTCTTCGAAGACATCATGAGCGCCGAGCCTCAGTTCATCGAGAAGGCCGCCGAAGGCCTGGTGCTGGCCTTCTTCAACCAAGGCGAAGTGTGCACCTGTCCGTCGCGGGCGCTGGTGCAGGAGTCCATCTACCCGGCGTTCATGGCCGAGGTGATGAAGAAGATCAAGCAGATCAAGCGTGGCGACCCACTGGACACCGAAACCATGGTCGGCGCCCAGGCTTCCGAGCAGCAGTTCGACAAAATCTTGAGCTACCTAGAAATCGCCCAACAGGAAGGCGCCGAGTTGCTCACCGGTGGCGCGGCGGAACGTTTGGAGGGCGACCTGGCCAGCGGCTATTACATCCAGCCGACCCTGCTCAAGGGCACCAATAAGATGCGCGTGTTCCAAGAGGAAATCTTCGGCCCAGTGGTGAGCGTGACCACCTTCAAGGACGAAGCCGAAGCCCTCGCCATCGCCAACGACACCGAGTTCGGCCTTGGCGCCGGCCTGTGGACCCGCGACATCAACCGCGCCTACCGCATGGGCCGGGCGATCAAGGCGGGCCGGGTGTGGACCAACTGCTACCACCTGTACCCGGCGCACGCCGCGTTCGGTGGCTACAAGAAGTCCGGCGTCGGTCGCGAGACCCACAAGATGATGCTCGACCACTATCAGCAAACCAAAAACTTGCTGGTCAGCTACGACATCAACCCCCTGGGCTTCTTCTAAGCGCTGGCCCCGACGGCAATCCGTCGTCGGGGCCAGCGCTTCTCTGGATTGCCGCTAACCATGCAACCGCGCCGCTCTCGAAGCGGCGCGCGGGGATGTCAGGTCGCGGTATTGGCTGGGGGCGGATGAGGTCCGCGCTTTTGCCTCGCGGACCTCATCCGCCATCCACTCAGCAAGATCACCTTCTCAGCCGCTGCAGGCGTGGCCTCGCTGTTGCGTACTGGCCGTTGCAAACACCGCTATCGACGGTTTGCACGGGGTGGTTCTGACAATGCCAGGTTGCCTGCGCGCTAAGGCAGCTTGAGCCAGCGCATACAAAAACAATTACTCCAGCTAGGTATTTAAAGATGAGTGCGACTTCTTCGTATTCCGTTCGCCCCGAGGTTCTGCTCAATACGCTGACTGACGAGACGACGTACAAAGCCATGTACCAGCAGTCAATCGTCAACCCGGACGGTTTCTGGCGCGAGCAGGCTCAGCGCCTCGACTGGATTAAGCCGTTTACTAAGGCAAGCAGACTTCATTTGACGATCACCACGTCGACATCAAGTGGTTCGCCGACGGCACCTTGAACGTTTCCTACAACTGCCTGGGTCGGCACTTGGAAGAACGCAGCGATCAGCTGGCGATCATCTGGCGATCATCTGGGAGGGTGATGATCCGTCCGAGCACCAGCACATCACTTACCGCGAGCTGCACCAGCAAGTGTGCAAGTTCGCCAATGCCCTGCGCGGTCAGGACGTGCACCGTGGCGACGTGGTGACCCTTTATATGCCGATGATTCCGCAAGCGGTAGTGGCGATGCTAGCCTGTGCCCGCATCGGCGCGATCCACTCAGTGGTGTTCGGCGGCTTCTCGCCGGAAGCCCTGGCGGGTCGAATTATCGACTGCAAATCCAAAGTGGTGATCACTGCCGATGAGGGCATTCGTGCCGGCAAGAAGATCCCGCTCAAAACCAACGTCGATGACGCACTGACCAACCCGGAAACCAGCAGTGTGAAGAAAGTCATCGTGTGCCAGCGCACCGCTGGCGAGATCAAGTGGAACCCGCACCGTGACATTTGGTACGAAGACCTGATGGCGGTGACGTCCAGCCATTGCGCGCCAAAAGAGATGGGGGCCGAAGAAGCGCTGTTCATCCTCTACACCTCCGGCTCCACCGGCAAGCCCAAGGGCGTGCAGCACACCAGCGCCGGCTATCTGCTGTACGCCGCGCTGACCCATGAACGGGTATTCGACTACCAGCCGGGCGAGGTTTATTGGTGCACCGCGGACGTCGGCTGGGTCACCGGCCACAGCTACATCGTCTACGGCCCGTTGGCCAACGGCGCGACCACGTTGCTGTTCGAAGGTGTGCCCAACTACCCGGATATCACCCGCGTCGCCAAGATCGTCGACAAGCACAAGGTCAATATCCTCTACTCCGCTCCAACGGCAATCCGCGCCATGATGGCGTCAGGTACCGCCGCCGTTGACGGTGCCGATGGCAGCAGCCTGCGCCTGCTGGGCTCGGTCGGTGAGCCGATTAACCCGGAAGCCTGGGATTGGTACTACAAGAACGTAGGCCAATCCCGCTGCCCGATCGTTGACACCTGGTGGCAGACCGAAACCGGCGGCATCATGATCAGCCCTCTTCCGGGCGCAACTGCGCTCAAGCCAGGCTCGGCAACCCGTCCGTTCTTCGGCGTGCAACCCGCGCTGGTGGACAACATGGGTAACCTGCTGGAAGGGGCCGCCGAGGGCAACCTGGTGATCATCGACTCCTGGCCGGGCCAGGCGCGCACCCTGTATCGCGATCACGACCGCTTCGTCGACACCTACTTCACAACTTTCAGGGGGATGTACTTCAGCGGCGACGGTGCGCGCCGTGACGAAGACGGTTACTACTGGATTACCGGCCGTGTTGACGACGTGCTCAACGTGTCTGGGCATCGCATGGGCACCGCCGAGATCGAAAACGCAATGGTGGCCCACCCGAAGGTCGCCGAAGCGGCGGTGGTGGGTGTACCGCATGACATCAAAGGACAGGGCATCTACGTCTACGTCACCCTGATCGGTAGCGAAACGCCGAGCGAGCCATTACGCGTGGAACTGAAAAACTGGGTGCGCAAAGAGATTGGGCCGATTGCCTCACCGGATGTCATCCAGTGGGCACCGGGCTTGCCGAAAACTCGCTCGGGCAAAATCATGCGGCGCATCCTGCGCAAGATAGCCACGGCGGAATACGACGGGTTGGGGGATACCTCCACCTTGGCGGATCCAGAGGTGGTCATTCATTTGATAGATACGCACAGAACCATGAACGTCGCCTGACCGGCGTTAGTGCCAACCAGCCCCTGCCCGGCAACTTGCGCGCGGGGTCTTTTTGTTTCTCATGTAATCAGCCGTGGAGTCGCCCGGGGTGTTGTCGGGCAGGTGCTCCAGGCTCAGAGACCAAGCGGGTGCATGCTCGAGGGCTGCTAGGGGCGCTTGCGCTCGCCATAACCCTCGGCGGTTGTGCCCCGAGGCATCGGCGAAAACCCATGAGCCGTGTCCATCCCTCCCGAGATACCTCTGCTCGGCAACCTGTCAGGCCGCAACTAACAATCTCAGCTTATTTATGAAATACGATAAATCGATTTTTCTTATTCGCTGCAAATTGCTTCCATAACTGCACGCCTCACGCTTCGCCAGCCACCCGACAGCACTGGAAGACATCATGAATATCGAACGCTTTGAAACCTCTGCGCGCCGCTCCGATATGGTGCTGCACGACAACACCCTGTACATCGGGGGCCAGGTTGCCGCAAACACCCAAGGCGACATTGAGGCTCAGACCCGCGAGATCCTCGGCAATCTCGAGGCGATGCTGCTCAGTGTCGGCAGCAACCTCAGCCGGGTGCTCTCGGTACGCATCCTGTTGGCTGACAGGGCTGACTATGCAGGACTCAACCGGGCCTGGGACGACTTCTTTCCAGAAGGCCATGCGCCGACGCGCGCCTGCACTCTGGCCGAACTGATCAACCCGGACTGGCGAGTGGAAATGATCGTGGTAGCCGGGCGCTGATCAAGCTCACGGCACGCTTGCAACCTAACCATTCGGAAGCCTCGCGATGAGACCTTACTGGCTCGACCAAGCCTTGCAACAAGATACCTCTGCACCTTGTGCACCTCTACGGCAGGACATCCAGGCTGATGTCTGCATCGTCGGCGGCGGCTATACCGGCTTGTGGACGGCGATCATGCTCAAGGAGCAGAACCCCGAGCTCGACGTGGTGATTATCGAGGCCGACATTTGCGGCGCCGGGGCCAGCGGCCGAAATGGCGGTTGCGCGCTGTCCTGGTCGGCCAAGTACTTCACCCTAGAGCGTCTGTTCGGGGTAGAGGAAGCCATCCGCCTGGTTAAAGCCTCGGAGCAGAGCATCTACGCCATCGGTGATTTCTGCCAGAAGTACGGGGTGGATGCCGACTACCGCCTCGACGGCACGCTCTATACCGCGACCAACCTCGCTCAGGTCGGCGCCACCGACGGCGTTATCGCTGCGCTAGAGCGCAACGGCATCAACTCGTTCAGCAGGCGCCCACTGGCCGACGTGCAGCGCTTGGCCGGATCTAATAAACACCTGGAGGGTTGGTTCTCGCCGGCGGCGGCCAGTGTGCAGCCCGGTAAGCTGGTCCGCGGCCTGCGCCGAGTTGCCCTGGCTCTAGGCGTGCGCCTGTATGAAGGCACGCCCATGACCAAGCTCAACGAGGGATTGCCGGCCACCGTGGTCACGGCCCATGGGCAGATCAAGGCGAGTCGCGTGGTACTGGCGATTAACGCCTGGATGGCCAGCACCTTAGCGCAGTTCGAGCGCAGTGTGGCGATCGTTTCCAGCGACATGATCATCACCGAGCCACGTCCGGATCTACTGAAGAAAATCGGCCTGACCAGCGGCGTGACGGTGCTCGACTCACGGATCTTCGTGCACTACTACCACAACACTCCAGACGGCCGAATCATGCTCGGCAAAGGCGGCAACACCTTCGCCTATGGCGGGCGCATGCTGCCGGTATTTGACCAGCCGTCGCCCTACGAGGGCCTGCTACGCAAGACCCTGATCGATTTCTTCCCGGCTTTCGAAGGCGTCGGCATCGAGTCAACCTGGAACGGCCCCTCGGATCGTTCGGTCACCGGCTTGCCGTTCTTTGGTCGGCTGGAGCAGGCGAGTAATATTTTCTACGGCTTTGGCTACTCGGGAAGTGGCGTCGGCCCCTGCCATATGGGCGGGCAGATTCTGTCCTCGATGGTGCTGGGCCTGGATAACGAGTGGACGCGCTCGCCCCTGCTCAATGGCCCGCTCGGCTATTTCCCCCCGGAACCGGTTCGCTACCTTGGCTCGCTGATGGTGCGTAACGCTGTTCGACGCAAGGAACAGGCCGAAGACCACGGCAGGCGGCCACGTTTTCTGGACATCAGCCTAGCGAAATTTGCCGCCGCGGCCGGCAAAGCGGATAAGGCTTAGCAGCCTCGGTTGCAGACGAGTCGTTCATATTCGCCTCCACCACTTAACCTCCAACTCAGCGGCATAGCCATGGTTCGTTTAGAGTTAGCTGAACCGCGCTCATCACTGGCGTGTAATGTCATCGAAATCTGACGATCATCAGGATGAATATCTGCTTTGTGCGATTTCCTGCTTTTGGTCTAACTCTGCCAGCTACAACAGGCGAAAATCGGCTCTGGGGGAACTGTCTTCGCCAGTTGAGGGCACTGAGAAACAATAACTTTTCACATCACGCTGATTTAGCAAAGGAATCTCATGAGCATTAAACGATATGAAACAGCCGCGCGGATGAGCCGAGTCGTCGTACATAACCAGACCGCCTATCTCTGTGGCCAGGTCGCAGAAGATCGTAGCGCCGGCATTCAGGAGCAAACCCGCACCATGCTGGCTAAGGTCGATGCGCTGCTGGAGTCGGTTGGCAGCAATCGTGAGCAGTTGCTGTCAGCCACCATCTACCTGAAGGATATGAGCCTGTTTGCCGAGATGAACAGCGTTTGGGACAGCTGGGTTCCGTCAGGCTTCGCCCCTGCGCGTGCCTGTGTCGAGGCCAAGATGGCCAGTCCGGAGTTGCTCGTAGAGATCTCGGTGATCGCAGCCATTACTAAGTAATTAGATTTGCTGCGTGCAGCTTCATATTCACTTTCTGGCCTGCTCAACTATCAGAGTAAAACAGCTGCGGACACAGTAGCGTTCAACCCCTATCGTCCCGCCATACAAAAAAGCCCCGTACTCAATGAGTTACGGGGCTTTTTCTCGCCTACCGGAAAGGCAGTATCCGTTTACGATACCAGTGGATCTGTCCAAGTCAGTTCAGGCCGCAATGCTTAGCTCAAAGCCGCACTCCAAGCCGACCTGAAGGGGAACGCCGCCTACCATAATTCACACTGCGGCTAGCCCCTGCTACCAGGCTGATAGCCTTGAGCAGCTCAACTAAACGATCTCGAATACGCTATTTGGGTTAGAACAACTGCCCTACTCATGCGCAGGGCATTGGCCACCTTGTTGTCGACACCCAAATCTTCAAACGTACAAAGCGATTTATACAGTCAGTCGCGTCAGGGCTTCGCGGTATTTATCTGCAGTCTTCTGAGCAACATCTGCAGGCACGGCAGGGGCTGGCGGCTCTTTATTCCAGCCAGTGGACTCTAGCCAGTCACGCACATACTGCTTATCGAAGCTTGGCGGATTCTTGCCTTCTTCATAGCTGTCAGCCGGCCAGAAGCGGCTGGAGTCCGGGGTCAGAGCTTCGTCCATCAGTGTCAGCGTGCCCTCCTCATCCAAACCAAACTCGAACTTGGTGTCGGCAATGATGATGCCGCGTGTAGCGGCGTATTCAACCGCTGCGCTGTACAGCGCAATCGAGGTGTCACGCACTTTGGCAGCCAGTTCAGCACCAATGATCGCTTCGCACTGGGCGAAGGAGATGTTCTCGTCGTGATCGCCCACGGCGGCCTTGGTCGAGGGGGTGAAAATTGGCTGCGGCAGCTTGGCAGCTTCTTTGAGGCCGGCTGGCAACTGAATACCGCAAACGGTGCCGCTCTTCTGGTATTCCTTCCAGCCGGAGCCAACGATATAGCCACGCACAATCGCCTCGACCGCCACAGGCTGAAGACGCTTTGCAACCACAGCACGACCTTCGACCAGCGGTAATTCAGCAGCCAGCACCACATCTTCGACCTTGTCACCGGTGAAGTGATTGGGCACCAAGTGCGCCAGTTTGTCGAACCAGAAGTTGGAGATAGACGTAAGAATCTTGCCCTTCTCCGGAATTGGTTCAGCAAGGATCACGTCGAACGCAGAGAGGCGGTCAGTGGCGACCATCAACATACGCTTGTCGTCGATCTCGTAGAGGTCGCGGACTTTGCCCGAATAGATTTTTTTCAGGCTTAAAGTAGTGGCTGTACTCATGTCGAAATTTCCGCCTTTGGTAAACAAAACAGGCGAAACCCGTCGGGTTTCGCCTATTAATAGTGCCGGTGCAGCAGTTGCCTGCTGTCAGCCAAGGTTTTCCTGGATTAGGTCAAGCACCTTGCGCGCCACATCAGCTGGGGCAATGGTGTTGAGGTCTTTTTCCACAGTGACCTGCACGCTATCGCCAACACCTGTCAGGCGAACCTGATAGCGCTCAGCGCGGGCGTCGATCTCTTCCTTACTCGCTTCGCTGCCAAAAACCTTGCCGAAGAAGCCTGGCTTATCGTCCGGCTTTTGCGCCCGCTCTGCCAGGTTGATGTAGTACACGCCTAGGCTGCGGTTGATGTCGTCGATGCGCACATCGGCCATTTCCAGGGAGCGGCCCACACCGGACCAGGCACGATCAAAGTCGGCACCCAGGCTCAGCACCGGGTTGCCGTTACCGTCTTCGGACAGGCTGACGCGGTTAGGTGCGTCGTAGTCGCGAGCGGCAAGTAGCGATACCGAGCCACCCTGCTCAGCACTGCGCGCCAGGGTGACAAGCATTTCATCCAACAGCGCGGCGTCCAGACTCGGATTATTGCTGCGATTGGTGAATGCCACGTCGGCCGTACTGCCGGCCGGACGCTCAGCGCTGACCACAAAGATTTCACTGGTATTACGCTGTACACCAGGCTCGATACGCACCCGCACGCGGGTTTCCGCGTCTGGAGTCGCGCTCGATAAACGACCACTCAGGCGACGCGCCATAGATTCGGACAAGGCATCAAAATGCTGCCAGCCAGTGCTGAACTCACCGGTTTGCGGACGCTCTTCAGCAATCTGAAAGCCATTATCGGTAAAGAACTGGCGCGCCACCGGCCACACTTCTGCGGGTACGCGCTGCGCTACGAGCCAGCGCGACTCGCCGCTCTTTTGCAGGCTGAACTCGCTGGCATTGCCTGCTACCGCCAATGACTGCGGGCGCGGCACGGTGAACTCACCTTTATCCGTAGTGGTCGCTACCTGCTGCGGCACGGGCAACAGTGGGTCGATACGCTTGGCTTGCACATTTGCCGGCATCTGCATGGTGGCCGTCTGGCGGGCTTCGAGGTAATCACTACCACGATCACGGAAATAGCCGTTTTCGCCATAAATCCAGCCACAACCGCTGGTACTAGCGATGATCAGAGCCAGTGTTGAGAGTCCGGTGAGTCGCTTCATGCGTCGTAATTCCTCAATTAAACCAATACGCCGGACTGGCGCATGGCCTGACGCAGCGGTTCATGACAACGCGGGCTGAGCCAGGTCAGCGGCAGACGGATACCGTCCGGCATCAAACCCATCTCATGTAGAGCCCACTTAACCGGAATCGGGTTGGACTCAATAAACAACGACTTGTGCAAGGGCATCAGGCGATCATTGATGGCGCGGGCGATAGCCGCTTCACCGCGCATGGCAGCAGCACACATATCACTCATGGCGCGCGGTGCAACGTTGGCGGTCACTGAGATATTGCCCTTACCGCCCATCAGTATCAGCTCAACGGCCGTGGCATCGTCACCCGAATACACAAGGAAATCCTTGCTGACGCGATCCAGTACTTCCTGAGCGCGCTGCAGATCGCCGGTGGCTTCCTTGATACCGATGATGTTATCGATCTTAGCCAGCCGCTCGACCGTCTCCGGCAGCATGTCGCAGACGGTTCGGCCCGGCACGTTGTAGAGAATCTGCGGAATGGCAACTGACTCGGCAATGTGGCGGAAGTGCAGATACAGCCCTTCTTGAGTCGGCTTGTTGTAGTACGGCGTGACCAACAAGCACGCATCAGCACCGACATCTTTGGCTGCGCGGGTGAGCTCGACCGACTCACGGGTGGAGTTGCCGCCGGTGCCGGCGATGACCGGGATACGCCCAGCCACCTGATCAACGACGCGGCGGATTACTTCAATGTGTTCGTTCACATCAAGCGTGCAGGACTCACCCGTAGTGCCGACCGCGACGATGGCGTTGGTGCCCTCCTGCAGGTGGAAATCCACCAGTTTGCTAAGGCTGTCCCAATCAAGACCACCTTGTGCATCCATGGGCGTAACCAGTGCCACCATACTGCCCGCAATCATGCAACCGCTCCTGCCGGAAAAAGAGAGCGGTAATGGTACTGGGGCCACCTGCCTTGCACAAGGCGAAGTACCGTCGCGGCGTGCATACAATTTATATTGCTCAACCGCGGCACAATCCTCACCCGCCCAGACCGTTGGCATTCCCCTAAGCGATGCTTTTCGCTACCCTTCGGCCTTTGATCGGCACTGCCCGTGCAGGCCGACCCTTTATTGTTTAGGAAGGCTGCATGTCCACCCCCCCAGTACGCGAACAATTCCTGCTTATCAGCGCCCTTGGCCGCAACGCCATGGAGCTGACTAACGTGCTCTGCCGCACCAGTCACGAGAACCGTTGCGCCGTGGTCAGCACCCGCCTGAGCCGCCATGGCGAATACAGCGCACTGGTACTGCAAATATCCGGCAGCTGGGATGCGCTGGCGCGCCTTGAGTCGAGCCTGCCAGCACTGGCGAAGAAACACAGCTTCACGGCAAACGTAATTCGCAGCGCCGCGTCCGACAGCCGCCCGCAAGCACTGCCTTATGTAGCGTATGTCAGCTCGGTCTACCGGCCGGACATTCTCAATGAGCTGTGCCAGTTCTTTATCGACCATCACGTCGAGCTGGAGAACCTTACCTGCGACACCTACCAGGCTCCGCAAACCGGCGGCACCATGCTCAACACCACACTGACCGTGACGCTACCCGCCGGTACGCAGATCAGCTGGTTGCGCGATCAGTTTCTCGACTTCGCCGATGCCTTGAATCTGGATGCTTTGATAGAACCTTGGCGTCCACAGACCCCATAAAGGAGCGCGTTATGGCCGTAGCACTCGATACCCCGGTTGCCGATTTCCAAGCACAGGCCACCAGCGGTCAAACTGTTGAGCTGTCCGCACTCAAGGGCCAGCAGGTCGTGATCTATTTCTACCCGAAGGACAGCACCCCCGGCTGCACCACCGAAGGCCAGGGTTTTCGCGACCAATACCCAGCGTTTCAAGCCGCCAACACCGTGGTATTTGGCGTATCCCGGGACGGCATCAAGTCTCACGAGAACTTTAAGAGCAAACAGGCATTTCCTTTCGAGCTGATCTCCGACAAGGATGAAGCTGTTTGCCAGCTGTTCGAGGTGATCAAGCTGAAAAAACTCTACGGCAAGGAATATCTAGGCGTCGACCGCAGCACCTTCCTGATCGACAAAGACGGCGTACTGCGCCAGGAGTGGCGTGGCGTTAAAGTGCCGGGCCATGTCGATGCTGTGCTGGCTGCAGCCCAAGCGCTGAATAAGGCTTAAGGCTTCACGCAAGAAAAAGCCGACCCTTTGGCCGGCTTTTTCTTGCCTACAACTTATTTGGATGCCACCTGCTCTCTGCGCGGCCAGGCGTCGATGACCGCCTTGAATAAGGTGGCCAACGGAATGGCAAAGAACACGCCCCAGAACCCCCACAGGCCGCCAAACAACAACACTGCACAAATGATCGCAACAGGGTGCAGGTTGACCGCCTCGGAGAACAGCAGCGGCACCAGAACGTTGCCGTCCAGCGCTTGAATAATGCCGTAGACCACCATCAGGTAGATGAACTGGTCCCCCAACCCCCACTGGAACAAGCCAATCAGCGCCACCGGCACTGTCACCACCACCGCGCCGATATACGGCACCACCACTGACAAGCCGACAAACAATGCCAGCAGCGCGGCGTAGTTAAGCCCCAAGTAAGCAAACGCCACATAGGTGACCACGCCACAGATGATGATCTCGATAACCTTGCCACGGATGTAGTTGGCAATCTGCTTGTTCATCTCCTGTGCCACGCGGGTGATCAGCGACCGCTCACGCGGCAAGTAGCTGCGAAACCATGCGCCAATCAGCTCACGATCCTTGAGGAAAAAGAACACCAAAATTGGCACCAGCACCAAGTAAATCATGATGCTGACCAGCATCGGCAAGCTGGACAGGGAAAACGACAGTGCCCATTGGCCGAACTTGCCAACCTCGCCGCGCACCACCTCGATCAGCTGCAGCACCTGCGCATCAGTGATCAGCGTCGGATAGCGCTCCGGCAATAATAGAAACAGCGACTGCCACTCGCCCAACATCCGCGGCAGCTCATTGAACAGGGTACTCAACTGCTGCCAAAGCAGCGGCATCAGTACCAGCAAAAACAGCGCGAGCATGCTCATAAACAGGGTAAACACCAGCCACACTGCCACCACCTGGGGCAGACGCAAACGCTCAAAGGCATTGACCAACCCTTGCATCAGAAACGCCAGCACCATGCCAGTTAACACCGGCGCCAGCATGCCGCCCAAAGTCAGAATGGCAGCAAAGCCGACGATCAGCAGCAGCGCCAACACCACCGCCTGCTCATCGGAAAAATAACGGTGTAGCCAATCCTGAAACACCTTGAACATCGTGACTCCCTACCCGGACAACAGTGTATTTATAACGATTTAACATCAGCACTGATCGTAGCGGCGCTATGCCTTGCGCAACCAATAACGGTACACGCCGCCCTCGACCTCTTCACGTAATAAACCATGCCCGGCGAGGCTCGCGAATGCACGAAAATCGCGCTGCGAGCCGGCATCGGTAGCCGTAACCATAAGCACCTCGCCACTGGCCAGACGATTGAGCTCCAGCTTGGCCTTGAGTAAAGGCAGCGGACAATTGAGGCCACAAGCATCAAGTTGCGCGTCGAAGTCTTCGGCACGCCAGTGCATATCAGTCATTTATCTACTCCAGGAGGGCCGCAAGGATAACCAAGGCTGCACAACCCTGGCCAGCACCGCAGCCAGGCAGCTACAGTATCGCCTTTGTTCGACGCGAGCTTTGTGCATGAGCCTTTTGCGCCCCACCCTGTTGACGCTTGCCTGCCTGCTGGCAGCCCCCAGCATAGCGAGTAACCTGCCCTCCCTTGGCGACGCCAGTTCTTCCATCGTCTCGCCCCAGCAAGAACACCAGCTAGGGCGCGCCTGGCTGAGCCTGGTGCGCGGCCAGGTCAGCCAGCTCGATGACCCGCAACTCAAGGACTTCATCGAGACGAGCGTGTATCGGCTGAGTGAAACCAGCCAGCTGCAAGACCGTCGCCTGGAGTTCGTCCTGCTTAACAGCCCGCAGATCAACGCCTTTGCCGCCCCCGGCGGGATTGTCGGGGTCAATGGCGGCCTGTTCCTGTATGCCCAGACCGAAGCCGAGTATGCCTCGGTCATGGCCCACGAACTGGCGCACTTGTCACAGCGCCACTTTGCTCGCGGCCTGGAAGCTCAGCAACGCATGCAGATCCCGGTGATGGCCGGCATGCTGGCCGGCATTGTCGCCGCTGCCGCCGGTGCCGGCGACCTGGGGATCGCGGCAATCGCCACCACCCAGGCGGCGGCGATGCAGGAACAGCGGCGCTTCTCGCGCCAGAACGAACAAGAAGCCGACCGTATTGGCCTGGTCAACCTGGAGAAAGCCGGTTTCGACCCGCGCGCCATGCCCAGTATGTTCGAACGCTTAATGCGCCAATATCGCTACGACCGCAAGCCGCCGGAGTTCCTCCTGACCCACCCAGTGTCGGAGTCGCGCATCGCCGACACCCGCAACCGCGCCGAGCAATACACAACCACAGGCACCACCGACAGCGTGCGCTACCAGCTGATGCGCGCCCGCGTGCAGTTGATCTACGAAGAAACACCAGGGATTGCCGCCAAGCGTTTTCGTAGCATGCTCGACGAAAACCCAAACATGGAGGCCGCTCGCTACGGCCTGGCCATTGCGCAACTGAAAAGCAGCCAACACAAACAGGCCCGCGAATCCCTGCAACCACTGCTTGCAAGTACACCCAACGACGTCAGCTACAACCTGGCCCAAGTTGAACTGGACATGGCCACAAACCGTCTTGCCGAGGCGCAAAACCGCATTAGCCGGCTGCTGACCCTCTACCCCAGCAACTATCCGGTTAATCAAGCGCACATCGATCTGCTGATCAAACAAGCACGCACCCAAGAGGCGGAGCGTGCGCTCGACGAGATGCTGAAAAGTCGCGGCAACGATCCAGACGTTTGGTACCAGGTGGCAGAAGTGCGTGGTCTGAGCGGCAATACCATTGGCCTGCACCAGGCCCGCGGTGAGTTTTTCGCCTTGATCGGCGACTACAAGCAGGCGCTGGAACAGCTCGATTACGCCAAGCGCCGCGCCAGCAACAATTTCCAGTTGGCGTCACGCATCGATGCCAGGCAGCGGGAGCTGATAGAGGAGCAACGCATCATCGAACAGATGCTGCGCTAGACACAAAAAAGCCAGGCAAATGCCTGGCTTTTTTCTGCTGCTCGCTTAAGCGTTACCACTCAGCTTGAGTCGCGCCGCATGGGTGAAGTCCAGCATGCGCTTGAGCGGCTTGATCGCCTTGGGGATCAGCGCCGGGTCGACAAATATCTCATTACTGCCCTCGCGCAAGCACGCCAGAGTGCGCTGCAGGGTATTCATCGCCATCCATGGGCAGTGCGCACAACTGCGGCAGGCTGCGCCATTACCAGCGGTCGGCGCAGCAATAAACTCTTTATCCGGGCACAGCTGCTGCATTTTGTAGAAGATGCCGGCATCGGTAGCAACGATAAAAGTCTTGTTCGGCAGCGTCTGCGCGGCGGCAATCAGCTGGCTGGTCGAACCCACAGCATCAGCCAAATCGATCACTGCCGTCGGTGACTCGGGATGAACCAGGACCGCTGCATCTGGGTACAGCGCCATCATGTCTTCCAGCTGCTTGGACTTGAACTCCTCGTGGACAATGCAAGCGCCATCCCACAGCAGCATGTCAGCACCGGTCTTATTCTGAATATACCGCCCCAGATGCTGATCAGGTGCCCAGATGATGCTCTCGCCGTTGTCCATCAGGTGCTCGACGATTTCCACCGCGCAACTGGATGTCACCACCCAGTCCGCACGCGCCTTCACCGCCGCCGAGGTATTGGCGTACACCACCACCGTGCGCTGCGGGTGTTGATCACAGAACGCCGAGAACTCTTCCACCGGGCAACCCAGGTCAAGCGAGCACGTCGCCTCCAGCGTCGGCATCAGCACACGCTTCTCCGGGTTGAGAATCTTCGCCGTCTCACCCATGAATTTGACCCCAGCCACCAGCACCGTCTGCGCGGGATGCTGATTGCCAAAGCGGGCCATTTCCAGCGAGTCGGAAACGCAACCACCGGTCTCCTCGGCCAGAGCTTGCAGCACCGGGTCACAGTAATAGTGTGCAACCAGTACCGCGTTCTGCTTTTTTAGCTCAGCAGCGATTTCGGCACGGTAAAAAGCCTCTTGCTCAGGCGTCAGCGGCTTGGGCTGCTTGGCATCGAGGTGAGCTTGTACCAGCAGGCGTTCGGAAATCTGCGTCATGTCATCAGGCCCTGTGAAGGTCTATCAGCGCGGCACTCGAGTATACCCGTCAGCTGGCGGCAGAGCAGGCGGGATGGTCGAGATAAAAGTTACAGATAAAAAAAAGCCTGAAAATTCCTTTAATCAGAACTTTCAGGCTTTCTTGTCCTTCCGAAGAAGGAAATATGGTGGGTCGTGTGGGATTCGAACCTACGACCAATTGGTTAAAAGCCAACTGCTCTACCAACTGAGCTAACGACCCGCTGCGAGGCGTATAATACTGATTTAATTCAGGATTTCAACACCCAGCAGAAAAAATTTCAGAAATAACGCGTAGGATCAGCGAGCCCTGCCGCCGCAAAACCGGCAGCACGCAGACGGCAGCTGTCGCACTTACCACACGCACGCCCTTGCTCATCCGCCTGGTAGCAGGAAACAGTCAACCCGTAATCCACCCCAAGCCGAACACCGGCCTGGGCAATTTCCGCCTTACTCATATTTTGCAACGGTGCCTGGATCCGGAAGCCCTGCCCCTCCACGCCCGCCTTAGTGGCCAGATTGGCCATACGCTCAAAGGACTCGATAAATTCCGCACGGCAATCCGGATATCCCGAGTAATCCACCGCATTGACGCCGATGAAAATATCCCGCGCGCCCAGCACTTCAGCCCAACCCAGCGCCAGGGACAGGAATACGGTATTACGCGCCGGCACGTAGGTCACCGGGATCCCTTCACTCGGGCCTTCCGGCACCTCAATACTGGCATCGGTGAGCGCCGAGCCGCCCATGCCATTGAGGTTTAAGCCAATCACTTTATGCTCGATGACACCCAACTGGCGAGCAACCTGCTCGGCGGCCTGCAACTCTGAACGGTGACGCTGGCCGTAATCGAAACTTATGGTGTAGCAGCTGTAGCCATCGGCCTTGGCCAGCGCCACCACAGTGGCCGAGTCGAGGCCACCAGACAGCAGAATTACCGCTTTTTTATCGCTCATATCAATGTCCCGGCTCGTCATTCCAGAGGATTTTGTGCAGTTGCATTTGCAGGCGCACTGGCAGGTTGTCGGCAATGATCCACTCAGCCAGCGAGCGCGCATCCAACTCATGATGACTCGGCGACATCAGCACCTCACTGACGCGCGCATCCAAGCCGTATTGGATCAGCTTGCTCACCGCCCAGTCATAGTCTTCGCGCGAGCAGATGACGAACTTCACCTGATCATTAGGTGTCAGCAGCGCAATATTCTCATAGCGATTGCGTGTGACTTCCGCCGAGCCCGGGGTTTTCAGGTCAAGCACCTTACTCACTCGCGGATCGACCGCCGACACATCCAGCGCGCCACTAGTCTCCAGCGACACTTCATAGCCGGCATCGCACAGCCGCTTGAGCAGCGCAATACAATTAGGTTGCGCCAACGGCTCACCACCAGTCACACAGATATAACGCGGCCTGTAGCCGGCAACCTGCTCAACAATGGCATCCAGCGACATAAGCTCGCCACCACTGAAGGCATAGGCGGTGTCGCAGTATTGGCAGCGCAAAGGACAGCCGGTCAGGCGGACGAACACAGTCGGCAAGCCGGCGGTGCGCGTCTCGCCCTGCAGCGAGTAGAAAATCTCGGTAATTCGCAGGGTATATTGCATATCAGCCACGGGCGTAACAGCTAAACAGGCTGTCCGCCTCCGTTGCGGGAAAAGGGCCGCGGATTGTATACGAAAAATGCGCCGGGCGAAAATCTAACACTGCGCAGCGTTAGCCCGAGGCGCGAGCGCCATAAACGGAGACCATAAAAAACCCGCGCATGGCGCGGGTTTATTGACTGCTGACTCAGCTTTACGGCAAGCGCTGCAAGTCGCGCTGCGCCAACTGCGCGGCGGAACTGCCCGGGTATTGCGCAATCACCTGCTGCAAAATCCCCTTAGCCTTGTCGCTGTTACCGAGACGCTGCTCTACATCGGCAAGCTTGAACAGTGAGTCCGGCACCTTGGCGTGGCTCGGGTAAGCCTGGCTGACCCTTGCGAAAGCCTGACCAGCCCCCTGCAGATCACCCTTGGCTAGATTCACCTCACCCAGCCAGTACTGTGCATTACCCGCGTACTGACTATTCGGGTACTTACGCAGGAACGCGGCAAACGCCTGGCTGGCCTTATCGAAATCCTTGGCCTTAATCAGGTCAAAAGCCGCTTCGTAGAACAGCTTTTCCTTAGCCGGATCGGCCGCTTCATTACTGGCCGACTGCCCCGCGACTGGCGGGGTCGGCGTACCGTTGGCATTGATCGCACCAGCGGCTGAAGAATTCTGGTTGACTGCAGCAGCTGCTGCGCCACCACTCAGACGTTTATCAAGGTCCTGATAACGCTCCAGGCTTTCTTGTTTTAAACGCTGAATTTCATTCTGTTGTTCTTCCAGCGTACCGCGCAGTTGCGCGATCTCTTGCTGCATCTGCTGCAACTGGTTGAACAGCATGCCCTGCGCCGAGACAGGAGCCGCAGCCCCTGCCTCCGCGTAGGTGCCGGACGTACCGTAACCAGCAGGCGGATAACTGCTGCCGTAACCGGCATTGTTATCCACCACGGGAACCTCAGCCCACGCCGCAAGCGGCAGGCTGAGCGCCAAAACGGTTAAAGCACGGCGGCACGTTCGCATATCGAATTACTTACGCAGTTCGACGCGACGGTTTTGAGCCCACGAGGACTCGTCGTTACCAGTGGCGATTGCACGCTCTTCACCGTAGGAAACCAGTTCCAGTTGAGCCGGGGAAACGCCCTGCAGTACCAGGTAACGCTGCACAGCCTTGGCGCGACGCTCGCCCAGAGCCATGTTGTATTCACGAGTACCGCGCTCGTCAGCGTGGCCTTCCAGAACTACGCGAGCGCCATTACCCTGCAGGTCTTTGGCGTGCACGTCCAGAGCGCGCATGGCCTCTGGCTTCAGGTCGGAGCTGTCGTATTCGAAGTAGAAAGTGGTGATAGCGCGCAGAGCAGCTTCTTCGCTCAGGCTGCCATCAACAGCGCCAGTGTTGGCACCGTAACCAGCGTTAGGATCGATCGCGCCTTCGCCAGCAGCGTCGCCGCCTTTGGAGGAACAACCTACAGCCACGGCGAGAGCCAAACCCAGTGCAGCGAACTTACCAAATTTCAGCATTTCCATCATGTAACTCCTAATGAACCCCAGTGTGTTAAGCAGTATTTCAAACAAACAACGGTGTAGCGCCGCATCAGTTCAGGTAAGGGGACCAAGAAGGCTCTCGAACTTCGCCTTGAGCGGTAGGAAGAGGGAGCCTCACACGTCCATTGGTGGACGCTAATACCAAGACTCCCCGGCCCTGCTGGCGGGTGGCGTAGATTACCATGGTGCCGTTGGGCGCAACAGTAGGCGACTCATCCAGACTGGTATCTGAAAGTATCCGCAAATTGCCGCGCTGCAGGTCTTGTGCAGCCACCTTGAACACGGTGTAACCATCCTGGCGATGAATCATCACCAGGGTTTTCTCATCAGCAGACAGCTTCGGGTTAGCGTTGTAGTTACCAATAAAGGTCACTCGCTCAGCCGCGCCGCCGTTGATGTTGGTTTTGTAGATTTGTGGCTTACCGGAACGATCCGAGGTGAAATACAGCGTCTGGCCGTCCTTGCCCCAGAACGGCTCGGTATCGATAGACGCTTGGTTGGTGACCCGCCGCAGTTGACGAGTGCCCATGTCCATCACATAAATCTCGGGATTACCATCACGCGACAGCACGAAAGCCAGGCGATTGCCATCCGGCGACCAAGATGGCGCACCGTTCAGGCCTTCGAAATTGGTGACCTGCTCACGACGACCAGTATCGATGTGCTGAACGAAGATCCGCGGACGCTTCTGCTCGAACGACACGTAGGCAATCCGGCGACCGTCCGGGGCAAACGACGGCGAGAGAATCGGCTCACGCGACTGCAGCAAGGTGACCGCGCGCGCGCCGTCATAGTCGGAGCGCTGCAAGGTGTAACGGGTGTTACTCACTGAGAAGCGCTCAGCCGTTACATAGAGCATGCGCGTGGAAAACGCGCCTTTGACGCCGGTGAGCTTCTCGTAAGACTGATCGGCGATGTGGTGCGCCATGTCACGCAGCTGATCAACGCCACCACCGACACTGCCGGTCATGACTTGCTGCTGGGTGGTGACGTTAAACAGGCCAAACTGAATCTGCAGGCGACCGGCGTTTGGCACGATGCTGCCGACCAACACGTACTGCGCACCAAGCGCTTGCCAGTCGCGGTAGATCACTTCAGCTGCCTGCGTCGGCAAACTGATCATGTTCTGCCGCGGGATCGGCTCGAAAACGCCAGAGTTGCGCAGGTCATTGCCGATGATTTCAGCCATGTCCTCAGGCAACACGCTGCCGCCCTGCCAGCCAAAAGGCACCACGGCGATGGGCGTAGCACGGTCGGTGCCACTGCTAATCACCAGCGGGTCAGCGGCCTGAACGGAGCCGACCAGCAAGGTCAGACCGAGCAGAACAATACGCATCAGGGTATTCACAGACCTAAATCCTCCGGTTTGAAGACAGCGCGACGCTGCCGGTAAAGGCGATCAAAAGTGGCGCGGTCCAGCTGCTGCATTTCAGCAATACGGCCGACGTTGCGCACCGCTTGTACGGCCGAATTATCAAAAGGCGAGTCGCCACTCGAGCGCGTCACGCTAGCATTGGTAATGGTGCCATCGGGCAACATTTCGATCATTACTTCTACACTCATGCCGTTACGCGCAGAAGGCGGACGCCGCCACTGCTGACTTACGAGCATGACAATTAAATCATCCAGACTGCCGGCCACTTCATCACCGACCGTATCGGCCATGGCCTGCTGGCGACCCACATCCTCAGACAACAACTCGGCCAGCGCAGCGGCTTTTTTATCTTCTACAGCCTTACGCTGAGCAGCCTCCGCGGCTTTTTTCTTGGCATCGTCAGCGGTTTTCTTCTTTGCAGCTTCAGCGGCGGCTTTTTTCTTCGCCTCTTCTGCTGCTTTTTTCTTGGCGTCTTCGGCGGCCTTCTTCTTAACGTCTTCAGCGGCTTTTTTCTTTGCAGCCTCGTCAGCGGCTTTCTTCTTGGCTACGTCAGCCAACCTCTTCTGCTCTGCCGCCTTATTGGCCTCTGCAGTCTTCTTCTGGGCATCGGCTTTCTTAGCTTCTTGTGCTTTCTGAGCCTCTTGCGCCTTCTTTTGTTCCGCCGCCTTGGCCGCTAGTTTTTCCTGCTCGGCTTTCTTCTGCTCAAGCTGTTCGGTTTCGTACACCGGCGCAGTGGTCTTCTTGGTTTCACCGGCTATTTTCTGGTTGGTCTGGGTGGTGGCCTGACTCTGCGATTGCAATTTGTACAAGGTTGCCTGCACCACCGGCTTGGCCGGCGGAAGGTCCGGAGCAAAAGCAAAGCTGACAAACAGCATGGCAAACATGATGACGTGCAGCGCCACAGCCCAGACCACAGGCCAAAACAGACTTTCCGAGGACGAACGCTCGCGCTGGTACTGCATCAGGGGGCCTCGGTAATCAGCCCGACGTTACCCACGTCAGCTTGCTGCAGGCCGCCCATGGCCGCCATCACCGTGCCGTAGTCAACGGATTTGTCACCACGTACGAACACCTGCACCTGCTTACCGGTGGCACGACTTTGGTTGATGATCGCAGTTACCGCACGGGTCATCTCCTCCAGCGTCAATGCCTTGTCCTGCACGGTATCGACATCCACCTCGGTGCCCATATTCCAGTAGTAGGATTTGTCGGCCTTGATCGAGATGGTCAGCACCTGGGCATTGTTGTCTTGCGGCAAGGCTTCACTGCTGACTTTCGGCAGATCGACCTTAACCCCTTGGTTGAGCATCGGCGCGGTCACCATAAAGATCACCAGCAGCACCAACATCACGTCGATGTAGGGCACCACGTTCATCTCGGCGACGGGCTTGCGTCTGTTGCGAATTCTGGCCATGGCTTAAAAACCTGTATTGAGAATGCCTAAGGCTTAGTCGTCGCTGGTGTGGACTTTACGGTGCAAAATTGCCTGGAACTCGTCGGCGAAGGTGTAGTAACGGCCGATCAACATCTCGCCGCGCGCAGCAAAACGGTTGTAGGCAATAACCGCAGGAATCGCCGCAAACAAACCAATCGCGGTGGCGATAAGCGCTTCGGCAATACCCGGCGCCACAGTGGCCAGGGTGGCCTGCTGCACTTGGGCCAGCCCGCGGAAGGAGTTCATGATGCCCCAGACGGTACCGAACAGACCGATATACGGACTGGTAGAACCCACAGTGGCGAGGAAAGGCAGGCTTTGCTCGAGTTTTTCTTCTTCACGCGAGATAGCCACACGCATGGCCCGCGCGACGGCATCCATCACCGCATCCGGGTCAACACCGGGCTGCTGACGCAGGCGCGAGAAATCTTTGAAGCCAGCGCGGAAAATCTGCTCCAGCCCGGAGTCCGGGTCAGGATTGCTGCCAGCCTGACGGTAGAGCTTGGACAGGTCGATACCCGACCAGAAACGCTCCTCGAAGTTATCCAGGGCACGTTTGGCCGCGCGCAGCAAAGCCGTACGCTGGAAGATCATGACCCACGAGGTGACCGATGCGGCCACCAGCGTCAGCATTACCAGTTGCACCACCAGGCTGGCGTTGCTGATCAGACTCCACATCGACATGTGGTCAACGGCGTTGGCTTCCACGCTTACTCTCCTGCTCTAGATGTACCCGCGCCACCCTGCCCGGCAAAGGCCGCATGCAGAGTTTGGGGAATAGCCCGGGGTTTCAAATTGTCGGCGCGCACACAGGCCACCATAAATTGCCCTTCACAGAGCAACACATCATCCGCTGCCCGCCTGACTTGCTGACGAAAACGCAGGCTGGCACGGTTTAATTCGATTACTTCAGCGCTTACCACCAGCTCATCATCGAGCTTGGCTGGCGCGTGATAGCGCGCTTCAGCCGAGTGCACAACAAACAACAGGCCCTCCTCGGCCAACGTCGACTGGAGAAAGCCCAGATCACGCAGGCGCTCGGTACGAGCCCGTTCCATAAATTTGAGGTAATTGACGTAGTAGACGATGCCGCCCGCATCGGTGTCTTCGAAATAAACTCGACAACGAAAGGCGAACGGCTGAACTCCGTTTTGCGCGCGCATACTCTAGTCCTAGCTCTCGGTCTTGCCAATTGGGTACAGCAAGTATTTTTTCTTACTCGGTGGCGCCACCAACCTGCTCCATTACCACTAATTCGCCCATGCGCTTTGGCACATTCAGACCAAAATGCAGGTAGGCATGCCGGGTAACCACTCGTCCGCGAGGGGTGCGCATGATATAGCCCTGCTGAATTAGATAGGGTTCCAACACGTCTTCAATGGTGTGACGCTCTTCACTGATGGCCGCAGCCAGGTTATCAACACCCACCGGGCCACCATCGAACTTCTCGATCATGGTCAACAGCAGGCGTCGATCCTGGTGGTCGAAACCACGCTCATCGACGTCCAGCAAGTTCAGCGCCAGGTCGGCAATTTCACGGGTGATGTCGCCTTGCCCACGCACTTCGGCAAAATCACGCACTCGGCGCAACAAACGGTTGGCGATACGTGGCGTTCCACGCGCCCGCCGCGCGATCTCGAACGCACCCCGCGGCTCAATCGACAAACCGAGAATCCCCGCCGAACGCATGACGATGGTGCTCAGGTCTTCGGTGTTGTAGAACTCAAGCCGCTGGACGATACCAAACCGGTCACGCAGCGGATTGGTCAGCATGCCGGCACGGGTGGTGGCGCCGACCAGGGTAAAAGGCGGCAGATCAAGTTTGATCGAGCGTGCCGCCGGGCCTTCGCCGATCATGATATCGAGCTGGAAGTCCTCCATGGCCGGGTACAGCACTTCCTCGACAATCGGAGAAAGGCGGTGAATTTCATCGATAAACAGCACATCGCCTGGTTCAAGATTGGTCAGCAACGCCGCCAGATCACCCGGCCGCTCGAGCACCGGGCCAGACGTGCTCTTGATCGATACATTCATTTCCTGGGCGATGATGTTGGCCAGGGTGGTTTTACCCAAACCGGGCGGGCCAAATATCAGCGTGTGATCAAGCGCCTCACTGCGCCCACGGGCAGCCTGAATAAACAGCTCCATCTGCTCACGCACGCTGGGCTGGCCAATGTATTCAGCCAGCTTCAGCGGACGTATGGCGCGATCGACTTGCTCGTCACGGTCGCGGGAGGTGGCGGTAATCAGGCGATCAGCTTCTAGCACTAGACCATTCCCTTAAGGGCTCGACGAATCATATCTTCACTGCTCAAACCATCTTCCTTAATAGCCGAGACGGCGCGACTGGCTTCCTGGGGTTTGTAACCGAGCGAAATAAGTGCACTGACGGCATCATCCTCCGCGCTTGAGACTGCACCACCGCTGCGAGGTTCCAGCGCCAGCGGGGAAAGACCCGGCACGACGTCCCACGCCTTGAAGCGGTCTTTCAACTCAACCAACAGGCGCTCGGCAGTTTTCTTGCCGACCCCCGGAATCTTCACCAGTACCGAAGTGTCCTGCGCCTGCACACAGCGCACCAACTCATCGACCTCCAGACCCGACATCAGCGCCAGCGCCAACTTCGGCCCGACACCATTGAGGCGGATCAGCTCGCGAAACAGCTCACGTTCACGTTTCTCGAAGAAGCCATAAAGCAGATGTGCATCTTCACGCACCACCAGATGGGTGTGCAGGGTCAGCGGCTCGCCCACCGAGGGCAAACGGTACAGCGTGGTCATGGGCACTTCCAACTCATAACCCAAACCATTTATGTCCACAATCACATGAGGCGGCTGCTTTTCCGCCAGGGTGCCGCGCAAACGTCCGATCACCGCTGCTTTCCTTAAAAGTTACGTTACAAACGAAGGCGACCCGCACGCCGTTTAGCACCCACCAAACCGTGCGGGATAAGACTCTGTCGGTGGTGGGCATGACACAAGGCAATCGCCAGCGCGTCTGAGGCATCGATTTGCGGCTTTTGCACCAACTTAAGCAGGTGCATGACCATCATCTGCACCTGCTCTTTGTCCGCACCACCGGTTCCAGCGATGGCCTGCTTGACCTGAGTTGCCGTGTATTCGGCGATATCCAGCCCCAACTCGATTCCGGCGACAATGGCCACACCACGCGCCTGACCGAGCTTGAGGGCGGAGTCTGGGTTACGCGCCATAAAGACCTGCTCGATGCCCATGGTCACCGGCCCGTAGGTCTCGATCACTTCGCGTACACCGCGAAACACCACCTGCAGACGTTCCGGCATGGAGCCATTGCCCGTACGAATACAACCAGACGCGACATACTCGCAATTACGACCGTTATCGCGCACCACGCCATAACCGGTAATGCGCGAACCGGGGTCGATGCCGAGAATCAGGGTCATGCCTTACCGCCCACTCAAGGTACCCGCCAACTCAGCCGGCACACTGTCTATTTATCCAGTTGGCGAGTATAGAGCCAGCCCACGCCTGCGTCACCCGGTCACCTCCCATAAAAAAGCCGGAAGCTTTCGGATTAACATCCCAAATACTTCCGGCCTGGTTAAAAACGTCGATGCTCAGCCAAGCTGATCCATGATCTCGTCAGGAATTTCAGCGTTGTGGTAGACCTCCTGCACATCGTCGAGGTCCTCCAGCATGTCGATCAATTTAATGACTTTCTGCGCGGTTTCCAGATCGGTAATCGGCGAGCTGATCGAGGGGATCATGGCGATTTCCGCGTCGTCAGGCTTAAAACCTGCCGCACTGAGCGCCTCGTTAACGGCATGAAAATCAGCAAAGCTGGTTGATACCAGCGCCGAACCTTCTTCACCCATCTCCACATCGTCGGCGCCGGCTTCCAGCGCCGCCTCCATCAGCGCGTCCTCGTCGACACCCGAGGCAAAGCTCAACTGCCCCTTGCGGTCAAACATATAGGCCACCGAGCCATCGGTGCCTAGGTTGCCGCCACACTTGGTAAAGGCATGGCGCACTTCCGCAGCCGTGCGGTTACGGTTATCGGTCATGGCCTCGACGATAATCGCCACCCCACCCACGGCGTAACCTTCATAGCTCAGCTCAACAACGTTATCTGCCTCGTTGTTGCCGGCACCACGCGCAATCGCCCGATCAATCACGTCGCGCGACATGTTGGCGGTCAGCGCTTTATCCACCGCCAAACGCAAACGCGGGTTGTCTGCCGGAACAGGGCCGCCATGCTTGGCCGCCACAGTCAGCTCACGAATGATCTTGGTGAAAATCTTGCCGCGCTTGGCGTCCTGACGCCCTTTGCGGTGCTTGATATTGGCCCATTTGGAATGACCAGCCATAACTCACTCCGGTTGCTTCAGATTCAATGTCGAGCGCAGCAGCTGAGCACGCTCAGCTCTGCACCCGGCCATAAAGAAGAAGCCTGGAAAACCAGGCTTCTTCTTACGCTTTATTCCGCTTTCGGCTGCTCACGCAGACGAATGTGCAATTCACGCAACGACTTGTTATCCACCTCGCCCGGCGCCTGGGTCATGACACAGGCTGCGCTCTGGGTTTTCGGGAAGGCAATCACTTCGCGGATCGACTGTGCGCCGGTCATCAGCATGACCAGGCGATCCAGGCCGAAAGCCAGACCACCATGGGGCGGCGCACCGAACTTCAGGGCGTCGAGGAGGAAGCCGAATTTCTCCTGCTGCTCTTCTTCGCTGATACCCAGCACGCGGAACACCGTCTGCTGCATCGATTTGTCGTGGATACGGATCGAACCGCCGCCTAACTCAGTGCCATTCAGTACCATGTCATAGGCACGCGACAGCGCGCCCGCCGGGTTGGCTTCCAGCTCTTCCGGGCTGCAGCTCGGCGCGGTGAATGGGTGGTGCATGGCGGTAAGGCTGCCGTCGTCGTTCTCTTCAAACATCGGGAAGTCGACCACCCACAGCGGCGCCCACTCACAGGTCAACAAGTTGAGGTCGTGACCCAGCTTGATGCGCAGTGCGCCCAACGCTTCGGAAACGATCTTGGCCTTGTCTGCACCGAAGAACACGATGTCACCATCAACCGCACCGACGCGATCAAGGATCACATTGATGTTGTCCAGCGGGATGTTTTTGACGATCGGCGACTGCAGCCCATCAACACCGTTGGCACGCTCGTTGACCTTGATGTAGGCCAAGCCCTTGGCACCGTAGATGCCGACAAACTTGGTGTAATCGTCGATCTGCTTACGCGGCATGCTCGCGCCGCCCGGAACACGCAAGGCGGTCACGCGGCACTTCGGGTCGTTGGCTGGGCCGGCGAACACCTTGAAGTCGACATCCTTAAGTTGGTCGGCAACGTCGACCAGCTCCAGTGGGTTGCGCAGGTCCGGCTTGTCCGAACCATAACGACGCATGGCTTCAGCCAGGGTCATGTGCGGCAGCTCACCAAACTCAACATCCAGCACTTCTTTGAACAGCTGGCGAATCATCTTCTCGGTGATGGCCATGATGTCAGCCTCATCGAGGAAGCTGGTTTCGATGTCGATCTGAGTGAATTCAGGCTGACGGTCGGCGCGCAGGTCTTCGTCACGGAAGCACTTGGCGATCTGGTAGTAGCGGTCAAAGCCGGCAACCATCAGCAATTGCTTGAACAGCTGCGGCGACTGCGGCAGCGCGAAGAAGCTGCCGGCGTGGGTGCGGCTTGGCACCAGATAGTCACGCGCGCCTTCTGGCGTGGCGCGGGTGAGGATCGGCGTTTCCACATCGAGGAAGCCGTTGTCATCCAAGTAGCGACGAATGCTGCTGGTGATGCTCGAACGCAGCTTCAACTTGGCCGCCATTTCCGGGCGACGCAGGTCGATAAAGCGGTAGCGCAGGCGGGTTTCTTCACCGACGTCGGTGTACTCATTGAGCGGGAATGGCGGGGTTTCCGCCTCGTTCAACACTTCCAGCTCATAACCCAGCACTTCGATAGCGCCGGACGCCATGTTGGCATTGCCAGCACCAGCTGGACGCAGGCGCACCTTGCCGGTGATTTTCACCACATATTCGCTGCGCACTTTATCGGCGGCAGCAAAAGTTTCCGCGCGATCCGGGTCGAATACCACCTGGGCCAGACCTTCACGGTCACGGATGTCGAGGAAAATTACCCCGCCATGGTCACGGCGGCGGTGCACCCAACCGCAAAGGGTGATTTCCTGGCCGTCCAGGCTCTCGTTCAGTTGGCCGCAATAATGGCTGCGCATCATGGTGGTGGTCGCTTCTCTTGAGTCTTGAATTCGTTGGGCCGCAGTGCTTGCGACGCTCGTGGGCCGGCAGGCGCATTCGCCAGATTCCGCAATTGCGCTGTTTTTCAGGGGGGCATAAATGTCAGCTGGCGCATACGCACTCGCCTGCAAATCCCATAAAACACGGCAAAGGCCGGGATTATATATGGTTAAGCCGTCACTTGCAGCCGCTGCCCCGCGCGCTATTGTCAGCCCTCCCTATACTAGGCATGCAGCTATCTGACCATCGATTAGTGGAGAAGCGTATGAGCAGGCCAAACCTGGCGCAATTATCCAGTGACTTGCTGGACGACTTCCGCCTGGAGTCCAACGAACAATTCCAACGCTGCGAGCAATTACTGATTGAGCTTGAGCACGCGCCAGATGATAACGAGCGCCTGCGTGAGTTGTTTCGCCTGGTGCATACGCTCAAAGGCAACCTAGGTTGCATCGGCCTGGGCACGCTGATGAGCGTCCCGCAGGCAACGGAGGATGTGCTGTCTTGCTTGCGCGAAGGCCAGCTGGACTTTGACAGCCTGCTGGGCGATATCCTCCTGCTCACTCTCGACCACCTCAAAGAGCTTATCCATCACGCATTCGGCGGCCCCGAGGCACGACTCAGTGCAAGCCAGAGCCAGGCGCTGAGCCAGGCGCTGAGCCATATTGCACGCACCCCACCAGCACAACAAACCAGCATTCGCAGCGCGCTGCTGCAACAACTCGACCCCAGTTCACAAGTAGCCAGCATCAACACCGCCGAGCACCCTGCAGCAGCTGCACTGCTTAGGCGTCATGGCATCGAACCGGAGGCTGACCTGCTGTTCTTTGTCGATTTAATGCAAGCCAGCGAGCGCCGCTCACACTTCTGGCAAGGCCGCGGGTTACGCCAGCTCGACCTGGCCTTGGCTATCAACCGACTGGGCGGCACTCCAGAACGCCCCGAGCAACTGACGGCAGCCATCTGCCTGCACGACGTAGGCATGGCCTTCCTGCCACTGGAAATGCTACACAAAAAGACCAACTTGACTCACGAAGAACGCCGCCAGATGCAATCTCACCCACGCATCGGCCACGACTTACTCAAGCGCATGCCGCACTGGGACGCAGCAGCGCAAATGGTCCTACAGCACCAGGAGCGCGCTGACGGCAGTGGCTACCCCAAAGGTCTACTGGAAACCGCAACCCGTCCGGGGGCGCTGATTATCAACATCGTCGACACCTTCGACGCACGCACCCACGAACGCGCCCACCAAGCACTGAACAAACGCCCTCTGCTGCGCGCCATTCTCGAAATCAACAACCTAGCCGGGACTCAGTTCAGCCCTCATTGGGTCAAGTTATTCAATCAAGCACTGCAGCAGCACCCAGAACTGGCGCACCGCTGAAGTACAAAACCAGCCCCTCTCTGCGCGCCACCTACCCAGAACTCACCGAGCCAAAAAATATTAACCTCAGGCCCAGCAACACCACCCAAACAACATGCCAATTGATATAAACCACACGAGTGCTCAATAGCCGTCATGTTAGGCTTTGCTCATTAAAGGGGCAGCCAAAGCCCGTCCACCCGAGAGGAGAAATGGTATGGAAATCAACATTGGAATTGCCGAGCAGGATCGCGCCGCCATCGCCGAAGGCTTGTCGCGCTTACTCGCCGACACCTACACGCTTTATCTGAAAACCCATAACTTCCACTGGAACGTCACCGGTCCGATGTTCAACACCTTGCACCTGATGTTTGAAGGTCAATACACCGAACTGGCGCTGGCGGTGGACGATATCGCAGAACGCATTCGCACCCTCGGCTTCCCCGCACCTGGCACTTATGCGGCCTACGCCCGCCTCTCCTCTATTAAAGAAGAAGAAGGCGTGCCAGATGCACAAGAGATGATCAAGTTGCTGGTTCAAGGCCAGGAAGCGGTCGTACGCACAGCCCGCGGAATTTTTCCGTTGCTGGATAAAGTCAGCGATGAACCTACCGCAGACTTGCTGACACAACGCATGCAGGTTCATGAAAAAACCGCCTGGATGCTGCGCAGCCTGTTGGCCGCCTAGACACATCGCACAAAGGTCAGCATCTTCGTCAATACTCGCTTAGCTGCCGACCAATTAAGCCATTAGGCTTTCAAGTGCGACCCACACCATAAACCTCGGTTTACTTTGCCGAGGTTTATGGTTTTCTGGATGCGCGCACTACAGAAAGGTCTTGTATCCACAGGCTTTTGTTAGGCGAATGAGCAGCAGCTGTTCTATGCTTCGACCAACTAGAAACCTGACACAGTGACGTGCATGAACACTCCCAGAAAAGCCCCCGGCATTCTAGAGTTGTATCCCGAAGTAACCCGCGACGCGGCTGCTCTTCTGAAAAAAGCAGTACCGCTAATGATGCGCCATGACATCCCACCAAACCCCGTGCACTACGCCCTTTGGTACACCTACAGCAAAGGACTTGAACCCGAGCTCAATCGACGCTTGGATAAGACCGTCGCAGACTTTGACAGCTTTCCACCGGAAACCGCAGCCAAGCTCTTTCGCGACTACATCATCCACGGCGAACTCGAAGAGGCACGAGCCGGTCAGCAGCAGGTCATCGAACTGGTCGACGATATCGAAGGCAATGTGTCACGCAGCATCACTGGCAGCAGCAACTATCAAGTCAGCCTGGAGCTCGGCCTGGCGGCACTGCAAGAGCCGATCATTGACGACCTGCCCAGCGTTTTAACTGAACTGCAAGAAAGCACACAGCTGATGCAGGACCAGCAAACCAAATTTCTTTATCGCCTAAACGCCGCCCAACAAGAGATCAAGAGCCTGCGCGGCCAACTTGAACGCGCGCACATCGCCGCCACACTGGATAACCTGACACAGGTCTTCAACCGTAACGCTTTCAGCCGCCTGCTTGAGCAGACCTTGAGCACAGAGCATGGCGGAATTGCCCTGGTGATGCTGGACATCGATCACTTCAAGCAGTTTAACGACCAGTACGGCCACCCCTTGGGCGATCGCGTACTGCAGCATGTCGGCCAGTTACTGCGCGAGACCCTGCCCGCCCGCGCCATTGCAGCCCGCTACGGCGGCGAAGAGTTCTGCATCATCCTGCGCGACTGCTTTGACGGCACAACCGCCCACGCCTTTGCCGAACAATTGCGGCACAAAATCGAATCTCTGCGCATCAAAGTTCGCCGCACGGACGAAGTACTCGACAGCATCACCGCCTCTTTCGGCTATGCCCTGGCAGTACCTAACGACACCCTGGAAAGCCTGCTTACCCGCGCCGACGATGCGCTTTATCAAGCCAAGAACGATGGCCGCAACCGGGTAAACCCCAGCGCCGCTCAAACTGCACTGCACGCTTGATTGAGAACCCCACCTCTTTACTGTTAAATACGCTCCGTGTCGCTGAACCGCCCATGGTTCGGCACACAGGCTGGTACCACGCGCTTCGAATCCTCCCTTGCAACGCCAAATACGCGCAGCCAGCCCTCCGTTGACTCTTTAAATTAAGCGAGCTAATTGAACATGTTGAAAATTGTCCACCTCCTGACGGGCGTTATCGCCCTGCTGCTTTCTTTTGCTCCAGCCTTCAGCAACACCCCACTGTCACTTTTAGCCCACCCCGACGCCCTATGCCTTGGGCTGTTCGGCCTCCTGAACCTGTTACTCGCCCCACAACTGCCGATTTGGCACGTCGGCCTGCGCCATCAAGCGCAAAATCTGGTTTCCGCCCTACTGGTACTTGGCACCCTGCTGCAAGCCTTGATACTGCTGGCTCCATTAGCCGAAATTGCCAACCAACCCGCCAGCCTGTTTAGCCTGATCATCATTGCAGCAGCCGTGGCCATACACCTCGCAACCAACCTGCGCTTGCAGTCGCGCAATACTTCAAGCCAGCAAGACTTGGGCGACCGCGAAACGGGCACGGTGAAATGGTTCAACACCTCGAAAGGCTTCGGCTTTATCTCCCGCGACTCAGGTGATGATATTTTCGTGCACTTTCGCGCCATTCGCGGTGAAGGCCACCGCGTATTGGTCGAGGGTCAGCGGGTCGAATTCGCTGTCATGCAGCGCGACAAAGGCCTACAGGCCGAAGACGTAATCGCCGCACTACCTGCAAGGCGCTAAGCGTATAAACGCAAAAGGCCCGCACAGCGCGGGCCTTTTGCATTCTAGCGTTTCAATAATGCGGCGGCGGTACTTCGTCCTCGGCCAAGCCAAATTGCGACCCCACCTCATCTTGGCGCTTGATCAAGGCAGCCACCTGCAACTGCAAACGCTCTATTAGACGCTGCTGCGCTACCAGCGCGTCATTAAGCGCTTGAATAGTATCGTCCTGGAAAGCCAGGCGGCTTTGTAGGTCGTTGACTTGCTCTTCTACTTCCACCAATCAGCCCTCAGCAAAACAAAAATCCTCAGTCAAAATCAGGCGCAAACGCGCTTTCAGTGCCGCCAGCTGCTCCACCGTATACGCCTGCGACGGATGACGCCCCCACACAGACGCAGGCCAAGCCACATCATCACGGCGGCGCACGATGACATGCATATGCAGCTGGCTGACCACATTGCCCAGCGTCGCGACATTCATTTTATCCGCCGCAAAACAGTCTTTAAGCACTTCAGCCAAACCGTTGGTCTCCTGCCAGAGCTGCAACTGATCCGCTGCATCCAGCTGGAATAGCTCACTCACAGCCTCACGACGAGGCACCAGGATAAACCAGGGGTACTGCGCATCGTTCATCAGCAACAGGCGGCACAACGGGTAGTCACCCAATACAACCGTGTCCTGCTGCAACCGCGAATCCAGAACAAACATAACTATTCCCCCCGTTAATACAAACCGACTCACTTGCCTTGACAAAAACCGAATAGGCCGAGCAAAAGCCCGCACATCCCAGCCTCGCCACGAGAACTTGAGCCCGAAAAAATCGGCGATGCAGGATACGCCGAAGCAGCGAACTCAGCACCCACGACCCACCCCTTACCATAGCGCACTATAAAAGGGCGCCCGACCAACTCCCCCATACCGCGCACTAAAACTGTTCCCTTCGGTAATCCCTACATAGCCGCCACATGCCATGCATGCACCACTACGACTGCAACCTTCTGAAAAACCAGCAAAAATCACTAATAAAAATCCCTTCACAACATAAGAAAAATAGAAGAAAAACCTAAAAAAACACGAACAAACAACTACACAACCCAAAAAACCACAGACAGCCTGCTCATCTCAAGCCCAGAAAACGCGCTCAATAGTTTTTTGCGCACGATTATTGCTTAAGTGACCCATGACGAATCGCACTGAGCCGCCGGGCTGCCGAAATCAAGCCTTGTGCAAGCGCAAAAACCGTCAGCAATGACTTCAAGCACGCCAGCAGCATCTACAGAAATGCGACATGACTCATAAACGTTGCGACACGAGCGTGAAGAAATCGTGGTGAATAGATTGCAACTATCGCCAATAAAGGCAGCGTGCTATAAGTTACCGCCGACACAAAAAGAAAGAGTCGCCCTATAACAAACAGCCGGGCGACGCAACTTTTCTAAACCAAAGGAGCAATCACGATGCAAGTGATGAAGTGGAGCGTAATCGCCCTCGCAGTAGCAGCGGGCACCACCCAAATGGCCGTGGCGTCCAGCCAGTCCGAATCCAAGGGCTTTGTTGAAGACAGCAGCTTCAATATCTTCAATCGCGCGCTGTATCACAATCGCGACTTCCGCAACGGCGCTGGCAACATTGGAATTGACGACGATTTGACTGTCGACTCCGATGGCGACGGCAAAACTAATAACGATTCTGATCGCTACAAAAACGGCTATCGCGAAGAGTTTGGCCTAGGCATTCGTCTGCTGGCCGAATCCGGCTTCACTCAAGGTACTGTGGGCGTTGGCTTTGACGCGCATAGCTTGAGCAGCATTAAGCTGGACAGCGGTCGTGGTCGTTACGGCTCAGGCCAATTTGCACAAACTGACAGCGGTCGCGGTGATGACACTCAGACCGAAGTTGGCGGCGCTATCAAGTTCCGCGTTTCTGATACCGTCTTGAAATATGGCAACCAGTTTGTTGGCAGCCCAGTGTTTTCCACCGATGACAGCCGTATCCTGCCAGAAGTTGCTACCGGCACCCTGCTGACCAGTAATGAGATCGAAGGTCTGGAACTGACTGCTGGCCGCTTCACAGCCATCAGCAGCCAAACCGCCACCGGCCGTGACAGCAACACACAGAAGGGTCACACCCTTAAGTCTGCCAACATCGTTGGTGCAAGTTACAGCTTCACTGACAACTTCAGCGGTGCAATCCATGCATCCGACGTTGAAGATTTCTGGAAGAAAAAATATGTCAACCTGAACTACAACCTGCCACTGGCAGATGATCAGGGTCTGAATTTTGACTTCAACTACTACAAGTCAAATGATGACGGCCGTAAGCTGGCTGGCGCTCTGGACAACAAACTCTGGAGCTTGGCTGCAGCTTATTCGCTGGGCGCGCATAAATTCACCCTCGCCCACCAGCGCTCCTCCGGCGATACCGGTTACAACTACGGCATTGACGGTAACGGCACTATTTGGACAGCTAACTCTGTTCAGTACTCTGACTTTATCGGTAAGGACGAGCGTTCCTGGCAGGCTCGTTACGACATCAACATGGCTACCTACGGTATTCCGGGCCTGAGCTTCATGACCCGCTATATCACCGGTGACAATATTGATGTTGGTAGCGGTGTCGATGCAAAAGAGCACGAACTGGACATCGAAGCTAAGTACGTGATCCAAGAAGGCGCTGCGAAAGATTTGTCTTTCCGTATTCGTAACGCGACCTATCGTGCTAACAGCTCGTACGACAACGATAACAATGACTTCCGTCTGATCGTTGAATACCCACTGAGCGTTCTGTAATTCAGATTGCTTAGCTGGTAAAGAAAGCCCGACCTAGGTCGGGCTTTTTCTTGTCCGCTAAGAACTTACAGGGGCAACGCATACGTCCCCGTTACATGCGCCACCAGTTCATCTTCGTTACCTTGCGAATAAACCGACACCTCACACACAGCCTGCCTGCGACTTAGCCGCAATATCCGCGCCTTTGCTAGCAAATCAACCGGCTTAGGCTTGACCAGAAAATTGATATTCAAATTTGATGTAACGGCCATCTCCACCCGCCCGAGACTGCCAAGCACCACCGCATACATGGCCGCATCCGCTAGCGCCATGATGGTTGGCCCGGACAAGGTGCCACCCGGCCGCACCAGCTTGCTGTGGAACGGCACACGGGCCAATGCTCCGTCGGCGTCCAGCCGATCAATACACAGGTTAATGTCGTCCGCCATCGGCAACCCTGCCCGAATCAGCGCCTGCACCTGCTCTGCCGTCAATATCGACACACGCTCCTCCTAATCAGTAGACACCAGTATCCTGTACGCATCTGTACAGGCACCGTACAATGCCGGCCATTGAAAACCTCTTGCAACCGACAGAACAGCCAAATATGCGTACCAGCCAATTCCTGCTCTCGACTCTTAAAGAAAACCCATCCGATGCCGTGGTTATCAGCCATCAGCTGATGCTGCGTGCCGGGATGATCCGCAAACTGGCTTCCGGCTTGTACACCTGGCTGCCCATGGGCCTGCGTGTTCTGCGCAAGGTTGAGAAAGTTGTGCGCGAGGAGATGAATGCCGCTGGCGCGCTGGAAGTGCTGATGCCTGGCATCCAGCCCGCCGAACTGTGGCAGGAATCCGGCCGCTGGGAGCAGTACGGCCCGGAACTGCTGCGTATGAAAGACCGTCACGGCCGCGATTTCTGCGCAGGGCCGACCCACGAAGAAGTGATCACCGATCTGGCGCGCAACGAGCTGAACAGCTACAAGCAGCTGCCAATTAACCTGTACCAGATCCAGACCAAGTTCCGTGACGAAACCCGGCCGCGCTTCGGTGTGATGCGCGGCCGCGAGTTCATCATGAAGGATGCCTATTCTTTCCATGTTGACCAGGCTTCGCTGCAACACACCTATGACCGCATGCACCAGGCCTACTGCAATATCTTTACCCGCCTGGGCCTGAACTTCCGTCCCGTGCAGGCTGATACCGGCTCCATCGGCGGCACCGGCTCCCACGAGTTTCATGTACTGGCCGAATCGGGTGAAGACGATATCGCCTTCAGCAATGCCTCGGAATACGCGGCCAATATCGAAAAAGCCGAAGCACTGCCCCGTGAAACAGCACGAGCAGAAGCCCGTGAAGCCATGCGTTTGGTTGAAACACCCGACACCAAGACCATTGACGCACTGGTACAGGGCTTCGGTCTAGCGATCGAGAAAACCATCAAAACCCTGATGGTGCACGGTGCTAAAAAAGGCACCTTGGTCGCGCTGATCGTGCGCGGCGACCATGAGCTCAATGAGATCAAGGCTGCTAACTTGGAGCTGGTTGCCAGCCCACTGGTAATGGCCAACGAAACCGAAATCCGCGCTGCCATCGGCGCCGGCCCTGGCTCACTGGGCCCGGTCAACCTGCCAATCCCCTGCATCATCGACCGTTCAGTTGCCTTGATGAGCGATTTCGCCTCGGGCGCGAATATCGACGACAAGCACTACTTTGGCGTCAACTGGGAGCGTGACCTGCCGCTGCCGGCAGTCGCCGACCTGCGCAATGTCGTGGCGGGCGACCCAAGCCCGGATGGCAACGGCACCCTGGAAATCAAACGCGGCATTGAAGTCGGGCATATCTTCCAGCTCGGCACCAAGTACAGCGAAGCGCTGAACTGCCAAGTGCTGGGCGAGAACGGCAAACCCGTCACCCTGACCATGGGCTGCTATGGCATTGGCGTATCCCGCGTTGTCGCGGCGGCCATCGAGCAGAACAATGATGAGCGCGGCATTCTCTGGAATGACGCGCTCGCGCCGTTTCAAATCGCCCTGGTACCGTTGCGCTACGAGACCGACGCCGTGCGTGAGGCGACCGACAAGCTGTACGCCGAACTCACTGCTGCCGGCTTCGAAGTGTTGCTCGATGACCGTGACAAAAAGACCAGCCCAGGCATCAAATTCGCCGATATGGAACTGATCGGCATTCCACACCGCGTCGTGGTCAGCGATCGCGGCCTGGCCGAAGGTAACCTGGAATACAAAAGCCGTAAGGAAACCGAAGCCCAGGCCGTGCCTGTGGCCGAGCTCCTGAGTTTTATCCAGGCCCGTATCAGCCACTGATTTCAGCCCTTTTAGCCAGAGCCGTCATGTTCAAGCGAAACGCCCTCAGCCTCATCGCCACCCTTCTGGGTGGCAGCCTGCTACTCAGCGGTTGCGCTAACCAGTTGCCGCAGCGTAGCGAGCATGAGGAGCGCATCGAGCGTAAATTGCTCCACCACAGCCTACAAATCGATGTCGGTGAACCACGTGTGCTGGAATTGCCGCAGCGCCGCGTTCGCGTGCACGAACAAAAGACCTTCGAGGTCACGGCATTTGACGTGACCCGCCGCTATGATCGCTACACCCCTTACCAGGCCTGGCGCGAACTGTATGAAGTGCCACTCGGGGCACTGGCGGTGGTCGGCGGCATCGGTGCCAATGTGCTAAACGTGGCATTGCTCGGCAGCCTGCCGGACAGCGCCACCAAGGACTGGATCAGTTACGGTTTCGCCGGGCTCAACCCGGCGATTAACGTCGAGTCCAACGGTCGCTCACAGCAGAACCTTGCCAGCCTTGAAGAACGCCGCCAGGACGCGCGAACTGAATATTCCAGCCTGCCATGGGCCGAGCGCCCAGTGCTGGTTAAAGCCGGCGAGCAGAACCACGAGCTGCTCACCGATCGCAATGGCATCCTGCGTCTGAACCTGCTCGACAGCCCGTTTGCCGAACAGGATGTCACGCGCATCAGCACCCTGCTGCTGACCGTTACCGATGATCAGGGTTCGGCCCGCGCCGATGCCTCACTGCTGGTCAGCCGCACCTTGCGCGGCAAGCTGCAGGAAGCTCATGAGCTGATTTACAACGACCTTGAGAACGACGACGTTGCCCAGTGGGTTCACCGGGTCAAACGCTTGTCGGAGCTCGGGCTTGAAGAAGAGGCCAGCGAACTGGAACAAAGCCTGATCGAACTGACGCGTAACGATCCAGAGCTGCAGAAGATCTTCCTCTTGTCCTTGACCAAGGACGCCGGCCGCCTGGTCGCTGACCCCGGCAACGACTAACAGCGACATGAGGCAGCGCCTGACTTGCGCCCTACTCGGCTTACTGCTGTGCAGTGCAACACCTGCCGAAGTACGTCAGGCACCTGAACCTGAACTGCGCGCACTGCTGCAACAAACCGTGGCCCAGGCGGACAGTTTTCAGGATCGTTTCGATGCCGAAGTTTGGCTGCTGGATATGTCCACGCGCATGCGCCACTATATTCCCGATGCCGAAGAGCGCCTGAGCCTGCTCAGGCTGGCGCATCGCGAAGCCAGTAAAGCCGGCTTGCGCCCGGATCTTGTGATTGCATTGATTCACGCCGAAAGCCACTTTGATCGCTTCGCCATTTCCTCGGTCGGCGCCCAAGGCATGATGCAGGTGATGCCCTTCTGGAAAGCCGAGTTAGGCCGCCCACAGGACAACCTCACCGACAACGCCACCAACTTGCGCTATGGCTGCACCATCCTGAGTTTCTATCTGCGCAAAGAAAACGGTGATCTAAACCGCGCACTGGCGCGCTACAACGGCAGCCTGGGCAAACACAGCTACTCGTCCAAGGTGGTCGGCTTCTGGCACGACTTCTGGTACGTCAAACCCTGACGGGACTCAGCGCCGTACGATAAACCCGGCAATGCCTTGCAGCGCCAGCTCTTGCAACTCCAGCCCGCTCACCTCGGCGGTTTCCGGCCCTTGCTGCAGCCAGTCCGCCAACTCAGCAACAGCCGCCTCCTCACCCTCAAACAGCACCTCGACACGCCCATCAACCAGATTGCGCACCCAGCCATCGAGAGCAAGTTGCTCAGCCTGCTGCGCAGTTGCCTGACGGAAATACACCCCCTGAACCCGGCCACTGACATAACCATGCTTACAAATACGCGCCATTGCTCTAGTCCTCCACCTTAAATGCCGCCAGACGGGCACTCAGACCCGCAGCGGTTTGCTCACCCAACAGACGCTCACGCATGCGCCCCTGCGGATCAACGATATAAGTCACCGGCAACACCTCGGCACGCGGCAATTGGTAGCGCTCAGCCGGATCTAGTGCCAGCACAGTGAAGGCGATATCCATGTCCTGCGTCGCTTGAGTAAGTTTTTCACCCTGCAAGGCATCGAAGTTCACACCCAACACCTGCACCGGCTGCTCCTTGAGCTGTTTTGCCAGAGCATTAAGCTCGGGAATCTCAGTACGACAGGGCGCACACCACTGCGCCCAGTAATTAATCACTAACCACTGGCCTTCCAGCCGCTCAGCCGCTACCTTTCGTCCATATTGATCGACGCCTATGTCTTCAGCACAACCGGCCAGCATCAGACCTATGCCTACGCCCGCGACTGCACGAATGACCGCTTGCAAACGCATTGCCATGCTTTCGCCCCCTGATTCCATAAGGTTGATATGACATTAGATGCCTTGCGCCTGGAAGTGCCGGACATCCTCGAGACAGAGGCCGGCTCACTAACCGACCTCAACGAGCAACTGACCCAGGCTCGCCTGCAACCGCCAGAAGTGGCTTTGCAGCAGGTGCTCAGCCTACTTTTCAGCCTGAACCGCAGCGCCATGACCTTACTCGAAAGGCAACGCGCACTGCAAAGCTTCAGCGATCATTACCGGCACTACAGCAAGGCCTACCAGGGTGAACATCCTCCCACAGCCTTGTTCGTGCGCTTGTGCAGTGAGCTGGCCATCGGCTTCAAACGCTTGCTGCTGCAAATCCTGCAGGGCCGCCAACCCTCACGCCCCCATTTAACCTGGTGCCTGTATATGGCCCAGCACTTTCTCGCGCAGAGCCTGCTGCGCCACTATCAGCGGTATCACGAGCCGCCCCCCAGTCTCTGGCGCGACAGCCATCTGCTGTACTGGATGGGTGAACATCAAGACTGCCTGGATGAACCGGTGGCAGCAGCCTTTACCCCGCAGCCAGCGAGCACACTGCGCGGCCTCTACCAGCAGATGCTACTCCTGGCGTTGAGCAACCCCTTCCATTTGGCCGAAGGTGAGTGTGCGCTGCTATTCGGAGCACTCTCACCGCTGGCCGAGTTAGCCCGTTTGCTGCCCTGGGATGAAGACGATGACGTTGAAGGGCCAATCATCGACTTGACTGAAGCCCAGCCCTGCCTGAGCTACGCCCAGATGCCGGAAGGCAGCGCTGACTATCTACGCCGCTTCGAGCTGGGTGCCCTACTGGTCGCCTTGCATGACCCGGCGCCCCTGCAAAGCACTGCTGAGCGGCAAATCCTGGAACGTGTGCAGCAGCACTGGCTGGGTCGCCAGCAACGCCGCCATAGCCGCGCTGATCACAGCGCCGAATGCAACCTAGTCGTGGGGTTAACCGGCATTCACGCACAGCTACTGGAACAGCGGCCGCCGTGCACCAACGCGCAGATGCTGGATGCCAGCGCAGGGGGCGCCCGCCTGCTGTGCAATGCCGACCAGGCCACGCACCTGTCGATCGGGCAATTGGTGTTGCTGCTCACCGGCAGCGACACACCCACCTTGGCCCTGGTGCGCTGGCGCCACCTGAATAATGAAGGTCTGCATCTGGGCCTGCGCTACCTGAAAGGTTTGCCCCGCGCAGTCTGGCTGCGACGCGCGCCCAGCGCGAAAACCCATCCCGGCGTACTGCAGAGCACTCCAGCACCGGGTAATGGCTGGCTCCATGGCCTGTGGCTGCCTAATGGGCAGTTCGTGGAAGGCGAAAATGTCTGGCTGCAACTGGCCAGTGCGCACAAGCAGGCCATTCTGGCCCTGCCAACCGCCAACCTGCTTAGCGCCTCTGTCAGCCGCTATCCAATGCAGCTGGCCTAGCCATGCCAGCCCACTAAAACTGCGAGCAGGGTCACGGCCAACGTCGGCCAAGCGCACAGTTTCATCGAGAGGGCCGAGCTTATAATTCATCGCACTCACGCTTGCTGCGATCTGTTATTAGCCTGGAACATCACCATGACCCAAGCCCTCGATAAGTTGGTCGGCCCAGTACCCTCTACCATCGTCAATCTGGCCCGATTACAGGTCACCCCATACGAAGGGCGCGTGGCCGAGTTCAACGTTGCCGCTTGGTTGCACCTGCCAGGGCTGGCCAACCTGCCCGTGTCGCTGCTGATCAGCTACCGCGACGGTAGCGCTCACCGTGAGGTGCTGGTCGACCACGGCAAGGTCAACCAGCACAGCAAGATCCTGCTTTCCAGTGTGGCCCGCCTGCCGGTCAAACTGAAAATCGAAGACATGCAGGTACGTTTGCGCTCTGCCGTGCCGGCGACCAGCCTGGTGGTCGAAGAGTTATTTGTGCAAGCGGCCGAGCCCGCGCAGAGCGATAGCCGTCAAGCACTCGCCTGACAGCGCCTTGTCACAGCAAAACCCCGCGTACTGGCGCGGGGTTTTGCGTTTAACGCGAGAATCGCCCCGCTGGCTTACACCTGCCTGCTAAAGCCGGCGGCATAGCCGCCTGAGAGGCTTCGGCTTGATCCACTGGCATGCTGGCACTAGCCAGGGACTGCGGCCAACTGCTAAAGCGCAGGCCAGTGATGCGATTGAGCCGCTCAAGGGCCTCTTCAGGGGCACGCAGGTGCAGATGAATCACGTTGCCTTTAATGGCTGTCATAACCCCTTCCCACTCCGCCCATTCCGGGCCCTGCTGGCAATTTGATTGCAACCTACAAGAAAGATAGCCAGAAGCGTGCCAGCCTCCTTGTCGCCGCGCCTGGCGTCTTCCATGTCCAGCAGTGCCATCGGCCGCCAGCAACACAACGCCGCAAACTGACGTTTTGCGTCACTCTGGCGACTGAGCCTGCGGCTGCAGCCACTGCGCCAGGTCGGCCCCAAATAGTGCCAACTGCTCGTCCTGCAGTTTGGTCAACCCGCTGCGCAATGCCGGGTACCAGGGCTCATCTAGCTGCTCGGGCAGGTTCTCCGCTCTGGGTAGCGGCCAAGGGCTGTGGCTGAGCAGCTGCTGTAGCGAATAATGGCTGAGGTCACGGCTGAGCACCCAAGTACCTGAACCGGTTGGCGCGATCAGCTTTTGCTGCTCAAGAAAGACCAAAATTTCTTCCCACTCATGCTCCGCCAGCAGCCAGCCCTGGCGCTGCACGTCGCGTAATCGCACCTTCAACCCCAATTGCTGGCGCTCATAAAACACCCGCAAAACGCCAAGCGCCATCAGCAGCCGCGGCACCGCACGCTTGCGCCACTGCTGAGAAAACCCCAGGTTGCAGACCAGCTCAGCGCCGAACAGCACGATCAGCCAGGACAGGTAGACCCACAAGAGGAACAACGGCACCGTGGCAAACGCGCCATAAATCAGCTGATAGCCTGGAAACAAGCGCACGTACAACCCGAATAGCATCTTGGCCACTTCAAACAGCACCGCCGCAAACACCCCACCCAACAAGGCATGACGAATCGGCACCCGAGCATTCGGCACTGTGGCATACAGCAGGGTAAAGGCTGCCATGCTTGACAGCAGCGGCATGAACTTCAAAAACGCCTGCGCCCCCAGCAAGGCATCCGGCCCGGAAATCAGCGACAGCGAAGTCACGTAGGTGCTGATGGCAAAGCCGCCGCCCAGCAGCAGCGGCCCCAGACTGAGAATCGCCCAATACAGCAGAAAGCTCGACACACCTCGGCGCGGCTGCCGCACCCGCCAGATGGTGTTGAAGGTTTTTTCAATCGTCACCAGCATCCAAAACGCCGTGACCGCCAACACCGCCACTCCCACCCAAGTCAACTGGCGAGCCTGGGTGGTGAACCCACGCAAGTACTGCTGCAGCGCTTCACCTGCAGAAGGCACAAAGTTGTGGAAGATAAAACTCTGGATCTGTTCGCCGCTGCCCTGAAATGCGGGGATCGCCGAAAGCATGGAAAACGTCACGGTCATCATCGGCACCACCGCAAACAAGGTGGTGTAGGTCAGCGCCGCTGCATTGCTGGTACCCCTGTCGGCAATAAACCGCTGCAGTAGAAATCGCCAAAAATCCAACCAGTTGCTAACGCGCTGCCGCATGCCTTCTCCTTAGCCATTTACACGCCAACAACCTGCTAGGACGCAGGCGTGAGCGCCGTTAGCGGTTAGAATAGCCGCCATCGAAGGTAACCGGCGACCCGAACATGACCGATATGACGCTCTACCATAACCCGCGTTGCTCCAAGTCGCGCAACGCACTACAGCTCTTGGAGGAGCGCGGGCTCAACCCAACCATCGTGCGCTATCTGGAGACGCCCCTGAGCGCAGCACAGCTGCAAGAGCTACTGGCTAAGCTTGGCATCGCTCCTCGGCAACTGCTGCGCACAGGCGAAGATGAATACAAAAGCCTCGGCCTGAGCGACCCGCAACTGACTGACGCACAACTGATCGACGCTATGGCCAGCCAGCCAAAACTGATTGAGCGGCCGATTCTGGTCGTCGGCGACAAAGCGGTTATTGGCCGTCCACCGGAAAACGTCCTGGAGATTCTGCCGTGAGCGCACCCTATATCCTGGTGCTGTTTTACAGCCGCCATGGCGCAACGGCCGAAATGGCCCGCCAGATTGCTCGCGGTGTAGAGATGGGCGGCTTGGAAGCACGAATACGCACCGTACCGGCGGTCTCCACTGAGTGCGAAGCGGTTGCCGCAGACATTCCGGCAGAGGGTGCGCTGTACGCCAGCCTGGATGACCTGAAGAACTGCGCCGGTTTGGCACTCGGCAGCCCGACCCGTTTCGGCAACATGGCCGCGCCGCTCAAGTACTTCCTCGACAGCACCAGCGGCCTGTGGCTGACCGGCGGCCTGGTCGGTAAACCGGCTGGGGTATTCACCTCCACCGCCAGCCTGCATGGCGGCCAGGAAACCACCCTGCTGTCGATGCTGCTACCCCTGCTGCACCACGGCATGCTGATCACCGGCCTGCCCTACAGCGAGTCAGCGCTGCTGGAAACCCGTGGCGGCGGCACGCCTTATGGCGCCAGCCACCACGCCGGCGCCGATGGCAAACGCGCCCTCGACGAGCATGAAATAGCCCTGTGCCGCGCACTCGGCCAACGCCTGGCGCACACCGCAGCAAAACTGGAGAGCACCCGTGGCTAAAACCGTAAAACCGTTGCCGTCGCTGGAGTGGCTGCAGCCGCGCCTGAACATCAGCCGCGCAGTCAGCCTGCTGAGTTTTTTCGGCCTGGCTGCGTTGCTCGTGGTGTGGAACCTCGGGTTTGCCAACGTCCCCGGCAAGCTGCTCTGGGTGATCCTCGGCGCGCAACTCGCGCCGCTGCTGCTGCTGGCCCCTGGTCTTATTCTGGGCAACGCTCGCGCCCACGCCTGGGCCTGCTTTGTGGTGAACCTGTATTTTATCCAGGGCGTGCTGGCGGCCTTCGACCCGAGCAAGGCGCTGTACGGCTGGCTACTGACAGGGCTGAGCGTGAGCCTGTTCTGCGCCGCCTTGATGTTTACCCGCTGGCGCTTCCAGTACGAGCGCAAATTGGCTGGGGAATAACCACCAATACTTTTCTGGTTTAAGCAGAATGGTTTAAAGCCGTCATTAAAGCGTCGCGTGCGACAGACAGGCAAGGCGAAACCCGGGCTGAAATGCGGGATTCACTGCGGTAAATCAGCATTTTCAGCTCGAGCCTCAACGCCGTATGACCGTGCGTAGCCGCTTTAAAACGGACTTTTACCAGCCGAGGGTTTCTTTGAGGAAAGGAATCGTCAGTTTGCGCTGAGCCTGAAGCGATGCCTGATCCAGTCGTTCCAGCAGATCGAACAAGGCATTCATGCTGCGCTCGCCGCGGGTCAGGATAAAGCGCCCAACCTCATCGCTCATATGCAGCCCGCGCCGCGAAGCGCGCAGCTGCAAGGCACGCAACTTGTCTTCATCAGACAGTGAGCGCAACTGGAACACCAACGCCAGGGTCAGGCGCGATTGCAGATCAGCCAGCTTGACCGGTAACTCACGCGGCGAAGCACTGGCCGCCAGCAACAGACGCCGGCCACTATCACGCAGCCGGTTGAACAGGTGAAACAGCGCCTCTTCCCACTCACTGTCCCCGGCCACCGCATCCAGGCCATCCAGGCAGACCAGCTCGTAGCGTTCCAGATTGTCCAGCAGCCCCGTGCCATATTGGACTAACTCAGCCAGCGGCAAGTACACCGCCGGCTCGCCGCGTTGCTCAAAGCGCAAGCAAGCCGCCTGCAACAAGTGACTACAACCCACGCCTTGCGCACCCCACAGGTAGATCAGGCTTTCGGTCCAGCCGGCATCGGCTTCGCACAGACGCTCGACATAGCCCAACGCCGCAGCGTTGGCTCCGGGGTAGTAGTTAGCGAAAGTGGCGTCATCGCGCAGACGCACACCTAGAGGCAGTTGTATGGGTGTCATGCTGGGTTGGGCGGCTCGTCGGAACCACGGGCTGGCTCACCGTAAAGATTGGAAAGTTTATAGAATTCATGCAGATGACGCACTAAAACCATAATCACCGCTGCCACCGGCAGAGCCAGGAGGATGCCGCTGAAGCCAAACAATTGGCCGCCGGCCATGATCGCGAAGATCACTGCAACCGGATGCAGGCCGATGCGATCGCCCACCAGCATGGGCGTCAGCAGCATGCCTTCGAGCATTTGCCCGACCACAAATACGCCGGCAATGCCCAGCAGTGGATAGAAGTCGAGGCCGAACTGGAACAAGCCCGCCGTCATTGCCGCACCAACCCCCACTACTACACCCAGGTACGGCACGATGCTGGCCAGGCCGGCCAACACACCGATCAGCAGCCCAAGCTCCAAGCCAATCACCATCAGCCCGCTGGCATACATCACGCCCAGCGCCAGCATCACCAGCAACTGGCCACGCAGGAAAGCCCCGAGCACTTCATGGCACTCACTAAACAGCTGCACAACCAGCCCTTCACGACCTCTTGGCAGCAAGCTACGCAGTTTGGCGACCATCAGGTCCCAGTCACGCATCAGGTAGAAGCTGACCACCGGAATCAGCAGCAGATTGGCCAGCCAGGCCAGCAACGCCAGGCCCGAAGAAGTGACCTTGGACAGCAGCATGCCAACGATATCGGTGGTTTTACCCAACTGCCCGGACAGCGCCTCTTTTAGTTGATCAAAACGCCAGAAGCCATCACTCAAACCCAGCTTGAGCTGAACCCACGGCAAAGCCTGGTGCTGCACCCAGTCGAGTATTTGTGGCACCAGCTCATACAGACGCACCAGCTGCTTACCCAACATAGGCACCAAGACCAGCAACAGAATGGCCATAACCAGGCTAATCAGCGCAAACACCAGCACCACACCCCAGGTCCGCGACAACCTCCAGCGCTCCAGACGGTCGACCAGCGGATCGCCCATGTAAGCCAGCAACACACCGATCAGGAAGGGTGAAAGAATCGGTGCCAGCAGGTACAGCAGGCCACCCAGCAGCAACGCTGCGACTATCCATATCCAACGATGCGACTCGATCATGCGCTGCGCTCCATATACCAATGCTTAATTCAGAAACACCCAAGCCGGGGCTTACGGCATAAGCAAACCGCAGCTATCGAGCTGCGGTGTTTGCGCCAGGGCGGCCGTAATAACTGCAACCTACCAGCGAAACTTCAACACCTTGCCCTGCGGCTCAGCCGGCACCACTGGCGCCGCCTCGGTGGCAGGCAGCGTTACCGCCTGACCACCCTCAATCGGCAGAGCCTCGGCCGGGACTTCCTGCAACTGCGCCAGGCCTAGTTGCGCCCGCAGCTGCTCGGCATTGGCATTGACGGCAAAGGTCAGGGTGTCGCCCTCTACCTTGCGCAGTTGCGCGGCGAAAGGTTCAAGAATGCGCTGTAATTCGGCGTAGCGCGCCAGGTCGACGCCCTGCACCTCGACAGTCAAACTACTGGCGACACCGGGGGCCACAATAAAACGTGGTGCCAAACGCTGATTGACTGCCAACAGGACGGCATCTGCCAGTGCCGCCTGATCCGCGCCCTTAGCCTTACCCTGCTCACGCTCATCGCCCAGCCACAACCGCCACTCGGCCTGCCACTGCCCGTTTGCTTCACGCGCCAGCACCGCCAGCACGGCATCGGCCGTGTAACGTTCGGACGCTTCACGCAAAGCGGCGGGATCATTCGCGGTAAGGTTTTCCGGCACGGCCAGCAACTGCTCGGAAAGATCCGCCAACGGCAGACGCAGCGGTAGACCACGGTGTTGCGCGGCCTGATTGAACAGTGCAGCAGCGGCTTGGCCATCACCCAACAGGCGACTGCCATCACTGGCGTCACTCAACCACCAGAGCAGGATGCTCGGACGATTCGCGCCCCACAGCGCCAGGCCCGCCTGACGCAGGCTGCGCTCGGTGCTCAGCGGATCGAAGTCGACCAGCAACATCTCGCCTTGATAGCCAGATTGGCTAACGATTTGCTGCGGGTCTTTGCGCAACGCCACAACAGCCGGGTTTTGCAACGCATCGGCCGTGCCCGTCAAGCGCAGCACCAAGGTATCCAACGCGCGACTCAGTGCCGCCGCACGCTCTTGCGGTTGCTGGCTGCTAAGCGCTTCGCGGACCTGGTACAGATCACTCACGGGCGCGGCCAAGACGGGCAGACCAGACACTGATAAACAGACAAGAAGCAGGCGAGCGATCAAACGCATGAAGAGGTTCTCGACGGACGGAAAGCGGCACGCAGGCCAGATTTAACAACAATGCCAGCCAACCCAGGCCACACAAGGCAGCCAACAAGGGCGCTGGATTGCCAGTTTAGAGGCTGCCAAGGGGCATTCCAAAGGCATTTTCAGCCGCGTTTAGTCGGCAGCGGCCAGATTGTCAGCACGTGGCCACCTTAAACAGCCATCCCCACGGCCGCAACCGTGGCGGCTGGCCGCTGCCGGGTAAGCCTGATAAAATCGCGCGCCTTCGCAGACCGCCACCATAAGCGGCGGTGTCTATCCGAATTTCCCCTAAAGGCCTGGATCTATGAGCAAGCAACCCTCCATCAGCTACAAGGACGCAGGTGTAGATATCGACGCGGGCGAAGCCCTGGTCGAACGCATCAAAAGCGTGGCCAAGCGCACCGCGCGTCCGGAAGTCATGGGTGGGCTGGGCGGCTTCGGCGCGCTGTGCGAGATCCCGGCTGGCTACAAGCAGCCCGTGTTGGTCTCCGGTACTGACGGTGTCGGCACCAAGCTACGCCTGGCGCTGAACCTGAACAAGCACGACAGCATCGGCCAGGACCTGGTCGCCATGTGTGTGAACGACCTGGTGGTATGCGGTGCCGAGCCGCTGTTCTTCCTCGACTACTACGCCACCGGCAAGCTCAACGTTGATGTGGCCGCCACTGTGGTCACCGGCATCGGCGCAGGCTGCGAACTGGCAGGCTGCTCGCTGGTTGGCGGTGAAACCGCTGAAATGCCCGGCATGTATGAAGGCGAAGACTACGACCTGGCCGGCTTCTGCGTGGGTGTGGTGGAAAAAGCCGAGATCATCGACGGCTCCAAAGTCGCTGCAGGTGATGCCCTGATCGCCCTGCCGTCTTCCGGCCCGCACTCCAACGGCTACTCGCTGATCCGCAAGATCATCGAAGTCTCCGGCACTGAGATCGAAACCACCCAGGTCGATGGCAAGCCGTTGACCGACCTGCTGATGGCACCGACACGTATCTACGTCAAGCCGCTGCTCAAGCTGATCAAGGACACCGGTGCGGTTAAAGCCATGGCCCACATCACCGGTGGCGGCCTGCTCGACAACATCCCGCGCGTGCTGCCAAAAGGCGCACAAGCGGTGGTCGACGTAGCCAGCTGGACCCGCCCAGCGGTATTCGACTGGTTGCAGGAAAAAGGCAACGTCGATGAGCACGAGATGCACCGCGTCCTCAACTGCGGCGTCGGCATGGTTATTTGCGTCGCCCAGGATCAAGTCGATATCACCCTGCAAACCCTGACCGCCGCTGGCGAGCAGCCATGGGTCATCGGCCAGATCAACACAGCGGCCGAAGGTGCAGCCCAAGTCGTCCTGAACAACCTGAACCAGCACTAATGCCGACACCGTGCAATGTTGTGGTGCTGATCTCCGGTTCCGGCAGCAACCTGCAGGCGCTGATTGACAGCATCCAGGCCGGGACCATCCCGGCCCGCATCAGCGCGGTGATCTGTAACCGCGCCGATGCCTACGGCCTGCAACGCGCGCAGGCCGCTGGCATCGCCACTGCGGTACTGGATCACAAGCAGTTCGACGGCCGCGAAGCTTTCGACGCTGCCCTGATCAAGGCGATCGACGGCTACCAGCCGCAGCTGGTGGTTTTGGCCGGCTTTATGCGCATCCTCACACCCGGCTTTGTCCGTCATTACGCCGGACGCCTGCTGAATATCCATCCGTCCCTGCTGCCGAAATACAAAGGCCTGCATACCCACCAACGCGCGTTAGAGGCAGGTGACCGTGAACATGGCTGTAGCGTGCACTTCGTCAGCGAGGAACTCGATGGCGGGCCACTGGTCGTACAAGCAGTGGTAGCGGTCGAGCCCGATGATTCGCAAAACAGTCTGGCGCAGCGCGTACACGAGCAAGAGCATGTGATTTACCCGTTGGCAGTCCGCTGGTTTGCCGAAGGCCGCTTGCACCTGACGGCGCAAGGGGCGATGTTGGACGAGCACCTGCTACCGAGTACTGGACACCTTATCCGAACGTAAACAGGAGACACCATGGGTCGCGCCTTACTGTTCGCACTGACACTTCTGAGCCTGCCGGCATTCGCCGTTGAGCTAAAGCCCTTCTCCGCCAGCTACACCGCCGACTGGAAGCAACTGCCGGTCAGCGGCAGCGCCGAACGTAGCCTGCAGGCGCTGGACAATGGCCTGTGGAAGCTCAATTTTGAAGCTTCCATGCTGATTGCTAGCCTTTCCGAAGAAAGCACCCTGCGCGTGGATAACACCACGTTCCTGCCCCAGAGCTATTTGTATCAACGCAACGGCCTGGGCAAAGGTAAGAAAATCGAGCAAGACTTTGACTGGGATGCCAAGCAAGTCATCGGCAGCGACCGCGATACACCGGTGCGCCTGCCGTTGAACCGTGGCCTGCTGGATAAATCGACTTACCAGCTGGCCCTGCAGTACGACGTGGCTGCCGGAACCAAGAGCATGAGTTACCAGGTGGTCGATGGTGACGAAGTGGAAACCTATGACTTCCGCGTACTCGGCGAGGAAGTGGTGCGCACCAAGGCGGGCCTGATCGATGCGATCAAGGTCGAGCGTGTGCGTGACCCGACCCAAAGCAGCCGCAAGACCATCCTCTGGTTCGCCAAGGACTGGGACTTCCTACTGGTCCGCCTGCATCAGGTCGAGAAAGACGGCAAGGAATACCAGATCATGCTCAAACAAGGCAGCGTTGACGGTCGAGTCGTTGAAGGCCGCCAGGACTGAGTGCTGAGTGCAGATAAAAAACCGGGCAATGGCCCGGTTTTTTTGTGCCTAAGCGTTCTACTCTGCAGGTAACTTACAGCGGAGCACAACCATGAGCAGCGATTACCAAGCCCTTGCTTGCGACCTGCATGACTACCTGGAAATCGCCTGCCTGCACCACTACCGCGTGCATCTCGAACTGAGCGATGGCAGCGTCCTTGATGCTGAGGCGCTGACAACGCAAACCAGCGCAAGCAAGGAGGAGTTTCTGCTGGTGCGCAGCGCCGCTGGCGAACAGCGTCTGCGCCTGGACCAACTCCTCGCCATCACCCCACTAAACCCAAACGCCAGCTTCGGGCGCGTAGTGCTCGCCGGCCACGGCGGCTAAGCAGCCGCCGCAGACGATGGGTTTACCACATCAAATCATCCGGCACCTGATAGGCCGCGTACGGATCATCGGCATCCGGCGCTTCGGTTGGTGTATTGAGCAACACCACACGCTGCGCGTCACGCTCCTGAATCTTCAGCGCCGCCTCACGCGGGATCACTTCATAACCGCCAGCGTGACGCACGATGGCCAGCGAACCACTGCTGAGTTTGTTGCGCATCAGCGCGTTGACCGACAGGCGCTTGACCTTCTTGTCATCAACGAAGTTGTAGTAATCCTCGGTGGTCAGCTTGGGCAGGCGCGACACCTCGATCAGTTGCTTGACCTGCGCGGCGCGAGCTTTTTGCTCAATTTTCTCCTGCTGCTGGCGGTTCAACTCCTGATCACGCGCAGCCTTCTCGGCCATGGCCTGTTGAGCAGCGAGCTTTTGCGACTCGTCCTTCTCGATGTGGCCTTTCTGCTCCAGACGCTGCTTCTTCTGTTTTTCCTTGCCGACCTGTTTGGCCTGCTTTTCGTTGACCAGCCCCGCTTTAAGCATCTGATCGCGTAGTGAGAGAGCCATAACCTACCTTCCAACCATCAATATTGAGTGGGCGCGCCCACCCGTAACTTGTCGTATGCAGACGCACTAGCGCCTATGTATTCAGCAACTCGGGGTGAGTTTTTCCAGCTTCTTGGCTTCGCCCCACAGCGCATCCAACTCATCCAGGGGGCAATCTTGCATAGCCCGCCCCCGCTCGCGCAAGGTTTGCTCGATAAAACGAAAGCGCCGCTCGAACTTGCCATTGGCCGCGCGCAGGGCCGTTTCCGGATCGATTTTCAGGTGCCGCGCCAGGTTGCTGACCACAAACAGCAGATCGCCGATTTCCTCGGCTATGGCTTCAGGGTCGTTTTCGCTCATGGCTTCAAGCACTTCATCCAGCTCTTCGCGCACCTTATCTACCACTGGCAAGGCGTCTGGCCAGTCAAACCCGACTTGGGCGGCGCGCTTCTGCAACTTGATCGCCCGGCTCAGTGACGGCAAGGCCGTGGGCACATCGTCGAGTAGCGACAACTGCTCGGGGGCAACGGCCTTGGCGGCGCGCTCTTCAGCTTTCAGCTCTTCCCAGCGCTGCTTGACCGCAGCCTCTTCGAGCTTGGCCACGTCCGGCGCGCCATACAGGTCGCCATCGGCAAATACATGGGGGTGCCGACGCAGCAGCTTGCGGGTAATCCCGTCGACCACCTGAGCAAACTCGAAACGCCCTTCTTCACGCGCCAACTGGCTGTAATACACCACCTGAAACAGCAGGTCGCCCAACTCACCCGGCAGGTGATCGAAGTCGCCACGCTCAATCGCGTCGACCACCTCGTAGGCTTCCTCGATGGTGTGCGGCACGATCGTCGCGTAGCTCTGCTTGAGATCCCACGGGCAACCATGCTGCGGGTCACGCAGACGGGCCATCAGGTGCAGCAGATCGTTAAGTTGGTACATAACAAATCCCGATAAATACGCTTACGCAGGAGGGGTTAGTGGTGCAAGGCACGGATGATAGCGCGTTGATTAAGCCAACGCGCCGCTTGCTCCATCTTACCCAACCGCCATAGCCTCCTCTTGCGACTTAAGCGGCCGCCAGCGACGCAGCAGCATGTACAGGGTCGGAATCACAAACAGAGTGAAGAAGGTGCCGACCAACAAGCCGCCGACAATCACTAGGCCAATTTGCTGACGGCTTTCCGCCCCCGCCCCAGTGGCGATGGCCAGCGGCAGCGAGCCGAGCACCATGGCACCGGTGGTCATCAGAATCGGCCGCAGACGCTGCACCGAAGCCTCAATCACCGCAGCCCGCAGCTCATGCCCCTGACGCAACAAGACGTTGGCAAACTCGACGATCAGAATGCCGTGCTTGGTAATCAGACCAATCAGCGTCACCAACCCAATCTGCGAGTAGATGTTCAAGGTGCCGCCGAACAGGGTCAGCGCCAGCAAGGCCCCGGCCATGGATAACGGCACGCTGAACAGGATGATCAGCGGATCGCTAAAGCTCTCGAACTGTGCCGCCAGCACCAGGAAGATAAACGCCAGGGCCAAGGCAAAAATCAGCGCGATGCCAGCACTGGACTCCTTAAACTCGCGCGAGGTACCGGTGTAGTCATACTGGGTTTCGCCGGGGAACACCCTGCGTGCCGTGCTTTCCAAATGCGCCAAGGCTTCACCGAGGGTAAAGCCGGCACCGACGTTGGCACTCACCGTCACCGCACGCAGCTGGTTGAAATGGTTGAGCTCGCGCGGGGCCACGCTTTCACTGACCTCGATCAGGTTGGACAGTTGCACCATATTGTCATCACGGCCGCGCACATACACACGGTCGAGGTCCTGTGGGTTGCTGCGGTCGACACCCTGCAACTGCACCAGCACATCGTACTGCTCGCCGTTCTGCTTAAAGCGCGTCACCTGACGGCTACCAAACAGGCTCTCCAGGCTGCGGCCGATGGTGGCCACGTCGGTGCCCACCGCTACGGCCTGCTCGCGATTAACCGCCACCTTAAGCTGCGGCGCGTTGAGCTTGAGGTCACTGTCCAGGCTTTCCAGCCCTGGGTAATCAGCCAAGGCGTTGAGCAGCTCATCAACATAGCCCTGCAACTCGCGGTACTCCATGGATGAGCGAATCACAAAGTTGACCGGCTGATTACGCGCGCTCTGCCCCAGCGGCGGACGGTTGACCGGGAAGGCGCGTACGCCGGCGATTTCCTGCAATTTGGGCAGTAGCTCATTGCGGATTTCAAACTGGCTGCGTGAACGGTCTGCCCAGTCCTCCAGCTTCAAAAAGGATATGCCTTGGGCCACCGTAGGGAAGCCGGCCACCACCAAGTAGCGGTTGGTTTCGGCGATGCTGGCATAGGCGTCCTCAATCTCCTTGGCATAACGCCCGGTGTAATTCAGGGTTGCGCCGTCCGGGCCGCTAAACACACCAATGATGGTGCCGGTGTCCTCAGTCGGCGCCAACTCGGATTTTAATCCGGCGAACAACAGCACGCAGGCCACCACGGTCAACAGCAGCACGCCCACCACCAGTACCCAGGCGCTCAGCGCCTTGGCCAGCAGGTGTTTGTAGCTGTAGGTCAGGCCATTGAGGAAGTTCTCGATCAGGTTGTACACGCGGTTATGCCGCTCGCCGGCCTGATGCGGTTTGAGCAGTAGCGCGCACATCATCGGCGTCAGGGTCAGGGCAACAAAACCGGACACCAGCACCGCACCAGCCAACGTCCAGGCGAACTCGGTAAACAGCTTGCCGGTGGTGCCCTGCATAAAGCCGATAGGTGCGAATACTGCCGCCAGCGTCAGGGTCATGGCGATCACTGCAAAGGCAATCTCGCGGCTGCCCTTGAACGCCGCCTGCATGGGCTGCATGCCCTCTTCAATATGCCGGTGAATGTTCTCCAGCATGACAATGGCATCGTCCACCACCAAGCCGATGGCCAGCACCATCGCCAACAGCGTGAGGGTGTTGATGGTGAAGCCCATCAGCGACATCAGGGCGAACGCGCCGATCAGCGACACCGGAATGGTCACCAGCGGAATCAGGGTGGCGCGCAGTGAGCGCAGGAAGATAAAGATGATCAGGATGACCAGCCCCACCGCTTCCCAGATGGTGATAAACACGTTGTCGATCGACTCGCGGATAAACAACGAGTTGTCGCTGGCCACCACCATTTCCATGCCATCCGGCAGCAGCGCGCGCACATCGGGCATGGCGGCCGTCAGGCCATCAGAGATATCCAGCGGGTTGGCGGTGGCCTGCTTGATCATCCCCATTGATACGGCCGGCTGGCCTTTGTAGCGGACAATGCTGCGTTCATCCCGGGCGCCGATTTCGGCATAACCAACATCGGCCAGGCGCAGCAGGTAGCCGCGCGAATCATCGAGAATCAGCTGATTGAACTGCTCCGGGGTGTTCAAGTCGGTTTCCGAGAGCACAGTGAATTCACGCTGCTGCGACTCGATGCGCCCGGCCGGGATCTCGACGTTCTGCCGGCGCAGCGCGCCTTCGACATCCTGCACGGTGAGGTGGTGCGCCGCGAGCTTCTCCGGGTCGAGCCAGATGCGCATGGCGAAGGTACGCGCGCCACGGATCTGCACTTCAGAGACTCCGGGAATGGTCTGCAGGCGATCCTTGATCACCCGCTCCAGCACATCGGTGATCTCCATCGCGCTGTAACGGTCACTGTAAAAGGCGATCCAGATCACCGGTTGCGCATCGGCCTCGACTTTCTGCACGATCGGCTCGGCGATTTCATCCGGGAGCAAGCCGCGCACGCGGCCGAGGCGATCACGCACATCGTTGGCGGCCTCATCGGAGTTGCTGCCCAGGCGGAACTGCGCGGTGATCTGGGTGTTTTCCGAGCGGCTGATGGAGCTGACAAAATCCAGCCCCTCAATACCCGACAACACGTCCTCAATCGGCTGAGCGACTTGGGACTCCATGATTTCCGGGCTGGCGCCGGGGTAACTGACGTTAACCGTGACAATCGGCACGTCGATGTTTGGGTACTCGCGCACCGCTAAACGGTCGTAGGCCATCAGCCCGAGCAGCACCACGATCAACGACAGCACGGTGGCAAATACCGGCCGGCGGATGCAGATATCCGACAGCGTCATGGTGCAGGCTCCACCACCTTGGTGCGCACGGGCGAGCCGGCGCGCACCTTGTGCCAACCGGCGCTGATCAGGGTTTCATCACCCTGCAGACCTTCCACCACCTCTACCTTGCCGTCCAGCCGCTTGCCCAGCACCACCTCACGCAGCGCAACCTTGCCGTCTACCACCAGGTTGACCAGCCGTTGCTCGCCCATCGGCATGATGGCCTCTTCAGGAATCACCAGGGCGTTCGGCCGCTCGGCCAGGATCACCGAAACGCGTACAAACTGCCCCGGGCTCAGGCGGCCTTCGCGATTGCTGATGTGCGCACGAATCGCCTGGCTACGCCCTGCTTCGTCCAGGCGCGGGTTGATGGCGAAAATCTCACCACTGAAGCGTTCACCCGGATAAGCATCCAGGCTGATTTCGATGGCTTGTTTTAGACGCACCTGGCTGACGGCTTTTTGCGGAATACGGAAATCGACCTTGAGCGGGTCGAGCACTTCCAGGTTGACGATGTCCTGACCGTCGCTGAGGTAATCGCCGGGGCTAACCTGACGCAAGCCCAGTACGCCTTCATGCGGCGCAACGATACGGGTCTTGTCCAGGCGCGCCTGCGACAGCGCCAGGCTGGCACGCGAGGCTTGCTGTTCAGCGTTGGCTTCATCCAGCGCCTGCGCGTTACTGGCACCGCGCTTGAACAGCATTTGTGCACGCTGGAAGTTGTTTTCCGCAAGGTTCAGGTTGGCGCGTGCTTGGGCAAATTCGGCGCGGGCAATCGAATCATCCAGACTAACCAGCAGAGCTCCCGCCGCGATGCGCTGACCTTCGCGAAAATGCAGCTGGGCGATGCGGCCGGCGATTTCCGGGCGGATCATCACCGACTCATCGGGGCGCAGCGAGCCAAAGGTCACCAGCTCATCACGCACCAGGCTGCGCTCAACCTTGACTACCTCAACCAGCGGCCCTTCGTTGGCATATGCCGGGGTAATGGTCAGCGTGTACAACAGCGTAAAAGCGACGAGCAGAGCAGGCGCGCGGGCAAACATATACAACCCCTAGTCATTGTAGAAGCTGAGTCTAACGGCCGAGCCGCAGCGATCAGCCGTCAAAACTGTTTCCCGATATTAGATAGGTTACTGGCGCATACCACGGCCGCTCACCAGCAAACGGATACACACGCTATACAGCACCACCGTGGCCACCAGCATAAAGCTGATGGCCACGCCGATACGGATATCCGAAACCCCAAGAATGCCGTAACGGAAGGCGTTGACCATGTGCAATACCGGGTTGGCCAACGATACCGTCTGCCAGAACTGCGGCAGCAGAGTAATCGAATAGAACACCCCGCCCAGGTAGGTCAGCGGCGTCAGGACAAAGGTCGGAATAATTGAAATATCATCGAAGTTGCGCGCAAACACCGCGTTGATAAAGCCGCCGAGGGCAAAGATAGTCGCGGTCAGCAACACCACCAGCACGGTCACACCCAAGTGGTGCACCTGCAGCTTGGTGAAGAACAGCGACAGCAGGGTGACGATAAAGCCAACTGCCAGGCCGCGCAGTACCCCGCCAATCACATAGCCGGTGAGGATAATGTGCGGCGACACCGGCGACACCATCAGCTCCTCGATCGAACGCTGAAACTTACTGCCGAAGAAGCTCGACACCACGTTGCCGTAGGAGTTGGTGATCACCGACATCATGATCAGCCCCGGCACGATGTACTCCATGTAGCTGAAACCGCCCATGTCGCCGATCTGCCGGCCAATCAGGTTGCCGAAGATCACAAAGTACAAAACCATGGTGATGGCTGGCGGCAGCAGGGTTTGTGGCCAGATCCGGGTAAAGCGGCGAACCTCACGGTAAACGATGGTGCGCAGCGCCACCATGTTGGCGGCCAGCTCGGAGTTCAGATAAGTGCTGCTCATACCGCAGCCCCCGCCAGGTTCTTCTCCACCAGCGAGACAAACAACTCTTCAAGGCGATTGGTTTTATTGCGCAAGCTAAGTACCTCGATGTTCTGCAGAGCCAGCTGGCGGAACAGCTCGGTAATGCCCTGGGTTTTCTCCACCTGCACCTCAAGGGTGTGGTGATCCAGCAACTGTGCGGGGTAACCGGTCAAATGGGGTGGCACCAGCAGCGATTCTTTCAGATCAAGCAGGAAGGTCTCGACATGCAGGGTCTTGAGCAGGTCCTTCATGCTGGTGTTCTGCACTATCCGGCCGTGGTCGATGATGCCGATATTGCGGCACAGCTGCTCGGCCTCTTCCAAATAATGCGTAGTCAGAATAATGGTGATGCCCTGCTGATTCAGCTCGGTGAGAAAGCTCCACATCGAGCGACGCAGCTCGATGTCGACCCCGGCGGTCGGCTCATCGAGGATCAACAAGCGCGGCTGATGCACCAGGGCGCGGGCGATCATCAAGCGACGCTTCATGCCGCCGGACAGCTCACGGGATGGCACGTTGTGCTTGTCCCACAAGCCGAGTTGCGTGAGGTATTGCTCGGCACGCTCCTTGGCGATTTTCGCCGGAATGCCGTAATAACCGGCCTGAGTCACGACGATATCGAAGGCTTTCTCGAACTGGTTGAAGTTGAACTCCTGCGGCACCACACCCAGGCAACGCTTGAGCGCCGAGGGCTGCTTGTCGAGGTCATGGCCAAACACATTGACCGTGCCGCTGCTTTTGCTCACCAGGGTCGAGAGGATGCCGATGGTGGTGGATTTACCGGCACCGTTAGGGCCGAGCAAGGCGTAAAAGTCGCCTTCAGCCACGTCCAGGTCGATGCCATGCAGGGCCTGGAAGCCGTTGCCATAAGTCTTGGTCAACTGGCGAATGGACAGAGCGGTACTCATATAAATGCGCACACCTGATAGCTAAGAAAATGTCGAGGAAGGCTGCGCCACGCAGCGCAAAGTTGCCCAAGTCTAGCGCCTGGGCGCCGTCTATCGCAGCCCTTTAGCGGAAACTGGTGCCCCGAGGCTGTGCAACAGCCTACCAGCGCCAGCGGAGGAATAAACCCGGCCTTGCCGATGATGCTTATCAATCCTGTCGATAGCTCAGCTGGAGCGCGCTTAGTGCAACTGCGTACTGCTGACGGCTTCAGCGGCAAAGTCGCCACTGACAGACAACACCTGTTCACTAAACAGGTGTGGATAACACTCGGCCAGATGATCGAAGAACAGTTGTTCCGGCACATCAGCAAACTGGCCATGGTCGCGTAGGTATTCCATATGGCGCTCACCCTGCTGGTTGAACGCGTGAAACACGCTGTCGGTGCAGCCGTCGAACTCCAGCGCGGCCACGTTAAACAGCTGGCACAGCGCCAGATTGAACGCTGGCGTGGCCTTGACCCAGCGATCATTCAAATACAGTTCGGTGTAACCATGCATGGCGAATACGTCGCTGCGCAGCATTTCCAGCAGGCGCGGGGTGGCCAGGTGATTACGCACGTCAGCCAAGCCGATACGCGCCGGGATGCCGCAATGCCGTGCACACGCAGCCAACAGGTTAGCCTTGGGCACGCAGTAACTTTCCATCGACTGCAGCGCATGACTGGCCTTTAGCGTTTCGGCCTGACGACTGAAGGCATAGGGGTTGTAGCGGATTTCATCACGCACCGCGTAATACAAGCTGACGGCTTGCGACCGAGGGTCGCGACTGACGCCACGGAACGTTTCTGCGAACTCCACCAACGCAGGGTGGTCACTATCGATGAAGCGGCCGGGCTTGAGATATTCGCGCATCAGGGGTTCTCCATGACTGAGAAATCAGTCTAGCGAGGTGAGTCCGGCCAATGTCACGGCGATTCGGCCAAGCTCACCGCTCTTGTCGCCATATGTGTCGACTACGCTCATGATGGTGCTTCAACTACATCGTCATCACGGAGGATTCTGCATGCTCGCTCTCTGGTTACTCGCCCTACTGTTCGGCACGGCTTATCTCGCCCATCGCCGTTGCGCGCCACTCCCCGCAATCGCAATAGTCGGTGGTTTCTTGATCCTGATGGGCATCTTCAGCCACGCCCCTACCTGGCTGATGGGCGTCTTCTGGCTTCTACTGCTGGCAGTGGCGCTGCCTCTCGTACTACCACAGCAACGCCGCAGCCTACTCAGCGCGCCGCTATTTAAGTGGTTCAAGCAAACATTGCCACCCATGTCAGCCACCGAACGCGATGCCATCGAGGCCGGCACAGTGTGGTGGGATGGCGAGCTGTTTAGCGGCCGCCCCGACTGGGACACCCTGCTCGCCTACCCCAAGGCGCAGCTCACCGAGGAAGAGCAGGCCTTCATTGATGGTCCGACTGAAGCACTCTGCGCCATGGTCAGTGACTGGCAAATTGGCCAAGAGATGGACCTGCCCGCTGAAGCCTGGGCGCACATCAAGGAGCACGGCTTCTTCGCCCTGATCATCCCCAAAGAATATGGCGGCAAAGGCTTCTCAGCCTATGCCCACTCACAAGTCGCGATGAAACTGGCCACCCGCTCTGGCGACCTGGCCTCCACCGTGATGGTGCCCAACTCACTGGGCCCTGCTGAACTTCTGCTGCATTACGGCACCGACGAACAGCGCAAGCACTACCTGCCGCGCCTGGCCAGTGGCGAAGACATCCCCTGCTTTGCCCTCACCGGCCCGCTGGCAGGCTCCGATGCCGGGGCCATGCCGGACACCGGGATCATCTGCAAAGGCCAATGGCAGGGTGAGGAAGTCATCGGCCTGCGCCTGAATTGGGAAAAGCGCTACATCACCCTCAGCCCAGTGGCGACCCTACTCGGCCTGGCCTTCAAGGCCTATGACCCCGAGCACTTACTGGGCGAGGAGGAAGACCTGGGCATCAGCCTGGCGCTGGTGCCAACCGATACCGCCGGGGTAGAAATCGGCCGCCGTCACCTGCCGCTTGGCGCCGCCTTTATGAACGGCCCCAACTCCGGCAAGGATGTATTCATCCCGCTGGATTACCTGATCGGCGGCCAGGAGATGCTCGGCAAAGGTTGGATGATGCTGATGAACTGCCTGTCCGTAGGCCGCTCCATCTCCCTGCCCGCCGTCGGCACCGGTGCCGCCAAGTTCACCAGCCTGACGACCGGCCAGTACAGCCAGATCCGCGAGCAATTCAACGTGCCCCTGTCTGCCTTCGAAGGCGTACAAGAAGCCATGGCCCGGATTGGCGGCAACGCCTGGCTGATGGACAGCGCGCGCATCCTCACGGCCAACGCAGTGGACCTCGGAGAGAAGCCCTCGGTGCTGTCGGCCATCCTCAAGTACCACCTGACCGAGCGCGGCCGAGAGTGCATCAGTCACGCCATGGACGTGCACGGCGGGAAGGGCATCATCATGGGCCCGAACAACTACCTGGCGCGTTCCTGGCAGGGCGCACCCATTTTCATCACCGTAGAGGGCGCGAATATTCTTTCCCGCAACCTGATGATCTTTGGCCAGGGCGCGATTCGCTGCCACCCCTATGTACTCAAGGAAATGGCCCTGGCCAGCTATGAGGATCAGGATCAAGCCTTGCAGGAGTTTGATGAGCTGCTGCTGCAGCATATCGGCTTTGCCGTCAGCAACGCCGCCAGCAGCCTGTTGCTCAGCCTGGGCTTCGGGCAGTTCAGCCAGGAGCCCGGTGATGACCTCAGCCGGCCTTACTTCCGCGCGCTCAATCGACTAGCGGCCTCTTTTGCCCTGCTTGCCGATACCAGCATGATGATCCTGGGTGGCGAGCTGAAACGCCGCGAGCGCTTGTCGGCACGCCTGGGGGATGTACTCAGCTATCTGTACCTGGCCTCAGCAGCCCTCAAGCGCTACCACGACCTCGGCTACCCTGAACACTCTCAACCGATGTTGCGCTGGGCCATGGAAGAGAGCCTGAGCAAGGCCGAACAAGCCTTGGAAGATCTGCTGGCAAACTTCCCCAACAAACTGCTGGGTTGCGCCCTGCGCGCACTGGTGTTGCCACTGGGCCGCCGACACAAGGGCCCGAGCGATGAGCTGGATGCACAGCTGGCTGCCATTATCGGTCGCAACAGTGGCGACCCTGCGCTGGAGGAGCTGCTCGAAGGCTGCTACCGCCCGCAAACCGAGCAAGACCCGGTGGGTGCTCTGCAATATGCGATGAACGTGCTGCAGGACGCACAGCCTTTGCAGAAGAAGCTATACAACGCTGTCAAGGCCGGCGACGTCCAGCAAACACCTGGGCAAAGCCAGATTGATGCGGCGCTGGCTGCCGGTGTCCTCAGCGCGGATGAGGCACACAGCTTGCAGCAGGCGGAAACTGCACGCCGCGTGGTGATTGATGTCGACGACTTTGCCAAAGAGGAGCTAACGCTAAGTTCTGGCAAGGTGCGCTAGGGGCAAATCCGGCTTCGTGGCATGACCACTGCAACGAAGCCGGAACCACCTCAATCAGGACAGCGGGCAGCGTCGGCCTTTATACTGCGCCGCCCGTTTTATCTACAGGATTGCCCCATGGCCAACGTCCACATCGACCACCACCTCGCCCTGCTCCAGCACTTGCGCACCATATTGGTGGCGCTGGGCGAAGCCGAGCAGATCCTCGATGACAGCCACGCCATGTACCTGGAGCGCTACGACGAATTGCTCAGCGACTTGCCCGGCGATCCCGAAGCCAGCCTCTACCTGGGCCAGGACTTGGTCAGCCAGATCTTTCAACGCTACCCGCAAATCGCCCACCTGGTTCCACGCGACCTGCTGTGGTTCTTCGGCGGTGATTGCCTGCACTTTATGCCGGACGAAGAAATCGAGATGTACCAGGCCCTTGAAGAGCGCCGTTTCTACGCGGCAGAAAACGATGAGCCTTTCGACTGGAACCAAGAAAAGCAGTTGCTGAGCATGCCCGCCCAAGGCGGCACGCACTAAGCGGCAGTCAACGCAGAACAAAAAAGCCCGCACGGCATCACCGGCGGGCTTTTTCCAGCAGCTGAATCTGCAGACACAAAAAAAGCCGCTCAATGAGCGGCTTTTTTGTTATTTGGAGCGGGAAACGAGACTCGAACTCGCGACCCCGACCTTGGCAAGGTCGTGCTCTACCAACTGAGCTATTCCCGCAATTACAGCATGTAGCAACAACAAAAATGGCGTCCCCTAGGGGACTCGAACCCCTGTTACCGCCGTGAAAGGGCGGTGTCCTAGGCCACTAGACGAAGGGGACCTTGGAACTCTTTGAAAACCTGCAAAAAGCAGATTTTCTTAATATGGAGCGGGAAACGAGACTCGAACTCGCGACCCCGACCTTGGCAAGGTCGTGCTCTACCAACTGAGCTATTCCCGCTTTACAACAACTTCATTCAGAACCTGCACACTTCTTAAAGAAGTGGCGTCCCCTAGGGGACTCGAACCCCTGTTACCGCCGTGAAAGGGCGGTGTCCTAGGCCACTAGACGAAGGGGACGCAGCCCGGAAGCTAAAACTTCTATCCGGCTTCTAGGCGTTTTGCTGTTACACATTGCGCTTCGAAGTGGCGCGCATTCTATTGAGCCTTTGCAGAGCCGTCAACCTCAATGTAAAAAATTTTATAAATCAACGACTTCAGCTGCAAATCCGCGGCTGCTCTATGAGCCTCATCGCTAAGGCACTACACTCGGGCGAAACTGGTAATCGAGAGACTCCCCCATGTCACCACTCGTGATTACCATATTGATTGTGTCTGGCATTGGTCTACTGATCCTCATTGCCTATATCAATCATATGGTCGAGAACAACAAGCTGGAGAAGGCGCGCATCAAAGCCGACCTCAACGACCGCCTGCGCCGCAGCACCGATCTCGGCGAAGCTCTGCCCGGTCAGCTGATGAGCCCAGCACTGAAGTTGCTACTAAGTCGCCTGCAACTGCATTTCAGTGAACGCATGCTGCTGTTGGACAAAGCGAATAACGCCCTTAAAGCCCGCATTGATGAGCTGCGCAAGTTGATCGCCTTGGGTGACTCAATCCCCGTAAACAACCCTGCGCAACCCATCCTCAATGAAGCCAAGGCCAAGGACGTACGTTTCCAGCTGGAGAACCTGCATGGCCAACTGACCCGCTGTGCCAAAGAAGGGATTATCCCGAGTAACGATGCCAAACATTGGTTGCAAGAGGTACGGCATATGCTGACCCAGGTGCATATCGAGTTTTTTGGCAACCTCGGCCAACAAGCGTTGCAACAAAACCAACCTGGACAGGCCCGCCTAGCCTTCGAGCGCGGCGTACAGTACCTGCGCAAACAGCCTGACCCAGCCCCTTATCAGAACGCCCTAACGAAATTCCAAGAGCAACTCGCTCGCGCCAATGCCATGGTGTTGGAAACCAGCCACACCAACGCCGACCAAGCCAGCGAACTGGATGCCGGCCTTGAGTCTCTGGATGGCGAGAACGAATGGAAGAAGAACAACATTTACGACTAACCCCTCCCCGGCGTGCAGGTTGCGCGCTAACGCCCACCAACGAGAGCCACACATGAGCCTGATTGTTTACGGTGCGCCACTGTCGCCCTTCGTCCGCAAAGTCCGCCTGTTGCTGGCCGAAAAGGCCCTGGATTATCAGCTGGAACTCATCCTGCCATTTGGCAAGCAGCCTGACTGGTATAGAGAGCTGAGCCCGCTGGGGCGTATCCCTGCCCTGAAAGACGGCGACTTGGCCCTCGCAGACTCCAGCGTGATTTGCCAGTACTTAGACGACAAGTATCCGCAAAGCGCCAGCCTGTTCGGCCAGAGCCCAGAGCAGCGCGCACAGGTGCTCTGGCTGGAAAAATACGCTGACTATGAACTGGCGCCACTGTGCACCTTCACCGTATTCAGCAACCGCGTGTTGAAGCCAAGCTCCGGCCAGAGCAGCGACGAAGCCGCCGTGCACAAAGCCCTGCACGAGCAACTCCCGCCGCATTTCGACTATTTGGAAAAAACCCTCGGCAGCGGCCAGTACCTGGTCGGCGACAGCCTCACCCTGGCTGATCTGGCCCTCACCTGCCAGTTGATCAATATGCAGCACGGCGACGCACAACTCGACGCCGAGCGCTGGCCCAATCTGAGTGCGCATTATGCGCGGATCAAGGCACGCCCCTCAGTGCAAGGCGTCTTGCCGAACGAGCAGAAAATGCTCGCCAAGATGGCGGCAACAGCCTAAGTCGCCAGCCCAGACAGCAAAAAGCCCGGACTCACCGGGCTTTTTGCTGTCTGGGCACCCTCAACAATCGGTGAGTTCGACAAACACCTCTACCAAACGCTCAATACCCGCCTGATCCGTGGCGCTAAAGCGCGCCAGCGACGGACTGTCGAGATCCAGCACGCCCAGCAAACTCCCGCCCTTGAACAATGGCACCACCAGCTCGCTATTGGAGGCGCTGTCGCAGGCGATATGCCCGGCAAAGGCATGCACATCGTCAACCCGCTGGGTTTGCCCAGTGGCTGCGGCGGCACCGCAGACACCACGACCAAAGGGTATCCGCACGCACGCCACATTGCCTTGGAAAGGTCCGAGCACCAGCTCTTCGCCGCGCGCCAGGTAGCACCCAGCCCAGTTCAGATCACTTAGCTGCTGGAACAAAAACGCAGAAAACTGTGCCGCATTGGCAATAAAGTCCCGCTCGTCCGCCAGTAACGCCTGCAGCTGCGCCAGCAGAAACGGATAGTCATCGGGCCCCTGCCCGCTTGGTTGTAAATCAATCATCTGTCTTATCCAGTAATTGCAGCCCGACCCAGTCACGGGCAAATTGATAGGCACAGCGGCCGTTGCGGTTGCCGCGGCCCAGCGCCCAGCGAATAGCCGCCTTTTCTAACGTTTCATCCCACTGCCAGGCCAGACCTGCCTGTTCGGCGTGCACCGCCACCCAGTGACGCACAACGTCGAGGAAGTGCTCCTGAGTGAAGGGGTAGAACGACAACCACAGCCCGAAGCGGTCAGACAGCGCAATTTTGTCCTCCACCGCCTCATTGGGATGCAACTCGCCATCCACCCGCTGCCAGTTTTCGTTGTCACTGTGTTTTTCCGACATCAGATGGCGTCGATTGGAAGTGGCATACAGCAGCACATTATCCGGCGCACGCTCCAGGGAGCCGTCGAGCACAGTCTTCAGCATGCGGTACGCGCCTTCACCAGCCTCGAATGACAGGTCGTCGCAGAACAACACAAAGCGCTGCGGCAACTCGCTCAGTTGCTCGACGATACGCGGCAGGTCAGCCAGATGATCGCGCTCAATCTCAATCAAGCGCAGCCCCGCCGCCGCATGTTCAGCCAACAGCGCCCGCACCAGCGATGACTTGCCGGTTCCACGCGCGCCCCAGAGCAAAGCATGATTAGCCGGCAGCCCTTGAATAAACTGCTGAGTATTGCGCGCCAACTGGCTGCGCTGGCGATCCACCCCGATCAAGTCATCCAAACCTATATCTAGGCTGACCTTGAGTGGCGCTAAAAAGCCACTGCGCCCAACGTGCTGCCAACGTGCTGCCAAACTCGCCTGCCAGTCGATAACGGGGCGCTGCACCGGCAATACCGGCTCCAGCCGAGCCAACACGGCCCCGGCCTGCAATAAAAAATCACTTATCCGCGAATCCACAGAACACTCCTGGTTTTTTGAGCCGCCAGCCACTGCCGTCCGGTGAGACAGATGGGCTATGCTTGCCGGGCAACTCAATACGAGAACCACCAGCCCATATGGATATAGCGCTAACCCAACGCCTGTCATTTAAACAGGCCGGCTTGACCGTATTGGTAGCCTTTATCCTCGGCACGGCGCTCAGCTTGCTGCAAGTGGGCATCGATTATGCCAGCGAAGATGCCTCCATCGACCGCGAGATTAATGCGCTGATGGAGATCAGCCACAACCCAGCGGCGCGCATCGCCTACAACATCGACGCCGAGTTGGCCCAAGAACTGGTACTGGGCCTGCTGCGCTCACCTGCCGTGCTCAGCGCCCAGATCATCGACAACAATCAGCTGACCCTCGCCAGCGTCAGCCGCCCGGCCATGCAAAGCCGCTACCGGGTACTCAGTGATTTCATGTTCGGCCCGCGCCGGCACTTCGAAACCGCCCTATTCGTCAGCCACTCGCCCGCCGAGGCACTGGGCAAACTGAGCCTTGAGGTGGACACCTATGCATTTGGCAGCCACTTCCTGCGCCGCTCACTGCTGACCCTGGTCACCGGCTTCGCCCGCAGCCTGCTGCTGTCACTGATTCTCCTGGTGATGTTCTATTTCATGCTGACCAAGCCGCTGACTGGCTTTATCCGCGCCCTCAGCGAGCGCGACCTACGCAGCTCCAACCACAGCAAACTGCCCTACCCGCCCGGCCACGAGCGCGATGAAATCGGGGTGCTGGTCAACGTGACCAACCGCCAGCTGGCCAGCATCGCCAGCGAAATCGAACAACGCCAACACGCAGAAGCCCGCCTGACCCGCTACCTGGCCGAGCTGGAAGACATGGTCTCGGCGCGCACTGAGCAGCTGGAAGCAGCCAACAGCCGCCTGCTCGACTCCAATAGCGAGCTCGAAACCGCCAAGCGCACGGCACTGGACATGGCCCACGCGCGCTCGGCCTTCCTGGCCAATATGAGCCACGAAATTCGCACCCCACTCAACGGCCTGCTGGGCATGCTTGCGCTGTCTTTGGACGGACCACTGAACAACCAGCAACGCCAGCAGCTGTCGATTGCCCACGACTCAGGCAAGGTGCTGGTCGAGCTGCTCAACGACATTCTCGACCTGTCCAAGTTCGAGGCCGGCCAGCTGGAGCTGGAGCACATCCCTTTTGACCTCGGCAGCCTGGTCGAAGAAACCGCCAACCTGCTTTCGCAGAACGCTGCACCCGGTGTCGAGCTGACCTGCCTGATCGACCCACTGCTGCCCAACCAGCTACTCGGCGACCCGACCCGGGTCAGGCAGATTGTCAGCAATCTGCTGTCCAACGCGCTGAAGTTCACCCGCTTCGGTCGCGTCGACATTAACCTCCGCGCACAGGCTGATGGCGTCAGGATCATTGTGCGTGACACTGGCATCGGTATCGCCGAAGACGCCCAGGCACGAATCTTCCACCCCTTTGCCCAGGCAGGCGCTGGTATTACCCGTCAATTTGGCGGTACCGGCCTGGGCCTGGCCCTGACGCGACGGCTCTGCGAAGCCATGCATGGCCACCTCAGCCTCGACACGCGCGAAGGCTTTGGCAGTACGTTCTGCGTCGACCTGCCGCTGCCCAGCAAGGGCGCTGTAGCACAACCACCGCAACTGCGCGGACGCATTCTCGGGCTTAGCCCCGCCAGCTCAGGGCTTAGCGAACAGCTGGCCAACCTGCTGCCCAGCTGGGGCCTGGAATATCAGCGCCTCGACGCCGACGTGAGGCTGACCACGGTTGATGCCGATCTGTTGATCAGTGACTGCCCGCAGCGCTTGAATGAACTGCGCGCACTCTCCAACCTGCCGATTCTGCTGGTCAGCGCCTATGGCGATTTTCTCAGCGGCGAACAGGTGGAAGAACTCTCGCCTATCGAGCAACTGGCTCGCCCCTTGTCGCGCCAGACCCTGCTCCAGGCCTTGCGGCGCCACCTTGGTCAAGGCGAAGCGCATGCCGCCGAACAGCACAGCGAGCCACAACGCAGCCGCCAGGCCCGCGTACTGCTAGTCGAAGACAACCCGGTCAATCAGTTGGTGGCCAAAGGTATGCTGGGGAAACTGGGCTGCGAGGTGCTACTGGCCAATCACGGCGCGGAAGCCCTGAGCCTGCTGGAAACCCAGGCGGTCGAGTTGATCCTGATGGACTGCAACATGCCGGTCATGGATGGCTATGAAACCACCCGCAGGATTCGCCAGAAAACCGAGTTCGCCGAACTGCCAATCATCGCCCTGACGGCCAACGCCTTGTCCGATGAGCGCGAACGTTGCCGCGCGGCAGGCATGGATGACTACCTGGCCAAACCCTTCCGCAAGGATGAGCTGGCAGCCCTGCTCGATCAGTGGTTAAGCGCGGCAAACTGATCAAGCAGCACGCCTACCTGGCTGCGCAATGTGGCGACCGCATCCAGATCAACACCGCGCTCACAAAGCAGCTGGTTTTTCAGTGGCAACACCTGATCTCGCAAGTCGCAGCCGGCTGGCGTTAAGGCCAAATGCACCTCACGCTCATCCTTGGCCGAGCGCTTACGTAGCAACAAGCCTTGCTGCTCCAGGCGTTTGAGCAACGGTGTCAGCGTGCCCGAATCCAGCAGCAAACGCTCGCCCAGCGCCTTCACCGTTGGCTGCGCGGGCGGCTGTTGCTGCCATTCCCACAGCACCAGCATGGCCAGATACTGCGGATAGGTCAGACCAAGCTGCTCGAGCATCGGTTTATACGCGCGAATCACCGCACGTGAGGCCGCGTAAAGCTTGAAGCACAGCTGGTTGTCCAACTGCAGCCCTTCCTCCACTTGCAGACTGAGTGAGGTCATTTCAGCAGCGCTTCGATCTCGGCAGTCAGGTCTTCAGGCTTGGTGGTCGGGGCGAAGCGCTTGATCACCTGGCCATCGGCACTCAGCAGAAACTTGGTGAAGTTCCATTTTATGCCCTGACTACCGAGCAGACCCGGCGCGCGCTGCTTCAGCTTGACGAACAGT